>NZ_CP152433.1:4692500-5262431 GCF_039134555.1 Bacillus sp. BR3(2024)
ACATATGAATATGGATCCACTTCGACTTGCCGCTCAAATTGTATCAGGAATTGGTTTTTTAGGTGCTGGCGTAATTTTAAGAAGAGGCAACGATAGCATTGCAGGGCTCACGACTGCCGCTATGATCTGGGGTGCTTCTGGTATTGGTATTGCTGTTGGGGCCGGATTCTATATTGAAGCGATATTCGGAATGTGTTTCCTTATGATTAGTGTCGAACTTATACCACTCGCGATGAAATATGTAGGCCCTAGATCATTTCGTCAACGTGATATCGCTGTGAAACTTGTTGTACGAAATATGGACAATATCCCAATCGTAATTGAAGAAATAAAAGAAATGGATATAAAAGTTAAGAATATGAAGCTTAAAACATTAGAAAACGGTTCTCACTATTTACATCTTAAACTATCCATTGATCAAAAAAGACATACTGCTGATGTTTACTATGCTCTCCAGCATCTTGAAAATGTCCAACAAACTGAAGTAGAAAGTATGTAACATAAAACAAACTCTCTTTAATTAGAGAGTTTTTCTTTTTTCTATAATGGCAACAATGAATGTAATCCTACAAAGTAAGGAGGAATAGGCAATTGAAATCCCGTCCGAATTTAGTAGATACATTTCGTGATTCCATTATTTTTCGTTTAATTTGTTTTATTATTGTACTGACTGCTTTTTCCGGTTTTCTTATACATAGATTAGAACCTTTTCATTTCACTACATGGTTTGACGGAATTTGGTGGTCAATCGTTACCATTTTTACAGTTGGATATGGAGACTTTTCTCCCCATACGACGATAGGAAAACTAATAGGTATAAGTATTATTTTATTAGGAACTGGCTTTTGTTCTTATTATATGGTGCTGTTTGCTACTGAAATGATTAATAAACAATATATGAAAATTAAAGGTGAAGAAGCCGCTACTTCTAACGGTCATATGATTATCGTTGGCTGGAATGAGCGCGCAAAACATGTTGTAAAGCAAATGCACGTATTACAACCAAACCTTGATATCGTTTTAATTGATGAAACACTTTCTTTACTCCCAAAACCATTTCATCATTTAGAATTTATAAAAGGTTGTCCGCATCACGATCAAACTTTATTAAAGGCCAATATTGCAACGGCACACACCATATTAATAACAGCTGATAAAGAAAAAAACGAAAGCTTAGCGGATACACAGTCCATTTTAAATATTTTAACTGCAAAAGGGCTCAACCCAAACATTCACTGCATCGCTGAACTTCTTACTTCTGAACAAATACAAAATGCAACGAGAGCTGGTGTGTCAGAAATTATAGAAGGAAATAAATTAACGAGCTATGTATTTACCGCTTCTCTTTTATTCCCTTCCATTTCAGGTGTACTATTTTCACTTTACGACGAAATCTCTGATAATAAATTACAACTGATGGAGCTTCCATCGTCCTGCACCGGACAAACTTTTGCCAATTGTAGCTATACTCTTTTAAAGCAAAACATTCTCTTACTAGGTATAAAGCGCGACGAACAATATATGATTAATCCAGTTCATTCCTTTGTTCTCATTGAAAGCGACATACTCATTGTTATTCACCATTAGTAAAATGACGCTCTAATTCTTGCATGAGCACTTTCCCAATATTGAT
Organism: Bacillus sp. BR3(2024); assembly: GCF_039134555.1. Taxonomy (NCBI): domain Bacteria; kingdom Bacillati; phylum Bacillota; class Bacilli; order Caryophanales; family Bacillaceae; genus Bacillus; species Bacillus sp. BR3(2024). The sequence goes on from NZ_CP152433.1 coordinate 4,694,134, forward strand.
ATATTTTCTTTTCACATCTCCATCTGGATCTTTCGGCTCAGCAAATTGATCCATTCCACTCGTTCCAGCTGTTAAAGTATTCACATTATCATCTAGTTCGTCTTGATATACGTGCGAAAGAATATACGGCGTTCCAAGACGAACTATTACGCCTGGTACATCTAGTTCTCCATCAATGGCTGTAAATGGAACTCGTAAAAATTGATACCCATCTTCTTCATCAATTTTGTAATCGAAGCATCCTTTATCATAATCCCAATTACCACCAATGCTATATCCAAGTGGTTTCATAATCTCTTCTAACTTATATAACGCATATGTACGTCCTTCTAAATTTGATTGAATCGGAATCAAGCCCATCCCTCCTAGACTTTTCCTTTAGCATACCCACTTTAGTTTGAATATACTGATGGACTTTTCGATAAAATAATAAAAAGCGACCGGAATCCGGTCGCTTTTTATTATTTTAAACGCTCTTCTAATTCTGCTTTTAATTCTTCAAATCCTGGTTTACCAAGTAAAGCAAACATGTTTTTCTTGTATGCTTCTACTCCAGGTTGGTCAAATGGATTCACGCCTAATAAGTAGCCGCTCATCGCACATGCTTTTTCGAAGAAGTATACAAGGTAACCGAATGTGTACTCATTTAATTCAGGAATATTTACGATTAAGTTTGGTACTCCCCCGTCGCTATGTGCAAGTAATGTACCTTCGTATGCTTTTGTGTTTACGAAGTCTACAGTTTCACCAGCAAGGTAGTTTAATCCGTCTAAATCGTTTTCTTCTGATTCGATTGTTAGTTCATGTGTAGATTTACCTACTTTAAGAACTGTTTCAAATAAGTCACGACGCCCTTCTTGAACGTATTGACCTAATGAGTGTAAATCAGTTGAGAAGTTTGCTGAAGATGGGAAAATACCTTTTTGATCTTTTCCTTCACTTTCACCAAATAACTGTTTCCACCACTCAGCGAAGTATTGAAGTGCTGGCTCATAGTTAACAAGCATTTCAATTGTTTTTCCTTTATTGTATAAAGCGTTACGAACTACTGCGTATTGGTAAGCTGGATTTTCTTCTAGTTCTGATGTTCCGAAGTCATCATGACCAGCAGCTGCACCTTTCATCATCTCTTCAATATTTAAGCCACTTACTGCGATTGGTAATAAACCAACTGGCGTTAATACAGAGAAACGACCTCCAACATCATCTGGAATAACAAATGTTTCGTAACCTTCGTTATCAGCTAATGTTTTTAATGCACCACGCGCTTTATCTGTAGTTGCATAAATACGTTTGCGAGCTTCTTCTTTTCCATACTTTTCTTCTAATAACTTACGGAAGATACGGAATGCTAGTGCCGGCTCTGTTGTTGTACCTGATTTGGAAATAACGTTAATAGAGAAGTCTTTACCTTCTAATACGTCCATTAAATCTTTCATGTAAGTGGAGCTAATGTTTTGTCCAACAAATAGCACTTGTGGAGTTTTACGTTGTTCTTTAGAAAGCGTGTTGTAGAAAGAATGGTTTAACATTTCGATTGCTGCGCGTGCTCCTAGGTAAGAACCACCAATACCTACAACAAGTAAAATGTCAGAGTCATTTTTAATTTTTTCTGCGCATTTTTGAATGCGAGCGAATTCTTCTTTGTCATATTGAAGCGGAAGGTCTACCCACCCAAGGAAATCGTTCCCAGCTCCAGTTTTTTCGTGGATTGCGTGATGTGTTACTTTCACTGCATCACGTAAATAAGTGATTTCATGTTCACCGATGAAGGATAACGCTTTAGAATAGTCGAACGTTACATGTGTACTCATCTTTTTCCCTCCAATTATGGATATGTATTTCTGTATTCACTTTAGCGAAACTGAAGTTGTAAATCAAGCGATTAGGCAATTGTAAACGTAACCAATATATATTTTTTAGAAAAAGTTCATTTTTTGCATAAAAATTCGCATTTTTCGGTATAGATGTATATACATCCCTTTCCAAACATTTTTTATGTATAAAAACAACATAACTACCCTATTCTATAAAAGAGTTAATTAACTCATCGCTTGCTCATGCTTCACAATTAAGGGGGGCTTTTTCATGAGTACTTTGCAACGTATCGCATTAGTCTTTACTGTAATTGGCGCTGTGAACTGGGGACTAATCGGTTTTTTCCAGTTTGACTTAGTAGCAGCCATTTTCGGTGGACAAAATTCAGCTCTTGCACGTATTATTTACGGCATCGTTGGTATATCTGGGCTTATCAACCTTGGTTTACTGTTTAAACCATCTGAAAATCTTGGTACGCACCCAGAAACAAACGAAATTCGATAATCAGTATGTCCTTTCACCTCCGACATACGAATATGATTGCATGCAATCATATTTGCAAATATATATCATAAGATAAAGTAAAAGAGGAACGCTCATATGCGTTCCTCTTTTACTTTGTTAACTCGGACTCTTCAATCCATTCTGCCAACTTTTCTCGCAGCGTATTAAATCCGTTTTCAGATGGGTTCGGTATAAGAATCCTTCCTTGTTTTCTTTTCGCCGCTTTTAACGATAAACTCATTTTTCTGTGCTCTTCATCAATTGAAAGTACCTTTACTTCTACTGTATCGCCGACCTTTAAAAAGTCATGAATATCCTTTACATATCCATTTGTAATTTCAGATATATGCACAAGTCCTTGTGTTTCTGCATCTAACGCTACAAACGCACCGTAATCTTGAATTCCAGTCACTTTCCCTGTTACAACCACTCCTGTTGTATATTGTTCTGACATATGAAACACTCCCATACGTTTACCATTCTCTCTACAATTATAGAGAGCAAAGCAGATATATTTATTTTAAATATCCGATTGGTTAGTACGCATTCTAGATAACAATATCTAGAATGCGCATACCTTATATTAGTAAATTATACCACTATGACAGAACTCATTCAAAATTCATGAAAAATTTCCCTTAAAGAAGTATAATTCTCCAATATTGGGATAGACTACTAACACATGGCTTTCTAGTATTCCCCCCCTTTTATGGACAAAACGTATTACGTTTTGTCCTTTTTTTATTTTCAACAAACCGTTCCATTCTCTTCATTGCTTCCATAAGTTGTTCAAGCGACGTCGCATAAGAACAACGAATAAACCCTTCACCACTTTCGCCAAATACGCTACCAGGGACAACAGCTACTTTTTCTTCCAGCAATAACTGTTCTGCAAATTCCGCTGAAGATAATCCTGTTGAAGATATAGAAGGGAAAACATAAAATGCTCCGCCCGGCACATGACACGTTAAGCCCATTTCATTGAAAGATGTCGTCATAAAATTACGACGCTTCTTATAACTATCTCTCATCCGAATTACTTCATCATTCCCCGCACGTAACGCTTCAAGTGCTGCGAACTGAGACATCGTCGGTGCACACATCATGGAATATTGGTGGATTTTGAGCATCAATTCTGAAAACTGAACAGGAGCTGCAATCATACCGAGACGCCATCCTGTCATCGCAAATCCTTTTGAAAATCCTGAAATTAAAATCGTATGCTCGCGCATATTTTTAATACTCGCGAAACTTGTATATGCTTCGTCGTATACAAGCTCTGCATAAATTTCATCAGATAATACAATTAGATTGTACTTCTCAACAATCACTGCTATTTCTTCAAGCTCGAATTTATTTAGCATTGCACCTGTCGGGTTATTTGGTGAACAAAGTAAAATCGCCTTTGTTTTCGCTGTAATAGCTGCTTCAATTTGTTCTGGTTGTACTTTAAACTCGTTTTCTAGCTTAGTCTCCACAGGAACCGGAACTCCTCCAGCTAATGTCACAAGTGGTGCATAAGAAACGAAGCTTGGTTCAACAATGAGCACTTCATCATCAGGATTTATAATGGCACGCATCGCTACATCTAACGCCTGGCTCGCTCCAACTGTAACAATGATTTCATCACTTGGATCATAAGATACTGCAAATTGTTTTTTTAGATACTTTGCTATTTCTTGACGGAGCTCCAATAATCCTGCATTTGCTGTATATGACGTATACCCTTGTTCCAAAGAACGAATACATGCTTGCCTTACATTCCAAGGGGTAACAAAATCCGGCTCTCCTACCCCGAGGGAAATAACACCTTTCATATTTGCTGCTAAATCAAAAAATTTTCGAATACCAGATGGTTTTAAAGATTCTGCTGATCTAGATAGTTCAAATTGCTTCATGGTGTCACCACAATTCGCTTATCATCATCGTTTTTTTCATAAATAACGCCCTCATGTTTATACTTCTTCAAAATGAAATGAGTAGTTGTAGAAACGACAGATTCAATTGTTGCTAATTTCTCAGAAACAAACATCGCTACTTCCCCCATCGTTTTACCTTCTAATGTAATAGAAAGATCATATGTCCCTGACATTAAATAAACGGATTTCACTTCTGAATAACGATAAATTTGCTCAGCAACCGCATCAAACCCAACGCCGTGCTTTGGCGTAACTTTCACATCGATCATTGCCGTTAAACCTGTATGTTCTTTCACTTTCGTCCAATCGATATGTGTTACATAATCCACAATAATCTTTTCATTTTCTAATCTCGCAACCATCTTCTTTACTTCTTCTACTTCTATATTTAACAGCTTCGCTAATGTATCTACAGATAATCGACTACTCTTTTCAAGACAAGCTAATAATTCTAATTCTTTTTCTGTCACCATATAAATCATCCTTCCTTTTCGTTTGTGTCTAAATTATACAAATACCCTTTCCAGTTTGAAAAGAAGATTTTTCTATTGAATTATGTCAAAATAAAGTGAAACTTTAATCAGCGGAAAAATGCGTGATAAAGCGAAAGGGGATGGAACCGTGAAACCAAAAATTTATATTGCTGAACCAGTTCCGACATTTGTAGAAAACTATTTATCAGAACACTGTGATTATGAAAAATGGGATCAAAATGAGAAAGTACCTCGTGATGTTCTATTAGAGAAAATACAAGATAAAGATGGGTTATTAAATTTCGGATCTGCTATTAATGAAGAATTACTGACAGTGGCTCCTAACTTAAAAGTAGTGAGCAACATTTCTGTTGGTTACGATAATTTTGATTTACAAGCGATGAAAAATCGAAAGGTTATCGGAACGAATACACCATACGTATTAGATGATACAGTAGCTGATCTCGTTTTCGCCCTTATGCTATCAGCTGGGCGCCGCGTTTGCGAACTCGATTCTTACGTAAAAAATGGTGAATGGAACGCTGAAATCGGAAAAGAACACTTCGGACTAGATGTACACCATAGCACAATTGGTATTATCGGTATGGGCCGAATTGGAGAAGCCGTTGCAAAACGAGCAAAATTCGGATTTGATATGAATGTTCTTTACTATAACCGCCGTCGTAAAGAAGAAGCTGAACAAAAATTCGATGCTACATATTTTGATTTACAGACGCTACTGAAGCAGTCTGACTTTATTGTTCTTCTTACTCCATTAACAGATGAAACATATCACCTTATCGGAGAAAAGGAATTTTCATTAATGAAAGAAACAGCAATCTTCATTAATGCTTCTCGGGGGAAAACAGTAGATGAAGAAGCGTTAATCCATGCTTTAACAGAAAAGAAAATCTTTGCAGCAGGCATCGATACTTTTACACAAGAGCCAATTCAAAAAGATAATCCACTCTTATCATTACAAAATGTTGTGACTTTACCGCACATCGGATCTGCAACATTAAAAACTCGTCAGCAAATGGCCATGACCGCCGCTGAAAATTTAGTTGCAGGATTACAAGGAAAAACACCGCCTAATATTGTGCGCGGGTAATACTGAATAAACGAAAGGCAAGATGACATCGTCATCTTGCCTTTTTTTGTTAACATATTTTCTTCTTCCTTGGAGATGATATGAACAAAAATCAATGGAGTGACAAAAAATGAATCATAAATATACTTGTCCTTATTTCACTTTTTCCACTCGCGGCACTACTGTTCATTACGAATTGTATGAACATGATAATAAAACAGAACGCCCTACTTTCGTACTCGTTCACGGCTTTTTATCTTCCTCATTCAGTTACCGCCGTCTCATTCCTTTACTAGCGAAGGAAGGAACAGTCATTGCTCTTGATTTACCACCGTTCGGAAAAAGTGATAAGTCTCATCTGTTTAAGTATTCTTATCACAATTTAGCAACGATTATTATTGATTTAATTGAACATTTATCTCTCTCAAACATTGTATTAGTTGGGCATTCTATGGGTGGGCAAATTTCTCTCTATGTAAACCGTATACGTCCTGAACTCATTTCAAAGACGATTTTACTATGTAGCTCGAGCTATTTAGCGCGCGCAACCTTACCTTTACTATACTCTTCTTATTTACCGTTCTTTCATTTATACGTAAAGAACTGGATTATACGGCGCGGCATTGTTCATAACTTAATGAATGTCGTTCATGATCACTCATTAATTGACGATGAAATGAAAAAAGGTTACTCCGCTCCTTTTTATGACAACCGTATATTTCCCGCTTTAACTCGCATGATACGAGACCGTGAAGGTGACTTATCTTCAACTGAATTACAAAAAATCGAAACACCTATCCTACTCATTTGGGGTGAAAAAGACCGCGTCGTCCCTGTACATGTAGGTCATCGTCTACACAAAGATTTACCGAATTCAAAATTTATTTCTTATGAAAATACAGGACATTTACTACCTGAAGAAAAGCCTGAACATGTTTATGAAGAAATTATCGCTTTTTCCGCGCAATAAAATGAAACTTTAATCAGTCCCCACCTAACTTCTTTGCTTCCGCTGAATTTTGAGGTCGGGGTCTTACTGCCCGGAAAATAGCGGGATAATATAAAAAAGGCTGTCGGAAATTCCGACAGCCTATAATGAACAGCTTCCACCTTCTTTTATTACAAGTAATTCCATAGCTAATTTCTCACATTTTTCAAGCGCAGGTACTTCCTCAAAAGACATAAAGTATATATGTTGAATCTTCTTTGCGATGTATTTTGGATCGTCAAACACACTTATGACGTTCACGACATCGCTCGCTTCTGTTTCATAAAACTCCGGTCCCATTTGAAACGGATCCCAATTCTTCACAACCTCTATCATCTTTTCATATGTACCCATTCGCTTCCCGCCTTTTCACTTTTTAATACTTTTCTTTATCCTATCACATCCGCTATTCTATAAGAAGAGAGAGAACTTTCATAACTTATTGGTTTTACAGAAGAAGGGAGCAAACTTATGCAACTATTTCATAAAGCAATCAATCGACGTGGAACGCATAGTATAAAATGGGATACATATAAAAACGAAGAACTTATCCATGCTTGGATTGCTGATATGGATTTTGAAGTACCAAAACCAATTCAAACTGCCTTAAAACAACGAATCGAACATCCGATTTTTGGCTATACACTTCCTCCCGAAAATATTGTGAATATTATTTGTAACTGGACAAAACAACAATACGACTGGGATATTCAAAAAGAATGGATTGTCTTTAGCGCCGGAATCGTTCCAGCTCTTAGTACGAGCATACAGGCTTTCACAAAAGAAAACGAATCCGTTCTCGTACAACCACCTATTTATCCTCCATTTTTCGAAATGGTCACAACAAACAACAGACAGTTATACGTGAGTCCATTACAGAAACAAAATGATACATATGTGATAGACTTCAAGCATTTAGAAAAGCAGTTTCAGCAAGGAATCAAACTCATGCTTCTTTGTAGCCCTCATAACCCAATCGGGCGCGTTTGGACGAAAGAGGAACTTTTGCAGCTCGGATCGTTATGTACTAAATATAACGTAATCGTTGTGGCGGATGAAATTCATTCCGATATTATTTACGCAGATCATAGACATACACCGTTCGCTTCTTTATCTGAAGAATTAGCAGCTCGCACGATTACTTGTATGGCTCCAAGTAAAACATTTAATATCGCTGGATTACAAGCATCGATTATTATCATTCCAAATGAAAAACTCCGTCAAGCCTTTACATCTATCCAATATAGACAAGGCTTCCACGGATTAAATATCTTCGCTTATACAGCGATGCAAAGTGCCTATACAGAATGTAATGATTGGCTAAACGAAATTCGATTATATATAGAAGATAATGCTCAATTTGCTTGTGAATATATTAAAACTCACATACCTGCTCTTTCCGTAACGAAGCCAGAAGGTAGCTTTTTATTATGGATTGATTGTTCTCGTCTAAAGCTTTCTCAAAACGAGCGTACTGCATTACTTGAGGAAAAAGGAAAAATCATTGTTGAACCTGGTGAGAAATACGGGTTAGGTGGCGAAGAACATATTCGAATTAATATCGGCTGTCCACGATCTGTTTTAGAAGAAATTTTAAACAGACTGCGTCATACGTTTTCATAATAAGAAAGGAGTCTGTCCCCCTAATCATTCTTGGACAGACTCCTTTGTAATATTTTGTCGGTAAGTCGATATATTTCAAGTTACGGTCGATATATTCCAATAATCGCCGATATAATTTGAGTTACAGTCGATATATTCCAATAATCGCTGATATATTTTCAATTACATTTCACAAAGAAAGCTACCATTCACGGTAGCTTTTACTTTTTCTTCATATCCGATGCTTTTTTTACAATTACGCCACAAGCAATTCGATCCCCTGATTTACCTGTCGGTTGAGTCATACCATCATCAGGGTTTTCTGTAATAATAATAGACGCTCCATCTTTTCTATGAATCGTCGTTTTTCCTTCTTCAAGTGTGATGTGAGGTGCATCGATTTCCGCTTTAATCTTTCCAGAACCATCTGCAACTACGTTCGGTAAATCACCGTTTTCTGCACCCTTCGGATTAAGAAGACCATGTTTTTTATCATCAGGATTAAAATGATTCCCGGATGATTCAAAACGAGGTGCCTTACACTCTCCAATTTCATGTACATGTAGTCCGTGTGGTCCTGGCGTGAAACCTTCTCCTTTAATCGTAATTTTCACGCCACTTGTTTGCTGCACTACTTTCGCAGTCCCTACTTCATCTCCTGAAGCATTATGTAATTTCACTTCAATTTCTTTCGGCTTTCCTTGGTCACAACCTGCCATCAGAAATAATAAACAACAACTGAAAAAAAGCCGTTTCTTCATTTTATTCCCTCCAAAATATATTCTGCCCTTAGATTGTCCGAGCATAGAGGGAAACATACAAAAATGCATTACTGTTTCTTTTCAGCTAATAGTTTTTCTTCAACTTTCTGCAATCGCTCTGCTTCTCTTTTTGATACACGAATAAACATACGCCACGTGGCAATAGCACCGATAATAAATAGAACGCAAACAATCCCTGGAATAATATATTCTGTTTTATCTTCCGGAAAATATAAAGGCATCATATAGAACACTCCTTATTATAGGATTTATAAAACATCAGAATTTTCTGTTATATCATTTTAAATTATAGTGGAACCTATCCATATTCTCAAGGGGCGTTCTGAAAGCAAATGATTTCTTTGACTCCTTCTCCTACTTTCCTTACTATAAACTTGAGGTGAAAAATATGAGAGAAACATTTGAAATTGGCGAAATCGTTACTGGTATTTATAAAACAGGAAAATACATCGGCGAAGTTACAAATAGCCGCCCTGGCAGTTACGTCGTAAAAGTATTAGCTGTTTTAAAACATCCGGTGCAAGGTGACTTACATAACGTAAAACAAGCTGACGTACCATTTTTCCATGAAAGACGCGCTTTAGCTTTCCGTGAACAGACGAACATTCCAGAGCAAATGGTGAAAAAATATGAAGGAGAAATTCCGGATTATACCGAGTCACTAAAATTAGCATTAGAAACTCAAATGAATTCATTTTCTGAAGATGATTCACCTTTTGCAGAGCGTAGTCTAGAAACATTACAACAGTTAAAGAAAGACTACAAACTCTAAAAAACAAAACGACCAAATTACATAATGTGCAATTTGGTCGTTACTGTGTGCTCACTTTCTTTAACACTTTTGAAAAATCAACAAGTTCTCCTAATGTTGGAGGTGCTGGCTTTACTAAATACTCTTTATCTTTTTCTACTAGTTTAAAAATATTGTACGTCGTCATCGCATCATCAAGCGCACAATGATGCTTCCCTGTCCCTACTTTTCCATACGCCTCAATTGCTTTCCATAATCCTGTTTGATTTCTTTCTCCAAAAAACTTCTTATACTCAAGCGATAAATCACGACACTGTCCGAAGAATGGAAAAGCTATCCCTGCCATTTCACAATTATGTTTCAGCACTTTCATATCCATATTTCCCCACGTTACAATTGTCGGTTTACATTTCGTTTCGTATTCTGCAAGCTTCTTAACGAGTTCAGGAAATGAAATCCCTTTATCCACGACTTCTTGTTTTATTCCTAAAAACTTCTTACATCGATCCGTTAAAGAAGGAAATGTTTTCGGCCTGACATGTGATGAATACGTATCTTCTACCTTACAGCCAGCAACTGAAACGAGTCCTACCTCAATAATCTCTGGAAAAAATCCTTTCGGTTTCTTTCTATGCTGGGGCATCGTAAACTCAAAGTCTAAAAATAAAAATCGTTGTTCATCCATACGATCCCTTCCTTATCATTTTTGTCATTCCTTTCTATTTGACACTCCTACACGAACAAGCTCGAATGCTAATTCCATTTTAAATATTCAGATTGGATGTATCTTATATATATGTCAAATGCCCACAAATATTTTAAAAAATAAGAAAAAATGACCTATGCAGAAAATATGACAAAATCTCTCCTTTCATTTACATCCGCAGTTTTTCTACTTTATAATGACGTTATGTGTGTTTCATCTAGTTAATATTTGACACACTAAGAAAAATGAATGAAAGGAGATGAGATTTTTGCACGAAACAACGCAAGAACTCGCTAACTGGCAGTATTATTTTGCTATCGCAGTCTTTTTAATTACATATGCCATTATTATTTCTGAAAAAATTAATCGCGCTGTCATCGCACTTCTCGGTGCAGCATTCATGGTAATTGTGGGGGTCGTCGATTTACATAACGCCTTTACGAAACATATTGAATGGGGAACGATTACGCTACTCATCGGTATGATGATTTTGGTGAACATTACGAGTAAATCAGGTGTTTTCCAATACGTTGCCATTAAAGCAGCAAAAGGGGCACAAGGAAATCCAATTAAAATTTTAATTTCCCTTTCCCTACTTACCGCGCTTGGCTCCGCATTTTTAGATAACGTTACAACTGTACTTCTTGTTGTTCCAGTTACTTTATCTATTACGCGCATACTGCAAGTAAATCCTGTTCCTTATTTACTTTCTGAAATTATTTTTTCAAATATTGGAGGAACAGCAACATTAATTGGTGATCCACCTAACATTATGATTGGTTCTGCAAATAAGCATTTAGACTTCAATGCTTTCCTATTGAATCTAGCACCAATCGTAATTATTATTATTGCAGTTACAGCAACAATACTTTACTTCATGTACCGTAAACAATTAATTGCCGATCCTGTACAAGTTAAAAAATTAATGAGCTTAGATGAAAAACAATACATTAAAGATCCAGTATTAATGAAAAAATCTTTAACGGTACTTGGACTTACAATTGTAGGTTTCATGACTCATTCTATTTTCCATATTGATGCCGCTATTATCGCCTTAACTGGTGCTACTGTACTTATGTTAATTGGTGTGAAAGAACATGAAATTGAAGAGGTATTCGCAAGTGTAGAGTGGGTAACAATCTTCTTCTTCGCAGGGCTATTCGTACTTGTTGGAGGACTTATCGATATCGGTCTTATCAAAATGTTAGCTCAAAAAGTAATTGGTATAACAGGCGGAGATATTTCTTACGCATCCATCCTTATTTTATGGGTATCTGGTATCGCCTCTGCAACAATTGATAACATCCCATTCGTTGCAACAATGATTCCACTTATTAACGATATGGCAGTTGGGCTAGGCTTATCACCATCTGACGCACAAATCGATGTATTATGGTGGGCATTAGCACTAGGTGCTTGTCTGGGCGGAAACGGAACATTAATCGGAGCTTCTGCTAACGTAATCGTTGCAGGTATCGCGAGCCGCGAAGGACATAAATTTAGTTACATGGACTTCCTAAAAGTCGGTTTCCCAATTATGATCGTTTCATTAATCATTTCTCACATTTATATTTATTTACGCTACCTTATGTAGTAAAAAAAGCGCTCTGATAATCAGGGCGCTTTTTTACTTATATCTAAAATATATCGACTTATCAACAAAAAAGAAAAATCTACTCTTTATATCTGACCGGTTCATTTCGAATGATAAATAAATGAATCGGTAAGAACACTGAAAATGTGATTACATGAATAATCGTAAATAATATAGAGTTCGTTCCGTATCTGTCTAAAATAGCGTAGATAAGATAAATGGACAATACAATCGATACAGCTGTTGCTAGTAAACTTATAATTGGTACGAAATTAAAAATAAAACATGCAACGTATATACCGAATACTTTCCACCCTGCTTCTTCTTTCAAAAAATCTGGTAATTTATCTTTCGCTAAGTCACCCCATGTCTTACTATTCAAAAACGGAATAAACGCAAGCACCCCGTCCGTTGCACCATCATTTTTCGCCATCGAATAAAGTGCAAAAGCCGTTAACAAATATGAAATAATTGCCCAAATCAATATAACAAGAATAAACGCAAAACTAAGAGCAAAGAAACCTGCTAATACGCCTTGATCCTCCATCTTATCCTCTCCTCTCTACTTTCAACATATTTCATTACATTGCAAGTTATGTTTTAAAATTTATCCAAACTCTTTGTATAATAAGAGAAGAAAGAGAATAAGAGAGGAGCAACACTTATGCATCCATTTGTAAAAGCATTACAAGAGCATTTCACAGCTCATCAAAATCCTGAAAAAGCAGAACCTATGGCTCGTTATATGAAAAATCACTTCCCATTTCTAGGTATTCAAACACCGGAAAGACGCCAATTATTAAAAGACATCATTCAAATACATACTCTCCCAGATCAAAAAAACTTCCAAATTATCATACGTGAGCTTTGGGACTTACCAGAACGTGAATTCCAAGCGGCCGCACTTGATATTATGCAAAAATATAAAAAGCATATAAACGAAACTCATATCCCCTTCTTAGAAGAACTGATTGTCACAAAATCTTGGTGGGACTCTGTCGATAGCATCGTCCCTACATTTTTAGGCGATATCTTTTTAAAACATCCAGAATTAATTTCTGCCTATATTCCAAAATGGATTGCATCAGATAACATATGGTTACAACGTGCCGCTATTTTATTCCAACTAAAATATAAACAAAAGATGGATGAAGAACTTCTTTTCTGGATTATTGGACAACTACATTCTTCAAAAGAATTTTTCATTCAAAAAGCGATTGGCTGGGTCCTTCGTGAATATGCAAAAACAAATCCGGATGTTGTTTGGGAATACGTTCAAAACAATGAGCTCGCTCCATTAAGTAAGCGTGAAGCAATTAAGCATATTAAGCAAAATTACGGAATAAATAATGAAAAAATAGGTGAGACTCTATCATAGATAGACGCGTTCCTCTATTGAGATTTAAAAAAGAACGTGTTAGAATATGTTCATTATTATTAATATAAGTAGCGATGACGGACTTATAAGTACTTGCATAAAAAGCGATTCAGGGATAGTGAAAGCCTGAAGCCGCAAGGAAACGGCAGTCCCGAGCAATACATGATAAAGTGGATGCACCTTTTGTGTATCAACTAGGGTGGAACCGCGGGCAAACGCTCGTCCCTAGGCAAATAAGCCTTGGGATGAGCGTTTTTTTATGTTCTTTTTAGCATATACTGCTCGTTTCCAAAGTATCAGAGTATGTCATCGCCAATACGTTAACTTTCAAAAGGAGGATTTTCTTATGTATTCAATGGAACAAGTTGTAAACTTAGCGAAACATCGCGGTTTTGTTTTCCCTGGTTCTGAAATTTACGGTGGTCTTGCAAACACTTGGGATTACGGTCCACTTGGAATCGAATTAAAAAATAACGTTAAAAAAGCTTGGTGGAAAAAATTCATTCAAGAATCTCCACACAACGTTGGTTTAGACGCAGCTATTTTAATGAACCCTAAAACTTGGATCGCTTCTGGTCACGTTGGTAACTTCAACGATCCAATGATTGACTGTAAAAAATGTAAAGCTCGTCACCGTGCTGACAAATTAATTGAGGATGCTTTAGATGCAAAAGGAATCGAAATGGTTGTTGACGGTCTTACTTTCGACCAAATGGCTGACTTAATGAAAGAACATGAAGTAAAATGTCCTGATTGCGGTAGTGAAGAATTCACTGAAATCCGTCAGTTCAACTTAATGTTCAAAACATTCCAAGGTGTTACAGAGTCTAGCACAAACGAAATCTTCCTTCGTCCTGAAACAGCACAAGGTATTTTCGTAAACTTCAAAAACGTTCAACGCTCTATGCGTAAAAAGCTTCCATTTGGTATCGGCCAAATCGGTAAGAGTTTCCGTAACGAAATCACGCCTGGTAACTTCACATTCCGTACACGTGAATTCGAACAAATGGAACTTGAATTCTTCTGTAAGCCTGGTGAAGATTTAGAGTGGTTTGCATTCTGGCGTGAAACTTGTAAAAACTGGTTACTTTCACTTGGTATGTCTGAAGAGAGCATGCGTCTTCGTGACCACGGTGAAGAAGAGTTATCTCACTACAGTAATGCAACAACTGACATTGAATTCAAATTCCCATTCGGTTGGGGCGAACTTTGGGGCGTTGCATCTCGTACAGACTTCGACTTAAAACGTCACATGGAACATTCAAACGAAGACTTTAACTATATTGATCCACAAACGAATGAGCGTTACGTGCCATACTGCATCGAGCCATCTTTAGGCGCAGACCGCGTAACATTAGCATTCTTATGTGATGCATATGAAGAAGAGCAATTAGAAAACGATTCTCGTACAGTTCTTCGTTTCCACCCTGCTTTAGCACCATACAAAGCAGCTATCTTACCATTATCTAAGAAGCTATCTGAAGGTGCTACTGAAGTATTCGCAGAATTAGCTAAAGACTTCATGGTAGACTTTGATGAAACTGGTTCTATCGGTAAACGTTACCGTCGTCAAGACGAAATCGGTACACCATTCTGTATCACATACGACTTCGACTCAGTTGAAGACAAAGCTGTTACAGTACGTGACCGTGACACAATGGAACAAGTTCGTATGCCAATTAGCGAACTAAAAGGTTTCTTAGAGAAGAAAATCCAGTTCTAATTATAAGAAAAAGAGGCTGCTCGTAAGAGCGCCTCTTTTTTACTTTTCACGTTTTTCTTTAATTGCTACTGTACATCTTGATATACATAGTAAATCATCATTTTCATCAATAATACGAACATCCCAAACCATTGTCGATTGTCCTCTATGTATCGGTGTTCCGATCGCCGTTACAATTCCATCTTTCTTTGAGCGAATGTGGTTTGCATTAATTTCTAATCCGAAACAAATACATTTTTCTTGATCAATTAAATTATATGAACCAACACTTGCCACTGTTTCCGCTAATGCAACCGATGCACCTCCATGTAAAAATCCAAACGGTTGATGCGTACGCTCATCAACAGGCATCGTAGCAACTACCTTATCTTCTGTCATCTCTAACAACTCAATTCCAAGTGAATCCATTAAAGTTTTTGCCATATCGCTTCCCCCTTCTCTTACTTTAATTAAATGTATAATTTTACCTATTTATTTTCAAACTACTTATAACACTTATATAAGGAGGCTTCACCTAAATGAAACAGAAATTTTGTATATTACTGCTTATGTTCTCCTTGCTGACTATTGTACCAAATTGTGCAATAACAGCCAAAGCATCTAACCTGACAATCGATGTTAAGACTGTAACGCAAAAAGGTAAGAAACCTTATATAGAATATCAAATAAATAGGCCTTCTTTTCACAACTTTTCTGATTCTAAATTTCAAAATAAACTCAATTTATACTACAAAAAATCCACTGACAAATTTAAAAACAAATTAGAAAAAGAAGCAAAAAAATATTATAAAGAGACCGCAGGATCTAGTACACCCTTTCATCCGTACGTAGCAAATGTTGATTATAAAGTCTCTTTAAACAAACCACCTTTTCTTAGCCTATATGTGAATTACTATCAATATACTGGCGGAGCACACGGTCTTTATACGTGGAAGGCAAATACATTTGATTTAAACGAAAAAAAGGTGCTGCACTTAGACGATTTATTTCAACAAAAGGATAAATATAAAGATGTAATCCGTGCAGAGATTGTACGACAAATTAAACAAAATGAAAGCATTTATTTTCCTGATGCAACTGAAAAAGTAATGAGTATGAAAAAATTTCACTTCTTTTTAGAGCCAGACAATCTCGTCATTTATTTCCCTTTATATGAGATTGCTCCCTATTCAAGTGGAATTCCGCAATTTCGTATTCCATATACGTTGCTAAGAGACTATTTAAAGCCTTCTTATCAAAATATTTTGATTGACAACAAGTAAATATTTTCGCTACGATAATGTTAACCTAAAAACAACAGGAGGTTAACATTATGAGAAGATTTCATGTTTTAGATTTAGCATTAGCTGCCATGTTCGTTGCTCTTATGGCCATCGGTGCAAATATTGTATCTTGGGCACCTTTCTTACAAGTAGCAGGCATCCCATTATCTATGCAACCATTTTTCGCAATTTTAGCAGGTCTTCTTCTTGGAAGTAGACTTGGTGCCTTATCCATGACTGTATATATGCTCGTTGGCTTAGCCGGCGCACCAATCTTCGCTAACTTCAAAGCTGGATTTGGAGCACTTTTAGATCCTACTGGTGGTTTTATTATCGCCTTTATTATCGTTGCTTACGTATCAGGAAAACTAGTAGAACAAAAAGAAAGACCAACTTTCATTACATTTGCAATTGCCTCTTTCACTGGAATTATTTTAACTTATATAATCGGTACTACTTACATGTACGGAGCAGTCAATCTCTTTATGGGCGGTAATATGAGCTATAAAGCTGCTTGGATGATTATGATGTGGTTTGCAGTAAAAGATATTGCATTTACAATTATCGGTGCTATTATCGCACCTCGCATATACTATGCTGTGCGTCGCTCTGCTTATCAGCATTCTCATTCGACGATTTCATAATAAAAAAGAGTTATTGCAGCTTGCTGCAATAACTCTTTTTTTATATTAAGACTCTTGATTCGCTTGTTCTTCTAAAATTTTCTTCATCATTGCAACCATGTCATCACGTAATTCTGGGTGTTGCAGGGCCATTTCAATTGTCGTTTGAACGAATCCTAGCTTTTCACCTACGTCGTAGCGCTTTCCTTCGAAATCGTAAGCAAATACACGTTGGATTTCATTTAAGCTTTGGATTGCATCTGTTAATTGAATTTCACCACCAGCACCGACATGTTGCTGTTCTAAGAACATAAAGATTTCAGGCGTTAAAATGTAACGGCCCATAATTGCTAAGTTTGAAGGAGCTGTACCTTGCGCTGGTTTCTCAACGAAATTGCGAACTTGGTAACGACGACCTTCTTGTTCTAATGGATCGATAATTCCATAGCGATGTGTTTCCGACTCTGGAACAGTTTGTACACCAATAACAGAAGAAAGTGTTTTTTCATACTCATCCATTAATTGACGTAAACACGGTTTCTCAGCTTGGACAATATCATCACCTAGTAACACTGCAAACGGCTCATCACCAATGAATTTACGCGCACACCAAACAGCATGTCCTAGTCCCTTCGGCTCTTTTTGACGGATGTAATGAATATCTACCATTTTTGAAGAAGCTTGTACTTTTTCAAGCAACTCATATTTTTTCTTCTCTAATAAGTTTTGTTCTAGTTCAAATGCGTTATCAAAATGATCTTCGATAGAGCGCTTTGTTTTACCAGTAACAATAATAATATCTTCGATTCCCGATTTCACTGCTTCTTCCACAATGTATTGAATCGTTGGTTTATCTACTATCGGTAACATTTCTTTCGGCATTGCTTTCGTTGCTGGTAAAAAACGTGTTCCTAATCCAGCTGCTGGGATTATCGCTTTTCTTACTTTTTTCATCACAAAATACCCTCTCTCCTGTCGGAATCAATAGCAAGCATTTCCTACATAAAACAAAAGGGAGATTTCGCTCCCTTTTGTTCCTTACTACTTAAAATTACTTTGTATTATAAACGATTCATAATGTCTTCTTTAATAGTAAGTAACTTTTGTTCACTATTTTGTAAAGAACTATCTTTTACACCAAAGTAAAACTTAATCTTCGGCTCAGTTCCAGATGGGCGTAGGCAGAACCATGAACCATCCTCTAATTGATATTTTAACACATTTGATTTCGGTAAGTGAATCTCTTCTTTATGTCCATCTTGTAAAGATGTAATGATGCTTGCTTTATAGTCTTCCACTGCTACGACTGTTAAGCCCGCCACTTCTTTCGGAGGATTCTCACGGAACGTTGCCATCATCTCTTGGATTTTTTCAGCTCCATCTTTTCCTTTTAACGTTAACGATACAAGGTCTTCACGGAAGAAGCCGTACTTCTCAAATACTTCTAATAGACCGTCATATAACGTTTTCCCTTGTGATTTGTAGTATGCAGCTACTTCACATGCAAATAGAACAGATTGTACTGCATCTTTATCACGGCAGAATGGGCGGATTAAATAACCATAGCTTTCCTCATAACCGAATTGGAATTCATATTGTCCACTTTCTTCATACTGTCTAATTTTCTCACCGATAAATTTAAATCCAGTTAACGTATCAATTGTATCTAAACCGTATGCTTTTGCAATTGTACGACCAATTTCAGACGTTACGATTGTTTTTAATACGACACCGTTCTCTGGAAGCGTTCCGTTTTCTTTCTTTTGAGATAGTAAGTAATCAAGCATTAATGCACCTGTTTGGTTTCCTGTTAATACTTGGAACTCACCATTATGATTACGCACTGCTACACCAAGGCGGTCTGCGTCAGGATCAGTTGCGATTAATACATCTGCCCCTACCTTTTCACCGTCACGAATGGCATACTCAAACGCTGCGTGCTCTTCTGGGTTCGGTGATTTTACTGTAGAGAAGTTTGGATCTGGTAACTCTTGCTCTTTTACAACTGTTACATCTGTAAATCCAACTTCTTTTAAACCACGGCGTACAGAAATATTTGATGTTCCGTGCAATGGTGTAAAGACGATTTTTAAGTCTTTGCCGACCTTTTGCACCATTTCTTTATTAATGATGACATTGTTCAATTCTGCAGCATATGCATCATCTACTTCTTGTCCAATAATATGTAATAAACCGTCAGCTTTTAATTGCTCTACATCAGCGACTTCAACTGTTAATTCATCTTCTACTGCATTTACGTAGCTAATTAACTCATCTGCTTCTTTTGGAGGTAACTGTCCACCATCTTCACCGTATACTTTGTATCCGTTATATTCAGGTGGATTATGGCTTGCCGTAAGAACGATTCCACTTACTGTATGTAAATGACGAACTGCGAAAGAAAGTACTGGCGTTGGACGTAAGCTTTCAAACACATATGTTGTGATACCGCGTGCCCCAAGTGTAGCAGCAACTTCCATTGCGAACTCAGGTGATTTATGACGAGAATCATAGGCTACAACAACACCGCGTTTTTTCGCTTCCTCACCTAATTTTTCAATAAAGCTTGCTAATCCTTTTGTTGCTTTACGAACTGTATATACGTTTAAACGGTTCGTACCAGCACCAAGTTCACCACGCATACCACCTGTGCCAAACTCTAGATTTTTATAAAAGCTATCCTCGATTTTCTTCTCATCTTGCTTCATATTTTCTAGCTGTTCTTTTAATTCTGCATCTAATTGTGCGTAAGAAAGCCAGCGACTAAATTCTTGTTTCCAATTCATTCTTCTCTCTCCTCTCGCTCGTCATACCTTTATTATATGAAAAAAACATGCTGTATCTCAATATTTTATAAAATCTAGCAGGATTTTACTAGGAATATTTGTATACACTATTGTTAAATACTCCACTAAAGGGAATGAGGATTATGCACGAATGGGGCTTGTCAGAAGAGCTCAAAATACAAACAAAGCAAATGATTGAAATTGCTGAAAAAGAACTATCGATTATGAGGAACGCAATCGATAAAGAAGACGAATGTATTTTATGCAAAATGGAAGATATTCATCATATGTTAGCAAATGTACAAACATTGGCAGCTACATACTATATTCAGGCATATTTATCACCTTATACGGAAAGTTCATCTTTTATTACAACAGCTATCCAACATTTAAGCGCCAGAAAACATGGTGCTCTTATCGTTGTAGAAAGAAACGAGACGCTTGAAGCTCTCATTCAAACTGGAACGACATTAAACGCTCATTTAACTGCGCCATTACTCGAATCAATATTTTATCCAGGTAACCCTCTTCATGACGGTGCCGTTCTCGTAAAAAATAATCATATTGTCTCAGCTGCTAATATTCTTCCTTTAACGAAAAGTACAGAAGTTGATCCTGAGCTAGGAACACGTCACAGAGCTGCAATTGGCTTATCAGAAAAGAGTGATGCACTCATATTAGTTGTCTCTGAAGAAACGGGCCGTACTTCTTTTGCTTTAAACGGGATTTTGTATACGATTTCTTTATAAAGTGAAACTTTAATCAGCCCTCACCAATCGGGCTTTTACGACAACCCCACCTAACTGCTTTGCTTTCGCTGAATTTTTGGGTGCGAGTCTTACTACCCGGCAAATAGCGGGGTAAACAAACCTATAAAAAGAAGACTGTTCTAAAATATTGGAACAGTCTTCACTTATACTCTTATTCTTCTCCAAAACGCTCCACAAGTGTTGCAAGTGTACGTACCATTGCACCAGTTGCTCCAGCTGGACCTAAGTCGTGCGCGCCTTTTGTTTCTGATGTTCCAGCGATATCTAAGTGTACCCACGGTGTATCTTCAGCGAATTCGCCTAAGAATGTACCTGCCATAACCGCATGTCCTTCACGGCCTGGTGAGTTATTTAAATCAGCAAACTTACTGTTTCGAACGCGTTCTTTATCACGATCAAAAATCGGTAGTTGCCAAATTGGCTCATCTGTTTCCATAGAAGCTTCTAGCACTTGCTCAAATAACTCTTCATTATTTGTCATTGCGCCTGTCGTATAGTTTCCAAGTGCAACAATTACACCGCCTGTTAATGTTGCAACATCAACAAGGTAGTTTGCACCAAGTTTTTTCGCATACGTAATACCGTCAGCTAAAGCTAGACGACCTTCTGCATCCGTATTTAATACTTCAATTGTTTTTCCGCTCATAGATGTAATTACATCGTCTGGCTTAAATGCCGTACCACTTACAACGTTATCAGTTGAAGGAATAACAGCGATCACATTTTGTTCTGGGCGAAGTTCACCGATAATTTCCATCGCACCTAATACAGCAGCTGCACCACCCATATCACCTTTCATACCGACCATGCCTTCACGTGGTTTTAAAGAATAACCACCTGTATCGTATGTAATACCTTTTCCAACGAATCCAATGACATCTGTCCACTCTTCTTTTCCTTTATAAATAAGAGCAATCATTTTCGGTGGCTCTACACTACCTTGGTTTACTGCAAGTAACGCACCCATACCAAGATCTTCCATCTCTTCTTTCTCAAGAACTTTATAGTCCATATCATACTTCTCCGCTAATTCAACAGCATACTCAGCAAGCTTTGTCGCTGTTAATACGTTTGGCGGCATATTTACAAGTGTACGAGCTGAATTTGTTGCACGTCCATGTACGTAGCCAACTGTTAATGCGGCTTCAATTTCTTGTGCATCTTCCGCTGTAATAGCCGTGAACTTCTCTAACTCTACACGATCCTTTTTATCTGATTTATACGTTTGTAATTCATATGTACCAAGGCCTTGTACCTCTGCTGCAATATGAGCGACATCAATCGCGTCTAATTTCTCTGTTACGAAAGAATCAAGTAAGATTGCTGCATCTTGTACTTTTGCTGATTGCAGTGTTTTAAATGCCTTACCAAGAGCCGCACGTAACGTTTCTGTCGTGTAAGACTCTTTCTTGCCTAAACCAACAAAGTAATAACGTTTCACATTTGTTTTTCCTAAGCTATGCACTTTCGAAATGGCCTTTTTCTTCGTAGATAATTCTTTCTCTTCTAGTAAAACTTGTAATTGTCCTTCAAACGCTTTGTCCAGTTCTTGTACAAAACTACTCATTTTCTCTTCTTCAAATAAAGCAACAATTACTGCTTCATGACCTGCTAATTCTTTTTGTACTTGAAACATGTTCAGACCCCCTAAATTTCTCTACCACCATTATAACTTTATTTTCGATAAAATGCGACAATTCTAACTACAGTTATATGACGTGTAAAATCCCCTCTATTATGAAATAAGCCAAGAAAAAAAGTCTAGCGTAATTACGACTAGACTATCTTTGTTTTAAATATTGACCACGAAACACTTGCATCGTTTCGTCTTGATTTAACATCGTTAACTCTTCTTCTGTAAACTTACCATTTCCTACTTTTACTACGTACACATTTACTTTTTTCTTACCCCATTGGCTATAAACATCTTTCACCGTATCATAATATAGATCAAGACGGTTTCCTTTTATTGCACCGCCCTTATCAGCTACTACACCATACCCATAACCTGGTACGAATAAAATTGTTCCAATTGGGAATACGCGTAAGTCCGCAGCGATTGTGGAATATAAATCCCTTTTCACTTTAACACCTGAATATGTAATACCATACTCTGGATGCCCTGGCCTCTTACCAGTTGACTCAATCCCCGATGTATAACCTGTTGCAGTCATTTCAATTGAACGATATTTAGACCAGTCGTTTGCCTGCTCTAAAGCATTTATCACTTCTTTACTCGGAGCAACATTTCTCTTAACTTCTGCTGCATGTACTTCTTTTGCACTCGTTCCCTCATACTTCTTTACAATCTCTAATAAAGAAACTCCTGTGAAAGCATTCCATGTTACGCATAATGCAATTGCAAGTAAACAAGTCATCATAATGCGAATACAATATCGTTTTAACATTTTTATATTCCACACTCCTTCATCGTTAATCATTCCCTATACCATGAAGGAATATGCAAAAAAATAATCTCCAACTTAATTGGAGATTAAAACATTTGATATCCGCTTTTCCGAAGTTTCTTGATTACGACTCCTGCTAAAGCAGCCCCTACTAATCCAGTAGATAGAATAAATACGTCTGCTTGTCCTAAGTGCGATACACTTGTCCCAAATGAAGAAAATGTTTCTTTCGGTTTTGAAAAATAATCCCACATACTCGCTTTATTAATAATAAGCATACAAACAATCGGATACACAATAACCATTACCCAAGTAGCTCGCAAAATCATGTTGAGTAAAAATCCAATTCCAAAGAACAAAATAAAGAATAACATCATTGAAATAAGTAGTACCGGTATACTCACTCTTTTCCCCTCTCCTTCGCACGTGCCGTAAATACGTGATAAGCTGTATAACCAAATGGTTCGCCTGGATTTAATGTTTTGTCCACTTCAAGATGTAGTTCTGATCTTCCTTCTAACAAATATTTAATAAGCACAGACGTATTCGGATCGTCTACAATCTTATCCGGATGTAAGAACGCCACTTCAGACAATTCTTTCTCCTGTATAACAATATTTTCTCCTTCAGGCTCCAAAAGAAAAATAATCATATTATCACTAATCTCATTACGAATAACACCCGATCGAACACCAATGATCCCCTTCACATGAGCGACAATGCCTGTCTCTTCTAACACTTCGCGTTTCACAGCTTCATCAACCGTCTCACCTTCATTTACAAAACCAGCCGGTAAAGACCATTTCCCTTTTAATCCACTGTATTTCTTCTTAACAAATAGCCACCTACCATCTTTTGTAGCTACTAAACCACTAACAGCTAGCCATACCTTCCCTCGTTTCTCCATGATGTAATAACCTCCTCTTTCAGAACGGACAGAATATTCTTTCTTTTTATATTATACTATATTTTTAATATGAAAAAAGCAGAAACAGCTCTTAGCCGTTTCTGCTTTTTCTACTATATATTAAAAGAACTTTAATTTACCTTTTTTAAGAACTAATAAAGGTCCACCTAATAAGAATAGGTAACGGTTATCGATTACTTTCTTCATGAAGGAAGCTTTCCAACCTGTTAACTTTTTACCCATAACAACGCCCATTGCATCGTCATGACCTAAAGAACATACAGATCCTTTATTATCAAATGCGAATTTTTTCATTTCACCTTTACCACGAACTAATACAGTTAAGTTGTGTGCAATATTGTAACCTTGTTGAATTGCGATTTGTGCTGTTGGTGGGTATGGACGGTTAATTTCTTCATTAATGATTAACGCTGCGTCACCAACCATGAATACATCTTCGTATCCTGGAGCATGCATGTACTCATCAACTTTTACACGTCCGCGCATTGCTTCAAATCCAGACTCTTCCACAATACCGTTACCACGAACACCTGCAGCCCAAACTACTGTTTCAGACTTAATTAATTCAGTGTCATCGCCATTCGCAACGATAATACCTTCTTCAGTTGCTTCTTTAATTGCTGTACCGATGCGGAATTCTACACCTTTTTTCTCAAGTTGTTTTACAGCGTATTCTACTAACGCTGGATCGAAACCTGGAAGTGCTGTTGGAGCAGCTTCTACACAGATGATACGTGCTTTTTCACGTGGTACATTGTACTCTTTGCAAAGTTCAGGAACACGGTTTGCAAGCTCACCTACGTACTCGATACCAGTAAATCCAGCACCACCAACAACGATTGTTACTAACTCATCGCGTTGTTCAGTTGCATATTTAGAGAAACTAGCTTCCATATGCTCACGAATTTCACGAGTTGCATTAATGTTAGCGATTGAGAATGCATGCTCTTTTAATCCTGTAATTCCGAATGTTTCTGATTCGAAACCAAGACCAATTACTAAGTAGTCATACTCTAACTCGCCGTCTTTTAAGATAATGCGTTTTTCAGCAGCTTTAATTTCTACTACTGTGTCTTGTACAAAGTTTACTTTATTTGTATCAATAACGTCTTGAATATCTAGACAGATTTTTTCATCTTGTAATGTACCAGCTGCGCTCTCGTGTAACCAAGTCGCTTGGTAGTGATAGCTGTTGTTGTTTACTAGCGTAATTTCAGCTTCATTTACAGATAATGCTTTTTGCAGACGAACAGTCGTAATCATCCCGCCATAACCTGCACCTAAAACTACGATTTTTGGAGTCTTCACCAAATCACAACCCTTTTCTTTATATAATAGTAATGAGAAATAATACCAAGTACTAAAAACTCTATTTGTCAAGAATGTGGAATTTATCACATTCTATATCATAACAAAACGCAGTCAAAAAATCGTACGAATTTTGTCATAGAAATTTAACATAATACTTCCCTATATTAGTCGGTTTTATTCCAGAATTCAAGCGTCTGGAGAATTATCAATATTTTAAAATAACATAGCGTTTTCAAGGGTTTTTTAGACTTTTTTTCATGTATTTTCCTTTCTGTATATTTTATACAATAAAAAAGAACCTATGCGAAAACTTACACACAATTCAGTCGTTTTCAGAAGTATTATGAACTCAAATATGCTATCATTTATTTGAAAGTGTCATCATTTGCAGGATTTTCGTGTACATATGAACAATATATGAAATCAATATCAAAATTCCATCTATAGGGGGAATGAAAGTGGCAGAAAATCAAAAAGTTTACGACATAACAATTATTGGTGGTGGTCCAACAGGGCTGTTCACAGCATTTTATGGCGGTATGAGACAAGCAAGTGTAAAAATCATTGAAAGCTTACCTCAACTTGGAGGACAATTATCCGCACTCTACCCTGAAAAATACATTTATGATGTAGCTGGATTCCCAAAAGTGCGCGCACAAGAATTAGTTGATAACTTAAAAGAGCAAATGAAGAAATTTGACCCAACCGTTTGTTTAGAAGAAGCTGTCGATACGCTTGAGAAACAAGCTGACGGTATATTTAAACTTGTTACGAATAAGCAAACTCACTATTCTAAATCAGTTATTATTACTGCTGGCAATGGTGCTTTCCAACCACGCCGCTTAGAATTAGAAGGTACAGCAAAGTATGAAAAGAAAAACTTACATTATTTCGTTGATGATATGAATAAATTTGCCGGTAAGCGCGTCGTAGTATTTGGCGGCGGCGATTCAGCTGTTGATTGGACAATGATGTTAGAACCGATCGCTGAAAAAGTTACAATCGTTCATCGCCGCGATAAATTCCGTGCGCATGAACATAGCGTCGAAAACTTAATGAATTCTCGTGCAGAAGTAAGTACACCGTATGTTCCAGTTGAACTCATTGGTGATGACAAAATTGAACAAGTCGTTCTTCAGCACGTAAAAACGGAAGAAAAAGTTATCATCGATGTTGATGACGTAATTGTAAACTATGGCTTCGTTTCTTCTCTTGGCCCAATTAAAAACTGGGGCTTAGATATACAAAAAAACAGTATCCTTGTAAATTCAAAAATGGAAACAAATATTCCTGGCATTTACGCTGCTGGTGACATTTGTACATATGAAGGAAAAGTAAAACTCATTGCTTGCGGCTTCGGTGAAGCACCAACAGCAGTAAACAATGCAAAAGCTTACTTCGATCCAAATGCAAAACTTCAACCAATGCATAGCTCAAGCATGTTTTAATATGTAGAAATAAAAGCTCCTTCCATACGTGGAAGGAGCTTTTATTTTATATACCACGAAAGCACACTGAATTCGATAAACTATCGAACTCAGTGTGCTTTTCGTCTAAAAAAATTATTGTTTTCTTCTTCTACCTAATACGAATAATACTCCGCCAACTAAGAATGAAATTCCAGCACCAACTGACATCATCCATGGAGACGCTGCCCCTGTTTTCGGTAATTCTCTTTCTGTTTTTACTTGCGGCTCTTTAATTAATTTTTCCAATCTTACTTCCGGTTTCACTTCTGGCTCCTTCGGTTCTTTCGGATCTTCCGGTTTCACTTCTGGCTCCTTCGGTTCTTTCGGATCTTCTGGTTTCACTTCTGGCTCCTTCCGTTCTTTTGGATCTTCTGGTTTCACTTCTGGCTCCTTCGGTTCTTTCGGATCTTCTGGTTTCACTTCTGGCTCCTTCGGTTCTTTCGGATCTTCCGGTTTCACTTCTGGCTCCTTCGGTTCTTTCGGATCTTCCGGTTTCACTTCTGGCTCCTTCGGTTCTTTCGGATCTTCTGGTTTCACTTCTGGCTCCTTCGGTTCTTTCGGATCTTCCGGTTTCACTTCTGGCTCCTTCGGTTCTTTCGGATCTTCCGGTTTCACTTCTGGCTCCTTCGGTTCTTTCGGATCTTCCGGTTTCACTTCTGGCTCCTTCGGCTCTTTCGGATCTTCTGGTATCTTAAAATCTTCTTTTGTTTTCGGTAAAATTGTAACTGTAGGCTCAAGTGGCGGATTTATTTTATCGTCCACTACTGCTTTATTTGTTATCCCTTTACTCGGCGCTTCTTTTACCTTCGCTTTAAAAATAATACTACGTTCTTTCGTATCTGTAATTTCTAGATACTTGGCGATTACTTTTCCAAACTCCATTTTTAACTCTATTGGATTTGGCTCAGCCCCTTCAAATCTAATACTACCTTGCACGTATTCTAAACCGGCTGGAATTTCATCTTCTATTGTAACTACATCTAGTTTTCCGTTTTCCACCGTATTTTTGAAGCTAATTCGGTATTCTACTTCTTCTCCTAGCTTTGGCTCTTTATTACTTACTGTCTTCGCTGCTGTTAACTTACCATCTTTATATTCTGGCTTTATTTTCGCTGTCGGTTCTATAACTGGATGTTTCGGATCATCCACTTCAATAATCGCTTTATTTGTTATTTCTCCTCCAACTTTTGCTGTTTCTTTTACCTTTACTTTAAAGATGACACTTCTTTCTTTCGTATCCGTAATTTCTGGATACTTCACTGTTACTTTTCCATTCTCTACTTTAAGTTCTGTAGGCACAGGCTTATCACCTACGGCCTCCAGACTATCTTTCACATACTCTAAACCAGACGGAATTTCATCTTCAATCTTTACATCAACTAACTTCCCGCCATCTACTGTGCCGTTAAAAGTAATTCGATATTCAATTTCTTCCCCTAGCTTTGGTCCATGATTAATTACTTCTTTCCTTGCCTCTAGTTTCCCATCTTTATATTGCGGTGTGATTGGTATAAGTGACTCAACTGGCGGAGTCGTCGGATTATTATCATCAACAATCGCCTTGTTTACAATCTCTTTTCCTACTTGTACCGTCTCTTGTACTCTCACTTTAAAGATGATACTTCTTTTTTTCGTATCCGTAATTTCTGGATACTTTGCTGTTACTTTTCCATTCTCAACTTTAAGTTCTACTGGATTTGGTTCCGGCCCATCAGACTTTATACTATCTTGTACGTATTCTAAACCGGCTGGAATTTCATCTTCTACCTTTACCTCAGTTAGTTTTCCGTTCTCTACCGTATTTTCAAAGCTAATTCGATATTCTACTTCTTCTCCTAACTTTGGTTCATGATTACTTACTGTTTTTTCTGCTTGTAATGCACCATCTTTATATTGAGGCTGAATAGAGATATTCGGTTGCTCTGGTGGATTTATTGTATCTTCCACAATCGCCTTGTTCACAATCTCTTCGCCTACTTTAGCTTTTTCTTTCACTTTCACTTTAAAGACGATACTTCTTTCTTTCATATCCGTAATTTCTGGATATTCCGCAAGGACGATTCCGTTTTTCACTTTCACATACAACGGTTTCGGATTCTCTCCCTCGGCTCTTTCACTACCTTCTACAAACTCTAAGCCAGTTGGTAATTCATCCTTAATCTTCACCTTCGCTACTTTTCCATGCTCTACTACGTTACGGAAAGTAATTCGATACTCTACTTCTTCTCCTAATTTTGGAGCTGGATTATTTACTGTTTTCTCAGCTTTTAGTTTTCCGTCCTTATACTCCGGCGTAATAATCGCTTCTGGTTTTTGCGGCGGATTCTTCGGATTGTCATCATCCACAATTGCCGTATTCACGATTTTCTTACCGACTTTTGCTACTTCCGTTACTTTCACTTTAAAGATAATACTACGCTCAGCTGTATCAGTAATATTTTCATACTTCGCTGTAATTTTCCCAGCTTCTTCTTTTAACTCTACTGGCGCTGGCTCATTACCTTCTGATTTTAAACTATCCTTCACATACTCTAAACCAGTTGGTAATTGATCCTCAATTTTCACTTCTGCTAGTTTTCCGTTTTCTACCGTATTTTTAAAACTAATTCGGTACTCTACTTCTTCTCCTAGCTTTGGATCTTTTTTATTTACCTTTTTATCAGCTTTAACTTTACCGTCTTTATGCTGCGGGGTAATTTCTACTTCTGGTCGCTCTGGTGGATTTTTTGTATCATCAACAATTGCTTTATTTACAATTGCTTTGTCCACTTCAACAGAATCTTTCACCTTCACTTTAAAGATAATGCTTCTTTCTTTCATGTCAGTGATATTTTCATACTTCGCACTAACCTTACCAGCTTCTTCTTTCAACTCTACTGGTGCTGGCTTATCACCTTCTGCTTTTAGACTATCTTTCACATACTCTAAACCAGACGGAATTTCATCCTCAATTTTCACCTCTGCCAGTTTTCCATCTTTCACCGTATTATTAAATGAAATTCGGTATTCGATTTCTTCCCCTAGCTTCGGTTTATGATTATTCACCTTTTTATGAGTAGCAATTTTACCGTCTTTATATTGCGGTGTAATTTTTGCTGTCGGATCAATTACTGGATGGTTCGGATCATCAACATGGATAATCGCTTTATTTGTGATGTCTTTACCTATTGCAACTGAATCTTTCACCTTCACTTTAAAGACGATACTTCTTTCTTTCGTATCCATAATCTCTGAATACTTTGCCATTACCTTACCATTTTCTACTTTCAGCTCCACTGGTTTTGGCTCTTCACCTTCAGCCTTTTCGCTTCCTTCTACAAACTCTAATCCAGCTGGAATTTCATCTTCTATTTTTACCTCTGCTAGTTTTCCATCTTTCACCGTATTATTAAAAATAATTCGATATTCGATTTCCTCACCTAACTTCGGTTCATGATTACTTACTTCTTTTCTTGCCTCAATTTTCCCATCTTTATATTGTGGTGTAATCGGTACATAAGGCTCTTCTGGCAGATTCTTTGTATCATCTATAATTGCCTCATTTACGATTTCTTCTCCCACTTTTACGCTTTCTTTTACCTTCGCTTTAAAGACAATACTTCTTTCCTCTGTATCTGTAATTTCTGGATACTTTGCCATTACCTTATTATTTTTCACCTGTAGCTCTACTGGTTTCGGTTTAGAACCTTCTGCTGTGATGCTGCCTTCTACATACTCCAAACCATTTGGTAAGGCATCCTTTATATTTACCTCTGCTAGTTTTCCGTTTTCTATCGTATTTTTAAAACTAATTCGATATTCTACTTCTTCTCCTAGTTTCGGTTTATGATTATTTGCCACTTTCTGCGCAGCAATTTTACCATCTTTATATTGCGGAGTAATTTCCACATGAGGCTCTTCTGGCTTATTTTTTGTATCTACTACGATTGCTTTATTAACAATCTCCTTACCTATTTCTACCTCTTCTTTTACTTTCACTTTAAAGATAATACTTCTTTCTTTTGTATCGGTAATTTCTAGATACTTTGCCATTACCTTACCGTTTTCAAATTTCAATTCTACTGGACTAGGCTTAGATCCTTCTGCTTGTAAACTGTTCTCTACATACTCTAATTCAGCTGGAATTTCATCTTCTACTGTAACCTCTACTAGTTTTCCGTTTTCTACCGTGTTTTTAAAACTAATTCGGTATTCTACTTCTTCTCCTAATTTCGGTTTTTTATTGTTTACAAATTTCTCCGCTTTAAGCTTACCGTCTTTATATTCTGGCGTAATTGTTACTTCTGAAGTTGTTGGATCTTTTGTATCATCAACAACTACTTTATTGACAATGCCTTCACCAACCTTAAATTCTTCTTTTACTTTTGCTTTAAAGACGATACTTCTTTCTTCTAGATCCGTAATTTCTGGATATTTTGCGATTACTTTTCCATCTTTCACTTTCAGTTCTACCGGATTTGGCTTAGAACCTTCTGCTCGTAAACTATCTTTCACATACTCTAATCCATTTGGTAAATCATCTTTTATTGTTACCTCTGCTAGCTTTCCGTTTTCTACCGTGTTTTTAAAACTGATTCGGTATTCCACTTCTTCTCCTAACTTCGGCGTTTCATTATTTACCGTCTTCTTCGCTTCCACTTTTCCGTCTTTATGCTGTGGAGTAATTTCTGCCGTCGTTGTTTCTGGCTCATTTTTCGTATCATCAATAATTGCTTTATTGACGATTTTTTTACCGACTTTCACTTCATCTTTTACTTTCACTTTAAAAGTGATACTTCTTTCTTCTGTATCCGTAATCTCTGGATACTTCGCCATTACCTTACCATTTTCCACTTTCAATTCTACTGGATCCGGCTTAGAACCTTCTGCTTTTACACTATTTTCTACATACTCTACACCTTCTGGTAAAGTATCTTCTATTTTCACCTCTGCTAGTTTTCCGTCTTCTACCGTGTTTTTAAAACTAATTCGGTATTCTACTTCTTCTCCTAACTTCGGCGTTTCATTATTTACCGTCTTCTTCGCTTTCACTTTTCCGTCTTTATGTTGCGGAATAATTTCTGCTGTCGGTGTTTCTGGCGGATGTTTCGTATCGCTCACAATCGCTTCATTAACAATTGAATCGCTCACTTTACCTTTTACTTTCACTTTAAAGGTAATACTTCTCTCTTTTGTATCTGTAATCTCAGGATACTTTGCCATTACCTTACCGTTTTCAAATTTCAATTCCACTGGATCTGGCTTAGAACCTTCTGCTTTTACACTATCTTTCACATACTCTAATCCATTTGGTAAATAATCTTCTATTATTACCTCTGTTAGCTTTCCATGTTCTACCGTATTTTTAAAGCTGATTCGGTATTCCACTTCTTCTCCTAACTTCGGCGTTTCATTATTTACCATCTTTTTCGCTTCAATTTTTCCATCTTTATACTGAGGAATAATTTCCGCTGTCGGATTAACTGGCTTATTTTGCGAATCATCAATAGTTGCTTTATTAATGATTTTTTTACCGACTGTTACTCCTTCTTTTACTTTCACTTTAAAAACGATAATTCTTTCTTCTGTATCCATAATTTCTGGATATTTTGCCATTACCTTACCATTTTCAAATTTCAGCTCTACTGAATCTGTTCCGGCACCTTCTGCTTTCAAACTATTTTCTACATACTCTAAACCTTCTGGTAGAGTATCCTCTATTATCACGTCTGTTAGCTCTCCGTACTTAACCGTATTTTTCATACTAATTCGGTATTCTACTTCTTCTCCTAACTTCGGTGTTTCATTATTTACGCTTTTCTTCGCTTTAATTTTTCCATCTTTGTGTAATGGTGTAATTTTTGCTTCTGGTTCTTTCGGATGCTTCATATCATCAACAGTTGCCTTATTAATGATTTCCTTACCTACTTCCGCTTCTTCCTTCACCTTTACCTTAAAGACAATACTTCTTTCTTTCATATCCGTAATATTTTCGTATTCAGCAATGACTTTTCCATCTTTCACACTTAACTTTAATGGAGCTGGTTTATCACCTTCAGCCTTTTCACTGCCTTTTACATACTCTAAACCGTTAGGAATTGTATCCTCTATCGTTACCTTTTCTAGTTTTCCGTTTTCTACCGTATTCTTAAAGCTAATTCGGTATTCTACTTCTTCTCCTAGTTTTGGTGATGGATTATCTACTGTCTTCTTCGAATCAATTATTCCATCCTTATATTGCGGAGTAATTCTTTCTTCCGGCTCAATCGGTGGATTTTTCGTATCATCAACAATTGCTTTATTGACAATCTCTTTATCTACTTTTGCTTCTTCCTTCACCTTTACTTTAAAGACGATACTTCTTTCTTTCATATCCATAATATCGATATACTTAGCTTTGACTATTCCATTTTCAACAGCTAATTCTACTGGTCCAGGTGCTTCTCCTTCGGCCTTGATACTATTTTCTACATATTCAAGACCTTTTGGAATTGTATCTTCCACTCGCACCTCTTCTAGTTTTCCGTTCTCAACCGTATTATGAAAACTAATGCGGTACTCGATTTCTTCTCCTAGCTTCGGTTTCTTATTATTAACTACCTTTGTAGCAGCAATTTCACCTTTTTTACTTTGCGGTGTAATAACAACCTTCGATTCAACAGGTTCATTTTTCGGATCTTTTGCAATTGCTTTATTTACGATTGCCTCCCCTACTTTTGCCGAATCTTTTACTTTCACTTTAAAAACAATACTTCTTTTTTCTGTATCCGTAATTTCTGGATACTTTGCCATTACTTTGCCGTCTTCCACTTTTAGTTCTACTGGCTCTGGTTTTATACCTTCAGCTTTCAAACTATCTTTCACGTATTCAACACCTTTAGGTAGTGTATCTTCTACTAGCACCTTTTCTAGTTTTCCGTTTTCTACCGTATTATAAAATGTAATTCGGTATTCCACTTCTTCTCCCAGTTTTGGTGTTTGATTCGTTACGCTTTTTTCAACATCCACTTTACCGTATTTATAATCCGGCGTAATCTTTTCTTCTGGATGCTCAGACTGTCCATTTGGCTCACTCACAACCGCTTTATTAACAATCGTTTCTCCGGCTTTTGCCTCTTCTTTTACTTTCACTTTAAAGGAAATGCTTCGCTCTTTTGTATCCGTAATCTCTGGATATTTTGCGATTACCTTACCATTTTCTACTTTTAACTCTACTGGAGTTGGTTCAGCACCTTCAGCTCTCTCACTACCTTGAACAAATTCTAAGTTAGCTGGAATTTCATCTTCTATTGTAACTGCATCTAGTTTTCCGTTTTCCACCGTATTTTTGAAGCTAATTTGATATTCAATTTCTTCTCCTAGCTTCGGCTTTTTATTTGTTGCTTTTTTCTTTGCAGCAATTTTACCGGCCTTATGCTGTGGTGTAATCTTCTCTTCTAAATCCTTTGGTGGATTTGTTTTATCACTAACGGTTGCTTTATTAACAATTTCTTCACCAATTTTTGCAGTTTCTTTTACTTTTGTTTTAAAGACGATACTTCTTTCTTCCATATCCATAATTTCTGGATACTTTGCAATTACTTTACCATTTTCAAACTTCAGCTCTACTGGCTCTGGTTTTGCACCTTCTGCTTTCAAGCTATCTTTTACGTATTCAAGACTACTTGGTAATTCGTCTTCAATTGTCAATACATCTAGACGTCCATCTTTTACCGTATTTTTAAATGTAATACGATACTCTACTTCATCACCTAACTTCGGTGTTTTATTAGAAGCTATTTTTCTCGCCTCTATTTCTCCCGGAACTTCTTTTGGAAGCGTAACCGTAACATTTGCATCATCTGCAGTTTCATAATTTACCTCGGTACTATCTTTTCCCTTTACCGCAACGATATTTTTTATTGTTGTATCTGATTGTACAGAAGCTTTCACTTTTACTTTAAATGTAATAATAGCACTCTCACCAGGTTTTAAAACACCGCCGTCTTTAGCATCTGCCCCTTCACCCATACGGAAATCAATTTGATTATTTACAAACTCTGCTTCATCATCGCTTGCATTATCTGTTTTATTTCCTTTATTACTTCCAGAAATATATTGTATAGATTCCGGAACATACTCTAAACGATCATCTAATTTATCAAAACCTTTTACATTAGATACAGGTGCTTGGTTATTTTTCGTATCATTTTTCACTTCAATTTGATACGTAAACTCTTCACCAGCTTTAATGTCCTTAATTTCTTTTCCGGCACTATCTAACGCCTTTTTATCAACTTGTAAGTTTGGAGCATTATGTTCTGTAACAAATGTAGCGTTATTTAATACGTAAATATCACCATAGCCACTATTTGCTCTAAAACGCATTTTTGCTTCTTTTAAATCATTTTTTACTTGATTCGGTCCTTCAAGATGATACGTATGAATGTCAGTACTGAATGAATTCGTCCAATCCGGATTATATCCTGGATATTTTTTCGTAACAAACTCGTTAGTACCGTCTACTTGTACTTCTGTCATAGACGAATCATTCGCATCATTATCTTTACCGTTAATATTTTTTATCTTTATATATCCAGCACCAAAATCATATTCTCCATAATCATATGCATATCCATCTTTCTCAGCTGGATCACCTTGCGATGAAAAATAACTAAATTTCGCCTTAAAAGTACCTTCTTTGGGTGTATTTATTTTATTAACACTAATATCTGTCCAGGCTGTACTTTTTTGAGAGACTAGCCCTTCCCAAATCTTCATGTCTTTTACTGTTTCTTTATAGTTTTCATAAACTAATATAAGATTCCAGTTACCCCAGTAATAGCCGCCACCTGTTACATCTTTAATTTGTGGCACATTTGCAACTGTCAAAGTTTGAGAAATCCCTTGCTGCGCAATTACATTTGTTACATCCGCATATGCAACATAACCAGCACCAGCACCTGAGTAATTGGAAATAAAAGGTAAGCTATCCGCTTTTCGTATGCTATCAGCAGTTACATCTGCATATTCTTTATTTCCCATTTTCATTTTGACTGGTTGCCTTACTTGATCCTCGGTAACCTTTCTATCAGCAATATTTCCTGGTAACCCCATTGCTGCTGTCCAGAATAAGTAAGCCTTTTTCACTTTACTTCCAGCAGGAATGTTAGGAAAAGCTCCTGTTGACGAATTAAAAGTACTATCATCGTTATCAACGTCCACAGTCATTTTATTCGTCTTATACCCCAGACTTTGTCTGCCATAATGATCGGTCGTCAAACCAAGTGTCACATTACCAGTCTGTACTAAATTACCAGCAGCAGTTGTAGAATACAGTGGATCTCCAAACCCTTGTTTATCTCCTGTTTGGATTTGAACCTTCGAAGCATTTTCTGATGCAGCTTGTACTTTTGCATCGCTCTGATTTTCCGCTTCTTTTTCTAGTTTCTTCTCATCTTTATCTACTGGCTGCTTCACTAGTTCCGTGTTCGCTGTAGGTTTATTTTTATCTCCTGCAGATACTTTTAATTTTCCATCCACTTCTTTTGATTTAGCATCAGCTGGTGATCCGATTTCTTTCTTACTACTGTCAGCCTCATCATCGGTATTAGCTTCAACCTTGTCTTCAGAAGGAATCCCTTCAACATCTACAGACATGTTTCCTATTTGTAGTTGATCCTTTTGCACACTAATTTTTTGCTTATACTCTTTATTAAAATGTTGTGCACGACGAGCTTTTATTAACACAGTCATTTTTTCATGTGATTTTAAATCTTTAATTTTAAGATTAGAAGAAAGAACCTTTCCTCCCTTATCTTTTTCCTCTACATAGAAATCCGCTACCTTATTTTCAGGTAACTTCTCTCCGTTTACTTTCACAGATTGCGAAGGGAACGTAATTTCATTTTCATTATTTTGTTTAAGCACCAATTCTTGAATTGGTGTAGCTCCCGTATTTTCAATCGTATATTGAAATACGTGCTCCCTCTCCGCTACTTCTCCCTTATATATTTCAGCATTTACTTGCTCTGCCTTAATTTTCACATCATTTCCTTGTAACTCATCCCAGCTTTTTTTATTTATCTCTGTAGCAAAAGCACTGGGTGAAGGCAATATGATGGATAGGAGAAGTGTGATCATCGTTACGACATTAAAACACTTCAATACTTGCTTCATATTTTCTACCTTTCTCCTTTCTATATACTTGCTATCCGTCTACTTAATTTCGTAGCCGTATACATAGCAATATATATCCACTCGCAACAATCCGTCCTACGAAAATGTATCGTTGAAATCCCAATGTCAACAATATAAATCTCATAGAATATTACTATTTTAATTTATCAAAAATAGCATATATACCGGACACTTATACAAACCTTTACCATTTTTAATATAGTAAAAACGTTCTACTGCATAGGCTTATATAACAGTTAAAGGATACATAAAAATCTTAACATACTCCCTAACCTATTCATACATACAATAGAATTTTTACCATTTTTTAGTTATTTCAGTTTGTTGTTTATGATTAAAATTTTCAAAAAACAATAACCGTTACATGTAAAAATATGTTATATTATTAAAGAACGTATGTTCTTATTTTAAAGGAGGAATTTGTAATGATAAACGAACCCATTATCGTAAAAAAAGAAGCTTTCCAAGCAATCGGCGTTTCGGTTACGACAACTAATGAAATAGAGGCATCTCCTGAAGGAAAAATCCCCGGGCTTTGGAACAAATACTTTCAAGAACAAATGATGCATCACATCCCAAATCAACAAACGAAAGAAACATTCGCTTTCTACTCCAACTACGAATCAGATGAAACTGGTACATATACATTTACAATCGGTATGCCCGTTTCTTCATTAGAAGATGTTCCTGAAAATATGACAACTTTAACAATACCTGCCGCTACGTATGCGGTATTTACAACGAGAAAGGGACCAGTTGCTGAAGTCGTTTGCGAAGCTTGGGAATATATTTGGCAATGGTCGAAAGAAAATAAACGTGCCTTCACAACAGACTTCGAGCTTTACGACGAAAGAGCATTAGACCCAAATCATGCACAATTGGATATTTATATTGCGTTAGCCTAAAAAAAGATGCCCATTCGGCATCTTTTTTTGTCGTTAAATAGCTACTGGGCAAATTCATTATTATTGTCTACAATGAGAAAGTGCAGTATAGAAATATTAGAAACTGTATAAAGTGAAACTATAATCAGTGGGGGCATCTCCCATTAAGTATTAGCCCTCACCAATCGGGCGTTTACTGGTTTTTTAGTTTAAATTTGTCACATAGAAAGGAAGCAATATGGAGGAACTACAACAAAATAAAACTGCTTTAGAAGGAAGCGGAAAACCGTTATTAAAAAATACGAATTTCCTTTTTCTTTGGGCAGCTACTCTTTTTTCAAGCTTTGCTTTAGCCTTTTTTACTTTTTCACAAACGTGGTACATAGCAAAAACATTAAACCTTGAAGCTTCACTCGGTGTTGTTTTCGTAGCCCTTAGTGTTCCAAGGCTTATTTTTATGATTGTCGGCGGCGCTGTAGCTGATAAATTCCCGAAAAAAAATATTATGTTTTACTCCAATATCATTCGAGCGATTCTTGTCGCAACCATTCTCACATGGTTTATCGTTGGTGATGTAACGCTATATACATTTGCTTTATTCGCTTTATTCTTTGGACTTGCTGATGCTTTCTTCTGGTCAGCAGATGGATCTATCTTACCGGAATTGGTAGAAAAAAGCCGGTTAACACAAGCGAATTCACTTACACAAATGACGAACCAAGCATCGGTCATCTTAGGCCCTGTACTTGGCGGAATTCTCATTAAATTTACGAACTACGAGACAATCTTTTCCATTACGATTTTATTACTGATTGTCGCTGCCATACTCGTTCAAAAAATACAATTTACGATGCCAGAACAAAAAGATACAGATAAAGGTATGTTCACTTCCATTAAAGAAGGAATCTTATATGTAAAGGAATCGCCATTCCTTTCAACTTTCCTTATTTGTAGCGCTTTTTTAAACTTATTTTTAATCGGTCCGATGCAAGTCGGTTTCCCGCTTTTCGTTAAAAATGTTCTGCACGGTGACTCGCTCCATTTCAGTTACTTAGAAGCATCTGTAGGCGGCGGAATGGCAATAGGCGCTGTCATTGTCGGTTTAAAAAATATTAATCGTAGACGCGGACTATTTTGCATTATCATGATGCTACTGTCTGGTGTATTCTTCTTATCCATCAACTTTAGCACCGTACTTTGGCAAGCATTATTAGCCGGCATGTTTTATGGTATTACAATTGCAATGGCTATCGTTCCGCTTATGGCGATGATTCAATCGACAGTAAAAGAGGAAATGATGGGACGCGTAATGAGCTTACTTATGCTATCATCAATGGGCTTTATCCCGCTCTCTTATGCATTCACATCCATTGCACTTGCAATAGGAATTCCAATCGTAACCGTTATGAAAAGTGGTGCAATAGCTGTTATCGTCTTCGTACTATTTGTAGCGATTCGTGTTCCAGTTGTAAGAAAGTTCGACTAGCTACTTGGAGTCATGTATTATACGCATGGCTCTTTTTTAAATGGATCAAATAACGCTATCCCCTTACTTCTTCTCACAGCTGCTCCCCATTCTAATCCAATCTCTAAAAATAAATCTCGCACTGTACTGTATAAAAGTGCCCCAATGTCTTTACGAATTTCCCCATATTTATATGCTCTTACAACACTTTTCACACGCCAAATTAAATTTCCATACATTTCTTCGTCAGCTAATATTTGCTCTAGTAAAACACCTTGTTCTAGTAACCCGCTCTTTTTATATGCAAGCTCGACCTTACTCCAAAATATATTAATTTTCTTCGGATTACTCGTCATCGGCACCAGTGCGTATATAAAAGGCTTTGGTATATCGTGACGGCAATACGTCTCATCAAGCTCGTACGTTTCTTTTCTATTCTCTTTTATTTGTGGAATGTTTTTAGAAAGAATTGTTTCACCCTCATTTTTTTGTACATTTTTACTACAGCCAGATGCACGATCCTCACTTTCACATGCGGACATTTTCATACGGTCATCCATGCGGTCAATTGCAGATGTAAGAAATACATATAAGTTCGCACTATATCCGCCGCGCCTATGTCTTTCTTTTGTCGCAACACACTTTATAATTCCTAGTTCCTCTAACTTTGCAATAGAGCGGCGTACTGTACGAATACTCTTTCCAACATTTGTAGCAATCGTCTCCATTAATGGACAAGCAACCCCCACTGTTTTCTGTTTCTCATTCACTGCATACTTTCCTAAAAAATGAATAATGGTAGCATCCGTTTTATTTAATTGAAATCGATAATGTTTCAAAACTTGTTTTTGATATGTATTAAACTCTTCTTTACTTTGAAATTCACTATATGGTTTCATTAAATTATATAAGCTTCCCATTTTTATCACCTCACTTATAAATAAGAGGCAGGAAGAAAAATTGGCGTGATAGTTAATATTTTTTTATTGGAGATGAAAATATGATCGTAATTAGTGCTTGTTTAGGTGGTATCGCTTGTCGGTATGATGGAAATGACAATCTCGTTTCAAAAATAGAGGAGCTTTTGCAAAAAGAAGATACAGTCCTCATTTGTCCTGAAATATTAGGGGGATTACCAACACCTCGCCCCTCAGCTGAAATTATTGGCGGGAATGGCGACGACGTTTTAGACGGAAAAGCGAAAGTGATGACAAAAGATGGTGAAGATGTTACAGAAGCTTTCGTAAATGGCGCTTATAAAGCATTAGAACAAATTAAAAATTTACACCCAGAATATATTATTTTAAAGGAACGCAGCCCATCTTGTGGTAGTTCTACGATTTACACTGGAGAATTTAACGGCAATAAGCAAACTGGTTTCGGAGTGACAACTGCTTTATTTAAAAGACACGGATTTAAAGTCATTTCAGAAGAAGAATTTGAAAGCAAAAAAAGGAATTGACCCTGTTCGTCAATTCCTTTTCTATCTGTCTTATTTCACGCCTAATTTTTCTTTCACTTTCGCTGGAAGCTCGTCTTTCTTTACTTCTTCCCAAGCTGATACACCTTTTTTATCTGAGTGATATACGCGTAGGAATGCTTCTTTACGAAGATTTTTTTGAGCTGTAAATTCTAATTCTTTCTCTTTACCGTCTTTATCAAAGCCAGTCAACTTATATTCATAATCTTTAAATTTTTGACCATTATCAGCTTTACTATGAACTTCTTTTCCATCTACTGTAATTTGAACGTAGTACTCATCTTTACCCATACGGTTTAAATCACAACCAACTAACAAGCTTGCGAATACAACTAAAATACTAAATAGTGCAATGTATCTTTTCATTTCCTTCACCTCATATGTTTTTTCTTATATTCTTATCTTAAAGCCCAGAGCTTAAAGAAGAAATTCAAAAACATGACATGAACATTACACTTTTGTAAGATAATAATTATTTCTTCACTTTAGAAATTGTCATTCCATCACCAATTGGAACGAGTACAGATTCTAAATGCGGGTGGTTTGCTATCATTTCATTAAACTTCTTCATAACTTCTGTATAACGTTTTTGTTTCGCACGCTCATCAGCTACACTACCGCCAATAACGTCTTTCACGCCAATTTCGCCACTTATCACGTAATTTCCTTATACCATTTATTACGCCTTCTATTATGCCCTCAATTATAATCTCTATTACAAGATATCTTACTAAATTAATAACAGGTTTAATTACGTATCTCCTTATGAATTCAAGAATATCCTCCACCATATTTCCCTCCTTTTTTCAAAAAGGAAACTGCTACTCCTCCGCGTCCTTTTACGTCCAATTACAATTGCTGCCCTACTGCGGTATATATCAACAAAAATAATACGACAACAACATCCACAATAACGCTATTGAATTTGGAAGAAACTTCGGTAAATACTAATACTATAACATGGCTAAGAGAATTATTTTTCCACCTATATTCGGAGATGCTCCCAAAAAATTTATAAAATCAAAGACAACTTTACTACAACTCTTCCCGTAACTAATTTATTATCGTGGTAAACCGTCTTCCACTACATCCGTAACAGTTCCATTCGGTTCAAAAATTACACGTAATGATCCTTCTCCACCATAACCAGTATAATCATATACTGAATAAGATTTATATTTCTCAATCACATGTGGCTGTCCAATTGCAGCTTTTACCTGATTCGCGGGCATACCTTTTTTTATTTTCAAATAGTGATTGTAACTTACTGCTGCCGAATTGTTATTTACATCTTTATACCACGGTACACGATCGTTTTTTTCTTCATATTCCTTTACAGGCTCTTCAATACGTTTCGTAGATACCCGATTCTCTTTATCTTTATCTTTATTTGTATCCTTTATAGCAGTACGTTCAATATTCACAACGTAACCATATGTATTTAATTCAACCATAATTTCATATGTACCATCCGTATCTTTTTCAGTATAAAATACGCGTTTTTCATTGTTATTATAATGTTTTATATTCTCACCACCGTAGTCAATCGTATTAAGAATATCCGTATACGTCATACCTTCCTCAATCTTTTGAGATTCATCATGAGAAATATAACGCTTCTTTGATGATGGAGCGTCCTCATTTTTAATACTTTCACGTTTGCTCGTGGTCATAGGTGTTTTCTTCTGATCTTTTAATACGTCACCTTCCGCCTTCGCTGGTTGCTTTGCTCCTACTTTTGTTAATACGTCTGTATCGCTAGAACAAGCCCCCAAAATCGATACTGTAGTCAACGCCACCCCTACTATAAGTACTTTCTTAAATAACTTCATTCTAATCCCCCCGGTGTTTTTTAATATCTAGTAATCAACGTATTTTAATGAATACGGAACTATTCAGTTCTATACAATTTGCTATAGCCTTCTCCCTCATACACCTTTTTTATATAAAGTGAAACTTTAATCAGCCCTCACCAATCGGGCTTTTATGGGATAAATCTACCTATTAGTAATAACCGGTGAAACTACAGCTAGTCCGAACACGATCGCCAATCATCTTCGTTACAAATATTAACATTAAATACAACTAATAAATAGTATATTTCTTCTATTTATTTACATTTCCGTTACGAAATCTTATCTTAAAACGAGCAATATGAAACTGGAATTCACAATATAAATCACATATCCTATATATAATAACATTTAAATTAAATTCCAAAGTAACTTTACATGCATTTTCTGTTTTAATGCCAAAAGAAAAGACCTTTCTAACGATTTTATTCCATCGCTAAAAAGGCCTTTTCTATTTCGTCTAAAAACTTAGCACTCTTCTGGTTTACCAGCATTCGTCGCTGTACGGAAAGATGATCCACATCCGCATGATGCGATTGCGTTTGGATTGTCGATTGTGAATCCACCGCCAAGCATAGATTGTTTATAGTCAATTTTTACTCCTTTAACAATTGGAGCACTTTCTGTATCGATAACAAATTCAACACCGAAAAACTCAAGAACTGTGTCGTCTTCTTTTGGTTCTACTTCAAATCCTAAGCCGTAAGAAAGACCGCTACATCCGCCGCCGTGTACAGCAAGGCGCACATACTTCTCTCCATCTTCAGCATCTTTTAACATATCTTTAATTTGAAAAGCTGCTTGTTCTGTTACTTCAATCATGAAATACACCTTCCTTTCTGTTCTTAGTCCATTATACATCTTTACGCTTCTATCTTGTACTCATACACTCCGCGGCAAATTACTTCCGCAGGTCCTTTCATCAACACGTTTCCTTCTTCAGTCCACGCAATCATTAAATCGCCACCAGCTAAATGAACAGTAATTTCCTTACCGTGTTCCATCTTTCCATTTAAAATAGCAGCTACAACTGCAGCGCACGCTCCTGTTCCGCAAGCTTGCGTTACACCAGATCCACGTTCCCAAACACGGAAGTTCATCTCGTCATCATTCAAAATTTCGATAAACTCAACATTTACTCGCTCTGGAAACATTTCATGTGTCTCAAGGACTGGTCCAAGTGTTGTAAGAGGTGCTTTTTCTACATCATCAACCAAAATAACCGCATGCGGATTTCCCATTGAAACAGCTGTAAATGCATAACGATGATTATTATATAAGAAGTTTTCACGAATAAATGGCGTTTCACCTTCACCAAGCATCGGTATTTCTGCACGTGTTAGACGCGGTGCCCCCATATCGATTTTCGCTAATGTCACGACACCATCTTCTACTGTTACTTCAGCCGTTACAATACCAGCTAACGTTTCAATTGTGAAAACTGTTTCTTCTACTAGTTTATGCTCATACGCATATTTCGCTACGCAGCGCAAACCATTACCACAGCTCTTTCCTTCAGAACCATCATTATTAAACATGCGCATTTTCACCGGAGCTACGTCTGAAGGGCAAATTAAAATCATCCCGTCTGCTCCAATACCAGTATTAATATTTGAAACCTTTTCGGCCACAAGGGCTAAATCTTCTTCAGGAATTTGCTCTTCAAACATATTTACATATATATAACTATTGCCAAGACCATGCATTTTTGTAAAAGAAAATTGGCTCATTTATATTCACTCCAAAAATAATTTGTTATGTTAAGTATAAAATGCATGCTTTTAGAACACAATATGA
The DNA here is from genome assembly GCF_039134555.1 of Bacillus sp. BR3(2024). Classification (NCBI taxonomy): domain Bacteria; kingdom Bacillati; phylum Bacillota; class Bacilli; order Caryophanales; family Bacillaceae; genus Bacillus; species Bacillus sp. BR3(2024). The sequence continues at coordinate 4,738,656 of NZ_CP152433.1, forward strand.
ATGTCCCCCGTTTCTCATATTTGACAACGTTTGGCGATGAGCCACTCTTACACAATTTGTGTAAGAAAAAAGCCCTTCTAAAAAGGGCCTTTTTTTATTTATCCCACTATTTTCAATTGGGGAAGGCTAATAATCAGCATTAGCCTTCCCCACAAAATAAAGTTTTATCTAATGGAAAAGGTGCTGCTAATTCGCAACACCTTAAAACATTGGATTTTCATCCAAATACTCATATACATTATTAACAAGCTCTTCTACTGTTGCACCTTGTACAACTTCACCATTTACAAGTGCAAACGGTCCTTCAAAACAAATACCACAATACCCTAGACAACCGTACTCCATTACATCTAAATTCGGATCTTTTTCTAATTTTTCTAGAGCTGCTTGTGAACCACTTGCAAGGTTACCTACACAAAATTCAATTAATGGTTTAATCAAAATTCTCCCCCCTGTACTACAAAACAAATTACCTTTTCACTTTATCTATAAGAAGAAAACTAAGCTGTTTCTTGTTGTTTTCGTTACACAGTCTAAACTATTTAGTTACTTCATTACTTCACTTCAAAGTAGATGACTTCTTCTATATAACATGCTACTTCCAATGAAATAGTAACTACAAAGGAAAAACAGTTTATTTTACTTTTCTTCTTATTGTACAACAGAGTATTCATTCATGCATTGTTATTTGTTCACAAATTCGATATAATTTGATTGAGTAAAGTCAAAATATTTTATTAATATAAAATTTTATGATTAGGGGATATTTCAACAGAAAAGGGGTAATCCATCATGAAACACCTCGTAATACTAGGTGGCGGCTACGGTGGAATGAGAATTCTGCAAAGGCTACTTCCAAGCAACCAACTTCCAGATGATGTACAAGTGACATTAATCGACAAAGTACCATATCATTGCTTCAAAACTGAATATTATGCATTAGTTGCGGGTACTATTTCAGAAACGCATATTCGTATACCGTTTCCTGAACACCCACGCCTCAATATTCAATACGGCACAATAACAAATATTGACCTCGAAGAAAAAGCTGTTCATCTCGATGGCGGCGAAGCAATCCAATATGATGACTTAATTATCGGACTTGGCTGTGAAGATAAATATCATAACGTTCCTGGGGCTAGGGAATATACACATAGTCTACAATCAATTGAACAAACACGTAAAACCTATGAACAATTAAATAGTCTAGAACCAAATGCAACAGTAGCTGTTGTTGGTGCTGGCTTAAGTGGCGTTGAAGTAGCAAGTGAACTTCGTGAAAGCCGTTCTGATTTAAAAATCTATTTATTTGATCGAAAAGATAGAATTTTATTCCCATATCCAGAGAAATTAAGTAGATATGTAGAAGAATGGTTTGTAAAGCATAAAGTTAACATTATACGAAACTCTAACATTACAAAAGTAGAACCAAATATTGTGTACAACCACGATGAACCACTTGAATGTGATGCAATCGTCTGGACAGCTGGTATTCAAGCAAATGAAGTTGTTCGAAACCTTCCAGTTGAACAAGATGGTAGCGGACGGGTTGTTTTAACAAAATATCACAATATTCCAAACAACGAGCACGTGTATGTTGTAGGAGATTGCGCAGCACTTCCACATGCACCATCTGCCCAACTTGCTGAAGGTCAAGGAGAACAAATTGTCCAAATATTATTAAAACGTTGGAATAATGAACCACTCCCGGATGAACTACCTGTTATTAAATTAAAAGGTGTTCTAGGATCTCTTGGTAAGAAGCATGGATTCGGTTTACTCGCAAACCAACCATTAATGGGGCGTGTACCGAGATTATTAAAATCTGGTCTTCTTTGGATGTACAAATATCATAAAGGTTAATACTTTACAGGCTGTCTACTATGTAGGCAGCCTCTTTGCATCAGTTTTTAAAAATTATCAGACACATCTTTCTCAATATTTATAATGATTTATTTTTCATTTTTATATTAAAAAATATTGATAAACATTGTATGCTATTTGTAAGTTGTTTTATTATTTCCTTGAAGACCGAATTCATTCGGTCTTATTTTTTATGTGATAAATACTTTTGTAGGAGGCATTACATTCCACTTATGAACTTATCGAAACTAAACAATCGAATAGAAGCGAAAAAGAAAGAGTTAATCTATCTCGTTGAACGATACGGATTGACTCATGATAAAGTGATTTCTTTCAGCCAAGAATTAGATCGTTTACTTAACTTATTAATAAAACTCAAGACGAAGAAAAAACGTTGCTCTTTATAACCGTTATCTTCTCTTTTTTGATACGATATAACTAGAATCAGAAAGGAGCGATTTATGTTTATATTAAAAAACGTTATATATAAAGATATACTATATATTCCTTATTTACAGATTCAAAAAGAAAAGATTACTTGCATTATCGGTGAAAGCGGAAGCGGAAAAAGCACGTTGCTTCGCATGTTAAACGATTTACAATCTCCAACATCCGGCACAATTGAATATAATGGAAAATTAATTTCTGATTATCACCCTATTCAATTACGTCGTGACGTAGTTATGCTTGGGCAAACTCCACCTATTTTTGATGGAACCGTTAAAGACAACCTATTAATGGGACTTCGTCTTTCTGAAAAACCATTTCCAAATGATGATGCCCTGCGGAGTGCATTACAAACCGTTAGCTTAGACAAGCAATTAGAAGATAGCGCCTCCTCACTATCTGGCGGTGAAAAACAAAGACTTGCCTTTGCACGTATCGTACTTATGGATCCGCCTGTCTATTTATTAGATGAACCTACTTCAGCATTAGACAGTGATACAGAACGCCGCGTTATGAAACAATTTACTGAACTAGCACGAAAAAAGAAAAAAACAATTATCTTCATCACACACTCACAACAACTTCCAGAAGAAATTGCAGACGACATTATTGAGATTAGTAAAGCAAACGGTGCAACTAGAAAGGAAGTGCTCTCTGTTGAAGGGCGTTATTGAACTCCAAATTTGGCAACTTGCAGCTGCCTATATTTTCATTCTTATTTTAATTGGACTTGTAAAATTAAAAGGAATACCTCGCGAAAAACAAATCGCTCTCGCAACATTCCGTATGACGATTCAGCTCGTACTTGTTGCATATGTCCTTACATACGTATTTGAAAACAGTAATCCATTTTATACAATTGCTCTCATTACTTCTATGACTACCTTTGCAATTTTTAATATTTATAAACGAGTTAACATCCCAATGTCTAAAGAATTAAAACGAGTAGCCGCCCTTTCCATGGTCGCCGGATCAATTGGGCCACTTCTACTATTTATCTTTGTTATTATCGGACATAATCCGTGGTATGCTCCGCAATATATCGTCCCTATTACAGGAATGTTAGTTGGGAATGCCATGACTGGTGTTTCTCTCGGCGCAAATACGTTCTTAAACAATATGAAATCGCAAAGAGGTCAAATTGAAGGTGCACTTATGCTCGGCGCAACACCGAAAGAAGCAGCTGCTCCGCTCATTCGAGACGCTTTTGATTCTGCTATTTTACCAACAATTAATTCTATGGTCGGAATGGGGATTATAAGCTTACCAGGCATGATGACTGGTCAAATATTATCCGGTGTATCACCATTCACAGCCATTCAATATCAAATCGCCATCATACTCGGTATTTCTGGAAGTACTGCCTTTGCTGTCATTATCTTTTTACAGCTTGGATATAAAACGTTCTTTAATAAGCGATGTCAGTTGAAAGAAATTGAATATGGTGCACGGTGAATCGTGCGTAGTTCACGATGAATGAAATTATATTAACGATTTTTTCAATATATCTATCATAACTCAGAATATATCAACGATTTTGTACGAAATATCGATTTACCGACAAAAAGTGACATAATAAAAAGAGGAGGCTATTCGCCTCCTCTTTTTATTTGTACTACGCCTTCTTAACGAACTGTGATTTTAACTTCATAGCTCCGAAACCGTCGATTTTGCAATCGATATCGTGATCGCCATCAACTAGACGGATACTTTTTACTTTCGTACCGATCTTCACAACTGAAGAAGTTCCTTTTACTTTTAAGTCTTTAATAACAGTAACTGCATCGCCATCTTGAAGAACGTTTCCGTTCGCATCTTTTACAACTTTTGCACCATCATTATTTTCAGCTTCTGCGTCTTGGCCCCACTCATGAGCACATTCTGGACATACGAAAAGAACGCCATCCTCATACGTATATTCTGAATTACATTTTGGACAATTTGGTAAAGTAGCCATAAATTCATTTCCTCCGTTCATTATTTATACGTAAAAATCAAAATTGATGTTTACATCTCGATAAATAAAATTTGTATAGCATTTCTTTATAGTGCCATAGTCTCACGTTATTGACAAGCCTACCTCAAATTCTCATTTTTTATTGTATTTTACAAAATTTCAATTCGTATGCCTTTTTTCTATTTGTTCTTCTACTAATTTTAAAAATCTTCGTTGTGCATTTTTATTTTTTACGAGCAATCGAACTCTTAACTTACTTTGTAAATATGAGCGAACTTTGTAGTTCGTAATAAATAACTTTCGATACTTCTCGTCTTCATATATCATTCGAAACCATTCATACTGCTGCAAGTAACGTATGTTAGCATCAATCTTTTTCGTGTGTAAACCCGTACTTAAACTAATCGATCCTATTAGAGCTTCTATTAATACTGAAATCATTTCTCTCCCCCTAATAAACAAAAGAAGAACCTTCACAAGATTCTTCTTTTCAAAATGAACGAGTTCCCTCTAGAAACCCCAATTATTTTCTTCAATGTAAATTTGATATTCTTCTACTTCTTCTTCACTTAACTTCTTATTATTTTCATATATCTCTTGCCACTCGAAATAATCTTCATCGAAATAAACAGCAAATTTAATTTTCACGTTTTTCTTCTCTGTATAATCATAACCAGTAAACTCTACTACGTCATAATCTTTTTCTTTCTTCACAAACTTCCAGGTTGGATTATCAGTCATAATCTCTAAAGTAACCCCTTCACCAGTTGAACGAACAACGTTTTTAATATTCGGCTCAGTTGGTAAAAGAGAAAGTCCGAGCATAGCTCCGCCAAACACAATCCCGACTATAACTTGTAAACCAATCATACCAGCTACACTAGCGCCACCCTTAGATTGTAAGAAATACGCCTTCTCATGATCAGACGCATCTTCTCCCTTACGAAAAACACGAACAGCCTGCTTATAATATAAACGGTTTCCTTGCCATCCAGTAAATATCATCATTCCTAATTGAAGAGCTAAACTAAATGTTACATAAATCCCCTCTGGAATATCTATAAAAGGGGTTATAACTATACTAGGTATAGCCAATAACGCAAATATAATAAATAACTTATACATTTTACGATAAGCTAACCAAAAAGTTGGAAAGAAAAAGGCTACCCAATTCCATGTATTCCCTTGCGCAGGGTTTTCTACTTTACCCCACTTAAAGTCATAATAAGCTGTATTCTTTTGAACAACTTTATGTAATTCTTGTGGAGAAATCGTTTCTTGTAAAACCGTGTCCTTCACGTACATCATCCTTTTCTTATTTCTATATACATTTATTGTATATGGACAAAATGAAGGAATCTAACAAAAAGTACACATATTTCATAAAAGTGAACGGAAATCGAATATATTCCGACAATTATCCGTTTCTTATTTCATTTTACTTTTAAATATATTAAAATAATTATGTATCATATCTTTAATACACTAAGTTAATTATTTTATATATTCACTAAAAAGGATGCATCAAAATCATTTTTATATATCTTTTTTAGTGAATATATACTACATTTCCTCCCTCTTAATCACATTGAAATACTATTTTATTCCCCCACATTCCCCTTCACTTTCTCAATAATATCTTCTATACGTTCCGCTATACATTCCAGCTCCCATTCTCCCTCACCGTGCATAGCTGTATAAACTGGACAATTCTCATCATTACTATCTACAAAAATCGGGTCTCCAAGATATGAATCTATCCCTATTACAATCCATCCTTCTTTCCAATCTCCTTCTTCATTCCCGACTAAGCTTTGTCCTTCTTCATCAAAACTATAACCAAGTTGCCCTTCTTCTATTTCTTCACTATTAAACAACTCTATCGTCATAGGTTCAGATTCATACTCTAGCTCAATTTCATTATCCTCAGCACGATCTACATGTGCTAAAAGTTGTTTAATTTTATTATGGTTAATCATGATATCTTCTCCATTCTATCTTTTAAAAATCTAATTTTATTCATAATGAGCTGCCGCAAGTAACATTTGAGCAATAAACTTCCATGAAATATTTTCTGGAAACTTCTCTCCTTGATTTATATAAACCGATTCACAAGAACCTAACCAACTATTTAATGCCTCTAAATAAGTCTCTACCTCTACATTCTCCCATTCATCTTTATTCGCTTTAAAATCCTTTTGGAGGTATACAAGAAATTTTAATAAATCTTCTTTAGAATTTACGTGATCGAGGTATTCATACACATCCATACTCCGTCCCTCCCTCTATTGCGTGTTATCTAAACTAACTATAATATATGACATAAGATTCTTAAAACTATTATTTGAGGTGACCGAATATGAAGAGTACAATTTGGGCAGACGATGACTATTTAAAACTAGCACCCATTAACGATGAACTAATCAAAAAAGCAGAAGAAGTACTGAACGTAAAGCTTCCAGAATCATATATAACCCTTCTAAAAGAACAAAATGGGGGAACTCTTCGTCTCGATGTTCACCCTACTTCAAAGCCAAATTCTTGGGCAGACGATCACGTTAATGTATCTGGTTTATATGGTATTTCTTTTAATGAAAATGAATCTAGTATTTTAGAGAGCCGCTATTTAATTCGAGAATGGGAAATGCCTGAGAATATCGTACTTTTATCTGGTGATGGACATACATGGATTGCATTAGACTATCGAAATGTAGCTGAAAATCCTCCAGTTATATTTATCGATAATGAGTTTGAGGAAATTATTGAATTAGCACCTAACTTTGAAAGTTTCTTACAAAACTTAACTACTTATGAATATGACGAAGAATAAGCCTGGCTCTAAAAAGGAGCAAGATTTTATTACAAATTTACACGCCACTTTAAAACCACTCGGCTTTAAGAAAAAAAGACATACATTTTTCAAAGCTGAAAACGGATTTTATAAGCTCATTAACATACAAAAAAGCCAGTTTGGAGATGATTTTTATATAAATATAGGAGTTCACCCTATCGGTCTCCCGCAGCTTATTACGAACCAATTACAAATAAAAGAAAACATTTCAATATTCGCTTGCATTCTACAAACAAGAATAGAGCCTATACATATCAAACAGAACCAGCTATTGCACAATGTTTCACATGAAACTATCAACATTCCGAATTACCTTTCTACTATTTTCGACTGGTTTCAAACGTGGGCATCTTATGAAAATTTAGTGGAAATAAATATACATTCCATTACTCCGGTACTAGCTGTCGTTCCAATATTAGAAGAAAAAGCGTTTCTACTTCTTACCTGTTTTTCTTTCTACAAATTAAAACAGTACGAACAAGCTAATCGCTACTTCCAGCAATATTTACATTGCACCGTGCATCTGAATACCGAGGAAAAAGAGCCCATATTCTTTCACGAAGTTGATATGTATATGAAAAAACTAGTAGAAAGTACAATGTAATTTCACATTGTACTTTCTACTAGTGCTTTATATTCCTCTTGTAACTTTTTAAATCGTTCTTCATACTTTTGCATCTTCACAGTATCCGTTTTTGAATTAAGGACTGGCCTTCTTCTCCCAGTCACCATTATATTTTTCCCATCTATTGCATCGTTCATATATACGTAAGGTTTAAAAGACTCACATACCGTATATGGCAATGCTACAGAGAGTTTTGCATACTCTTCCACTTTAAATTGATTAGATAAGCTTAACTCCTTTAAATTTTTCAATTGCATTAACGGTTCTAATGAATCATCTTTAACCTTTAAATTCATCAAAGTAAGCTTTTGCAACTGCTGTAATTCAGCGAGTGGTTTTAAAGTTTGTACTTTCATCGCTGTATTTATTCCACCACCCATATAGAAGGTATTAAGTTGTGTGCACTTACTTAAAGCACTTAAATCTTCTAACTTAGAAAAATCATCAATTAGTAAGGATTTGAGTTTTTTATTATAATCAATGTCCCATAACGTCTTCGCTTTTGTATTCCAGCACATATACAACTGTTGTAAATTAGACAATTTCTGAAGGCTACTTAAATCCTCGACCCTCATTTCGTACACGTATAATATATCGGGACAAACATACGTAAGAATATGATCAAACTGCTTTTGATTTACTGTGAACATCCATAACTTTTTAACTTTCAAAGATGCTAGTCGTTCTATATTTTTTGTTTTCCCCTCAATCGCTACTTCTTCTAAATCACCAGCTATACCTGCTAAGTCTTTCATAATCTTCGGCTGATCACCAATCGGAAACATGTTATCCCCCTTACAACTCCCAAGTAATATTCATTTCTTCAAATGAATCCTTACTAACTTCCAATCCTTCACTATCTTCCGTTCCAATCATTGCTACTTCTTCTTTGGACAACTTAATTTCCTCATTTGGACTTTGGATTTTTTTCTTATACACGAGTTGTAAAAGCTCTATTTGTTCCTCTGTCAGTTCATACTCTTCTTCTAGTCTTTCTATTGCTGATGCTGTATCAAGTAATGGAATTTCTAATAAGAATCCGCCGTGCTCTTCCATCTCTTCAAATGAATCAATTGAATACGCACCGCTATCCTCAATCCAAAATGCAGTTGTAATAAAAGGAACTGTTTCGCCTTCTACTTCTTCTAATACGTATTGAAGTGCTTCTTCTTTCGCAATATCTATTACTTCCGAAGGTGCCCCTTCAAAATAATTTTTCGCATCAATCCACTCATCAATTCTCTCGCTATTCACATCTTGAAGACATACAATCGTGTAATTCGGATGAAACGTAATTGTCCCTTGTCCGCCTTGGCTATCTTGCATACTATAGTTAAATCCATCCCATGAACTTTCATGTGAGAAATCTGGACAATGCGCTACATTAATTGCATGGGCAATCGAATTTAAAACGCATCCTTTCCATAATTGTTCTCTATCTATATGTAATTTATATTTACTCATCATCTTCCCCCATGCGCATATTTTTTTCTATTATCTTTCCTCTACACAATACTTGTAAATACTTTTCTATCTACTACAAAATAAAAAAGACAATACACCCCACTGTATTGTCCATTTTCTTCCCTACCATTTCTCTCTACACGTCTCAATTAAATGCAGTAAGTACCTCTTCGTCATATCTGCCCTTCTCCACCTTGAGAGCATTCTCTTTTCTTTTGGATTGTGCCGTATTCTCGCTACTTCTTTTAATAAGAGCTCCCATTCTTCCGCTGAACGTTCTGACAAGTATTGCAATCCTCTATCTTTTGAAACGATTGTTTTATAATCTAGTGTATATAAAATGCGTCCCATCGTAACGACAGCTGATTCTACCCACTCTTCTATAAAAAATAAATATGGCTTCTTCGCCTTTTCACTCCAGTACTGTTCTACGTTGTATTTCATCGTATTTACTACATCATTCCATTGTATTTGCAGCGGAAGATCTTCTGCTTCTTTTCCTGTAACTGTAATGCCTTGATTTTTCAACGTCCACCATGTGACCGCATTAATGTCCCAATGACCAACATTAGCTTTACCATCTGCACAATACACGTACTCGTTCATTTCATCATTGTATTTCCCTAAGTCAGCAAGCGGAATATACATACCGTCCATTCTTTTACCTAGCGTATTGTCACTAAGTTTCTTATGTAGTTCCACAAGCTGCTGTTTTTCAGCTTCATTCACGGAATCATTTATCACTGTAACAAAATCAACATCGCTCGTTTCCTTATGAAATGCACCTAGTGCGATGGATCCGTAAATATATACCCCGACTATTTTTTCATCCAAAAAAATTTCTTTTAATTCTACTGTGTACCGCTCCATTAACTGTTGTACTTCCGTTGGTAACGCATGCTTCACTCCATTTTTCATATCTATCCCTCCAATAAAAAAGCCTTTGCAAATTCGCAAAGACTTCTTGTTTTATAAATATTTCTCGATTTCTTCATAAACATCCTTCAAACGAGGATTTCCTTCTCCAACAATTTCTCCATTTACAAGAACGACCGGATAAAATAAATCTTCTTCCACTACGCGCTCAGCGAATGCTTTTTTATCTGCATCTTCTTGTTCTTCTTGGAAATCAATATACTCGAAATTAAATTTATTTTCTTGTCCTTCATATTTACGACCAATTGCCGCTTGTAACCATTCAAACGTTTCTGTTGAAGATGGCATTCCGACGCAGCTCGCACAAATTACTTTCGTCCCATACACTTGAACATTAACCATTTCTTCTCCCCCACTTCTTGTCCCAACAGTATATTCAGATGTCTTATTACATAAGCACATCATTTTACAAACTTATTCCATACCCCTATACTGAAAAAACACGATACAATATTTCGACAATAAAACAAGAAGAGAAAAAATAGATTTTCCCCTCTATCTTGATTATAATAAAACTGATGAAAGGAGTCGATAAAAATGGAAAACCCACATATGCAAGAACAAGTATTAGAAGTATTAGATAAATTACGTCCATTCTTACTTCGCGATGGCGGAGACGTTGAATTAGTAGACATTGAAGAAGGTATCGTAAAACTACGCCTTATGGGTGCATGCGGAAGCTGCCCAAGTTCTACAATCACACTAAAAGCTGGTATCGAGCGCGCGTTACTTGAAGAAGTACCAGGCGTTATCGAAGTAGAACAAGTATTTTAATCTAAAAGCGGAAGCGGCTCATTCAGAATCGCCTTCTAAAAGGAGACCAAATTTGGTCTCCTTTTTTTATTCAAATCACATTTATCCGTTAACATCATAAAACAAAATTGGAAATCCTTCTCAAAAAATGCGATAATTAATACTATATAGTAAATCGTTCACACATATACAGTAAAAAAACATAGGGGGACGACAGATGCCAAAAATGGGGAACACTTTTGTAACAATTCAAGAACTAGAAAAGAAAAAAGAGTATTTATTAGGCCTTTCATCCGTTATACCAACATGGAATACAAGCTATCAATTTTTATTTAAAGAAATCCAGCAAGAATTATTGGGTAAAGTAAATGAAAAGCTCGAAAGGCATCAATTCGTTTTAAATATATGTACAGATCAACAGGTAGGGGCATAATGTATTACATAAAATTGTGGTATATAAAAAAGAGACCTCACTCGGTCTCTTTTTTATATTTTTAAGATAACCAATCTAATTTTCTAATCCCGAGCTTATCTACTGGTAAACGAAGTGAGCCATAAAAGTGCTTCATAAATTGCTCTGAGCGGTTTACATCGTGTAAAATGGCTTCTAAGCGATCTCTATATATGCTTTTTTGTTCTTCGTTTCCAGTTTGATAATATCGTTCGACCGTTTCAAAATAGTGAAGCGGGAACAGGAGCCTTGCAAATAATAAACGCCAACCAAATGAGGACAGCGAGTAATTCCGTTCATAATCTGTAACAAATTGAACGATTGTTTGATCCCAGTCTTTCTTTTTTTCAATCATCATATAGCGAATCCATTCTGCTATATCTCGAGTTGGGTGATCATACACCCAATCAAAAGGAAGTTTGAGACGCTTCGTTTGATGCCATAATAAAGGTGTGAATCGTTCTTGGCAAATTGTCGCTGCATCCGTTAGTTGCGGCGTATCATCCATTTCTGTATCAACAACATATTGAATGGCATTTTCTGCAACTCCTAAGTAATACGGGAAGGATTCAATAAACAATTGATCGAATACGTCTGTAGGGTGGTTCATCACTTGTGATTGCCAAAACTTTTCTAACTGATCGAGTCTCTTTTCCCATAACGCTTTCCATTCACCAATGCGGCTTAATTGCTCGATTTCTTCTGGAAAGAATGCACCTCTTTTATGGAATATAGAAAGTTCACTTCCTAATGACGTAGCATGTCGTTCTAACGCTCGCATACCTTTTAATAAGCAGTAATTTTGTTCTTCTATCTCACTTACATAGTAGCCGTGTATAGTTGGAACGAAAGTCGCTACAGTTATATCCCCTTGCTGGTTCATATAGTCACTGAGCTTTTTCATCTCTACAAGTACTTCTTCCTCCATTTCTCCAATTGGAACAAGTACATAAATTTTGTTGCGAATCCAAAAGCTTTTATAGGGGCCAAGGGGGATTAATTCTTTAACATGCATGTGATAATGCTCATAAATATGCTGAATCATCGCAGTCGCCACCTATGGTTTTTCTTTATATATATGAGCTTGTGCTCGCCTTTCATTCCTATGCACATGATAAAGCAACGAAACGTATACAAATACTAAAAAGAAAAAAAGGTGATAAACATGAAAGAATCAAATCAACTACAAGAAAGAGCATTACAACTATTACAAGAACGTGGTGTAACAATTGACGATATTGCTGAACTTGTTCATTTTCTTCAAAAAAAATATCATCCAAATTTAGAGATGTCAGAATGCCGTTACAATGTAGAACGTGTACTATCAAAACGTGAAGTACAAAACGCACTGATTACTGGTATCGAGCTTGATGTCCTTGCTGAAAAGGGAATGCTAAGTGAACCGTTACAAGATATTGTAAAACGTGATGAAGGCTTATACGGAATTGATGAAGTTATCGCACTTTCTATCGTGAACGTGTACGGCTCTATCGGTTTCACGAACTTTGGATATATTGATAAATTAAAACCTGGTATTTTAGAATACTTAAATGATAAATCAACTGGAAAGGTGCACACGTTCCTTGATGATATCGTTGGCGGAATCGCTGCCGCTGCTTCAAGCCGTTTAGCGCACCGAGCTGAGCACTCAGAATAATAATGTTTTCTAGGCCGTCAGTTTCATTCTGACGGCCTTTCGTATTCCATAAGCATAAATTCTCTTCCGCGACTCAAAAAAATAGTCCCTTGTTTAAATCCGATATTTTTATATAACGTAATCGCTCTTGTATTAAATGTCGCTACGCTTAATCGAAACATTTTTGCATTAAACTCTTTCGTGGCAAATGCTATTCCAGCTTGGAAAAATTCTTTCCCCATTCCTTTCCCAGTTAACGCCGGTTTCATACCAAGTCCGATATCAATCAAATCTTCTCCATCATATAAATTAGCATCTCTTCCACCTGGTACTTGTGCATTTTCTCCAAAACAAAAATAGCCGATGAACTCTCCTTGATCGTCACAACAGCCATAATACGTTCCATCTAATAGCTCTTCTATTACTTCTTTCTCGCCTGAAAAACTATATAAACTATAAGGTTCCTCGTACGTCCACGTATTTATCTTCTTTGCTTCTTCTATCGTTAACTTATGTATATCCACTTTCTCTTTCCCCCTATTATATTTCTATTAACAATATTCGATATTCATCTTATAATTCATCTTTCTCAATATATTTTTTAAATTTATCGCTTCATTTTTATGGAAGATTTTTCTTATTATGTTACGATTAAACAGAATCATTACAAATAAGGTGGTGACAATTTGAATTACTTTTCTTATCTCTCCTCGGAAGAACGGCAAAATTTTTTCTATAAAGAACCTCTTAGTTTTTCAAAAAATATAGGGAAAGAACAACTAGCTTACGCACTAGGCGCCACACTATATACTCCTGGCACGAAAGAAACAATTGCGGAAGATATAATTAGAAAGAAACATGTGGATGCTACCTCAATTATTCTTTGTCTAGAGGACGCTATCAGCGATGAGGAAGTAAAACTTGCAGAGCAAAACATCGTCGTTCAAATACAGCAAATCGCTAACTTAGTCAGTGCCAACATACTAAATCAAGCAGACATCCCGCTTCTTTTTATTAGAGTTCGACAGCCAAGTCAACTGAAGACAATTGTTACTGAATTAGGTAGTGCTGTTCATTGTTTATGTGGTTTTGTCTTTCCAAAATTCACACCGATTAACGGAAAGACTTATATCGATCAGCTTGCATATATAAACGAGTTATACTCATTATCGCTATATGGCATGCCGATTTTAGAATCCCCCGAAATTATGTATAAGGAAACACGGGCAGAATCATTATTACAAATAAAGGATTTACTAGATTCTTATCACGATTACATCTTAAATGTACGTATTGGTGCTACTGATTTTTCAAGTCTATTTAGTATTCGGCGCAATAAATACACACCTATCTATCATATTACCGTTGTCCGTGATTGTATTTCAGACATTATTAACGTTTTCTCAAGGGCAACAAATGAATATATTATTTCAGGATGTGTATGGGAATATTTTTCTAATGATCATGAAGAAGGGCTTATTCAAGAGGTATCACTTGACCATGCAAATGGCTTAATCGGAAAGACAGTTATTCACCCATCTCATATTAAAGTTGTACAGGCAATGCACATTGTCACAATGGAAGATTATTTAGATGCGAGATCAATTTTACAAAATGCAGATACGTATAATGGAGTGCTAAAAAGCAGTTTTTCTAACAAAATGAATGAAGTAAAACCTCATTATGGCTGGGCTCGCAAAACCATTTTAAAATCTAATATTTACGGGGTGCTACATGAAAACAAACAATTCACCGATCTCCTTATTACAAACGCAAAGCAATACGTATAACGTTTTAAATAATATACAAGTCCATGTAGAAGTACGTGATAATCCATATAATTTAGCGCTAGACAATCTTTTTCAAATGGCTGCGAGAATAAATAAGAAACGTAGTTTTTTATTTGTGAGTACAATCCTTGGAAAGCATCTTCCTATTAAACCTGCAGTCTCTCTATCAAGTGGAGTTGCTCTCGCTGCAAGATATTTGGAAATACTACATAATATTTCTCATCCATTTCAAAAAGAAATTTTAAATCTCATTTCATTAGAAATTGATGAAATCCCAGAGGAAGTATTTCGTTATCAATATCCTCTGCAAGAAGAAGTTGTGTTCATCGGATTCGCTGAAACAGCGACAGCACTTGGTCATTCTATGTTTCAATGCTTTCAAAATGCAAAGTATGTGCATACAACTAGGGAATCGATACCCCACCTAGAATCTGTCATTACATTTGAGGAAGAACATTCTCATGCAACATCGCACCGTTGTTATGTAGATGAAAGCTTTTTTCAAAACAACAACCCGATTGTTCTCGTAGATGATGAGATGACAACAGGAAAAACAGCATTAAATATTATTAGATCTATTCAAAATAAATTCCCACGAGAAGAATATATAATTGCTTCTTTATTAGACTGGCGTTCTCATACTAATAGAAAACAATTTAAACAATTAGAAGAAGAACTTCAAATTAAGATTCATGTTATTTCTTTATTAGAAGGCAGTATTCATACAACTGGCCAACCATTAAATATTGCAAAAACAGATATTCAAATTAAAGAAACAAAACCTGATTTCAAAAAGCATACCCTTACCTGTCCAAAATCACCCTATACATCAAATTATATAAAATATACTGGGCGATTTGGCATTTCAGCATATGAACAAAAGCACATTCATTCTTTCGCTCAAGAAGCAGGAAAAACTTTAAAAAGAGAAAGAATGGGAAAACGAACACTCTGTCTCGGAACGGGTGAATTTATGTATATCCCAATGAAAATTGCTGCTGAAATGGGTGAAAATATTTTATA
The DNA here is from genome assembly GCF_039134555.1 of Bacillus sp. BR3(2024). Lineage (NCBI taxonomy): Bacteria > Bacillati > Bacillota > Bacilli > Caryophanales > Bacillaceae > Bacillus > Bacillus sp. BR3(2024). The sequence continues at coordinate 4,754,452 of NZ_CP152433.1, forward strand.
TCAATCTACAACAAGAAGCCCTATCCATCCTGTTTCAAATGATGTAAACTACGCCATTCATAATCATTTCTCATATCCAAGTCCTGAAAATTCTACTATTACAAATTACTTTTATAATATTTCACCTCATGATTACGATGAAGTATTTGTTTTTATTGAGCGTGATTTAGGAGAAGAAGCCCTGTTTCCTCTTCTACAGCAGTTACAAACAGTTATTCCTTTTATTCATATCGTCTCATTTTCAAATAGCATAGAAAAGGAAGGTTGATAATTATGGTAAAAGTAAATTCTCATATTAGTAGTTACAATCCAAATGATGCTATTTTTCTATTAACAGATATTAGTGATTTAATGAAAGAAAGTTCCACGGAAACTAGAGAACAAGCAATTCAAGCTGGCACACATTATTCCGAAATGTTACCAATGGAATATAAACCATCTAAAGCGTATATGGATTTATTCTTTTCTTCCCTGCAACAATATAAACACAAACTAGCCATCGCTGTTGGAGTTGTCGCCGAACAGATTATACAAACTAAAGGAACTAACCTTGTCCTCGTTTCATTAGCTCGTGCTGGTACACCTATTGGCATTCTTATCAAACGCTACATACGCTATCAATACAACCTTGATGTACCTCACTATTGTATTTCTATTGTTCGCGGACGCGGTATTGATGAAAATGCACTCCATTATATTTTGGAACATCACCCTAAAGAAACAATTCAATTCATTGATGGGTGGACTGGAAAAGGTGCAATAAAAAAAGAATTAGAATATGCAGTACACACATTTAACGAACGAAATAATACACACATTTCTCATTGTATGGCTGTGCTTGCTGATCCCGGTTACTGTACTTCAATTTACGGTACACGTGAAGATTTTCTTATTCCTAGCGCTTGCTTAAATGCAACAGTCTCTGGACTAATTAGTCGCACTGTACTAAATGACACCTATATCGGTCCAAATGATTTTCATGGTGTTAAATATTATAAAGATCTAGAACAAGAAGACTTATCAAATTTCTTCGTTGATGAGGTAACAGAGTTATTCCCTTCTGTTCATTCTCATATAGATAATCAATTACGTTATATTACTTCAACTTACACTGATCCCTCTTGGCAAGGATTAAAAGATATACAGTCTATCCAAAATCACTTTGAAATTGACGATATTAACTTAATTAAACCAGGAGTCGGTGAAACAACTCGTGTATTACTCCGGAGAATACCGTGGAAAATTTTAATACGTAAGCAAAACAATCCCGATTTAAAGCATATTTTACTTCTCGCTAAAGAAAAGAATGTCCCAATTGAAATCTATGAGAATATGGCTTATTCATGTTGCGGGCTCATTAAGCCTCTTAGGAAGGAAACAAGATGATTTTCGCCAGTGATCTTGATCAGACGCTTATTTATTCCCGGAAATCGTTTCGTGCCCCTATAGAAGATGAATCAATTCAACTCATTGAAACTATAGATGGGAAAGAAATTTCTTTCATATCACATAAAACCATTTCACTACTAAAAAAATTACAACTGCACTCACATTTCATCCCAGTTACAACAAGAACTATTAAGCAGTTTCAGCGTATTGCTTTATTCCAAAACGAAATCATTCCCGAATACGCCATTACAAGTAACGGCGGCAATATCCTTCATAACGGGAAACAAGATGGTACTTGGAACAGGAAAGTAAAAGAAAGACTATCGGTTGAATGTATAGAGAGAAACGACATACTAAAGGAATTTGGACAAATAGCTCATAAGGATTGGGTTATATCGCAAAAAACAGCTGATGATCTATTCCATTATTGCATTATTAAACGGGAGAACATTCCTTATGATGAATTATCATCCTTCACTTCCTGGTTAGACAAACAAGGCTGGAATCATTCACTTCAAGGTAGAAAGCTATACTTTGTACCAAAACCAATTAATAAATGGGACGCCGTGCAATATATAAAAGAAATTTTGCAAATAGATACGATTATTACAGCTGGGGATTCTTTACTTGATTTATGCATGCTTGAAAAGGCGAACCATGCCTTCGCACCACTTCATGGTGAGTTAGGGGCAATGCATGATAACTTACAACCCCATATTTTAAAAACAGACGCAATCGGCATATATGCCGCAGAAGAAATCGTAAATAAATCACTTCAAATTATTCACAGTTCATTACCTACCTCATGATCATCATATGCACAATTGCATACGCACCGCGGTTAAACAGATGGTACAATTTATTTGAATCGCTGTTGCTACACTTCTTGATTAGAGAAAAGGCGTTAACACGGAAATTAGCGTCTTATCAACCTCAAGCAATTGGCACATTTTGTCATCTTACAAGACACTCGAACGAGTGTCTTTTTTCTATATCCAACAAGGACTTACTCATTTCAAAGTATAAATACATAAAATAATGTAAATCATGACACTCATGAATCACTTTCTAAAAGTTATAAAGTAGATTCAAAATAAAAAAGCACTCTTAACTAGAGTGCTTTTTACTTTCAAACAAGGAGGCTACATATATGGATAGTACTCTCGTATTTAACTTCGGCATTGGTATTGTTATCATTTTATTCGTCTTCTTTGTACTTTGTATGAGCGGGGTATAAAAAGGCGATTTTCGAGCGTCTTTTTATACATACATATGTATTACTTGACTTCTATAAAAGTAGTAACCATAATAGTTACAGAAATACAAATAGCTATTCACATATCCACAAATAGGAGGAAGAAAAATGAAACATGTAATCGTTTATGCACACCCGAATACAGAAAGCTTCAACCATGCGATTTTAGAAACGGTAAAAAGTGAATTAGAAGGAAAAGGTCACGAAGTACGCGTTCGCGATCTATACGAATTAAACTTTAATCCAGTATTAGGCGCTTCCGATTTCATCTCATTTTCTCAAGGAAACACACCAGAAGATATTAAAGAAGAACAAGAATATATCTCTTGGGCTGACAGCATTACATTCATTTATCCAGTGTGGTGGGCGGGACTTCCTGCTATTTTAAAAGGATACGTTGACCGTGTATTTAGCCATGGATTTGCTTATGCTTACAGTGAAAACGGCATTGAAAAGTTATTAAGCGGTAAAAAAGGATTGTTATTATCTACAATGGGCAATACGAAAGAGGCATACACAGCAGGCGGCATGTTTGATGCAATGAAGAAAACAGCGGATGTTGGTATTTTTGAATTTACAGGCATTGAAACAATTGAGCATACATTCTATACAAGTGTCCCTTCTGTGGATGACAGTGTGCGTAAGCAATATCTTGAAGAGGTTAAAAACGTTGTGAATCGTGCATTCTAATAAAAAAACTCCGGCTTTAACAACCGGAGTTTTTTTATTTCATCATTAATTTCGGAATATATCTTTGAAGAATGCTTTCTAATTCATTCATATCTTCCTGTCTAATAAGTAAATTCACATTGTCATTCATTTTTTCTCGCCCGCGATATAAAAATATATTTTCTTTTGGATTTTCCCATGTTGATGTTTTATAGCCTTTCAATTCTTCATATGAATAAAAGTTTAATCCATCTATTACACCTTTTTCATATATTTGTACACTTTTAATAAGATGTATAGCTATTAAAGTCATAAAACAACTTGCTACAGCATGAATACCTAGCTGAATAAAAAACTGTTCAACTGTATCAATATCGCCACTTACGTACTGAGCATATATATACATACATTGTCCAATGAAATATGCTGGTCCAAGTAATGCAATCCAACGTCTTTTCACCCGAGGATACATTGCAATAAGTTTTCCTGCGCTTTTTTTCATTTCATTTATTTTATATATTTTCCATAGAACAAAGAACAAAACGCATAATGTAAAAACAAGCATAATACATGACATCCAGTACATTCTTATTCCTCCCTTATATCAATACATTTAAATTTTACATTCCGCATACCTATAGTACATATGCAATTATGCATAAAAAATGCAGGTAACCTCTTCCGGCTACCTGCATTTCATTACATCTTCTCAATCCACTCCGTCAAGTTATGCACAACTTGCGTTGGTTGTACTTCGTATTCTGTTAACTTCTCCACAGTTGTGACTCCAGTGTGGACAAGAAGGGTATGCATACCAGCATTTATTCCTGCTAAAATGTCTGTATCGTAGTTATCCCCAACCATTAATGCTTCATTCTTTTCTATGCCAAGCACTTTCAAAGCTTGTTCCATAATGATTGATTCTGGTTTTCCGATAAAGATTGGATCCACACCTGTTGATACTGCTACAACTGATGTTAATGAACCATTACCTGGTAATAATCCTCGCTCAGTTGGGATGGCAATATCCCCATTTGTAGAAATAAACGTCGCGCCATTACGCACAGCAAGACACGCTTTTGCTAATTTTTCATATGTGATGTCACGATCTAAACCCACAACAACGAAATCAGGATTTTCATCCACAAGTTCAAATCCTTTTTCCACAAGTGCATCGTGTAAGCCTTCTTCACCAATCATATATACAGTTGCGTCTTGTTTACGTTCATAAATGAAGTTCGCAGTCGCCATACTCGTTGTGAATACTTGCTCTGCTTTCGCTGGAATATCGAAACGAACAAGCTTTTCTGCTACCTGTTCCGGTTTGCGAGTTGAGTTATTCGTAACGAATAAATATGGAATGCCGCGCTCTCCTAATGCTTTTACGAAGTCGCTTGCTTCTTCAATTTGTTCTTCTCCGCGATACATCGTACCGTCTAAGTCAATTAAGTAACCTTTATACATCGATTATGTCTCTCCTTCTATGCTAACGTTCTCACCTTATCATACCACTCTTATATTACCCGCTTTTCCAAAAGAAAAAAACGCTTTACCTTAAAGCGCCCCATAACGTTCATTTTTTCTCTTTTATTTGGTAAGAACAACTACAATCGCCCTCGCACATATTTGCTAGCGTTTTCACTTCTGCGTTCGTAAATAAACGCTTATACATTTCTTTTTCATCTTCACACACTTGCGGGAATCTCTCGGCAATTTCCTTTAACGGACAGTTTTGTTTTTCAATTACGAAGGATTTCTCTCCATCTCTCTTTATTTGAACCATATAGCCATTTTTCTCTTGCATAGCTGCTATCTCTTGCACTTTATATGCTAAATTCTTTTGATTACTCACTCTCTTTTGTAACTGTTCTTCCATTCGCTTCGTTCTCTCTTTTAAAACGTAACGAAGTATTTTTTCATCGCCCATTCGAGCTAAATCTTCTAGCATATCAATCGCAAATTGCTTATACTCTTTCGGGAATGTATCTTCTCCCTTTTCGCTTAATCCATACAAATAAGTTGGTCTTCCGACATGTTGCCTTACCATCTTAGAATAAATGAGTCCGTCTTTCTCAAGATTACTTAAATGTCTTCGAATCGCCATTTCTGTAATCTCTAAAACGTCAGCTAGTTCCGCTACCGTGTGCTCTCCCTTTACTTTCAACAATTGTACAATCTCGTCTTTCGTAGTACGTGCTTCCCCCATACTTCACCCTTCTCCCTTTTCTTTCTCACATACAATATAAGATCCCCAAAAGGCATTCTCTGGGGATCTTATAAGCATAATTATTCTGGTACAAATGCAGATACAGGTCCTAATTCCTTTTCTAAATAACTGCGAATATTTGCTGGGTACCTTTCTACCACTGCAATATGTTTTTGAATCGTCTTATATAATTCATCATGATTCATTTGAATATAATCTTGCGTAAGCATTTTTCGAAGAAGGATAATTTCTTTCATCCCTTGTCCATCTTCTTCACTTATCACTCGCTCGTCCATTAAAATATCAATAATATCTTCATAGCTTCCTGGATCGCGCATAATAAATCCATCAATCATCGCATTTCCTACATCTAATACACAATCAATAATAAGATGGGCTATGCGCTCTAATGCGTAAAATTCAAACTCGGTTTCATATATCTTTTTCTCTTGAAATGTACTTGTTGCTCGTTCTAAACATACTAGCATTTGTTCTATTTTCTTTCTGTCTACAAAATACATGAATGTCACCTACCTGGAAATTAAAGCATTTACATTTTAATTGTAACGCTTTCTTCTGAAAAAATCGACAATTTTTCGAATTCACCTTTTCTCCGTTATTTGTTATAGTTATATTTGTATGATTTTTGAAATTGGAGGAATGGAATCTTGGAACGTGAACTCGCACTAGAAATTGTCCGTGTAACAGAAGCAGCTGCCTTAGCATCCGCACAGTGGATGGGCCGCGGAAAGAAAAATGAAGCAGATGATGCAGCAACTACAGCAATGCGTGATATGTTCGATTCAGTAAACATGGCAGGTACAGTTGTAATTGGTGAAGGAGAACTTGATGAAGCACCGATGTTGTATATTGGTGAAGAACTAGGAACAGGTAACGGTCCAGAAGTAGACATCGCCGTTGATCCATTAGAAGGTACAAACATCGTTGCAAAAGGTCTTGCAAATGCAATGGCAGTTATTGCAATCGCAGACAAAGGGAACCTTCTTCATGCTCCTGATATGTACATGGAAAAAATCGCGGTTGGTCCAAAAGCAGCTGGTAAAATTAGCTTAGATGATCCAATTGAAAAAACAATTGAAATTGTAGCAGAAGCTAACAATAAAAAGATTCGCGATCTAACAGTTATCGTTCAAGAACGTGAACGTCATCAAGATATTATTGACCGTGTTCGTGCAAAAGGTGCACGCGTAAAATTATTTGGTGACGGTGATGTTGGTGCGTCAATCGCAACAGCACTACCTGGAACGGGTATCGACTTATTCGTAGGTATTGGCGGAGCTCCAGAAGGTGTTATTTCTGCAGCAGCATTAAAGTGCCTTGAAGGTGAAATGCAAGCTCGCTTAGTTCCAATGAACGAAGAAGAAGAAGCTCGTTGTCGTGAAATGGGATTAGAAGATCCTCGTCAACTTCTTATGTTAGATGACTTAGTATCTGGGGATGATGCAATCTTCTCAGCAACTGGTGTATCTGCTGGTGAGTTATTAGACGGTGTTAAATTCCTTGGCGGAGATTTAGCTGAAACATACTCTATCGTAATGCGTTACAAAACAAGAACAGTACGATTCATTAAAACGCATCACCATTTAGATCATAAACCACACTTAAACTTAGATATTTAATAAAGGAGCCATGTGTATGGAAGAACGTTTCTTTCTGTACGACGATACTGTCGCTACAAAAACTCGTTTCGTTAGCTTTATGGGAGAAAATGAGCGTCACGATTTAGCGCTATTATACTCCGATCGTCATTACGGTAAAACAATTGTCCTTGATATGCAACGCAATAAATTTGCAATCATCGGTGCTGACGATTTAAACGAACCAGGCTACTTAGAGCATGCATTTTCTATGACTGAAGAAATTGCAGAAGAACTACGCTCATTTTTATTTGAACTTATATAATTTATCGTATGCACCAGCTATTTTAGCTGGTGTTTTTTCATCACGAGTATTTAGAATTTTCAATCTTTTGTGTTATAATTAAGAATAAATCTATTTGGATAGAAAGGACGTTATCTACGTATGCCAACAACTACTTTGTAATGGACCAGCAATTGGATAGCATTACTCTCAAAAAAGCACCGTGCTTTTTCAAGGGAGTAGTCTGCCCATTCCCATTACAAAGGAGCGTATTGCATCTGTAGTATGATGTTTACGGAGGTTCCTCTTTGGGGACCTCCTTTTATTCTTGTCTTTTTCTCATGCCTTCATACTACAAGACATCCAAATAGCTGTATTACGTTCCTTTACCACTACTATAAGAGGTGAAGGAAAATGCAGAAAGTACAACTTTCTTGGAGTTTATATGAAAACGAGCAAAACACAATCGAAAAATATTGTAAAAATTGCAGACGTACTACCCTATTTACCGACACAAATATTCGTAGGCATAACGCCAACGGAAAAAACATATACCGCTTTGCCATTTATAAATGTCCGAAAGACCATACGTGGAATCAAAAACTTCGTATTTATAAAGCATTTACTGATCACGTTGAAACAGTCGATATGACGCAGCAGGATCAGCCAGAAACAACTACTACCATTTCCATTACGCAACATCAAGAAAGCGGCATAACCGAAATCACGATCGTATTAGATATTGTTTTCGGTTCCCACCGCATTGATAAAGCCTTATCCACATATATTTCCGACTGGAGCCGTACACGCATTGTGGATAAAATTAAAAATGGGGATATTCAATTAAACGGACAACAAATGAAACCAAATACAATACTTTCTGAAGGCGATTCTATTTCAATTTGTTTATAAGGGGGAGTCTCATGCTAAATGTGAGAAAAGGTACGATGAATTTATTAGACGAATTAGATGCAATGTATACAGAATGTAAAAAAGCGCTCTTACAAAAGAAAATTTATCAATGGGATGATTCATATCCGACTCGAGAACATATTGCCTATCACTTAGAACAAGGTGAACTCTGCTGCCTATTTGAGCATGATTCGCTCGTTGGTGCTGTTGTGTTGAATGAGTGGCAATCTCCAGAATATGAGCTAATTGATTGGTCAGAAACACACGGTCGCTTTCTTATCGTCCATTCTTTCGTCATCCATCCTTTCGCCCAAGGAAAAGGATATAGCAAAGTACTTTTATCCTTTTGGGAAAATGAAGCAAAACGAAAAGACTATACGGGCATACGATTAGATGCTTTCACTGGCAATCCCGTTTCATTGCATTTGTATGAAAAGAATCATTATATTTGTCGAGGTGCTGTTTATTTTTCAAGTAAACAGCCTCCTCACAATTGGTATAACTGCTATGAAAAAATCCTCTTACAATTGTAAGAGGATTTTTTTATTTCTTCACTTTTCGTAATACAAAATGTGCGCAACCGAAGTTACAGTACTCGTATAAATACTCCGTTAACGTACTAATTTTCGTATCATATGTCGCACGTTGGTTACTATCATCAAAGAATCCGCGCAATCTAAGTTGCTCATATCCCCAGTCCCCAACGATGTAATCATATTTATTTAAAATTTCTGCATAGCGCTCTTTAAATGCTTCTTCACTAAAACCGTCACGAAAGTTTTTAATTACTTCGTACTGAACATTATTAATGCTCACCGTAGCATGAATCTCTTGCTTTTGCTCCATCATTAACTTCCTCTCTAAGCATTCTTCTTTTTATCGTATCACAAAGCATAACAACCAACAATTTCAAATACAAAAAATTGCAAATTAGTACATGCTATGGAGAAGGAGGTGATACATCGTGAAAAAACAAATTTTACTTTCCCTTCTCACTCTTTCCTTATTTGCAGGCTGCCAATCAGCGAACAAAGCTGAAATGGAACGTGAAGAAGGAAGCCGTGTTCTTGTTTCCAATAAAAACGACATGTATCATACGGAAAATACAAATACAAGACTCACAAGAGTCGGTTATTCTTCTAAACAAAAGCATGAAGTATCTAACAAACAAGTAGGGGCCATTAATCGCGAGAAGGTCGCTGAAATGATTACAAGCATGACAGTCAAACTTCCTGACGTTACAAACGCTGCTACACTCGTTACTGATGATGAAGTGTTCGTTGTATACCGTGCAAACACAACGGATCCAAAACTCGTAGCGGATCAAGTATATAGAGCTGCTTTGTCCATCGTTCCTCGCTATTATAAAGCATATGTATCAACAGACCAAAAGTTGATTTCTCAAATTCAAGGGCTTCAATCTGGCGCATTAAATGATACAGAATATACACAAAGCCTCGATATGTTAAAACGAGAAATGAGTAAAAATCCTCATTTGAACAATACGGGAGATCAGACTTTGAATGATATGATTAAAAAGTAAAACAGGTGGAGAAAATCTCCACCTGTTTTACTTTTTATTTTTTATTACGATCCGCATAAACCTCCATCGCATCACACATAAACTGCGCTAATCCCTCACCAAACTTATCGATATTTTTCGTAAAGCGCTCATCAGCGACGTACATTTGACCGAGTCCTTTAAAAGCATCTAACGAATATTCACCGAAGTTTTGCAAGTAATCGTACCATACTTTAATAGCTGCCTGCGCCTCTTTAGAATCTGGTGCATCGTGTCTAAGCGTTGCTAAATTTCTATAAATAGCATTAAACTCCTCTTGGTTCTCTTTTGACATACCTTTTGCATATTCGTTCGCTTTATCTACAGCTGCGTCTCCCCATTTTTCACGTGCTTCTTCTTCATATGGGTTATGGCTGAAATCGAATCCTTCAAATTTCTCTTTATTCGTCATTTCAATCTCTCCTTTTGTATGCTGAATTGTTTTATCAATCGTCGCAATCACCTTATCTAATCTGGCACGCTTTTCAAGAAGCATCTTCTTATGAAGCTGTAGTGCCTCTTCGCGATCAAATGATGGACTCATGATAATCTCTTTAATTTTCTTCAAAGGGAAGCCAAGCTCTTTAAAAAACAAAATTTGCTGCAATGTCTCTAAATTTTCATTGGAATACAGACGATATCCAGACTCTGTCGTCTCGTCTGGGGTTAACAACCCAATTTCATCGTAATGATGCAGTGTGCGCACACTAATTCCAACTAAATCAGCTACTTCTTTTACTCTCATTGTCATTTGTATCTCCCCCTTAGTACATACGATAAAGTATGACGCAACGTTAGAGTCAATAAGTAAATTCATTTTCTTTCTAAAAGTTTCATCTCTCCCCTATTTCATGCATAATAGATATGTACATATATTAGAAAGCGGTGAAAGTATGGTTTCAAATACTGTAATTGCCAGCATCATTTTTCAACTCATTGTCTCGATTCTGGTCCCAATTATCGTACTCGTTTATTTCCGTAAAAAATATAATATGAATTGGAAAGTGGTCGGCGTTGGTGTTCTTATCTTTATCGGATTCACCCAAATTCTTGAAACACCATTCCACCTATTTATGCGGGGTAATCCAACAATCGCTCCATTTTTAGAAAATCCGTTTGTCTTCGCAATTTATGGCGGATTGACTGCTGGTATTTTTGAAGAATTAGGACGCTTCGTTGCCTTCTTCTTCTTACTAAAAAAATATCTAGAATATAAAGATGGCTTCGCTTATGGAATTGGTCACGGCGGAATTGAATCTATTTTAATTGGCGGTTTTTCTGCATTACAAGCATTAATCTTTGCTAATTCTATTAACGATGGTAGCTTCGCTCGACTGATTGAACAAAAACCCGAGCTTAGCATTTTACAGGACATGTTAATTCAGCAACCTGCCTACTTATACTTCCTTGGTAGCTTAGAAAGAATTATGGCACTCGTGCTTCAAATCGCCTTTACAATGCTTGTTTTATACGCAGTCAAACAGAAGAAATATATCTTCCTAGTATACGCTATACTATTCCACGCATTTGTAGACTTTTTCGCGGCACTTTACCAAACAAAAACAATCAACATCTTCGTTGCCGAAGGAATTACACTTCTGTGTACAATTGGCGCTGTCGTTCTTATTCGCAAAATGAAAGAGAAATTAATGAGTGTACCGGAGTAAAAAATAAACCACCAAAATTGGTGGTTTATTTTTTATATGGATGATAACTTTTGCCCTCTTGCAGCTCCCTCTTTGTTTCTGCATCTATAACGATATATTTATGAAACTCTCCTACTTCATTTTGAATAAAAGAAGCGAAAAAGTATACTTGGCGATCAGAGTGAACAAAAAAATCTTGAAGTACCACTCTACCTCGACAACCGACAGCTGTTTTTTGTAGGAAAGAAAATTCTTCATCAGGCACTTCTTTAAATAAGATTTTTTTCCGAACACTATATGCTGCATTTTTGTATTCTTTATAGATCTTCTTATCTAACTGTTTATAAAAAACATCCTCACTCACAAATGACTTATTTCGATTGCTTGGATAATTTAGTTTTTGATTCGACTCTGCATAAGTTGTGGACAAGTGTATAAAAAAACAAAGACTAAATACAATACATATCATTTTATTCATGATTGCACCTCAAATGTTCATTATCCACATTACTTTTCCACATATTTAAATCAATATACTGTTTCCAATAAAAAGGAATTATTTCTACATTTGTCGAAGTATATAGCGTCAACTTGAAAGATGGGGATGAATTATGAAGAAAATTATTATAATACGACATTGTTCAGCAATTGGGCAAAAACGTGATGATGAATTAACGACCGATGGAAAAGACCAAGCAAACACCCTTGCTACATTCCTCTTAGAAAATCATCTACAAATCGATCATATTATTTCAAGCCCATTTGTCCGAGCTATCGATTCCATTCGGCCCTATGCGCTCCAAGCTAACTTATCTATCCAAGAAGATGAACGATTAACTGAACGCATATTGAGCAACATTCCAATGGATGATTGGATGCAAAAACTAGAATCTACTTTTACAAATATAGATATTGCCTTTTCAGGCGGAGAGTCAACAAAACAAGCAACAGACCGGGCCCTATCGCTTATTCAAGACGTTTTACAATTAAACCATACGACAACACTACTTGTTACACATGGCAATTTACTTACGCTCATTTTAAAGCATTTTGATCATACAATTGGCTTTAATGAATGGAGAACTTTAACGAATCCTGATATTTACGAAATTACAATCGACGAACAATGTATCATAAAACGCTTATGGGAAGCATCGTCCAAGTAATATCCCTTTCCAAAACATTCAGTTGACGCCACGAGAAGAGACTGTTCTAACAATAGAAAGGGGTATCATTTCATATGTACGAAGACGTACTTGCTTTACTACATAAAACAAATGTTTCTTATGAAAAATTCGAACACGAACCAGTACTCGATTATGAGACCGATCGGATCGTACGCGAGAGACTTGGCTTACAAGGCACCCCAAGTAAAAGCTTATTTTTAAAATCAAAGTCTGGAGATTATTACGTATTTTTTACGTTAGAGGGCACAAGGCTCAACCGGGGAGAGATGAAAGAACTATCAGGAGAACGCTTATCTCTCTGTTCTCCTGATGAACTGCGAGACAAAACTGGTTGTACGCCGGGATGTGTGGCTCCTTTCGGATATTCACACGATGTAACAATTATTGTGGATAACGCTATTTATACGTACGATAAAATTTTAATTACACCTGGTGTTCCTGAATTTACAATTGAATTATCCACAGAAGAATTAAAAAAGATTTTATTAACATGTCCAAATACCGTTTTAGAGTACAAACAAAAAGAGAGCTAATCATTAGCTCTCTTTTTTTCATTATTTAGCTTCTGCTGTTTTTTCTTTTGCAGAACGTACTTGCTCGTCCGCATGGTAAGAAGAACGCACAAGTGGGCCAGCTTCACAGTGGCTAAATCCTTTGCTAAGTGCAATTTCTTTAAGCTCTGCAAATTCTGCTGGTGGGTAATATTTAAGAACTGGTAAATGCTTCTTAGATGGTTGTAGGTATTGCCCAAGAGTTAAAATATCCACATTGTTTGCACGTAAGTCATCCATTGCTTCAATTAAATCTTCTCTCGTTTCACCTAAGCCCACCATAATGCTCGATTTAGTTGGAATATCAGGCTGCATTTCTTTCGCTCGACGTAAAAACTCTAATGAACGTTCATATTTTGCTCTAGCGCGAACTCGGTCAGATAATCGACGTACTGTTTCAATGTTATGGTTTAAAATATCTGGTTTTGCATCCATTAACATTTTTAAGTTTTCTTCTACTCCACCCATATCAGATGGTAATACTTCAATAGACGTGAATGGGTTTTTACGACGTACTGCGCGTACTGTTTCAGCAAAAACAGCTGCTCCCCCGTCCTTTAAATCATCACGTGCAACCGCTGTTATAACAACGTGCTTTAAGCCCATTTGTACTACTGAATCTGCTACGCGTTCTGGTTCTTGTAAATCAAGCTCAGTTGGTAAGCCTGTTTTAACCGCACAAAAACGACAAGCACGTGTACAAACCGCACCTAAAATCATAAATGTTGCTGTTTTTCTTACAGCCCAGCATTCATGAATATTCGGACATTTTGCCTCTTCACAAACGGTATGAAGATTCTTAGAACGCATCATTTTCTTTAAGCCTGTATAGTTTTCATTCGTGTTTAACTTAATTTTCAACCATTCGGGCTTGCGCTTATATTCTGTTTGTTTTGTCATGGTTATCAACTCCGCACAATATGAAATAGTTTACCGTGTTCGCTTCTTTCAATGTAACATATCTATTCTAACGTATGAAAGCGATTTGCTCAAATGAAGATTCTAAGATTTTTTCCAATCGTTCCCTATAATGAAATACTCCGTATATCCCACACTAAAAAGAGTGATGTTGTGAAAGGAGTCTATTTCATGCTTCGAAAAATTTCTCTTTTGCTTTCTATTTGTTTTCTTCTCCACCAAAACATCGCTTACGGTGAAGATAATCAGCAAAGCATATACGAAAAGCGCATGGCACTATATAAAGAAACCGAGCAGTCTTCAGGCATTCCATGGTATTACTTAGCTGCAATGGATCAATATGAAAGAAATATACGGAGCGTAAGAAAAGATATTCCGAAAAAACCAGATGCCATCATTTCCCTTTATTTCAAACCAGAAATATGGGCTGGACCTATTAATAGTAACGATACTCTCCCCCATACAATTTCTCTATTTGGCGGAATAGGTTTAGATGGTGACAAAGATGGATTTGCAAATGCAAATAGCGACCGTGATCTTCTGCATACCGCAGCGACTATTTTAAGGAAACAAGGAACGTCAGAAGACCGTATTAAAATTATGCTCTGGGAATATTATAGACGTGCAAAAACAGTTGATTTAATTAGCGAATATGCCCAAATTTATAAACATTATGGACGTATTAATTTAGAGGGAAATGCTTTTCCTCTTCCGATCCGTAGTGACCATAGCTACCGTAGTACTTTCGGCGCTGGAAGAAGTTTTGGCGGCAGAAGGATTCATGAAGGAACAGATATTTTCGCCGGATATGGCGTGCCAGTAAGATCGACTTGCTATGGCATTATTGAAACGAAAGGTTGGAACCGCCTTGGTGGATGGCGCATTGGTATTCGCGACCTTCATAACAATTACCATTATTACGCTCATTTAGGCGGGTTCTCAAAAGAAATACAGCTTGGACAAATTGTTGAGCCAGGGAAAGTAATCGGATTTGTTGGTAGCACTGGTTATGGACCTCCTGGTACAGCCGGAAAATTTCCGCCCCACTTACATTTTGGCATGTATAAAGACAATGGCTATACAGAATGGGCCTTCGATCCATACATGCATTTAAGCCTTTGGGAACGCAAAGAACGAGCAAATACAAAACGATAACCGTAGCTGCATTGCTACGGTTATTTTTTATCCATTAAAAGCCTGGCTGAGCCGGATTTCACTTTATTTACAACTAACTATCTGTTTTCTTTTATCAGGTACAGCAACACTTCCGCTTCCATAATACGTAGGCACTTCCCCTTGAACGATACGCGTCGCAATCGGAACATTTTGTTTCACCGTTATCTCTTTCGTATGAAATGGAATAATTACTTGCAATGTTACTTCCATTTCCATAACAATTTGAATTGCTGTAGTATTAATCCCATGCGGCTCAATTTTTTGTTTAATATCTGTATTCACATGCCCAATTGGCGTGAAATGAATCGGAATATCCGGTCCTATATTACCAAGAAGTGCATTATCAGTTACACGCCCAAAAGGAACTGCCATAGTCGCCCCGTTTTTTTCAGAAATACCTAGCTCCTTCAACTTCCCTTGTTCTACTTGCTGCAAATATTTTTCTATGTACGTGGTCGTTGACGTTACGATTTCATTTACTTGCTTTGTATTTAAATTAATTGTAGATACTTTTCCGTTTTTATCATTCTGTACTTTCATTAATGAATCTACATCGAATCCTTCATTAATTCGATCCTTTACCGCCTTCGTCATAATTGCCGTCGCCATTTTATGCGTCTCTACTTCCCCATATTTAATTAAGGTCGGCTGAATATTATTATTCACAATCCACAACCCTTGCGTAAGTAATATAACAAAAAGAATAAACGACATAAGCAGTATATACCGAAAGGCAATAGGTCCCCTTCGAAACCGCGAGTTTTTCGAGCGAAATATACTCATAAAAAAACCTCCTTCTTATATCATTTCTATGCAAGAAGGAGGGACGATATATGCTTATCTCATTTTTAATAATGCTTCTTTTCCAATCGTTCCTGCTGGAATGCCTAATGCTTCAGCTCCAGTCGTTACCGATTCTAGCGGCGCTTCAAGAAGTTGTTCAATCGTTCTTACACCAACCGCACGGCCAGCAATAATTCCTCGATCACCTAACTTCTCATTTAAAAGACCTACATCTAATGCACCACACATAATATATCCTTTATCGCTCATTACAGCTAGCAAATTTGTCTTTGGAAGTTTCACGCTAACCGCAATAAACGTATAATTATCAATTATAATTGGCTCCACATTAACCATAGTTCACACTCCTCTCTTTCTTATCTGTATGACAAGAGAAAAATGAGTGTTACAAGTTAACTAGCCTATAGTTTAACGGAAGATTTATAAGTTATTAACATATCTGTTAACACATCTCTAAGTAGTTCTGGCATATAATATTGTTTGTCAGAAAGTGTGGATAGCTCTGGGTATAAGTAGCCAAATGTAAACATATCAATTGTTCCTACTGTATATATACGCTCTAATTCCAGCGATTCCCCGTTAATTAATACATCTTCGAGTAAAATTTTATTCCCAGGAATCGTATCTGGAATTACTTCTACACCCGCGTAAATCATTTTCCCCATCACTTTCCCACGAAATCCGAATCCTTTCACCTCAAGATTCTCCATATTCGGCTTACGTGCTTTCAAAATAACTTCTCTTAATATCTTTCCTGGAACTTTCAAAGCACACGGATTAATTGGATGTGGACAAATTCTGTGAATATCTCCGCGCGTTACGACACCCTCTTCTAACCCTTCAAGAAGTACACCAGCATTCACCATGCCAATTTCTGCACCGCACCATGTTTTCAGCGCACTTGCTAACATATGAGAAAACGGCGTCTCATGAAACCAATCAACCTGTAATGACTCTTTTAAATGAACGACAGGCTCTGCCATTATATGCTTACTTTCTTCCTGCAGTATTTCAATTGTGGATAACGGCTCGCTATAAGCACCTAACCGTTCCGTCTTAATCGCTCTACCGTCCTTTTTCAACAGCTTCTTCGTCTCTTTATCCACAGTAAGCTGCACGTGCCCAACGTAACGTCCCCACTTTTCACAGCAACAAAGTAAAGTATCATTCATTAGAACACCACGCTCAAATAAATGATGCGTATGTGCCCCTAAAATAACATCTATATCATAATGCTCTGCCATATACTCATCCATACTTTTTCCAAGGTGAGAAAGGACAACTGTAATATGTGCCTCATCTCTCACTTCTTCTAAAATAGACTCTAAATGGATAAGCGGATCTTCAATATGCCAATCGAGCATTTGATAAAACTCTGGATACGCAACAGTTAACCCGATAAAAGCAATCGTAATCCCATCTGTCGTTGTATGTAATTTATAAGGCTTTGCCCATGATGGACGTACACCTTCTTTTTCAAATAAATTTGCGACAAGTACTTCAAATCCAGCATCATCATAGAGCCGATTTAAATGCTCTTTCGCTAACGTAATTCCTTCATTATTTCCGATCGTTACATAATCATATAACGCCTCATTTAAAAGCTTCGTATTCCCAAGCCCATTTGTCGCTTCCGAAATACTATGAAAACGATCCACATGATCGCCGATATCAATCGTCAAAACCGTCTCTCCCGCTTCCTGTCTTCGCTTTTTCTCCCCTAGAACAAACCGAGAAATTTGCGGCCAATTTTCAAAATGACTATGTATATCGTTTGTATGATAAAGGTGGATGATTGTTTCTTTATTTGTATTCAGAGAAAAAACCTCCTCTCAGTTCCTTACTGCCATTTACGCTATGCGCACACAATAATCCTGTAAATACTTTTCGTCTTTTCTTGCTATTTTACATTGTACTCGCATTGTGAGAAAAAGCAAAAGATTGTCCTTTTTATATGAGAAACTTTTGCTAATGCAGGAAATAATTCCAGATAGTGGAGGGAGGGGTGGATTTGTCAAAAAGTTTAATAGAGAATTCAGTGGGTGGTTGTTCAAGTGGATTTGTCTTAAACCTAGTCGTTCTCTGTTCTTATAAAATGTTTGGGGTATATGAGGATTTTCTTTTGTCTTATCTTGTCGACAGATCGATATTCCTTGTCGAAACGTTGATATATTGAAATAATCGTTGATATATTCCCGTTTATGATCGATATATTTGAAAAATCGTTGATATATTTAGCTGAACACCCACCCGGGTATCCTCTCCCAAGCCAAGACAAATCCGCAAAACAAAAAAGCGCCCTGCACAGCAGGACGCTTTCTTCATACATATATTATCCAGTTCCAGCGGCTAGAATGTTCGGTGGCTTCACTTCTTCCTATGAGGCAAAAAGCGCCTCTACGTCAGAAGCTCCATCCCCCTCACATTCTGAACGAGCCGCTTCCACTTTAAATATGTCCAGCTTCGCCTCCTAGACCCTCATGTCTAAGAACCTTCCGCACGAGAAGATAAAAAGCATCTTCTGTGCGAAAGAACCTTAGCCAACGGGTCTGAACAGTCGGCTCCGCATTTCTATTTAACCGATAGAACCTTCCATCTCAAACTTGATTAGGCGGTTCATTTCAACTGCGTATTCCATTGGAAGTTCGCGAGTGAATGGCTCGATGAAGCCCATTACGATCATTTCTGTAGCTTCTTGCTCAGAAATACCGCGGCTCATTAGGTAGAATAATTGTTCTTCTGATACTTTCGATACTTTCGCTTCGTGCTCAAGTGAAACGTAATCGTTTTTGATTTCGTTGTAAGGAATTGTATCAGATGTAGATTGGTTATCCATGATTAACGTGTCACACTCGATGTTAGAGCGAGAGTTTTTCGCTTTTGGTCCGAAGTGTACGATACCACGGTAAGTTACTTTACCACCATGCTTCGCAATCGATTTAGAAACGATTGTTGAAGACGTGTTTGGTGCTAAGTGAATCATTTTCGCACCAGCATCTTGGTGTTGGCCTTTACCAGCAATCGCGATAGATAATGTTAAACCACGAGCGCCTTCGCCTTTTAAGATAACTGCTGGGTATTTCATTGTTAATTTAGATCCGATGTTACCGTCAATCCATTCCATCGTTGCGTTTTCTTCACAAACCGCACGTTTTGTAACTAGGTTGTATACGTTGTTCGCCCAGTTTTGGATTGTTGTATAACGACAATATGCATCTTTCTTAATGATGATTTCTACTACCGCACTGTGAAGTGAGTTAGTCGTGTAAACAGGTGCTGTACAACCTTCTACGTAGTGTACGTGTGCGCCTTCGTCTACGATGATAAGCGTACGCTCGAATTGTCCCATATTTTCAGAGTTAATACGGAAATACGCTTGAAGTGGTGTATCAACTTTAACACCTTTTGGAACGTAGATGAATGATCCACCAGACCAAACTGCAGAGTTTAATGCAGAGAATTTGTTGTCTGTTGGTGGGATTACTTTTCCGAAATGCTCACGGAAAATATCTTCGTTCTCTTTTAATGCGCTATCTGTATCTTTGAAGACGATTCCTAGAGCTTCTAGGTCTTCTTTCATGTTGTGGTATACAACTTCAGATTCGTACTGTGCAGATACACCAGCTAAATATTTTTGCTCAGCTTCTGGAATACCTAATTTATCAAATGTTGCTTTAATTTCATCAGGTACTTCATCCCAAGACTTCTCAGATTTCTCAGATGGTTTTACGTAGTACGTAATTTCATCGAAATCTAAGTCGTTTAAGTCGCCGCCCCATTGTGGCATTGGCATTTCGTAGAACTTATCCAGTGATTTTAAACGGAAGTCTAACATCCACTGTGGTTCTTCTTTCATACGTGAAATTTCTTCAACGATCTCTTTTGTTAAACCGCGTCCAGCACGGAAAATCGAAACGTCTTTGTCTTTGAAACCATATTTATAATCGCCGATATCTGGCAGTTGCTTCGCCATGTTGGTGTGTCCCTCCTTAGATAACCTCGTTTTTAGGAACCTTTAACATTACTTATCTTCGTTTAAGCCCTTTTCTAACGCTTTCCACGCTAATGTTGCACATTTAATACGTGCAGGGAACTTGCATACGCCTTGTAATGCTTCAATATCTCCTAAATCGATGCTGTCATCGTACTCTTTTCCTAGCATCATGTCAGAGAAAATTTTCGAAAGCTGAAGTGCTTCTTCAATTTTCTTACCTTTTACTGCTTGTGTCATCATTGAAGCTGAAGACATTGAGATTGAACATCCTTCACCTTCAAACTTCGCCTCTTGCACAATACCTTCTTCTACTTTCATCGTAAGTTGAATACGATCGCCGCAAGTTGGATTGTTCAAGTTAACGGTAACACTATCTTCTAACACGCCATGGTTACGAGGATTTTTGTAATGATCCATAATAACTTGACGATATAACGTATCTAAATTATTAAATGACATTTGTGAAATACTCCTTTGTCTTGATTAGCGATTCAACAAATGTATCAATTTCTTCTTTTGTATTATATAAATAGAAGCTCGCACGTGCTGTTGAAGAAGCTTTTAGCCACTTCATAAGCGGTTGTGCACAGTGATGTCCTGCGCGAACTGCAATGCCTTCTACATCTAATACAGTCGCTACATCGTGAGGATGTACGTCTTCAATATTAAATGTAACAAGACCAGCGCGATGCTTTGGACCATAAATTGTAACGCCATCTACTTCTGATAGTCTTTCTAAAGCGTATTGCGCTAATTCATGCTCATGCTTTTCAATATTATCAAGACCGATTTCTTCTAGGAAATCAATTGCCGCACCAAGTCCGATTGCATTACCGATAATCGGTGTACCTGCTTCAAACTTCCACGGAAGCTCTTTCCACGTAGATTCTTGTAAATCTACGAAATCAATCATTTCACCGCCAAATTCAATTGGCTCCATATTGTTCAGCAATTCTTTTTTACCATATAATACGCCGATACCTGTAGGTCCGCACATCTTATGAGCAGATAATGCGTAGAAATCACAGTTTAAATCTTGTACATCCACTTTCATGTGAGGTGTACTTTGTGCACCATCAACGACCATAATTGCGCCATTTTCGTGTGCGATTGCTCCGATTTCTTTTACAGGGTTAATCGTTCCAAGTACGTTTGATACTTGCATAATAGAAACGATTTTTGTATTCGGTGTAACTGTTTGACGAACATCTTCTAAAGAAATTGTACCGTCTGGTTGAAGCGGAAGATATTTTAAAGTTGCACCAGTTTTCTTCGCAACTTGTTGCCACGGAATGATATTACTATGGTGCTCCATGTAAGAAATAACGATTTCATCGCCCTCTTTTACATTTTCAAGACCATAGCTAGCTGCTACTGTATTTAATGCAGTTGTCGTTCCGCGTGTGAAAATAATCTCTTCCATTGATTTCGCGTTAATAAACTTGCGAACTTTCTCACGTGCACCTTCATACGCGTCGGTAGCTTTCGTACCGAGCGTATGAACACCGCGATGCACGTTAGAATTATATTCTTTATAGTAACGTTCTAACGTTTCAATGACTTGAATTGGTTTTTGAGAAGTTGCTGCACTATCGAAATAAACAAGTTGTTTGCCGTTCACTTTTTGATCAAGAATTGGAAACTGTTTGCGTATTTCATGAATATTCATTAGCGAACTTTCCTTTCAATTACCTCAACAAGCTGTGCCTTTACTCCTTCAATTGGAAGCTCATTAACTACAGGTGCTAAGAATCCATGGATGACTAAACGTTCTGCTTCGCGTTTTGGAATACCACGGCTCATCAAGTAGTATAGTTGGACTGGATCTACGCGACCTACTGAAGCTGCGTGACCTGCCATTACATCATCTTCGTCGATTAAAAGAATTGGGTTTGCATCACCGCGTGCTTTTTCATCTAACATAAGAACGCGAGAAGATTGTTGTGCATTTGATTTAGATGCACCGTGTTCAATCTTACCAATTCCGTTAAAGATAGATGTTGCACTATCTTTTTGTACACCGTGTTTTAAAATCCAACCTTCAGAGTGTTTACCGAAGTGAACAACTTTAGTTGTAAAGTTTTGTGTTTGGTTACCACGGCCAATTGTTACTGTTTTCGTATCAGCATATGAACCGTCGCCCATTAAGTTCGTAACGTTCTCTGAAATTGTGTTTCCGTCATTCATAAGGCCTAGAGCCCAATCAATACGGCCGTCGCGTCCTACAACGCCGCGGCGGTTAACGTAAGTTGTTACGTCTTTTGCTAATAGATCAACCGCACCGAATTTCACTTGTGCGCCTTGTTCCACGATTACTTCTGCCACGATATTTGCAATACCTTTAGCATTTTCATTTGCAACGTAGTTTTCTACATAAGTTGCAGTACTGTTCGCATCAGCTACGAATAGTACGTGATTATATACGTTAGCTTCTTCGCCATCTACTAAGAATACAGCTTGAAGTGGAGTTTCAAGAACAACGTTTTTCGGAACATATACGAATGCACCGCCGTTGATTAATGCAGCATGAAGTGCAGTTAGACGATGCTCGTCTACTTTCACGCCGTCTTTCATTAAGTACTTTTGTACTAGTTCAGCATGCTCAGTTGCAGCTGTTACGATGTCTGTGAAAATAACACCTTTTTCTTTTGCTTCGTCTGCTAAAGAAACGAACGCAGTTGTACCAGTGCGTTGTACTAATACGCTGTTATTTTCATCGATTAAGTTTTTCACTGCTTCTGGAAGTTCAGTTAAAGAACTTACAGGCTCTTGCTTAGCAGCGTCGCCTTTTCCGATAAAGTCCCATTTGTCAATTTTCGTTTTATCAGGCGTTGGCATTGGAAGTTCAGTTGCTTGTGCAAGAGCTTGTAAGCGGAACTCAGTCAACCAAGCTGCTTCGTTTACTTCGCTTGCGCGTTGACGGATTGTTTCTTGATCGAAAGGTAATGTACCGATTGTCATGTTTATGCTCCTCTCTTACGCTTCTTGCTCTGTTGTTTCGTCTTCAATACCTAATTCTTTTTTAATCCAGTCGTAACCTTCAGCTTCTAGACGTTGTGCAAGCTCAGGGCCACCAGATTTAACGATACGACCGTTCATCATAACGTGAACGAAGTCTGGAGTGATGTAGTTTAATAAACGTTGGTAATGCGTAATCATTAGGCAACCGAACTCTTCGCCGCGCATTTCGTTAATACCTTTAGATACAACTTTTAATGCATCGATATCAAGACCTGAGTCAATTTCATCTAAGATTGCGATTTTTGGCTCAATCATCATTAATTGAAGAATTTCGTTACGTTTTTTCTCTCCACCAGAGAAACCTTCGTTTAAGTAACGTTGTGCCATTTCTGGATCCATTTCTAGGAATTCCATGTTTTTATCTAATGTACGGATAAATTTCATAAGAGAAATTTCATCGCCTTCTTCACGACGTGCATTAATTGCAGAACGTAAGAAGTCAGCGTTTGTTACTCCGCTAATTTCACTTGGATATTGCATTGCTAGGAATAGACCCGCTTGTGCGCGCTCGTCTACTTCCATTTCTAATACATCTTCACCGTCGATGATGATGCTACCTTCTGTTACTTCATACTTTGGGTGACCCATAATTGCAGAAGATAAAGTTGATTTACCTGTTCCGTTAGGTCCCATAATTGCGTGGATTTCTCCACCTTTTACTTCAAGGTTTACACCCTTTAAAATTTCTTTGCCATCAATTGATACGTGTAAGTCTTTAACCGTTAATGTAGAACCAGCCATCTCAATACCTCCATTAATCCTATATATACATTTTAAAAATTCCTAAAACGTTCATATTCTCATTTTATTCTCATTCTAATTTTATATCAAATAAAATGATATCGCAAACGACGAAAAAAAGTAACCGTTTTTTCACAAATGTATATAAGTATTTCCTTCACATCTTTCTATGATACACCTTTCTTCTTATTTATATAAAGAAAAAAGGACTGGTGATTTTCCAGCCCTTTCCTTATATTTATTCACTTACCGGAAGTACAGCACCTTTATATTCTTTATTAATAAAATCTTGAATTTCTTTTGAATGTAGCACTTCTACTAGCTCTTTAATTTCTTTTTTCTTCTCATCACCTTTACGAACTGCAATGATGTTTGCATACGGAGAGTCTGATCCTTCAATCGCAATTGCATCCTTTGTTGGATTTAATTTTGCATCAATTGCATAGTTTGAATTAATAAATAAAGCATCTCCCTCATTATTTTCATACAATTTCGGTGAAAGTCCAGGTTCAACATCTGTTTTAAATTTTAAGTTTTTCGGGTTTTCTACAACATCTTTTACTGTTGCTTTAACAACATCTACTCCGTCTTTTAATTTAATAACGCCACCTTTTTGTAACAATGCTAACATACGGCCTCGCTCCGCTACGTTATTACTCATAATCACTGTTCCGCCATCTGGTAAGTCTTTTAAGCTTTTATATTTCTTAGAATAAATGCCCATAGGTTCTAAATGGATTTTTCCTGCGTTTACAATTTTATATCCCTTTTCTTGAATTTCTTTATCTAAGTAAGGAATGTGCTGGAAGTAGTTCGCATCAATTTCTTTATCCGCTAAAGCCTTATTCGGCAACACATAATCTTGGAATTTTTTAATTTCTAATTTAATACCCTTTTTCTCTAAAATCGGCTGTGCCTTTTCTAAAATAACAGCGTGTGGCACGTTAGAAGCTCCCACAACAAGCTTATTCTCCTCTTTTCCTCCGCAAGCAGCTAATGTAAATACAGACAACGCTGTAACAATTGACAGTAGAACCTTTTTCATATGCTTTCCCCTTCTCCCCAATAGTTATATAGTTATAAAAAGAGCCGGCATACACCAGCCCTTTTCAGCAATTATTCTTTTACAGGAACAACCGCCCCTTTATATTCTTTATTAATGAAGTCTTCAATTTCTTTAGAATGCAATACTTCTACAAGAGCTTTAATCTCTTTCTTATCTTTATCGCCTTTACGAACAGCTACTATGTTTGCGTATGGTGAATCATTTCCTTCAATTGCAATTGCATCTTTTTCCGGATTTAACTTTGCATCAATTGCATAGTTAGAGTTAATTAAAACAGCGTCGCCTTCTTTATTGTTATACACTTGTGGCAATAAACCAGGCTCGATATCCGTTTTGAATTTTAGATTTTTCGGATTATCTGCAATATCTTTTGGAGTTGCTTTAACTGGATCTATTCCGTCTTTAATTTTTAAAATACCTTCTTTTTGTAAAATTGCTAAACCACGTCCATGGTCAGCAACTGAATTACTCATAATAATTGTCGCTCCGTCCGGAAGCTCTTTTAAGCTCTTATACTTTTGAGAGTACACACCAATTGGTTCTAAATGAATTTTTCCTGCTACTTCAAAGTCATACTTTTTATCTTTAATTTCTTTTTCTAAATACGGAATATGCTGGAAGTAGTTTGCATCTAATTCCTTATCCGCTAACGATTTATTTGGCAATACGTAATCTTGGAATTTTTTAATTTCTAACTCAATTCCTTTTTTCTCAAGTAACGGTTTTGCCTTTTCTAAAATAACAGCGTGCGGTACGTTAGAAGCACCAACAACAAGTTTCTTTTCATCTTTATCTTTCCCGCCACAAGCAGCTAATCCAAAAATTGAAGTTGAAATAAGTGCCGTAAGTAATAATTTTTTCATTTGAAACATCCTCCCGTTTTTTATTATCGTTTATCTATTCGAGTCGTTAAACTATCACCAATCCACTGAATTAAAAATACAACTAGTAATACACAAATTGTCGCAACGATTGTTACATCGTTATTCCCTCTTTGGAATCCTTCTAAGTAAGCAAGTGTTCCAAGGCCACCAGCACCAACAACTCCTGCCATTGCTGTATAGCCTACTAAAGCAATTGTCGTAACCGTAATACCAGATACTAATGCTGGTAACGATTCTGGAATTAACACTTTCAAAATAATTGTGCTTGTTTTTGCTCCCATTGCTTTTGAAGCTTCAATTACACCTTTATCAATTTCGCGAAGTGCGATTTCAACCATTCTCGCGTAGAATGGTGCCGCTCCAATAATTAAAGCCGGCAAAGCTGCACTTGCTCCAAGAATTGTTCCAAGAAGAATCTTTGTGAATGGGATTAATAAAATAATTAAAATGATGAATGGTATAGAACGGAATATATTTACGAATGCTCCAATCACCGTATTAATTGATTTGTTTTCCCATAAATTATCTTTTGCTGTCATGAAGAGTAACAATCCTAAAATGAGTCCTAAAACAAATGTCGCAAGAGCTGCGATTGCCGTCATATATAACGTTTCACCAGTTGCTTCTAACATTTGATTCCAATCAACATTTGTGAGTAACTTATCCATGTGCAATCACCTCCAGCTCTACTTGATCTTGATGAATTCCTTCTATTGCTTGCTGGATCGCTGTTTCCTCACCATTTAAATGAACAACTAAACTACCGTAAGAACCGTTATTCGTTTGTGCGATATTTCCTTGCAAAATGCTAACTTCTATATCACTGCGTTGCATCAATCGTTGAAGCACTGGTCTTTCTACAGCCTCACCGATAAACTGCAAACGAATTACTTTTCCATCTGGATATTTTTCAATTAAACTTTCAATCGTTTCATTTGTATCTTCAGAATCCGTTAACTGCTGTACAAATCGTTTCGTAATATCTTGCTTCGGATTACGGAATACATCAAGTACTGGACCTGTTTCTACAATCTTTCCTTTCTCCATTACCGCAACACGATTACAAATCTTTCGAATTACGTGCATCTCATGTGTAATGAGTACAATTGTTAAACCAAGGCGCTTATTAATGTCTAATAGTAAATCCAAAATTTGATCTGTCGTTTCCGGATCAAGAGCTGACGTTGCTTCGTCACATAAAAGCACTTGTGGATTGTTAGCTAATGCTCTTGCAATCCCAACGCGTTGCTTTTGTCCCCCGCTCAGCTGAGATGGGTACGCGTCTCCTCTTCCTTCTAATCCAACAAGATGAATTAATTCATCAACACGTTTTCTTCTCTTCGCTTTATCAACACCTGCAATTTCAAGTGGAAACTCTATATTTTCACGTACAGTTCGTGACCAAAGTAAGTTGAAGTGCTGAAAAATCATTCCGATTTCTTGCCTTGCCTTACGAAGTTCACTTCCTGTAATTGCTGAAATGACACGATTTGCAATTGTAATTTGGCCAGAAGTTGGTTTCTCCAACTGATTGAACAATCTAATTAAAGAACTTTTTCCAGCGCCACTATATCCGATAACACCAAATATTTCACCTTTATCTATTTTTAAATTGGCATTATCTACAGCAGTGACATCACCGCTTTTTGCTTTATATATTTTCTTTACATTCTCTAATAGAATCATGGTGTATCACCCCTTTTTTAAATAAAAAGCGCAAGCGGCTCGTTTAGAACAAGAGGGCGTTTGAATCCCTGACGTAGAGGCGCTTTTTGCCTCATAGGAAGGGATGAAACGACCGACTGTTCTAGCCGCTGGAGCTAGATTTCATAAAGATTTTAGGTCGACTCCGCAATTTTTTATTTTTAATGCGTGTAGTCCACTGTTATCATTACTTTTATTATTTGAATGTCCTCCACATTCAAACAATAAAAAAACCTTTCTGCTTTAGAGAAGCAGAAAGGTTTTTATGCGTATATAACAACATTATCCCTCTCTCTCATCTCTCAAAGCATTTGCTTTGCAGGAATTGGCACCATTTCAACATAAGTTGACGGTTGCCGGGCTTCACAGGGCACAGTCCCTCCACCTCTCTTGATAAGAGAAATCAGATTCAATTTTCGTCTGATTTGAAATTTATGAAATTGTCTATATTTTATGACTTGAATTGTATCAATATACACTCACCATGTCAACAGAAATTTTCGCAAAAAATGAAACTTCAGAATTTTAAGCACCTACTGACATCGGTTTACATATATGAAACATCGATTCCACTAATAACATCGTTCGGTACGTTCCCGAATATTGTACACGTCCATCATTCATTAGCATTTGCAATCGTACATTTCCATTCACCAATTGTTCTATATCCTTTTCATCTAAGCAAATGATTTGTTCCGTTCCTCTTTCCTCATGTACCAACTCTATATAATCTCTTGAAATTTGTAACGAACAACTTTCATCTCCAAAGCGAAAATTAACAGTTTTTTCTTCTTGTCTTAAAAGCGGTTCTAAATGATATTGACCATTAGCGTAATTTACAAATGATTGAAGCAAAGAATATAATCTCACCCTAAATCACATCCTTCATATCACTTTCTATTACATACCATTCCCTCTCACTAAAGAGCAATCCTGTTATTTTCGCTCGACAAATACTGTATCCATCCTGCATCTCGACATATTTCCCAAGAAATATGTCGAGGCGGCAAAAATTTTGCCGCCTACTTTAATTCCGTATATAAATATTCAACCGAATGAAATGCGTATATCTTCTTCATCAGTGTCCCATTTTCAAAAACAAGTAAACAAGGTACACTTTCAATCCCATACTCTTTCGCTAAATGCGGAGCATAATTTAAATCTAACATCCCAATTTTCAAATCTTCAATTGTCATCTCAACCACTGTTAACATCTTTTTTGCTAATTGGCATGTTCCACACATTGGAGTATATACATATAATACTGTTTTTTCTTCGTTCTCTATTAGGGCTGTAGCTTCGGCTCCTGTCCAATCAATCACTTCTATCATTCCTTACCGTAAATATTCTGTATAAACGTCAATGTCGGCTCCCCATAATACATTTGCTAAGTGTGTAGATGGCGCAGTTGCCACTTCTCGGTACGAGCGATCAATATAGATATGCTCGGCTTGCGGGAATTCTTTTCGAAATTGTTTCCTTAACTTTTCTCCAGCATCATCAGCATCCACTAGCACATACACTTCCTTATCAAAAAACTGATCAACGAGCTCATCCATTTTCGACAAACCAATTGTACCATTTGTACAAACAATTTCCACCGGTTCACGAATAATAGATTCAATCTTTCTTCTATCTGATGTACCTTCTACAATAATGACTTTTTCTACATAAATCATATGTCATCACCCGATCACCATATACTATACAACCTTGAACTTAGTATATAGTATATTCGTTATTTTCATGTTGTTTCCTGTTTATTTTTGCAAAAGAAAAGCGCAAGCGGCTCGTTTAGATTGTGAGGGGGGATGAAGCTTCTGACGTAAAGGCGCTTTTGGCCTTGTAGGAAGAAGCGAAGCCACCGAACAATCTAGCCGCTGGAGCTGGATCATAAAGAAAAGCGGAACCCACTGTTTAGCCCTGTTGGCTAAGGTTCTTTCGCACAGAAGACGCTTTTTGTCTTCTCGTGCGGAAGGTTCTTAGACATGAAGGGCTAGGAGGTGGAGCTGGACAATGAAAAGCGCAAGCGGCTCGTTTAGATTGTGAAGACTTATGAAACCTTACCACAAAACAGTTTTTCTCATAATAGCTTATTTATTTACATATAACTTGAATTTCATTATTTCACAAAAAATAAAAAAGGACAGCACAAAGGCTGTCCTTTAGTCGACTATAATTAGTCTTGGTTTGTCATTTCTGCATATTTTTCTGCAGTTAATAACTTCTCAACTTGGCTTGCATCAGAAAGTTCAACTTTAACCATCCATGCACCCTCGTATGGAGATTCGTTAACAAGTTCTGGTTGGTCACTTAATTCTTCGTTTACTGCTACAACTTTACCGCTTACAGGTGCGTATAACTCAGAAACTGTTTT
Source organism: Bacillus sp. BR3(2024) (assembly GCF_039134555.1). NCBI lineage: Bacteria > Bacillati > Bacillota > Bacilli > Caryophanales > Bacillaceae > Bacillus > Bacillus sp. BR3(2024). The sequence continues at coordinate 4,784,394 of NZ_CP152433.1, forward strand.
AACAGATTCTACGCTTCCGAATGGCTCGTTAGCTTCGATTGTTGCACCTACTTCAGGAAGTTCAACGAATACGATATCGCCTAGCTCACCTTGTGCAAAGTGAGTGATACCGATAACAACTTCATTACCTTCAGTTTTTACCCATTCGTGTTCTTCAGAGTAACGTAAATTATTTGGAATGCTCATGACTGTACCTCCAGTGAATGTATTAATTATGTAAAAATACCTTATTGGTACTTTTTCCACACACTTTCAAACTGCTCTTCGTTAAAACCAAGTGTTACATTCGTTCCATCTGTTACAATTGGACGTTTAATCAACATGCCATCAGATGCTAAAAGCTCATACATTTCGTCTTCGCTTGCATCTTTCAACTTATCTTTTAGACCAAGTTCACGGTAACGCATTCCACTTGTATTAAAGAATTTTTTTAATGGTAATTCACTTTTTTCATGTAAATTACGTAAATCTTCTTTTGATGGTGGATTTTCAACAATATGAATCATCTCATATGCTACATCGTTTGCCTCAAACCATTTCTTTGCCTTTTGACATGTGCCACACTTTGGATATGAATAAAATGTTACTGTCATAAATTCACCTACTTTTTTACTAACCTTTACCTTTATCATATAGAAAACGTTTTATTATTTCAAACCATTATTCGCTAAACTTTTACTTATTTCGTGATAATTTTTAATAATCCTGCGAATTTTTCTTATTTTTCCGCCATTTGTTAAGAAAAAAATAAATATATAAATTTTTTAGATTCTGCACCAAACATATATCTTAAACAAGCGTTTGATTAATTCTCCATTTTCTTTCTTAACCTTTGAACTACAGGAGTTTCTTTCTACCGAACATACAGCTTAAACAAACGTTTGATTAATTCTCTATTTTTCTTTGTTAACCCTTGAGTTACATCGGTTTCTTCCTACCGAACATACAGCTTAAACAAACGTTTGATTAAAAAAATAAGAAGCCTCTTTTGCAGGCTCCTTCATTATCTATTTAAATAATCTGCAATTGTTTGAAATACGACGATATACATATTATGAATACTTTCTTCTGTATTTCCACCATTCGATAAACCAACTGCCCATTGTTGTCCTTCACCACTTCCGATATTCGCAAACCCTTGCGTATACATAGCATTTACATCTTTTCGGGCACTGTTATACTCTATCCCTTTTGTAATAAAAATCGAATATGATTTATCTTGTAAACCGATAAAAAACACTGGTTTCTTTAGTGATGAAAATACATTTTTATATTGCTCTGTTGAGGCTTCTTGAAAGTGATCTTTCATTATTAGAAAACCATCTACTTCCTTAGATTTCTTTTCCAGTTCCTCTAACTTCATTTCCTCAAACTTTATATTCCTAAACGTATCTTTCGTTTTTTCTCCAACAACTCCAATTACGAGTGCTCTTCCGTTATATTCTAATTTCTCTCCTTCTTTATCCTTTGCACACCCAGCACCGACTAGGCATATCAATATAAAAAATAAGAAATACGATAAACGCTTCATTTAGCACCCTCCCCTTCTTTTTAGTCAAGTGACAAAAACGTAAGGTTAATTCAAGAAAATGTAAGTAAAATCGATAGCCCAATTCACGTTTCTATATTATAATCAATTGAATTTACTTACATTACTAAACATAGGAGATCAACATGAAGAAATTTAAACTTTCATCTTTTCTTCCGTTAAGTTATATACTTCTACTCGTGCTCGTAAGTCCCCTTTACGACGTATTAAATAAATCGACTGTTCACGCAGTAGACGTTACAACTGTAGTAGATGATTGGATTCCATTTGTAAAAGCATTTATTATTCCTTATTTACTTTGGTTTCCATACTTATACGGCGCACTTATTTATTACTGTTTTGCTGACCGAAAGCAATATTATGTTACTTTAAGTAGTGTTATTTTTGGAAAGCTTGCTTGTTTTTCTATTTATTATTTTTGGCAAACAACTGTACCACGTCCGACTGTCGTTGGAACAGATGTATTTTCTGAACTAGTTCGCTATATTTATAGTATCGACCAGCCAGTAAACTGTTTCCCTAGCATTCACGTTCTTACTACATTTGTAATTATGTTAGCTGCCTTTAAGCGTAGAGAACAGCATGTTTTTGAATATTACATCCTTACTTTCTTCGGTACACTTATTATTTTATCAACGCTATTTACGAAGCAGCACGCCTTTGTAGATGCCGTTTCTGGAATGACGCTTGCAAGCATACTTTACTTCGGCGTTCAGCTCTTATTGGCCAAAGAACCAATAAGAGTTCCAGTAAAACAAAATCATAGAATGTAGCATGACAAAAAAGCAGACTGTGGCTTCAGTCTGCTTTTATCTATTATTAAGGAGATTTTCAATTTAAGATTGCGGTACAGTCATATCACCAGAATGAATACGACCTGCTTTTTTAAGAGCAATGTAAAGTATATAAGAAACAGCTACTGGAATGACGATATAAGTAATTACCATCGCCGGGAGAACTTCCCATCCTTGGCTGGAAATTAAATTAATTGGTGCGATAAGAGAACTTAATCCAAGACCTGCAATTTCCTTTCCTGCTTCCAGTTGGAAAATTAATGCTGATACTGGACCGACTATAGCACTGGCGACGACAGTTGGGACGAGAATCATTGGATTTTTAGTGATATTTGGCAATTGTACTTTCGGAGTACAAAGTGCTTGAGCTAATATGCCACCTAAATTGTTTTCTTTTGCTGAGATGACAGAGAATCCGATAAACTGAGCAACGCATCCAGCAAGAGCAGCACCACCTGCAACACCGTCTAAGCTAAGTGCAATTGCTAACGCAGCTGATGAAGCTGGAGAGATAAGTAATAGTCCCCAAACTACTGCAATGACGATAGAAGCGATGAATGGGCTACCAGCTGAGCTATCTTTAATAAACGCTCCAACTGCATTTAAAACAGGAGTAATATTATGAGATAACCAAATGCCTACTAAACCAGAACCTAATATGGCCGCAAATGGAACGAGCATCATATCTAACGCAGTTTTTCCACTTAAACGTTTACCAATATATACAGCTAAAGTTGCTGTTAATAATGCACCGATTGGCTCACCTGTTTTAATAATTAGACCAGCTTCAGTAATCGAAATGGATCCGGCACCAATCGCTCCGGCTACCATCGCCGAGAAGATTACAAGACCGTTTGCACCGAGCATAAAAGCAATTCCAGCACCAATTGCCGGTGCCATTAGTGATTTTGCAACAACTCCGATTGTAATAAGTAATGGTATATCAACAATTCTTCCTATATTTTCGATCAGTAAACCAATTCCGAGGGATACGAAAATACCTTGTGCGATTCCAGCAGATGCTTTAAATACACGAGACATTATATATTCCTTCATTTGTTTCACCTTCTCCTATAAGTTAGTAACCAATTGTTTTCATATAATCACGTAAAATATCGTTTGATTTTGCGAATCGAGATTCTTCATCCTCTGTTAAATTGAGTTCTACAACTTCTCTTATACCGTCTCTAGTAATAATAGCTGGTACTCCTGTACAAATATCATATTCACCGTACTCACCATCTAAAATGGCTGATACAGCAATGACACGGTGATCATCATTAAAGATTGAACTCGCAATATATGCTAGAGAATTTCCAATCCCGTAATAAGTAGTTCCTTTACGTTTATAAATTTCCCAGCCAGCTTTTGCAGTCTTCTCAACAATTTCATCTAAATCTATTTCACCAAATCGTTCTTTTTGTTCTTCTAAAATTTGCAGAATTGGCTTTCCACCAACAGTTACATGAGACCAAGCAACCATTTGAGAATCACCATGTTCTCCTAATGAATACCCATGAATACTACGAGGATCTACATATAGCATTTCAGATAAAATTGTTCTTAAGCGAGAAGAATCTAGTGATGTACCAGTACCGATTACGCGATTTCTAGGTAATCCAGCTAATTTCCACACTTCATATGTAATAATATCAACTGGGTTCGATGCAAGTAAGAAAATACCATCAAATCCACTTGCCATTACACCACCAACAACACTTTCCATAATCTTCGCACTCGCTCCTAAAGTATCTAAGCGACTTTGTCCAGGTTTTGGTGCTGGCCCTGCTGTAATAATGACAATGTCCATATCTTTGCAGTCTTCATAGCTTCCTGCATATACTTTTGTTCTTGTATTTGTAAAGTTAATGCAATGTGATAAATCCATTGCTTCCCCAACTGCACGTTCATGATTTATATCAATTAATAATAGCTCTTCGCAAATCCCTTGATTTACAATGGAATACGCACAACTTGATCCAACTAATCCAGTACCGATAATTGCAATTTTTCTTGTATGTCTTTTCATAGCAATCTCTCCTAATTGATCATATAATCTATTTCTTTTGTTCTTTACATTCTTAATTATAGAGGTTCCCACGATAGAAACCATGGATACTTTGTGAAATATTGAACAAAGTTTTTGTCCTTTTTGTGAATTGTCATATTCCATTTTCGTCATATTTGTTACAACTGGAAAAATATTTATTATGTATTTATTGACACATACAAAAAGAAAACGAGCGAATAAATTCGCTCGTTTTCTTTTTCCTGTTATTCCGCACTTAATTGACTTTTTAATTGCTGTACAATCATTGGATTAGCAGGTGCTGCCGGTTTGTAATAACTCTTTTGCTTTGCGTACTCATACATATTACGTTGGCGCGCCTCGTCTTGATTACGAATTTGAATTAACGTTTGATGTAACTGTTCATTATCAGACTGAGCAATATAATTTGCATAGCTTGTTAAACTCGCATTTAATCCTGCTAAATAATCATTTACCATATCTTTTTCATTCATCTTTCTCTTCCTCCTATCCTAGGAAAGTCATTAATTGCTGTTTCGTATTTCGTGCATCTTGCGCATCTTTTTGTAGCATTTGTTTCAGTTGTGTATCTGTACACGTCTGTGCATACTGCTCCAACTTGTTAATAATTGTTGCGTGTCCACCAATTAAATGACGTAAGTTTTCTACTTCAAGCTCTGTTAAGTTTTGCATATAACATACCCGCCTTTCTTTGTTCATTCATCATTAGTATTTGGTTCTTTTTGGATTGTATTCATCAACTTTTCCCACATATAAAAAAAATAAAAGATGAATAGCTAAGCCATTCATCTTTTATACTGGTTATGTATTTATTTTTATAGAGATACAATCATACTTATACTCACAAGTAAGTTCCATATAATGTGTAAAATAATACTAGGTATAATAGATTGCGTCTTTTTGTATAACATAGCAAATACAATCCCCATAATCATTGCCGTAACCGGAAAACCACCATGAAGAATCCCAAAGATGAAGGAAGAAATAATGATACCAACTAGAAAACTATATTTCTTTTCAAAAAATCGATACAAAATACCTCTATATAAAATTTCTTCTTTAATTGGTGTAATTATAGCAACACTTAACACATATATAATACTTTGTAGACTATTTTGAAGTCCTAAGCTCCCTAATTGTTCTCGCTGCTGCCCTGCACTTTCAAAGCTAAACAACTCTAACATTACATACTGAGTTAATGCAATGATGATAAAACCTATTAATAAATACAAGTAGGTTTTCCCATTTTTTAAAACAGATACATCCCATATGTTCTTAATAAAATGAAGCACTGGTTTATAAGCAAATAAAACAATAGTAACAACAGCTGCATCAAATAGAAGTAAATAATATCCCTCTAAATTAGCACGTAATACCTCTTCTCCAAAAATTCCAAGGGCTAAAGCAAGGAATAATCCCCCTAAGAGTGAGAACCCTAGAATGCTTGCAATCGTTACAACTAGATTTTTATATGTTATGTTATCTACTTCTCTTTCTGCATTATACGCGTCTAATACTGTTTTTCTCATACTATTCCTCCATTTGTTTTCATTACCTTAACAAAAATCCTTTAATACAAATATATAGATAATATAACAATTTTTTCAAAAAGAATAATATGCAATTTTACATATTATGAAAACTTTATATTTTATAGTTTTAGGAATAGAATTGCTATGCAATAATTATTATATGAAATTTTAAAAAATACTTCCTATCCACTATAACCCTCGCATCATATAAAACTTATTAGTTAAAGGAGCAATGAACATGAAAACACATGACTTCCTTACAGAAATCCAGAAGGGCTCTGAGCCTAGTCCATATCAAGATTCTATTGCTTTTATTTTCGTTTGCCTTTCCGTAGTCATATACACATTTTTCAAACCTGTAAAATAATATCATGTAATGAGAAAAAGCCTACCGCTCTTTTCGAATTATATGTACTAAAAAACCTAAGAATCACTTCTAAGGTTTTTGTTTGCCTCGCTTCTTATTCACGTAACCCTTTAATAAACGTTTCCAACAATACATGTAAACTTATATCTAAATCTAACGGCAAACCAAATCCGCCCTGTTGTTCAATCGAAGCAAATCCATGACAAATACTTCTGAATCCGCGTGTCGCATGAAGTGCATTCTCTCCTTCTAAGCCATACTGTTGTAAAACCTGAAGACAAAGCTTTACAATTCCGTCACCTGCTTTTCTTACTTCTTCATCTCGTAAAAAAGTTGCTTCATATAGTCCAGGATGTTTTCGGACAAATGCTACATACGCTTCTCCTAAAGCATGAATTGCTTCATCCATCCGTTTATCCTCGGCAGCTTCTTCCAGTCTGTTATGCAGCTTTTTGATTCCGTAAATGCCAAGATTTTTCCGTACATCTTGTAACCCTTTTACATGATTATATAGTGAGGGCGAACGTACCCCTAACGTTTGCGCTAATGAAGCTAACGTTACTTCTTGTACTCCATTTGCATCTGCAATTTCTGCTGCTGTTTCTACAATTTTTTGTAATGTAAGTCCGATTCTCGGTGACATCAATTAACCCTCTTTTCTACTTTCTATATTCCGCTTCGCTTCTTTAATAGCAAGCTCTATGAAAGCCACTGGATCGTTTATCATTTTTCCATGTCCTGCCGCAAGCAAGGAAGGCTCATATTCTCTTAACTTCTCTGCACTTTGTAATGATATTTCTTTGCTCCACGTTGCCATCGCCGGAAACGGAAACCAAAATTTCATTTGTCCTGAAACAGCCATACCTCCTCTTGTTTGGAATGCATCTCCGACAATAAGAGCTTTATTTCTTACATCAAGAAACGACATGGAGCCTGGCGTATGTCCCGGTGTCATAATCGCAAGAAGCGATCCAACTCGGTCGCCATCTTCTAATAAAATATCAGGTACCGTTTTTAATTTTTTAGGTACACCGCCTTTTATCGGTATATTCGGTTCATCCTTTTGTAACGTCATATCTCCTTCTAACAGCTTTGCGTCCCGCTTAGAAATATAGACTGGAACATGAGGAAGTACTTCCTTTAATGCATCTAATGCACCGATGTGATCATCATGCGCATGTGTTAATACAATCTTAGTAATTGGTTTTCCTATTTTCTCAGCCACCTGTAAAATACCTTTTGCGCTATATGGCAAAGCCGCGTCAATTAAAGTTAAACCATCATCTTCCTCTACAAAGTAACAATTTACAGGAAACGCTCTTGGCAAAAATGACAATTGATATACCGTTTTTTCATGTATCATCCTCATAGTCCCATCTCCCTTTTCACGAAAACTAATACTATTAGTTTTATTATACTAATGGTATTAGTTTTATGTCACTAAAAAAATTTTTTTCAAAAAAAGAACAGTAGCCGTATAAACGACTACTGTTCTTTAAAGATATTAAACTGTGTAACGCTCATCTTCTAAAATTTTCGCAGCGATTTCACGTTTCTTCGGAATTACGTTAAGTGGTGTGTGGCGAGTTAATTTACGTAATGATGATAACATCATGCGCAGCATGTCGCCGTTTTCAACTGCGATAAGTGTTTCTTTCGCATCTGCTTCGATTTCGTTAAATGCTTCTTGGCAGAATACTTCAGTGTATAACACTTTTTGTTTATTCTTTTCAAGACCAGTTGTTTTGATCGCTTTTTCTGTACGAAGAACAGCTGATTCCATTGCGTATAGATTGCTTACGATGTCAGCGATATTCACAAGAATTTCTTGCTCTTTATCTAATGCTTTACCGTATTTTTGAGCCGCTAATCCAGCTACCATTAAGCCGATTTTCTTCGCATTAGTTACTAAATACTTTTGAAGTGCTAATGGCTCATCGCCTACTTCTTCTGGCATCATCATCATTAACTCTTCTTGTAATTTTTGTGCTTTTTGAAGAAGTGGTAATTCACCTTTCATCGCTTTACGTAAGAACGTACCTGGTACGATTAGGCGGTTAATTTCGTTCGTTCCTTCGAAAATACGGTTAATACGAGAATCACGGTACATTCTTTCAATCTCGTACTCTGCCATAAATCCGTAACCACCGTGAATTTGAACACCTTCATCTACTGTATAGTCTAATACTTCAGAACCGAATACTTTGTTTAAAGAGCACTCGATTGCATATTCAGCGATAGAAGCTGCTACTGCTTTACCGTCTTTTACTTCTTCTTCAGATAATGTGCTCATGCGGCTTTCGAATAAACCTACTGTACGATATACAGAGCTTTCAGCTGCATATGTTTTTGCTGCCATATTCGCAAGTTTCTCTTGAATTAATGGGAAGCGAGCGATTGGTTGTTTGAACTGTTGACGTTGGTTTGCATATTGTGCTGAAATTTCTACTGCACGTTTCGCAGATCCAACTGTACCAACACCTAATTTATAACGACCGATATTTAAAATGTTGAATGCGATAATATGACCTTTACCGATTTCACCAAGTAAGTTTTCTTTCGGTACTAACGCATCTTCTAAAATTAACGTACGAGTTGAAGAACATTTAATACCCATTTTCTTTTCTTCTGGGCTTGTAGATACGCCAGCGTAGTCTTTCTCTACGATAAATGCTGAGAAGTGCTCTCCATCGATTTTTGCATATACAACGAATACGTCAGCGAATGCAGAGTTTGTAATCCACTGTTTTTCACCATTTAATACGTAATGTGTACCTTCTGCATTTAAACGTGCAGTTGTTTTTGCACCTAATGCGTCAGATCCTGAACCTGGCTCTGTTAATGCGTATGCAGCTAATTTTTCACCAGTTGCAAGTAATGGTAAATACTTTTTCTTTTGCTCTTCGTTACCGAATAATACGATTGGTAAAGATCCGATACCTACGTGAGCACCGTGAGTAATTGCAAAGCCACCAGCGCGAGAGAATTTCTCTGCGATTAACGCTGAGCTTACTTTATCAAGACCAATTCCACCGTACTCTTCTGGTACGTCAGCGCCTAATAAACCAAGTTCCCCAGCTTCTTTTAAAAGACGAACTGAACGATCAAATTCATGTTGCTCTAAATATTCAAGCTCTGGAAGAACTTCATTTACGATAAAGTCCTCTGTCGTTTTTGCAATCATTTTATGCTCAGATGAAAAATCTTCTGGCGTAAACACTTGATCAATCGTAATCTCATCTACTAAAAAGCTACCGCCTTTAACCGCATTTCCTACTGTTTTTTCCATGAAAATTTCCTCCTTCATATTTTCATGAGCCGCTTCTCTCTTTTTGAAAGAAGCTGGCTCTCCCTTTTTTTATAAACCTTTGTTGCTTCCATTCTTTGCTTTAGCGTCGTCTCGTTCTGAGCGAACCGCTTCCACTTTTTTTTATAATCCAGTTCCAGTGGCTAAAACAGTCGGTCGTTTCCCCCCTTCCTTTGAGGCAAAAAGCGCCTCTTCGTCAGGGCTTCCAACGCCCTCCTGTTCTAAACGAGCCACCTGCACTTTTTTATAATCCAGTTCCAGCGGCTAGAATGTTCGGTGGCTTCGCTTCTTCCTGCGAGGCAGAGAACGCCTCTACGTCTGAAGCTCCATCCCCCTCACATTCTGAACGAGCCGCTTCCACTTTTTATAGTAATTCAAATACTCCCGCTGCTCCCATTCCGCCGCCGATACACATTGTTACGATACCGAATTGTTCGTTGCGGCGTTTCATTTCGTGAATAAGAGATAGTGTTAGTTTTGCCCCTGTACAGCCAAGTGGATGTCCAAGTGCGATTGCACCACCGTTTACGTTTACTTTTTCTTCATCTAAACCAAGTTCACGAATAACTTGAATTGATTGAGAAGCGAATGCTTCATTTAGTTCAAATAAGCCAATATCAGATAGCTCTAAGCCAGCTAGTTTTAGCGCTTTTGGAATTGCAGCGATTGGGCCGATTCCCATTATTTCTGGTGGTACGCCAGCTACTGCAAATGAACGGAATTTCGCAAGTGGCTTCATGCCATCGCTCACTGCTTTTTCGCGATCCATTAATAGTACAGATGCTGCACCGTCACTCATTTGTGAAGAGTTACCAGCTGTTACAGAACCGCGAACGTTAAATGCTGGACGTAATTTCCCTAAAATGTCTAGCGTCGTCTCTGCTCTTACACCTTCGTCTTGTGCGAAAGTGATTGTTTCTTCTTGCAGTTTATTGTTTGATCCAACCGAGCGTAACGTCACATCTACAGGTACTGTTTCATCAGCAAAGTTTCCTGCAGCTAATGCTTTTGCAGCACGTTGATGACTTCTTACTGCAAATGCATCTTGCTCTTCACGAGAAATTCCATATTTCACAGCAACTTGCTCTGCTGTATGTCCCATACCCATATAATATTCTGGAGCCGCTTCTACAAGGCGACTATTCGGACGAACAACGTGTCCCATCATTGGAACTAAACTCATTGATTCTGCTCCGCCTGATAATACAGCTTCAGAGTGACCAAGCATAATACGCTCTGCTCCGTAAGCGATACTTTGTAAACCTGAAGAACAGTAACGGTTAATCGTAATAGCTGGAACATCGTAAGAAAGTCCTGCTAATCCGCCGATATTACGAGCCATATTTAAACCTTGCTCTGCTTCTGGCATCGCACAACCGAAAATTAAATCATCGATTGGTCCTTCATAATTCGCACGCTTTAACGTTTCCTTTACTACTAACGCCCCTAGATCGTCAGGACGAACTGTTTTTAATGAACCCCTCTTTGCTTTTCCAATTGGTGTTCTTGCTCCCGCAACAATGACAGCTTCTCTCATGAACGATATCTCCCCTCGTTATTAGTTACGTAATGGCTTTCCTTTTACAAGCATGTGCTGCATTCTTGCTTGTGATTTCATCTCACTTACTAAGCTAATAAATGCTTCACGTTCTACATCTAATAAATATTGCTCATCAACTTCTGTTCCGTACGGTACTTTTCCGCCCGCAATGACATATGCAAGTTTCTTCGCAATGTGAAGATCGTACTCTGAAATGTAACCAGATAAATGCATTGCTTCCGCACCAAGTGCAAGAGTTGCATATCCTGTTTCCCCAACAACTGGTATCTTTTTGCGGATCGGCGCTTTATAACCAGCTTCATATAAAGCAAGTGCTTTCTGTTTCGCATCGTATAGTAAGTGATCACCATTCACACTAATACCATCTTTATCACCTAAGAAGTTATGAGAAACTGCTTCTTGTCCTGAAGTTGAAACTTTCGCCATTGCGACTGTTTCGAACACTTTATTTGCAACTTTTTGCAGATCAAACTCTACACCGTTTGCCATTTTGTTTAAGTGTTTAATGTATAGCTCTTTATTACCGCCTCCGCCAGGGATTAAGCCAACACCAACTTCTACTAAGCCCATATACGTTTCACTAGAAGCTTGAATGCTCGCTGCTGGTAAGCAAACTTCTGTACCTCCGCCAAGCGTCATACCATATGGTGCTGCTACAACTGGCTTAGAAGAGTACTTAATTTTCGTCATTGCATCTTGGAAGTTTTTCACAACTAACTCAATTTCAAAGTAGTTGTCGTCTTGTGCTTCCATTAAGATCATTGCTAGGTTCGCACCAACGCAGAAGTTCTTCGATTGGTTACCGATAACAAGACCTTTATAATTCTTTTCTACTTCATCAACAGCGTAGTTAATCATTTGCGTAATATCCATACCGATTGCATTGCTCTTCGAATGGAACTCTAAGCAAAGGATGCCGTCGCCTAAATCAATTAAGCTCGCTCCGCTATTTTTCTTTAATACGCCATTTTTCGCTTTTAATTGCTTAAGAGAAATTGCTTTTTTATTACGCTCGATTAGCTTATATTCGCCATTATCGTAATAGTAGCTATCGCCGTTATCATGTTTATAGAAAGTAGTGAAACCTTTCTCTAACATTTCTTTCACCCAAGTAGGAACAACTACGCCGTTTTCTTCCATCTTTTGAACAGATTTTTCAACGCCGATTGCATCCCACACTTCAAATGGCCCTTGCTCCCATCCAAAGCCCCACTTCATCGCTTGGTCAATTGCAACGATATCGTCAGCAATTTCTTTATGAAGTTTTGCAGAGTATAAAAGAGTTGGTGTAATGATGTTCCATAATAACTCTCCTGCACGGTCTTTTGCGTATACAAGCGCTTTCAATTTATTCGCTAATCCTTTTTCTTGTTTACTTAACTCTACGGATGCAGCTTTTAATTTTTTACGCGCTTCGTATTCCATCGTTTCAGGATTTAATTCTAAAATTTCTTTTCCTTGTTTTAAGAAGAAGCCTTGACCCGTTTTACTTCCAAGCCATTTTTTCTCCAGCATGTCATGCATGAAAGCTGGTACTTTAAATACATCACGCTCTTCTTCTTGCACATTTTCATATACGTTATTTGCAACGTGTACGAATGTATCTAAACCGACAACATCTAATGTGCGGAACGTTGCGCTCTTCGGACGACCAATAAGTGGGCCTGTTACAGAATCAACTTCCCCAATGCTATAGCCGCGTTTTACCATCTCTTGAAGAGTAACAAGTAAGCCGTACGTACCGATGCGGTTTCCAATAAAGTTTGGTGTATCTTTTGCGATAACAACGCCTTTTCCAAGAACGTCTTCGCCAAATAGTTTCATGAAGCTTAATACTTGTGGATCTGTTTCTTTCGTCGGTATTACCTCTAGAAGTTTTAAATATCGTGGTGGGTTAAAAAAGTGTGTGCCTAAGAAGTGTTTCTGGAAGTCGTCTGAACGACCTTCTGCCATTTTTTCAACTGAAATACCTGACGTATTCGAGCTTACGATAGAACCCGGTTTACGAACCGCATCTACTTTTTCAAATAGTTTCTTTTTAATATCTAAGTTTTCAACTACTACTTCAATAATCCAATCTACATCAGCTAGACGCTCAAGGTCATCTTCTAAGTTACCTGCTTCAATCAGTGCTAAATTTCCTTTCACTGTCAGAGGAGCTGGTTTTTGCTTTAATAGTTTTTGCACAGCCGTATTACTAAAACGATTTCTCACACTTTTATGTTCTAATGTAAGTCCCTTCGCTTCTTCTTCTTTCGTAAGCGCAGGTGGTACAATATCAAGCAATAATGTCGGAATACCAATATTAGCTAAGTGTGCCGCAATTCCCGAACCCATTACGCCTGAACCTAGAACAGCAGCCTTTTTAATTTGGAACATCCAATTCTCCCCCTATTCTTGAATGAATGCTCATTCAATTTTTCGACATAAGTCGCAATCAATGAGTGAGCCTCTACTAATAAATATATGATACTGTTTAAATTTTCGCAATATATTTATTGATAAAATTTTCTGAAATAAATATTTTTCTTTTATTTGCCCATGCTATATATGTATTTTCTTCACTAAAATACACTTTCCCTTTTTATAATCTGACGAAACTGGAGGAATATATATGGCAAAACTTAAGAAGAACCCTTCAAAGGCTGGAATTAGTGCAGCTAGTGTAACTGGAAACGCAGGTCCGCATAACCACGGTGTTGAAAAAGGACGCCAAGGTAATAACCAACAATATAAAAAGCATAATATGGGCGAAAAATAACGCTATATTTTTGGGCAGAGAACGTGGCATAATGATTAATGGCTGCTTTTTCTGCCCAATTTATTTGTAACAAATGAGGGAATTATAATGAAACGAACAATAGTTATGATTGTAATGATTGCCACACTATTTACAGGGATGATTTTCTTCTCTTATGCACAAAGGCAACAAGCTGTAAGAGCTGATCAACCTAATATTACTGGGCAATATGGAGTTACAATCGATGCAGACACAGGTGAAGTTTTGTATGGAAAACGCGAAGACGAACGCTCTTATCCGGCTAGTATAGCCAAAATGATGACAACCCTTCTTTTACTAGAGAATGTAAAAGAGGATGAGGAAATTACAGTTACAGAAAACGCAATTAAAACAGAAAGTCAAAGTAAGAAAATTAAACTTCGTGCTGGGGAAAAGTTAAAACGTGATGAGGCATTAAAACTGATGCTTATTATTAGTGCAGATCCAATAGCTGAATCCATCGCAGAACATATTGCAGGATCAAAAAATGAATTTGTGAAAATGATGAATGCTAGAGCGAAGGAACTCGGTACAAAGCATGCGACTTTCAAGAACGCAAGTGGTGCTGATGCACTTGGAAATAAAGTATCGCCATATGACATTGCTATTATTACGAAAGAAGCATTAAAGTATCCAGTTGTTTTAGAATATATGAATTCAACACGTACAACTCTACATACTTCAGAACGCTCTCCAAACATCGCAAACTACGGACGAGAAGAACTATATGACGATCCATATGCGATTGGAAGTAAAAGCGGTCTATCAGCACTCGGAAAATATACAGTCGTAACAGTGGATGAAAAAGACGGTAAACGCGTCATTAACGTCGTATTATCTTCTACTCGCGCGCAACTATATCCTGATACGAAGAAAATGGCACATTATGCATTTCAGCAATTAAAATAACCAAGGAGTATTTTCTCCTTGGTTATTTTTTAACCATACCTTTTAATACGAACGCAACGTTTGCTGGACGCTCTGCTAGACGGCGCATGAAATATCCATACCAATCGTTTCCATAAGGTACGTAAACACGCATTTTGTAACCTTCTTTTACTAGCTCAAGTTGACGCTCATTACGAATACCATATAACATTTGGAATTCAAATTGATCCCTTGGAATATTATGTTCTTCAGCAAGTTTTTTTGTATATTCAATAATCGCTTCGTCATGTGAAGCGATTGCAGTATAATTTCCATTTAATAAGTGCATTTTAATAATCTTTTTATAATTGTCATCTACATCTTTCTTGTCCGGGAACGCCACTTCTTCAGGTTCTTTATAAGCTCCTTTTACAAGACGTAAATTAGGTTTATAAGCATTTAAATCCTCAATATCTTTTTCTGTACGATATAGGTAAGCTTGAATAACAGTACCAATATTATCGTACTCAGATTTTAATTGTTTAAAGATATCAATTGTTTTACCGCAGCGTGTATAATCTTCCATATCAATTGTAACGAACACACCATTTTCTTTTGCAGCTTCTAAAATACGGCGCATATTGTTCATTACGATTTCATCAGAGATATCTAATCCCATAGAAGTCATCTTTAAAGAAAGCTGCGAATCAAGACCTTCTCTTCCAATTGCACGGATCGCTTCAATCGATTGGTTAGCCATTTCATTTGCTTCCGCTTCATTATCAACGAATTCACCTAAATAATCGATTGTTACACAAAGACCTTGCTTATTTAATTGTTGAATGGCAGCTGTCGCTAATTCAATCGTCTCCCCTGCGACGAAGCGACCTGCACCAAAGCGTAAACCGT
Source organism: Bacillus sp. BR3(2024) (assembly GCF_039134555.1). Classification (NCBI taxonomy): domain Bacteria; kingdom Bacillati; phylum Bacillota; class Bacilli; order Caryophanales; family Bacillaceae; genus Bacillus; species Bacillus sp. BR3(2024). The sequence goes on from NZ_CP152433.1 coordinate 4,800,109, forward strand.
ACTTTTTAGCCAGTTTTGTTAGCGCTTTATTTTTAGATAAGAAAAGAAACGAATTTCGCATTAATTGTTCCATGTAATTCACCCCTATGACTGTAATTTATCTGTTTTTTACCCCTCTTCAAAATTATATCATTGTTTAAAATTATTGGATACAAATAATTATTTAGATAATTTATAAAATACTATAAAAACATTTAAAAACCTATATTTCTGCTTATAAATATACCTGAAATATTTTTCGACATTTAGAAAAATGGAGTTTAATAGGTATAAAATAGGCATGTCGAAAATATTCGACATGCCTATAAAATCCTTTATATTCCATGTAAATTATATAAGGATATTAATACAGAAAACTTGCGATTATATTTACCTCAAGTTTTTTTATTGCTCATTTCGCTTCTCTTCATTCAGCCTTTTAATATCTGTAATTAACTGTACCATCTCTTCTTTCGCATCTGGATAAGTTTCATTCCAATGCTTTACTAAAGCTGGCATCGTCTTAGCTATGTAAGAATACAGTGCCCACTTCTGTACCTGTTCTTTTCTCTCTTCATTGCTCTCTCCAAGTAACAGCTCAGTATATTTCTCCAGTAAACCATCAAACTGCTCGTTAAACTTTTCACTCATTTTATTTACCTCCTATATGAAAAAAGCAGCGAAGATCGCTGCTTTTTCTTATAATTTTGATCGAACAGAGTTTAATTTTTTCTCCATTGTGCTTACTTTATCACGACGATCATCAATACGAATAGTTGTTGCAACACGCTGTGCACCTTTCGTATATGGAACTTCATGCATTTGTTGTATTACTTCTAGAATGACAGGAAGATCTCCTTCAATAATTGTATTCATCGGTGTTAATTGATACTTCACGCGATCCGCATTTTTCTCTAGCACCTTTTGTACTTCTGCTACATATTCACTAACACTTGGATTACCTGTTCCTACTGGAATAATCGATACATCAACAATTGCCATAGTAGTCTTCCTCCTATAATCGTTTCTTATATATCCATTGTCTATTTTACCGAAATCCTCATCATTTTACTAATATGTTACTCTTCCACTTTAAACTGCTCGACTAATCTTTCTAAATCTCTCATATGTTCTGTCAAACTTTCCATCGTGTGAGCTACCTTTTCTAAATGATTCACCTGTGATTCCGTTGCAGCATGTACCTCTTCAGAAACAGCTGCACTTTCTTGACTCGTACCAGCAATTGTATGCATTACCGCTGTAATTTCCCCTTGCTCATAACCTATGTTATGTACCTCTTCTACAATTTTTTCAACTGAAGTACTAATCGTATTTACAACTGACATAATTGTACGGAACTCCATTTCCGCCTCTGTCGTCACTTTATTTTGCACATCTGCAATGTCTTTCAATTTACTTACAACTTCTACAACCCTTTTTACTTCTAATTGTACATCACCAATCATCATTGTAATTTCTCCGGTTGCCTCTTTTGATTGTTCCGCTAATTTCCGAACCTCTTCAGCAACAACCGCAAATCCCTTACCTTGCTCACCTGCACGGGCAGCTTCAATCGATGCATTTAAAGCAAGTAAATTTGTTTGATCCGAAATACCTTTTATAAGCTCAACAACATTTTGAATCGATCCAACTCTTTGTTCTAACTTATCCGATGCTTCTTCTGTATGAACAACAATCGAAGATGATTGTCCCCTCGTACGGATTAAATTCCTCATTGTATTTAATCCTTGCTTAGATGCCTCTTCCGCTTTGCCAGCCACTCCTTTTATTTCACCAACGGAGCTATTCATTTGTTCTACTGACTCCGCCATATTCTCGAGCTGAGCTGAAACTTCATCCACACTATTCGCAAGAGTAGAAGCTCCTCCGCTCACATCATCCATCGCTCCTGAAACTTCTCTACTAGCCGCTACTGTTTCGTTCGTTAAATAATGTAAACTATTCGTTGATTGTTGCACCGTTGATACGCTGTTTTTAATTTTACTTACCATTTCATTCATTTGTTCAACCATATCATTAAAGTGCTTAGTCAACTCTCCAACTTCATCTTTACTTGTCACTTTCATTCGCAGCGTTAAATCGCCTTCTGCTACTTTTTGCACGTGATTCTTTAATAGTTGCAGTGGTCTTGCTAATCTTCTTGAGAACAAGTAGGAAGCTACGATTCCAACTAATAAACTAATACATGCCATTATAATAACTGTATTTCTCGTACTATTTAATAGCCCATCGATCGTTTCTTTCGGATAAAAGATTCCTATCGTCCATTTCATCGTATCAAATGATTGACTGTAAACAACTACATCTTCACCTTTTATTGTAGTGACCGCATATTTTGTTACCTCTTTATTTAAGCTCTTTATAAGTGGTTCTTTAGAAACATCTTTTCCTATCTTTTCTGGATAAACAAGAGCCATATTTTTATCATTTATAATAAACATTTCTCCGTCATTATTGTATTGAATATTGTGAAGCAACTTCTGAATCGTCCCAAGCGATACATCCATCGCAACAACGCCTAATACAGACCCATCTTGAGCTGTAATTGCTTTAGAAACACCTACACTTAACTTTCCTGTTGCAATTTCATAAGAAGGTTGTCCCCAATGGACCTTTTTTACATCAGCCTCTGAATCTTTATACCATGGTCTTGTCGTTGGATCATATCCTTCTGGCACTTGCCCACCTTCAGCAAGATTGGCACTTAATGTTTTTTTATCTTTCGTACCAATATATAAATCTAAAATACCAGGATGATTCTTTTTATACTCCGCAAACTCTTTCGTTAAAAACGCTTCCTCTTCTGGAGTAACCCCACCTTGAAGTATATTACGAATCATCTCACTGTTCGCGTAATACCCCATATCTTCATCCGTTCTTTGAACAAATGTCGTAAGTTGCTCTGTCACAAGATCCATCGCATTTTGAGAATACTCGTCTAAGGAACGCACTTCCTTTTCTTTCTGTAATTGATACACAGCTGTACCCAATATTACGAACATCATAGAAATAAGTACTGAAAACACTACCGCAATTTTTAAACGTAAACTTCTTAACATCTTCCCCCCAGCATCCCCTTCGTATTAAATTAAAAAACTTATTAATCATTATATTAAGTATAATAGATAAAATTAAAAAATTGAAATTAATTCTCACCTTAATACAATTAGAAAAAGGACTACCACTTGTGCAAAAACAAATAGTTCATTATCCTTAAAATATAATCTCATTCGTTCGGAGGGAACTATGTTACAAAAATTCGGTTTCTCACAATATGAAAGCCAGGCTTATGAAGTTGTCGTATCAAGCAATGAACCATTAGATGCTACAACGATTGTGAAGCATTCAGGTGTTCCAAAAGCAAAAATATATGAAGTGCTAGCACGCCTAATCGATAAAGGAATGGTAATGGATTCTGTTTCAGAAAAGAAAAAATTGTATACAGCATTACCACTAAAGCTAGCAATTGAAAAATTAACGACAGAATTCCAATCAAATATTAAAGAACTGGAAACAAATATATCAAAAAAATCATTTACAGATGACCGTGTGTGGAGCTTAAAGATGCAATCTTCTATTCGAGTTCAAAGTAAAGAACTCATTGAAAGTGCACAAGAATCAATCCGTATTTCAGCTTGGAATGATACTCTTTTAGAATATCTTCCTTTACTAGAACAAAAAGCAAAACAAGGTGTTCAAATTGAGTCCCTTATTGTTGGAGAAGTAGAAACAGACTTAGAAAACATGCATTTTCTAATCCCAGCTGAAGAACCTAATGCATTAGAGCGCTACTTGCTACTCATCGTTGACGATCGTGAAATTTTATTTGCTGGCGTAGAACAAGAGTCATGGCAAGCGATGAAAACAATGTCACAACCTTTCGTAAAGTTCTTTACAGAATTTTTCTATCACGACGTTGCACTTGCAAAGATTACCCAGAAGCACCACGATCTCTTTATGGAAGATGAGGAAATTAAGAGTTTGTTGATGAAATTGAGGTACTAATTAAATAATAAAAAGGAGTCTAATTTTTCACTTAGACTCCTTTTCGTTTTGTTCCTTTATCTCTATCAACAGCTCAATGATTTTTTCATTTTGCTCTACTTGCTTCTCTGAATTTTGATAGATGAAACGAACCCATCTAAGTGCAAGAATAATAAGAAACAACGGAAGCATTGAAATTAGAAGACCAATAATTGAAAAATTCGTATACATATACCTCACCTCGCTATATAAACCTTCTCCATCTTTCTACTAAAACCTGCAATTTTTTACAAATTAAAAAAGAACCTATCAAACGATAGATTCTTCTTTCACGAACTGAGTAGAGCGTCCTCTCGTAATTGAGAAAATCGCGCAAAGCAGTGCTAATATAATAAAGCCACCGCCTACCCAAGCATTATATATAACAGATGATTTTTCAATAACAACTCCGCCTACTGTTGAACCGAGTGCAATTCCTAAATGAAGCGCAGAGTTATTTAAACCTTGCTGAATACCAGCTGATTCCGGTGCAATTTCAATTAAATAATTTTGCTGTGCTGGTGAAATCGCCCAGCTCAGCATACTCCAAAGTCCCATCATAATGATGAAGAGCGGGAATGAGAATGTCATTATTGGCAGTATGAAGATTGCACATGCAAATACGATAATAATCGAGATAATACTTTTCTTCGATCCCCATTTATCAGCAAGCCAGCCACCGAATCCGCCACCAATTACTGCTGCGATTCCGAAAATAAAGTAAAACACACTAATCCAGTTTGCTTCAACATGCATGACATCTTTTAAAAACGGTGTTAAATATGCATACAATGTTAAATGCCCCGTTAAAAACAAAAATGATGTTAACTGTGCACTTACAATTTTTTTATCTTTTAAAGTAGCAAGTTGTTCTTTTATTGATAATACCGATGTCGGTGGTACTTTCGTTAAGAACAATGAAATACAAGCTATTGCCATAACTGTTAATACAGAAATTAATACAAATGGTGCACGCCATCCGTATGCATTTCCGAGTACAAGACCGAGCGGTACTCCAAGTACAAGTGATCCACTAATCCCCATAAAAATGATTCCAATTGCACGCGCACGAAAATGCGGTTCTACTACACTAGAAGCAAGTGTTACCGATAGTGCAATAATTAATGAACCACTCGCCGCACAAATAACCCTTGAGAACATTAGCATTCCGTAATTCACACTAAACGCGGAAATAATATTTCCGATTAAGAAAATCGATAATGCTCCAACATACAATGTTTTTCTTTCAAACTTCCCTGTCACAGCTAATAAAACTGGACCTGACAAAGCAAATACTACCGAAAATATTGTTATAAGCTGACCAGCTGCACTAATAGATACTCCTAAATCATTGGCAACTAAATCGAGTGTTCCTCCTATAATTAACTCAACCGTTCCGACTACGAAAGCCGCGATAGCTAAAATATAAACACGAAAATTCAAGTCTTTCCCCACGCTTTCTATTTTGGTTACTACGACTATAGTAACCAAAATAGAAAGTGGACGCAAGTATAATTTTTTTACAGTAAAAAAGGTAGGCGTATTATACGCCTACCCTTCCATCATTCTGCTTCTTTCTTCTTATTTAAATACCAGTACACCGGAAGTCCCGTAAAGACAATTCCAATTGATAAGAAACAACTTACCGGATCATTGATAATTGCACTACCAATTACAAAGAGCGAACCTAAAATCGCTACGATTGGTACGATTGGGAATAACGGCACACTATATGCACGCTCTTTATTCTTATTACGTTTTCTTAAAATGAAGACACCAATAAACGTCATTACATAGAAAATATAAATAATGAATACGGAAATCTCAGATAGCTTATTTGGATCACTAATAATCATTAAAATAATTCCTAGAATGATTTCAACAGTAATCGCATTTGCTGGTGTTTTAAATCTCGGACTTTCCTTTGCAATAAACTTAGAAAATGGAAGTTGTCCACGCTCTGCCATAGACATTGGAATACGTGGGAACGTTAAAATCTTTCCATTTAAACAGCCGAAAATGGAAACGATAATACCGATACTAATAATTTTCCCGCCATATTCTCCAAGTAACATGCCTGCAGCTGTTGCTGTTGCATTTTCTCCAAGGTCTACAATTTTCGCTGCTGGTAATACATTTAATAACGCCAAGTTAATTAATACGTAAGCAGCCGTTACGATTAAAATCCCTACTGTCATTGCTTTCGGTAATAACTTTGTTGGATTCTTCATTTCTCCACCAATCGAAGCAAGTAAAATCCAGCCGTCATAAGCAAATAACGTTGCTAAAATTGCCATACCGATACTTTGATTTTCCGATATCGGCACAACTACGTTAAAGATATCGCTATTCCCTTTCCAGAAACCTAGCACAACAATTAACACAATCGGAATCATCTTCCCAATTGTCGTGATTGTTTGAACGATACCTCCGTATTTTGTTCCCATACTATTTACAACGCCAAGGAACACAACCGTTCCAATTGCGATTGGTAAATTCCACACTTTATCTAAATAGAAAAAATTAATCATTAAAGAACTAAAGTATAAACCTAATGTTCCGATAATAGCAGGTCCATAAACAATTGTTTGCATCCAACCTGATAAATATCCCCAAAAACTTCCGTAAATCTCCTCTAAATACGTATACAACCCACCATTTTTCGGGATTTGCGCTCCAATTTCAGCTACTGTTAAACCACTTGCTAGCGTCAACAGACCACCAATTACCCAAGCAAGAATGGCCATATTAGAACTCCCCGAGTAATCTAATACGCTCCCTGGTTTCATAAACACACCAGATCCAATAATCGTTCCTACTACGATAGAAAGTGCTACTGTTAAACCAATTTTGTTCTTCTCATCATGATGCATGCTGCGTATCCTCCTTCCAATCCTAGTGTGATGCAAAAATGAAATAAAAAAACACTCCTCCCTAAAAAAGGGACGAGTGTTGTATTCGTGGTTCCACCCTTGTTTCAATTCGTAAAGTAACACACTTCACCAATTTCTCAAGTCTAAATAACGGTTTTTGCCGGCAAGCAATTACTAGATGCTCGTTCACTGCTGCAGTTCAGAGGTGGTAATCCATTTTTCCGTATTAGGAAGCTCACAGCCAAAGGCTTCCCTCTCTGAAAATCGTAAAAAATTGATCGTGTCCTCATCATCACTTCTTGATGTCGAATTTTGTAGTTATTGTTCATTATATTGAATTGTTAGAAAAAATCAATATATTTTTTATATAACATAGTAAATATTTCTCTTCTTATATTATAACAGAAGATACAAAACTTCCCCATTTCCCTAAAAATGGTATAATCCGTTTAGGAGGTGCACCAATAATGATTGCTGTCTTTTGTATCATTGCTACGTTTCTCTCTATTCTATTCGCTATCATGCATCGGCACAAGTATCCTGGTTATAGCATTTTAGCGGTAGCTATTATACCAGCTGTTTCCTTCTACGTATTGGGTAAATATCAATATACGGAAGTGTTTATCGGTTTTGTAATCTTCTACTGCATCTTCGGATACATACTAACAATGAAAAGAATTTTATTGAATCATTAAAAGGGACCGATTTCTGCTGACAGAAATCGGTCCTCGCACGTACCTTCCGGTTGCCCACACGAAAGATACATAAATCAATTATTTATCTTCTTTTTTCATAAAAAACTTATGGTGCGGTAAATCAACATTCAATGCGTCTAATTGTTTCTTTTCGTTGTCTAAAATCGCTTTTGCTTTTGTTTTTGTTGCTTCATCTAATCCAGCAAAGATGTCTTCATGCTTCTCTTTCTCTGGAAGTTTCACACCTAATTTTGTTAATTCCTCTTTTGCTTGCTCATGCGTTAATTTTCCGGATTTCTTTTGCTCTAAAATTGACTTCGCTTTCTCTTTTGTCTGTTCATCTAAGTTAGCAAACATGTCTCCATGTTTACCTTTCTCCGGCATTTTCACGCCTAGCTTTGTTAATTCCTCTTTTGCTTGCTCATGCGTTAATTTTCCAGATTTCTCTTGCTCTAAAATGGATTTCGCTTTTTCTTTCGCCTGTTCATCTAATCCCGCAAACATTTCTTTGTGCTTACCCTTTTCCGGGAACTTCACGCCTAATTTTGTTAATTCTTCTTTTGCTTGTTCTCGTGTTAATTTACCAGACTTCTCTTGCTCTAAAATGGACTTCGCTTTTTCTTTCGCCTGTTCATCTAATCCTGCAAACATGTCTTTACGCTTCTCTTTCTCTGGAAGCTTTACACCTAGTTCCTCTAACTGTTTCTTTGTATCGTCCATAATTGTTTTTACTTTTTGTTTTGTAGCGTCATCCAAATCCTTTTTCGCCGTTTTTGCAGGCTGATCCACTGCTGGAGTATTCGTTGCCGCGAATGCCGGAATGCCGACTCCTCCAATGATTCCGAATGATAAAGCACCTGCAATCGCTAAATACCCAACTGTTTTCTTCTTCATAGGAAATTTCCTCCTTCATATTTCTAATGCATGTACACTTTCGTATACAATGCCTATAGTAATGTCGGTTTCTTAACATTTCCTTAACGATTTAACAAAAAAACACCGCTCGTAATGAGCGGTGTTTCTCTATGCTTTTTGTAATTGTAACTCTTCACGTTCCATTATTTTTCTTAATACAATTGTTTGTGTCATTGTAAATAAGTTACCTGTTATCCAGTACAACACAAGTCCTGATGGCGCCGCAAACCCCATAAATAGAATCATTGCCGGCATCATAATTTGCTGCATCTTTAGCATCTGTACTTGTTCTCCAGGTGTAATATTCGATTGGAAAACTTTCATCTGAATAAATGTCGTTAACGCTGCAATAATCGGTAATATATGATATGGATCTGCATGTCCTAGGTTCACCCATAAAAACGAAGATGTGCGAATCTCTTCAGTTCTGCTAATCGCATAATACAAAGCAGAGAAAATCGGCATTTGTATTAATAATGGCCAGCAACCAGCAAGTGGATTCCAACCGCCTGATTTCATTAGTTCTGACATTTCTTTTTGATACTGCTTTTGTTTTTCAAGGTCTTTGCTTACATCACCGTACTTTTTCTTTAGCTTCTGCAATTCAGGTTGCATTTTCTTCATTTTCGCTTGGCTGCGATATTGCGAAACAGCTAATGGAATCATCGCTGAACGAATAACGAGCGTCATAATAATGATAGCAATCCCAAAGCTAGCTCCAGGTATATGATGAGCAACAAATTGAATCATAAACGAGATTGGATATACAAAATAATGATCCCAAATCCCAGTACTATGTGCATCAATTGGGGCCGCATTACTGCAACCAGATAAAACAAAAACAAATAATAATGATAAACTAACGAGCACAGCTCGGTATGATTTTAACATGTTCATTCCTCCAATGTTTCGTAATTATTTAGCGAAACATTGGCGTATACGGACCGACCTCATCATTCTCTTCACTTGATTCTTGTCTACGTACAGAACGAATCATTCCATATTTATAAAAAATAGAAAATAGCGGTACATTTCCCGCACTATCTTCACATGTATCAACTAACGCAAAAGCTCTTTGTCTACCGCTTGATGCTTGTTGACGCACAAAGCGAGAAACATTAGCAAGGAAGAAAACTTCTAATAAACAAAGTGCCGTCGTTACAAACGATATATATAGAATTGCATCCTGCAATAAAAATTCCATCGCTTCACATCCTTAATAAGGTCATTTTAGCACATCGGGCAAATATTCTCTATTTCCTTTTATTTTCAAAAAAAGTATTTTGCATATTTTCTCAAGAAAACAATAATTAAGAAACGTTGTATTCGCTTTCTTTAGCATATTCACACACATCAATGAATAGGCTTGATTTATTAGAAATTTATAAAATTTTTGCATTATAATAAAACTATTGCCAGTTTTTGAAAAAACCTTTATTCTCTTCTTGTAATCAAAAATGAATATGGAGATGAAACATACTATGGGTCAACTAGGAGACGCCGATTACGTTCCCGACACCGCCTTTTTATCCTTCCCAGCAGCTAAAACATTTCACTTAGAATTTATGATACAGTTGGTTGTTATTTTTATAGCTTCTATTCTGTATGCAATTTCTATGAATATGTTTTTTATCCCGCATAATATGATTAGCGGTGGATTCGCTGGTGTAGGGATGATTATCGGTTATTTAATGCACTACAATATCGGTGCACTTATCTTTTTACTAAACATTCCTCTTCTTATTTTAAGTCACTTTTACTTAGGCAAGAAGACAACCTTTTTAACAGCTTACTTTGTAGCTGTATCATCGTTAGCGATGAACATTATCCCGGTACACCAAGTTTCAGACGATATTTTACTTTCTTCTGTATTCGGTGGTGTCATCTGCGGAGCAGCTTCAGGAATTATATTCCGATTTGCTTCTTCAACAGGTGGTTTTGATGTTGTTGGATTGATTGTAGCGAAATATCGAGATGTTTCAATTGGAGCAATCATATTTGTATTCAACTTAATCTTACTTGTAGCAGCAGGTTTTATTTTCGGATGGGATATTACACTTTATACGTTAATTAGTCGATTTGTAGTCAGCAAAGTTATCGACGCTGTGCATACGAAACATATTAAATTAACGATAATGACTATTACAGAAAAAGGCGAGGAAATAAAAAGCGCACTACTACATCACGGCATACGCGGGGTGACAATGGTAGACGCTGTCGGCGGCTATACAAACCATAAGAAAAAAATGATTTACACTGTCGTGACTCGCTATGAGTTAGGCGAAATGAAACGTATTATCCGTCAAGTGGATAACAAAGCATTTATGAACATTACTGAAACAGTTGAAATTGTCGGCCGTTTCAAACGCATATAAAAAGGTTAATAAATTAAAGGGCATAACATATTAGTCATATATAATATGTTATGCCCTTTGTTATTCAACTAACGTACCTTTTAGCATAATAAAATCACTAAGTTTATTACTACAAATCGGAGGATAGCATTCCATATACAATACTATCTGTCCATTCATCTTTATTCCAAAAATCTTGTATGAAATGGGCTTCCTTTCTCATACCTATTCGTTCACACAATTTTTGTGAAGCTGTATTACGTGCATCAAGATTAGCCTGTATACGATGTACATTACATTCATTAAATAATTTCAATACCAAACTACTTACTGCTTCTGTCGCCAAACCTCTCCCAGCTACTTCATTTGAAAAACTATAACCAATCTCAACAGTGTCTTTCATATTTGTGTACCATACGGATAAATCACCAACTACTTTAGTTTTGTATATAACTGCCAAACTTAATATTGTTTCTTTAGTAAGTACATTATTTGCTATCTTCTTATTAAATCTTTTCTGCATGTCTTCATGAGTCCACTTATTATGTAATAGGAACTTACATGTATCATCACTATTATAAATAGCAAATACATCCTGTAAATCAGTACTCTTAAAAGGTCTAATTATTAATCTTTCTGTTGTGAACTCCAAGTTAGCTCTCCTCCCTTACATTCATGCTATAAAACATTTTTTATAGTATTTAAGCCTCCTTCTTAGATCTTACCTTGATTACATATTTCATCATAATAAATTAAAATCCTTCTTCCACTAAACTGCACCGTTAATGGTATTTCCTTGCGCTTTTTATTTTTTACACTTATTACAAAATCAGATAATTCTATTATTATGTCTCTAAATGTGTTATAATGAAAGCAGACTCACAAAAAAAGAGTATATAGACTTGGAAGTTTCTCTTATTTTACAAGCAAAAAGAAACGAGCAGTCGGGTATATTTCAGACACCATACACGTAACGGTTTAAACAACCGATCATCTTAGTTACTCTTCAATGATCTTTTTATAAAAAGATACGTACAATTAAAACTCACTTCAATATACTATACCTACCTTTTTGACTTCCAAATCATCTTATTACATAAGGAGATGAACATATGAATCAATATATACGATATACAATAGCTGTCCTGTTTGCTATTATCGGCGGAACAATCTGCTTCTGGACAAACACTCAGCTTGGAGAGAATATCATCTTTAATGGAATCGAAACACTTGTAAGCGCTTCAATTTTAGGCGGATACATTTACTTCCTCTTTAATCCAGAAGAAAATGCTCAAAAAACAATGTTATTAACAATGATCGGAATCGTTGGTGGATGTATTTCCTACTCAATGACAAACTATACATTACCACTTCAATTAAGCTCAGCTTTCTTCCACGGTCTATGGACTTGGTTCATTGCATTCTGCCTAGCAGACGTATTCAACCTATTACAAGACAATGAAGAAGATAGCGGTCGCCAAATTGAAAGTAACTCTTAAGCTGGAAGATACTCTTCCAGCTTTTTCATGTTGGTTTGCATACCCCGCATCACGATAAAAAGAAGTTGCCCTCACGGCAACTTCTTTTCCATATACCCCACTTCGTATTCACTAAAATATATCAACGATTTTTCAAATATATCGATCGTTTCTCCACTTATATCAACGATTTTTTCATTATATCGACGCTTCGACACAAGATATCGATTTACCGACAACCTTCGACACTCAAAACGCACAACATACCCTATCCACCAAGCAATTTACTGCCGAACTCTACGATTAAAAAGATAATTAATAAGATCGCGAGTATCTTTAATGCTACATATGCTACTTTAAAAACAGCATAAATGAGCAAGACGATTAAAATAATCGTTAAAATTTCCATCTAGAATTCCTCCAAGCTTTGCTCTTCTTATCTCATTTTACTCGTCCTAGGCTGTTTATGGAACGGCATAAGATGACATAGAAAAAAAAGGATACCTCACCCATCGTAAGATACCCTCTCTTTCAGCTGCTCAAACCATTCTCTTTCTACTTGTAAATATCCCATCTCACTCTTCTCGGCGCTCTTTAATTCTTGATTGGCTTTCTTCATATAAGTACGGGACGCTTCCATATTACCCTCTACATATCTAATAATTCCTTGTGTACGGTAATATCCACTTAGGTCCATTTTTGTAATAGCCTTTGCATGTTCCTTTGCTTCTTGCAAAGAAAGACTATCCATCTGATAAAGGGCTTTATATAAAAGGTACCAACTATGAAAACTACTAACGAAAAACTTATTTTCTTTCGTTACAGGTAGTTGAACAATTCGTTCTATATACGGTATCGCTCTTTCCATTCCCTCTTGATCTGCACGAGCAAAAAAGACGAGCATAAGTCTACTCATTATCTCTCTTATCCCTTTATTCTCTTTTATTTTCTCCTCACTCAATTCTACTAACCTTTCATCCCAATCTTTCGGTCTTTTATAACTAAATAACTCACTCGATATTTGAATCTCATATAAGTGATTTCTAGCTCTTTCATCATCTTTAATTAAAATAAGAAATTGCATCCCATCACTCATAAGCATTCCTTTTATCGGCACAATTGTAACCGCAAAGATTGCAAAATGGAAAAAGGAAAAATATAAAAGATATTGATAATAACTCACCATATATATGTAACCGGAAGTAATACCAAATAGTAAACTCGTAATCGGTCCACCTAAAGTGAGCCACGCCCACTTTTTCGAAAGATTCGGTGTCTCTATAGAAGGTGGTACTAGTGTTGCAACACCTCCAAAGTACGCCCACAATTTATTTTCTCGAATGCGTAATTTTCCCTTTTCTTTTTGAATAGTAATGGGTCCTACTGTCATAAATTTAAATGTCAAACCACCTATTACACCAAATACTACATGTCCTAGCTCATGAATGGCTAACACTAACAATGAAATTCCAACTATTGCCCATAAGTTCAAAATTACTTCTAATTTCCCAGTTCGGATTACTCCGTATAAAATGGACAGAATTAGCGCCACTGTCATTGAGCCAGCTGGCCTTCTTAAAATATCCACCTTTTTCTCCCCTTAATAAATCATTTTTCTTTGCATTTCGTACATGAACTTCCCGAGATGCAATATCCAAATAAATGAGATTAAGCCAATTAATACAAAATCGATATCACTAGCAGCTGTATATATAACGGCAGCCCACCATACATATGCCAATATTGTATTCGTAAATTCATACGCTTTATATCCAGCCTCATGCACAATGTGCTTTAATCCTTCATCTGCGTTTTTCGTCCACATTTTCATAGATTCCATATACGTTACACCTTGTTCAGGATATAGCTTATTATAACGATTTTTTGTTATAAGTCCGATAATTACTACAGTAGTTAAACAAACAATAGAAGCTACTAAATTCCACACCGCAAATGAAACATTTGTATCCTGCAACAGTGCACGTCTACATGTAATAACTGCATATACAAACCATGCCTGCGTAACTATATCGCCTACACGTAAATATATACTTATAATGCCTAATTTTCTGCCTTGTACGCTCTCTTCTTCATCGCGTGCCTCTGCTAACATACGTGTATTCTTCCAAGTATAGTACATCATTAAGATTCCAAAAATAGTACATATACCTATAAATGTATTGGATGATAATTTTCTCGGTTCATCCGAGAGTAAATTTAAAGCTATATAAGACGTTAAAAAGCCACCCATCATACTTAATGCTATTTTCCCCACAGAATCAAATTGTTTTTTTCGTTTACTCTTCATCGTCCTCTTCCCCCTCTACTAACGTAAATATTTCTTCCACCGGTACATTGAAAATTTGTGCGATTTTTAACGACAATACGATAGATGGTGCATAATCCCCGCGCTCAATTAAACTAATCGTTTGCCGTGATGATCCAATCGCTTTCCCTAAATCCCCTTGTGATAAACGATGCTTTGCTCGCAATTCCCTCACTCGATTTTGAAGCTTCATGTCTTCCCTCTTTTTCATTTATTTAATTAAAATTGTAAATAATATCCTTATCTTTGTCAATTATAATTGTCATTACGACTATAATAATTGACAAGATACTTATTTCTTATCCTGTATCAAATTCCTATAAAGAATGTAAAATGCGCATTAAACATAGTCTTGAAAATAAAAAAGTCAGTGCTTTTGCACTGACTTCCTAAATTCTGACATAGAATGGATTTCATATTAACTTGCGTTTTGTAGTAATACTCGTTTTAACTGCTTACGGAAACGAATACCTAACGTAACCGCTACAATCACAATAACTCCAAAAATGATTTTACCGATATGACCTTCTAGCACTCCAAAGATATCATGTAAGTTTCCACCTAACCAGTAACCACCGATTAAGAAGAATGATACCCAAAATAGAGCACCTGAATAAATTGTAATGGCAAAACGACGAAATGGTAAATTAATAATTCCTGCAAAGTATCCTGTGAAATGACGTACACCAGGAATAAAGAAACCAATAAAAATCAGGAAGTACCCATACTTATCAAACCACATTCTCGTTAAGTCAATTTTTCTTTGCGTTAAAAATACGTATTTCCCATACTTTTGAATGAAAGGCATACCTAATTTATTTCCTAAAAAGTATTGAATCGTCATTCCTACACTTGTCCCAATAAAGGATAGAATAATTAAAATCGGTAAACTTAAATCACCCTTATGTGCTAAAAATCCCGCATATGCTAACGTTGGCTCTCCCGGAAACGGAAGTGCAATATATTCTAACAGCAAGCCGACAAGTACAACATCGTACCCGTATTGCTGAAATAATTCATGAATCCATTCCATGTCATCTCTCCTTTCAATCACGTACAACTTCTTACTATTATTGTATAAAAAAATTGTCGAAATAACTATCACAATAGCTTACATTTTTATTACATTTTTGTAAGGGTCACACTAATGATTTTCGTTCTTTATTAAATAGTAAAAATCATTTTTCAAGTCGAAATAGCGAAAAGGCGCATTAATAACATGCAAATTTTATCCATTTTTTAGCACTAAAAAACCTCTCTTATTTTGTTCTCAATAAAAAACCATCACAAACTCATGCTAACTTCATATTAGCTTCATATACGTATTGTAAGATTATATCGGAATTTGTTGAAAAATTTAACCAATATATGACTAAGCATTAATTTGAATAAATATAAGTCGTTTTTCGAAATTGAAAAAAGGGTGAATACGAAATGGAAGCATATAAAATGCACGATTTTATTAATACAAATGTTGAATCTCATCAAAATGAAACCGTTTTTAATTTACAAATATGTGAAACAAGTGAATTTGACGTAAGTTTAACAAAATCTACAACACTATCTTTTATCGTTTCAAAAAAGAATATTAAAATTGTCACGAAAAAATGGATTAATTCAAATCAAGAAAGCATGATTGGCAAAAGCTACATCATTCCAACAAAAGCTTTTCATTATTTCTTACCAATCATCTCTGAAAATGAAGATGAGCTAAATATTCAAGTTCAAAGTTTTGGACTACGTGGTGAGCTTTTATTAAATGAAAGATTACTTATTGATAACAACAACAAACACAACAGCAAAATTACTACATTCTTTGAAACATTAGATGAAAATGTAAATAAAGCATTACGAGGATTACAACTTCATTGTATGTAAGACTCTTACGATAGTAAAAGGAGAATAACAATGAAAAAATTATTATTAAGCGCACTATTATCATTAGGATTTTTAACTCTTCCATTCGCTAGCGCAGAGGCAGCTACAACGAAAGATCAATTAATCGTAGACACTCAGTTAAATAAAATGGATTATTATCAGGATGGAAAATTTATAAAAAGTTTTACTGTCGCTACTGGAAAAGCTGCAACACCTACACCTAAAGGCACTTTTCAAATCGTAAATAAAATTAAAAATCGCCCTTATTATACAGGCAAAATTAAAGGCGGCGATCCACGTAATCCACTTGGTGACCGTTGGCTCGGATTAAATATGGCAGGAACTTACGGAACAACTTATGCGATTCACGGAACTAACAATAATCAAGCAATCGGCAAATGGACAACACTTGGTTGTATTCGTATGTATAACAATGATATACACTGGTTATTTGAGCGCGTTCAGCAGCAAGCTACTGTCACTGTAAAATAGCCTAAAAACAAGATTTATGTGTAGCCAAGAATTTTATGTCTTGGCTTATTTTATTTATTCATTTACAGTAGCAAAACAACTGTATTTACATATATAATAGGAATAGATTTGATTAGCTAATATTTAAACATTGATAAACGTAGATATTAAAATTATACAGTTATAATGTTTTATAAATTTTATAATACATACTATAATAGAACTACTGTAATTCTGAACTATTCAGTAACACTAAACTATTCCCCTTGCTACCTTCATGATTATTTTATAGCGGGGGCTTATTATATGTATAAACAATCTGAGTCACTCGAAAAATGATGAATTCGAATATTGCAGTAAAAAGCGTTATTTAGGAGGTGTTACTATGACGCATATACTGGTGATTGAAGACAACCCAGATATACAAGAACTTATTCGTGAATTTCTAATGGCACAAAACTTTACAGTTGATGTAGTTGGTGCTGGAACAGAAGGTATTCTTCTTTTCCAAAAAAATTCATACGATCTTGTCCTCCTCGATGTAATGTTACCAGATATAGATGGCTATAGTATTTGTAAAATTATGCGAGGACAATCTGATGTACCAATCATTATGTTAACAGGCTTACATAATGAAGAAAGTGAAATTAAAGGATTTGAGTTAGGCATTGATGACTATATTACGAAACCGTTCCATTATACTGTATTTATTAAGCGTGTAGAGGCTGTATTAAGAAGGGCAGCAACGAAGGAAGCAGAAGCTGCAACTATACTACAATTCCATGAATTGATGTTAAACTCTACAGCATATGCAGCTTATGTTCATGGTAATCAAATTGAATTGACAACAAAAGAATTTGAAATTATTTATACTTTACTGCAAAATCGAGGAAAAGTATTATCAAGAAGTGATTTGTTGAATAAGGTATGGGGCTATGAACATTATGGTGATGTAAGAGTTATAGATACACATATTAAAAACTTAAGAAAAAAATTAGGAATTCCTTATATTAAAACGGTGAAAGGCATTGGCTACAAAATCGAATCGTAGCAAAGACAACATCACCAAAAATATTTTCATCAAAACCTTATTATTTTGTATTCTTTTATCACTTTGTCTTTATCAAATTATTTACTTTCTAGCTTCAAACTACGATAAAGAACGTTTTGCGAAAGAAAATGGAACGCCGACTACAGAACAGGCGAATTCAGATAAGCAAAACGACGAAAGTAAAACGAAGCAAAATAAAGCTGTGTCAGAGGGGAGCATTTCTAATTTTCAATCTTCTATTATAGATTATAAATCTCTTTCTACAGCTATCAATCACCTTTTGCAGCCTAGCCAAACTGCAAAGGCAAAAGAACATACACAAAATCTTTCGGGGAAAAATAGCACTTCTAATCCGCCTACAGAAGCAGAAAAGAAAGCCGCTAATAATGATGCCTTACATACACAAAATGCAGCAAGTAAAACAAATGATACAAATGATAATCCAAAGTTAGCAGATGCGTTGCAGCAATTAGCTCCACATATTGGCGCGACAATGCTTGCATTATCACTACTCGGATCTTTAATTTATACAAAACTAATTGCCAAACCTTTTCAATATATGAGCGATGCTTTAAAAGATATTATGAATCTTGATTTCTCAGATAAAAAGCTACTTAACAAAAATACAGATCAAACAGATTTTAATTTGCAAGTAGCTGCTTCACAAGTACCAAATATTGTGAAGAATTTACATGCAAGCAATCAAGATTTAAGAAACGAGCTCAAGAAGGAACAACAATTAGAACAATCTCGTAAAGAATTTATGTCTATGGTATCCCATGAATTAAAAACACCAATCGCAGCCGTTATGGGACAACTAGATGGCATGATTCACGGAATTGGAGCTTATAAAGATAGAGATAAGTATTTGAAACGTTCCTACGAGATGATGCAAGACATTAACATATTAACGGAAAAAATGTCGGAATTATCCAAAATACAAAACCCTCAATTTAAACCGAATTTAGAAGTCATTTCTTTATCTAATATTATTGAGGATGTTATGAAGAAAGTAGATTACTTTGTATCTGTAAAACAATTAAATGTACAATCTAATATTAAACACGACGTACAAATTTTAGCTGATCCTAAATTTATTCAAACTGCTATTTTTAACATTATTTCAAATGCAATTCATTATACAATTGACCATCAGCACGTATATATAAAGCTTTATGAAAAACCAAATGGTTACGCATTAGAAGTATTAAATACAGGTTCACAAATTGATGAAGATAAACTTGCTCATTTATTTGAGCCTTTCTATCGCGCAAACCCTGATAAACACGGTTTAGTACAAGGTAGTGGTCTTGGATTATATATCGTGAAACAAATATTAGATAAACATCAGTTTCCTTATGGGATACAAAACACGCCTCAAGGTGTAAAATGTTCTATTGTATTCCCAAAAGCAATGTAAAAACCTACTACAATTTCATACCCCAAATTCATACTTCGTATGAGTGGCGGAATTTTGTAGAGTATATGACTCTGTTTCGTTCGCCCGTTATCCTTATTTGGATAGCGGGCGTTTTTTATTACTTAAAAGGAGGATTTTTTATGGAAAAGTTTAAATATTCATTGCTCGTTTTATTCGGTGCTTGCAGCTATGGCATACTTTCAACTATTTTCAAACTCGGATTCATAAATGGATTTTCAGCACATCAACTATTAGGGGGACAATATGTCTTCGGATGGATTGGACTATTTCTACTCGTTCTTTTCTTTTCACGTCATAAAGTAACAAAAAAACAATTCTTTTCCTTACTAACCGTCGGAACAACAATGAGTATGACCGGGATTTTCTACGCTATTTCTGTAGAAGAACTACCCGCATCTATCGCTGTCGTCCTACTCTTTCAGTTCACTTGGATTGGTGTCATTATCGAAGCAATTGCAAATCGAACATTTCCAAGCCGCGATAAGATTATATCTATCCTTATTTTATTTGCTGGTACATTGTTTGCAGGTGGTGTATTTGAAGGCCTCGGACAAAGTTTTTCTACGAAAGGGATTATCTTTGGACTATTAGCTGCTGTCTCTTTTTCATTCTATGTTTTTGCAAGCGGGCGCGTCGCTACGGATGTTCCGCCTTATACGAAAAGCTTCCTTATGACAACAAGCGCTACTCTTATCGTATGCCTATTCTTTCCGCCAACCTTTTTAACAGACGGTGCTTTGCAAGCCGGTCTATGGAAATATGCTTTCTTCCTCGGATTATTCGGCGTTGTTGTACCTGTCATTTGTTTTTCAATCGGTGTACCAAAGGTTGGAACAGGGCTTGGTACAATATTAGGTGCAGCTGAATTACCAACTGCTATTATTGCTTCTATTACACTTGTACATGAAGTCGTAACGTTCATCCAGTGGATTGGAATTATTTTCATATTATTTGGGATCTTCACTCCTCAGCTGCTTACGGCTAGGAAAGAAAGGAAACAAAATCGCGTGCATAGCGCTTGAAAAAATACAGAATTTATATAAAAGATATAACTGCAATTAAAATAAGTAAATTTATCTGGAGGTATAAATGACTATTTTAAGCATCGTATTTTTTGCTATTATGTGTATCTTCTTCCTAATAAGATATATGAAAGAAAAGAAATTTTACGATTTACTTCTCATTCCCGTTTGTATATATGCAGGAGCAGTGAAAACTCCTTTCGTAGAGTACTTAAACTTTAATACTACATTTAAAATAACGTATGATATTGCAGCTATTATTCTTGTAATCCTTGCTGTACTTTTCTTTTTGAAAGATAAGAAAGAGAATCATACTGCATAACAAAAGACCTTTCATTTACTTGAAAGGTCTTTTTCTCTATCTCATTTTACCGCTCCATACAGCTTCTCTATCTCATGCTCAATTTGTTTTACATCGATTCGCTCAAATAATGGCTGTACGCTATCAATTCTACTTGGCAACGTATTTTGCGGTTCCCAATTTCGTTTCACAATCGACAATGTGTTTCGAACTCTTTCACTTGAAAATGGTAAAAACGGTTCAAGGAGATTTGCAAAATTAGCGATAAGATACACACAGTTATAAATCGTTTCTTCACATGAAACTGGATCATCTTCTCTTTGTTTCCAAGGCTGCTTTTCATCAAAGTATTTATTTGCAAAACGTACTGCATCAAATATTGTTTCTAGCGCCACCTTAAATTTAGTTTGCTCAATCGCCTCTCCTACACGCTTATATAATCCTTCTACTTTATCTTTCAGCTCTACTTCAATACTTCCCTTCGGCACGATACCACCATAATATTTTTCGATAAACTTTAATGTCCGGTTCACAAAGTTCCCGTATGCACCTAATAATTCACTATTATGACTGTAAATAAATTCCCGCCATGAAAAATCAGTATCGCGATTTTCTGGTGCGTTGACGGTTAAAAAGTAACGAATAGAATCTGGATCATAGCGTTCTAATATGTCAGGCACCCATACTGCCCAGTTTTTACTTGTAGATAATTTTCTTTTTTCAACTGTTAAATATTCATTCGAAACGATATGACGCGGGATTGCTTCCTCCCCTATTCCAAGTAATACCGCTGGCCAAATGACGGAATGAAACGGAATATTATCCTTTCCGTGCACATAATATGTTTTCGCTTCGCTATCCCAAAACTCTTGATCATCTTTCCCTGTTTCTTCAGCCCAATGTTTACTCGCTGAATAATAGCCTGTCACTGCTTCAATCCATACGTAAATTTTCTTATCTTCATACCCTTCTACTGGAATTGGTACCCCAATTGGTAAATCACGTGATACGGCCCTATCTAGTAATCCTTCCTTTACATATCTCTCTGTTAGTTGAATCGCATTGTCGCGCCATGTCCCTGTTTGCTTGGCAATTTCTACAGCCCTTTTAATTTGCTCCTGAAATGTATGCAATGCGAAATAGAAATGCTCTGTTTCCTGTACAGATGGTGTACTACCACATAACTTACATTTCTTTTCTAACAAATCGAGTGGATCTAAAATAGCAGAACACGCATCGCATTGATCTCCTCTTGCTGCTTCATGACAATGTGGACATATTCCTTCTACATAACGATCCGGTAAAAACTGCGTACACGTTTCACAATATGCTTGTTCCACTGTTTTTTTAAAAATATGTCCTTCTTCTAATAAACGTAAAAAAACATTTTGAACCGTTTCATGATGGTGCTCACTATCTGTACGTGTATAGCAATCATAAGTAAAACCAAGGCTACGAAAACATCGCTGGAACTCTTCATGATACTGATCAGCAATTTCCTTCGCTGTCACACCTTCTTGTTTTGCTCTAATTGCAATCGGTGTTCCATTACAATCACTTCCCGAAACATACAACACATTCTCACCTTTTGACCGGTAATAACGTGCTAAAATATCTCCAGGTAATAAACTCGCAATATGGCCAAGATGTAATGAACCATTCGCATACGGCCAAGCGCCCCCAATAAAAATACTCATCTTACATTCCTCCTTTAAAATATAAAAAGCCCCACCCCTATCTTAAAAAAGATAAGGGCGGGGCTGTATAAACAGTCGCGGTACCACCTTATTTCGCCAATTACTCACATAATTAGCCTTAACAAGTACGGAGCTATATGCTCTTATACTGTGGTTTTGATAACGAGTACCAACTCTCGTCGCCGCCTACTATTATCATTTGATAAGTTCAGGACGAAGCTCAAAGGCCATTGTTCAAATGAATATTCTTGCTTCTTCTCAGCTACCGAAGCTCTCTGGAAAGAATGTGTTCATCCTACTTTTCCTTTTCAACGCTTTTACGTATAACAAGTATTGTACGACTTAATCACAGAAATATCAAACTTTTATACGGAAAGAAAAGGAAATTCCATCCCCCTGCCTAATACCTATACGTTCACAAAAGGAGTGATAACATTGAACCAAAAACAACTAAGCACTATAAATGAAAAAAGCTGGAATACAGCTGCTTATGAAGCTTGGACGAATCGCCATGGGGCGCCAGAGGATTATGGAAGATCCCACACGCGAAGTAGCACATTATTTACCTTACATACAATCTCCAAAAGGAAAACGTATTATTAACTTACTCGGCTCAAAAGGAAATAAAGGTGTTGCTCTCGCTCTTTTAGGCTCTGACGTAACAGTTGTTGATATTTCAGCAAGTAATGCAAAATATGCAAATGAACTTGCGGACGCAGCAGGTGTCTCTATCCAGTATGTCGTTTCGGATGTATTAAATGTGCAGCTCTCCGAATCATTTGATATCGTATTGCTGGAACTTGGTGTACTCCATTACTTTCTAGATTTAAAACCACTCTTTCAAAAAATTGCTACTTTACTTAAGCGAGATGGAATGCTTATCCTTCGTGACTATCATCCTGTTTACACAAAATTATTAGGAGTCGACCACCCATCATTTCAAGCCAATGGAAATTATTTCGATGAAGAATTAATTGAAGATGATGTTGCTTATAGCATCCTTCTTACAGAAGCACAGAAAGAATCGCTACCTAAAACAACCATCCGTCGCTGGACGCTAGGAGAAATCATTACAACACTTGCGGAAGAACGTTTTAAAATCGAAAAACTAGTTGAAGAACATGGATCTCATCAAAGATGGGTCTTTCCTTCTACTGCACCAGAAGGAATCGAAGAACGTATCCCTGGTCTATATACAATAATTGCGACAGCATGCAAAAAAGGATCCCTTCACGGATAGGATCCTTTTTGCATGCTCACGCATATAAGTTGAGGTTGGAGATTACCATAATTCTGTAGAATAGGACACAAGATATTTCAACATTTCGTCTCTGACTTACGTCGTCAAAAAGGGGTATGACCAACATAACGAAGAGTAATGTTTTTAGTTGATACTGATAATCGTTATCAACTAATTAGAAGTATACATGATGTCATTTCAAATTTCAATAGCATTTCTAATATTTATTTATGAATTTTATGATATGCAAATGTATACATTTTAAGAACTTTTTCTAATACTAATCTGACTCCTTCCATTATCTGCTATAATTTTCATTGAACAGATTAATAACTTCATAATAATGTTTTTATTAATTTTGTTTTAAATATCTATAAATCATAATAAACAGTTTAAATGAGGGTAGGGGTAACGATGAAATATGTTAGTATTCGAAAAAAACTACTGTTCACACTCTTAAGCATTTCTTCTTTATTTAGTATTGCTCTTATTGTTATTCTTTCATTCGCCATGAATCAAGCAAGTGAAATCGAAACGTTAAAAAATGATGTATCAAAAAGAGCGACGATTTTAAAAGAACGTGGCGATTGGTTCCAAGCACAAGTTGCTGGTTTACAAGAATATTTGCTATCACATGATCAAAAAGGATTAGATAAGTTCAATCGAGAAGGGAAAAAATTAGCTGATACTAGAGAGAAAGTAACAAGTGACAAGAAGCTCCCAGAAGGAATGAAAGAAGCTATTTTAATGGGTGGAAAATGGCGTAGCGTCATAGATAATGAGGTACTACCTCTTGCGCGTGAAGGAAAATGGGACGAAGCATCCAAAATTGCTTTATCACAAACAGATTATGTAAATGATCTTTTAGGTCGTTTTAATAAATATACAAATGAAGAGAATGAGAAACGTGACGCATTAATTGCTGATGTCGAGTCTTCTTCATCACTTATTCAATATATTATTTTCTTCTCACTTATTACATGTACATTAACGTCTATCTTATTAGCATGGTGGTTCTCTGGTAAACTCGTTAAACCAATTCGACAAATTGATGAGAAGTTAAAAGAATTAGCTTCTCAAGACGGAGATTTAACGGCTAGATTACACGTAACAAGTAAAGATGAAATTGGTGACATTGCAAATTCCTTTAATCAAATGCTCACTAACTTACAGCATATAATAAAACAAGTTCAACAAACATCAACAAGTGTAAAAGAAGCTTCCGAAAATGTATTTATCGAAACAACCGCTTCTATGGAAAATACCGCAAGAACCCAAGAAACTATGAATGCTCTTGAACACAATATTCGTTCACAAGTTTCTAGCATTGAAGAAAGTTCAACCGCAATGGATGACATGGCAACGAGTGTTCAGCGTATCGCTGAGTCCGCCTCTTCTGTTACTAGTTTAGCTGTCACAACTTCAGAAAAAGCAGATGATGGGAATAAAGTCATTGAGAAATCTATTACACAAATGCATACAATTAACGAAGCTGTTAACGCTACATCACAAGTAGTTGAGCGGCTCATTACACATACAAATCATATAGATACTGCACTTCAATCTATTTCAAATATCGCCGACCAAACAAATTTGCTCGCTTTAAATGCTTCTATTGAAGCAGCTCGTGCTGGTGAACACGGCAAAGGATTCGCTGTTGTTGCCGATGAAGTTCGAAAACTTGCTGAACAATCTCAACTAGCCGCAACTGACATTAACCATTTACTTCATCAAATTCAAGCTGATACAAAAATAGCAAATGATATGATGACACAAGGTCAAGCAGAAGCTTCTGAAGGAATTACGGTTATTCGTACCGCCGGATCTTCATTCTCAGAAATTGTTAACCACATTAACAAAGTCTCTACACAAATGCAAGAAATGTCTGCAACTGCTGAAGAGATGGCTGCAAGCTCTGAAGAAATGAACGCAGCTTTAAATAATATCGCTTCTATTTCAAACGAAGTTGCTGCAGAAACATCACAAACAGCGCATTCGGCTGGTGATCAAGTAAACAAAATGAGTATCGTGGCTAACAAATCATCTGAAATGAAAACAATCGTACAAGAACTTGAAGTTCTCGTCTCTCATTTCAAAACAAACGCTTAAAGTGAAAATGACACGAGCTCAAAGGTATAGGAATGAAAGTTTTACAGTCTCTCTTTTTTCACTTTAAAATATCTCTTTCTATCTCTCATTCCGTCTGCTATAATTCCTAAAGGAAATAAGAAAGCTTTATTCCAACTGGAGTAAAGCTTTCTTTCAATTTTTTACATTTATTAATTCTAATACTAAGATTTCACAAAGGAGGCTTTTAATTATATGAATTTTGTAAGTATCAGAAAAAAACTTATGTTCATGATGGGAACGATTTGCGCTTTATTTGGTGTCGCCTTAGCATTTATTTTATTTTTTGCTATCGACCAATCTCGTAAAGCTGAAACATTACAAAAAGAAATTTCTCCACTGGCAACAGAATTGAAAGAGCGTGGAGACGCTTATCAAGTACAGCTCTCTGCTTTAAGAGGTTATTTACTACAACATGATCAAGTCGAATTAGACAAGTTTAATGAGATGAGTAAACGTCTTGAGGATTCAAAAGATAAACTTCTTTCTAATCCAAATCTTTCTTCGTCCGTAAAAAGCACAATGGAATTAGGGTCTACTTGGAGAAAGTTCATTGAAGAAAAAGTATTCACTCTTGCAAAAGAACAAAAATGGGAAGAGGCTTTACAAGTAGCTTCTTCAGAAAACGGAACGGTCTATAAAGTAATTGGTGACTTCACAAATTACAGTAATGAACAAGCTAAATTACGTGAACAATCTATTGAAAAAATTGATCAATCTGCACTCTTAATCGAATATGTTATTTTCTTATCACTTGTTGTATGTATTATCGTTGCAATTATTCTTGCATGGTGGTTCTCTGGTAAACTGGTGAAACCAATTCAACAAATTGACACGAAACTAAAAGAATTGGCCTCTCAAGAAGGTGACTTAACGGCACGTCTACAAGTAAATAGCAACGATGAAATAGGTGCTATCGCAACATCATTTAATAAAATGTTAGAAAACCTACAACATATTATTAATCGTGTTCAAAAAACATCAGTGGAAGTACAAACCGCTTCTGAAAATATGCTAGAAAAAACGAATACATCACGTGAGGCGACATTAAGAGTCCAAAGCTCGATGTCCAACTTAAATGCAAGTATTCAATCACAAACTTCTAGTATGGAAGAAAGTTCAACTGCAATGGATGATATGGCAGTAAGTGTTCAGCGCATTGCTGAATCTGCTTCATCTGTAGCGGAACTTGCTGTTGCCACATCTGAACATGCTAGCGATGGCAGTACCGTTATCCAAAAATCTGTTTCACAAATGACAACAATACACGAAGCTGTAAATGCTACGTCAGAAGTGGTTGAACGTCTAATCACTCATACGAAATATATTGATACTGCTGTACAATCTATTTCTAATATTGCTGAGCAAACAAACTTACTTGCTTTAAATGCTTCTATTGAGGCAGCTCGTGCTGGTGAGCAAGGAAAAGGATTTGCTGTCGTAGCTGACGAAGTTCGAAAACTTGCTGAACAATCTAAAACAGCTGCAACAGACATTAATCAATTACTACATCAAATTCAAAATGATACAGAAACTGCTAGCTCTATGATGTCTCAAGGCCGTTCTGAAGCATTTGAAGGCATTAATGTTATTCGTGAAGCTGGTACTTCTTTCTCAACAATTGTAGAACAAGTAAATAAAGTATCTACTCAAATGCAAGATATATCAGCAACTGCTGAAGAAATGGCTGCAAGTGCTGAAGAAATGAACGCTTCACTTAATAACATCGCTTCTATCTCTACTGAAGTATCGAGCGAAACTGCCGCAACGGCACAATCTGCTGAACAGAAAGTTATTGTTATGAATGAAATGACAGTAACTGCTAGAAAAATGAAACAAACAGTTGAAGAGTTAGATCAACTCGTATCTCATTTTAAAACAGAATAGATGTTCAAAAAATATCCCTTCTTTGAAAGAGGGATATTTTTTTGAGCTCATTTCCTGCACATTATGCTCATTTCCGTTATAATGAGAATCGATATCATTAAAGTGTAGGAGGGGCTGCTTATGTCACAAGAAGCATTTGAAAATAAATTACTTGCCAATTTAGAGGCTGTTATTGACCCTGAACTAGGTGTTGATATCGTTAATCTTGGATTAGTTTATGATGTTACAGCAGATGAAAATAATAATGCTGTCATTACGATGACTATGACTTCTATCGGTTGTCCAATGGCTGGGCAAATCGTATCAGACGTTAAAAAAGTATTATCAACGAACGTACCTGAAGTTAATGAAATAGAAGTAAATGTCGTTTGGAATCCACCGTGGTCGAAAGAACGTATGTCACGTATGGCGAAAATCGCATTAGGCATTCGCGACTAAATAAAGTGGAAATTTCATCATTTGCGGATAGCGGGATAAAGAAAAGACCTGACTAGGATGTCAGGTCTTTTCTCTTATTATTTTACACCTACTGCATCATAAGCTTTCGTTACAGCTTGTACAGCTTTAGAGTTTTTACCATATAAATCTTCAGCTGACTGAAGAGCAGCTTGACGCATCATTTTGAAGTCAGAGTTTGCAGTTAAATATTTCGTAAGAGCACGGTAGTAAATTTTTTCTGTCGCTTCACGGCCCACTCCAGTTACTTTCACGCCGTAATGATCTCCGCCTTCAGATACTAAATATGCAGCTTTATTGTTAATACTGCTGTTAATATGAACACCGCCATTATCAGCTGTTCCAGTATAACGTTTACTATAGTGATCTGGGTAACCTTCACTTGGTTTTAATGGATTTGGAATAGACGCTGGGTCTTTAAGAGAGCGAAGTGCATCACCAGGTTTATCAGGTGTATAAATATCAGCACCTAAATCCCAGCTCTTCTTCTCAACCATAACACCCATAATATCAGATAACGATTCATTTAACGCCCCTGACTCATTTTTGTAAACAAGGTTTGCTGTATGTTCAGTTACAGCATGCGTTAATTCGTGACCGATAACATCAAGTCCAGCAGATAATGGAATGAATGTTTTTCCATCGCCATCACCATACATCATTTGCACACCATTCCAAGCTGCGTTATTCCAGCTCTCCCCTACGTGAACAGTTGAAATAAGCTTCGCACCTTTATCATCGAAAGAGTTACGATTAAATGTCTTTTTGTAGTAATCATATACTTTTCCTGCATTTACATGCGCATCAACTGCAGCTTTATCTTCGAAGAACTTAGATTTACTTTCAACTTCTTCTCCTGTATATCCAAGCCATTGTGAGAATAAATTAAACCAGTTCTCGTCCATATTTTCTGCATCAAATGTATGAACACCTTGTCCTCGTTTACCATCAAACAAGTTGAATTGTCCTGTTTTCGTATCTTGAGCAATTTCAAATGATTGTCTAGCACCTAATACTCCGTAACCAAATCCAGTAATGTTATCTACAGCGTTATATTTCTCAATAACATTTCCATTCGTTGCATCAACAAAATAATGCCAATACCCTGGAGCTGGTTTTGAAATCGATGCCTTAACTAAGTATGCAAGGTAGTAATTACCGTCTTTTTCATATACAAATAAATCTTTTTTCACACCATCATAACTCTTTACTTTACCAATTTCTTTCTCAATATCTGCCTTTGCAATTGTTTCTGCTTGTTCCGCAGTAATGCTTGCAGCTGCAGGAATATTTTTATCATCTAAATTCGGAATAACTTGTCCGAAGAATGCTTTTACATTATTCTCTTTATCAAGTGTAACAGTTTGATCAGAACCGTACACAGGAATGTTATTATGTTTCTCAACTAGCTTCACATGTGTCGTATCAGATTCAGCGTCTTTTTCTTCCCCAACGATATTAAAATGCTTTTCAATATTTCCTGCTAATTTAAACATATCTTTCTTACTCTCTAAGTATTGAAAGACTGTCTCTTTTTTATCTAGTCCTTCCGGTGCTTTCCATTCTTCACCTATGTATGCAGGTGTTTTAAATTCTTGATGATATTGAATTTTTTGTTCTTCCGCTTTCGTTGTCGTTGCCCCAAACGCTCCAAATCCCCCGGCGATAACAGTTAACGCTAATGCTGATGAAATGACTTGCTTTTTCACTATAACATTCCCCATTCCCATAAAGATTTTTGACACTTTTATACAATTCTTATTTTCCCAGCTGATACCTCTACCTAAAATTTGAGAAACATTTTTCAGACAATTCTAATCAAAAAAAGAGGACATCTATCGGATGTCCTCTTTTCTATAAACCTTTTATTGTTTTTTCAATTCAATTGCTAAATAGTGTGATTGCTCTTTCGCTTGAATGTGAATATCTTCTTCTACAGATTCTGCTGCATCCCGCATAACAAACGTTTCACCATTTATTACACTGCTTCCTTCAATTTGTACAAGATACAATTGACGGCCTTCTTTCACTGGAAAATGAATTTCTTTTCCAGCCTCTAATGATAAAGAATATAAATTCGCATCTTGGTGAATTTGAATTGGTGCATTTCCTTCTACTGAAGATACCATATGGAACCATTCATCTTCACGCTTGCTCCAATCAAATTTAAACTCACCATAGTTTGGTTTATAATCTGCGCGGTCTGGTAAAATCCAAATTTGTAATAAACGCAGCGTTTCATCGCCTAAATTATGCTCGCTATGAAATACACCCGTGCCAGCACTCATATATTGAACATGTCCACGCTCAATTGTTCCGCGATTTCCCATGCTGTCTTCATGTGTTAAAGCACCATCTACAACGTAAGAAATAATCTCCATATCACGGTGCGGATGCATATCAAAACCAGTTTGCGCCGCTACTAGATCATCATTAATAACACGTAACGCTCCGAAGTTCATGTTATTTGGATTGTAGTAATTGGCAAAAGAAAAATGAAAATGTGTATTTAACCAACCATGATTTGCTCTGCCCATATTTTTATGATCAACTTTTCTAAACATATCCTTCACCTCATACTATCTCGAATTCGAGATTTATTTTAAAATTTTTTCTTACTGTAACTTTTTTAATAGTGTTAATAACTGCTTTTGTTCCTCTATATTTAAATTATGAAACTTCTCTGCTTGGAACGTTTCTTGAGATGGGACGATTTCCTCATATAAAGCTCTTCCCTTTTCTGTTAAAGAAATATATTTCGTAGTACCCTCTTGTTCACGCAAAATCCACTCAAGCTGCTCCATTTTATTTAAAAGCTGCGTTACATTTCCTTTCGTAACAAATAGCTTATTTCCAAGTTCTTGCTGCGTTAAACGATTATGTCCTCCAACTTGAGCTAACACATCAAACTGGGCGGCAGATATATTCCATTTTTTCAAATGCTGATTCGTCTCACGAATACTCTTATTATAAAAGCGTGACAAACGAAACCATAATAGTAGCCCTAGTCTATCTTCTGTTTTCATTTCATCACCTCGCTTGTTTCATATCATTAGTTTAGAACTAAACTTAATAAAAGTCGAATACTTATTTTTAATAAGTACAAAAAGCACAGCGCTATTTCTCCACTATGCTTTACATTAACTTTCTACTCTTATATTCATCTAATTTCCTCTCCGCGAACTTCCTCGCATCTTTTTCAATCCACCGCTCTTCGTACCGTTCACTTCCCACATACAATATATCTCTCTTATGCTGCATCGCATGGCGGAATTCATGCAGTAGCGTTTTGAGAACTTGATCATACTCTTCCCACATACAAACGAAAATTAATTGCTTTTCTTTATGATAAAAACCACCTACTGGGAATAGGAACTCTTCTTCCTCTTCCCCTAATGATAGAAGCACATCATTTGCATCACACGTATCACAAAAAATAACGGGCGTTTTACATACTCCAATAAGAGAAAACAAATCCTCTCTCAACTTTTTGACATCCCAAGGAAGCTCCGAATCCAACACATACCAATTCTCTACCTGTTGATATACATTTTGAAACTGGAGTTCCATTTCTCTTTATTCCCCTTTCCAAGCACCCTTTTTCTATATGTATGCCACAATATGGTAAATATTAAACGTATTCTTTCATCCTTGAAAAAATGCCAATAAAAAAGGAATCTACGTCGACATAGATTCCTTTTCTGTAATCACTTTTTTTTCATCATTTTTTTTAATACAAAATAACCAATTGCACAAACAATAGCAGCAAGTGCAAAGTATTTCACATATGGCCCCGCAACTTTATTAATACTTTCCCACTCTGTTCCTAATTTAAAACCTAAATATACAAACACAATTGACCACGGAATAACAGCTAATGTAGTTAGCGTAATAAACTTAGCATGTGACATTTTCGCAATACCCGCTGGTATCGAAATAGCATGCCGCACAACCGGAATAAAACGTGCGGTAAAGATAACGCCAGTTCCATAACGATTAAACCAATCTTCAGCATAATCAATATGTTTCTTCTGAATTAAAATATATTTTCCATATCGCTTAAGAACAGGTCTTCCTCCATATCGACCAATCCAATAAATGAATAGTTGTGCAATTACACCACCAATTGTACCGAACGCGACAGCGCCCCAAAATGTAATGCTTCCTGTTGATACTAAATAACCTGCATAAGACAATACGATTTCACTTGGAATAACCTCTAGCATTAATCCAAGCATAATTCCCCAATAACCAAGTCCTTCTAAAAAAACTAAAACCGAATGGATCAACTCTCCTAACATCATGTACCTCTCTTTACTGTTTTCATTACAAAAATGAAAGTACAAGCAGGAAATATCTTGTACTTTTATTTTTTAAAATTTAGTTTAGTTAGTCTTCGTATCCCACTTAAAGATTTTATTTAAGAATTTATATACATTCTTCGACTCTTTTGTCAAAAGTGGGCCTAAAATGGATAGTATAAGCACGTATAGTGCTGAGAATGGTTTCAGTACTGACATTAAACCACCGGCGATACCGATATTAGCCATAATGATGGAGAACTCTCCTCTTGAAACGATTGTTAATCCGATATTTGTTGATGCTTTATGAGATAATCCAGCTTGTCTTCCTGCAATCATTCCTGCTACAAAGTTACCGATTATCGTAAGAAGGACAGCACCTAACGTTAACCATATCGCTCCGCCTAATGAGAACGGATCAATACTTAACCCGAAGCTGAAGAAGAAAATAGCTCCGAAAAAGTCTCTAAATGGAACAACAAGATGTTCAATTCGGTCACTATGCTCTGTCTCAGAGAAAACTAATCCTAGAAGAAGTGCTCCAATTGCTTCTGCAACGTGAATTGTTTCTGAAAAACCAGCAATGAAGAATAATGAAGCAAATACTACAATAATAAAGATTTCATCTGAGCTAATATTGAGCAATTTATTTAATAACGGCGTAGCCTTTCTAGCTACTATAAAGAATAGAAGCATATATCCTAAAGCAATTCCAATTGAAGTAAGGGCACCTAAGAAGGAAGCGTGATCCCCTAGTACTAAACCAGAAACAACTGATAGGTATACAGCAAGGAATATATCTTCAAACATAATAATTCCTAAAATTAATTCGGTTTCATTATTACCAGTTCTTCTTAAGTCCACTAACACTTTAGCAACGATAGCGCTAGAAGAAATCGTAATAATACCCGCAATAATTAAGATCTCTAGTAATGGGAATCCCATTATAAATCCGTATAACAAACCAAGTGAAAAGTTAATTAAAATATAAATCGTTCCGCCAATCGCAATAGAGCGTCCAGATTTAATTAGTTTTTTCATTGAAAATTCTAATCCTAGATAGAATA
The DNA here is from genome assembly GCF_039134555.1 of Bacillus sp. BR3(2024). NCBI lineage: Bacteria > Bacillati > Bacillota > Bacilli > Caryophanales > Bacillaceae > Bacillus > Bacillus sp. BR3(2024). The sequence goes on from NZ_CP152433.1 coordinate 4,833,712, forward strand.
GAAGGAATAGAACCCCAATCCGTCCAAGGAAGGAAATTACACTTGCACTTTCAATAAATTTGAGATCGATAACACCTATTGTCGGTGCATGCGGTCCTACTAACATTCCAAGAACGATTAGAAAAGGAATTACTGAGAATTTAAATTTTCCAGCAATTACTGCTGCAATTGCCACTAAAACTAAAGCTGTACCAACTTCAAAAATTAACGTATCCATCTAATCAGTCCCCCCTATTTGAAAGTAATTCATTAATGATTTTTTTAATTTCTTCTCTCTCACCTGAAACTACAAGCATATCTCCTTCTTCAATTACTGTTTCTGGTCCTGGATTAAATAGCTTCTTCATGTTCTTCTTCATAACCGCGATTATTGTTACGCTATATGTTTTTCTTATTTCAAGATCGCCAATTGTTTTTCCGATTGCTGGAGCTGTATTCTCCACTTTGAACCACTCAATCGCTAAACCTTCAAAAACCATCTCAACATTTTCTAACGCCCTAGGCTTATATACCATTCCACCTAATATTGCAGCGATTTGTCTCGCCTCTGAGTCACGTAGTGAAATACTTGAGATGCTTTCTTCATGATCTGAATCAAAATGATACATTTCTCTACGACCATCATCATGAATGACAATTACCATCTTTTCGTTACCTTTCGTAACGATTTGAAACTTATAACCAATACCTGGAAGTTCACTTTCTCTAATATTCATTTTTAGCTCCTCCATAACTTGTTTATTTTAATTTTCTGTTTTTCTGTCTTTTATTCATCCAATCAACTTTAGAAATTCTAACCACTCAGGATATTTGTGATTTGGAAATCTTTTATTGTAATAATAAGTGGACCCTAAAAAGATACTTAAAGATGTAATGATAAAAAATATATTACTTCTCATTTTCAAACTCTCAAGACTTACTTTCCATAAAGAATCTTCTTTCAAATTATCCCCACCTTCTCGCTTTAAATTTAGTTTTTTAAAATGTAAATAATTCTAAAAATATCACGATGTAACATAATCATAACACAAAAATGATTTAAGTAACATAATTTTTTAGAAAAATTGATTCTCGTATATTTTTTGCATATAATTTTCTTATTACGAAAAAAAGGAAGTGTATTATATGGTTGATATCTTTAGCAGATTCCTTGAGGTAACGAATAATATTTTATGGTCATATATTCTTATTGCAATGCTAATCGGCTTCGGTCTTTACTTCTCCTTTAAATTAAAATTTGTCCAAATTACTCATTTCAGTGAGATGGTCAGCTTAATTAGTAAAGGGTTTAATCGAAAAGAAAAAAAGAAAGATAGCATCTCACCATTCCAAGCATTTTGCTTAAGTGCAGCAGCACGTATCGGTATCGGAAACTTAGCTGGTGTAGCATTAGCAATTTCAATGGGTGGACCTGGCGCAATATTTTGGATGTGGTTTATCGCAATTATCGGAGCAGCTACTAGTTTTGTAGAATGTACACTTGCGCAAATTTATAAAGTAAAAGATGGAAGTAGGTTCCGTGGTGGACCAGCATATTACATGGAAAAAGGGTTAAACAAACGCTGGATGGGCGTCTGGTTTTCACTTCTTATTACAGTTGCGTACGGATTAATTTTCAATTCAGTGCAAGCAAATACAGTAACAATAGCGTTTGAAAATGCTTTTGGACTAGAGCGAACAATCGTAGGAGCTCTATTAGCCTTATTAGTTGCAGTTATTATTTTTGGTGGCATTAAGAGCATTTCACGTATTACAGAAATGATTGTTCCGCCAATGGCAATCGTTTATATCGGCGTGGCTATTTTTGTCGTTATTAACAACTTCAGTATGTTACCAAGCATTTTCATGGAAATCTTTAACGGTGCATTCGGTTTAGACCAAGCCATCGCTGGTGGTATTGGAGCAGCAATCAAGTTCGGAATTCAGCGCGGTTTATTCGCTACGGAAGCAGGAATGGGTAGCTCTCCTAATGCAGCCGCAACATCTGATGTATCTCACCCTGTAAAACAAGGGCTTGTTCAAGCGTTAGGCGTTTTCGTAGATACATTCTTAGTATGTACATCAACAGCATTTATCGTATTATGTTCTGGACTTTACAAAGGATCAAATTTAGAAGGTATCGAATTAACACAAAACGCATTAAGTTCACAAATTGGACCGTGGGCAAGCACCTTCTTAGCAATTATTATTTTCCTATTCGCTTTCAGTTCACTTCTAGGAAACTACTATTATGGTGAAACAAATATCGCATTCATTAAAGAAAGCAAAACATGGTTAATGATTTATCGTGTTGCAGTTGTCGGAATGGTATTCTTCGGATCAATCGCTGCTCTTAAAACAGTTTGGAGTTTAGCTGATTTATTCATGGGACTAATGGTATTCACAAACTTAATTGCCATCTCATTCCTTAGCAAATTTGCTTACGCTGCATTAGTAGACTATTTGAAGCAAAAGAAACAAGGAAAAGATCCTGTCTTCGTTGCAAACTCTATCCCTGGCTTAAAAAATACAGAGTGCTGGGATGGGCAGGATGTAGAAGAAAAACAAAAGGCCGTTTAACAAATAAAAGCGGAAGTGGCTCGTTCAGAACAGGAGGGTGTTGGAACTCCTGATTACGAGGCGCTTTTTGCCTCGAATGAAGGAGTGAAACAACCGACTGTTCTAGCCGCTGGAGCTGGATATCATTTAAAGCGGAAGTGGCTCATTCAGAACCGCAGGACACTTCAAGCTCTCGACCTTGAAGCGCTTTTTGCTTCGAGCGAGAGAGCGAAATGACCGGAGATTCTAGCCGCTGGAGCTGGATATTAATTAAAAGCGGAGGTGACTTGCTCAGAACAGGAGGGCATTGGAGCTCCTGACGAAGAGGCGTTCTTTGCCTCACAGGAAGGCGCGAAATGACTGACTGGTCTAGTCACCGGAGCTGGATATCACTAAAAGCACAAGCGGCTCGTTTAGAACAAGAGCCATATCTCAAACAAAGGCCCTATTACTTCACCGTAATAGGGCCTTTTATTTACAACAGTTCATAATTTGTTCAAATTAATTCCAGCAAAAGGGTTGATTTATAGAGATTACTAGATTACAATTATTATAAATTAGTAATTGATATCACATAACAACTCAAAAGGAGATTGATCATAATGAACAAACAAGTAATCGAAGTATTAAACAAACAAGTAGCAGACTGGAGCGTTTTATTCACAAAACTTCACAACTTCCATTGGTACGTAAAAGGACCTCAATTCTTCACATTACACGAGAAATTCGAAGAACTTTACACAGAATCAGCTACTCACATCGATGAAATTGCAGAACGTATTTTAGCAATTGGCGGCAAACCAGTAGCAACAATGAAAGAATACTTAGAACTATCTTCTATTCAAGAAGCAGCATACGGAGAAACTGCAGAAGGGATGGTCGAAGCAATCATGAAAGACTACGAAATGATGCTAGTCGAACTGAAAAAAGGCATGGAAATCGCTCAAGACTCTGACGATGAAATGACATCTGACCTACTACTAGGCATCTACACAGAACTAGAAAAACACGCTTGGATGCTACGTGCGTTCTTGAATCAATAATAATTAAAAGCGGAAGCGGCTCGTTTAGAGTCGCTTTTTTATGTAATGGTCGCACTTAACGGTACACGAAATTATATCAACGATTTTTCAAATATATCGATCATAACTCGCAATATATCAACGATTTTTTCATTATATCGATCATTACCCGCAATATATCAACGATTTGACAAAGGATATCAATTTGCCGACAAATCACGACAATATCAGCGCCCCTCTCCCCTACTTTTATCAATATATTACAATCTCATCTATGTTAAAATATAGGAAACACCCTTTAGCTTTTCCAAATTCATCATTTACTACTTAAATGACGGGAGTGGTTCAGTTGAAAGACTACTTAATTAGAGCATTTTTTGCGTTAATAACAGTTGGGATTCTCTTACTTATGGCTAATATTTTCAATATACGTGTCGAGGTTAAGGACTATGCTTTCCTCGTTGTCGTAGCAATTGGTGGCGGCTGGGGTGGCTGGTACCTGTATAAAAAACAAAGCAATCAAAATGATAAAGGCATTCCAAAGTAATATGGAATGCCTCTTTTATTGCCTTCTGTAATAAATAATGAAATTCAGACCACTAATACAACCAATCGCAATAAACATACAAAGCGATTGTGGATCTCCACCTAGATTATACTCATCAACGATAAATCCGGACATAAACAACGTTATCGCTGAAACACCGATACACAATACCGAGATAAACCAAAGCGAAAATTCATTAATCAACTCTTTCTTCTATCTCAAAACAATTAGCATAACAAGAATAGACGCTGCTAAAATACTTTTAAAAACCGGACGTAAATATACGAACTCCTCCATCTATTTCTCCTTTCCCCAAAACATTACATCTAAACATTAATATATTTAACTAAATTAAAAACACATGCCATCTTAAATTAAAACGACATGTGTTTCCGTGTTTCCGTATTTGCTATGATAGTTGCTTCCACTTCGTTCCCAAAACAGGACGCTCATAATTTTGGATTGCATGAATTAGTTTATCTGCTGTCTCAGCTGAAACGATCAATTCTTTATTTGATGAATTCATAAATCCTTCTTCTGCTGCACGTTCAACCATTTGCAAAATTGGTCCGTAAAAACCTTTTATGTTTAATAAACCAACCGGCTTATTATGTATACCAATTTGTGACCAACATACAACTTCAAATAGTTCTTCAAACGTTCCGTATCCGCCTGGAAGCGCAATAAAAGCATCCGCAAGCTCTGCCATTTTCGCTTTACGTTCATGCATCGTCTCTACTTCAATTAATTCTGTTAATCCTGTATGCACAATTTCTCCTCGGAATAGACCGCGCGGCATAACACCTGTTACACGTCCACCTAAACGAAGAACTTCGTTTGCTACTTCTCCCATTAATCCAACACATGAACCACCGTATACAAGCTCATACTCGTTCTCAACAAACATTTTACCTAACTGAATTGCCTGCTCTTTGAATTCTGGTCTCTCCCCTAAATTAGAACCTGCAAACACACAAATCTTTCTCATCCCTACACCCCGAAACTATATATTGTTATGATACAATTAACATTGTACAACATATTGAGGAGATGAGGAAGAAATGGATATCGTTGCATTTCAAAGATGGGTTGAGGAATTTTACGAAAAACGAAGCTGGTCACAGTATAATGCCTTTATTCGATTAAATTTCTTAACCGAGGAAGTTGGGGAAGTTTCACGAGTCGTTCGTGCTATTGAAATTGGCCGCGATCGCCCTGATGAAGATGCGAAAACAGAAGAAGAGCTAAAACAAGAACTAAAAGAAGAACTTGGCGATGTACTATCTAACCTTATTATTCTTTCGCAAAAATATGATTTAGACTTACAAGACATTATGGACGCACACGTTGCAAAGCTTTCAAAAAGGTTCGAAGTATCTAAATGAGAATATTATCAATTATGGTATAATATTCTTGTCACAATACTAAGGGGGATTTTATGTTATCAAAAAAATTGCACGACGCATTAAATGAACAAATGAACTTTGAATTTTACTCTGCCCATGCTTATATGGCAATGGCTGCTTACTGTACAGCTGAGAGCTATGATGGATTCGCTAACTTTTTCCTTGTACAAGCTGAAGAAGAACGTTTCCACGCAATGAAGCTTTACAACTATATTAATGACCGCGGAGAGCGCGCTATTATTACTGGATTTGATAATCCGAATAACGAATACGAATCTGTATTAAACGCTTTTGAAGTCGCACTTGAGCACGAGCGTGAAGTAACGAAACGTATTTACAACTTATCTGATATCGCTTGGGACGAGCGTGAACATGCAACAATTACATTCTTAAAATGGTTCGTTGACGAACAAGTTGAAGAAGAAGCTTCATTCGATAGCATCATTCAAAAATTAAAACGTATTACAAGCGATTCAAACGCACTGTTTATGCTAGATGCTGAATTAGAGAAACGTACATTTACGCCTCCAGCTGAGTAATATTTCAATCACCTTAATACATGTATTAAGGTGATTTTTTTGTTTGCTCTCTATCTTAAAATCACCTTAAATTTCCTCATATTTGACATAGTGCCAGATATAAAGTGGTATTATTTTCAATATAAAAACGAATATACGAGGAGAGGAAAAATGAATCAACGTGTAGAAGCTGTTGATGCAATTCGTGGTTTTGCTTTGTTTGGCATTTTACTAGTCAATATGACATTAATTCAATTTGGGTTCTTCACCAGTGAAAAACCAACTTATCTATTTGGCGATCTTGATAAAGGTGCTAATTGGTTTATTCAATTTTTCGGCACACATAACTTTATATCCCTATTTTCTTTTCTATTTGGGCTTAGCATTATTTTGTTACAAAAAAGTATTATCACAAAAGGAAAAAAATTCTTCCCCACATACATAAGACGTATTATCATTCTTTTACTACTCGGCTACATTCACGGCACTTTTGTTTGGGAGGGAGATATTTTATTTGCATACGGAATAATCGGGATTTTTTTAATGATATTCATCAATCGAAAACCGAAAACTTTGCTTATTTGGGCGATTATTCTACTCGCACTTATTACACTTATGTCTTATCAAACTGATCCATCTACAAATATAAATGATTTCGCACCTTATACTGAAAAAGAACATAAAGTCCATCAAACTGGAAGCTATATGGATCACGTCAACTTTAGATTGACTGAAAATCCTTTTGATTACATGGGAATTGACGGTGCATTCGGATTATTTTTCATATCAGTTTTCGCAATAATTTTTATGTCTCCACTGTTCCTACTCGGAATGTATGTAGGGAAAAAAGGCTGGCTATTTGAGGTCAGTAAACATATACCTGCTGTCAAAAAAATATGGTTTGCCACCGGTCTCTTCTCTTTTACAATTAAAATCTTAGCTATGTTCATAAAACACCCGGTTTTAATTATGTTACAAGATGGCCTTACACCAGTAACTATGACCTTCTTTTACGGAAGCACAATCATTTTATTATTCCATTACAAAAAAGCAACCCGTCTACTAACATACATGGCGAACATGGGGAAAATGTCCGTTAGTAATTACTTAGCGCAATCTATTATCGCAACAACCATTTTTTACGCATATGGATTTGGCTTATACGGGAAAATCGACTATTTCTTCGGTATTCTTTTAACCATCGGAATTTATACGATTCAATTATTCGTTAGCACCTATTGGCTCCAGAAATACCGAATGGGGCCAGTGGAATATGTGTGGAGACTGGGAACTTATTTAGAGAAACCACGTTTTAAAAGAGACTTGGATAAAGCAAGTTAAACAAAAAAAGCAATGAGCCTACGCTCATTGCTTTTCTTAATTTATTAAAGCATAACCCCAACGATAATCGCTGATAATATACTTACTAATGTTGCACCGTATACAAGTTTTAAACCGAATGATGATACAACGTTTGCTTGTTTGCCATCGATACTCTTCGTTGCACCTGCGATAATTCCGATAGATGAGAAGTTCGCAAATGATACAAGGAAGATAGATAAAATACCTACTGTACGAGCTGATAAATCACCAGCTACTTTACCAAGATCAAGCATTGCAACGAATTCGTTCGTTACTAATTTTGTTGCCATAATTTGTCCTGCTTGTAACATCTCTGATGTTGGAATACCCATTACGAATGCTAATGGTGAGAAGATGTATCCTAAAATGCTTTGGAATGTGATTCCGAAAATTGAATCGAATACACCATTAATTGCTGTAATTAATGCCACGAAACCGATTAACATCGCCGCTACTGTTACAGCGATTGAGAAACCAAGCATAATATATTCGCCTAACATTTCAAAGAATGTTTGTTTCTTGTCTTCTTGTAATTCTAAAATATCGTCTTCTTCTTTTACTTCATATGGATTAATGATATGAACGATAATGAATCCACTGAATAAGTTTAATACAAGTGCTGTTACTACATATTTTGGATCAATCATTTTCATATAAGAACCGACAATTGACATCGATACTGTAGACATTGAAGATGCACAAAGTGTGTATAAACGATTTTTCGGTAATTTGCTTAGTTGATCTTTTACTGTAATGAATACTTCCCCTTGACCAACGATTGCAGCTGCTACCGCATTATATGATTCTAGTTTTCCTAAACCGTTAACTTTACTTAATAGGAAACCGACTGCACGAATGATAATCGGTAAAACTTTAATATGTTGCAGGATCCCGATTAATACTGCTAAGAAAATAATCGGTAATAATACTGTTAAGAAGAATGGTGCTTGTCCATCGTTTGCTAGACCACCAAATACGAAATTAACCCCAGCTTCCGCAAATTTTAAAATAGCGCCAAATCCATCTGCGATCCCTTTTACTAATACAAATCCGACCTTTGTATTTAGTAAGAAATACGCAAGTACCAATTGAATGACAAGCATAAGTGCAATTGGTTTATATTTAATTTTCTTACGATCTGAACTAATAAGGAAACCTAGTACAAACACTACAAGTAAACCGACTAGAAACATTACGAACTTCATATGTGAATCCTCCACTTCTCCCACAAGTTATTGGTCGTATAACGTATAACGAATGACGTCTGACCATTGTTGTTAAAAAAATTTAAAACCCCTAAAACTATTCAACTGTCATCTAAAATCAGTAAGCGTTTACATAAATTGCAATTTATAAAAGGTAGCTTCTTCTCTCCTACCATACTTGAAAGTCTGAAATTGATACCACCTACAAATCAAATTGTAAGCGTTATCTAGACGAAATGCAATATAAATTTTAAAAGATTTTTATATGTTAATATATTCCTAATTAATTGGTTTTTTCATGTAAATTTACCATAAAAAAATAGCCCTAGCTATGAGCTAGAGCCATCCTTTTTTTATAACATAACACCAACGATAATCGCTGATAGAATACTTACTAATGTCGCACCGTACACAAGGCGTAGACCGAATGATGATACAACATTTGATTGATTTTCATCGATACCTTTTGTTGCACCTGCAATAATTCCGATAGATGAGAAGTTCGCAAATGATACAAGGAATACAGAAAGAATACCAACTGTACGAGCCGATAAATCACCGGCTACTTTTCCAAGATCAAGCATCGCAACAAACTCGTTTGATACTAATTTTGTTGCCATAATTTGTCCCGCTGTTACCATTTCTGCTTGCGGGATGCCCATTACGAATGCTAATGGTGAGAAAATATATCCTAAAATAGCTTGGAATGTAATACCGAACATTGAGTCAAACAAGCTATTGATTGCTGTAATTAATGCTACGAAACCAAGTAACATAGCTGCTACTGTAATCGCAATCGTGAAACCAAGCATAATGTACTCGCTCAGCATTTCAAAAAATGATTGTTTTTTCTTATTTTCTAATTTCAGTGTATCTTCTTCTTCTGTAATATCGTACGGGTTAATAATATGAATGATAATGAAACCACTAAATAAATTTAATACAAGTGCTGTTACTACATATTTCGGTTCGATCATTTTCATATAAGAACCAACGATTGACATCGACACTGTCGACATAGAAGATGCACATAATGTATATAAACGATGTTTTGGGATTTTACTTAATTGATCTTTTACTGTAATAAATACTTCTGCTTGTCCAACAATGGCAGCTGCTACTGCGTTATATGATTCTAGTTTTCCTAGACCATTTACTTTACTTAACAACGTACCAATAGCACGAATAAATATCGGTAAAATTTTAAAGTGTTGCAGAATTCCGATTAAAACCGCAAAGAATACGATTGGTAATAACGCTGTTAAGAAGAATGAAACCTCTCCTTTATTAACAAGACCACCAAATACGAAAACGATTCCAGCTTCCGCATATCCAAGAAGTGCGCCAAATCCATCTGAAATTCCTTTTACTAAAATATAACCAACTTGCGTATTTAATAAGAAATAAGATAATGCTAGCTGAATAATAAGCATAATTGCGATTGGTTTATACTTAATCTTCTTTCGATCGGCACTTATAAGAAAACCGAGTACAAATACAACGAGTAATCCTACAAGAAACATAACAAACTTCATTAATAAAATCCTCCATTTAACTCTTCATTAACGTTGAACGTCTGACCATTCAAAACAAGAAATAATCCGAACTTTCCATTTCCCCTCCAAAATCTTCAATCGGATAGGAAAGATCATAAAACCTCTTATTTCAAAGGCATTTTCCATTCTAACACAAATCACAAATCATATCCGCACTTTTCTTTAAAAAATTACATTTTATTATAAAATGTCTATGAATGTTCGTCTTTTACTATCTGCAAATAGTTGAATAAAACAAAAAAAGAGCATCAAGTTTCACTTGATGCCCTTTTCATTATACCGCTTTTTCTTTATCAGCTACCGCTGACTCATCCCAACACTCTGTATTGTTCAAACCTGGAATAGACTCCGCATAAAAGACTGGATCTTTCCCTTGTTTCTTTTGCTTAATATAATCTGATAACGCTGCGAAAGCATACTTAGAAAGGAATACAATTGCTACTAAGTTAATAACAGCCATAATTCCCATAAATAAATCTGCTAAATCCCAAACGATTTGAATTGTCGCTACAGATCCTAGCATAACCATACCAAGTACAGCAATGCGGTATGCATTTAATAGCACTTTACTTCCATTTAAGAATTCAATATTTGTTTCACCATAGTAGTAGTTACCTACTAATGAACTGAACGCAAACAAGAAGATTGCCACTGCTACAAATATAGAAGCCCATGGACCGATATGTTGACTTAACGCCTGCTGCGTTAATTGAATTCCGTTTAAATCAGCTGCATTATGCACATCTGATAAAAGAATAATAAATGCTGTACAACTACAAATTAATAATGTATCAGTAAATACCCCTAAAGTTTGAATGAAACCTTGTTTAACTGGGTGCGTTACGTTTGCAGTCGCTGCTGCGTTCGGCGCACTACCCATACCTGCTTCATTTGAGAATAACCCACGTTTTACCCCTAATAAAATCGCAGCTCCTAATCCTCCGCCTACTACTTCTTTAATTCCGAAAGCATGTAAGAAAATTTCTTTAAATACATATGGAATTGCCGTAATGTTTGTTACAACAACGAATAATGCCACTGCTACATAAATAATTGCCATTACTGGAACAATCATTTCAACCGCGCGAGCAATTCGTTTTACTCCGCCGAAAATAATAACTGCAAGTAAACCAGCCATAACAAGACCTACTAATCTACTATCTGTTTTGAACGCCCCATCAAAGGCAGCCGCTACAGTATTAGACTGTACAGCGTTAAAAATCAATCCGAAACTTACTGTTATTAGAACAGAGAACACAACACCTAACCAGCGTTTCTTTAAACCCTTTTCCATATAATACGCTGGGCCCCCACGGAATGCATTCCCATCTTTTACTTTATAAATTTGCGCTAATGTGCTCTCTACAAATGCAGAAGCACCCCCAATTACCGCGATTAACCACATCCAAAATACTGCTCCTGGACCACCTGCTGAGATCGCAATAGCTACACCAGCTAAGTTACCAGTACCTACACGAGAAGCTGTACTCATACAAAACGCTTGGAATGATGATACGCCGCTCTTCTCTTTTTGCGCTTTCCTCGTTTTCGAGCTTGCCCCGTCCCCAAGCAAACGAATCATTTCACCGAAGTAACGAACTTGGACAAATTTCACACGAAATGAAAAATAGAGCCCTAACCCAATTAACATCGCAATAATGATATATGACCAAAGGATATTATTTATATCCCCAATTACCTTAGCTAAAAAATCCATAATTGCATTGCCCCCTCTTCCTAACAATAAGAAAATTATATTCTAAAAACTTTTAGTAATCAAGAACTTTATGTTAGGTTTTATAACATGAGTACGTTAATTTTTTAACATACGTGTTTTTTTGCATGAAAATATAGCCATTACATGCATTTATCCAATACTTAATAACTTATCCTATTCGACCAGCCATACTTTTAAAACAGTACGTTCCCCACAAATAACGAGAGAAACAAACAAAAAAGTTATATTAATAATTACCCCTCACCCTTTTCATCATTTACTACAACAAAAAAGGCGAGCATCGAATTTACCTCGATGCTCGCCTTTTCAATTACACTGCTTTTTCTTTATCTGTTACCACTTGCTTATCCCAGCACTCTGTATTCGTTAAACCAGGAATAGAATCTGCACTGAAGACTGGATCTTTCCCTTGTTTCTTTTGCCTTACATAGTCTGTTAATGCCGCGTACGCAAATCGGCCAAGAAGTGTAATCGCAATTAAGTTCGTGATTACCATTAGACCCATAAATAAGTCTGCCATATTCCATACAACTTGAAGCGTTGCAACAGAACCGAATAATACCATTCCAACTACCGCAATACGGTAAATTGTTAACCACGTTTTGCTTTGTTTAATGAATTCAATATTTGTTTCACCATAATAGTAGTTTCCTAAAAGAGAACTAAATGCAAATAAGAAAATAATAATCGCTAAGAAGCTACTTGCCCATGGGCCGATTTGTGAGCTTAATGCATTTTGCGTTAATTCAATACCTTCTAAATTCGTTGCTTTATATGCACCAGAACATAGTACGATAAATGCTGTTGATGTACATACTAAGAATGTATCTACTAAAACGCCGATCGTTTGAATAAAACCTTGTTTTGCTGGATGCGTTACATCAGCTGTTGCTGCCGCGTTCGGCGCACTACCCATACCTGCTTCGTTCGCAAATAATCCGCGCTGAATACCATATTTCATCGCAGCACCGATACCGCCACCTACAGCTGAATCTAAACCGAATGCACCTTTAAAGATTTCCGTAAACACATCTGGTATTAAATAGAAGTTTTTAATGACAACAAAAATAGCTACCGCAATATAAACAAGCGCCATTGGCGGAACAATCATTTCCGACATACGTGCAATACTTTTTACACCACCAAAAATAATAACCGCAACTAATGCAGCTAATACAATACCAACAATATAACGCTCTAAACCAAATGCATTTTCAAACGCTAATGTTACTGTATTCGCTTGTACTGAGTTAAAAATTAAACCGTAACTAACTGTAATAAGGATAGAAAACCAAATTCCCATCCAACGTTTATTTAAACCTTTTTCCATATAATAAGCAGGACCACCACGGAAGCCACTGCCATCTTTTACTTTATAAATTTGGGCAAGCGTACTTTCTACGAAACTTGAAGAAGCCCCGATAATCGCAATAACCCACATCCAAAATACAGCTCCAGGTCCTCCCATAGATATAGCTAATGCTACACCAGCTAAGTTACCGATACCAATACGAGCTGCTGAACTCATACAAAACGCTTGGAAAGAAGATACACTACCTTTTTTACGCGTCTTTCCAGTTAATCCATCACTCATTAGTCGAACCATTTCCCCTAAATGAGTAATTTGTACGAATTTCAATTTAATAGAAAAATAAAGACCTAAACCAATTAACATTGCAATAAGAATATATGACCAAAGAATTGTATTTGTTGATGAAATAAATTGCTCTAAAATATTCATACAATTAACCCCTCCTTTTCTCCATAAAACGAATTATATTTAAAAAACATTCAAAAATCAACATTTTTCGACAATTTGCAATTTCCAAATATTAGCCAGGTTCACAGTAACAATATCTTTATGACTGACTACCCTCCCTCTAACTGTGCATACTAAAACAAAAAATAAATTCACAAACAACCCTATTGACAAAAATACCAACCTGTAACTATAATTATTACAACAGGTTGTAACAAACCTAATTACAACAAATTCATTTACTTTCAGATATACACTTTAACAAAACACTTTGGAGGGATTTATTATGAAAATCGGAATTATCGGAGCAACTGGTAAAGCAGGAAGTCGTATTTTAAAAGAAGCATTAGATCGCGGACATGAAGTAACTGCAATCGTAAGAAACGCTGCAAAAATTACAGAAGAAAACGTAAAAGTTTTAGAAAAAGACGTATTTTCTCTTACATCTAACGACTTGCAAGCATTCGATGTAGTTGTAAATGCATTCGGTGCTCCAGCAGGACAAGAACACCTTCACGTAGATGCAGGAAACGTACTAATTGAAGCGATGAAAGGTGCACCTAACACAAAATTACTTGTAGTTGGTGGCGCTGGAAGCTTATTTGTAGACGAAGAGAAAACAACACGTGTATTTGAGACACCAGGTTTCCCGAAAGAATATCTTGCAACAGCTCAAAACCAAGGTAAAAACTTAGAAATCTTACAACAAACAAATGATATCACTTGGACATTCATCAGCCCTTCTGCACTATTCGCATTAGGAAAACGTACTGGTTCTTATAAAGCTGGTAAAGACAACCTTCTTGTGAACACAAAAGGTGATAGCTACGTAAGTTACGAAGACTTCGCAGTTGCAGCACTTGATGAAATTGAAAACCCAAAACATGTAAACGAACGCTTCACAGTAGTTTCTGAAGCTGAATAATAAAAAAAGCTCGTAAAACATTATGTTTTACGAGCTTTTTCTTATTATTGCACTTGCTCTAATCCATTTTGAGTAATCTTAAAGGATATTTCTTGCCCCTTCATCGCATCCTCTTTTTTAACTAACTCATTCTTTTTGTACCAATTCAAACGACTCGGTTCCGCATGGTATACTTTCAGCACATCTCCATACTCAAATGCCGTTCCATTTACTTGCCCAGCAAAATTCTTTGAAGTCTCTTGTCCTTCTGCCGTTACATGCTTTTTCTTATTCCCATTTTGATCATAAATCGTAAGGCCTATATACTGCTCATTTACAAAGCGATAATGAATCTCCTCATTTGTAAATGTTGCATGTAATTTCTTTTCAGCGTGGTTTAACGTAACAATTGAACGTGTAACATCGGACACACCTTGATAGACTAGACTATCCCCATATGTCACTTCTACAGGAACTTCCGTCACCTTCTTATTTCCAAATCGATCTTTCGTTTCTACTTTCACTTTTTGCTGAACAATTTTTGTCGTATCTATTTCCCCTACAAAACCTACTACTTCTCCACCCTGTACTTCAACAAAGTTCTTCGCGTCTAGCGTTTCGCTATTTGTTCCGATTACTACTTGCTGCGGATTTGCTTTTACTGTTTGCTCACCGTCTAATCTTTCAAATCCATTTTCAGTTATTTTGAAGACTAATTCCTTTATCTCTTTACTTTTTCCTTCGCCCACATATACATCTTTTTGATACCAATGTAAACGAGAAGATTCCGCATGATATACTTTCACTACATCTCCATACTCAAATGCAATTCCATTTACTTCCTTAGCAAATTCTTGCGTATTCTCTAAACCTTTTACTGCTATATTTTTCTTCACTCTTCCTTCTTTATCGTACAATGTGAATTCAAAATACTTTTCATCTTTAAAGTAATCATGAATTAGGTTCTTTGTATCTGTCGCACTCAGTTTTTTCGTATCATGATGCAAAGTTACAATTGATTTCAAGTCACCATCTCTATAGCTCAGCCCATATACAAGTAGGCTATCTCCATATGTTACTGTTAGAGGAACTTCTGTCACTTTCTTATTTCCAAATCGATCTTTCGTTTCTACTTTTACTTTTTGTTCACCGATTTTTGTTGTATTTGGTTTTTCTACAAATCCAACTACTTCTCCATCTTTTACTTCAACAAAGTTTTTTGCATTTATTTTCTCTACATCTGTTCCGATTACTACCTTCTGTGGTACTGCCTTTACCTCTTGTAAAGTTTCCATTCTTTCAAAGCCTTTTTCAGTTACCTTGAAGAATAATTCTTTTTCTACTTTCGCCTTACCTTGGCCAGCAAGGCTATTATTTTGATACCATTTCAAGCGGTCCGGTTCTGCATGGAATACTTTTACTACATCACCATATTCAAACTGCATTCCACTCACTTGCTCCGCAAATTTCTTTGAAGTTTCTTGTCCTTCCGCTGTTACACGCTTTTTTGTGTTCCCATTTTGATCATATAGCGTAATCCCCATATACTCTTCATTTACATAACGATAATGAACAGGATTACCTGTAAACGTTGCGTGCAGTTCCTTTTTATCATGTTGCAATGTTACAACCGAACGTATTGCATTATCATTAGCATGAAATACTAAACTATCTCCATAAATTACTTCAAGCGGCGCTTCTGTTATCTTCTTATTTCCAAAAGCATCCTTCGTCTCTATTTTTACTTTTTGTTCTCCAATTTTTGATGTATTTGGTTTTTCTACAAAACCAACCACTTCTCCATCTTTTACTTGTACGAATTCTTTCGGATCTAGTTTGTCTACATCCATTCCGACTACTACTTTTTGCAGTTTCGCCGTCACTTCTTGTAAAATATCTTTTAATTCGAACCCTTGCTCAGTTATTTGGAATAATTTCTCTTTTTTATTTTTAACTTTTCCTTGATCTACAAGTTCGTTATTTTTAAACCACTTCAAACGGCTTGGTTCTGCGTGGAATACTTTTATTACATCACCATATTCAAAATCCAATTCATTTAGTTCCATCGCAAATCTTTTTCCCGTTTCTTGTCCTTCTGCTGATACACGTTTCTTTTCAATCCCATTTCGATCATATAGCGTTAAGCCCATATATTCTTCTTTTTCAAAACGGTAATGTATTTCATTATTAGTAAAGTTTACATTTAATTTCTTCTTATTGTGGTGAAGTGTCACTGTCGACATTACATCATCTGAAAGTCCTTGAAAAACTATACTGTCATCATAAAATCCGTTAACTTGGACAGGAATTGAATTTTTATTTCCTTTCTCATCCCCAATTTCTACTAACACTTCCTGTTTCCCATTCTCTAATTTAGGCCATACAATCTTTCCTGTTACTTTTACATTCTCACCTAAATTTCGAACAAGCTTACTTGCTTCATTCTCGTCAGAATCTGTACCAACTAAAAGATTTTGTACTTCATTAGCAGGTTCACCATACGGAACCTTATACAGTTCAACTTGCTTCTCACGAATATCATTACTATCTGTAGCTTTCCAGATTTCCTTTTCTAATTTAGGTAACTTTGATTTTTCTATTTTCTCTCTAATATCATCATTTGGTGTTAATCCCCACTCCTCAAAGAAAGGAATTAAATTTTGCCCTGCCACTTTTGATGTCATATAAATAAATAGCTGCTTTTTCTCTTCATCAGAATGAGGCATTTCACTCTGAGGTAACAAACGATAAGCTTGATGTAACCTAGGATAAAAATGTTCTCCATACACTACATTTAATTGCCAAAACATTGTAAGAGGATTAATGTCATCAATGAATCTTTCTGCTTTAGGCTTCTCTAAATACTCAAATGAGTTTTTATAGTGCTCATCCATTTCTAATTGATTCCCTAACGCCTTTTGAACAGCTAATGAGTAAATATTTACTGTTACTTCCCTTACTTTAGACCACTTCCACGGTTCTTGCTGATGTAAATGACCAACTTCATGCCACGGTCCCCATCCATCCTTCTCAAGTACCTCTATATCTAAAACTCTATTCATTGCAGTTGGAATATATCCTGTATGATAATGTTTCGCAAACATAAAGTCCCCTTTAGCAGGCTTCCGTTTTTCAACAAACTGAACATAATGAGTTGGAGATTTTGCAACCCCAACACTGTCCTCAGATAATCCTGCCACTGCGTTTTCTAAACGGATAATCTTATCATGCAATTTCATTAAATCTGTTGGATCCGTATTCTTCATATATTTCTGCACAGAATCGTAAGTAGTAGTAATTAAGCTTCTCTCACCTTTTAATTCAACTGCATAAGGATCCTTATATTTTTTTAACATTTCATCCCAATCTTTTTTCGTATGCTTACCTAAAATAAATAAAGGAAAGTGACTACCACCATTTGTAACGGAAGCTGTTACTTCTCCTTCGTTATTCATATTATAAAAATATAAAATACCGCCTCTTGAAGATGAAATAACATTTTTTCCTGGTTTTAAATCAAACTCCTCTGGGTCCTTTTCATCATAAGATCTCGTTCCAATAAAAGCTTGGATAGACTGCGTTCCTTTTATGTCAATTGTAATCTCTTCATTTGGCTCTGCATAAATTCCAGTCGGTTCATTAGCGGAAAGTTTCCAAGTAACTCTTAAACGATTATTTTCTTCTTCTACGCTACCTTTCCCCGGCAACTGAAATACTCTCTGCTCAAATTTATTCTCTTCTAATTTCCCACCTTTATTCTCTTCCAAAGGCGCCGCATATCCTTTTGATGCTTCGAAAGCTACTGGTGATAATAATGTAGATATACATATACCTGCTACTAATACCCTACTCTTTTTCTTCTTTGACATAATCTGTGTCCCCTGTCCTTTTTTTAGACAAACCATCCTATATATTCGTTTAATGAAAAATCCTATTATCTTTATAAAAACATTTAACGAATAGACTAACACCTCGCGCACCTGTATCTATTACTACCGCATTTCCCTCCATGTATTCGCTTTCTTACATTGTACAATTTTTATGTAATATCCCCTCCTCACTTCTCTCTATTTGTGATGAGTTCTCTTGCTACATAAAAAAGAGAATAGTAAAAGATATTTTTCAGTATTGTCATCTATACATCTAAAAATGTGAACAACAATAGATTTTTACATTTTCTTCATATATGACCATCTATAGGTAGTTTTTCCAACTGAATTGTACACGCTTTACACTTTGTTTGATAGCCTCTCTAATTAGAATAATGTTACAATTTCGTGAATAAAATCCATTTATTGTAACGTTTAGATTTCTCCATATTTTATTATTTTTAAATACTTCTTCAAACGTTAAAATAGTGTTTCACTCGATTAATTATTATCTTGATATATCTTTAAAGAATTCATATGAAAAAGCATTGGCATATACCAATGCTTTTTCATTATCTCTTTTGATTCGGTTTATGCGGTTCATTTGGAGTATATGGCTTATTTGGTTTATTTGGAGCCTCAGCCTTTTTCCAACTTACCGCTAACTCTGGACTTGTTTTTTCTTCACTACGCTCAAGTAATACTACTGCATTTTGAATAGTCGGTGTACCTTTATGCGCAATCCCTTGTAATTTCGTTAAATTTCCTGATACTTTAAAGCTAAATCCACCAGCTGGTGTTTGTTTCGGAATTAAAATGCGGAACTTTTCTCCTACATTAAATTCTGTTTTTGTTTCGCCTTTTTCATTTGCAAATTTCACGCCCGCTGGTGCACCTGTTGCTTGCACTTTATACGTTCCGCTTTTTGCATTTGTTTCTACTGTATATAAGCCTGTTTCAAAGAAATCATTTTTTAAGACTGCTTCTTGTTCTTCTGTAGGAGTTACACTCATCGTAATTTCTTGTAGCTCTTCGCTAGCGTTTGCTTTTGCAACGATATCTTTTGTTACTTTCTCTACATTTTTATTTCGGAAATCTAAATCATTAACATCAATTTGTTTTAACGCATTCCATACTGCAAGCTGCGTTGCGTAATGCGCCTCTCTCCAATCAGATACTCCTAATTCTTGTGGGCTCTTTTGTGGATATCCATTCAACAGTACACGGTACACATTAATATCCACTTTACCCATTTCTGGTAAATCTTGACCACTCGGAGATTTTAAATCTACATTTAAGCAAAATGCAATTTTTCCATCTGCCGTTTTAATAAGTTCTGTTCGAATTGGTTTCTTCTTTGACTTACTATAACTCCAATTCATTTCATACTTTGTATGATCCATAACTTCTGCGAATGCTTTTTGAAGTGGGAATAATACAAATAAGACACTTAAAAACATAGCTAAAAGTTTGAACGATTGCTTTATATTCATGTTTACAGCCCCTTAATAACAAACTTAATACTAAGTAGTATTTATTTAGAAACTATTTTTATGCAAAAAAAAAGAGTGCTTTTAAGCACTCTTTTTTCTTACCTTAATCTTAGAAATCGAAGTTATCAGGATCTGGACCAACGCGATGATTTTGATTTAACGCATCGATTTTTTCCATATCTTCTTTCGTTAATTCAAAGTTAAATACATCTGCGTTTGCAATAATGCGGTGTTCTTTCGTTGATTTTGGAATTGTGATTACTCCATTTTGAAGATCCCAACGTAAAATAACTTGCGCTGTTGTTTTACCGTGTTTCTCAGCAATCTCTTGTAATGTTTCGTTATCTAATAATTGACCTTGCATTAGTGGTGACCATGCTTCCATTTGAATACCTTGTTCTTTACAGAAAGCTTGTAGTTCTTTTTGTGTTAAACGAGGGTGGTATTCTACTTGGTTAATCATTGGTTTAATTTCTGCATCTTTCATTACATCTTGTAAGTGATGGATTTGGAAGTTACTTACACCAATTGCACGTACGCGCTTTTCTTTATAAAGTGTTTCTAGCGCTCTCCATGTATCTTTATATTTTCCTTCTGAAGGCCAGTGAACAAGATATAAATCTAAATAATCTAGTCCTAATTTTTTTAGACTCTCTTCGTATGCAGCGATTGTTGTTTCATACCCTTGATCTGCGTTCCATACTTTTGAAGTAATAAATAATTCTTCTCTTGCAATACCAGTCGCTTCAATACCTGCACGAATTCCTTCACCTACAGCTTTTTCATTTCCGTAAATTGCAGCTGTATCGATGCTGCGGTATCCTGCTTTAATTGCTGATTTTACAGCTTCTACAAGTTCTGGTCCTTCTTCTACTTTAAATACACCTAAACCGAACCAAGGCATTTCTACACCGTTATTTAATACTGCTTTACTTTGTAAGTTTTTCATTTTATTTTCTCTCCTTTTATTTTACTTGATCTCTTTTTTCTAATGTCACGCTCCACGCTGTTAAAATAACAGCGGCTAATACCATAAGGCCACCTACCCAAGCAGTATGGATTAATCCTAATGAATTCGTTACAAGGCCACCTATATAAGAACCTAAAGCGATCCCTCCGTTAAATGCGGCAATATTAATTGCTGAAGCAACATCAACCGCACTCGGAACAAAGCGCTCTGCCAATATAACTACATATACTTGTAGCCCCGGAACATTCATAAATGCGAATAGTCCCATGAAAATAATTGTGATTAATCCAGCTACTTTAAATGGCGCTGTAAATGTTAAAACAAATAATATAATCGCTTGAATCAAGAACATGTAAAATAGCGCTCGAATCGGATTATGATTCGATAATTTTCCGCCGACCATATTCCCTATCGCAATTGCGATTCCATACACTAATAAAATGATAGTAACAGTACTTGCTTCAAATCCTGTTACTTCTTGTAATAACGGAGATAAATACGTAAATGTTACGAATGTACCGCCGTATCCAAGTGCAGTAATAATGAAAACAAGTAATAGTCTTCCATTTTTAATTAATTTAAATTGATCACGAAACGATACAGGTACACCATTTTTTAAATTAGATGGGACGAGTATACTGTTTGCGATGAAAGCAATAATTCCAATTACAACAATCGCCATAAATGACGCTCTCCAGCCAAATTGTTGACCGATAAATGTTCCAATTGGCACACCAGTAATAGTCGCAACTGTTAATCCAGTAAACATAATCGCAATTGCGCTAGCACGTTTATTCTCTGGTACGATTGCAGCTGCAATTGTAGATCCAATTGACATAAACACACCATGTGCAAACGCAGATACAATTCTTGCAATAATTAATACAGTGAAGCTTGTTGCTACCGCCGCAATGCCATTACCAATAATGAAAATAACCATAATCCACATTAATAATGTCTTTCGCGACATACTAGCCGTTAACGCTGTTAAAACAGGAGCTCCTACCGCTGCTCCTAACGCATATAAGGAAACCGTTAAACCGGCTGTTGTAACCGAAACATTTAAATCTTTTGAAATAGATGGTAGTAAACCGACACTAATAAACTCGGTCGTACCAATCCCAAACGCACTAATTGCTAGCGCTAATAAAGCAAACATACTTCTTCGGCTCGTCTGAGCTTCCGAAGATGGTACTGTATATGAACTCAATTGAATTCCTCCTTATTACAAGAAATCCAATCATAATAGTATGATAAAAAGGCCCTTTTATCTTCTAAAAAATATATTTCATACTTACAAATGCTATTATGAATGGTTTCATTCCTTTTTTGAAGAACGCACTTTAAAGTACGATAGGCACTAAAAAGTAACATAGTCACTTTTTGGTACCGTACTATTCATTTGCCTCTTACATGTGCTATTATGAAACATATTTAACATAATAAAAAGTACGTACTTTAAAGTGCTATAGGTACTAAAAAGTAACATTTGTATGATTTAACTTATTTTACTCACAAAGGGAGGATTTCATATGAAGAAATACAATATTCCTGTAGAGGCGACTTTAGAAGTTATCGGCGGAAAATGGAAGGTTGTTATCCTTTGTCACTTAACGAAAGGTACAAAGAGAACGAGTGAACTAAAACGTTCCATGCCTGGTATTACACAAAAAATGTTAACACAGCAATTACGTGAATTAGAAGACGACGGCGTCATTCAAAGAAAAGTATACAACCAAGTCCCACCGAAAGTAGAATATTCTCTTACCGACTACGGTTGGTCTTTAGAATCCATTCTTGATTCTCTTTGTTCTTGGGGCGAATGCCATCTTGAAAAAGAAGGTAACACATCGATGCTAATTGCAGAAGGTGAATAATAGGAAAAAGGAAAAAACGAACATGAATTTGTTCATTTTTTCCTTTTTTTCTATATATATATGTACATTTCTAACTGGAACAAAATATTTTATACGCTTTCATACCTTGTCAGCACTACGTTATACACTCAATATCAAATAATTAGGAATCATTTTTATGTTAACATAGGTGTATATAGTATATAATATAGGATATATATTATATACACTTTCCGGTAACGGAGCTTTTCCATTATGCGGACAAGCCATGTATCGGACAGTTCATAAATAATAAGTAAGACGTTATGGTTTTAGATTTATGTCAGCTTACTTGCTGTCATAAATTTAAAGGCATTTTATTGTGTTTTGTGAAACTTTGTATAAAGTTTCGTAACCGTTTACTATCTTACTTATAAAAAATAAGAGTATTGCTATCGTAAAGGAGAATTGGAGATGCCAGAAACTATGACTCAAACAAAGCCAGAACAAGAAACTGTACAAATTTCTGCTAGCCAAGGACAACTTGATGTACTTGATCAGTTGTTAAAACCTGAGGTACAAGAATCATTAACAACACTAGTAGAACAGCTTCCAAAATTAACTGAGCTTGTTAACATTTTAACTAAGTCTTATGACTTCGCTCAAACTGTTGCTACTGATGAAGTATTAAAAAGCGACACTGTTGGTGCAATCACAGAGCTTGTAGAACCTGTAAAAGATACAGTGAAAAGCATGGCTGCTACTGCAATCGAAGCGAAAGATCGTGCTGACGAAAGCAACGAAGTTATCGGCCTGTTCGGTCTATTAAAATTATTAAAAGATCCACAAGCACAAAAAATGTTCCGCTTTGTGAACGCATATCTTCAAATTAGTGCAGAACGTAACAATAAATAAGTTAACTTATAACAACAATTAGTAAAGACGGGGGATATCATACTATGTCAAAACAAATTGTCATCTTAGGCGCTGGTTATGGCGGTCTTCTTGCCGCTTTAAACGTACGTAAATATTACAGTAAATCAGAAGCACAAGTTACAGTGATTAACCAATACCCAACGCACCAAATCATCACTGAACTACACCGCCTTGCAGCTGGTAACGTGTCTGAGCAAGCAGTTGCAATGCCACTTACAAAGCTTTTCAAAGGTAAAGATATCGATCTTAAAATTGCAACAGTTGAGTCATTCTCAGTTGATAGCAAAGAAATCAAATTAGCTGGCGGCACTACTTTATCTTACGATGCACTTGTAGTTGCTTTAGGAAGTAAAACTGCTTACTTCGGTATTCCAGGACTAGAAGAAAACAGCATGGTATTAAAATCTGCTGCTGATGCAAATAAAATCTACAAACACGTTGAAGACCGTATTCGTGAATACGCGAAAACGAAAAACGAAGCTGATGCTACAATCGTAATCGGTGGTGGCGGATTAACTGGCGTTGAGCTAGTTGGTGAGCTTGCTGACATTATGCCTAAACTTGCAAAAAGCCACGGCGTAAATCCAAAAGAAGTGAAACTTCTTCTTGTTGAAGCAGGTCCAAAAATCCTTCCAGTATTACCAGACCACTTAATCGAACGTGCAACTACTAGCCTAGAAGCGCGCGGCGTTACATTCTTAACTGGTCTTCCTGTAACAAACGTTGCTGGCAACGAAATCAACTTAAAAGACGGTCAAAAACTTGTTGCTAACACATTCGTTTGGACGGGCGGCGTACAAGGTAACCCATTAATCGGTGAATCAGGTCTTGAAGTTAACCGTGGACGTGCAACAGTTGATGCATACCTACAATCTACTTCTCACAAAGACGTATTCGTTGCTGGAGACAGCGCTGTTGTCTTCGCTCCAGACGGACGTCCATACCCACCAACTGCACAAATCGCTTGGCAAATGGGTGAGTTAATTGGATACAACTTATACGCAGCACTAGAAGGCAAAGCATTCGAAGAGTTCGCACCTGTAAACTCTGGAACACTTGCTAGTCTAGGACGTAAAGATGCGGTTGCTACAATTGGAGCAAGCAATACTCCACTTAAAGGCTTACCAGCATCATTAATGAAAGAAGCAAGTAACGTTCGTTACTTATCACACATTAAAGGTCTATTCAGCTTAGCTTACTAATCTGAATATAAGCCCGAATCATGCCCTGCATGGTTCGGGCTATTTTTATCCGTAATTTTCTCTAACTTATTTATTCGGCAGAAGAATCGTATAACCCTTTTAATTATCTAAATTTACTGATTATTTTATGTCCAAATTGTGTATACGAAAAGATGGAAGTATTCTTCCTACTCCCATCCTTTCACACAAACTATTCGCCTAACTTCACAAGACTGTAATTCTTCTTCCCTTTACGGATAATAATAAATCGTCCATCAAATGAATTTTCTACAGTAACATCTGTACCCACATCTGTTACTTTCTCACCATTCATAGAAATCGCTCCGTTATTAATATCTTCACGCGCTTGTCGTCTAGATGGTTCAATTCCTAAATCAACTAGCCATTCTACGATGTTTTTCGTCTCTTTTGAAGACTGAAATGTTGGCATTTCTTTAAAGCCTTGTTCAATTTCATCAGCTGTTAACGATTTAATATCTCCGCTAAATAACGCTGCTGTAATTTTCTCAGCTTGCAGGAACGCCTCTTCTCCATGAACAAATTTCGTCATTTCTTCCGCTAATACTTTTTGCGCTTCACGTTTATGAGGTTCCGCTTCTACCTTCGTTGCTAATTCATCAATACGCTCTTTCGTTAAGAACGTAAAGTATTTCAAGTATTTAATTACGTCACGGTCATCTGTATTTACCCAGAACTGGTAAAATTCAAACGGTGTCGTTTTTTCAGGATCAAGCCAAACCGCACCACCCGCTGATTTACCAAACTTCGTACCGTCCGATTTTAATAATAACGGAATCGTTAATCCGAATACTTTCGCCTCATGACCTTCTAACTTACGAATTAAATCTAAACCACTCGTAATATTTCCCCATTGGTCACTACCACCAATTTGCAGTTGAACATCCTCTTTCGTGTATAAATGATGGAAGTCCATCGCTTGCAAAATTTGGTACGTGAATTCCGTGAAAGAAATACCTGTATCCAAACGGCTTGCTACAATATCCTTCGCTAACATGCTATTGATGCTAAAGTTTTTCCCGTAATCACGTAAAAACTCAATAATATTTATTTCATGTGTCCAATCATAGTTATTTACCATCTTCACTTCGCTATTTCCACCAAAATCAAATAGCTTTTTCATTTGTGCTGTTAACGCATCTACATTATGCTGAACCACTTCTAACGTTTGAAGTTGACGCTCTGATTGTCGTCCACTCGGATCACCAATTGTTCCTGTTGCCCCGCCAATTAAAATAACAGGATGATGACCAGCTAATTGGAATCTCTTCATCATCATAAACGGAATCAAATGTCCGATATGCATACTATCACCAGTCGGATCAACTCCGCAGTATAGTGAAATCTTTTTCTCTTCTACTAGCTTACGTAAGCCTTCTTCGTCAGTCTGTTGATTAACGGCGCCGCGCCATTCTAATTCATCAATAATATTCATCTTTTGTCATCCCCTTTATTTTTTAAAAACAAAAAAGCCCCTATGTCTACGATAGACATAGGGACGATTATTCACCGTGTTACCACCCAGTTTGTATAAATAGCATAGCTACTCATACCACTCTTAGCAATAATATCGATTGCCAGTCCGCTTAGCATTACCTAAGATACTCCAGAGTGTAATTCACAAGTTTGTTTGTGCTAGGTTCCAGCAACCCCTAGCTCTCTCGTTAACAGTGACAAACTGCTACTGGGCTCTTTCAACGTATGTTATTTGTTAAATTATTAGCCATTATATTGAATTGAAAACAAATTGTCAACAATACCCAAATATTATTTTAAAATAACTCATATCTTCATACGTATTTCTTTATTCCTTATCTTCTCCAATAATCCTTACTTCTCGCTCCAACTTCACGCCAAATTTCTCTTCAACTGTCTTTTGTACGAAGTGAATTAAATCGATGTAATCTTGTGCTGTTCCGTTATCAACATTCACCATAAACCCAGCGTGTTTTAAAGAAACTTCTACTCCACCAATTCGCTTACCTTGTAGTCCTGAGTCTTGAATTAACTTACCAGCAAAGTTATTTGGTGGGCGCTTAAATACGCTACCACATGAAGGATATTCTAGAGGCTGTTTTGACTCACGTTTAAACGTTAAATCATCCATTTTTGCTTTAATTTCTTCATGTACACCTTCTTCAAGTTCAAATCTCGCTTCAAGAATAATGTAATGGTTGTTTGCAAATACACTCTTACGATATCCAAATTCAAATGCTTCTTTCGTCAAAGTACGTAGCTCTCCATCACCTGTCATTACGACAGCTTCTGTTAATACAAACGAAATTTCACCGCCGTATGCACCAGCATTCATATATAATGCTCCGCCAACTGAACCTGGAATACCACAAGCAAACTCAAGACCCGTTAAGTTATGGTCTAAGGCAATACGTGATACGTCAATAATTGCTGCACCACACTGTGCTACAATCGTCGTTCCTGTTACAGTAACACCTGTAATATGAATTAAACTTACTGTAATCCCGCGAATTCCACCATCTTTAATAATGACATTCGATCCATTTCCTAAAAACGTAACTGGAATATTATATTCGTTCGCATATTTAATAACTTCTTGAATTTCATCATAATTTGTAGGGGCAACAAAAACATCTGCTTTTCCGCCAACTTTAATATGCGTATGATTCTTTAACATTTCATCTTGTTTAACATGTCCTTCAGGCAATACCGTACTTAAATATTTATAAACCTCTTGCATATTCATTTTACGATTCCTCTATTTCTATATTCATTTTATCCCGTTATACGGGCCCATAATATCCCCACGTACATGAAAGAACCTAAAGTGGTGGATACAGTGTACCCAAAATCAATTCGAGACACCTATAAACCTCTTAATTTATAAGAGGTGCCACTCATATTAAAATATATATTGCATAATAAAGCAACCCAAATGGACTACTAAACTTGACATGTCATCAGAAAGACAACAATTTGTAAAATATGTGACTTTTTCAAAACACTATCCCTCAGTATCTTACTATACCACACAAAAAGAAAGTGGTATTTTTTTGTACTTTTTACTTTATTTACATCAATAAAAAAGAGCACATCCGACAGAATGTGCTCTTTCTATACTCTTTATATTACTTTTCGTTCTCTTCTTTTTCTTTATCAAACCATAACAGCTCATCGTTATCAACTTCACCATTATAATTGATTAAAATTTCTTCTCCTGCTTTTATATCCTTATAAGCATAGAAGTTAAACGTATGGTTCTCGAAGACAATATCATACGTTGCATTCGGTGTATATGAATGATTAAATAACATACCGTATCCTAAAAGGATTGCCGTATGATTGATTCCATACTCAAATGCGTAGTCAGCAAGTAATGTTTTCTCAATATGTTCATGCTGTTCATTCGGATAAGAGATAACTGGTGCTGCGTGTATCAACTCACCTTTTTTAATATCACGAGTTGCAAATACACCTCTATTAAATTCTCCATCACTAAGTTCAGAAGTCTTAACTTCGATCATATGCGTCACCTATTTAATTCTTTCTTTGAAGTATTTTAATTCCGCTATTAGCTGAATTTTATCTCCTTAAGCTTGGCAGAAAACGCGCAGAAAAGCAATTAAATTCCTATCAAGTATTCGTTTCAATGAAAAAAGAGCACATCATTTGTGCTCTTTCCAAGCAATATTACTTTTCTAAAATATCTTCTAACAACTTCACTTGCTCGCTAACAGTTTGTAACGTCTTCACTGACGTATCATTTCGATGTTTTTCTTCTTCCACACTCGCTAGCACTTCTTCTGTAGCTGTAGAAGTTTGCTGAATTACGTTAGAAGCATGCGTAACATCCTTTACGATATTCGTCGTTTTAACTTGGAAACTTTCTTGATGAACAACAACCTCTCGCATTACTTCATTAATCGCATCAATAAACTTCCCTAAATCAGTTACATTTGTTAAAACGCTTGCTAACATCTCGTTACATTCTTCTTGTACTCTTTCTGACTTTTCTACTTGCACTTCTACCTTACTTGCTTGATTACTAAACTCCTTCAAAATCCCTTGAATTCTTCCCGCAGAACGATTTGATTCTTCAGCAAGCTTTAACACTTCACTCGCTACAATAGCAAAACCTTTTCCATGCTCGCCTGCCCTCGCAGCTTCAATATTTGCATTTAAAGCTAGCAAACTCGTCTGACTTGAAATATTCGTTATTACATCTACAATTTCATTAATTTGTTTCGATTGCATCATTAAATCTCTAAATATAATTCCAGACTGTGAAACAACATCATTTAAACTTCTCATGTTAGTTTCAAAATTTCTTAGAGTATGTACACTACCTTTTGAAATTTCTAAGCTTTCATCCACACGAGTCGATGCAGTTCTTACTTGAGAGATGATTTGTTCAATATTTCCCTCCATATCATTCAATACTTCTACCGAACGATACATCATCTCTGATTGTGATTGCGTACCAACTGCCACCTCTTCAAAGGCAAAATTAATTTCACTCATCGATTCCATCGACGTGTTCATATTTTGTCTTAAATGATTGAAATTACTATCTAGTTTCACAACTGTTTCTTCAATAAGTCTTTGCGTCTCTTCTAACTCCTGAGCTTTTCTCATTACTTCTTGCTTCTCATCACTTAAACGAAGGAGCAGATTAGAACCGATTTTCGTGACGCCCCACATAGTAATTGTTACAATCGCTAACAAACTTGCGAAATTAGCAGCTTCAGACGAGGCTGTATAAGCAAAAAATTGCTCTGGCCAATAGCTACAAAGGATAAATGTGATCACAACAGCTACCCCGCCAAGAATTAAAATGAGGCGCTCACTTAAGTAAATAAGTGAAACAGCTAATGTAAAATAGACCATTTGAAATACAGCCGGGCTTTCATTAAAGGCTTGTACCATAATGTAAGACATTGTAAGCAACATAAATGTCATGATATATTTATACGCTGATTCCATACTTTTTATAAAAGTAAAAAGCGTTCCAAATGCAACGACAGAAATACCACAAATCCAAAACGCTATTGCTCTCTCTGTAAAAATATATCCATAATACCCAATTGCGATTATCCCAAGAAAGAAACTACAAATCGTTATAAACAGTAATAAATGATTTTTCTGTGATTCTTTCTCAAGGTTAGAAAAACAAGTCCTCTTTAACCACTCCATATGAAGCCCCACCTTCTACTTATACATATCAATTACTTCAGTTTAAATACCGCACTTACTGGGTTATGATCGCTATTTTCAAACTTTAAATCTTTCCCTTGTACATTTACAATCTCTACATTCGGTGAAACGATAAAGCCATCAATAATAGTGACGAAATTTTCACCTTCTACATATTTCTTTACATCATCTCTCACAGTCATAACAGACGGATCTACAGCCCACTTAAAGCCACCGTCTGTAAAGTCCTTCGGTAACTCTACTAACCACTCAGGGCGCTCTTTCACGAACTTCGGATCACTTAATTGAGCGTTTGAAACTAATTGATTCCAATCTCCGCCCATTATTACGTAATCACCATTTTCATAATGCTTGTTCATATATTCTTTTAAGTACTCTACTTGCTGTTTTCTAATTTTCCCGCCTTCATCATAAGCAGACAAATGTAAATTTACGAGTCTAACATGTTTCCCATTATTAACAGGAATTTTATATTCCACAATTGCTCGATCTAAATCAAACAAACGCTTTGGCCAAGGCTCC
Source organism: Bacillus sp. BR3(2024) (assembly GCF_039134555.1). Taxonomy (NCBI): domain Bacteria; kingdom Bacillati; phylum Bacillota; class Bacilli; order Caryophanales; family Bacillaceae; genus Bacillus; species Bacillus sp. BR3(2024). The sequence continues at coordinate 4,864,302 of NZ_CP152433.1, forward strand.
ATTCCAGGAAGCTGGAACCTCTTCGCTTCTTGAACAGTGTATTTAGAAAACGTACTTAATCCAGCCTCCGCATATCCCATTGGATTTATTATTGGCACTGGAACCCATTTCGTATCGTAGTTCTTGCCAAATGACGAAACATAATCAGGTAATCCTTTTTTCAAAATTTCATGTTCATTTACATCAAATGAACGAAGTGACTTTATATCAACTTCTTGTAATAGTGCAAAATCACTATTCTCATTTTGTAAAAACGAAAGCATATTCTTTAAATTAGTTTCCGTTTGCTCTTTACTACTTGAACCAGATCCCTTTCCACCATCCATAAAGAAATCTTGATCCTTATCTAACCCAGCATATCCAATATTAAATGTTGTAACTTTAAACTCATTTCCAGTCGCTAATACGCGCTCCTTATTATTCTCCACCTTCAAGCTTATAACATCAGCAGGCTGTTCTTTAGTAAGTGTCATATACGCTAGAAATCCTCCTACAATGCCCGCTACTACTAAAACACATGTAAATACGATTTTTAAAAATTTCTTCAAATAAATGACTCCTTTTCACGCGAATTTATTTTTCTTTATTTTCAGTCAAATAAAACAAAACGACACACATAAGAAACATTTTATCATAATTAAAACCTTATATCACTATATTTAGTTGATAAGTAATCGATCCCATTTTAATTACTTGAAAAACCTTCAGACATCAAAAAAAGAAACGTTACACCCACCTCCTCACTGGAATTTAAACGGTATATTTAGTACACTATATGTAATAATCCTAGGCGATGGAGTTCGCCATAAACGCTGCTTAGCTAATGACTCCTACCAGTATACATACTGGTAGGAGTCTATTTTTTTGAGCAAGCTATTTAAAGAGGTGAGAAAATTGATTTATATTATCGTCGGCATTGCCGGTATATTAGGAGCTCTTTCTCGTTATTATTTAGGTCTTAATATCACCACATTTTGGCATCATTCATTTCCATTAGCAACATTACTCATTAACTTAATCGGTTGCTTCTTCTTAGCGTGGCTAACTACTTATATCACCCGGCTAAACATCTTACCTTCAGAGGTTATCACAGGCATCGGAACTGGATTCATCGGTTCCTTTACGACTTTTTCAACATTTAGTGTAGAAACTGTGCAATTGATCAATCATTCTGAGTGGAGCATAGCCTTCTTATATGTATCATGTAGCATACTTGGTGGCCTCATTATGTCTGGCCTTGGCTATATACTTGGGGATTTCTTAATTAAGAAATCTCTTACGGAAGGTGATTACTCATGATAGAAGCCTTATTAGTCGCAACAGGAGGATTTTTCGGTGCGATTACACGATTTGCAATTAGCAATTGGTTTAAGAAAAGAAATAAAACACAATTTCCACTTGCTACATTCCTTATTAATATAACAGGGGCGTTTTTACTTGGATATATAATCGGCAACGGAGTTACTACAGGCTGGCAACTATTATTAGGTACTGGATTTATGGGCGCATTCACTACATTTTCTACGTTTAAATTAGAATCTGTTCAGCTTCTCAATCGTAAAAAGCTATACATCTTCCTTTTATACTTAAGCGCTACGTACATAATTGGTATCCTCTTCGCATTCCTTGGAATGAAGCTAGGCGGAATATGAAAAAAGCGACTCTATTGAGTCGCTTTCTTTCATAAGAAATATGTCCCGCCATATGGAATAGAAAATAAACCAGCTGGATGTACATCGTAATGTACAATTTGCATCGGAAGCTGTGAATACGGCATATACTGACTTTGCATCATTTGTGCAAAATATGCTTGTTGTTGCATTTGAATAGCTTGATTCATAGCATGAATTGTTCCCTGTGCCCTAGCCAGCGTAATAGCTGCTCCTACTTGTCTTCCATTATAAAAATGATGGTTCATCATGATTCATCTCACTTATTCTTTTTCTTCCATATGGTATGTTTCTATTTCATAGTGAGTATTTTGTCCCTATTGGTAACCCCTATTTATTGCCCTTTTTCAGCTTTGAAGTAATAAATCCAAATAATAATACGCCAATACCACTAAGGAACAATACATAACTTATCGGTACTAGGAAAAAGAAAGGTTCTTCAAGGAATCCATCCGCTCCTACTTTACTGTTTGAAGCATGTATAGTTAAAGAAATAATCGCTAAAATCATGAAAGAAATAGCTACTACGTATTTATTTTTCATTTCACATTCTCCTCTACTCATGTAATTCTCCTTAGATTCTTAACATCATATTATCCAAAAAACCATTAACAGTCAATAATTATTTATCGTTTAACAATAAATAATTATTGACTAGAATAATAACAAAAAGGTTTACGAAGCATATTAAATCACTTCGCAAACCCTCTGTATTATAAATATTTACACTTCAAACCTCTTGCTTAATACAATATACATTGCGCAAAATAGTACGAATATCCCAGCATAAATTAACAAAATCTCTACACTAAACATATCCGACAATGGCCCAAATATTATCATTCCTAGAGGAAGCGCGCATGAATTCGCAATTTGTACAAGACTGAACATCCGTCCGTGCATTGATGGTTCTACTTTCTCCTGCAATAACACAGTAACTGGTGTATTGAAGCACGGCATCGTTATACCAATTAAAAAATTAAAGACTAAATATATAATAAATATCGGTGCTATTCCGAGTCCAATCATAAGCAGTCCATATAATGCACAAGCTAGCGCTGTTGTATACATACGATTACGAAAACCACCCCACGCCGCAATTAATACGCCACCAGCTGCCGCACCCGCACTAAAGGTCATCTCACTAGCAGTAAGTCTCCACATTTCGGCCCCGAAAGAACGAGTTACCATTAAAGGTGTTAAAAAAGCAGCTGGACTTATTAAAATCATGACGATAATTAATAAAACGATTAGCCTTTTAATAAATACATTTTCTTTTAAATAAGAGAATCCTTCTTTAATTCCTTGTAGATTAGATTTTTGCTTACTCTCTACATTCACATGTCCTTCCACCTGAATGATAAACATAATACTAATTCCAATCATAGCCGTAATAACATCAATAAAAAATGTTGTTTCAATGCTGGCAATAGAAAGAATCATCGCACTTGCTGCTGGAGAAAGAAACATAATTAAAGATGTAATACTGCTATTTATTCCATTTACTTTCATAAGATACTCTTTCGGAACGATTTGCGGAATTAATGCATTCACAGCTGGCGTTTGTACTCCTGTTCCAGCTGAACGAATGAGTAACACAATAAAAAGTAACCAAATACTTTTATATCCTGTTAAAAATAAAATTGCTAAAACTAACGTCGCAATCGCTATAATTCCATCCGATAACATAATCATCTTTTTACGGTCATAACGATCAATCCAAACACCTGCAAACAAAGATATCGCAATTTGTGGTAGAAAACCGCAAACAGTTGAAATAGTCAACATCACTCCTGATGATGTTGTAAGGGTGATATACCATATAATCGCGTATTGCACGAGAGAGGAACCGAACAACGAAATAGTTTGAGCGGTCAAAAATAATATAATTTTCGTTTTCCAATTGTTTTCACTCATATGTTTCACACCCCCTTAACTAATCCCGTCTCTATATGAAAGATACTATCTGCCCAATCAAGATAAAAACTCGCTTCGTGAGATACGAGTATAATGCTGCCCTTAAACTTAATTAACGCCTTTTGCAAAGCTTCCTTCGCTTCTGCATCTAAATGATTTGTCGGCTCATCTAAAATTAATAAGTTACAAGGTGATAATAATAATCCGCACAGTTTCACCTTCGATTGTTCACCACCACTTAACGTACGAATTTCTTGCGAAACGTGCGTATCCTTCACTCCACACGCAGCTAAATGATGGCGTATTTCCTTCATATTCAGTTTAGGAAACTGTTCTGAAATAATTTGAAGCGGCGTTAAAGAATCATTGCTCCAATTTAAATCTTGCTCATAATATCCAATCTTTATTTGCTCTGAAAAGTGAAACTCTCCAGAAATACTATCAATATTTCCAACGATTGTTTTTAATAAAGTAGATTTTCCTACTCCATTGAAACCTGTAATAACAAGTTTTTGCCTACCCATTACTGAAAAATTCAACTTTGGTAAGAGAGCGAAGTCGTAACCAACTTCAAGGTTATTTACTTCAAGAACTGTCTGAACTGAAATGGGAAGTTCCTGAAAATGAATAGACGGTTTATGAGTAAAACTTGGTGGCGCAATTCTTTCCATACGCTGTAATTGTTTTCGACGACCTTGCGCTATTTTTGAATTCACCCCAGCAATATTTCTACGAATATACTCTTCCGTTTTTTCAATTTTCTTTTGCTGTGCATAATATTGGCGAATATAATCTTTTCGCAAATGCTCCTTCTGCCTTACAAAATCTGAGTATTTGCCGTAATACTTCTTAACTGTCCCGAACTCTACATCACATATGCAAGAAGTTACCTTTTCCAGAAAATCAAAATCATGTGATACGACAATAAACGCTCCTTCAAAATTCATTAAATAATTAGCAAGCCACTCCACATGCTCCTTATCAAGAAAATTCGTCGGTTCATCTAGTAATAAAATATTAGGCTCTTCTAATAAGAGCTTCGCTAAAATTACCTTTGCACGCTGCCCTCCGCTTAATTCACCAATAACACGATCCATCCCAATCACATCAATACCTAAGCCGGATGCCACCTTATTCGTAATACTATCTACTGAATAAAAATCATGAGCCTCGAGCAGTCCTTGAATTTCTGCCGCTTTCAATAGTTGATTTTCATCTCCAGTCATCGCACTTTCTTCATATAACTTGTTCATTCTCTTTTCCATTTCATACAAATCATAAAAGGCTCTCTTTAAATATTGAGAAATGGTATAACCCTCATCAATTTCTGCGTATTGATCAAGATGTCCAATTTGAATATTTGGTTGCCACTTTATGTCTCCCTTATCAGAAATAATTTCCCCCACCAATATTTTCATTAATGTGCTTTTCCCTGCACCATTCTGTCCAACAATTCCCATATGCTCCCCTTTATGCAAATCAAAAGAAGCATTTTCGTATAATACTTTATCTATAAAACTATGTGATAAACTTTCAACTTTAAGTAAACTCATTTTTATTCCTCTTTTCCTGAAATTAAAAAAAGCAGAGAGATAGCGTCATTCGACACTAGCCCTCTGCTTCATGGTTTTTCCTATACTACTCCAATTTATAGTAAAGACTCATCGGAATAATATACACAAAGGGCCATAGACAAAGCATTGTCTATGGCCCCTTAATCTATTTTATACACCAGCTGAAAAACCATAACGAAATAAGCATAGATAAACTATACTTTTTTAGAAAAGTTATTCAGCCGATGAATATAGGGGATTTATACCCCTTGATTAAGCTCCGTACAACGCTTCACCGTATACATTTGTGCGGAGCAAAGTTTTCTAATGAGTTTTACAAATTTTATATAAAGCATATTCTGCACCTTCCTTAATACTTAAAAGGGATTTTAGCATACGGTTTTACGAAGCGTCAACATTACTTCCGAATCTTTCAACTACTTGTTTTCAAAATATTGCTTCTGAAACATACACATTCTTATCGCATTATGATAGTTACCATCAACGAAAAACTCATCGATAAGCTCACCTTCTACCATAAACCCAACCTTTTTATAAACATGTACTGCTTTTTCATTTTCCTTATCCACAACTAAATATATCTTATGCATATTTAATACAGCGAAAGCATAATCCATTGCTAAACGCGTCGCCTCTACTGCATAACCATATCCTTGATAATTCGGATCAATAATAATTTGGAATTCTGTTCTACGATGAATATAATCGATTTCTACTAACTCAACTAATCCAACCATTTCATTGTCTTTCTCAACGATAAATCGGCGTTCGCTTTGATCATGTATATGTTTATCGTATAAGTCTTGCAGCTCCACAAATGCCTCATATGGCTCTTCAAACCAATACGACATAATATGCGCATTATTATTCAGTTCGTGTACGAACTTTAAATCTTCTCGTTCCAATGGACGTAACTTCAATTCCTGATTCATTCCTATAACCTCCAAGTAAAAGAAACCTCTTCACTTAATTTCTCAATTTTTTTCGATTTCAAACGCCCTAATTTCATTGTAAACTTTCAAGCAACTTGAAGGTCAAGATGTAAAAAAGTAGTGCAAACTTATGTCTGCACTACTACTCTTTTCTCAAATCTCTCATATTCGATATGTATAAAGCAATAACTAAAACAAGAATTGCTCCTGCGTATAATAACGTCTCCATCGGTTCCTCATGAGACACAATAATCAATCGAATTAAGGCCGTAATTCCGATATAAATAAAATAACGTAACGGGAAATGATAGTTCGATTTAAAATACTTAATAATTAATGCAATGAACTCGAAGTATAAGAAATAAACGATGATACTTTCAACCAATTTATAAGACGTATACTCTTTTGCCGAAAAAATATACTGCACAAATGTAATTGTCTCATTCACTAAGAAAATTGATAACACAATGGATAATATAATTAAAGCTATATTTAATATCCATTGCAAAACACTAGCTATAACATGATCGATATTAAATGACTTCATATTCTCTTTAGACTCCCCTTCGTATAAGTACTTATTTATTATAGCAAAATTACGATTGGAAAGAAGTTAAATCATATATTCTTCCTTTGTTGTTGCCAGTGTAGGGGAGATTTAGTGTGTGGAGAATTCTGTTTACAACCATACCCGACGAAACATGGAGAAACTCTTTCAAATTACCGTTCGTACATGTCGTACTAATGAGCAATGCATAATCTCGTATAGCATCCTCATGTGCCACTTTTGAAAAATCTTTACAACTTGTACAACGCCAGCCCTTCTTCACTTTAACCATTGGAATAACTAAGCATTTCTCACATTGTACTCCATTTAACAACTCCTCTTTTTCTATTTTATATTGCTCAAGTATATTTTGTTGAAGTGGAGAATGCTCCGTTATTATTTGATGAATGAGCCTATCTACATTATCTATAACTTTTCTCTTATATTTACTTTCAAACCACTTTATTTTATGAGGTAAATTTGCACTATGAATAATTGTATGAAGAAGATTGTCATCTGAAGATTTTATAATGGTACGAGGCGAGCTAATAACAACGAGGGACTCGATTGGAAGACTAGAGGAAAATCCATGTAAGCTTAACCATTTCTTTAATTGTATTTCTTGCCTTTTTATTTGTAAAACCGGATCTGGAAATCCCTCTGAATTTCCTTCTGTTATTCGGATAAGTTGATTAAACTTTGCATCAAACATTAATGTACCTGCTATATTTTTTATCTCAAGAAAAAGAAGAAACTTTGTGGAAATGATAATAGTATCAATTTGAAAGTATTGATCATGATTAGATAAGCGAACATCATGTAAAACACTATACTCTTTCTCAGAAATAAAACTAAGTGGATAATCAATTGCTTGCTCCCCTTTATACCCCGCCATGTGTTTTGCCAAGTTTTCTCCAATTAAATTTCGTTTTGGATGATGTACAGGTAACCTTCTAAGCAGTGCTTCTAACTGTCTTATATAAATCGGCATTTTTCTTTCTTTCACAATCACCTCAAACACCCCTTTACAAATATATCAACGATTTTTTCAATATATCTATCATAACTCACAATATATCAACGATTTTTCCAATATATCTATCACAACTCACAATATATCAACGATTTTTCCAATATATCGATTGGTCGACAATATCTGACACTACCTCACTCCAATCACTCACAGCATATCCTAGAAAAACACCTTCAGCAAAAACTTAAAATCGTATTTCCTCATAAAAAAACCATAACCCGCTCCTCCAGCAAAGTTATGGTTTTTAACCCTGCAATGCCACTCTATCTATAACTTTGCCGTGAAGTCCACAAAATCCATTTGTACTTATAGCAACTTTCACTTTTTTCACACTGAAACTATATACCCCAAAATCGTTTCACAACGTTATTACTTCCGCATAGCTACAATTTATATAATAACGGTACAGTACAAATAACGTGCTGAATCACTAAGTATGGGGGCATAACGATGAACGAAGCGTTGCTATTAGTAGACATACAAAATGATTACTTTGAAGGTGGCAATATGGAATTACATCAACCTGAAAAAGCCGCACAAAAAGCGAAAGAAGTTTTGAAAGCATTTCGTGAAAAACATAAAACAGTTATTCACGTACAACATATTGCGAACAATGAAGGAGCTACTTTCTTTTTACCCGATACAGTAGGTGTTCAAATTTATGATGATGTACAACCGATTGCTAACGAAAGAGCCTTACAAAAACACCACCCCTACAGTTTTTCTCAAAAGTTTTGCACTACAATCGATTAGCTATATTAGCAATTACATTATTATTAGCGGCTTTCCTTCTTCTTTACAATGTATTTTTTGGATTACTCGTAGGCACTACAGCAAGCTAGCGATTTTTTATAAATATGAACAAATTTTAGGAATTAGTTTATCTTTTTTTAATGTTTTATTTAGAGGCAGTTTATAGTCAGGTATTAACATAAGAAACGTAGCAACTAAGTTCATATATGACGAACTGCTACCATAATCGCTAACCGTACTACTTGAAATCATAAAATAAGGAGACGATAAAACATGAACAAAAAAGCAAAAGCACTTTCATCCGTACTGCTCGGATTCACATTAGCATTAACAGGGTGTGCTGGTACTAAAGCTGAAGAAAATCATGGAAAACAAAAACAAGAACAAGTTGCTAAAGAAACAAAAAAGGAAAATAAATTAACTAAAGGGCAAAAAATGGCTAATATTCTTAGCGAGACAAATTGGCAAGGTACACGAGTGTATGACAAAGATAAGAATGACTTAACAAAAGAGAATGCAAACTTCATTGGTCTTGCAAAATATGATGCGAAGTCAGGCAGATATGAATTTTTTGATGCTAAAACAGGTGCAAGTCGTGGCGATAAAGGCACTTTCTTTGTCACAAATGATGGGAAGAAGAGAATATTAATTTCAGAATCAATGAAGTATCAAGCTGTCGTTGACATGACAAAACTAAATAAAAATGTATTTACTTATAAACGAATGGGTAAAGACGCTAACGGTAAAGATGTAGAAGTTTTCGTTGAACATGTCCCATATAAAGAAAAAGAACTTTCTTTCACTGATCCGGACAAGCAGCTGAACACGACTACAGGAGATATTGTTAAAAACGTTGATGGAGATAAAATTTTAGGCGGTACCCTTTGGCACGGAACAAAAGTAGTAGATGAAGCTGGTAATGATGTAACACAGTTTAATTCGAATTTTATAAGTCTAGCAAAATTCGATGACAAGTCTAATAAATATGAGTTCTTCAATAGCGAAACAGGTCAAAGCCGCGGTGACTATGGCTACTTCGATGTTGTACACGAAAATAAAATAAGAGCCCATGTTTCAATTGGAAATAACAAATACAGTGCAGCTCTTGAACTTACTGAACTAAATAATAAGAAATTTACGTATAAAAGAACTGGTAAAGATCAAGCAGGTAAAGATATCACCATATTCGTTGAACATGAACCTTATAAAGGTGATATGAAACCACAATTTAGTTTTTAAATACGTTTGATTAAAGATCCTGTACTGAGTTGCAGGATCTTTCTTATTAAGCAAGAGAACGAAAAGACGAAAAACATGTAGCTTTTCGTCTTCACAATATTTCCACCTTATAGTTGATGATTTACAAAACCTAAAAACATACCGATACAAAATAAAATAAATCCAATTAGAATTAAGGGAAGAGTGAAGCCACCCCAAGCTGGTTTATTAGCAAACGCCCTTATTTTAAAATTAATCCTCGCTAAAGACATGATAACGATACCCGCTATTGATAAAATTGTAGTTACATAAGTCATCTAGAATAATACTCCTCTTCTATATTGATTTTATATCTCTGCAAACCATCTACATAAGTGTTACAGTCCACTATTCATACATGTCATCCCAATTGTAGCAATCCAGCTTTGTGCACATCATTTGTAAAATTCATTCTTCATTCCTAAAAAAAGACAGAACCAGACGGTTCGGTCTTTTTTGTTTTATAATAATCTCTTTTATTTTTGCTACAATACCTTTTTCTTATAAATCTTACGCCAACACAGCTTTTGATTAACTTATCCTGAAATATTATGAATTTGCGTTCAACTTATCTAAAATACCTTTATCTATTTTTGCTTGATTCACTTTAGCTATTTTAGAAACAATCCCACGGCGATCTTCCCAATCAATCAAATAATATTGATTTTTTTCCAATTCATTTTGCAAGGAAATTTTCAGTTCTCTTTCTTCCCCTTTTTTATCGTACACCTTCTCATCGTAAACATGATACGTAAGAACTTCTCCATTACTCAATTTTTCGTTTTCTACTTTAGAATCAGTCGTTACTTTTACATAATATTGTTTAGTCAAATAGTATCCATTCCCTGACTTCATATAGTAGAAAGCACCTCCTACTATAGCTAATAACACAAAAATTCTCATGATCCATTTCATATGATAATACCTAACCTTTCTATTCTACTTGTAAGATTTATACCCGTTAAAATATAAATCTTCCTTACCTTAAGTATGCTTTAACCATACAGATGGTACAATCCAGTTTCCTTACACCCACATTACATTTTTGTAATCCTATCATTTTACAAAAGTTTCTTAAGTTGGCCCAAAACAAAGGAACATAAAGTTTTATTCCTCCAATTGCCACACTTTTAGCAACACTTGTCCAAGTAATAGGAATTTCATTTCAATCCATTTTACGTGAAGAAGTAAATCAACGCCGATTAACTATATTAGGAATTACATTATTAATCAGCCCTCATCAATCGGGCTGCCCGGTAAATAGAGGAATAAAATTTGTGACTAAGTAAAAAAGCGCCCTACTTATAGGGCGCTTTTTTTATACTTAATGACTAATACTAGCTGTTGGATATAATGTTGTTCCTCCAATTGAAACTTTTATTTCATTTGTTAATGGAACGTTTTGTTCATTAATAATTGTTCTCCACCATTCCCATGCAAGACCTGTACATTCTCTTGCTACAATTTTTATATTTTTTGAGTTCGGTGGAAGAGGGATAACTGTAGAGTAATGAGCCGTTTTGTCTTTTCCGCTACCATCCCATGTTTTATGTGTTAGTACTTCGTTACCCTTTTGATCAAATGTGAATTCATCCCAAGATACATCAAATTGAGCAACGTAAGCACCGTAATGATCAAGTGTCATTTTAGCACTTGAATATTCTGTAGTTGTCGTCTCAATATAATCTGTATTGTTATGAACAGCAGCAGTTGCATTATCTTTTAAGAAAGTACTTGTATATGAAATTGGGTATGCTGGATTTTTAAGACTTAATTCAGCATTATCTTTAATAATATTTCGGATTTCATTGAAATCTTTAGTAACAACCTTGTTATGCTCTTTCGCATCTCCGCCTAATACTACAGCAGTAAAGGTACTTTCTTCAAAAATATCTTTATACTGTCCACTTGTTTCAACGCTGTTATCCTTAAGTAAGGCTTTAAAAGCAGCTTGTACATCTTTGCTCTTAGATGTTGTTTCTAATTTTACATAAATCGTTCTACCATAAGCTACATTTGAAACCATAACAGGTGGAGCCGAATTACTTACGCCTTTTCGAGTTAACTCATCAAAAGTAACGCTATTATCAAAAAGGTCGGATGGATTGTTAGGTAGTTCAGCACTTACCGTATAAAATATTTGCTTATACGCCGCTACCATCACTTTTTTCTCTCCATTTGCAACCGCATTAAAATCAATGTTTAGACTGTTATCAAGATATTTAGCGTTAACATTAAGAGCGCTTGCGATTTGCGATTTACTATAAACCATGGATTCCGTATACTGCATTCTTGCAGGTAACGTATGTGTTGTAGAATACTTTTCATTCCAAGTAGATACTAAATCGTCTACTGCTCCAGCTACATTACCATATGTCGGATTTTGGACAGTGATTGTATTTTCTTTTCTCATGCCCGGTAAGTCTATACTAATATTCAAAGGCTTTCTCTTAGCCACTAATAAACTCGGTTGATTGTCTGCAAAAGCTTTATTTGCAAGTTGTACAGCTCCTGGATACGTGCGATTCACTACAGAATCAATAATTGAAATATCGACTGGTGACGTTGTAAGTGATTTTTTTTCGCGTTCTACTACTACAAATTTACCATTTGAATTGATACTTTCTTTCGGAACAAAACTCTCTACTTTATCACCATTTACAGCTAAAACCTCTTGATTATTATATTTAAGATTTGCTATACCAGTATCAATGCCACTAGCATTTTTGGTTACATCAGTTGCATTACTTGCTTGTGTTTCTGCGAAGGAAATAGATGAATAATTAATAGTGCATAGACTAACTAATAAACATGCAAGGAACTTTCTTCTTTTAGTGTTTTTCTTAATATTCAGAAAAATCACCCCGTTCTTTTTTTAGTAAAATATGATAATGATTGATAAATGATTGCTAACTAATAAATTTACATAAATGCTTTTAAAAGTTCTTGAATTAACGGGATTACGCCACCTACAAATTTTAAAACTGCCATTGCGATTTCCATATTATTTCCTCCTTTTTATTGCTACGAAAATATGATTTATCTTTATGCCCTCATTATAGTGACCCCTTACACTTTTATCAATACACTCTGATATGCAATATTACATATAAAAAAACAAGCTGAATTCTTTTGAAAAATTATACAGAGATATTTTTTCCACTTGGTACATACTTGAAAAGGTGAAGCATTCTTTTGCATTTTATGAGTAATCACATAAAAAAAGCTGCTTCCTATAAAATACAGACAGCAACTTCAACTAGAGTGGCTTGCATAATCTACGCAAGACATTTTATAACTAATAAACTGCTATTGGCCCATAAGGACCATTAATAATTTCTATTTTTGTTTCAAAAATATCTGTCAAAAGTGTTGAGTCCATAACCTCTTCTACTGTTCCAAAAGCAGCAATTTGTCCATCTTTCATAGCACAAATTTTATCCGAGTATTTAGCTGCAAAATTTATGTCATGCATAACCGTCAAAATTGTTCTTCCAAATTCATTAGCTGCACGTCTTAAATGCTCCATCATTTGAACAGAACGAGCAACATCAAGGTTGTTCAAAGGTTCGTCCAAAAGTACATATTCCGTCTCTTGGCACAGTACCATCGCTACATATGCCCTTTGTCTTTGACCACCAGAAAGCTCATCTAAATATCTATTCTCTAAACTAGTTAAATCTAAGAAATCGATATATTTAGAAATGATAACCTCATCTTCTTTAGTCAACCTTCCCTTTGAATAAGGAAAGCGCCCAAATCCAACTAATTGTCTAACTGTAAGCCTAGTTACAAAATGATTTTCTTGTCGCAATATAGTCAAAACTTTTGCTAAGTCTTTTGATTTGGATTCAGAAACATCCATATTTGCTACCTGAATTTGGCCTTCATCCATATCTAAAAGTCTGCCAATCATCAAAAGTGTCGTTGACTTTCCAGCACCATTTGGTCCAATTAAAGAAGTAAAGCCTGCTTTTGGTATTTCAATATCCAAAGGTCCTATTTTTACCTTATCAGTATAGAACTTTTTAACATTATCAATTTTTATCATAAAGCCCTCTTCCTTAAAACTATAGTTAAGAATATGATTCCACCAAATAATTCAATAATAACTGAAACTACACCTTGAGCATGGAATACATGATACATTAAAAAGTATGCGCTCGTCATTATTAAAAATCCTATAGCAAAAGCCATCGGAAAAATATATCTATGATCATAAGTTGACGCTGCCTGATAACTCAAAGTTGCCACTAAAAAGCCGTAGAAAGTAAGTGGCCCAATTAGAGCTGTTGAAATGGACATTAAAATAGCTACTAATACAAGCGTATAAATTACACTAGGTTGGTATTTAACTCCAAAAGAAGTAGCAACATCTTTTCCTAGTGATAAAACATTCAAATTCTTAGAATGAGCAAAAATTAATACCGCTACAATTATGATCATAGGAATTACAATAGGAAAATATGCAGGATCTGCATGATTAACAGAACCAAATAGTCTTGCTTGTAAAATATCAAATTCTGAAGGCGCAAGTAGTTTTCTCATGAAAGTTGACACAGAATTTAGCCCGGTACCAATAATAATTCCAACTAAAAGCATAAGTTGTAAATTCCCGTATTTACCGGAAAGTAACCATCCATAAAGTATCAAACTCATGAAGACCATAACAACGACTTGGAATAAAAATGATCCAATTCCATTAAAATTTATTAACGCACTAGCACCAAAGAAGAATACTGTACTCGTTTGAATTGCTGAATAAAGTGATTCGAAACCTAAAAGCGATGGAGTAATAATTTTATTATTCGTAATAGATTGGAAGGCAACTGTCGACAAGCTATGGCAAACCGCAGCAATAATCATTGCAACAATAGCTACTATCCTTCTCTTAACGACTGGGATAAAAGAAGGTGAATCTATCGGAACTGGATTGTTATAAACTAAAAGTCCATATGAAGAAAGAAGACCTAAAGCAATCAATGTTATCAGTAAAATCCAATAACGTCTTGCTTCCTTCTTAGACCGAAAAGCGCTAGCTGATCTACTTTCATTATGAAGGCTAGAATCGACTTCAACATTTTCTTTATTTCTATATTCTAATGTGATCATCGTAGCCTCCTTGGTTTTCTTTGTCTCAATAAAATAGTAATAAACACGACTGCTCCCACTGTTGCAAGTATTAAAGAAACAGGTAATTCAAAAGGCTGTATAATTGTTCGAGAAATGATGTCACAGGCAGTTATTGATCCCATTCCGATCACACAAACCCAAGGTAAATTACTCCTAAGATCATCACCTCTAAACATTGAAACGATATTTGGCACAATTAATCCTAAGAAAGGTAAGTGTCCAATAACAGCTGCAACAATTCCAACTGCAACAGAGATAAGAGCAGTCCCAAAAAGAACAATTCTATTGTAATTAACTCCAAGACTTGTTGCGACATCTTCTCCTAGTCCAGCTAAAGTCAATCTATTAGCATACATAAAAATAAGAAAAGTAATGATAACAATCAGCCATAAATATTCATATCTTCCCACCTGAATGTTAGCAAATGAACCTACAAACCAAGTTTCAATACTTTGCGTCTTTTGAAAAAGGAGTCCTAAAAAAGTAGACACTGCAGAAATTACTGCTCCAAGCATCAATCCAATAATCGGAACAATTAAAGACGAACGAAGCTTAACTCTTCTTAAAAATAGAAAGAAAATCATAGTTCCTATAAAAGAAAAAATGATTGCACCAGTCATTCTTTGAACTAAAGTCGGGGCAGGAAATAATAAATACACAAAAAGCAGGCCTAAGCCTGACCATTCAATAGTCCCCGTTGTAGTAGGTTCAACAAAGCGATTCTGTGTAATGAGTTGCATGACGAGCCCTGCCATCGCCATCGCAGCTCCAGTAAGCATTAATGCAGCTGTTCTCGGAACACGAGTTATGAAAAACATCTCTGTCCCATCCTCTTGTCCACGTATATCATAAACTCCAGTAAACAGTGATATAATCCCTAAAATTATAACAACTATAACTGCTATTATAAAAGGTTTTGTCCATATTTTATTTTGATTATAAAACTGGGGTTGAGAAATATTCTCAACCCTAGAAATCATATTTTTTGACACTGTTTCGTACCCCTTTACACTACTTAGCTAAAGTTTTTGCCATATTTCCAAATAACTCTATATAAGTTTGAATTGATTCATTTGTGTAAGTATCTTCTGGTGCATAAATAACTTGTTTTTTAGAAACAGCAGTTGTGTTTTGAAGAGCAGGTGATTTAGAAATAACATCCTTAGCAGGTGTTGACTTAGCTGCATCAGATGTTGCAGCATCACGATCTAATACGAAAATCCAATCAGGATTTGTTTGTGCAATAGCTTCAACAGAAACGTCATCACCTTTATGACCTGCAGTAGAATTTGAAACTTCTAACGCTGGAGTCCAACCGAAAATTTCATACATTGGTCCCCAAACACGACCAGAATGTGGAGCAGCAAAACCAATATTACCACCAGTAACGATAACACTCATAACTTTATCTTTTCCGTTATAAGCAGATTTTGCTTTTTCAATAGATTTATCAAAATCAGCTACTAATTGTTTAGCTTCTTTATCTTTATTAAAGATTTTTCCTAAAGTAATTGTAGAATCTTTAAGTCCTTTTACTAAGTTTTCGCCAGGCTTAGTAGCTTTCTCAGAGACATCAAAATTAAGATCAATAACTGCTGCATTTGGTACTAATTTTTTGATTTCTTCGTAATGGTCAGCAAATCTTTGACCAACGATTACAAGGTCAGGGTTTGCCGCTGCAATAATTTCTAGATTTGGCTCACGGTGATTCCCAATATTTTGAACTTTTTCATCCTTTTTATATGCTGAATCAGCAGGCATGATATCCTTTGGAGCAGCCGCTAATTTAATTCCCCAATCAGATAAAGTTTCAAACGTTCTGTTATCCAAAGCAACTACATTCTTTGGGTTTACAGGGACTTTAACAGTTCCATGAGCATCAGTGATTTCAACCGTTTTTGACTTATCACTACCATTATCTTTATTATTAGCCTTCGAAGTTTCTTTACTTGAATCTGAGCAAGCCACTAACATTAAAGTAAAAATTGCTAGAATACTCACTAATTTTAAAAGCATAGATTTTTTCATATGTATACTCCTTATAGTGTAATTTATTTCGAAAATGATGACATCCATAGATTGAATTAGAAGGTAACTTTTATTCAATTGAATCGCTATTGATAATCATTTTCATTTGAACATCCTGTTAATTAGTATAGTCATTAATCCTGTGAAAATCTTGTGAATGGTGCGAATTCATAAAATCAGGCATAGAAAGTAATATATGCAGTCGGGCGTATTGATTAGCCATAATTTCCTCTACAAAACACGCCCATTAATAGCTAATATTTTTATAATCCATTTTTTTACGTCTTTTAATACTTCTAAGAAACTATTTGATTATTAGGTTTAATAGAAAAAAGAGTAAAACTGAATGAAACAGTTTTACTCTTTTTTCTATTACCTTATTTTATCATTCAATCATTGAATAGCCTCTACCATGTATCGTTTGAATATATCTGTCTTTCTTCTCGCACTTTAACTTTTTTCTTACATACCCAATATATAAGTCTACTACATTTGGATTTACTACTACATTATATCCCCATACTTGATTCAAAAGCATTTCACGGCTCAATATTGTGTTTTTATTCTTGATTAAAAATACAAGTAAATCGTACTCCCGCTTAGTAAGCGAGAGGTTTTCGCCACCTTTTTTCACAATATTGCTAGATGCATCAACAAAGAGATCTTTAAACTGAAAAAAGTTTATCTCCTTTTGCTGGTTACAATCACTTCTCCTTAAAATCGCTTGAACCCTTGCTACTAATTCTTCTTTCGCAAATGGTTTTCTTATATAATCATCTGCTCCTGCTTGTAACCCTGCTACGCAATCCTTACTAGAAATATTGTCGGTCACAATAATAATCGGTGTCGTTTTAACAAGTCGTATTTGTCTACAAATTTCTGGTCCCGGTATACTTAATGAATCCCAATCCAATATGATAATATCCCAATCTTGTTCATATATTATATTTAAACCTTCGTTTTCATTGTGAAGTTTTAAAATGAAATAGCCTTCTTGCGTTAGACCGCTTACGATTTTCTTTGCTGAAGACCGTTCATTTTTAATCACCAACACCTGCTTCACCGATGGTTCACCTCTACTTCAATATAACTTATTTAGATAAAAAATTATCCCGAAAAAACAATTTAAGATTTATAAATTTAAAACCCCTAAATAATCCATTAAAACAGCTTATTAGGAGAACTCTATATAATCTTACAATAGGTATGGATAAAAAGACAAAATATATAAACATTTGAATAAAGTGTAATAAAAATAAATAATCACCAATCGCTCGTTTACGAGTATCTATAGTATCTACTTGCTTATCATCAATACCCATTTCTTCATTTTCTATTTCAGGGGTAACGCTCCATCAACTTAAACATTTTATAAAATTACAAAACAAAAAGAACCATAACCTCACCAAACCGGAAAATTATGTTTCATATCATACAATGTCACTTTACCTATAAGTTGGCCAGAAAACACTTATTTTTGTAGATGGTTATCTAATTATTCAACAGAATTGGAAGCATAAATTGGCCGTAAATTAATTATTAACCCATAAGCTGACAGCAAAATTCACAAAACAGCAAATTAAAGTTTCAGCTTGATGGGCATGGAAGGACAACAAATCAAGCTTTAAAAATAAGTTTATAATACTAAAGCTGCTTTATGAAATTAAGCTCATACAAACTTATATTGATGGCTAGGTGTTATTGCCCCATATCTAATAAGTTGATAACTTCTGTGACGATATACGACCATTCTTCCACATTGGGATCGATCACTTTAGAGTGCTCTGCGGATGGTATTTCCACCATTTTCACTTGATCCCCAGAAGCATCTGCTACACGCTTGTAGTTATAACTAATTCCGATTGGCACATTAATATCGAGTGATCCGTGAATAAGAACTTGTGGAACCTGAAGGGGCAATAATTGAATTGGAGAAGCCTCCTCATAACGCTCTGGAACCTCTTTCGGTGTCCCGCCTAACAAATCAGTTACAGGATGGTTATTTTCTTTACCGAATTCTGATAGACGTAAATGATGGACATCATCCATTAGTGCAAGATCGTTAACTCCTGCTAAGCTTATTGCTCCCTTAAGAGAAAGCGGTTGATCAGTAATTCTTAAAACACTATTTTCCGGTAGTTTCTTACGACCCGCTAACCATAAAGCCAAATGACCTCCTGCAGAATGCCCAATAGCAATAACCCGGCCTAAATCAAGATGATTTTCTTCCGCTATTTGTTGTAAATAGTCGGTCGCATTTGCAGCATCAATTAAAGTGCCTGGCCATCCTCCGCCTTCATCGCCAACACGACGAAATTCAATGTTCCAAGTCGCTATACCCCTTGACGCCAAATCTTTTGCTACAGGTTCCATCATATCTAAGCCCCAAATATTTTTCCAAAATCCACCGTGCAGAACAATTGCAACTGGATAAGGCCCCTTTCCTTCTGGGAGACGCAGATCCCCAAACTGCAACTGATTTTTTCCATAAGCGAATCGTTTATTTCGTATACTCATAAGAGCACCTCCGTGTTTTTCTTTATAATTTTTCATCTAGAACCTAAACGTAGTTAGGTTATTCTACAAAGTTAGCTTAATTTTCTGCTTCAACTTGTCTACTGTGCAAAAAAATGTTTTTCTTTTTTACCAGATAACATTCCTGTTGCAATGAGTAATGCAATAATAACAGGTTTTTTCTTTGTTTCATGATTTATTTTCATTCGCTCCAAAGTTATACAAATTAATAAACAGTAAAAGCCCAATTCAAACAGTGATGTTCAAATTGGGCTTTTTAAAATGCCTGCGACATTCGTCGGGGTGTCCATTCATTATGACTAGCGTTTATTTTTATCTGTACCTTTTGTCTTTATTTAAACCCGTATTTAAACCATTATTTAAAGCGTGGGAAGAGTTTAAGAGCATTATTTCTTGAAATGTCTTCGATAGTTTTATCATCGAAGTTTGGATAATTAGAAATTCTTTCAATCATTTCTTTTGTCCAGTCTTCAGGAGCATAGTGTGCATCACTACCAAATAAAATGTGTGATGAATCAGTTGTATCTTTTAAAGCTTCAAAAGTTGCTGGTTGAGTAGAAATTGCTGTTTCAAAATAGAAATTGCTGATATATTCTTCAGGGTCTTTTGTTAGTGTTGTCCATCTTTCAGATACTAATGGATCATTCATCCAAACTTTAGCTGAACGGTAAGATTGTCCGATTCTCCATTTTAAATATGGAAGTGTACCACCTGCATGAGCAAGGATAAATTTAATATTTGAACAACGTTCGATTGTACCACTTAACACAAGGTTAGCAGCCGCACGAGTTGTATTGAATGTAAACTCTGCCATGAAGTCCGCTGTTAAGAATCTTGCGCGTGGGCTTGCTTCAACTGGTGCACTAGGGTGAATAAATACTACTGCATTACGTTTGTTTAATTCATCCATTAATTCGTCAAAGATTGGGTCACCTAGAAAATGACCATTATAGTTAGATAATAAACCAACGCCGTCTAGTTTAAGTTCATCTAAGGCATATTTTAACTCTTCAATTGATTCTTCAACGTGTGGAAGTGGTAAAAATGCGAAGCCTCCAAAACGTTTTGGATATTTAGCAATCATTTCTGCTTGGAATTCATTAATACTGCGAGCAAGTTTTTTTGCTAAATCAGGATTTGCAACAGGAATTAGACCAGGTTCGGAAATAGAACCGATACCAACTTCAATTCCTAAACGGTCCATCATTGCAATGCTATCTTCAGGGGTCCATTTTTTGATAGGCATGCCTCCTGATTTTGCAACTCCAAAATATTCAAGAGTTGAACTGTATTCCTCTGGAATAATGTGATGGTGAACATCAATAAGACGTGATGCTTTCATAATAAATCGTTCCCTTCATGTTGTATTTTATACAATATGTTCATTAGTTTACTTATTGTCAATTAATGAACGCTTTGTATATAATAATTTTATCAAGTTATGGATTTTGGTCAATGTGCAAAAAACTCTATAATGTCTTATAAAAGACAATTCGATACATATCGTCCAAAAGATTTGAAATTATAGACAAGGAGAAGGAACTATGTCTAAAAATAAAAAAATTGATCCACGTGTAAAGAGAACTACTAGGTATTTAAGGGATGCTCTTATTGAGCTTCTGGAAGAAAGAGATTTGAATACGATTTCTGTTCAAAATATTACAGATAAAGCGGAGCTTACTCGTGGCACGTTTTATTTACATTACCAAGATAAGCAGGATTTTCTTTTGAAAAGTATGGATGAGACGTTAGAAGAATTAATAGAACGAGTAAAACCTAAAGAAATAAATGGAACAATCCAAGAAGTTAATGAACATAATCCACCACTTTCTTTTTTAAGGCTTTTTGAATATATAGCCGAAAATCATGATTTTTTTAAAGTGATGTTAGGGGATAGAGGGTTACCAGAATTCCGACGTCGTATGTTACAAATTGTTCAAGAAAAAGTATATGGTGATTTATTATCTTCTATTGTAGAATCTGATGAAGAATTAGGTATTCCAAAGGAGATTTTTACTAGCTATATTACTTCAGCACATATAGGTGTCATTAGTACTTGGCTAGAAAATGGTATGAAATATAGTCCTGCTTTTATGGCCGCTTTGTTAACTAAACTAACCTTACAAGGACCAATGCGGGTTATAGGATTAGAGAATAAAATCAGGCTTCCAAAATAAATTTTTCATACTTAGGGGTAGCACCACATCGCTATCAAGTTAACAAAATAAAATACCTCAAAAAATGAAAAAATACGCTATTCTTTCTGTAGAATCACAGGAAAGGATGGCGTTTTTTGTATGTCATTTGGTTGGCGGGACCCTTATATGAACTAAAGAGCTGACTTATTAACCCATTTTTTTATATTGGAAGCATAAGTTGGCCGTAAACTAAAAGAAGCATAAGTTGGCCAAAACGGCCGCCTTATGCTTCTTGTTATATATAAAATAAAAAAACCACCAAATATGTATTGGTGGAGACGGTGGGAGTCGAACCCACGTCCAAAAATATCGGCACTTAAGCTTCTACGAGTGTAGTCGATATATTAGCATTTCGCGAACTCTTCGGCCTATCGACAGGCTTCCAAGTTGCTAGTCTGGTTGTTCTCTTCCTTTGTCCTCAGACGGCGAACTCCGGCGTAGTCCACTTAGTTTGAGTCCCTTACCCTACCACATGGACGATGGAGGGAGGAACCTTTAGTGCAATTAAGCAGCTAAAGAAAGATTGTTTTGTTTGCCAATTATAGGCTTTGACGTTTTAACGAGGCCGATCCCCTCGACTCGCAACCTAAGCTCGAACTATCCCTGTCGAATCCGTAACGTCCCCATGATAAAAATGGAGCATACGAAGAAAATATCGTGATAGCTACTAAGAGCTGTTTTTCAATGTGCAACAATCTTACATAAGTTATTATAACATACGCGCTCCATTTTACAAATGTAAATATCTGTATTACATCTTTTGGCGATCACGGAACGCGCGTGCAATTTCACGTTTAGCTTCTTTCTCTTTTAAATCGTGACGTTTATCATATTGCTTCTTACCTTTTGCTAAACCAAGTGCCATCTTTGCAAATCCATTTTTCAAATAAATTCTAAGTGGAACTAATGCGTAACCTGTTTCTTTCGCAGCGCCCGCTAGTTTATCAATTTCTTTTTTATGCAGAAGTAATTTTCTCGTACGAAGTGGATCATGGTTGAAACGATTCCCTTGTTCGTATGTATTAATGTGCATATTATGAACCCATACTTCACCATTATGTACACGTGCAAACGCATCTTTCAAGTTTACGCGTCCAGCGCGAATCGACTTAATTTCCGTTCCTTGAAGGACAAGCCCTGCTTCGTATGTTTCTTCGATGAAATAATCATGAAATGCTTTTTTGTTCTGTGCAATAACCTTACCTGTACCCTTTGGCATATAACGTCCCTCCTCTATTTTTACTATTGTAACAAATGTTAATAAAAAGCGAAAGTGGCTCGCTCAGAATGTGAGATGGATGGAGCTTCTGACCTTGAGGCGCTCTTTACCTCTCGGGAAGAAGTGAAGCCGCCGAACATTCTAGCCACTGTAGCTGGATTCCGATAAAAAGCGAAAGTGGCTCGTTCAGAATGTGAGGTGGATGGAGCTTCTGACCTTGAGGCGCTCTTTACCTCTCGGGAAGAAGTGAAGCCGCCGAACATTCTAGCCACTGTAGCTGGATTCCGATAAAAAGCGAAAGTGGCTCGTTCAGAATGTGAGGTGGATGGAGCTTCTGACCTTGAGGCGCTCTTTGCCTCTGGGGAAGAAGCGAAGCCGCCAAACATTCTAGCCACTGTAGCTGGATTCCGATAAAAAGCGAAAGTGGCTCGCTCTCAAGCCACGAAGAAAAAAGAAAACGGCCCCGCTTTTCATCAAAGCGAAGCCACTCTTTTCTTACTTACGCTTTTTCTTTTTCTTCTTGAATCCTGGTACGTTTTCGAAGAATGCTTTTTTCTTCTTACCGTTACCATCTTTTTTTCCCGGCTGGCTAGCAGAAGCGGATGCAGATCCTCTTCCTTTTCCTTTACCACCACGGTCAAATTTTCTACCTGTGCCACGTTCACCGCCGCGCTCATTACTGCGCTCGCTACGTCCACCGCGTTTCTTTCTGCCTGTTCTTGGCTGCTCGATAACGACTGGACGATCTTTGAACTTACGGCGAGGTGTGCCTTTCATGCCAACGATTTCAAAGTCGATTGCACGCTCGTCTTTGTTTACGTTAATAACGCGAATTGTAATTTCGTCACCGATGCGGAATACGTTTCCTGTACGTTCTCCGATCATAGCGAAATGTTGCTCGTCATAACGGTAGTAATCATCCGTTAAATAACTAACGTGTACAAGACCTTCAATTGTATTTGGAAGCTCTACGAATAAACCGAAGTTTGTTACAGAGCTAATCATACCGTCATACTCTTCACCGATCTTATCAACCATATACTCTGCTTTTTTCATCTCATCTGTTTCACGCTCTGCTTCAACAGCACGACGTTCCATATTAGAAGAATGCTCTGCAATCTCAGGTAATTTTTCACGCCATTTTGCTTGCGTTTCGTTGTCGACTTTACCGTTAATAATGTATTCACGAATTAATCTATGAACGATTGTATCTGGGTAACGACGAATTGGTGATGTGAAGTGTGTGTAGAACTCAGTTGATAAACCGAAATGTCCTAAACTATCCGCATCGTAACGAGCTTGCTTCATAGAACGAAGCATAACTGTTGAAATAACTACTTCTTCTGGCTGTCCTTGAACCATTTCAAGAATTTGTTGTAGCGCGCGAGGATGCACTTCATTCGCACGTCCTTTTACTGCATATCCGAAGTTCGTTACAAACTCGAAGAAACGCTCAAGCTTATCTTCTTTCGGATCTTCATGGACACGGTACATGAATGGTACGTTCATCCAGTGGAAGTGCTCTGCTACTGTTTCATTCGCAACAAGCATAAATTCTTCAATTAACTTCTCTGATACAGAACGATCGCGCATGACAACGTCTGTCGGTTTTCCTTCTTCATCCACTAATACTTTCGCTTCTTTAAAGTCAAAGTCAATTGCACCACGGCGCATACGTTTTTCACGTAAAATTTGTGCCAATTGACCCATCTCTTTAAACATCGGTATGAGCGGCTCATAACGCTTAATTAACTCTTCGTCCTCATCTTCTAAAATGCTTCTTACATCAGTATAAGTCATACGCTCTGTCGTTTTAATCACACTTTGGAAAATCTCGTGTTTAACAACATCACCTAAGTTGTTGATTTCCATTTCACAAGATAATGTCAGACGGTCTACTTTCGGATTTAATGAACAAATACCGTTAGATAGACGGTGTGGAATCATCGGAATTACACGGTCAACAAGATACACACTCGTCGCTCTTTCCGCTGCTTCTACATCAATTGGAGAACCTTCTTGAACGTAATGACTTACATCCGCAATGTGAACGCCTAGCTTGTAGTTACCGTTCTCAAGCTTCGTTACTGTAACAGCATCATCTAAATCTTTTGCGTCTGCACCATCAATCGTTACGATCATTTGATCACGTAGGTCGCGGCGATCTTTTAAATCTTCTTCTGAAATCGTTTCTGGTACACTGTTTGCATGTTCCATCACTTCTTCAGGGAACGCTAAAGGCAAGTGATGTTTATGAATGACAGATAAAATATCTACTCCTGGATCATTTTTATGACCTAGAATTTGAATAACTTCACCTTCCGCACTTAAACGATTCTCTGGATAGCTCGTAATTTTTACAACTACTTTATGGCCTTCTACAGCACCCATTGATGCGCTTTTCAATACGAAAATGTCACTTGTCCAGCGTTTATTGTCAGGTATAACAAATCCAAAGTTTTTCGATTCTGTATATGTACCAACTAGTTCTTTCGTTCCACGTTCTAAAATGCGTACAATAGACCCTTCTTGACGTGAACCACTCGATTGAGAACTAAGGCGTGCTAATACTGTATCGCCATGAAGTGCACCGTTTAACTCTGTAGGCGGGATGAAAAGATCATCATCTCCAGTTTTCTTCTCGTCTGGTACAACGAATGCAAAACCACGTGCATGTCCAATTAACTTACCGCGTATTAAATTCATCTTTTCAGGAAGACCGTAACGGTTGCTACGAGTACGAATAACAAGTCCCTTTTCTTCCATCGTTACAAGTGCCTTTACGAAATCTTTAAAGCCCTCAGAACCTTCAATCCCAAATGCCTCTTCTAACTCTTGTATCGTTAGCGGTTTATACGCTTCTTCTCTCATAAATAATAACAACTTATCAATATGTTCTTGTATGATTTCTTCCAAGCAAAAATACCTCCTTTAAAACCTTATATTATTTAGTGTATCCGAAAGATAGGGGATGTATAAAGTGAAACTTCAATACTCCCCTTATGATTTTTACAGTTTTCACAAAAAATTCCTTATGAAAAAAAGAGGCAACTAGATCTTACCAATCTAGTTGCTCCAAGAAGTTATATACATCCTCATGTAGCTCGTCACGTTGTTTATCAAGTGTAATGACATGCGTAGAGTCTTCATACCATTTAATGTCTTTTAACGTAGATTCTACACCGTTATAAATAATGTTAGCACTATCTGTATTAATCATTTCGTCATGACGTGCTTGTACAACAAATGTTGGTGCATAAATCATATCCACATTGTTACGTACGTCAGCAATTAATTGTTGTAATGCTTTTAATGTATTCATCGGTGTCTTTTGGAATTCCAACATTTCTTGTTCAATTTGTTCAGGTGATTTTTGCTCACGTTTTTTATATTCGCGGGCATATGCCAATATACCTTGGTACATCGTTTCTTCACTCTTAATATACATCGGTGCACACATTGGTACTACACCTAAAACCGGTACTGTATAACCTAATTTTAAAGAAAATACGCCGCCAAGTGACAATCCAACAACAGCAATTTTCTCAAAACCTTTATCTTTTAAAAGCTGATATGCCTCCGTTACATCTTGCCACCAATCTGTAGGCCCTGTATGAACAAGCTCTTCTGGTGGTACACCGTGCCCTTTATAAATTGGCGCATGACAAGTATAGCCCTTCTTTTCTAAGAAACGCCCTAACATACGTACATCAGCTGAGTTCCCTGTGAATCCATGTAGTAATAAAACAGCGCGGTCTCCACCCTCAAATGTAAATGGTTTCGGAGATGCTAATTTCATCATGTATTTCTCCTCTTTCTCTTCTGTAATCTAGTCGTATTCTTTCTATATCTAGTGTACCATATTTGTATTTCTATAATCTAATTAGAAACATCTTTCAAATAGCAAAACAAAAAAAGAAGAACCATTAGTACCATTCACTAACGCTTCTTCTTTCAATTCTATAAATTGAAGTACGTAACACCAATTGTTAATACAAAGAACAATACAGCTAAAACAATTGTAATACGGTTTAATACCGCTTCAATTCCACGTGCCTTTTGCTTACCAAATAATTGCTCCGCACCGCCTGAAATTGCACCTGAAAGGCCTGAGCTATTACTAGATTGCATAAGTACCATAACAATCATTAAAATCGATACAATAATAAGTAAAACTGATAATAACGTATGCACTTGGCGTACCTCCTACAAAGATTCAGTTATTGTAACTGTAGCATAAATTCTATAGAAAAGCGAGAGCTATAGAGGCGCTCTCGCTTTTCTTCTATTACATAAACATCATCGCAAATAACGGTCCAAGTAAACATGTCAAAATTGCTGTTAATGTCATTGTTACCGATCCAATAACACCTTCATGTTCGTTATTTTTCATCGCTCTCATAACACCCATAATATGAGAAGCACATCCAAATCCGATACCTTTACCAACTGAGTTTGTAACACGACTCCATTTTAATAAAAGGGGTCCTGTAATCGTTCCAGTAATACCTGCAATAACAACGAAAGCTGCTGTTAAGGAAGGTACACCACCGACTTGCTCTGAAACACTCATCGCAACTGGCATTGTCACCGATTTTGGTAAAGACGATAAGATTAAGCTTTTATCCGTTCCCATAAGTGAAGCAATCGCAAAATCACTAGCGATTGCAACTGTTGTACCTACTAATACGCCACCAGCAATCGGTACAACATATTTTTGCAGAACATGGCGTTGTTTATAAAGAGGAATTGCAAATGCTACAACACCGGGTCCAAGTAGCTTTGCAATCCAGCCACCACCACTTTCCATATAATGTTGATATGGTATATCAAGCACGATAAATAAGAAAGCCATTAATCCAGTTGCTACAAGCATTGGAATGGTGAATGGTGTTGGAAATAATTTATAGATTTTTTTAGATAATTGATATAATAGCACCGTAAAAAGAACCCAACCGACTCCGATTAATATTTGGCTCATCGCGACTCTCTTTCCTTCCTATTCGCAAGATATTGTCCTGTATGTCCTGCGACAATAATAATTAAAAATGTACTCGCTACAACTGTAATGAAAAGAGAAATTCCTTTACTCATAAAAAAAGCACCGTAATTCATTAGGCCAAGCGTTGGCGGAATTAATAAAAACGGCATAATAGCAACGAGTGTTTCTGCTCCTAAATCGAACCATTTCACTGGAAGAACTTTTAGGCTAAGTAAAACAAGTAAGAGGAACATTCCAATCAAACTTCCTGGGATCGGAATATTTAACATTTCTTGTACCCAAGTTCCAACCATATAAAAAACGTAAAGAGCAGCAATTTGGACAAGAATCTTTGTAAATTTCATGTTCATCATCCCTCATGTTTATACGATCTTCTGTTAATATCTTTATCATAGTATAAATTGTAAAAAGCTGCAATTTATCAACTTGACAGCAAAAACAGCCTATGTTATACGCTTACAACCTTGATATGACTGCATTTCCAAACGAAAATTACGTCAAAAACCTTGACCTAATATAAAAAGTTTTTATTTTCTGAATTTAAAAGGCTATTATTTCAATAAAATAATCTTTTTATTCTTAAACTTACATATATATAAAGTGAAACTTTAATCAATGAGATTCCCCTCATCCTTATTGATTATTAGCCCTCACCAAGCTGGTTTGTACGGGATAAACAAGATAGGTGGTGAACATATGCCCAAAAAAGTTCTCATTTTTTGTGATCCTGGGATTGATGATACGATGGCTCTCCTCTTAGCATTCTTTATCGATGAAATAAAAATCGTCGGTATCGTTGCTGATTACGGCAATGTTCCAAAAAAAATGGCCGTAGAAAATGCTCACTTTTTTAATAACGAAACAAAGAATAGAAATATCAAGATATTCGGTGGTTCAGAACGTCCCCTTACTGGTGCCCCACCTACGTTTTTTACGGATGTACATGGGAAACAGGGGCTCGGTCCAATTATTCCAAAGGTGAATGTGACTAACGGAGAAATGGAGAATTTTTTTGAAGTCATTCCTCTTATTGAACAGTATAAAGATGAATTAATCATTGTAAGTTTAGGAAGACTTACCTCCCTAGCAATTTTATTCATCGTATGTAAACAGTTAATGAAGCAAGTTAAATCTTACTACGTAATGGGCGGTGCCTTTTTACATCCTGGTAATGTTACCCCTATTTCCGAAGCAAACTTTTATGGCGATCCTACTGCTGCTAATATAGTACTTCAATCTACAGCTAACATGTACATATACCCATTAAACGTTACCCAATATTCCGTCATTACACCAGAAATGGCAGAGTATATTGAAGCAAAAGGAAAAGCTCCACTTGTCAAACCGTTATTTGATCATTATTACTACGGATATTATAAAGACGCCCTACCACATTTAAAGGGGAGCCCCTTCCATGACACAATACCAATACTCGCTTTACTTGATAACTCTATGTTTACCTATCACAAATCACCTATCGTTGTCATGACAGAATCTTATGCACAGGGGGCAAGCATTGGAGAATTTCGCTCTTTAGGAGAATCTAAACCATTTATTGATTGGCCGAGTCATCAAATAGCAATTGATTTTGAGTATAACCGCTTCTTCAAACATTTCATGTCACTTATGACGGGTGAACAATTTTAGCATAAAAAAACAGACCGTGATTTCTCACGGTCTGTCGTTTATTTTCTACAATTATCGTTTGATGTTATAGAAAGATTTTACACCATCGTAAACAGCTACTTCGCCTAGCTCGTCTTCGATACGTAATAATTGGTTGTACTTAGCAATACGGTCAGTACGGCTCATAGAACCAGTTTTGATTTGGCCAGCGTTAGTTGCAACTGCGATGTCAGCGATTGTAGCATCTTCAGTTTCACCAGAACGGTGAGATACAACTGCTGTGTAACCAGCACGTTTAGCCATTTCGATAGCTTCGAAAGTCTCAGTTAAAGTACCGATTTGGTTAACTTTAATTAAGATTGAGTTAGAGATACCTTTTTCGATACCTTCAGCAAGTTTTTGAGTGTTAGTTACGAATAAATCGTCACCAACTAATTGTACTTTATCACCGATACGCTCAGTTAATAATTTGTGACCATCCCAGTCGTTTTCGTCTAAACCATCTTCGATAGAGATGATTGGGAAGTCTTTGCAAAGCTCTTCATAGAAATCAACCATTTCTGCAGAAGTTAAGCCAGTACGGCCTTCGCCTGCAAGGTCATATTTACCAGTTTCTTTGTTGTAGAACTCAGAAGAAGCAACGTCCATTCCTAAGAATACGTTCTCGCCAGCTTTGTAACCAGCTTTTTCGATAGCTTCGATGATTACTTCTAGAGCTTCACGGTTAGAACCAAGGTTTGGAGCGAATCCACCTTCGTCACCTACTGCAGTGTTAAGACCTTTGTCATGTAATACAGCTTTAAGTGCATGGAATACTTCAGCACCCATACGGATTGATTCTTTGAATGTTGGAGCACCAACTGGTAAGATCATGAACTCTTGGAAGTCAACGTTGTTATCAGCGTGAGAACCACCGTTGATGATGTTCATCATTGGAGTTGGTAATTGTTTTGCATTGAATCCACCAAGGTAACGGTATAATGGAAGACCTACGAAGTCAGCTGCTGCGTGAGCTACTGCCATAGATACACCAAGGATAGCGTTAGCGCCTAGTTTACCTTTGTTTGGAGTGCCATCTAATTCGATCATAGCACGGTCAATACCAGCTTGGTCAGTTACATCGAAACCAGCGATTTCTGGAGCGATAATTTCGTTAACGTTGTTTACTGCGTTA
Organism: Bacillus sp. BR3(2024); assembly: GCF_039134555.1. NCBI lineage: Bacteria > Bacillati > Bacillota > Bacilli > Caryophanales > Bacillaceae > Bacillus > Bacillus sp. BR3(2024). The sequence goes on from NZ_CP152433.1 coordinate 4,894,900, forward strand.
ACAACACCTTTACCAAGGTAACGAGATTTATCACCGTCACGTAATTCTACTGCTTCGTGCTCACCAGTAGATGCACCACTTGGTACGATAGCGCGTCCGAAAGCGCCGCTTTCTGTATAAACTTCTACTTCTACAGTTGGGTTACCACGAGAGTCAAGGACTTCGCGAGCATAAACATCAATAATTGTTGACATAATAAATTCTCTCCTTTTTATATAAGCAAATTATTTAATAATTGTTTTACCTGTCATTTCTTTCGGTTGCTCAACACCAAGAAGTGTAAGCATTGTTGGAGCGATATCACCTAAGATACCATCTTCACGTAATTCTACGTCGTTCTTAGTAACGATGAAAGGAACCGGGTTAGTTGTATGAGCTGTCATTGGCTCTCCTTCAGAAGTTAATTCTTCATCCGCATTACCATGGTCAGCAGTAATAAGTGCTACACCATCTTTTGCAAGAATCGCTTCTACAACTTTTCCTAAACATTCGTCAGTTGCTTCTACTGCTTTAATTGTTGGTTCCATCATCCCAGAATGGCCAACCATATCACAGTTCGCAAAGTTAAGAATGATAACATCATGTTTATCATTTTCGATTTCATTTACTAAAGCGTCCGTTACTTCGTAAATGCTCATTTCAGGTTTCAAGTCATACGTTGCAACCTTTGGTGAGTTAATTAAGATACGCTCTTCTCCTGGGAATTCAGCCTCACGACCACCGCTAAAGAAGAATGTAACGTGCGGATACTTTTCAGTTTCCGCGATGCGAAGTTGCTTTAATCCCGCTTGCGCAACAACTTCACCTAAAGTGTTATCAAGGTTCATTGGCTTGAATGCCACGTAACCATCTACAGTTTCACTGAAGTGTGTCATACATACGAATTCTGGAATGTGAGGTACTTTTTCACCACGATCGAACTCACGGAAGTCTTCGTTTGTAAATACACGAGCAATTTGAATTGCACGGTCTGGACGGAAGTTATAGAAGATAACTGCATCATCATCATTGATTGTTGCAACTGGCGTGTTATCTTCGTTAACAATTACAGACGGCAATACGAATTCATCATAGATACCGTTCGCATAAGAGTCTTCTACACACTCTTCTGCTGATTTATAAGTAGGGCCTTCACCATTCACCATAGCACGGTAACATTTTTCTACGCGATCCCAACGCTTGTCACGGTCCATGGAGTAATAACGACCAGAGATAGTCGCGAATTGTCCTACTCCTGTTTCTTTAATTACTTCATTTGTTGCATCGATATAGCTTTGTGCTGTTTTTGGTCCAACATCGCGGCCATCTAAGAATGCATGAATGTATACTTTCTCAACGCCTTCTTTAGCTGCTAAGCGAAGAAGAGCAAACATATGGTTCATGTGACTGTGCACACCACCGTCAGAAAGTAAACCGAATAAATGAAGTGCAGTACCTTTTTCTTTTACGCTTTTAATTGCACTTTGGAACGTTTCGTTCTTATCGAACTCACCTTCACGAATTGCAACGTTAACGCGTGTTAAGCTTTGATATACAATGCGGCCAGCACCGATATTTAAGTGACCAACCTCAGAGTTACCCATTTGACCTTCTGGAAGACCTACTGCCTCGCCACAAGCTGTAAGCGTTGTGTGAGGGAATTTGTTCCAGTAACCATCAAAATTAGGTTTCTTAGCTTGTGCTACAGCATTCCCGTAAGTTTCTTCACGAAGTCCGAAACCGTCAAGAATGATTAAAGCTGTTGGCTTTCTCATTTTACCGCCCCCAGAAGACCTAAGAACGAAGCAGGCTCTAAGCTAGCACCGCCAACTAAAGCGCCGTCGATGTCAGATTGTGCCATATACTCTTTAATGTTTTCTGGTTTTACGCTACCGCCGTATTGGATACGAACAGCTTCTGCAGCTTCTGGAGAAACAGCTTCTGCAACAACTTTACGGATGTGCGCACATACTTCGTTTGCATCTGCAGAAGAAGAAGATTTACCTGTACCGATAGCCCAGATTGGCTCATAAGCGATAACAGTTGCTTTAACTTGCTCTTCTGTTAAACCTGCAAGTGCTTTTGTCACTTGACCTGCTACTAGGTCAAATGTTTTTCCGCTTTCGCGCTCTTCTAAAGTCTCACCACAACATACGATTGGTGTTAAACCATGTTCAAATGCTGCGATAGTCTTTTTGTTTACTGACTCATCTGTTTCAGCAAACATTTCACGACGCTCAGAGTGGCCAAGTACTACATAGCCAACTTTTAAGTCACTAAGTGCTACCGGGCTAATTTCGCCAGTGAATGCACCATTTTTTTCGAAGTGCATGTTTTGTGCACCTACTTGTAAGTCAGTTCCTTCAGTTGCTGCTACAAGGCGCTCTAAGAATAGAGCTGGAGAGCAAACTACTGCATCAACAGCTGAAGCTGCTGAGATTTGACCTTTAACTTCCTCTACGAAGCTAACTGCTTCAGATAGAGTTTTATTCATTTTCCAGTTACCTGCGATAATTGGTTTACGCATGCTTTGCACCGTCCTTTTTCTTTGGCTGCTACTTATTTGTCGTTAAGACAAACTACACCTGGAAGCTCTTTACCTTCCATGAATTCTAATGACGCACCGCCGCCAGTAGAAATGTGGCTCATTTTATCAGCCATACCGAATTTTTCAACAGCTGCTGCAGAGTCACCACCGCCGATAACAGAGTATGTATCTTCTGCATCTGCTAATGCTTGTCCTACTGCTTTTGTACCTTCTGCGAATGGAGTCATTTCGAATACACCCATTGGTCCATTCCATACAACAAGCTTAGAATTTTTAATTACATCTGCATAAATTTCACGTGTTTTAGGACCGATGTCCACGCCTTCCCAGTTAGAAGGGATAGAGTCGATACCAACGATTTTAGTTGTTGCAGTTTCAGAGAATTCCTCAGTGATTACAACATCAACTGGCATGTAGAAGTTTACGCCTTTTTCTTTTGCAAGTTGCATAAATTCTTTAGCTAGTTCGATCTTGTCGTCTTCACATAGAGATAGACCAATTTCATGACCTAAAGCTTTAACGAATGTGTAAGCAAGTCCACCACCGATGATTAAGTTATCTACTTTGTCTAATAGATGACGAATTACACCGATTTTATCTTTTACTTTCGCACCACCGATAATAGCTGTAAATGGACGTTCTGGGTTAGAAAGTGCTTTACCAAGTACATCTAACTCTTTTTCCATTAATAGACCAGATACTGCTGGTAGGTAGTCTGCGATACCTGCTGTAGAAGCGTGAGCACGGTGAGCTGCACCGAATGCATCGTTTACGAAGATGTCAGCAAGTGCTGCAAATTCTTTCGCAAGTTCTGCATCGTTCTTTTCTTCGCCCGCATAGAAACGTACGTTTTCAAGAACTAATACGTCGCCTTCGTTCATTGCTGCAACCATTTCTTGTGCAACTGGTCCGAATGCTTCGTCCGCTTTTTTAACGTCTTTACCAAGAAGCTCGCCTAAACGTGCTGCTACTGGAGTTAAACGCATTTCTTCTACTACTTGACCTTTTGGACGGCCTAAGTGACTTGCTAAAATAACTTTCGCACCTTGCTCTACTAAATATTGAATTGTAGGAAGAGCTGCACGGATACGAGTTTCATCTGTAATTTTGCCTTCTTTCATAGGTACGTTGAAATCAACGCGGCAAAATACACGCTTACCTTTTAAATCTACGTCACGAATTGATTTTTTGTTCATTGGATTTCCCTCCGACTACTAGTTAGGATTGACAAAACCCACTCAAAAGCTTAACACATTTGCTTTTAAAACGAAAGAAGAGAGAGAGGGAACAAACCCTCTCCCTCGTTTTGTCATTGATAACTTATATAATTAAGAATTAAAGACCTTTTGAAGTCATGTAAGCTGCTAGGTCTACTACGCGGTTAGAGTAACCAGTTTCGTTATCGTACCAAGAAAGTACTTTAACCATGTTACCTTCCATTACCATTGTAGATAATGCATCGATTGTAGAAGAAGCTGTACATCCGTTATAGTCGATAGATACTAATGGCTCTTCGCTGTATCCAAGGATACCTTTTAATTCGCCTTCAGCTGCTGCTTTGAATGCTGCATTTACTTCTTCAACTGTTACTTCTTTGTCAAGTTCAACAACTAGGTCAACTAGAGAAACGTTAGCAGTTGGAACACGTACAGCGCCACCGTTTAATTTACCTTTAAGTTCTGGTAATACTAATGCTACAGCTTTAGCTGCACCAGTAGATGTTGGGATCATGTTTTCAGCTGCTGCACGAGCACGACGTAAATCTTTGTGTGGTAAGTCTAAGATTTGTTGGTCGTTAGTGTAAGAGTGAATTGTTGTCATCATTCCGCGTTTTACGCCGAATTTTTCGTTTAATACTTTAGCGAATGGAGCTAGACAGTTTGTAGTACAAGAAGCGTTAGATACTACGTTGTGGTTAGCTGCATCGTATTGTTCGTGGTTAACACCCATAACTACAGTGATATCTTCGTCAGAAGCTGGAGCTGAGATGATAACTTTCTTAACTGATCCACCTAAGTGTTTCTCAGCGTCTGATTTTTTAGTGAAACGGCCAGTAGATTCTACTACTACTTCTACTCCGTAGTCGCTCCATGGTAATTGAGCTGGGTCACGCTCAGCGATAACTTTAATTTCTTTACCGTTAACAACGATGCTGTTTTCGTTAGCAGATACTTCTGCATTTAAAGTTCCGTGAACTGTGTCATATTTTAAAAGGTGAGCTAATGTTTTAGCATCTGTTAAGTCGTTGATTGCTACTACTTCTACCTCAGAGTTGTTAAGAGCTGCGCGGAATACGTTACGTCCGATACGTCCAAATCCATTAATACCAATTTTAGTCATTTGAATTTCCTCCTTGGGGGATTATATTAAAGGGTAAAACCCTTTGTTAACTGTTTTGCTGCACCTTCATCTGTAATTAGAATTGAAGTGTGCCCTTGTTTAATTACAGCCTGTATTGCTTTTGCCTTTGAAGAACCTCCAGCGACTGCAACAACGTGAGATACATTTTGTAAATCCTCTAGTTGCATACCAACTGTTCTTACTTTATGAACAACATTTCCTTCTTCATTAAAGTAGTAACCGAAAGCTTCGCCAACTGCTTCGCTTGCCTGAATCTTTAACCAATCTGCTTCTGAAGTACTTCTGCGACGTGCCATTGTTAACGCATCACCTATTCCATGAATGACGATATTGGAAGATCGAATCAACTCAAGAACTTCTTTCACGGAAGGCTCTGTCACAATAGACGCATATGCTTCGCTACTAACATGGTCTGGAACATACAATAAGCGATAATTACTCATCGTATTTTGTGCCATCTTGGCACAAATGGTATTGGCTTCTAATTCGACGCCTTCTCCAATTCCACCACGTGCTGGGACAAATAGCATATGTAAATCTTTGCAATCAAGTTGCATCATGTCCGCAGCAGCAGCTAGCGTAGTTCCTCCAGCCACAGCAACGATATTATTCGCTGTCAGACGGTCTTTTATACAAGTCACACAAGCACGGCCCATCTCCAGTTTGACCCAAGGTGATTCATCACTATCACCAGGGACAACGAAAACTTCATCCAAGTCTAATGTTTCCTTAAGTTGCTTTTCTAAAACCTTTAACCCGGAAATTTCTTTCATAAAGTCTTCCAAAGCAAGAACTAAAGCTGTTCCTTCTTCTGTCAAAGTCATTCCAGAAGAAGCGACGTGAACTAAGTTTTGTTCTTTCAAAACTTGAACTTCACTTCGCAATACTCGTTCTGTCATACCGAGACTTGCTGATAAGTTTCTTCTTCCAATCGGCTGCATGAGCCTAATGTATTGAAGAATTTGCATTCTCGTTTGCATAACAGGTAGCAGATCAGGTAATAATTTTTTTGTGTTCTGAATCCATGAGCGCATATCTTTTCTCCTCACTACATCGGTTCATTTTTCCTTCGTGGTCACTTTACGTCCCGTAGTGACATTTTGTGTCCCACATAGGTTAAAAAAATAATCCCTGCTACGTGTATTATTGTAACAGGAGATAGAAACTTATTCAACTCTTAACTGCATTCTTTATATAGTTTATTATGACACCTTTGTGAATGTTACCATATTCTACTTGTTTTCCGTCCATTTCTACAACCGGAATCATTAAGTGATATTTTTCTAAAAGGTCATTATCTTCATATATATCTATTTCCTCGATTTGAAAAGAATATTCACATTGTACTTCCTGTAAAACTTGTTTCGCCTTCACGCAAAGGCCACAATCTTTTTTAGTATACAGTACAACTTTCATCTTCTTCACCTATCCGATCGTTTTTCGTAATGACGAAGCTGGGATATGCATTTGTTCTCTATACTTCGCCACTGTTCTTCGAGAAATAACAATTTCATGCTCTTCTTCTAATAATTTTGAAATCTTTTGATCTGAAAGTGGCTTTTTCTTATCCTCTGCCCCAATTAGCGTTTGAATAAATTGTTGTACACGTTTTGTAGAAACTGCTTCATCTTCAGTCGTCGAAACGGCATTGCTAAAGAACGATTTCATCTCAAATAAACCGTGTGGTGTTTGAACATATTTATTTCGCGTCGCACGACTAATTGTCGATTCATGCACACTTAACTCTTCCGCTACCTCTTTTAAAGCGAGAGGTCTTAAATACTCTGGACCTTTCCAGAAGAAATCACGTTGTTTTTCCATAATAATAGTCATTACTTGCAGCAGCGTCTGTTTTCTCTGCTTCAAACTGCGCATAATCCACTGCACATGCTGATACTTTTCTGATACGTAAGATGCTACTTCACTTTCACTATTATTAAGAAGCGCACTATATTCAGAATGAATTTCAATTCTCGGCATATTTCTCTCATTCATTTGTAAAACGAGGCGATCGCCATCTTTTTTCACCGCCATATCAGGCACAATATAAAGTGGTTTATCTGAAGAAAACGCAAGACCTGGTTTTGGTTGTAATGACGTTATACAATTTACCGCACTCTGTAATTCCTCATTACTACATTTCAACACTTGAACGAGCTTTCGCCAATCTTTCTTCACAAAATAAGCGAAATGATCTTCTACAACCTCTTCTGCTAATCCATTCCGTCTTTGTAAGCGCTTCAATTGCAAGGTTAAACATTCCTGAATATTACGCGCCCCTACCCCTGCTGGTTCCAGTGATTGGACAAGCTCTACAGAGCGGTCGACTACATGAATATGCGCAGAAAGGAGCTCTGCTAACTCTTCATTCGTTTCTTGTAAATATCCATTTCCATCCATGTTCATAATAATGAAAGAAGCTACTTTTCGCTCTTCTTCATCTATTTTATAATACTGTATTTGATTTAATAAATGTTGCTGAATCGTTGTAGAATCCACACTGTAGATCTCCATCTGATTCTCGACTTGTTTGCTGGTACTTTTACTGTTGTTAGAGCTCTTTTTCTTCTCCCTCTCAAAACCACCTAACTCAATAAGGGGATTCTCTAACGATTGCTCATACAAAAACTCCGATAATTCTTGTACATTATACTGGAGCATTGTAATCGCTTGCCTTAACTCTTGTGTCATTGCCAAACGTAAGCTTTGTTCTTGTAAAAGACTTGCCTTCAAACTAATCTCCCCCTTGTTTCTATTGTACAATAAGTTTGGTAAAAGGAGAATGCTATCACAGACACCCATTCCAAAATATTATTAATTTATATGTATTAATGAGATTTACAACTTACAACCGAAATTTGAATAATATTGAAAGAAAATAATAAGTTTAAAAATTATAATCAAGTACTAATAGTAAATCTTATCACCAGATATAACAAGAGAAAAATAAAAAAAGTCCTAACCTACAAAACGTAAGTTAGGACTTTTTGACGCGCCCAGAGGGATTCGAACCCCCGGCAGACGTGGTACCGGAAACCACCGCTCTATCCGACTGAGCTATGGGCGCATGATTATAGAAAACACTTCATTTTCTTCTCATAATAATAGCAATAAAATCCATCTAAATCAATAAAAATATCCCCGTAATACCTTATGCATCTTAGCTAAAAGCATATAAAATCTATTTCACCCCTAAATTTTCCAATCATAAATTCACCCCAACTCACAAATTATAATCTTTGAATTGATATTCCAAAGGGGGCTTCATTCAATGACTGTAATTACGAAACTAAAGCAAACTGTTTCTGGATTAAAAAGTGCACAAGCTAGCTTAGAGGGATTCGCTCTTGATACGGATAACCAACAAGCGAAGCAACTTTTCCAAACAGCTGCGCAGCAAACACAAACGATTATCGATTCTTTAAACCCACGCGTTGAAGAAGTCCAACAAGAAGAACCACAATACTCACAGCAATAACAAATCAGTCTTGCTGTGAAATAGAAAAAGGATGATATGCAGTCATCCTTTTTCTATCACATTACATATTGTAATAGAAATGGAATGATAATTATGCGAAAACTCGGCCTCATAACCGCATTATTTGCACTTCTATTTAGCTCTTTTACCGGATGTGATAATAGTCCTTTAGATAAAAAAGTGAAAGAAGAAGCAAAACGAACGGAGAAAGAAAAAGGTCCAAAGTTAACAAAGACGAGTACGGAATCCTTTAATCAATCTATATCACAAGGAGCGAAAAAAAGAGCTCTCGCTATGGATGAAATTATAAAAAGCACAGCAGTGAATTCAAATTTAGATCTCTACATAGCAGTTACACCTGAGCATCACGAAAGGTTTGGATTAAAACCTCTTCGTAAAAAGCTTCAAAAGCAGCTAAGTGATGAGCATCCTACTTTCGATGTTCGTGTCAGTACAGATAAAAAAATCTTTATGTTACTCGAAAAACTCGAAAGAAAAATTAAGGAAAAAGAAGTATCTAAAGATGAAATTAATAAGCAATTAAAATTCATTGGTAAAAAAATGGAGTCTAACACTTAACGCTTTTTAAAAGAAAAGGAAGGATTGCAATGTCTAGTAAAGATAAAAACTTAACCCCTGTACAACAGGAGTATAAAAAATTCGAACAAGAACGCGAACCGAAAAGACCTGTCTTAAAAAATTGTATAAAAGCCTTTTTCGTCGGTGGTTTTATTTGCTTCATCGGACAACTCATTTCTACTTTTTATATCACATATTTTGATTTCACTGAACGCTCAGCAGGAAATCCGACAGTCGCAACTCTTATTTTCATTTCTATGTTACTAACTGGATTTGGTATATACGATCGTTTTGGGCAGTTTGCTGGTGCTGGCACAGCTGTACCTGTTACTGGATTTGGTAACTCTGTTATTGCAGCATGTATTGAGCATCGAACGGAAGGATTCGTCCTTGGTGTTGGCGGCAATATGTTTAAACTAGCGGGTTCTGTTATTTTATTTGGTGTATTTTCCGCTTTCGTCATCGCACTTATTAAAACGATTCTCGTTCAATGGGGAGGGCTATAAATGTTACAAGGACACCGAACGTGGGTATTTGAAAACAAACCAGTCATTATCTCAACAGGGGTTGTCGGCGGACCATTTGAAGCAAAGGGGAACATCCCAGAAGACTTCGATATCCTTCATGAAGATTTATGGCTTGGACAAGATTCCTATGAAAAAGCACATAAAATTTTATTCGAAGAAGCTTGTAGCCGCGCTACTGAAAAAGCAGAACTTCGTAAAGACGATATTCAATTCGTACTCGCAGGAGATTTAATTAATCAAATCACTCCAACAAGCTTTGCTTGCCGCACACTTGGCACTCCTTATCTCGGACTATTCGGGGCTTGCTCTACTTCTATGGAAGGTTTAGCACTTGGGGCAAGTATCGTAAATGCAAAAGGTGCAAAATATTTATTAACTGGAGCTTCAAGCCATAATACTGCTGTAGAAAAACAATTCCGCTACCCTACCGAATACGGCGGACAAAAGCCGCCTACTGCACAGTGGACAGTAACCGGAGCAGGAGCCGCTATTTTAAGCGATACTGGACACGGTCCAAGAGTAACCTCTGCAACAATCGGACGAGTGATTGATATGGGATTAACGGATCCGTTTAATATGGGAGGCGCAATGGCTCCAGCTGCAGTTGATACAATTGAAGCCCATTTACGTGAACGCCAAATTGATGCCTCTTACTACGATTTAATCGTAACAGGCGATCTCGGACATGTAGGACGCGAAATTGCTTATGACTTACTACATAAACACGGAACGAAAGTAACGAGCGAACAATTTCAAGATTGCGGAATTATCATTTACAGAGAAGGACAACCTGTCATAGCTGGTGCTAGCGGGCCTGGATGTTCCGCAACAGTCGTGTATGGTCATTTATTAAACCGAATGAAAAGAGGAGAGTTCAAAAAAATACTTGTCATTGCGACAGGCGCTTTACTATCTCCACTTACATTCCAACAAGAAGAAACAATTCCATGTATCGCTCATGCCGTTTCGATTGAATTTGGAGGTGCAACGCAATGATTTTTTTCTGGGCTTTCGTCATTGGCGGACTCATATGTGTAATCGGCCAACTTATGTTTGATGTCGGCAAACTAACACCCGCTCATACAATGGCAACACTCGTTGTTGCTGGAGCTATATTAGATGGATTTAATTTGTATGAGCCATTAATTGATTTCGCTGGAGCCGGGGCAACTGTACCTATTACAAGCTTTGGTAATGCCCTCGTTCATGGCGCAATGGAAGAAGCTGCAAAACATGGCATCGTTGGCGTTATTACCGGCATGTTTAAAGTAACGAGCGCCGGTGTATCAGCAGCTATTATTTTCGGCTTCATTGGAGCATTATTATTTAAACCGAAAGGATAAGAGGTGTTTATATGACTGTTATCTCTAGCGTAAAAACTTGCCTTGCTAGTGTAAGGGGCGCCCAAGCAAGCTTAAGCTCTCTTTCATTAAATTCACAAGACGAAGAATCAAAACGCGTATTTCATGAATGTATGTTAGAAATGGACAGCGTCATCGCTGATTTAAAGGATAGAATTTCAGTATTAGAACGTGAAGAACCTCAATATAAAGGGTTTTAAGTAGACTGGAGGAAACGACTATGTCTCACCTGCCGGAATGGACACTTGTCATTCTTCGCTCTGTATTCATATTAATTATTTTATTCGCTATTACGAAATGGTTAGGGAAAAGACAAATCTCTCAGCTTTCCTTTTTTGAATACATAGCCGGAATGACGATTGGTGACATCGCTGCCCAAGTATCTACAGGGCTCGATTCAAAATTTTTTCACGGCGTCTTTGCGATACTCATTTTCGCTGTGGTACCTTTTTTAACAGGAATCCTCTCTTTAAAGAACAAAACAGCTCGGGACTTCTTTGAAGGAAAATCTACCGTATTAATAAAAGACGGAAAGATACTCGAAGATAATTTAAAGAAAGAAAAATATACGAGTGACGAATTACTGGAACTTCTCCGTGGAAAAAGTGCGTTCAGCGTAGCTGAAGTCGAATTTGCTGTCTTAGAACCGAGCGGAGAATTAAATGTATTATTAAAGAAAGATTCTCAGCCACTTACAGCAAAAGACATCGGTTTAAAAGTACCAAACGAGAAAGAACCACAAACTGTTATTATGGATGGAAATGTACTAGATGAACCTCTTTCAGCAAGCGGACATAACCGCGCTTGGCTACATTCAGAATTAGAAAAACTCGGTGTTGTTATTGAAAATGTCTTCCTCGGTCAAGTGGATTCATACGGACAACTTACTATCGACATTTACAATGACAAACTCCAAATGCCTTCTCCTCAAAATAAACCTTTATTATTAGCATCTTTAAAAAAATGTCATGCTGATCTTGAACTATTTTCCCTAGAAACAAAGTCGAAATCAGCAAGCGAAATGTATAGTAAAAACGCCAAACAAATCGAAAAGATTTTAAATAAAGTAACCTATCTTTTAAAAGACTAATTATCGAAAGAACGCTTCAGTTAAAAGGCGTTCTTTTCTTTTTTCTCCAGTTTTCATAACGTTTAAATTTATGTAATTCGGTTATGATGTTGAAGATACATAAGCAGGGAATTTCGAAAACATAGCGAATATTTCATGGTACAACGACATATTTTTTTGATTTAAAGTGGTTTCGTTTGACCTTTATTGACCATAATTGTATTATAAGACTAAGAAAGCTTTATAAGGAGGAAATAACAGATGAATTTAATTCCTACAGTAATTGAACAAACAAATCGTGGAGAACGCGCTTACGATATTTACTCTCGACTATTAAAAGACCGCATCATTATGCTTGGTAGTGCAATTGATGACAACGTAGCTAACTCAATCGTTTCCCAGCTTTTATTCTTGGAATCTCAAGATCCAGAAAAAGATATTCACATCTACATCAACAGCCCTGGTGGTTCTATCACAGCGGGTATGGCAATCTATGATACAATGCAGTTTATTAAGCCACAAGTATCAACAATCTGTATCGGTATGGCTGCATCTATGGGTGCATTCTTACTTGCAGCAGGTGAAAAAGGAAAACGTTATGCACTTCCAAACAGTGAAGTAATGATTCACCAACCACTTGGTGGAGCACAAGGTCAAGCGACTGAAATCGAAATCGCTGCAAAACGTATCCTATTCTTACGTGAAAAACTAAACCAAATTCTTGCTGACCGCACTGGTCAACCACTTGAAGTACTACAACGCGACACAGACCGCGACAACTTCATGACAGCAGAAAAAGCTTTAGAATACGGTTTAATCGATAAGATCTTTACAAATCGTTAATAACTAAAAGCGGAAGCGGCTCGTTCAGAATCGCAGGGCGATGGAGCACCTGATTCCGAGGCGCTTTTTGCCTCGAATGAAGGGGCGAAGCGACCGGAGATTCTAGCCGCTGGAGCTGGATATAACTAAAAGTGGAAGCGCCCTATAATTGGGCGCTTCTTTTATATATTGTTCCCCGCTCACATACCCCATCCAGTATCCCTCTAAATATATCAACGATTTTTCAATTATATCGAACAAAACTTAAATTATATCAACGATTTTTTTAATATATCAACGGTTCGACACAACATATCGATTTACCGACAATCTCCGACAAGGACAAACCAGCTACATACCCCCTATCCCGAAAACTCCCTTTAAGTAAACCGCAAAAACAAAAAGCTATCGCATATACGCGATAGCTTCTTATTGTACATATGCAGCTAATGCTTCTAAAGCCTCTTCTGCATCTGAACCTTCTGTTGTAATTGTTATCATGCTTCCAGTTCCAATTGCTAAGCTCATAATCCCCATTATGCTCTTTGCATTTACTGTCTTTCCATCTTTCTCGATGAAGATATCTGCATGAAAGCGATTTGCCTCTTGTACAAACAACGCAGCCGGACGTGCTTGTAAACCGTTTTTTAATGAAACCTGAACTCGTTTTTGAACCACAGCTCCATTTCCCCTTTAACCTCTTATTTTTTTACTAACGTTTCCCCCGCGCGTAATTTCTCTGCGATTTCATCGATTTTACGCAAACGATGATTAATACCCGACTTACTAATCTTCCCCCCGGATACCATCTCACCTAACTCTTTCAATGTTACATCTTGATAATCTCTTCGTAATTGTGCAATCTCTTGTAATTTATCTGGCAAAATATCAAGACCAACTGTCTCATCAATATAACGAATATTTTCAATCTGTCTTAGTGCTGCACCAATTGTTTTATTTAAATTAGCTGTTTCGCAGTTCACTAAACGATTTACAGAATTACGCATATCACGTACGATTCGAATATCTTCAAATCTTAAAAGTGCATTATGAGCACCTATAATATTTAAAAACTCTGTAATTTTTTCTGCTTCTTTCAAATACGTAATGTACCCTTTTCTTCTTTCCAACGTCTTACTATTTAAATCAAATCCGTTCATCAGTTCACATATAGCATCATTATGTTCCTTATATAACGAAAAGATTTCTAAATGATAAGATGATGTTTCTGGGTTATTTACTGAACCACCTGCTAAAAATGCGCCACGTAAGTACGATCGTTTACAACATTTCTTCTCAATCAATTCTTGTGATATATTTCGAATAAATGAAAAGTCATCTCGAACGATATGAAGATCAGCTAATATTTCGCGAGACTTCTCAACAAGCCGCACAATATATACATTATTTTTCTTCAAGCGCATTTTTTTACGGACAAGCAATTCTACCGTCACGTCATATCCTTTTTTCAAAAGCGTATAAATCCTTCTTGCAATTGCCGCATTTTCCGTTTGAATATCGATAGATAGACGACGGTTTGAAAAAGAAAGCGACCCGTTCATTCGAAGTAACGCTGATAATTCTGCTTTCTCACAGCATTCCTTCATCTCAAGATTCGTCAACTCTTTCTTTGTTTCTGATGCAAATGACACAGTCAACACCTCCTTATACGATTATTATGGAACAAAATTCTTGTCCTATATGAATGAGGAGCGCTACCTCAAACGAGGCAACGCATATTTATAACAATGAATATAAAATGGACGCTAACTTTAACGTATCATGCCTTACAACATGATCATCATACTTCGCTAATCCCTCTTGAATAACATCAATATTATTTTCAACAAAACGTTCTTCATCCACTACAACTGGTGTAGACATTTCTTCCTCATATGACTTGCGTAATTCACAAGGAATCTCACGGTTATTTACAATTGCAGTATTGATAAATGGTTGCCCTAAATGATCGTGTAACGCCTGCACATGATCAAAAGCAGTATATCCCATCGTTTCACCCGCTTGTGTCATAACGTTACATACATATACCTTCTTCGCCTTTGCAGCAAGAACAGCGTCTCCAATTTTGTTAACAACTAAATTGGGCAATATACTCGTATACAAACTTCCAGGACCGAAAACAAGTAAATCAGCTCGTTTAATCTCAGCCAACGTTTCATGCAATGGCTCTACATCTTCTGGAGTTAAAAAGACACGATTAATCTTCTTTCCGTAATAAGGAATCTTTGATTCACCTGTTACAATTTCCCCATCTTCAAGTTCCGCATGAAGTACCGCACTTTGATTCGCTGCTGGTAATACACGTCCTCTGACATTTAATACTTTACTTGTTTCTGTAATTGCATGGAAAAAGTCTCCTGTAATCGAGGTCATACCTGCCAACAATAGATTTCCTAACGCATGACCTTTCAGTCCGTCTCCTGTTGTGAAACGGTGCTGAAATAAAGCTTCCACCAGTGGCTCTACATCCGATAACGCAACAAGTACGTTACGGATGTCACCTGGAGGTGGAATTTCTAGCTCATCACGTAATCTAC
Source organism: Bacillus sp. BR3(2024) (assembly GCF_039134555.1). Classification (NCBI taxonomy): domain Bacteria; kingdom Bacillati; phylum Bacillota; class Bacilli; order Caryophanales; family Bacillaceae; genus Bacillus; species Bacillus sp. BR3(2024). The sequence goes on from NZ_CP152433.1 coordinate 4,910,182, forward strand.
CCGAACTGCCACCATCATCAGCAATTGTAACAACTGCTGTAATATCAACAGGATATTGCTTTAATCCCCTTAATAAAACAGAGAGTCCAGTTCCGCCTCCCATGATGACAATTTTAGGCTTTCTCTCTTTTTTCATCCCTTAATGGCCCTTTCTCTTCTCCACATCACGATGAGATACATGAACACTATACTCTGGTTTCAAATGTTTCCCAAGGTATTCTGTAAGCGTAACAGAACGATGCTGTCCACCTGTACATCCAATTGCAATTACAAGTTGACTTTTGCCTTCTCTTTTATAATGAGGCAGCATGAAAGTAATCAGATCCGTCAACTTCTCTAAAAACTTATGTGTCTCATTAAATTTCAGTACATACGAAGAAACTTCTTCATCTAGTCCTGTTAATGGCTTCATGTGTGGAATGTAATATGGATTTGGTAAAAAACGAACATCAAATACTAAATCTGCATCAATTGGAATACCGTACTTAAATCCAAATGACATAACATTTACACGAAATGCTTGCTCAGTTTCTGTTGAGAACAAGTGAACAATTTTTTCACGTAATTCTTTCGGTTTTAAATCCGATGTATCAAGCACAATATTCGCTCGTGCCTTCATATCTGTTAATAAATTACGCTCTGCTTCGATTCCCTTTAACGGCAAACCAGTTGGTGCAAGTGGATGCGAACGTCTCGTTTCTTTATAACGAGTTACAAGCGTACTATCTTTCGCATCTAAAAATAAAATATGAGGAATAATCCATGTACGTTCTGATAAATCATCAAGTGCTCCCCATAAATGTTCGAAAAACTCGCGGCCACGTAAATCAATACCAAGTGCCACTTTATTCATTTTCCCTTTTGAATCCGCCATAAGCTCAATAAACTTTGGCAATAACATCGGTGGTAAATTATCCACACAAAAATATCCTAAATCTTCAAAACTTTGTAAAGCTACTGTTTTTCCAGCTCCAGACATCCCTGTAATAATTACCATTTTTATATCATTATTCTCTGTCATTGTATCCTCTCCTTGACGGTTTAACTCGGATCTAATCGATATGAAAGCAACTCAAAATCTGGGGTATATACAAATGTACCGTAGATTATGCCATTTCCTTTAATTAAATAATCAATAATGTGATAATCTCCTGGCGCCATTGCTAAATCATCAATTTTATCAAATGTATGCCAACCAATGATGCCTTCTTCGCTCTCTAGTTTGTTTTCTCCTGCAAAATCTGTCGCTAAAAAGGAGAACATCATCCATTCAGAAACAACTTTATCACCTTCTTGGATGACAAAGGTGAAGACCCCCTTTAACGCTGGGTTTTTCAAATAAATACCTGTTTCTTCACGATACTCGCGAACAACGGAATCTCTTACAGTCTCACCACGCTCCATTTTCCCGCCTGGTGCAACCCACCAATTTCGGCGAGGTTTTTGGAGTAAGAGTACTTCATTATCTCTAATTAACACACAGTTTGTCACTCTTTGCATGTTTCTTCACCTCAGCTACTTGCAGTAAAATTTCTCACTGCATACTTCTTTCATTATACTATCAAAAACAGTTTGCTACAACGAAGGAGCAAGTCCTCTTTCGCTAAGCATATGCTACTCAGCAATTTTAAAAAAGCTTTCTATAACAAGCAATGTAAATGCTTATACTTTGAATGAATAGCATGAAAAATCCCCTTAACGATTTTTATCGCCAAGGGGATTAAAGCCCTTATTTCTTACCGAAATAAGTAACAATCGCAAATCCTAAAATAAAGGTAATGATTGAACTTATAATTGAAAATCCACCAGTCGGAATCCCAGGGAATACAATTACAATCGAACCGATTACAAGTCCAATAATTGCCGCAAATGTCATACTTTTATAACGATCTAATAAAAAACTAATGCCTTTACTACTTACAACAAATCCAACCATAACACCAGCACCGATAACCACGATTAAAGGTAAGTTAAGTGTAGTTAAAGCGTTAATTGCTGTTGGATACACACCAATAATTAATAAAATAAACGATCCACTAATTCCAGGAAGCAGCATGGCCATACTAGCCATCCATCCTGCGAAAAATAAACCAATTGCATTTAAAATTGTTAACGTCGTAATTGGATCTGCTGCCTTATCTGGTTTAAAGAAAGCTGTAATCGCAACAAGAATTGCTGCAACTATTAATAAAACGATATGCTTACCTTTAAACGACGACTTTGCATCAGCTTCCCTCATTAACATCGGTAATATACTAATAATTAAACCGAGGAAGAAAAATTGAGTCGGTTCATAATGATTTGCAAGTAAATATTTAATAACGTGACTTAACGTTAAAAATGCCGCTGCCACACCAGCTGCAAGTGGAATTAAAAATCCTAAATGTTTTTTCCATTCACGACTAAAGAATCCACTAATTGCCGCAAGCAATTGTTCATAAATCCCTAACACAACAGCGATTGTACCGCCGCTCACACCAGGAATTAAATCACTAACGCCCATACAAAATCCACGATATATATTACGCCATTCCATACTGAATAAATTCCTCATTTCTTATAGTGATTTTTTCCGTAAAGTCCAGTATATCAATAAGAAAGCTTATAATCCTTATATTTTTTGACAAAACTTTGACATTTTCACACAAAAAAAGAAGAAAGCTCCTGTCGGTAGCTTTCTTCTCACAAGGTATATTATCCCTTATTTTTCTGATACAGTTTTTAATTCCTCTAATAATTCTTCTACGTAATGTTGTGCACTTTGCGCTGCAATACTACCGTCACCTGTTGCAGTTACAATTTGACGAAGCATTTTTTCACGAACATCACCAGCTGCGAAAATACCAGGAATTTTCGTTTCCATACGCTCGTTCGTTTCAAGGTAACCATTTTCATTTGTAATACCTAGTTCAACAAATGGTTTTGATAAAGGTAACATACCGATGTATACGAATACGCCGTCAGTTTTGACTTCTTTCTCTTCTCCACTATTTACGTCCACAAGTGTTACACTTCCTACTTTACCACTTGCTTCGTTGATTTCTTTTATCGTGTGGTTCCAAATGAAATCTACTTTTTCGTTTTGGAAAGCACGGTCTTGTAAAATTTTCTGTGCACGAAGCGTGTCACGACGGTGAACGATCGTTACTTTTGATGCGAAGCGCGTTAAGAACACACCCTCTTCAACAGCAGAATCTCCGCCGCCAATTACGATAAGTTCTTTTCCTTTAAAGAATGCTCCGTCACATACTGCACAATATGATACACCGCGGCCGCCAAGTTCTGTTTCACCCGGTACACCAATTTTTTTATACTCTGCACCGCTTGCAACGATAATTGCACGTGCTTTATATTCTTTTTTACCAGCAATAATTGTTTTGTATTCCTTACCATCGATGACTTCTTTCACATCACCGTATGCATATTCAGCACCAAATTTCTTCGCATGCTCGAACATTTTATTTGATAAATCTGGTCCTAAAATAGACTCATAACCTGGGTAGTTTTCTACATCTTCCGTGTTTGCCATTTGGCCACCTGGAATACCACGCTCAAGCATTAATGTGCTTAAATTTGCACGAGATGTATATACTGCAGCTGTCATACCAGCTGGTCCTGCACCAATAATAACGACATCATAAATTTTTTCTTCTGACACACTATTCACTCCTATCCATTCCTACACAATTAAGTTACCCTCATTATACTGTTAGCATCATTTTTTTCCCAATGATTTGCTTATCTTATGTGTGCGTACGCTTAACAGCTTGCACATACTTTCGGACAGTCGCTACAGATACATTATATACATCTCCAAGCTCCGACTGTGTCATTTTATTTCCTTGTTCGCCGCGTACAATGTATTCAATCGCAGCTGACCAGCCGTACACATTTGTAAATATGTCTCCAGATGTATATAAACGTATGAACGTACAAAACCAAAAGTGTAAACACTCTTCAATTAATTCATCATCTTTTTTCGTATAATTGTATAATGCATCCGCGATTCTCGCGCACTGCTCAAATTGCTGTAAATCAGCTGGAATACTCTTATGACTATTAAGTAAAAAGAAGTACTTTGCAAGTTGTGATACGATGGGAACACCGTTCTTCGCTTGCGTTATATCAAAGAAGAATCCCACCTTCTCCGGCGTTGACAATTCATTCATTAAATATAAAGCTAGCATTTGTTCTTCTAGCGTCGCACTTTGCTGAAATGATTTTCGTAATTCTTCAAATAACACGTTTTGTCCTTCATCTGCTAAATTCAGCGCATTCCACGGTTCTTTTCCCTTTTTATCAGGATGCAATTCCACGACATATTGCCACATTTTTTCAGCTAGTTGCTGATCTTTCACCATATAAGCAGAATATGCAAACCAATAATAAAAACTAACGTCTCCCTCATATCCTTGACGCTTTAATAGTTTGAACCATTTATATGCATGCTCGAAATAACCAATTGTTGCAAGTGTAGTTCCCAGTTTCAAACGATGTTCAAATGAAATTGGATATACTGAAACTAGCTGTCCCGCTAATGCTTCTACTTGTTTATGCTCTCCAATTGAATATAGAAAAATAAGTGTATTACAAAGCGCATGTATATTACCAGGATTTTTCTCTAAAATCATTTCTGTTAACTTCAGCGCTTTGTCTACATTACCCGATTGAAAATGTGCAATGGCTAAATTATTATGACCTGACCAAAATTCCGGATAATCTTTCGTAACAATTTCTAATGTAGCAATTGCTTCTTCTAATTGTCCATTACGAATATAACGATTCGCTTCTTCCTGCATAACAATTAAATCATCTTCATCTTCAATCTCTTCCGCACCCATTGCTTCTTCTTCCATAATCTCTAGAAGTTCTAATGTATCTTCTACGAATTCCTTCTCTTTTGCAACTTCTAAATAGCGATCCGCATATTTCTTCGCCTGTTGAAATAACCCCATATATGCATAATTATTTGCAATAAAATAATAGCACTGTTCAAGTTCAGGATTAGATCTAACTAACTTTAAGAAGGTTTGATTCGACTCTTGATATTCACCAGCCTCAGATAATACTGTTGCTAATTGACATAAAATAAACGGCTCCTTCTCACTTTGTGCCGCTCTTCGAAAATATTTAATTGCATCTTGCAATTTTTGTCCTTTGTAAGCTCTCATCCCTTTTTTATAAAAGAAGTCCGCTAATTGATTAAAAGAGATAACTTGTCCGTTCTCCTTATATATCCTTTGATTTTTCCCCATATATCCTCCAGTTTTTTGTTTTCTTCGTTCACACATTCTTCTATCTATAAGTATAAACGATTCCGTAAAAAACAAAACAGTATATTATACTCAATTATTTCCTTTTTATTCATAAAAAAAGAGGAGAAATGTTACATTTTCACCATGAACCTTCTCTGGCGGTCATTTGCTCTTTCGTATAAATAATACGCATTGGATTTCCACCTACGAAAGCACCGCTCGGTACATCTCTATGAACAAGTGTGCCAGCTGAGACAGTCGCACCGTCTCCAATTTTCACACCTGGTAATATTGTTACATTCGCTCCAATCATCACTTCATTTCCAATGACGATTTCCCCAAGTCGATATTCACGAATTAAATATTCATGTGCTAAAAGCGTTGTGTTATAGCCAATAATCGAATTCTCTCCCACAGTTATCTTTTCTGGGAACATAATATCCGGCATTACCATAAGCGCAAATGATGTTTTCTTTCCTACTTTCATCCGTAAAAAAGTGCGGTACAACCAATTCTTCACAGATAAAAATGGCGTGTAACGTGCAATTTGGATAATAATAAAGTTTTTCATTACCTTCCAAAAAGACACTGTTTTATACACATTCCATAATGAATTTTCTCCTGAAACAGGATAGCGCGTTGTCCGTCGCACTTAGCTCGCTCCTCTACTAACTTACTTGGACCTTTATGAACGGTTCATATTAGACAAAATCGGTAGCAAATCACTCATTTTATCTAGCATAAAGTCCGGCTTGTAAGCCTCTAAATACGCTCTACCTTTCAACGTCCATGAAACCGCAGCTGTTTTCGTCCCCGTATTTTGACCACCGACAATATCATGATGATTATCCCCAACCATCAATGCTTCTTCTGGTTTTGCATCTAATAATTCAAGCGCTTTTTGAAGTGGCTCTGAATGTGGTTTCACATGCTCTACATCATCAATTGTCACGACAACATCAAAAAATTCATCAAGCTTTGACAACTGTAATCCCATCTCAACGGTTTGTCTCGCTTTCGTTGTAACAATACCAACTTTATAACCTTGCTTCTTCAACTCTCGAACTGTTTCATATACAGTTTCATATTCTTCTACTAATTCATCATGATGATCATGGTTAAATTCGCGATAACTTGTAATCATCTCTTCAACCTTACTTTCATCAATCTTACTGAAAGTATCATGCAAAGATGGACCGATAAATGGCAATACATCTTCACGCTTATATTGATTTGGATAATATGTATTTAAAGTATGTAAAAAAGAAGAAATAATAAGTTCGTTTGTATTAATTAAAGTTCCATCTAAATCAAATAAAACTGTATTTATTCTCATCGCCTTAGTCCTTTCGCCTTCCTGAATATGAAAGAAGCAGCATCTTATAATAAGATGCTACTTGTCTCTAATTTTCTAAATATCTTTTATCAGCTTGCCCCATTTTTCGTCTCACAATAATGAAAATAATAGAAATAACAACAAGTCCAATTGACATTACTTGTGCAATACGAAGTGGTCCTAGCATTAAACTATCTGTACGTAAGCCTTCTACGAAGAAGCGTCCTACTGAATACCAAATTAAATATGTGAAGAATAATTCCCCGCGACGTAAATTCACTTTTCTTAATGCAAGTAGTAAAATTACGCCTGCAAAATTCCATAATGATTCATATAAAAACGTCGGATGATAGTACACACCCTCAATATACATTTGATTAATAATAAAATCCGGTAAATGAAGACCTTCTAAAAACTGTCTCGTGACTTCATCACCATGCGCCTCTTGGTTCATAAAGTTTCCCCATCGGCCAATTGCTTGTCCTAGTAAAATACTTGGTGCAGCAATATCAGCCAACTTCCAGAAAGAAAGTCCGCGTCGTTTCGCAAAAAGAACACCTGTAATAACAGCCCCGATTAAACCACCATGAATCGCCAAACCACCTTGACGAATATTAATAATTTGACTCGGATTTTGTGCGTAATATTCCCATTCAAAAATAACATAGTACATTCTCGCAAAAAGAATAGCGATCGGTACTGCAATTAATACAAGGTCAACAAATGTATCTTTTGGAATACCTAGCCTTTCTCCCTCGCGAGTTGCCAGCCAAAGACCTAATAGCACACCTGTACCGATAATAATCCCGTACCAATACACAGGAAACGGCCCAAGTTGGATAGCTACACGGTCAAGCTGTGGTACAGAAGCTAACAGCATATGTATATGACCTCCCTCTCCAAAGTTTACTCCTGATTTCCTAACTCAATTGCACTCATTAATCGTTCAGAGAACTGCTGTGCTGCATTGACTCCCATACGTTTTAAACGGAAGTTCATCGCTGCTACTTCAATAATAACAGCCAAGTTTCGACCAGGACGAACTGGAAGTGTAATCTTCGTAAGCTCTGTATCAATAATTTTCATTTTCTCTTCATCAAGACCTAAGCGATCGTAATTTTTCTTTTGATCCCAAATTTCAAGATTAATAACAAGTGTAATACGCTTGTAATTTCGTACTGCCCCTGCACCGAATAACGTCATAACGTTAATAATACCTAGACCACGAATTTCTAATAAATGCTCGATTAAATCTGGTGAGCTTCCGACTAACATGTCTTCATCTTCTTGACGAATTTCTACACTATCATCCGCAACAAGACGGTGACCACGCTTTACAAGCTCAAGAGCTGTCTCACTTTTACCAACACCACTTTGACCTGTAATTAAAACACCAACACCGTAAATATCTACTAACACACCATGAACAGCAGTTGTTGGTGCTAACTTACCTTCTAAATAGTTTGTTAAACGACTTGATAATCTAGTTGTCGTTTGAGAAGAACGTAATAAAGGCATACCTGATTCACGTGATGCTTGTAATAACTCATCTGGTACATCTTGATTACGAGTTACAATAATACATGGCGTCTCCTCAGTACAAAGCGCTTTCATTCTCTCTTGTTTTTGCTCTGACGTTAACGTGTCAAAGAACGTAAGCTCCGTCTTTCCAAGAAGCTGCACACGATCTGCTGGATAATATGTAAAAAATCCTGCCATTTCAATTCCCGGTCGTGATAAATCACTTGTATCAATCGGACGATGAATGCCTTCTTCACCACTGATTAACTCCAATTGAAATTGTTCAATTAAATCTTTTGTCCTTACTTTCGGCATATGTATAAACCTCCACTCCGCTGCGGGTTCAGTCTCGTTTGATGTAAAATTCCATTCTATCGGATATTGTACCATTTTTTTCTGGAAACAAGAAATACGGTTTCTAATAAATAGAAAAAAACATTTCATACGAATAATGAAATGTTTTTCTTTTTGTCACTTTCTCTTTTTTTCATATAGAGGTTCAACAATTGCCTTTTCAATTATCATATTAAAAATTGAAATACAAATTGCCGCTACAATCGCTACACCAAATCCTGATATATTAAAAGCATCTCCTAATAATGAATCTGCTATTTTTAACGTAATCGCATTAATAACAATTAAGAAGAAGCCGAAAGTTACAACAGTAATTGGTAGCGTAATTAAAATTAAAAACGGCTTTACGAAAACATTTAAAACCGCCAATATAATACTCGCAATAATTGCAGTTTGTATATTTGCTACGTAAAATGCATCTGGTGCAATCCCTTTTAAAAGTCCCGATACAGCGATTAACACAACGCTATTTACAAGAAGTGATACAATCCATCTCATTTCGTCACACATCCTTTTAAACATATATATTTCATCATACGCTAATAGATAATAAACGCAAGTATGATACAAACACTTATATCAACTTATTCTATCTTTCATGCTTGTATACCTACTAACACTTCCTCGCAAAATAAGGACCACACCACCTATGTTCATGAGTTTTTACAAAGGTCCAAGTGAAATCTTTATCTACTATATAGATATCACCTTTATACGCATCGTCTGTCTCACACAATATATCATCCATATGTAACAAACTCACATCCTTTATTAACAGTACCTCATCACAGTGTTGATAGAAAATGTAGCAATCCTTTTTCACTTCATTATGAAACGCGTTTTCCGCTTCTTTACCCTCTAAACACTTCTTTTTCTCATAACTAAATATGTGCCATAGATAACCACATGCATACTTATCTCCATAAAGAAAAATATCTTCTTTTTCTTTATCACTTAAATGATTTGCAAAGTGATCCTCCCAGCGCTTTCGAAAATATACACCCCAACTTTGAAACTCTCTTACCTTCATATGTTTCTTCCTTAACACCTCTAAAAACTCCATCTTCTCCCCCTATACAATAAAAACCGAGCGTCATTTCCACTCGGTTTTCATCAATAAACTTATTGCGATAACTCTACTTCTTTTATTTTCTCTTTCATTCTTGCTTTATCACGATTTAAAATCTCTTTTAAATACTTACCTGTGTATGAGCGCTCTTCTTTCACTACTTGCTCTGGCGTTCCGGAAGCAACGATTTGTCCACCTTTATCTCCGCCCTCTGGTCCAAGGTCAACGATATAATCAGCTGTTTTTATCACATCTAAATTATGTTCAATTACAAGTACCGTCTCACCGCTCTCAACAAGACGTTGCAGCACTTCTAGAAGACGTGCAATATCATGCGCATGCAAACCAGTCGTTGGCTCATCTAAAATGTATAACGTACGACCTGTAGAACGACGGTGTAATTCAGAAGCTAATTTCACACGCTGTGCTTCCCCACCAGATAATGTTGTTGCTGGTTGACCTAATTTCATATAACCAAGCCCAACATCTACAAGCGTTTGAAGTTTACGCTTAATTTTAGGAATATTGGCGAAGAATTCTACTCCATCTTCAATTGTCATCCCTAACACTTCAGAAATATTCTTATCTTTATATTTCACTTCTAACGTTTCACGATTATATCGTTTACCGTGACAAACTTCACACGGAACATACACATCTGGTAGGAAATGCATTTCAATTTTAATAATTCCATCACCACGGCACGCTTCACAACGGCCACCTTTTACATTAAAGCTGAAACGTCCTTTTTGATATCCGCGCACTTTCGCTTCATTCGTTTGTGCAAACACATCACGAATATCATCGAATACACCTGTGTACGTCGCTGGATTAGAACGTGGTGTACGACCAATTGGTGATTGATCAATATCAATTACTTTATCTAAATGTTCAAGACCTTTAATCTCTTTATGAGTACCTGGCTTCGCTTTCGCTTTATATAACTTTTGAGCTAGCGATTTATATAGTACTTCATTAATCATCGTACTTTTACCAGAACCAGATACCCCTGTTACCGCTACAAACGTACCGAGTGGGAATGACATTTTCGCATTCTTTAAGTTATTCTCTTTTGCGCCGACAATCTCTACTTTACGTCCATCACCTTTACGTCTTTCAAGTGGAACTGGAATAAACTCTTTACCACTTAAATACTTCCCTGTTAATGAATTCTCATCTTGCATAACTTCAGCCGGCGTCCCCGCTGAAACGACCTGTCCACCGTGAATACCTGCACCAGGCCCTATATCAAGTAAATAGTCAGCAGCCATCATCGTATCTTCATCATGTTCAACAACGATTAACGTATTACCTAAATCGCGCATTTCTTGCAATGTACGAATAAGACGATCGTTATCACGCTGGTGTAAACCAATTGAAGGCTCATCAAGAATATAAAGTACGCCAGTTAGACGAGAACCAATTTGCGTCGCTAAACGAATACGCTGCGCCTCACCACCTGATAAAGTTCCTGCGGCACGACTTAACGTTAAATAATCTAAACCAACGTTCACTAAGAACCCAACGCGCTCCTGAATTTCTCTTAAAATTAAATGAGCTATTTTTTGTTGCTTCTCCGTTAGCTCTACATTCGAGAAGAATTCTTGTACTTCTTGAACTGAATACTTTGTTACATCAGCAATCGTTTTATTGCCAACAAATACAGCTAAACTCTCAGGCTTTAAGCGTCCACCTTTACACTTTGGACAAGCTTGTTCTGCCATATACTTTTCCATTTGCTCACGAATGTAATCAGAACTCGTTTCACGATAACGACGTTCAATGTTTGGAATAACACCTTCAAATAAAATCTCATTTTCCTTTACTTGACCAAATTCATTTACATAGCGGAAATAAACTTTCTCTTCCCCGCTTCCGTACAACACTTTATCAAATAAATCTTTCGGTATATCTTTTACAGGTATATCCATATCAACGCCGTAGTGATTACATACAGATTGTAAAAGTTGTGGATAGTATTGTGAACTTGTCGGTTCCCAAGGTGCAATCGCATGTTCATTTAATGATAAATCCCAGTTCGGGATAACAAGCTCTAAATCTACCTCTAGCTTTGAACCAAGTCCATCACAAGAAAGACATGCTCCGAACGGACTGTTGAATGAGAACATACGCGGCTCTAATTCTCCGATTGAAAAACCACAATGCGGACAAGCATGATGTTCACTAAACAGAAGTTCCTCTTCTCCCATTACATCAATTAACACTCGGCCTCCGCCAAGCTTTAATGCACTTTCAAGTGAATCAGCAAGGCGGCTTGCGATTCCTTCTTTTACAACAATACGGTCAATTACAACTTCAATGGAATGCTTCTTATTTTTATCTAACGTAATATCTTCAGATACATCAAGCATTTCACCGTCAACGCGAACACGAACATATCCTTGCTTCTTAATATCTTCAAGTACTTTTACATGCGCACCTTTACGCCCAGAAACGATAGGCGCTAACACTTGTAATTTCGTACGTTCAGGATATTCAAGAACACGGTCTACCATCTGCTCTACTGTTTGTGACGTAATTTCAATGCCATGATTCGGACAAATTGGCGTACCAATTCGTGCAAATAATAAACGTAAGTAATCATAGATCTCCGTTACCGTTCCGACAGTTGAACGTGGATTACGACTCGTCGTTTTTTGATCGATTGAAATTGCTGGTGACAATCCTTCAATCGTGTCCACATCTGGCTTATCCATTTGTCCTAAAAACTGGCGCGCATACGCAGATAATGATTCTACGTATCTGCGCTGCCCTTCTGCATAAATCGTATCAAATGCTAATGATGATTTCCCCGAACCAGACAATCCCGTTACAACGACAAGCTGATTTCTCGGAATGGTTACATCAATATTTTTTAAGTTATGTGCTCTAGCACCTTTTACAACGATAAAATCCTTGCTCTTACTCACTTTTTTCACCCTTCCGCTTTTAATTCTAATAGTAAATCTCTTAGTTCAGCTGCACGCTCGAAGTCTAACGCTTTTGCTGCTTCTTTCATCTCTGCTTCCATCTTCGCAATTGTCTTTTCGCGCTCTTTTTTCGTCATTTTCTTAGCAGGAGTTGCTTCGTATGTTTCTGTCTCTTCAGCAGCTGTCGTTGCACGGATAACATCACGAACGCCTTTTTGAATCGTTTTCGGCGTAATACCATGCTCTTCATTGTAAGCTTCTTGTATACTACGACGACGCTTCGTTTCTTCAATCGCAATTCCCATAGATTTCGTTATACGATCTGCATACATAATAACGCGGCCGTTTTCATTACGCGCGGCACGACCGATTGTTTGAATTAATGAACGTTCTGAACGCAAGAACCCTTCCTTATCAGCATCTAAAATAGCTACAAGTGATACTTCCGGAATATCTAATCCTTCTCGCAATAAGTTAATGCCGACAAGTACATCAAATTTACCGAGGCGAAGATCGCGGATAATTTCAATACGTTCTAACGTTTTAATTTCAGAGTGAAGATAGTTAACTTTAATTCCTACATCTTTTAAGTAATCCGTTAAATCCTCTGACATTTTCTTCGTTAAAGTCGTAATTAATACACGTTCATTTTTTGCAATACGATCTTGAATCTCTCCTAATAAATCGTCAATTTGCCCTTCAATTGGTCGTATATCAATTGGTGGATCTAAAAGCCCTGTTGGACGAATAATTTGTTCTATTACTTCTGGCGACTGCTCTAACTCATACGGTCCTGGCGTTGCTGAAACATAAATAACTTGATTCGTTTTCTCTTCAAACTCATCGAATGTGAGCGGTCTATTATCTAAAGCTGACGGCAGACGGAATCCATGATCCACAAGCACTTGCTTACGCGCTTGGTCCCCGTTATACATCGCTCTTACTTGCGGTACTGATACGTGCGATTCATCCATAACGATTAAGAAATCTTTCGGGAAATAGTCTAATAGCGTATACGGCGTTGCCCCCGCTGGACGAAGTGTTAAATGACGGGAGTAGTTTTCAATACCTGAACAAAATCCCATCTCGCGCATCATTTCTAAATCATAACGTGTACGCTGTTCTATACGCTGCGCTTCTAACAACTTGCCGTTATCATTTAATTCCTTTAAACGCTCTTCTAATTCTTTTTCGATATTTTCAATAGCGACCTTCATCTTTTCTTCACGTGTAACGAAGTGAGATGCTGGGAAGATTGCTACATGATCACGTTCTGCTAATACTTCACCTGTTAACGCATTTACTTCACGAATACGATCGATTTCATCACCGAAAAATTCGATTCGAATACAATGCTCATCAAGTGATGCCGGGAAGATTTCAACTACATCTCCTCGCACACGGAATGTACCACGCTTGAAATCAATATCATTACGTCCATACTGTACATCAACAAGTTCACGAAGCAATTGATTACGGTCTTTTTCCATACCAACTCGAAGCGAAACAACTAGCTCGCGGTATTCTTCTGGAGAACCTAAGCCATATATACACGAAACACTCGCAACAATAATTACATCGTCCCGTTCAAATAATGCAGACGTTGCCGAGTGACGCAATTTATCAATTTCATCATTAATCTGCGCATCTTTTTCAATAAACGTATCTGTTTGTGGTACATACGCTTCTGGCTGATAATAATCGTAGTAACTAACAAAATATTCAACTGCATTATTCGGGAAAAAGTCTTTCAACTCACTATATAACTGCCCTGCTAACGTTTTATTATGAGCCATAACAAGTGTTGGCTTTTGCACTTCTTTAATGACATTTGAAATCGTAAATGTCTTACCCGTTCCTGTTGCTCCAAGCAACACTTGCTTTTTCTTTCCACTATTAATTCCCTCTACAAGCTTCTCTATAGCTACCGGCTGATCACCTTGCGGGGAATACGCTGAGACAATTTCAAATTGACGTTCCAAGAAGATCCGACCTCCTCATAAAAATCTGTATTATTATTTTACCACGAATACCTATAAAAAACCTAAAAAAACGAACAGATATTCGGTAAAGTTTTCGACAATATACACATAGAAAAAGGAAGGAGTAAATACTTCCTTCCTCTACTAACTCTATTTTTTTGATACATATAATAAGTCATATCCATTGCGTCCATCTTCATTCATACAATCTGTTAACCGATAAGTACTTTCTGATTCGCGCTGCTCTTTAACAATACTTTTACAACTATCTTTATGTAATCCTTTATGGTCACCAGCAAACTTGTCTTGTCTACTATCTAACACATAAAGGATATCTTTCCCACTATGCTCTAACGTTTGAAAAACCGGGTCACCTTCATCGGTATACTGTACAATTCTTATTTTATCAACTTCCCCTTGATCAACGTTCATAACGAACTGTTCGAATTTATCTAGATTGGAAGTTCCTGCTCCCTTTACAATGACATCATTCTTCTTATCAATTGTAGTGCTAGATGGTGAACATGCTACTAAACTAAAGAGAAATAGACATATACAGCTGATTCTTTTTTCTCTTGTCATCCTCTCCTATAAAAATTATTTGTATACCAGAAAAGCTACTTTCAACTATGAAAGTAGCTTTTCTTTTCCTTTCTCCTTCTTCGGAAAAATCGCATATGAAAATGAAATTGCTGTATCAACTAAAAATACAATCGCCCACACTTGGCTCACGCGACTTGCAGCTTTATTTAAAACGATTCCCGATTCTAACCAATTACCCCATTGTTCAAATGGAATAAATCCATACGCGAAGAAAAAGAATATGTGCACACCAACGAATAAAACAAGATGTAATACCCAATTTTTTATTTCCTGCTTTGCATAGGCCATGCCTGTTAATTCTATCTGTTCTTCAATAATAGGCGCCGGTTCATTACGCCATTTCGCAACTGATTTTTGTGCAAATATATCAAGCTTCTTCAAATCCTTTTTCCCGTAGAAAACTGCATACAATAAAATAATTACAGTAATAATTTGAAAGTTAGAGAACTTTCCTGTTTGATAATAGTCCACTACTCCTAAAGTTAAAATAAACACTTCATTTACGAGGAGTACAATTCCCATAATAAAACTCGCCTTTTTCAAACGGAATCCGTAGCGAAGTAAAAAGAAACCGATAGCTGATAACCAAAATACAATTTCTGCCCCAATTAAAAAATACCAACGATATTCTGCGAGTATGCTCATTTATCCTTCTCCCTTTCATCATAAATACGAAAAGCCTCATCCATATACACTAAAAGTTCTTCTTCAATTGGATACATGCTCATTTTCTGTGAATCTTCCTTCGATTTTCTAACTTCCCATAACTTATCTAAAAACGCTTCGTCACCATTAGCCATTTCTAAACACTTCTGCATTAATCTCTTCGTTGCCTTTTGTACCTCATCACTCGCGACTTCTTTACCCTCTTTCATAAAAACACGTAATTGCTTTAATAAATCTACCCATTCTAAAACATTCGGATCTTCTTTACTCATGTTTGGTAAATTATGAAGCAATTTTTGTTCTTCCTTTGAAAATACTTCATTTTGAAATATTTCACGTATACGAGAAGACTGCTTCGAAAGCTGAATCAGTTCAAACATAACTTTCCAATCGAGTTCTCCCTCCACATCTACCGAATAAACAACTGCTTGTAAAACACTCTCCATTCGATTAAATTTCTTTTGTTCTTCCTGTACAAACCGAAGTTGTTTTTCAAGCGAATTTTTTAAATCCAGCTCACCTTTTACTAACATATTCGCAGTTTCTTTTAATGAAAATCCCATTTCTTTTAAAAATAAAATTTGTTGCAAACGAATAACGTCATTTTCACTATATAACCGATGTCCACCCTCTGTTTTTCCGCTCGGCTTTAATAAATCTATTTGATCATAATAACGTAGTGTACGTACTGTAACCCCTGTTTCTCTCGTCAATTCTTGTATTGAAATCACTACCATCACCTCTTCCCTTTCATTATAAAAGATGACGTTACGTAACTTTCAAGCTTTTTGTAAAAAAAATACAAAAAGCTGTTTATACAAAATGTATAAACAGCTTTTATGGAAATAACCCCTTTTGTATGGCGCGCCCACAAAATAAAATAAGTGCTCCAACAACAACACTCGTTGCCGTTTTATGATAATGGGCTAATAATAATAAATAATACGATAAACCTACAGTACCAATCATAATACAAATACTCGGCACTGGATTACGAGAAAAGTTTTGCATTCCCCAAAGAAGCGAAAATATAGCTGTAGCGACACATAACACCGGTAATCCCATCCCAGTTCCCCTTTTTCTATCTATTATTCCTTGTTGCTAGCACACTCGTTGATGCGATACTTATTAATACACCAAAAATAGCAATATATAATAGCTCAGTTACATGTACTGCTTGCCTATCTAAATACTTATTTACACAAAGATACATAATAAACAAGAAAACGAAGCTTGTAATACAAATCGTAAAATATGACTTCATCTTGTTCACAACTCGCTCATCAATCGATGGTACTCCCTCTTCTTTCAAACGCTTCTGCTCTTTATATTCCGAAATTCCATATAAAATGACTAGCGCTACATTCGATATAAAAATAGTTCCCCACGAAATACTTAAAATCATTAAACTCGTATTTAAAAGAATTCCTGCTACAAGCAAACTCCCTACGAATCTCATGACCTCTCTCTTACTCATACATGATCAGCCTCTTTTCGATTTCTATATTTCCACTTCGGCCAATAGTTCACAAGAAAATACACCCACTACCCTAGTACAAATAAAACAAACGGCATACCAGCATTTCCATCAACAATTAAATTATATAAACTCCATATCGCTAAACTAATCGTAAAAAATAACCCTACATATTTAAACGCTTTATCTGACTGAAATCTCTCAAACTCATCCTGCATTTTTTATTCCCCCTATCGCTATGCTCGTTTTCCTACCATTTCTCTCCCCTTACTCCAGCGTAAAGATTTCCTCCACCTTCACTCCAAAATATTTGGCGATTTTTAAAGATAACTCTAGACTCGGGTTGTAATGGTGGTTTTCAATCGCTACGATTGTCTGCCGCGTCACTTGCATCGCCTTTGCCATTTCAACTTGCGTTATATGATGTTGCTTTCTTAATTCTTTAATTTTATTTTTTACACCCATAGGATCCACCTTCAAAAGTAAAGATATCTTTACTTGAATTATAAATATTTTCCAGTTATAAGTAAAGATATCTTTACAAATTTCAGAAAAATATTTCATTGAACATCTACTCTAACAAAGTACAAGAGTAATTCAATTTATATCAGCGATTTTTTAAATATATCAGCGCAACTTAACTTATATCGGCGATTTCCCAAATATATCAGCGCAACTCCATTTATATCGGCGATTTTTCAAATATATCGACATCCGTAGCGCTACTATAATCATAAGAAAAAGCTGTCCCCAAATACCTTCGGGAACAGCTTTCTCCTCTACTACATAAATCCTAACGCATATACAAGAACGTATCCAAGAACCGATAAGCAAACCGAGCCAATCAGCCCTGCCACGAATGCTTTACTTCCTAATTTACGGAACGTTTTAAACTCTACATTTAAACCGAGCCCTGCCATCGCCATTGCGATTAGCATATAAGCAATGACAACAATGTATCCCGCAACAACTTCTGGAATAATCCCGAGCGAATGCACTGCACTCATCGCTAAGAACCCGAAAATGAACCATGGTATTGGAAGTTCGCGCCACGATTTCTTTTCTTTGCTACCTTCACTCTTACCAAACCATAGACCAATTAAAATCGCTACTGGCACAAGCATTGCTACGCGCGTTAACTTCACAATAACTGCGATGTCTACAGCAGTACTTCCTCCTGGCGCCGCAGCTGCGATGACATGAGCGATTTCATGAAGCGTCGCACCTGAGAATACACCATAACCGTACGGAGATAAACCAAGCACTGGATATAATAACGTATAAATAAGCGTAAATATGGTACCTAAAATCGCGATGATTGCTGCCCCAACTGCTGTTTCATCGTCCTTCGCTTTCACTTGCGGTGCAATTGCCACGACCGCGGCTGCGCCGCAAATTGCCGTACCGCATGCTGTTAAAATCCCAAGTTTCTTTTCTACTTTAAATACTTTCGTTAGTCCGTATACAACAAAAATAGTAAATGTAATAACAACCGCCGCGATGACCAATACTTTCGGTCCCGCCTTCGCAATATCAACAAGATTTAATCGCATTCCAAGTAAGATGATCCCAAAGCGCAGCAACTTCTTACTCGCAAAGTTCGTTCCTGCTATCGCATCGTGAGGAACTCCAATTGCAGCGCGCCAAACCATCCCAATTAGAATAGCAATTACTAATTGTCCCATAATATTTAAAAATGGAAGCTCTGCTAAATATTTCGCGGCAATTGCGATTAATAATGTAATCCCAATTCCTTGCGAAAATCCAAAACGCTTCTTCTTTTGTATAACAAGTGTTTGTTCCATTTTGAACCACTCCAATAATCGTATTGGAACATGCATGTTCTTTCTACTTACATTATAAGAGAGTTTCTATAATAAGTTTAATACCAATACCAAATATCTATCATCAGAAATACTTATGATAAGATGATAGAAAAAGAAAGGAGCCCATTATATGAACGTAGACATTTTAAAAATTTTTGTTACTGTCGTTGAACAGAAACACTTCTCCCGTGCAGCAGAATTATTAAACCTTTCACAGCCTGGAGTAAGTATGCATATACGCAACTTAGAAAACGAATTTGGCACTACGCTTATTCAACGCTCCCCGAAGCACGTCCAAGTTACTGAAGCTGGAAACATATTATATATACATGCAAAGCAAATGCTCTCTCTTTACGAAGATGCTAAACAAGAAATTAATGAACTACATAACGTTGTAACAGGAACACTTCGCATTGGTGCTAGTTTTACAATTGGCGAATACTTACTTCCAAAAATACTGGCTAACTATGCGAATGAAAATCCACACGTCGAAGTTCATACTTTCATCTCAAATACAGAAGACGTTTTGCAAAGCCTTCGCTCTAATCAAATTGATATCGGCCTAGTGGAAGGACAAGTCGTATACGCCGACGTAGATGTTGAAACATTTATGCAAGATGAAATGAAGCTCGTCGTCCCGCCAAATCATCCATTACTCCGCACAAATGAAATAAATGAAAGTACACTCCAAGATCAAGTATGGGTATTAAGAGAAAGTGGTTCTGGTACACGCGCTTATAGTGACCGCTTTATTCATCAACACCATTTAAAAATGAAACGATTCTTTACATTCAGTAGTATCCAAAGCGTAAAGGAAGCTGTTAGTGCCGGGCTTGGCATCGCTATCCTTTCTGATTGGACTGTACGGAAAGAGCTATTAGCAAAAGAACTATTCCACGTCGAAGTTCCAAATGAACAACTAATCCGTCCGTTTTCCATCGTGCGCGGTAAATATTTCATTCCATCTAAAGCCATTCAAGTGTTCTTAAATCATGTAGATTCTTTTGCGAAAAAACAGAGTTGACCTTCACATTAGTGTGAAGGTTTACAATACATGTAAAAGGAGTGAAATACATTGCGAATTGGAGAATTATCAAAAGAAACTGGCGTTAGTGAAAGATCACTAAGACATTACGAAGAAAAGGGCTTACTCCCTTCTAAGCGCCTTGCAAATGGCTACCGTGATTTTGATGAAAGTGCCATCGAAAAAGTGGAGCTTATTCAAATGTACTTTCAAATTGGCTTAAATTTAGAAGAGACGGCAAGGATGCTGCGCTGCCTTGAAATTGAACCGCACCTGTACGACAATCCGTGCAGCAGTATCCTTACACTTTACGAAGATAAACTCAATGAAGTAACAAAGCAAATTACATTACTTTCCAACATCCAAACGAATTTGCAAAAACACGTTTCACTCCTAAAACAAGCAAAAGAAAAGGAATGATTACATGTTTGTTATACATGGCAGTTCAAGACAAAACGGAAATACAGAAGCTTTAACACATATGATGATAGAGGACATTGAAACAGAACAAATTTATTTGCGTGATCATACCGTCTATCCTATTACAGACCAACGTCATGATGCAGAAGGATTCCAATCCGTAAATGATGACTATGAGCAGTTAACCAAACGCATGCTAGAGCACGACACGATTATCTTTGCTACACCATTATATTGGTACGGAATGAGTGGACATATGAAAAACTTTGTTGATCGCTGGTCACAAAGCTTGCGCGATACATCTCTTCATTTCAAAGAAAAAATGAAAGGCAAAAAAATGTATGTTGTCATCGTTGGCGGGGATAATCCAAAGCTAAAAGCATTACCGCTTATTGCTCAATTCCAATATATCTTTGATTTTGTTGGTTCTTCATTTGAAGGTTATGTTATTGGAGATGCAAATGGACTGGATGAAATTAAAAACGATGCTGAGGCGCTGGCAAAAGCACAATTGTATAATAATAAATTCAAAAATAGCGAACAGAAATAAGTTTGACAAACCCTTTTGTATGCGCATACAATAAAAGTAATATTATGAAAGGAAGGTACTTTGACCAATGAAGTTCTAATTCTCTTATTTATTTCATCCATCACAAATAGTGAACAAAAATGATGAAAACTAGCAGGGGATTAGTCTGTCCATTTGTCGATACTTTCTTTCGAAACGATCATGTAAAAAATCGTTTATTTATGTACGATTTTTTACATACAAGGGCGACGTTTATCCTCTCTAGTGAAACTAGGGAGGTTTTTTTATGACTATTTTATTCGCACGTAATATTGAAAAGAGCTTTGGTGATCGCACACTATTTACATTACCATCACTGGAAATTCAAGCACAGGATCGCATAGGAATTGTCGGAGTCAACGGAGCTGGTAAATCTACGTTATTACAAATATTAAGTAAAGAAATAGAAGCTGACAGAGGCATAGTAACTCATCATAGTTCTATCGCCATCATTCCTCAGCTCAGCGAAGAACTACCGGAAACCGCTTCTTCTCTCGCAAAAGGAAAATGGAGTATTTCAAACGTTACCGACGCAATGAGCGGCGGTGAACGAATGCGACTAAAGATTGCGCATGCTCTCGAACAAAATGCAGGCATTTTATTCGCTGATGAACCAACAAGCCACTTAGATATGGTCGGTACAGAGCAATTAGAAAAGGCACTTTCATCTTATAAAGGGGCACTTGTTTTAATATCGCATGACCGTGAATTTCTAGATAATACATGTACCAAAATTATTGAAATTGAAGACGGTATTATTCAAGAGTACAAAGGTAATTATTCAAACTATCGAAAACAAAAAGAACGTGAACGAATACAAAAACAAGCAGAATATGAGCAATATATACAAGAAAAAAATCGTTTAGAACAGTCCATTCTACAAAGAAAGCAACGTGCTTCTAACATGAAAAAAATCCCAACACGGTTCAGTTCATCTGAATCTAGACTTTATAGGTTAAGTGGGGCTCATGGCCAAGAACAGGTTAGTAAAGCAGCGAAAGCATTAGAGACACGTCTCGAAAAACTAGAAAAGAAGGAAAAGCCAAAGGATCTTTCTCAAGCTCAATTTGACGTGCAATACCATACACCCATTCATAGTAAGGTGGCAGTACAATTCAATAAAGCAACAAAGAAAATAGGCGACCGTATACTATTTAAAAATATGAATGGAACTATTGCCCCTGGTGCAAAGCTTGCCGTTTTAGGGGCAAATGGAAGCGGCAAAACCACTTTGTTCAACATGCTTCTCATAAACGAGCGTGGCATGCAGCTATCGAAAAGTTGTAAAATTGGATACTTCGAACAAACATTATCTATTTTAAAAACAGATAAAACCATTTTAGAAAATGTTCTAGAAGAAACAAACTATACAGAAGCATTCGTTCGCACAATACTTGCACGACTTCTATTCCGCCGTGAGGATGTTCATAAACCTGTGCACGTTCTAAGCGGGGGTGAAAGAATGAAGGTTGCACTCGCAAAAGTATTTTTAGGAAACTATAATATGCTTCTGCTAGATGAACCGACAAACTATTTAGACTTAGCGACGCAAGAAGAATTAGAAACCATGTTACAAGAATATCCTGGCACAATACTTTTCATTAGCCATGACCGTGCCTTTATTCGCTCTGTTGCAGACCATATTCTACAAGTAGATGAGAATGAACCAAGAATCTTCCACGGTAATCACGAGCAATACACAAAAAGAACCACCGGAGATTCTGTAAACGTTACTGAGCAAGAAATGTTACGATTACAAACAAAATTAACAGAAGTCATCGGCCGGATTTCCATTCCAAATCATCACGATGACATCACATCTCTCGAACAAGAATACGCAAAATTATTAACTCAAATTCAAAAATGTAAAGAAGCACTCTAATGTCTTCCCTATATATCGACGGAGCATTCCACATTTCCCAAGAAATATTGAATCTTCGACATAGAATACAAAAAGCCGTGCATCAGCACGGCTTTTCATTTTAGATACGGACAGCAGTCCCGCTCACAGCAACCATTAGCATTCCTTCGCGAACTACCTCGTAGTCCACGTCGATACCAACAATTGCATTTGCATTTTTTTGTCTTGCGAAAGTTTTCATTTCTTCCATTGCGATGTCGCGTGCTTCTTTTAATTTACTTTCATAAGCACCCGCACGACCGCCGACAACGTCACGGACGGAGGCGAAAAGGTCACGAACGATATTCGCGCCCATAATCGCTTCTCCATTGACAATATCAATATACTCAATAATTTCTTTTCCTTGAATTGTAGACGTTGTTGTTACAATCATACTTTATAGCCTCCCATATGAGATTTTTACCTACTTATGGTGCACTAATTCTGTACAAATTATATTTACGAACTAAACTGAGCTTCGTATAACCTACTGTATCCTCCACCTTGCTCAATTAATTCATTATGTGAACCTTGTTCTGCAATACCATCTTTATTTACAACGACGATGCGATCTGCATTTTTAATCGTTGCAAGTCTGTGAGCGATAACTAATGTTGTACGGCCAACAGATAGCTCCGCAAGCGATTTTTGAATCGCAAGTTCTGTCTCTGTATCTAATGCAGAAGTTGCTTCATCCAATATTAAAATTGGGGGGTTTTTCAAGAACATACGAGCAATAGCTAGACGCTGCTTTTGTCCACCTGAAAGTTTCACGCCGCGCTCACCGATAACAGTATCTAAACCGTCCGGCTGTGAGTAAATTAAATCTTCTAATTGCGCACGTTTTACTGCCTGCCAAATTTCAGCTTCTGATGCTTTTAAATTTCCGTAAGCGATATTTTCACGAATTGTTCCTGAGAATAAGAACACGTCTTGCTGCACAATTCCAATTTGCTTACGAAGTGAAGATAATGTCATATCTTTCGTATCAATTCCATCAATTTGAATCGATCCAGATGATTGTTCATAAAAACGTGGTAATAGGCTACATAACGTCGTTTTCCCAGCTCCTGATGGTCCAACGAACGCAACTGTTTCACCTGCATGTATTTTCAAACTAATGTCATTTAAAATCGGTTCTTTGTTTTCATATCCAAACGTAATGTTGTTATATTGAATATCACCGTGTACATGCTTCACTTCCATTGCATCTTTAGAGTCTACAATGTCAGGCTCTGTTTCAAGAAGCTCTACATATCTTTTAAAACCGGCGATTCCTTTCGGATAGCTTTCGATTACCGCGTTAATTTTTTCAATTGGGCGGAAGAAAATATTCGTTAATAGAACGAATCCGATAAATCCACCGTACGTTAATTCTCCTTGCAGCACAAACCATGTACCGCATATTAAGACGAAGAGCGTTACGAGACGCATGAGCATATAACTAATCGACGAATTTAACGCCATAATTTTATACGCCATTAATTTTGTTGTACGGAAACGAGCGTTGTTAACAGCAAATTGCTCTTTCTCAAACTTTTCATTTCCGAATGCTTGTACAACGCGAATACCACCAACATTGTTCTCAATGCATGCATTAAAATCAGCAACGTCTGAGAATAAACGTCTAAATGTACCTGTCATTTTTTTATTAAAGTAAAGTGCTAACCATAATAGGAATGGAATGACGAAGAACGTTAATAACGCTAACTTCCAGTTGATCATCATCATAAATGAGAATGCCCCAACTAAAGTCATTACGGCGATAAATAAATCTTCTGGTCCATGGTGAGCAATTTCCCCAATTTCCATTAAATCGTTTGTAAGGCGTGAAATTAAATGACCTGTTTTATTATTATCAAAAAATCTGAATGATAGCTTTTGAATATGATCAAATAATTTCTGCCTCATATCTGTTTCAATGTTAACACCAAGCATATGTCCCCAATATGTAACAACATATTGCAGGCCTGCATTTAACATATAAACTGCGA
The DNA here is from genome assembly GCF_039134555.1 of Bacillus sp. BR3(2024). Taxonomy (NCBI): domain Bacteria; kingdom Bacillati; phylum Bacillota; class Bacilli; order Caryophanales; family Bacillaceae; genus Bacillus; species Bacillus sp. BR3(2024). Next base: position 4,935,107 of record NZ_CP152433.1, read on the forward strand.
GTAAACCGAAACAAGCCCATAAAATAAGCGTCCAGTTTTGCCCTGGCAATAACTTATCAATAAATTGGTTTACGATAAGCGGGAAGCCAAGTTCTAATAATCCTGCGACAACCGCACAAGAAAAGTCGAGTATAAATAAACCTTTATACGGTTTATAGTACGAGAAAAATTTACGCAGCATATCTTACCTCCATTTTCCAAAATTAAAAAGACTCCCTAAATGATAACCATTATCAAATGATTATTCAAGTTATCCGTCTATGAAACTGAAAATAAGCTTTGCGATAGTTGTCGTTTTTTGCTGGAAAGTCGATATATTCGAATAATCGCCGATATATTTCGAGTTGCGCTGATATATTTGCAAAATCGCCGATATATTTCAAGTTGCGCTGATATATTCGGATAATCGCCGATATAAATTTCATTTACTAACTACTCTCCCATCCCCCAAAAACAAAAAAGGTACCACCACAAGGTGATACCATTCCTTCTATTACATCGCTTCCGAATCCCACTCATGCTCCTGTTCAACGAATACAATACCTAATTCGTGATGTCCACCAGCATATAATGCAGTTTGTGCAAGACGAAGCTCACCATTTGTATCTAATACTTCTAATTTACAAAATGCTCCTGTCGTCTTCGTTTGAAGCGCATCATAAAATTCCTCGGCGCTTTTTGGAATGACTCCATTTACTTTCGTAATAATTTCTCCAGGCAGTAATTTCAGCTCTGCTCCAATTGTATTTGGAATTGTATCTAGTACAACGAGCCCATCATTGCGTGCAGCAAAATACGCTGGTCTTGTTTCATCGGCAATTTTTTCTTGCATCGAAATTGTGAAACGCCCAAGCATAGCGACTCCCATCGCGATAATTGCAAGTACGTGCCACCAGTAACTTGCGATTCCTAAAACGAGCACAAGTCCTGCTAATCCGTACACACGTCTTCCTGTAAATAATAAAGCTTCCGTCGGCTCATAACTTCTAATCCTTCTCATAAATCCAATTAAAAATGGAACGAGGAATAGAGAATATGTATTTGAACCTATTGAAACGACAGGCCACCATGAAATAAACTGCGTTACCGCATCACCCGGTACAAGAATAAAAATAGGAACGATCCATAAACGCTTTGATTCGTGTAAACCAATCTTTAATCCACGCTTCCCCTGCCTAAGCCTCGGCGTCGAATATCCTACTGCGTTTTTCGAAATCAATAAGCCTTCTACAATAAGCATAACGCCTAGTAAAATAACAAGGGATACAATGGTACTCTCTTCACCTTCTCGAAGCTGTAAAAAGGAAACTGGTAGCTTAGAAGATAATAGAACACATACAATCGCAATGCTAAATGTATAAGCCGCCGATAAATATCGATACATAGCCGTTAATCCAAATAGTAACGTCCAAATTAAAATGGCCCATAAGCTTGCTTTAGAAACAACAAGTCCAAGCCCAATCGTAATAATAGATACTACTAATCCGTATCCAATCCCTGCAAATAGAGAGGTTCGCAGTTCAAACCAAATATCATAAACTTTAAAAGAAAAATCTTTTCGTTCTCTTAACATACGTAAGTATCCAACGAAGATACTACTTATTACAAATATATAGACAGCAGGGTGTAAGAAAAAACGTCCAACTGCCCGCATTATTTCAAAAATCCACGCCTCCACGAACTCATTCACCACCATTTATATCATTCTTTCTTTTTATATTATCATAACTAAACAAACGTTTGTTTAACACAAAAAAATACAGGCAGCAAACTGCCTGTATTTCTTCTTATTTTGCCATTAATTTTAATGCTGACTGTAATTGTAGATCATTTTCTCCAGAACGGATTTTTTCGATAATTTTAGTTTGAATCGCTTCAGCTGTCTTTTTATCAAGCTGTCCTGTCGCTTCCATTTCATTTGCATTTTGGAATGCTTTCAGAGCCGATTCTGTCTCTTTACTAAAGTATCCATCTTCACGACCTGGTACATAACCTAAGCTCTTAAGCATTTCCTGAGCATGTTTTACTTGTACATCATTTGAATTGTATGAAAGTGTTTTTTCAATTTGAATTGGTGTCGCATGATAATAATTTGGTTGCTTCACTTCTACTGTTGGCGCGATTCCTTTTTTATGAATCCAGTTCCCATCCGGTGTTAACCATTTAAACATCGTTAATTTAATGTTGCTGCCGTCTTTAAATGGAACAGCTTGCTGGACAGTACCTTTACCAAATGTCTTTTCACCAATTAAATCGTATCCTTCTCCTTCTTTTAGCGCACCCGCTAAAATCTCTGAAGCAGAAGCACTTCCATTATCAATTAATACTGAAATTGGATATGGTTTTCTCTCTTTCAGTTCCGTAGAGAATTTCTTCTTCTCACCATTTCGCTGCTCTACTTGTAGCATCGGCTTTTTATTCGTCATAATTTCCCCTAGTATATCTTCTACACTATTTAAGTAGCCACCAGGATTACCACGCACGTCAATAACTAAGCCTTTTATATTTTTCTTCTCTAACTCTTTTAACTGATCCTTAAATTCTTTCGCTGTATTTTCAGCAAAAGAAGTGATTTGCATATAACCGATATCTTTTCCACTCTCTTGCTTCACAGAACTAAACACTGTAAAGATCGGAATCTTTTCACGCTTAATTTTAAATACAATCGGATCAGTTACTCCCGCACGTTTAATTTCAATTGCGACAGTCGTTCCCTTTTTACCACGAATTTTTAATACTGCTTCTTCACGTGATAAGTCTTTCACACTGTTTCCATCTACAGATAAAATTTGGTCATTCGGTTTAATTCCTATCTTTTCTGCTGGTGAACCTTTAATTGGCGATACGATAATAAGCTTACCGTCCGTCTTGTTCACCTCAGCCCCAATCCCCTCTAATTCGGGATCAAGCGATTCACTAAACTGTTTGGCTGTTTCTTTATCCATATACGTGGAATAAGGGTCCTTCAGCGTAGACAACATACCTTGTATTGCACCTTCAACTAACTTTTCATCTTTCACGTCTTCCACATAACGTGAATCAATTAGTGCATACGCCTCATTAATTTTTGCCAAATTCCCTTGCGCAGTGCTAGCATTCCCACTCGAAATTGTTTGCGTTACTTCTGATGGGTTAACCCCAAATACAGACATGCCTGCAAACATTCCGCCAGCACCAATTAAAAATGCAACAACCATTCCAATAATTGCAACTCTACGTTTCAATGCGGAATTCCCCTTTCCAAAACACACAGGTGGTGTAGCAAAAGGCATCACACAGTGTGTGATGCCTTTACCTATTTCTACTATATGATAAGCTTGTACGAATTATGTTTGCAACTTTTTATACTTTTAAGAAGCGACGAATTGACATTACACTTCCCCACATACCGATTAAAGCACCGATTAACACTAGTAAACCAGCTAATTGGAATACGAACGGACTGTATGGTAGAAGCTCGAAAATTGTTCCGCCAAGTTTTTCATTAAACACACCTTGCAACGAATTATACGTAATTAGAATTAGGCCAATTGGAATAATTGATCCTAATACTCCTAAGAATAATCCCTCTAGCAAGAATGGCCAACGAATAAACCAGTTTGTTGCACCAACAAGTTTCATAATTTCAATTTCTGTACTACGAGCATAAATTGTAATTTTAATTGTATTAGAGATTAAGAACATCGCTGTGAATAAAAGACCAGCAATTAACGCAATCCCAATGTTACGACCAGTTTTTACAGTATCAAATAATCGTTCAACTTGTCCTTTTCCGTACTGAACATTACTAACAAACTGCATTTTTTCAACCTTCTTCGCGATTGTCGCTGTATCGGTTGGTTCTTTTGCTTTTACAACGAATACGTTTTTAAGTGGGTTATCTTGTTCAAATAACTCAAACGTTTTTCCACTATCACCTAAGCTTTTAATTAAACGTTTTAACTCTTCTTCTTTAGAAGAATATTTAATAGAATCTACTTTTGCAATCTTACTCATATCTTCTTCTAATTTCTTTTGATCCGCTTCTTTTGCAGCTGGATCAATGTGTACACGAATCTCTACATCTTGCTCTACTTTCGTCGCAAAATGGTTCATATTCATAATCGCTGTTAAAAAGACACCTACAAGTAATAATGTAACTGTTACTGCACTAACAGAAGCAAATGTCATCCATCCGTTACGTGATAGATTCTTTACACCTTCTCGCAAATGTCGACTAAGGGTCTTAGCCTTCATATCCGTATCCTCCCTCAATCTCATCTCGAACAATTTTTCCGCCTTCAATCGCGATTACACGATGACGGATTGTATTTACGATATCTGCATTATGCGTCGCCATAACAATCGTTGTGCCGCGCTCATTAATGCGAGTAAAAATATTCATAATATCAAGAGCTGTTTCAATATCTAAGTTACCTGTTGGCTCATCGGCAATTACAACCTTTGGTCTATTTACAATTGCTCTTGCAATAGCCACACGTTGTTGCTCCCCGCCCGAAAGCTCACTTGGAAGTGCGTCTGCACGATCTTCAAGGCCTACAAGACCTAGAACTTCTGTTACACGCTCACGAATTGCATCCGGTTCTTCTTCAATTACTTCTAAAGCAAACGAAACATTCTCATATACCGTTAATTTAGGTAGCAATTTGAAATCTTGGAAAATCACGCCTAATTGACGACGAAAATACGGAACGTCTCTTTCTGCCAATGTTTCGATAGTAAGTCCATTTACATTAATAGATCCTGTAGATGGTTTCTCTTCACGATACATCATTTTAATAAATGTAGATTTTCCGGCTCCACTCGGTCCAACTACGTATACGAATTCACCTTGTTTAATGTTAACTGTAAGACCAGCAATGGCTTTCATACCATTCGGGTACTCCTTATAAACATTCGTCATTTTTATCATTATTTATCACCCAATACTTAATGATTTTTTTCGAAATACTTTTCTGTACATCTGAAAACAAAAGACATCCTTCATTTTCATTTAGTCATCCTTGTTGAAGATAGTTTACTTATGCTTTCTCATAAGCAATACCACTCTATGTAATATATTTCAGCAAAATTCTACAAACCCCATTGTAACATCAAACGGTTTCCAATTTGGATACATTTTTGTTACAGTTATGTTACATACCAGAAAAAAGGAAAACGAGTTGACTATATTATCAACTCGTCCATTTCACCTTTTTTATTTATGTTCAGCTAACCATTCAGACACTTTTTTCGCATCTTCACCTTGAATAAGTCCTGGTGACATTGAACCGCGGCCTTTTTTAATAATCTCTTCGATATCTGTAGCGTCGTACTTACCGCCTACTTTTCTTAAATCAGGTCCAGTTGCCCCTGATAAATCTGTTGCGTGACATCCCGCACAACTTCTTTGGAAAATTTGTTCTGCGCTGTCTGTGCTTGCAGACTGTTTCGAAGACTTACTCTCTTCTTTATTTCCGCATGCTCCTAAAGCAAAAACAACCGATGTCCCTAGCGCAATAGCCAACAATTTTTTTTTCACTTCTATCGCTCCCCATTGTTGATATTCTTTTTATTCCTAACACACTCATTTTCATTATAAGCATTATCTTTATATAGAAAAACTAAGGTGTATTTCATATCCCTCAAAAATACAGTGAGAACCTTGATAAAATAAAGCTTTCATAAGTTGTTTCAATTCTGTGAACAACTTAAAAAACTTCTATAAAGCATCCTTTTTAAAAGGAAAATTAGAAAAGTTCTATATAAATCTTTACCATATTACCGCTCTATTTTACTATTCTCTACTTTTTACAAAACAATATACAGCATTGTAATCTACATATAATCCCATCAAAAAGAGAAGTTGTCGTTTCCAACTTCTCTTCCTCTTTACTTCATCTATAAAAATAAAATCAAATTCTTTATATCCTCTATTGTCCTCAGCATGCGCCAACAATTTCGTTGGCTTTTTTTCGCTTATTAGATGCGAGAACGTAAGTAAGCATCAATAAATGGATCAATCTCTCCATCCATAACAGCTTGTACGTTACCAACCTCCGTATTTGTACGATGGTCTTTTACAAGAGAATACGGGTGGAATACGTAAGAACGGATTTGGCTACCCCATCCGATTTCTTTTTGCTCTCCGCGAATTTCATCTAATTCTGCTTGTTGCTCTTCTAGTTTCTTTTGATATAATTTCGCTTTTAACATTTTCATCGCATGCTCACGGTTTTTAATTTGAGAACGCTCCGACTGACATGTTACAACCGTATTTGTCGGTGTATGTGTAATACGAACTGCTGAATCTGTCGTATTTACGTGCTGTCCACCAGCTCCACTTGCTCGGTACGTATCAATTTTTAAATCTTCTGTACGTACTTCGATTTCAACTTCATCATTGAACTCTGGTACAACTTCACAAGATACGAATGATGTATGACGACGCCCTGAAGAATCGAATGGTGAAATACGTACAAGACGATGTACACCTTTCTCTGCTTTTAAGTAACCGTAAGCGTTATGACCTTTAATTAATAAAGTTACACTCTTAATACCAGCTTCATCACCTGGTAAATAGTCAACCGTTTCTACTTTGAATCCGCGTTTTTCAGCCCAGCGTGTGTACATACGTAATAGCATAGAACCCCAGTCTTGTGACTCAGTTCCACCTGCACCTGGATGTAATTCTAAAATCGCATTATTTTTATCATAAGGATCACTTAATAGTAACTGAAGCTCATACTCATTCATTTCTTGAATTAAGCCTTTTACTTCTGATTCTAATTCCTCATGTAAATCTTCATCATACTCTTCTTTTAAAAGCTCATGCGTGATTTCTAAATTTTCGAACGTCTCATCTAACTGACGGAACTTTCCAACCATATCTTTTAACGCATTCGCTTCATTAATTACAGCTTGTGCGCCTTGTTGGTCATCCCAAAATCCTGCGCCCATCATTTTCTCTTCTAATTCTGCAATTTGTTTCTCCTTAGTAGGGAGGTCAAAGAGACCCCCTAAAAGCCGCTAATCGCTTAGCCATTTTCTCTAATTCCTGTCTAATTTCTACTAATTCCATTTCCTTCACCTCTATGTAATTGCTGTTACTTTCGTATGAAAACAAGGGAAACTCTCTCCACTTATTACGGAGAGAGTTTAATCCTTCTTAATTATACATTTTTGATATAAAAGTTTGCAAAACAGCCTAAGCTACCGTCCTATATTACTGAACGATACCACAGCAGTTTTTATATTTTTTACCGCTACCACATTTACATAAATCGTTGCGGCCCACTTGGTCACCTTTTACAACTGGCTTTTTCTTTGCTTCTTCGCCATCGCTAGAAGGATGAACAGCTTCACCTTGAACAACTTCTTGACGTTCTAAGTTTTGTTCAATTTCAGCTTTCATAATGTAACGAGAAATTTCCTCTTCAATAGAAGCAACCATTGACTCGAACATCGCGAACCCTTCCATTTGGTACTCACGAAGTGGATCGATTTGACCGTAAGCACGTAAATGAATACCTTCACGAAGGTGATCCATCGCATCAATATGCTCTGTCCATTTCGTATCTACAACGCGGAATACAACAACCTTCTCAAACTCACGCATTTGCTCTTCTGGCATAAGCTTTTCTTTTTCATTGTATCGCTCAATTAATTTCGCAATAATTGGCTCGCTCATTTCCTCAGGAGCAAGGCGACGTAATTCTTCTTCTTTTACATCTCCGTCTTGAAGAAGGTTTGTATTTAAGTAGTCAACAAGACCTTTAATGTTCCAATCTTCTTCAATTTCCTCTTGTGTATGAAGAGCAACAGCACGTTCTACTGTAGATTTCATCATACCTTCAATAATGCCGCGTAAGTTGTCAGACTCCATTACCTCTTGACGCTGTTTGTAAATAACTTCACGTTGCTGACGAAGTACATCATCATATTGCAGTAACTGCTTACGTGCATCATAGTTATTTCCTTCAACACGTTTTTGTGCAGATTCTACCGCACGAGAAACCATTTTACTTTCAATCGGCTGAGAATCATCCATACCAAGGCGGTCCATCATTGCTTTCATATTATCTGAACCAAATCGGCGCATTAATTCATCTTCCATCGATAAGTAGAACTGCGTAACACCAGGGTCCCCTTGACGACCAGCACGACCACGTAACTGATTATCAATACGACGACTTTCGTGACGCTCTGTACCGATAACTGCTAAACCAACGTTTTTCACATCGTCTCCAAGCTTAATATCTGTACCACGACCTGCCATGTTCGTCGCGATTGTTACAGCACCTTTCATACCAGCCTCTGCAATGATATCTGCTTCACGAGCATGGTTTTTCGCATTTAAGATGTTATGACGTACACCTTTACGCGTTAACATTTTTGAAATAAGCTCTGAAGTTTCAATTGCAACTGTACCTACAAGAACAGGTTGTCCTTTTTTATGACGATTTACAATATCCTCAACAACAGCATTGAACTTACCTTCCATTGATTTAAAGATTAAATCGGCACGATCATCACGAATAATCGGTTTGTTTGTCGGAATTACAATAACGTTCATATTGTAAATGTTACGGAATTCCTCTTCCTCTGTTTTCGCTGTACCAGTCATACCAGATAATTTTTCATACATACGGAAGTAGTTCTGGAATGTAATTGTTGCAAGCGTCATGCTTTCATTTTGAATTTCTACACCTTCTTTTGCTTCAATCGCTTGGTGTAATCCTTCGCTATAACGACGACCTTTCATAAGACGACCAGTGAATTGGTCTACAATTACGATTTCGCCTTCTTGTACAACATAATCTGTATCACGATGCATAACAACGTGTGCACGAAGCCCCTGATTAATATGGTGAAGAAGTGCTACATGTTTTAAATCGAATAAGTTTTCAATATGGAAAGCTTTCTCTGCTTTCGTAATACCATCTTCTGTTAGCATTACATTTTTCGTTTTCACATCAAATGAATAATCTTTTTCATTTTCTAACGTACGAACAAATGCATTTGCAAACATGTATAGCTCTGTTGATTTTTGAGCTTGTCCTGAAATAATAAGCGGCGTACGTGCTTCATCGACTAAAATAGAATCGACTTCATCGATAATAGCAAAGTGAAGTGGACGTTGAACGCACTGCTCTTTATATAAAACCATGTTATCACGTAAGTAATCGAATCCAAGCTCATTATTTGTGCTATACGTAATATCAGCAGCATAAGCCTCTTGTTTCTCTTCGCGTGACATACTATTTAAGTTAATTCCTACCGTTAAGCCAAGGAACTCATGAAGTTGTCCCATTTCGCTCGCATCACGTTGTGCTAAATATTCATTGACTGTAACAACGTGAACACCTTTTCCTGTTAAAGCATTTAAATATACAGGTAATGTAGATGTTAACGTTTTACCTTCACCCGTTTTCATCTCAGAAATATTCCCTTCATGTAAGGCAATACCACCCATTAACTGTACGCCATATGGACGCATTCCAAGAACACGAGTTGCCGCTTCGCGAACAACTGCAAAAGCTTCAGGTAGTAAATCATCTACTGTTTCACCTTTTGTTAGACGTTCTTTAAATTCAAGCGTCTTTCCTTTTAATTGTTCATCAGTTAGTGGCTTAATAGATGACTCTAATGCATCAATTTGCTCAACTGTCTTTTGCATACGTTTAATTTGGCGTTGATTTACATCAAACACCTTTTTTAAAATACCGATCATAGGAAATACGCTCCTCTTTTTATTAAAATAAAACTTCCGATTGTTTTTCTTTTTCTCTATTACAATCAGTCGTTATAAAAATCAAATGTATGTTATGCCAATTTTTCTCCTAATTAAAAAAACTAAAATGTATATACCTAATGATAATTGTAACACTTGTCTTATAACTATGACAACAATCGGCCGATTGTCTCGTTCTAAATTAAGAAAAGTTTTTTAAAAATCTATTTTCAGCAAAAAAAGCGCAGCCTCATTCGGCTGCGCTTTCGAATTATTATTTAGTTTCGATTAAACCATATTTCCCATCTTTACGACCATATACAACATTAGTTTCATTTGTATCAGCATTTGTGAAGACGAAGAAATTATGTCCTAGCATATCCATTTGTAGGATTGCCTCTTCAACATCCATCGGTTTTAAATCGAATCGTTTTGTACGTACAAGTTCTAATTCATCTTCTTCTACCTCATCCAGCACAGCTACTGCTTCTGGAAGGATAAAGTTCGTTTTTATAGAACCTTTCTCACGTAACTTACGATTTACTTTTGTTTTATGTTTACGAATTTGTCGCTCAATTTTATCAACTACTAAATCGATAGCAGCGTACATATCGCTATTAGTTTCTTCTGCACGAAGTAATAAATCAGTAAATGGGATTGTTACCTCGACACGTTGCTTGTCAGAGTATACTTTTAAATTAACTTTAATCTCTGGGAATGTATCAAAATAACGCTCTAACTTACTTAGTTTTTTCTCTACATATTCCTTTAATGCTGGAGTTACTTCAATATTTTCACCACGAATGTTGAATTTCATAGATGAATTCCTCCTTTCAAGCCTATGTACTATAATTTCGACATTGGCTTAAAAACTCCTTCTAACTTTTTTAAAAAAATTAGTGGAATTGCGATTTTTTTATCGTTTTTTGTTGAAATGAAAAGATGCATCGTTTCTATCTTTATTTTATCCTATTAACATCGTGAATAACGAATATAACTGTGGACAATTCGTTACAGAAAAGAAACAACTTTTTGACAACTTACCCTATAACAAAAACCCCTTGCGAAAAACAAGAGGTTCTACTACATATATATAACGTTGCCACAAACGCAGCTTTCTCTTCCCCAAACAATATACCCTACAGTTTCACAACATTAGCTGCTTGTGGTCCACGTGCTCCATCTACAATGTCAAACTCTACTTGTTGCCCTTCTTCCAATGACTTATACCCATCTTGTTGAATAGCAGAAAAATGGACAAATACATCGTCACCATCTTCACGCTCAATAAACCCAAATCCCTTTTCTGCATTGAACCATTTCACTCTTCCTTGCATGTTCATTCCATTCCCTTCACTCTAAAAATCAGGGCATTCGCCCCATATTTTGACTATAACGAATGACAACATATGAAGTCAAAGAAGACTTATCGTCTTTTTATTATCCCTTTCGACACTGCCATATTAACTTCTATAAAGTGTCAAACTAGATACTTCCCTTGCCCCTCTTTCATATAACAAACTTCCGATTTGCCTAACTGTAATCCCTGTCGTATACACGTCATCAACGAGTAAAATATGTTGCCCAGAAAACATCTCTTCTCCCTGAAAATAAAAAGGATTGCTTCCTGACACCCTTTCTTTACGTGTCTTCTTACTTTGCTTTTCTGTTTCCCTTCTTCTTAATGATGGATAAGAAATTTTGACAGGCAAACAAACTGCTAATAACTCAGCTTGATTAAAACCACGTTCAACTTCCCTTTCCTTACTAAGTGGAACAGCGATAACAGTTGAAACATTGGCAAAACACTTTTGAAATAAACTTCGAAAAGGACGATAAAAAATGTGCACTAACTCTGCATCCCCCCGAAACTTAAACTGCGCTACTATTTCTTTCATCTTATCATCATACATATATAACGAACGGTTTTTAAAAGAACGATACTTCTCCTCTTTCATCCACCTTATACAATCTATACAAATACCGTCTTCTTGAAATGAGGCAGGAACAAATTCTAAAGGTCGCCCGCACTCCATGCAAATTTCTCCTATAATATAGGAAAGTTTCTGCTCACATCTCTCACATATATATTTTCTATGACACTTTACAAAAAAAGTGTACCAACTAACCTTTTCTACAAAATACTCATCACAAAGTAAACAATGCATTAATCGATCAATCCTTGTTCTTTCGCATTTTTATTCATACCTTGAATATGTTTTTTCGCGCGCACCATCGCCTCTGTCTTGCCATAGTGAAAATAAATGACCTCTCCATACGGTGCTTCAAAGCTCCGCCCTGCTCGGCCCGCAATTTGTACGAGCGCACTTTCTGAAAATATTTCTTCTTCCGCCCCTAAAACTGCAACTTGCAAATTTTTCACCGTTACGCCTCGCTCTAAAATTGTCGTTGTAACTAATAATGGGATTTCTCCCTTTCTGAACGCTGCGACTTTCTCTTTTCTCATCGGATCTTCTGCATGTACCCCTTCAACTTTATTATGCAATGATTTCAATAACGAGCTTATTTCTTCTATATATCGTATATGGGGAACGAATAAAAAAACAGGATACTTTTTGTTTAAGTACATCTTTAACCATTGTAGTAAAACTCGAGGAATTCTTTCACGGTTGAGGCTTTTCTTCCAATTTCCGCACCAGCAAAATAGAGGAACTGGCAACGGATGACGGTGATATCGTCCAGAAACAATAACACCTTTTTGTTTACCTTGTTTAAGTTTTCGCTTCCACGTTTCATCTGGAGTCGCAGTTAAATAAATACGCGCCGCTTTTTCTTTCATCGCTTGTTTTACCGCGTACTGTAACATTTGATCTGCACAATATGGAAAAGCATCTATCTCATCTACAACTATGACATGAAACGCCCTATAATAACGTAATAATTGATGCGTGGTCGCAACGACTAGTACTGCATCTTTTTCTTTATCTACACTCCCTCCATATAAAGCCGCTACCTTTATATATGGAAATACTTCTTGTAATCTCGGTGCTAATTCCAAAACAACATCCGTTCTTGGCGTTGCGATACAAACTCTTTCTCCTTTTTGAAGCGCTTCGTTAATACCGTAAAACAACATCTCTGTTTTCCCAGCCCCACATACAGCCCAAATAAAAAATGATTCTTTTTGCTTAATAGCCTCTATAACTCCTTGCGCCGCCAAATTCTGGCCAGTAGACAACGTCCCGTTCCACTGTAACAAATTTGAATTCTTTTCTCTCTTTCTTTCAGCAATCCCGCGAACAAGTACAGCACATTCACTTACTCTCCCCATCGCTATACACTTCCGGCAATATGTGCACACTTTACTGCACCTTTTACATAAAAACGACGCAAATAGCCACCGATCTACGTTTCCACAGCGTTGGCACATATATTTAGAATTCTTCTTTTTTACACCTTGTACACATACGATCTCTCCCTTCTTTTTCAAATCGTTTAATTCCCTCTGTAAATCTGAAGAAAGTTCTTCTAATAGCAACTGTTTCCCCGCTAGCATCAACAATCACCTCCAGCACTACTATAAACCTTTCTCATCATCTCGTAAAAACTCAAAAAAGCCGATAACCTACTTAGAAAATAGTAAGCTATCGACTTTATACACGTTTTTCATTGAATTATAATTCTATAATCTTCCGTAACCTAAGAAATGTTTTTGGTTGTAAGAGCTATTTACGCTACCATAAGTAACACCTGTTGACTCATCAGCAGCATGAATCATTTGACCGCCACCAATGTAAATTCCAACGTGAGATACGCCCGCTCTATATGTGCCTTGTAAGAAGATAAGGTCTCCTGGTTTCGCTTCAGATGGGCTAATTTTTTGTACAGAACTCCATAGACTTCTAGTATCTTGACGACCTAAACCGTAAACGTAAGAGATTAAACCACTGCAGTCAAAACCACCGTTTGAAATTGACGCACTACCCCATACGTATTTTAGACCTACTAAGCCTTTAGCTTTTTCAACAACATCTTGTCTTCCGCCACCATCATTTGTTACTACTGGTGCTGGTTTTTTCGCTTCTTCTTTTTTAGGTTCTTCTTTTTTAGACTCTTCTTTTGGAGCTTGTACAGCATTATTTGCTGGAGCTGCTGGTTGAGCTTGCGTTTGTGCTGGTTGAGCCGCCGCTGGTTGCTGTGCTGGCTGAGCTTGCGCGTCTTTAGCAGCTTGCTCTGCTTGCTTTTGAGCAGCAGCTTCTTGTGCAGCTTTTTCTTGCGCTTCTTTTTCAGCAATTTGTTGTAATTTTAATGCCTGTTGTTCAAGCTCTTTTAATTGGCTTTCCGTACTTGTCATTGTAGTTACAACTGTTTCCATTTTACCGCTTAAATCATTTACTGCAGTTTCTTTTTTCGCTTTTTCAGCGTCAAGATCTTTCTTAGCAGTTTCAATTTGAGCTTGTGCTTCTTTTAATTCTTTTTGTTTCTCTTTTACCGTTGCAACATCTTTTTTCACACTAGCTTGATCTTCTTGTTGTGTTTTCATGATATCTTCATCAGACTCAAGAATTTTAGAAACAGAAGTTAAGCGATCAACTAAATCTGCAATATTTTTAGAGTTTACAAGAACTTCTGTTACAACGTTCGTATTTGGTTGTTCTTGAAGTGCAACTAAACGCTTTCTTAATAGTTCTTCACGTTTTGCAATCTTTGTTTGTAATTCTGCAATATCTTTATTTTTCTTTTCAATTAATTGCTCAGTATCAGCAACTTTTTTCGTTGTTTCATCAAGCTTTGCAGCATTCTCTTGAACAGATTTATCTAAACCTTGAATTGTTTTGTTTAAGTCATTCATTTGTTTTTGTAATTCATCACGTTCTTGTTGTTGTTTATGTAAAGTGTCATTTTGTGTATTAATTTGTGATTTCACGTCAGAAATTTTATCTTCTGCAAATACATTTGGTGTTAGCCCAGAAAACATTAACCCTGCAACTAATGCGCAAGATGCCATTTTTAGCTTTTTCATTTTATTTTTTACACCGCTTTCTTTTTTCTTTTTCCGTATATAACCTATAAAATTTATACCATAATTCGGGATTTTTTTTGCTAATGTTACGTTTTTGTAAAACAAATGTAATATTATATGTAGCTCTAGCGCAAAATGCGTATATTTTTGTATGTATGTGTAGAAATTTATATACTTTTCTCACTTCTATAAACAAAGAAAAAACGTAAGGAATCCCTTACGTTTTATTAAATATACGAATACAAATGAAATGCTACTTCATCCATTTCTCAGCCCAATTTTGGACCTCATCCATAACACTTTCTAACGCTTTTCCCTTGTCAGTTAAGCCATACTCGATTCGAACTGGTACTTCTGGATAGACATTACGAACTACAATGCCCTCGCTTTCCAATTCCTTCAAACGCTCTGACAACATACGATCGCTCATATTTGGGATAATATCTGCAATTTCTCTAAAACGTTTCGACTCTTCAAGCAAAGATTTAATAATTAAGCCAGTCCACTTCTTACTAAGCAGAGTAAAAGCTGACTCAAACTTTGGACATAAACAAGAATTATGCTCCATATGTTTCACCTCTCTTCTATTATAATATAGTTTCTTGTAAAAAGTAAGTTATAAAACTTTCCTCATTATTTTATTTTACGTACATTTTACCATTTCCAAATATTAACTTGTCAACTAAACGTAACATACCCGTAAAAAAACCCTCTTAAAAAGAGAGCTTTTTATATCTTTATTACTTCGTATACCATCCAAGACCTAATGCACCTTCACCTAAGTGCGTACCAATTACAGCTCCAAAATAACCTGTACGAATTGTGACGTGAGGATATTTTGCTTCTAATTCTTTCTTCCATTCATTCGCTTCTTCTTCACGTTGTGCATGAATGATAACTGCTTCCATAGGTACACCTTTACTTGCTTGCTCATCAAAAATTTCAATGATACGTTTTAATGCTTTTTTACGTGTACGAATCTTTTCAAACGGAATAATGATTTTATCTCTAAAATATAAAACTGGCTTCACTTGTAACAGACTGCCGATGAAAGCTTGCGCGCTATTCAATCGACCACCACGTTGTAAATGATGTAAATCATCAACTACAAAATAGGCGTCCATCGTTTTCTTCATTTCATCAAAACGAGCGATAATCTCTTTTGGGTTCTTTCCTTCACTTGCTAACTTTGCACCTTCACGCACATAAAATCCTTGTACTTCACAACTAATTTCAGAGTCATACGTGTATACATCAATACCCTCTACCATCTGTCCAGCTGTCGTTGATGTTTGATATGTACCACTAATTCCACTTGATAGGTGAATACTAATAACTGCATCATAATCTTTAGCTAGTTCTTCATATAGCTCAACAAACTTTCCGATTGCTGGTTGAGAAGTTTTTGGAAGTTCCTCTTGTTCACGTACTTTCACATAAAAATCATCTGCTGAAATTTCAGCTTCTTCTTGATAAGATTCTGTTCCAAACACAACGTTTAATGGAATCATATATATATTGAGTTCATCACGAATTTGCTTCGGTATATATGCCGTACTATCAGTAACAATAGCTATTTTCATTTTCGTACCTGCCTTATAAAAAGTTTTATTTCCTAATTTTACACGAAAACTACAAATGGTGCATCCATACATGAAAATGCCGGTTGAAATTATACCTACCATCTCGACAAATTACAACAAAAAGATAAAATACTCACCAAAAACTTCAGCATATTTAGAAAAAATGTTTGAATATAAAAAGGCTCGCTTTTAAAATGGAAAGTACTAGTCATTTTGATAGATAGGGGCGTACACAAGTGCTATTACAATATTTAACAATCAAAGACTACGGCGAACACGAAATCGTCATTCAAAAATCAAGATTTATTTGTTATATTAGCCGAGCAACGACTGAGGAAGAGGCTCAAGAATTTATACAAAAAATAAAAAAACAACATTGGAATGCAACACATAATTGTTCCGCTTATTTAATTGGCGAACAAGATCATATTCAAAAAGCAAATGATGACGGCGAGCCTAGCGGTACAGCTGGCGTACCAATGCTGGAAGTACTTAAAAAACGGGGACTAAAAGATACCGTCGTTGTTGTAACACGCTATTTTGGTGGCATTAAACTTGGTGCAGGTGGATTAATTCGTGCATATGGAAAGTGTACAAGCGAAGGCATTAATCATGTCGGTGTTGTCCAGCGAAAACTAATGCGTGTGATGCAAACCGAGATTGATTACACATTACTTGGCAAAGTGGAAAATGAATTACGCAATTCAAAATATGCCATTAAAGATATTCATTATCTAGAAAATGTCACATTTGATACGTATGTAGAAGAAGACGGCAAACAAGCATTTACAGATTGGATGATTGAATTAACAAACGGGAAATGTACAATTACAGAAGGAGATATGTTGTACTTGGAACAAGATGTTATCTAAGCATAACCAATTTATCACCTTCAAAGATTAATGTAGTGAATTACTTCCCTACAAATGAACTAACGAACTAAGGAGATTATATATGGAAGAACGTTATTATCATCTCCAAAATAGCAGAATAAAAAAGAAGCGAAGAAGGAAACTTTTCTTCTTCCTTATTTTCGCATTTTTATTTGGCAGCATAGGAGTTTATGTGTTAAATTCTTACTCTTCTCTTATGGGGATGTATAGTGGTTTTACTCGTGAAAAATCAGATTTAAGAAACAAAGATGTAGAAATTACAAAAGAACCTTTTACAATTCTCATTATGGGTATAGAAGATTATGCGACAGATGGTCAAAATGGTCGTACAGACTCATTAATGTTTGCAACAGTCAATCCAAAAACGCAAAAGATTTCACTTATGAGTATTCCTCGTGATTCTCGAGTTAAAATTGTTGGCAAAAATAAGGAAGACAAAATTAACGCTGCCCATGCTTACGGCGGAGAAGAAATGGCAATCAAAACTGTCGAAGGCTTTCTAAAAGTTCCTGTAGACCATTATCTGAAAATTGATTTCCAAGGCTTTAAAGGTATCGTTGATGCTGTTGGCGGCGTTACCGTTGACGTACCCTTCGATTTCTGGGAGCGCTCTGACGTGGATTACTACAAAAAAATTCAATTTAAGCAAGGACAGCAAAACTTAAACGGTGAAGAAGCACTTGCTTACGTCCGTATGCGAAAGCAAGATCCAAATGGCGATTATGGTCGAGCTGCTAGACAAAGACAATTACTGGCCGCTGTTGCTCATAAACTAAACTCCACCTCTACTGTATTTAAAATTAAAGATTTAACAGCTGTCGTTGGAAAATATATAAAAACCGACATTCCTATTTCAGACGGACTTGCTCTTTATAATAAACTTTCTGGATTTGATCCTTCTACAATGCAAACGTTAAAGCTTGAAGGCGAAGACAAAAAGATAGGCGGTATTTATTACTTCCTTCCAGATCCAATCAGTGTAGAAACGGTGCGTAACGAAATTGAAAAAGAATTAGGAGAAAAAGCAAAAAACCCAACTACAAAAAACAACTCAAATCCTGATTTAAATTCAAGTTCTAATTCTAACGAACAAACAAAAAAAGCAACAAACCAAAATAAAACACCAACTGATCCGCCACCTTCTACAAATGCTCATGCAGAGTGGATTATGCGCAATCAGCCGTAACAAAAAGGCCCAATCTATTCGATTGGGCCTTTTTTATTTACTTATTAAAGTGCTGTAAAATTGCTTCTACAATACGCTCTGATGCACGACCATCACCGTAAGGATTAGATGCTTTCGCCATCTTATCATGAGCTTCTTTATCTGATAACAGCTCATCAGCAAGACCAAAGATTGTCTCTTCGTCTGTTCCTGCTAATTTCAGCGTACCTGCTTCAATACCTTCAGGGCGCTCTGTTGTATCACGAAGAACAAGAACTGGTACACCAAGTGATGGAGCTTCTTCTTGTACACCACCAGAATCCGTTAACATTAAGTATGAACGAGCTGCAACATTGTGGAAATCAATTACATCTAGCGGCTCAATTAAATGAATACGGTTATGTTCACCTAAAATTTCATTTGCTATTTCACGAACAACAGGGTTCATATGAACAGGGTACACAACTTGTACATCTTCATGCTTATCAACAAGACGCTTAATTGCACGGAACATATTACGCATCGGTTCACCTAAGTTTTCACGGCGGTGAGCTGTCATAAGTACAAGACGATCATTTCCAAGTTTCTCTAGTACAGGATGACTATATGTTTCTTTTACAGTCGTTTGTAGCGCGTCAATCGCTGTATTTCCTGTAATGAAAATACGTGACTCATCTTTATTTTCCTTCTGTAAGTTCGTTGCTGATTTTGCTGTTGGTGAGAAATGAAGATCCGCCATTACACCTGTTAATTGACGATTCATCTCTTCTGGGTATGGAGAATACTTATCCCATGTACGAAGGCCCGCCTCAACATGACCTACTGGAATTTGATTATAAAAAGCAGCTAAGCTTGCAATAAATGTTGTTGTTGTATCACCATGTACAAGTACAATATCCGGCTTCGCTTCTTTCATTACTTTATCCAAACCTTCTAAACCACGCGTTGTAACATCAATTAAAGTTTGGCGGTCTTTCATGATATTTAAATCGAAATCTGGCGTAATTCCAAAGATACTTAATACTTGATCTAACATTTGGCGATGCTGTGCTGTTACAGTCACAATCGATTCAATTTTTTCTGGGTGTTTTTGCAACTCTAATACAAGAGGTGCCATTTTAATTGCTTCTGGACGTGTCCCGAAAATTGTCATTACTTTTAAACGTTCAGTCATGTGATTGCCTCTTTTCTTTCACTAATTACAGCTCCTATTATGACATATAAAAATATGCATGAGTACATCCCTTTTTAACGCATAACAGAAACTTTTCTATTACAAATACTTTTTCTTCCCACCGAGTAATAATCTATCTTTTGTTTCTTAACATCTTCATCAGTATAACAATTTCTCCCATCAAATAAAATAGGCTCCCTCATAAGTTGTACGTACTTTTCTAACGGATAAGTTTGAATATCTTCCCATTCTGTTACGATAAAAACCGCACTCGCATCTCTAATCGATTCATCTATACATCTACTATATTGTATAGCATCTCCAAATATATTTTTTACATATTGAATTGCTTTTGGGTCGTAAAGAACAATTTCTGCACCTATATTAAGTAATGCTTCTATTATAATAAGAGATGATGCCTCTCTAATATCATCCGTATTCGGTTTAAAGGATGCGCCAAGAACTGCAATCCGCTTTTTACTCATGTTCATAACTTTTTTCGCTTTTTCAATCAATAGCAGCTGTTGCTTATTATTTACTTCAATAACCGCTTTTAACAAACGAAAATCATGAGCAACATTTCCCGCAATTTGCACCAGCGCTTTCGTATCTTTCGGAAAACACGACCCTCCGTAGCCAATGCCCGCATTTAAAAAAGATGCACCAATTCTCTTATCCATTCCCATCCCTTTGGCAACATCCAATACATTCGCGCCTACCTTCTCACATATATTTGAAATTTCATTAATGAAACTAATCTTTGTAGCTAAAAAGGCATTCGACGCGTATTTAATCATCTCTGCACTTTTAATATCTGTAACATACGTTTCTAAACATAATTCACTATACAAACTCTCTACTCTTCTTGCTACTTCCTCACTATCCGCTCCAATTACAATACGATCTCCATGAAAGAAATCATAAATACCTGAACCTTCACGCAAAAACTCTGGATTCGATACGATATGTACTGTATGCCTCCCTTTTAACTTCTCCTCAATCCATCCCTTCATTACATGATTTGTACCTACTGGAACTGTACTTTTCGTAACAACAATAATATCGTTCGTCGCATATAATCCAATATCGTTACAAGCACTCTGAATATACGTTAAATCTGCCGTCCCATCTAATAAAGGTGGTGTTCCAACTGCAATAAATATAAACTCTACATCATCAAATGCCTCTTCTTTATTTGATGTAAAAATTAAAGCATTATTCTCATATGTATAATTTATTAATTCATGTAATCTAACCTCATAAATAGGTAAATCCCCTTTTTTTATCCGTTCAATTTTTTCATCATCTATATCAAAACATGTAACTGAATGCCCTAATTTTGCTAATCCTACTCCTGTAATCAATCCAACATATCCAGTACCTACTATCGTAATTTTCATTTCCTTTTCGCACAGGAATTTACAATAGAAAAGATATGAAATATAGAACTCTCCCTGCGCTTCCCCCTCTCATATTAAAAATGAGAAAACCCTTTTCCTTCTTCATTATATGAATTACTTCCCTTACTTTTTTTAAAGTTTTTGTAAAATTAAATGCACTATAAAGTAAAACTTAATCAGTGAGAATCCGGCTGCCAGTTCACGCGTGATAAATTCCCACATTTTAACACGAAACTTACTCATTTCTACGTGCAACACTTATAATACTGAAATAAAAGTATTCACTATTGAAGAAAAAGAGGAAATGTTACATTCCAAAGCCCAGTACGATTAACCTTCTTATATGATTCAACATTCTATATACAATTGTCATATATTCTATCCGCTTCCATTAACCGTAAAAAGAAAAAAAGATTGAATTCTAATCTTTTTGTGATACCATATGTTATGAGCCTGTAAATAAACATCATAATTTTCAGATAAATTCATTAAAAAAATACGTTAGACTATAAAGGGTGGGGTATTAATGGACTCACAAGTGATTTATGCCATTTTGGCATCTTTCATCACTGTACTCGTCGTTACTCCTTTAGTTATTAAATTAGCTTTTAAAATAGGAGCGACAGATAAGCCAAACGCACGTAAAGTGCACCAAAAGATTATGCCACGTCTTGGCGGGTTGGCAATATTTATTGGTGTAGCTGTAGGATTTGTTGTCGGCGGCTTATATGAGCAAAGAATGTTATCGATAACGCTAGGTGCGATTATCATTGTAATCATCGGAATCTTAGATGATATGTACGAGTTATCTGCGAGAGTAAAATTCGGTGGACAACTGTTAGTTGCCATTATGATTGTAAAAAGTGGATTATTAGTGCAAGTATTATATATCCCATTCTTTGGGGATACTGAACTTGGATGGCTTGCTTATCCAATTACAGTATTTTGGCTTGTAGGTATTACGAATGCAATCAACTTAATTGACGGCTTAGATGGATTATCTGCTGGGATTTCATCTATCGTACTTGCAACGCTAGCATATATGGCCTTCACTAGCCCATGGGGTACTGGAACAGCTATTATATTGCCACTTGCATTAATTATATTAGCAAGTACAATTGGATTTTTATTCTACAACTTCCATCCAGCAAAAATTTTCATGGGAGATACAGGAGCACTATTTTTAGGATACTGTATTTCTGTTATATCGTTACTTGGATTATACAAAAGTGTAACGTTATTCAGTTTTATCGTTCCAATTATCATTTTAGGTGTACCTATATTTGATACGATATTTGCAATCATCCGTCGTATCGTAAATAAAAAACCTATTTCAGCACCAGATAAATCGCATTTACATCACCGCTTACTTGCAATGGGATTCTCTCATCGCAAAACGGTACTAATTATATACGCATTCGGTATTTTCTTTAGTGTAAATGCCATTATTTTCACTACTGCAACATTATGGTTATCCATTATTCTTCTTTTCGCTTTGATTTTCTTCACAGAAATCATCGCTGAAATAATCGGGCTTGTACATGAACGCTACAAACCAATCATTTCCTTTTATAAAAAAGTGAAAAAACGCGAAGACTAATTGTAGTATAGCCTTTTCAATTATGAAATATTCAAATAGCATCCTCTTTCTTATAAGAGGCTGCTATTTTTTATTCCATATTTTATATTTCCAAAATATAGATTGTTTGAGAGTTCCTCTATTGGAGAAAGATATACATAATAAGAAAAGTATCAAGTTTTCTTTTTTTACATCTTGATTGTCAAACTGAGGGTGAATGTTATGATCAAGCGAGTATTTCAATGTATTATTTTATTTTTAACGATTACTATGTACGTATCATCTAATACTGAAGCAACAACTGTTATTCCTGCTGAATATCATCCAAATGCTGAAACAACTTCTCCTACACAAAAAATTGCGTACTTAACATTTGATGACGGGCCAAACAAATATACTACACAAATTTTAAACATCTTAAAAGAAAAGAACGGAAAAGCAACTTTCTTTGTTATTGGTGGAAAAGTACCACATTATAAAAAGACAATGCAACGATTAATTAAAGACGGACATTATATCGGACTTCACAGTATGTCACACGATGTAAAACGCCTTTACACTGGTGACCCTTCCACTTTAATTGCAGAAATGGAGCAAACACAAAGCATTGTCCAGCAAGTTACGAAATTAAATACACATCTCGTTCGCGTTCCATATGGTAGTATGCCTTACTTAAAAAAGAATTACCGTGACGCACTTGTATCGGCCCAGTATAAAATGTGGGATTGGACGATCGATACATACGACTGGAAAAGCTATGACAATCCTTCTGCCATACTCGAAAGAGTACGTAATCAAAGTGATGAACAAGTCGAAGTCATTTTAATGCATGATTCGAGTGTAACCGTACAAATACTGCCAAAAGTAATTGATTACTTACAGTCACAAGGATACAAACTTCTTCCCTATAATCCTTCTTCTCATCTCAAGGTAAATTTTTGGAAAGACACAAGATTGTAACAGCTTTAGTGCCTATGTGCTAAAGCTGTTTTATTTTTCTCTTCCCACCCTTCCCATTTTTGTGTAAAATTTTAAATAGTGATGAAGTTTCGAGGTGAATAGAAATGAAACGAATAGATCTCATTTTTAACGCAATACAAAAAGGCAATTATACAGAAGGTGTAACCGCATCAGAACTCGCTACATTTCTGCAACTAGATCGCGCCAATGTAAGTAGCGATTTAAACAAACTTGTAAAAGATAAACGTTTATTAAAAACAAATACGCGACCTGTTCGTTTTTACATAGAAACGAACACTTCGTTGGAAACGCATTCAAAAGACATAACTTCATTGGATACATTTGCAATTGAAAATACGAGCCTTAAAATTGCAATTGAAAAAGCGAAAGCTTCTATTCTCTATCCTCCAAACGGTATGCATACTTTACTACTGGGAGAAACAGGGGTCGGAAAGTCTATGTTTGCTTCTTTAATGCACGAATATGCAATTGAAGTTGAACAGCTTCCCAAAGATGCACCATTTATCGTCTTTAACTGTGCTGATTATGCAAATAATCCACAGTTACTACTCGGGCAATTATTTGGGATTAAAAAAGGAGCTTATACAGGAGCAAGTGATCAAAAAGGGTTAATTGAAAAAGCACATGAAGGAATTCTTTTCTTAGATGAAGTACATCGCCTGCCTCCAGAGGGACAAGAAATGCTTTTCACCTTTATTGACCGCGGAGTATACCGCCGCCTTGGAGAAACAGAGAACGAACGTAAAGCACAAGTATTAATCATTACTGCAACAACAGAAGAACCAAATTCATTTTTATTAAAAACATTTACAAGACGTATACCGATGACTGTTACGCTGCCACCACTTCGTGAGCGTACACATAAAGAGCGCTTTGCTTTACTACAGCTATTTTTCACAAATGAAGCAATTCGTCTGCGAAAAGACATTCACGTTAGCCCAAATGCAATGCGTGCTTTCGTCTTTTACAATTGTCCCAATAACATCGGTCAATTAAAAACAGATGTTCAAATTGCCTGTGCGAAAGCCTATTCTGATTTGGTCACAAAGAAACGTGATTCTGTCTATGTTTCAAGTACAGATTTACCTTGGTATATGAAAGAAGGGTTATTCATTGAAAGGAAGAGCCGTCACCTATACCAAATACCAAATGAAACATTTGTATTTACAGGTGAGGAAGGTTGGAGTAATCATAAAACAGAAGATGAAAAACGCTCTTCTATTTACGATTATATTGACTATAAATACGAAGAACTTCAAGCACGTGGTATTGAAGAGGAAGAATTAGAATTACTAATAGAAAATGATGTTCAAAGCTTTTTCGTACAATATTTTAACCAAATATCCAAAAAAACAAGCCATGAAAATGTTTTTAAAATTGTGGATCGTAATATCGTTTCCGTATGTGAAAAAATAGCGGAACTTGCTGAAAAGCATTTATCTAAGACGTTTGATGAAAAAGTATTTCTTGCTTTAAGTTTACATGTACAGACAACTCTACAACGTTTACAAAGCGGAAAACAAATACATCACCCACAATTAAATCAAATTCGTACGAAATATAAAGAAGCTTTTTCCGTAGCTATGCAATGCATTCAACTACTGGAGGAAGAATTACAAATAACAATGCCTATTGATGAAGCTGGCTTTTTAACAATGTTCTTCGTTGTTGATCCAATTCCTGCCTCACAAACAGAAGTAAAAGTATTAATATTAGCACACGGTAATGGCATCGCAACTGAAATGGCAAACGTTGCAAACGAACTTCTCGGCATTGAGGAAGTAACCGGTATTGATATGCCGTTACACGAATCACCGAAAGATTTCTTGGAACGTGTGAAAGTGTATATGAAAACACTACAAAATGTAAATGGGCTGCTCTTACTTGTCGATATGGGGTCACTTGCTTATATCGGTGACATATTAGAAACGGAGTTCAAAATCCCTGTACGTGTTCTCTCGATGACGAGCACACCACATGCACTAGAAGCAGCTCGAAAAGCTCAGCTCGGTTATTCATTAGATGCGCTGTATGAAACAGTAAAAAATTTAACACCGTTTTACTTAAACGTACAAGAAGAAAAGAAAAAACCTCTCTCTCCAATGAAATCTGTTATTTTAACAGCTTGTTTAACTGGTGAAGGAAGTGCTTTAGCTATTCAAAAAATGTTAGAGAACTATTTACGATTTGATAAAGACTTAATTGAAATTATTCCGATTAGTATCGTCCATGAAAAAGATTTAACGAAAATGATCGAGAACATAAAAAAAGAGCGTAATATCATTTGTATCGTCACGAATTTCGATGTGCAAGTGCCGTGCTTAACATATCATTTCCATGACATCGTAAACTACACAGCGATTCAGCCCATTCAAGAATTAATTACGTATGAAGAAACATATGCAAAAATGGCGGATATTCTTGAACAACAAATGCAGCGTAACGATGGAGCATTACTTATTAAAACAATTCGTTACGCATTAAATACAATTCAAGAATTAATTTCCTTACAGCTAACTCCTGATAGCTTAATGGGGGTTATTCTGCATATGAGCTGTATGGTTGACCGTCTTCAAAAAGGAGAAAGCCTTCTTCCTCACCCTGATAAAGAGAAAAGAAGACAAGATGAATACTGGATGTATATGAAAGTAAAAAAAGCATTGCAACCGATTGAAAATACATTTGAAATACAAATACCTGATGACGAAGTATTTTACGTTATGGACTTCTTTATTAAAAATCAGCCTGTTAAAAATTAATTGAGGCCTTTTTTAAAAATATCGACCGTAACGTGAGTTATATCGGCGCAACTCAGATTATATCAGTGATTTTCAAAACATATCGATTTACCGACAATAATCGCTAAAACTAGCACCTTATATAATGAGAAAAGGCTGTTCCAACATATGGACAGCCTTTTCCTCTACTTCTTTACTTTTCTAACTCGCCCTCTTATTTCTCCTCTTTTTTGTGATTTCGTATGGACATTAACATATACATTTGCTTGAATAATTTCTTGAAGTAAATGTACAAATGATTTCCCTTGTAAAGGTCCCTCAAAATCCTCTACATTCACTACACCAGTAATACTTCCCTCGTTCAAACTAATCCCTTGCTCCAGTGGACCATACAAATATAAAACAACAGGACCAATTTGAGTAAACTTCCCTAAATGAATTTGACACGATGTAACCTTTTCTATATTTTTTAGTATTACTCTGTAATGCAATTTCGTTAAATCATCACTAAAAATAAACTCTGCTACCCCAAAAGCTTCTGTATTTACAGGAGGCACTTCCCTCTTACCTGTTAACCTGGCAAAGAAATGTGTTGTCATAAGGCATTCTCCTTATATAAATTTCCCAGCACTACTTCTACTACTTTATGGTTTAGACATAATCATTTATGACTTTTTCAATTTTAATTACAAAGAAAAGATTCACAAAATCTTTACATTAAAATCGTTCCTGTAGATTGAAAGTCTCTTGTATAATGCACATAGAAAAACATTATAGGAGGTTATTTTGAAAAAAAACAAACACATCTTTCACACATTATTAGAGATTTTTCTCGTCTCATTTAAATTAGGACTTACTTCATTCGGCGGTCCTGTCGCTCATCTCGGCTATTTTCACCACGAATACGTGCAAAAAAGAAAATGGATGGATGAACGAAGCTATGGAGATTTGGTAGCGCTATGTCAATTCCTTCCTGGTCCTGCCAGCAGTCAAGTCGGTATGGGGGTTGGATTATTAAGAGGCGGACTATTAGGAGCTATTATTTCATGGATTGGATTCACTTTACCGTCTATACTTGTTTTGGTTTTCTTCGCCTCATTCCTTAATCAGTTCGATCTTGGAAGTGCTGGCTGGATTCATGGACTAAAACTTGTAGCAGTAGCTATTGTCGCTCATGCCATATGGGGAATGGCGCGAAAGTTAACTCCAGATCGCAACCGTGCGACGATTGCGATTGTAACTGCCGCAATTGCCTTATTATGGCCAAATAGTTGGACACAAGTCATCCTTATTATACTATGTGGCTTTATCGGTTGGTTTTTATATCGCAACCAACCAATTAGCCAATCTCAAAATATAAAAGTACCTATTTCAAAAAAGATAGCAGTTTCTTGTCTCGTCTTATTCTTTGGACTATTACTACTGCTACCGATATTAAGACCGTTTTCTTATTACATCGCTTTATTTGATAGTTTCTATCGCTCTGGCGCACTTGTATTTGGAGGAGGACACGTCGTGCTGCCCCTTCTTGAAGGTGAGTTCGCACAAAACGGAATGATGACGAAAGAACAGTTCCTAGCTGGATACGGATTAACACAAGCAGTACCAGGACCACTATTTACATTCGCCTCTTATATAGGAGCAGTATTAAACGGGACGCTCGGGGCAACACTCGCAACAATTGCGATTTTCCTCCCTGCTTTCTTACTCGTTATTGGTGTTTTACCATTTTGGAACAGTGTGAGAAAAATATCATTCATACAAGGCGCACTACTTGGTGTTAACGCCGCAGTTGTTGGTATTTTAATTGCCGCTTTTTACGATCCTATTTGGACGAGTACAGTTATAAATGCTTCAGATTTCGTTTTCGCTTCGCTTCTTTTTTGCTTACTAGCTTTTTGGAAAACACCACCTTGGGTTATCGTTATACTGGGAGCCTTTGGCGGATATATTCTGTCCATTTTATAAATAGAAAAAACGACGGCATGATGTAGCCGTCGTTTTTTCTATTAAAACTTCACAAGCTCTATGCCTTCTGGCAACTCACTCTCTGTTAAAATACGCAATTCCTTCACACGATCCATTACGTAAGAAGAACGCTTCACAAGCTCTGGATCAATATAAGCTGGATGAACCATAATTTCTACCGTTTGTTCACCTTGTACTCTTTCTTTTAACTTCACAAAGTAATCTTCCGTCACACCATCCGCATAAAAGTCACTGTAAAACACATCAGAAAATGGATGCACCGCTCTATCTTCCTCACAACGACGAATCGGAACATTATATTTAGCCGCTAATCTCTCAAGAACATCATGTAAAATCGGTAAACCATGCACATGATGATGACTATCTAAATGAGTTGGTGTTAATCCGTAAGATAAAAACTGCTCAATTTGAGCAGTCCATTCTCTCTCAACTTCTTCTGGATTTATATTCCCTTCCCTTACAACACTTTGTTTATGAAACGACCCGTTTGCCCCTATGAGTGACGGTACATCCTTTAACAGTGGTTCTCCTGCCGTTAATACGAGATGTACGCCTACTCCGAGTAGGTTATACTCTTTCGCTAAGCGTACCGCATGCTCTGTTCCTGGCATATTCATCATCATCGTCGTTGAATTTACAAGTCCATTTATATGCCCATCAATAATGCCGTAATTTGTACCTTCTGTAAGACCGAAATCATCTGCATTTACAATTAACTTAATCATCATAATACCTCCTAATAGAATAAAAAAAGCGGGCTAAATAGCGCCGCTTTTACTTCTCTACCTTTTTAAAGAACTGTGGAAGATACTCTTTATGTGCTTCCAACATTTCATCTAAAATTTGTTTTGCAACTTTATCTGATGGTACAAGTGGATTGATTGTCGTAGCAAGCAGCGCCTTATGATAATCCCCTGTAACAGCAGCTTCAATTGTTGTGCGCTCAAATGATTTAATTTGTTGTACTAAACCGCGAACTGGTACTGGAAGGTCTCCAACTGCAATTGGTTTTGGGCCTTCTTTCGTAATAATACAGTTCACTTCAACAGCTGAATCATGTGGTAAGCTTGCAATTGTTCCGTTGTTTCGTGTATTAACAGGCTGGATATCACCTTTATTATTGTAAATAGACGTAATTAAGCTACATGCTGCATCACTATAATAAGCTCCGCCACGTTTTTCTAATTGTGGTGGTTTAATATCTAAGTTCGGGTCTTTATATAACTCAAATAAATCATTTTCTAATTGTTTTACTACTTCTGCACGTGTACCTTTTTCAACAGAAGCTTCTTTCTCTTCTTCTAACATTTCACGTGTTTTGTAGTAATAACGATGGTATGGACATGGAATCGCACGAAGTCCTCGAATAAAGTCTGGCTCCCAGTTAAGCGCTGCGATATTTTCCATCGTAATTTGTTTTTCTGGATCTGTCACAAGCTCTAACACACGGTCCATTACACTTACACCATCTAAGTATACATCTAGTCCGTATACCATATGATTTAAACCTGCGAAATCAACGTGAACACGACTCGCATCTACTTCAAGTAATCTTGCAAGACCCATACGAATTCCGATTGGAACGTTACATAGACCAACTACTCTTTGAATATTTGTATAACGAAGGACAGCCTCTGTTACCATACCAGCTGGATTTGCAAAGTTAATTAACCATGCATTCGGACAGAGCTCCTCCATATCCTTACAAATATCTAAAATAACAGGAATCGTTCTCAACGCTTTGAATAAACCACCAGGACCATTCGTTTCCTGACCGATTACATCATACTTTAACGGAATTGCTTCATCTTTTGCACGTGCTTCTAATAAACCAACGCGAAGTTGTGTTGTTACGAAGTCAGCATCTTTTAATGCTTCACGGCGATCAAGTGTTAAATGTACCTCGATTGGTAAGCCTGATTTTTTCACCATACGTTTCGCTAAGTTACCAACGATTTCTAACTTTTCTTTTCCTGCCTCAATATCTACTAACCAAATTTCACGAACAGGAAGCTCATCATAACGCTTAATAAATCCTTCAATTAACTCTGGTGTATAACTAGATCCACCGCCGATTGTAGCAATTTTAATTCCAGTCATGCTTTATTCCCCTTTCGCTTCAAGCTTTTTATAAAGATCGATAAACTCTGCTGCTAATTCTTTCACTGTAATCGCATTCATTAAATGATCTTGTGCGTGAATTAAAAGAACACTAACCTCTGTTTTTTCTCCTCTTGCTTCTGATTGTATGAGCTCTGTTTGGAAATGATGCGCTTCATTAATCGCTTCTTTTGCCTTTACCATCGCTTTATCTGCTTCTGCCATTTTCCCCTGTTTGGCAAATTGAAGTGCCTCCATCGCAAAGCTTCGTGCGTTACCACTATTTAAAATCAATTGGAATGGAATTTGTTCTGCTGTAGTCATCATAATTACCGCCCTCTCTATAAGGTTCAACCGATTTAAATACCCCTTCAGTTTGAACATGTCTATTAAAGTATGAATTTATTAATGATAGTTTAGTGTTCATATAGATGTTTTTCATCTTTTTGAACATGATATAAAGGTAATTGTTCTCACAGATTATGTTGTCTGTGAGAACAATTACTATGTTACATAGGTACAGAATTATTATTTCCTTGTGCTGCTGCTTTTTCAGTACGAACAACAGAACGGTCGCACAATACAACGAATGGATAGTAGATTACCATCGCAATTACAAAGTTGAATAACTGTAGAATTGCACCTGAAAGATGTCCACCTGTTACAAGATAACCACTAATAATTGGTGGTGTTGCCCATGGAATCATTGCAACTGTTTTTGGTACCCAACCAATAGATATAGCTGTATAAGAAGTAATTACCAATACAATTGGTGTTATGATAAACGGCAAGAATAAAACTGGATTTAAAATAATTGGTGTACCAAAGATTACTGGTTCGTTAATGTTGAATGCACCTGGACCAATTGATAAGCGAGATACACCGCGTAATTGTGCACTTTTTGCTACAAGTAATACAACTACTAAGAACGCTAATGTTGCACCAGAACCACCAAGATATACGAAAGTATCAAAGAATGGTTTTGTAACAATATTTGGAACATCAAATGCAGATGTGCCACCTTGGAATAACTTCATATTTTTCTCTAATGCTGGTAAGTATAACGGCTCAATAATACCACCAACGATATTTGGACCATGTAAACCGAAGAACCAAAGAAGATGAACAAGGAGTACAATGACAATTGCACTTGGTAATGTCCCTGCTAAACTTTGCAGTGGTGATTGAATCGTATTAAAGATAAATTCATGAACACTTGTACCAGCTAATTTCACTGCTAATTGAATACCTGCAACTACTGTTAAGATAACAAATGCTGGAACTATAGCTGCGAAAGATCTTAAAACTGCTGGTGGTACTCCATCAGGCATTTTAAAAGTAATGTTTCTTTGTACGAAGAAACGGAATACTTCAGTAACAAGGAGTGCTACAATAATTGCTACGAATAACCCTTGTGCACCTGTCCAAGCTAAGTTCAATCCGCCTTCTTTCGGTGTTGTTGGCGTAAGAATAATTAACGCACCAAATGAAATAATACCTGCTGACAAACCATCAACGCCGTAAGATTTTGCTAAGTTATAACTTGTTGTAAATGCTATGATTAGTGCTAGAATCGCAAAAGAACCAGTCCACATTCCACCGCCAACTTGTTTCCACGTTTCACCAAACAAACCTTTCATGAAATCTTGGAAAGCCTCAGATGGAAAACCATTAATTAGTGATGCCAGTGCACCAACTAAAATAAGTGGCATAACTGCGATAAATCCGTCACGGATCGCAGCTAAATGACGTTGCGACCCAATTTTACCAGCGACAGGAACAATATATTTCTCCATGAATGCAATAAACTTTTGCATTTCGCTTCCCCCCTAATTATTTTTTAAGTGTTAATGCGTGATCTAAAACTGCTTCTCCATTCATCATGCCATAGTGCATTGGATTGATAACGTCGATTCCAACGTTTCTCTCATCAGCAAGCGTTTTCATTGAAGAAAGCATGTAACGAACTTGTGGTCCTAGTAATAATACATCTGCTTGATCGATATTCGTTTTTACTGCATCCCCGGATACAGCCCAAATCTTGCCTTCTAAACCGCGAGCTTTTGCAGCCGCTTCCATTTTTGTAACTAGTAAACTTGTAGACATCCCTGCTGAGCAACATAATAAAATATTCATTTGAAAATCCCCCTTGTGTAGTATAAAAAATTTATGTTTTATTTATTTTTCTTTACGCTATTTATTAATGCAATTAGCGTGCCAACTTTTTAAAACCACTAAAATCAGCACTTTTTTGACTATTTTCTTTGTGTGTTAACGCTTTCAATTAGTGTGTCGTCCAAAAAACACACAGTGTGTTATAAAACAACACGCTTTTAACACATAACTGTATGAAAATAGATTAGTGTTTAGTTGTCTAGTTGTGTTTAATATGAAAAAACACTAAAAAAACTTTTTTATCGTAGGAATCTAGTAAAAAACAACATTTTCTTGGGCTCAGTCTTCTATCTATTCTATTGTCCAAGCAAACTCTACTAGATTACATAAAATAAAATAGAATAAAATAACACAATTCGAAAGGGGATTCCTATGCCAAAACATAGAAAACAAAGCAAAATAAAGATTTATAGAATAACAAGCTATAAAAAAGACAAGCGTTCTGAATTAGACTCTGACAAATTTGAACTAGAACAGCAGGACAAGCATGATATACAAGACAAACAGGACAAACAGGATGAGCAGAATAAGCAAGATAAGCAAGATAAGCAAGTACAATCGGAAAATGTAACTATAGTACCTACAGATTCACACAGCTTAGATGTGTGGGATGAAATTTCTCTAAAGGAAATACAAGCTGGTGAACATACGAGCCTATTTGAAGAAAAGAGTAATTATCAAAATATTAATTTAGTCCAAGTAAACGATGTTCGCTTATACTTGGACAAGCAACTACAATTCAGTTCCGTTGATGAGCAAATTTATCATGAAGCACTTGTACATCCGATTATGGCAAAAGTAATTGATCCAAAACGTGTTCTCATATTAGGTGGTGGCGATGGCCTTGCCTTACGAGAAGTTTTGAAATATGAAACTGTGCTACATGTAGACCTTGTTGATTTAGACGAGGCAATGATTAATATCGCACGTAATGTTCCAGAAATAGTATCTTTAAACAAAAATGCTTTTTTTGATAATCGTGTGAACGTGCACGTATGCGATGCAAAAGAATTTCTAAATTCACCTTCATCTTTATACGATGTAATCATTATTGATTTTCCAGACCCAGCGACAGAATTATTAAGTACTTTATATACAAGCGAACTATTTGCTCGTATAGCTACATTCTTAACAGAAGATGGTGCTTTCGTCTGTCAATCTAATTCACCTGCTGATGCACCTCTAGTATATTGGAGTATCGGTAATACAATTGAACACGCTGGATTAACTGTAAAAAGCTATCATACAATCGTTCCTTCTTTCGGAACTGACTGGGGATTTCATCTTGCTACTAATTCTGCACATGTACTCGATCAAATTGAACAATTATATGTAGTACCAACTCCTCGAACATTGCCTGCTCTTCTTTTTCCTTTATTTCAATTTAAAGAAGAACATCTAGAACAACGTAACCTCGCTCTTTTAAATTCAGAATCAAATCTTATCTTACATCAATGCTACAAACAGGAAATGAAGTTTTGACAATATTATAGTAAGGAGTGCTACCCTATGGAATATTCTACTTTTGGCAAGCATATAATAGTAGATTTGTGGGGAGTGGACTTTTCCCTATTAGATGATATGCAATTTTTAGAATATCACCTAGTTACAGCTGCAGATTACTCTGGTGCCCATGTTTTAAACGTAAGTAAAAAAGAGTTCCAGCCATATGGTGTTACTGTATTAGTGTTATTATCAGAAAGCCATCTTTCCATTCACACTTACCCGGAACAAAATTTTGCAGCTATTGACTGTTATACTTGCGGTACAACCGTTGAACCACAAATATCGATTGATTATATCGTAAATATATTAAAACCGGAGCGGATGCATATAAAAAGATTAATTCGTGGTATAGGAGAAATTGTTACTGCCGATTAATTATAACTCTTACTCATCCGAAAAAAGGAGGATTGTAAAATACCATCAGTGGGATGAACATTTCGCTGATGGTACAGGCACATACATAAAATGAAATTTTAATTAGTGGGTGTTTTACTGCCCGTTAATTCGAGATAAAAAAACCTTGCATAAGCAAGGTTCAT
The DNA here is from genome assembly GCF_039134555.1 of Bacillus sp. BR3(2024). Taxonomy (NCBI): domain Bacteria; kingdom Bacillati; phylum Bacillota; class Bacilli; order Caryophanales; family Bacillaceae; genus Bacillus; species Bacillus sp. BR3(2024). The sequence goes on from NZ_CP152433.1 coordinate 4,969,625, forward strand.
TCATCCACCGACATCTTCCTATATAACTCTACAAACTCACTCGCTAATTCTTTCACCGTAATTGCATTCATTAAATGATCTTGCGCGTGTACCATTAAAAGAGTAACTTCGGTCTTTTCGCCACCAGCTTCTTTCTGGATAAGCTCCGTTTGTACACGGTGCGCCTCTTTTAATTCCTCTAGTGCTTCTTGTAATTTAACTTCAGCTTCTGTAAACTCCCCACGCTTCGCACAATCAATTGCTTCCATTGAACAACTTCTCGCGTTTCCCCCATGCAAGATTAAATGAAAAGCTTTCGTCTCTATCGTATCCATTTTAGTTCCTTACTCCCCCTTTTCTTCCGCCAGTTTTTGTTTATCCCATATTTTTAAGAACGGTAAATAAATGAAGAATGCTAGCGCAAAGTTAACAAGTTGCAAAATAACACCTGAAATTTTCCCGCCCGATCCTAAATATCCACTAAAAAGAATAGGTGTCGTCCAAGGTACAGCGGCCCCACTCGGACGTGCGACCCATCCCCATTCCATTGCAAAGTAAGAAACAATTGTTAACACAACTGGAACTAATATGAATGGAATTAGTAAAAGTGGGTTCATTACAATCGGCATACCAAAAGTTACCATCTCATTAATATTAAATATACCAGGTGCAATTGACAATCTCCCTAAACTTTTTAATTGTTGACTTCGTGCAAATAGTAACATTCCGACAACTAGAGCAAGCGTTGCACCAGAACCGCCCATATAAATCCATAAGTCAAAAAACTGTGCCGTAATCGTATTTGGTACATCTTGCCCAGCTTGAAAAGCAACTCGGTTTTGATCCATTAACGACAACCAAACGGGGCTCATTACACCACCAACAATAGTAGCACCATGAATTCCACACGACCAAAGAACATGAACGAGAATAACTGCTATTATTGCGCCCCAAAGACTAGCACCAAGTACACTAAGTGGTTCCTGTAAAATTTGTCCTACAATATTATGGATACTGCCAAAAGAAGTATTTTCTATAATTAAGCGTAAAATCCAAATAACTGTTACAACAATAAATCCTGGAACAAGTGCCGCAAATGAACGCGTGACAGCTGGTGGAACTGTCTCTGGCATCTTTATAATTATCTTTTTTTGTACAATAAATCGATACAGTTCAGTAGATATAAGTGCAATAATCATTGCTACAAATAACCCTTGGCTTCCCATTAATGCAGCTGGGATAGCGCCTTCTACAAGTACACTTTCTTTTGTACTTGGTATAATATATGCAACTTGAAATGGCGTCGCAAGTAAAAACGTCACAAGCGACAATGCCCCGGATGCTAAAGCATCCACTTTATAATACTCTCCAAGCCTGTAAGCGATTCCAAAAACAGCTATTAAAGCCATTATATTAAAAGTTGCACTAACTGGATACCCTAAAGCTCTCTGCCAATTCTCACCAAACAAACCTGCCATAAACTCGTTATATCCGGGTATCGGCAGTGCACTAATAATGAGGAAAAACGATCCAATAATTAAGAAAGGCATCGTTAAAATAATTCCATCTCGAATTGCTTGTAAATGCCTCTGCTCTGCAACCTTCCCTGCTACCGGCATCACATACTTCTCTAAAAACCGTATCATCTATCCCACTCTCCTCATGGTTTCATTGACAAAGCTGCTTGCAAGATAGCTTCTCCATTACAAAGTCCGTAATGAACAGATTGAATGACATCAACAGGTATCCCTTTATCCTTACATAATTCTTTCATTTTCGGTAATAAATAACGTACTTGCGGTCCAAGTAAAAGGACATCAGCTTTATCAATATGACTATTCACTTCAGAACCTGATACTGCCCAGATTGTTACTTCTATCCCTCTTGTCTCTGCTGCTTTCTCCATCTTTGTAACAATCAAACTGGAAGACATTCCCGCTGCACAGCAAAGTAAAATATTCATCCCGCTTCCCTCCCCTTTTTTCTCTACCTAAATTATGGTGCACTCCTTGCCACCACTAGGTTACAAATATATATGTCTAGATTTCCTGCTGTATGCCGAGCTTAAAAACAAAAATTTCTTGGTTTTCGCGCTATTCCATCTATCCGTATTCTCCTAGTAAAGAGAACTCTAACTCGCTATAATGATTCAGTATGACTTTTTTTAATTGATAGGAGGATATATTTATGAAGGCATATCGCTTTCCACTTATTTTATTATCTTCTATCCTAATTGGTGGTTTCATTGGTTATTTCATGGGTACCGATGCAGTTGCTTTAAAGCCGCTTGGTGACATTTTCTTAAACTTAATGTTTACGATTGTTGTACCTCTAGTGTTCTTTAGCATCGCATCGTCTATTGCTAATATGGATGGATTAAAACGTTTCGGTAAAATTATGTCTAGTATGGCTGGGACTTTCTTATTTACAAGTATTTTAGCTGCTATTTTTATGATTATTGTTGTGAAAATATTCCCGCCAGCACAAGGTGTTGTACTAGAACTAACACAACCTGACAAAGCCGGCAAAGCTGTTAGTGTTGCAGATCAAATCGTCGGTATTTTAACAGTATCTGACTTCTCGAAGTTACTATCTCGTGAAAATATGTTAGCTCTTATTTTCTTCTCTATCTTAATGGGGATTGCAACTTCAGCAGTTGGCGAAAAAGGAAAGCCATTCGCTACATTCCTACAGGCTGGTGCAGAGATTTCAATGAAGGTTGTATCTTTCATTATGTACTACGCCCCAATCGGACTTGCTGCTTACTTTGCAGCATTAGTTGGCGAATTCGGACCACAACTTCTTGGAACTTACTTCCGAGCAGCAATGGTATACTATCCTGCTTCTCTAATTTATTTCTTTGTATTCTTCACGTTCTATGCATACCTTGCAGGTCGCAAACAAGGTGTACAAGTATTTTGGAAGAACATGGTCTCTCCTACAGTTACATCACTTGCAACTTGTAGTAGTGCCGCAAGTATTCCAGCGAACTTAGAAGCAACGAAGAAAATGGGTATTTCTTCAGACGTTCGCGAAACAGTTGTCCTTCTTGGTTCTACACTTCATAAAGACGGCTCTGTTTTAGGTGGCGTATTAAAAATTGCTTTCTTATTCGGTATTTTCAACATGGAATTCGAAGGACCGAAAACATTAGCAATCGCACTTGTTGTTTCTCTATTAGTAGGAACAGTAATGGGTGCTATTCCCGGCGGCGGTATGATCGGTGAAATGTTAATTGTATCTCTATACGGTTTCCCGCCAGAAGCACTGCCAATTATCGCAGCAATTAGTACAATCATTGATCCACCTGCAACGATGTTAAACGTAACAGCAGATAACGCTTGTGCGGTAATGACAGCTCGCCTTGTAGAAGGTAAGAATTGGATTAAAAACAAATTTGCTTAATAGAAAGAGGATGCTCGTTTAGAGCATCCTCTTTCTTTATTTGTTGATAAGTTGATATTTCCTCTCGCCACAAATTTGTTACAATCTTCACAAATATTCCACATCCATTATCCATTCTCCGTACTATAATCATGTATGGAAAAGGAGATGGAAATAATGACACAAAGCGCACCTGAATTTAAAGTTTTGCAAAGCATTGCATTTCTCGCTGTCGTTTTGCAAAGTTCGTTATTATATACAATGAATCAAGGAAATGTCTTACTTGAGCAATCCCTCATTATGGGTATGCTATTTAATCTCGCAAAATTCTCAGCACCAGCATTCATATTTATCGTTGGATTTCACTTAATTCGTCACTATACGAAGCAATTAGTATATAAAGAATATATTTCTGAAAAAGCGACACACTTACTCATTCCTTATTTCTTTTGGTCTATTCTTTACTTATTAACAACAAACGATCTTATTACGTTACAAAGTGGAATAAAAAGTTTATTACTCGGAACAGCCGCGCCCCATCTTTGGTACGTTATTATGATGTTCCAAATTCACTTATTGTTCCCTTTACTATGCACACTTTTTTATTGGTTTCAAAAACGAACAGAAAATAAAAAAGACATATATAAATATATGACCTTTTTCGCTTGCCTATATTTTCTATTAATGTGGTTCTCTTCTCACTATATTTTTAATGGAGAAAAATTAACAAGTTCAACAATTTTACATTATACAGATCGATCATTTCTATTCTACTCATTCTATTTCGTTATGGGCGGCATTGCCGCTGTAGCACTAAAAACTTGGCGGCTATTCGTCATGAAACATATCCCGCTTATAACAATATTATTTTTCATCTTATTTTTATTCATCAATTATGAGTTGTTTAGTTTTTACGGAGCAAACTCTATCCATTTAACTGTTTCTACCTATTTAAAACCATCTATGTTTTTATATATAGTATGCGAAATTATCATACTGTATGTGTTATCTATTATGATAGTACAGCGTCGTGGTTTCTTATATAAAACGTTACGTTTCATTGGAAATTACACGTATGGTGCTTATTTAGCTCATTTATTCTTCTTGCAACTATGCACAAAACTTCTTTCCTTATTCACGCTGCAAGAAAATACTATATTATATACCCTATTACTATTTGTGTTAACGGCCATTATCTCTATTTCAACAATGGTCATTTGTAGCACAATACCATTTCATACTTGGATTACAGGACCTTCTCCTACAACAAAGATGAAATGGACGAAGGTTGTATTCCGAAAAAATCATAAAAAACTATTCAAGCCATATATTTGATATAATAATACGCATATAAAAAGAAAGCGAGAGACACCTATGATTAATCAAGTTGGACAAATTATGCTATATGTAAATAACCAAGACGAAACAGTACAATTTTGGACAGAAAAAGTAGGGTTCCAAATCATTGCGGAAGAAAATAACGGAAATGGCTTCCGCTGGATTGAAATTGCACCGGCGAAAGAAGCAGGAACAAGCATCGTCCTTCACGATAAAGCGTTAATCGCGAAGATGCAACCTGAACTAAACCTAAATACACCTTCACTTATGTTCTTCTCAAATGACTTAGACCGTCTATATAAAGATCTTTCTGAGAAAAATGTCACAGTTGGACAGGTTGTAGATTTACCTACTGGTAGAGCATTCAACTTTGCTGATAATGAAAATAATTACTTTGCAGTAATGGAACGTAAATAAAAAATAAGCTATCCGAAAAAATCGGATAGCTTATTTCATCTTAAGAAACTTGTTCTACATTCGTTTCTCTATGCTGTATATGACTCGTGATCCAAGCAATTCCACCGGCAACAACGAGATAACATAACAATATTAAAATTTGCATTTGTAATTGCGACCAATCTCCTAAAGAAATAACATCTTGTAATCCTCTAAGAGAATGAGACATTGGGAGAAATTGTCCAATTTTACTAAGAACAGCTATATTTAATTCTCCTGGGAAAGTACCTCCGCTCGTCGCTAATTGCAGGACAAGAAGGGTTACCGCTAAGAACTTTCCAACAAGACCAAATACTGTTACTAGCATAAGAATAAATGTCATGAACGTAAAGGAAATAACAATACTTGATAAAACAAAAAGTGGCACACTTGCGACTTCTAATTTCATAACACCTAGCACAACTACATCTACGAGTAGCGCTTGAATAAGTCCAATTAAATATACCAATCCTAGTTTATTAATAAAATGTACCGTTCCGCTTACCTTCATATTTTGTCTGCGGCCAAGCGGTAAAATATTCGATGCCATAATTCCGCCAACATAAAATGCAAGCGATAAGAAATATGGTGCAATACCTGAACCGTAATTAGGCACGTCAGAAACTGTTGACTTCACTAACTGAACTGGCTCTGAGAACATCGTATTGCGTGCATCATCATTACGAATATCCGCTATCTTCTCTGCGCCCTCTCCTAATTTCCTAGAAAGTTCTTTCGCACCATCATCAAGTTTAACAAGTCCGTTCGTTAACTGATTAGCACCATGATTCAGCTCTGTTCCGCCACTCGCAAGTTGATTTACACCTTCTTGTAATGATGTAAATCCAGCTCCCCATTTCGTAAATCCACTAGCTAAATTTGTAGCACCATCTGCTATTTTTTTTGTTCCAGCAGTAGCTTCATTTAACTTAACTCCGAATGTATTCATACCTTCTTCAACCTTATGCTGACCATTTGCAAGCTTCTGCGCACCTTGTGTTAATTGTTGTTGGCTATTATTTAAAATACTTGTTGCTTTAGCTAGTCCATCAGACGTAGCAACAATTTTTTGAAAAGCGGGATCTTGCTGCACTTCTGGATGATTTTTCACGTACTCTTCTAATTGTTGTTTTATACTATTAGCTGCACCATCCGCTTTTACTTGGCCTTCAGCAAGCTTCTCACTTCCGCTCACCCATTCATTTGTACCAGCACTTAATTCACTAACCCCTGATTGTAACGTTTTTTCACCTTGTGCTAATAACTCCATACCGCTATGAAGTGAAGTTGCTCCTTGACTTAGCTCATTCGCTCCCTCAGTTAAGGCTGATTTGCTAGAAGCAAGTTTTTCACTTCCCTCTTTCACTTTTGATGTCCCGTCACTTAAACGATGAATACCATCTGCAAGCTGATCTGCCCCATTTCTTGCATCTGTCGTTCCTTCATGTAACTTCCCAGCACCATTACTTGCATCACTCAACCCTTGTGCTAAGTCTTGAAACTCTGAAAACACACCTTCTGTATAAGATTTCGTAATACTATTTGAAATTTTTGTTTTCATATTTTCAACAGCTGTCGTTCCAATTTGCGCTGCTACAAAGTTTTTACCCGGATTTACTTTGTACTGCAATTGTGCTGGTTCTGGTTTCTCATCCATAAGTGTACTTACCTTTTTAGAGAAATCAGCTGGAATCGTAACAACCATATAGTACTTATCTTCTTTTAGCCCTTCATCAGCATTTTTTTCTGATACGAAATGAAAAGCCAGTTCTTTATTCTCCTTTAAATTTTTTACAAAATCGTCTCCTGCATGAATTGTTTTCTCATCCATCGCAGCACCTTTATCTAAATTCACAACCGCAACAGGTAATTTATCTAATTTTCCGTACGGATCCCAATATCCAGCTAAAAAGAATCCTGAATAAATTAACGGAACGATTAATAAAAAAATTAAAGCGATACGTCCATGTTTATGGTGCCACATCGCTTTCCAATCTTTAAATACAAGTTGAATTCCCTTCATGAAACATACTCCTTCTCCGAATTTAACACCATTAGAATGGTTTAACAGATTTACTATACACGTCACTTTCCATACTGTATAATACATCTTTAATTATTAATTCATTCCTTTTGGTCTATAGAAAGGAGACTCGAAATGGAACTGCTCCAGTTAAAATACTTTCAGACAGTCGCACGACTAGAGCATATGACAAAGGCAGCTGAAGAATTGCATATCGCACAACCTTCACTCAGCAAAACAATAGCTAGACTCGAAAAGGATTTAGGCGTTCCTTTATTTGATCGCCAAGGTCGACAGATTACTTTAAATTCTTTCGGAAAAGTATTTTTAAAACGAGTAGAGCGTATTTTTCATGAATTAAGCGAAGGGGAACGAGAAATTAAAGATTTAGCCGAATTACAACAAAGCTCTATTACACTAGCCGTTTCTATTCCGAGAATATTACCAGAACTACTTGGCTCTTTTTTACTAGAACATCCTAACGTTCGGTTCCAACAATTTCTGGCATCCACTCCTTCTATGAAACGACAACTAGATAATATAGAAATTGACTTTTGTATCTCCTCTGTGCCAATTGAAGGAGAAGAAATTGGTTGGGAACCACTTATTACAGAAGAAATTTTCTTAGTCGTCCCTTCAGGCCATCGTTTATCAGGCCGAGAAAATATCCACCTCCATGAAGTAAAGGACGAACCGTTCATTAGTATGAACACTGGTTATGGATTTCGGCACTTAACGGATGAATTTTGTAAAGAAGCTGGTTTCACTCCACATATTGCTTTTGAAGTCGATGAACCGACCGTGATTAGCGACCTCATTAAGCAAGGTCTCGGCATCGCTTTTGTTCCAAGTTTAACTTTATTAAAAAACTCTACTTTAGCATCGAGCAAGTTGCGTATTATTGAACCCACTTGTCAGCGAACCATCGGATTAAGTTGGTCAAAAAAACGCTACTTATCAAAAACAGCTCAGCAATTCCGTGAATTCGTGATTGACTACTTCTCTAATATTAGGACGTAAAATTATATGAACAAATAAAAGGTGCCACCCTCATATGGTGGCACCTTTTATTGTTCACTCTTTTTTAATTCCATTTCAGCTAAAAGTGGTAGTACGTTATCAAAAATATGCGTATTATTATTTTCACCTGTTACATATCCACCGTAATATCTACTAAATACGTTGTCATTTCGGAATGTGGCCATATGATCATACAATTCCTTCGCAAACTTTGTATCACCTGTTTGTAGTACGTACAAAATCGTTAGTCCATACGCGGCCGGCGATTCATAATTCACAGTTTGTTTTCCCGTTTCTAAATTGTAACGACCGTATAGCTTTCCATCCTCCTGGAACTTCTTTTTTATAAATTCCAAATAAGCAGCTGATGAAAGACCACCTAAACTTCGATGATATGCAACGTATGATTGGTCAATAAGATTCACTTCTTTATCGTACGTAAATGTACCATCTTCTTTATACTCTTTTGGGAATGCCCAGCCATGCCTTGGATAATCTGCTAAAAATTGAACGACTTCCTGATATTGCTGAGCAGAAACTTTGCCGTACTTCTTCATATAGGAGAATGCACGCGGATTTATGTATGATGTTGTTACAAAATTATTTTGTTTCCCTGCATCTGCATCATAATAATCAACATAATAATTATCTTTTTTATTATAACGAAGTACAGCATCACTTAATTGATCGGCAAGGTTTTTATAACGCTCTTCCTTATACATTTCATAAGCACGATATAATTGTTCTATAATACGAAGATCATCTATAAGTGCATTTGTAGCTGACTGTCTCTCTCCCTTTTCAGAGAGTTTCCATAAAACGATATAATTCTTATATATGAAATTATCTTGAATAACCTGTACTTGCTCATCAAATAACGCCTGATCATCTTTATCAAGTGTATACTGTAACCATAATCCCGCCGATTCTGATAAAGCTTCACGTCCCTTAGCTTCACCCGTACCTGCCTTAGTATCTACTAAACGATACGTGGCAAGTGTTCCATTGTCATTCACCATATGTCTTAAAATAAAATTTTCTGTACGGTTTCCTTGTAAAGCTGAACAAAATACAATTCCACCTAAAGCGATTAAGAAGATAACTCCAATCCCTATATATAAACGTTTCCGCAATCTTTTCACCTCCCTAGTAAGGCTAACCTTAATTTTATCAGAACATACATAAATTTAAAAAAGACAATCTATTAGATTGTCTCCCCCCATTTCTATCCCTCGCAAACCTCTTTAGAAGGTTTATATAGCGATTGTACAAGTCGATCATATTCACGACGTGTAATTTCTTTATTATATAGCTTTAATAATAAATCTCTATGCTCTTTTGAAAATGCCATCTTTTTAATGACTTCAGGATACATAAAACACCCTCTCCATTTCACATAAACTTCTTCATTCTAAAAACAGAACTTATGTTCGCATAAAAGATTATAAAAGATTCCTGAGCAAAAAACAAACAAAACATGAACAACTATTTATTTCTTTCTATTCAAAATATTACAACATTATATTATCATATTCACTTTTTAAATACATATATATTTTTGGTAGTTTTTTTGAATAAATCTTCCAATTCAATCAGAAAATAATGGCAAAAAAGAAGAGGAGTTTACATATGGATACGGTAACATTAGCAAGAGCATTTTTCGGTTCTTCATTAGCATTCCACATTATCTTTGCAACACTTGGGGTCGGACTTTCATTGATGATTTTTATAAGCGAAATACTCTATCACTGGAAGAAAGACTCCGACTATGCCATTATGGCGAAAAGATGGACAAAGGCGTTTGCTATTCTTCTCGGTGTAGCAATTCCAACTGGAACAATCGTTGGTGTGCAAATCTCACTTCTTTGGCCTGGTTTCGCCAAAATTGTTGGGCAAGTTATTTCTGTTCCCTTCCAAATTGAGATTTTCGCCTTCTTTTTGGAGGCTTTATTCATGTCGATTTACGTATATGCAGCCGATAAACTTCCTCCATTTATGAGATTAATATCGCTATTTTTCGTCATGCTTGGTGCCACGGCATCCGCCGTGCTTATTACATCAGCAAATACATGGATGAATACACCAGCAGGCTTTTCAATGAATCCAGATGGATCTGTTTTTAACGTTGATCCTTGGAAAGCTTTCTTTAATCCGAGTTTTGGTACAAGTGCATTCCATGTCGTTATTACGGCTTATGCAACTGGTGCGGCTGTCATTGCTTCTATCGCTGGATTTAAATTATTGAAGAAAAATTTAAGTACACGTGAAATTGCTTATCATAAAAAAGGGCTGCTATTAGGGCTTGTCGTTACATTTATTACAGGCGCTACGATGTGGCTTTCAGGACATGAATCAGCGATCGCCTTACATAAACACTCACCTGAAAAACTTGCATCTGCTGAAGCTTTATTTGAAACGACATCACACGCACCGCTATCCATTGGCGGAGTTGTGGATCCCAATACACTTGAACTAAACTATGCACTTGAAATTCCCAACATGCTTAGCTTATTAGTGGGACTAGACCCTAGCACTGTCGTAAAAGGTCTAAAGGAATTTCCCCAAGAAACATGGCCACCATTTTATACACATACACTATTCAACTTAATGGTCGGCACCGCTGCGTTTACCTTTGCAGTTGCAGCAATTGCGCTCTTATATTGGTACTTCGTTTACCGAAAAAAGGGAACAGAACTACCAAAGTGGCTACTTTGGGGGGCTGCCGCATGCGGACCAATTATGATGCTCGGTATTGAATTCGGATGGATTTTCAGTTGTAGCGGTCGTCAACCATGGACAATTTATGGTATGCAACGTACCGTCGATGCATCTACACGCGCTGATTTCGTCGGTCCTTTATTTGTTTTGTTCATCATTTTATATATTGGACTCGCTATTTTAACAGTCATTGTTCTACGGACATTCTTTAGAAGACATCCATTAAAGAATGATTTACAACACCAAGGAGGCGATTCTCATGCATGAGGAAAGTATTGCAATCATCATCTTATGGGCCCTTATTTTCGTATACAGTATACTAGGGTCCATCGATTTTGGAGCTGGTTTTTGGGGCATGGTATACGCAAAACATCCGACGCTCGCTGCTAAACTTGCAAATCGGTACTTATCACCAACTTGGGAGGTAACAAATACGTTTCTTGTTTTCGTCGTTGTCGCATTTCTCGGCTTCTTTCCGAAAGCGGCCTTTACTCTTGCGACAGTAATGTTCGTACCAGTTATGTTAATTTTAGTGCTCGTTGCAGTACGTAGTACGTTTATGGTATTTGCTTACTCTTTGCCAAAATATCAGTACCTTCTTCGGGTTATTTCAGGTATTACTGGTCTCTTAATTCCAGCACTATTAATTACCGTTTTACCCGTTACAGAGGGAGCCTATATTACAATGTCTGAAGGAAAAGAAGTACTCTTGTATGGAAAACTTCTTTCTAGCCCGGTTATCTATTGTTATATGCTCTTCGGACTAACGTCTGAACTGTTTCTCTCCTCTCTCTTTCTCGCTGATTTTGCGAGAGAACAAAGTTCAGAAGATACGTATAGAATTTATAGAAGAAATGCCATCATCCTTGGTCCTGCAACGCTCGTTACAGCGATCATCGCCCTCGTTGTAATGGATCCAGAAACACATTGGCTTACGCAAGGATTAATAAAGCAATTCCCGTGGTTTACAGTTTCTATTGTTTTATTCGTTATCGGATACTCGTCCCTTTGGTGGACAAACAAAAAGTACAATACACTAGGATACCCTCGCATTGCCGTTTTAGCTGTCGTCGCTCAATATGCATTTGCAAGCTACGCTTACGGCGTCGCGCATTTACCGTATATTATTTATCCTGACGTAACTGTATTTACAAGCTTTACAACGACAGAAACGTTCTATGCACTGCTCATTCTATACGCAATTGGGATTGCAATTTTATTACCAGGATTTATTTTCTTCTGGAATTTATTCTTGAAGGATCGTACTTTTTTGAAGGAAAAATAATATAGTCTTGGAGTCTGTCCCAAAAGGCATTTTGGAATAGACTCCTTTTGTCATGTTTTGTCGATAAGTCGATATATTTTAAAAATCGCTGATATATTTTAACTTGCGCCAATACATCTCCATAATCGCCCATATAAATTTCATTTACTATTTTACTGCCCCACTAATTTATAGACTCCTCTCATAATAGTTATTTCACTATTCGTGACACTTGTCCTTTAGCTTGAAAAACACATATTCGCTTCATCTCGTTATACGTCTAGTTCTTCTTATTTTTTGCTGAATATACTACCAATATAAACTTGAGACAAGCTACATCTGTTCAAGGGAAAATAGAAAGGTAGGCAAAATATGAGCATTGAAATATGGATTACTATTATTGTATTCTTCTTAACGATGATTGTTATCTTTTGGCGGCCTCGCGGTTTAAATGAGGCGTGGCCAGCAGCAATCGGTGCTGGCATTATCCTAATTACTGGACTTGTGTCAAAACCAGACGTCATAGATATTGTTAGTAAAATAGGAGGGGCCTCCATAACAATATTAGCAACTATTGTTATGGCAGTTATATTAGAAAGCTTCGGCTTCTTCCATTGGTCCGCAGCGAAACTGGCAAATCTAGCGAAAGGTTCTGGACGCCGTCTATACTGGTATATTCAATTATTATGTTTTCTTATGACTCTTTTATTTAATAACGACGGTAGTATTTTAATTACAACTCCCATTTTAATTCTTCTTCTAAAAAACCTTCAATTAAAACCACATCAACAAATTCCTTATTTATTAAGCGGAGCTTTAATCGCTACCGCATCTAGTGCACCAATTGGTGTAAGTAATATCGTAAACTTAATTGCATTAAATATCGTTAATATGACTCTTTATATGCATACTGCTATGATGTTTGTACCTGCAACATTAGGCTTATTATTTATGTCATGGCTCATGTATACAGTTTTGAAGAAAAAACTTCCGAAAAAATTACCTGTTTCTTCATATGATATTGAAGAAATTTTCTTCACGAAAAACTTCCATCCACTAAAAGGAAATAATTCTGTTGATACGAAACAAAAACGGACAAGATTCATGTTAAAAGTATTAGGTTTCGTCTTCCTGATGCGCTGTCTTTTATTCGTTGCATCCTTCTTATCCATCCCAATTGAAATCGTTGCAGTACTTGGTTCACTTGTTCTTCTCATTTGGAGATGGTACTACTTACGAACAAATCCTGTCGACATTTTGAAAAAGACACCGTGGCACATTTTAATTTTCGCCTTCTCTATGTACGTCATTATTTACGGACTCCACAACGCAGGATTAACAGCTGTACTTGTACAATGGCTCGAGCCAATTGTGAATCAGCATCTACTCTATGCTAGCTTTGCAATGGGCGGACTTGTATCCATCCTCTCTAACGTCTTCAATAACCATCCTGCCCTTATGATTGGTACAATCACATTAACAGAAATGGGACTAGATCCAGTCACATTAAAAACAATCTATCTTGCAAACATCATTGGTAGTGACATCGGTTCACTATTACTACCAATTGGTACACTAGCTTCACTCATTTGGATGTATATTCTGAAACAAAACAAAATTAAAGTAAAATGGAAAGACTATTTAAGTGTATCCCTTATCGTTATCCCGCTCACAACAGTCGTCACACTATTCCTCTTATTCTACTGGGTACATCTCTTCTTCGCCTTATAAAGTGAAACTTTAATCAGTGGGGGTTTTGTTCATCCCCCACTGATTATTAGCCTTCACCAATCGGGCTTTTACGGGCAGTTTACCCCCGACCTAACTTCTTTGCTTCCGCTGAATTTTGAGGTGGGGGTCTTACTGCCCACAAATAGCGGGATAAACAACAGAAGCCCCATTTGCTACCGTCTTAGCAAATGGGGCTTCTTCTATAATAAAGTTAGGTACTACAGTGTGATCAATCAAGTAAAGAGGTGTAACATGTTATTGATATAAATGACTACCAGCTTCTTTAAATTCTTCCGCTTTCTCTTTCATTCCTTTTTCAATTGCTTCTGTCGTTTCTAAATCATTTTCTTTTGCATACTCACGAATATCATGCGAAATTCTCATACTACAAAACTTCGGTCCACACATTGAACAGAAGTGAGCTGTCTTTGCCCCTTCTGCAGGCAACGTTTCATCATGATATTCCATCGCGCGTTCAGGATCTAAAGATAAATTAAATTGATCGCGCCAACGGAATTCGAAGCGTGCTTTTGAAAGTGCATCATCACGCTGATGAGCCGTTTTATGTCCTTTCGCAAGATCAGCCGCATGCGCTGCAATTTTGTACGTAATAACACCCGTGCGTACATCATCTTTGTTTGGCAAACCTAAATGTTCTTTCGGCGTTACATAACAAAGCATCGCTGTTCCAAACCAGCCAATCATAGCAGCTCCAATCGCCGATGTAATATGGTCATAACCGGGTGCAATATCTGTCGTTAGCGGCCCAAGTGTGTAAAACGGCGCGCCCTGACAAATATCAAGCTCTTTCTCCATATTTTCTTTAATTAAATGCATCGGTACGTGTCCAGGCCCTTCAATCATAACTTGCACATCATGTTTCCAAGCAATCTTCGTTAATTCACCAAGTGTTTCAAGCTCAGAGAACTGTGCTTCATCATTTGCATCTGCAATCGAACCTGGACGTAATCCATCTCCAAGAGAGAACGAAACATCATACTGCTTCATAATTTCACAAATCTCTTCAAAATGAGTGTATAGGAAGTTTTCTTTATGATGAAATAAACACCACTGCGCCATAATTGATCCACCGCGCGAAACGATACCTGTCGTACGCTTTGCAGTAATTGGAATGTAACGAAGCAATACACCAGCGTGAATCGTAAAGTAATCAACGCCTTGCTCCGCCTGCTCAATTAACGTATCACGATATACTTCCCACGTTAAATCTTCTGCAATTCCGTTTACTTTTTCCAGCGCTTGATAGATCGGTACAGTTCCAACTGGTACAGGCGCGTTACGAATAATCCACTCACGCGTCGTATGAATATTTTTACCTGTAGATAAATCCATAATCGTATCTGCACCCCAGCGCGTTGCCCACGTCATCTTCTCTACTTCTTCTGCAATCGAAGAAGATACAGCTGAGTTTCCGATATTCGCGTTTACCTTCACATGGAAGTTACGCCCGATAATCATCGGTTCAGCTTCTGGATGATTAATATTCGCTGGTAAAATAGCGCGGCCTTCTGCGATTTCCTTACGAACAAACTCCGGCTCTACCCCTTCACGAATCGCAACATATTCCATCTCAGAAGTAATAATGCCATTACGTGCATAGTGCATTTGCGTAACGTTTGCACCTTGCTTTGCTCTAAGTGGCTGGCGATCCATTTGCGGGAAAACAGGTGTATGTTTCGAAGCCACTTTCACACCGTCATCCTCTGGTTTCACTTCACGCCCTTCGTATGCTTCTACATCACCACGTCCCATAATCCAAGAGTGGCGCGGCGTTGGAATCCCCTTTTCTAACTCCACTTTATACTCAGGATCCGTATAAGGGCCGCTCGTATCATACACACGAATTGGCGGATTTGGAACGCCATTCGTTTCGCTTTGTTCAATCTCACGCATCGGTACTTTCATGCCTTCTCGTGGTCCATCCACATATACTTTCTTACTTCCTGGTAAACTCGATTTCAATTCAATTTGCTCAGCTGAAACAGATTGTTTCATAATTTTTGTTGCCCCCCTGTTCGTGACAAGGACGAGATATGGCCAGCGTATGCCAAAATAAAAAGAGCCAGGTCCATAAAAAAATAAGGACCTGGCTCATAAAAGACATCATTATGTAAAGCCGTTAACTTCCCTACGCTGGTACGAGCCAGATCAGGTCCAAAGGGTTAAGAAGTTCACGCGCTTCTCTCTCAGCCTACGCATACGTTAGGCACCCCTAGTTTATCACTGATTTAATTTTCAATACTTTCCCATCATACACCATAATCTGAAAAATTCAAAGTTTATTTCTTTTGTTTTTTATGGAATCATCCACGTTAAATAATATGCCTGTACATACGTCATAATACCAACAATAATTACGAAGAATAGACTATGCTTCACTGTAAAACGGAACAAATCCGATTCTTTTCCAGCAAGACCAACCGCTGCACAAGCGATCGCAATCGACTGCGGGGAAATCATTTTACCTGTTACACCGCCTGTTGTATTTGCTGCAACGAGAAGCACTTCAGATACGCCGACTTGCCGCGCTGTAATGGCTTGTAAATTTGAGAACAGTGCATTCGCAGACGTATCAGACCCTGTTAGGAATACGCCAATCCAGCCTAAGAATGGTGAGAAGAACGGGAATAGTCCGCCAGTTCCAGCTAATGCTAACGCTAACGTGGAAGATAGACCAGAATAGTTTGCGATAAATGCAAACCCTAGTACGAATCCGATAGATAGAATTGGCATTTTTAATTCGCTTAACGTTTCTTTAAATGTCACTACTGCATCTTTTACATTCATTTTCAAAATAAACATGGAAATGATACAAGCAATTAAAATCGCTGTTCCAGTTGCCGATAATATATCAAACTTCAAAATTGCCTCGTAAGGCGTTGGTTTATTTACAATGGGCTCCGCTTTCATTACTAAATTATGCAGACCTGGAATTTCAAACTTAAATACAAGACTTTCTAAAGCCCCTCCTGGAGCGAATAATGCCTTAAAGAAACTTTGGCTCCAAATGACTACCATAACCGTTAATACGATAAATGGAGACCATGCCTTCACTACTTTTCCAAACGTTAATTTCGGTATCGATGCTGCTGTCGTTGCTGCTACTTCACTATTTGCTTGCCCAGATTGATAAATTTCTTTCGGCTGCCAAACTTTTAAGAACAGCGCTAAACTAATTAAACTTACAAGTGCCGATGTAATATCCGGAAGTTCCGGCCCTAAAAATGTCGCTGTAATGAACTGCGTAATCGCAAATGAACTACCCGCTACAAGTAATGCAGGCCACGTTTGTCTTATACCTTTAAATCCATCCATTAAAAATACGATAAAGAATGGAACAAATAATGATAGGAACGGTAATTGATGCCCAGCCATTTTTCCAATTTTATGTGGATCAATACCTGTTACTTGTCCAGCAACTGTAATCGGAATTCCCATCGCTCCAAACGCCACTGGTGCAGTATTTGCAATCAAACAAAGACCTGCTGCGTATAAAGGATTTAACCCAAGACCCGCAAGAAGCGCTGCTGTAATCGCTACTGGTGCCCCAAATCCTGCCGCTCCTTCTAAAAATGCTCCAAATGAAAAACCAATTAAAATAACGAGTAGACGATGATCGTTCGTAATCGATAATACCGATGCACGAATCACATCGAATTGACCTGTTTTTACAGAAATTTTATATAAAAATACGGACATAATGATAATCCAAGCAATTGGCCATAACCCGTACAAAAAACCGTACCCGGTTGCTGCCATTGCCATCGTGAACGGTATTTTATAAGCGAATAACGCTACTAAAACTGTAATTACAACTGTAATAAATCCTGCTACATACCCCTTCATGCGGAAAACTGCTAAAGCTAAGAAAAAAAAGATAATCGGAATAAGTGCGACCGCTGCCGAAATCCAAATGTTTCCGAATGGATCATAAACTTGTGTCCATGTGTTCATTGTTCTCTCCCCCTAAAGAATCCCCTTTTGAATAGAATAACCTCATCAATAGACTATCAGGTCATCATACCTTTAAGTCTAAAATAAAAAAACGTTTAAGAAAACGTTTTCAAAAACTTTCATTTATACTGTACCATAACAATTTCTATTAAAAAAGATTTTTTTGAAAATTTTATTATTTAACAGAAAATCTTACAAAATCGTCACGTTCTTGTAATGTTCATCGATAGGAAGTTTGCCAAAATTATTGCATAATAATAGTATAACAACAGAAATTATTTATGAGGTGATATATATGAACGGAAATAAAATATTAGCTGCGTTAT
Organism: Bacillus sp. BR3(2024); assembly: GCF_039134555.1. Lineage (NCBI taxonomy): Bacteria > Bacillati > Bacillota > Bacilli > Caryophanales > Bacillaceae > Bacillus > Bacillus sp. BR3(2024). Next base: position 4,987,818 of record NZ_CP152433.1, read on the forward strand.
CATACTTTAGTGTACTATTTGCCCCTATCTTATTCCCTATTATCGTTTGGATTGTAGGAGACGCTGAAACAAAACCACATGCAAAACGTGCTCTATGGACACACATCATTCCAAGTATCGCTACATTCATTGGCGTAACTATTTTAGGAATTATGGGTCTTGGATCTGATCAACCAGATGTAACACTTGGAATTGGATCAATGATTGTCTTAGCTATTTGCGGAATCATCAGCTTATACTACTTCATCTGGAACATTGTAAAAGGAATTAAAGTACTGAAAGCTTAATTTTAAACAAACGTTTGTTTAAAAAAGGCCCCTTGCAAATTGCAAGGGGCCTTTTCCAAATTCATTCACTTTATCTTCTGCGTTTCTTCTTTTTTCTCATCATTTTCTTTCGGCGCGTATTCACTTTATCCGCTATAATGTGGAGCGTACTTGCCACAACAATTCCCATTAAGAACGTTACAATTTCAACCTCATGTTTCTTCGCAATTTCTATTAAATTACCATCCAGTGCGATTACATTTAATAGAAATAAAAATGGAGAAAAGACGATTAACATGTACGCAATACGAATCACATCACCAAGTATAATCGTATGCGTAAAGAAAGATCGATGCGGCATTACTTTCTTATAAGGATACCAAAATATACGTAAGAAACCCCATTTGTTATAAGCATTACTGTACGTATCTAAATCTGGTGTTAAAAATGAAGTACCTACTAAAAAACCAATTGCAAAAGTTAATAAAAAATCAAAATTTGTTAATCCATACGAAAAGAGCAAAAACAAAACAACCGGAAGGGATATTAAGTTTATTTTCGTATGCGTTCTTCCTGATGGCATAATGCACTTCCTCGCTTACGTTCGTCCTGTCACCTTATGACAGGTTTCACCTATTGACCTAATTTCTGATCGATAAATGTTGTGTCTATGTCCGAACCAAACCATTCTGCCAACTTCACTCGTGCCTTATCTTTCACATCTTCATTGACGTATAACGACACCTGTATTAGTGCGGCCGTTAACGCCCCTAAATCATCCGTATAGCCAATTCCAGCAATAAAATCTGGAATCGCATCAATCGGTGCAATAAAATAAGCAAGTGCTCCAATTACAATAATTTTCACTCGTTTTGGAACATCGGGTCTTTGCAAAACGTAAAACAGTAATAAACTTGCATAAATGACCGACTGCCCTGCTTGCTTTGCAACATGTTTTACTTTCTTCCAAAACGCTTCAACTGAAAATTTTTGTTTCATGTAAAAAGCCTCCCTATTTTTAAAAAGAAATAAGCTACAATATGTTATCAGTAAAAGTTCATGGAAATTACACAAAACCTATCAATGAACTTTCATTGTAACAAACAAACTAAAAAAGAACAAGTGTTCGTTAATTTTCACACAATTTCCTTCATATAATAGATTTCTAGATAACCCTTACCCATCTTCGTTTCTTATTTCTCAACAAAGAAAATTTTCACTTCTACTTAACATTCTGCTCTACCTTTGTTATATTTTCTAGTTGACGGACATATAAACGAATGTTAAAGTTTTCTCTGGTAGTGACAAATCTTATACAAAAAAATGTAAAATGTTATAGTGTTTCTCAGAAATGAATTTTGTTGTATAATACAGAAATGACGTTATGCTTATGAGCAACAAAAGAAACCAAAAGGGTATGCATAGTTATAGTCGTATATGGGTGAATATAGAACCTTTAATTATGGCCAAGAAAACTATGTATTTTTTATTTTAGCATTTTTCGCTCCAAAATCGACCAAGCCTGATAGAGAAAGGGTGGAAATGAATGAAAGAAACCTTGAAATCACAATTTCAAAATGTGCGTTTCACTTTATTCGTAGCTTTAGCCTTATGGCTGAAAACTTACCTTATTACACGCACAAGCTTTGATTTAAAACTTGAATCTTTCATGCAAGAATTCATTTTATTCCTTAGCCCATTAGCAGCATCATTACTGCTTGTTGGTCTTGCATTATTTGCAAAAGGGAAAAAACGTAACTATATAGCACTTGGAATTAATTTTGTCTTAACAATCGTTCTTGTTGGTAACGTAATGTTCTACGGATTCTACAATGACTTCGTTACATTACCGGTGCTAGGACAAACATCTAACTTCGGAAGTTTAGGTTCTAGTGTGAAAGAATTATTTAACTACAAAATTATCCTTGCATTTGCAGACATTATCATATTCTTCGTTCTATTGAAGAAAATGAAGAACTTTGCACCTACAGAGCGTGTAGCACGCCCGATGCGTTCTCTATACTTCGTATCAACAGTTGCTATTTTCTTCGCAAACTTAGGACTTGCAGAAGCTGAACGCCCAGAACTATTAACACGTTCATTCGACCGCGTTATGCTTGTTAAAAACTTAGGATTATATGTACACCAAGTATACGATCTTGGCTTACAAGCAAAATCAAGTTCACAAAAAGCGTTCGCTGACGGTAGTAAATTACAAGAAACAGAAAACTACGTAAAAACAACACAAAGTAAACCAGATCCAAATATGTTCGGTACTGCAAAAGGGAAAAACGTAATTGTTGTCTCTCTTGAGTCATTGCAAACATTCTTAATTGGTGCAACAGTTAACGGACAAGAAGTTACACCATTCTTAAACCAATTTACGAAAGAAAGTTATTACTTTGATAACTTCTTCCATCAAACTGGTCAAGGTAAAACATCTGATGCTGAATTCCTAGTAGATACTTCGTTATATCCACTAGACCGCGGTGCTGTATTCTTCACACACGGTAATAATGAATATACAGCAACTCCAGAAATTTTACGTCAGCAAGGGTATCACACGTCGGTATTCCACGCAAACAACGCAACATTCTGGAACCGTAACATTATGTATCCAGCACTTGGTTATGATCGTTACTACAACGAGCTTGACTACAAGATTACACCGGAAACAAAATTAAACTGGGGATTAAAAGATATCGAGTACTTCGATCAATCTATTGATATGTTAAAACAAGTGAAGCAACCATTCTATACTCGCTTCCTTACTTTAACGAATCATTACCCATTCACTTACGATGACAGTACAAAATTAATCGACGAATACAATTCTGGTGATGGAGTATTTGACCGTTACATGGTAACTGCTCGTTACTTAGACGAAGCAATGAAACACTTTATTGAGCGTCTAAAAGCAGAAGGTATTTACGACAACTCAGTAATCGTATTCTACGGTGACCACTACGGTATTTCTGAAAACCATAACCGTGCAATGGCACAGTTCTTAGGAAAAGAAGAAATCACTGCATTTGACCATATGAACTTACAAAAAACACCGATGTTTATTCACGTTCCGGGTCAAAAAGAAGGTAAAACAATTTCGAAACCAACTGGTGAAATTGACATTAAACCAACTATTCTAAACTTACTTGGTGTAGATTCTACAAATGACGTTCGATTCGGTCATGATGTATTCTCACCTGATAATAAAGGATTTGTTGTTCTTCGTGACGGTAGCTTCGTTACAGATAAATACATGTACACAAACAGTACATTCTACGATCGTGCTACTGGCGAAGTTGTACAATTACCGAAAGAAGAATCTCAACCACTAATTGATCGTGCCCAAAATGAATTGAACATGTCTGATAAAATCATTGAAGGTGACTTACTTCGCTTCTCTGAAAGTAATAAGATCAAAACTGGTGAAGTAAAAACAGTTATTAAAGAAGAAAAGAAGAGCGCTGAGTAATCTCAGCCTCTTTTTTTATTTTCTTCCATACAACTACTTATATTCATTAACTTTAAAATTACATAACCTTTACCAAATATTCACATAGTGTTAATGAAGAATCTCTATAATAAAATATGTAAACGAGGTTCTACATATTTCTTATCTCTCATCTTTCGTAAGATCCCTTAAAGAAGTGTGTAAATCTTTTGTTTCTACTTTCTTATAATTGTCTTTCAACATGTTTTGTTTCCATACACAAAACATTCAACGAGACAATGTCCCTATGAAAGATAGCTACCCTCCTTGTGCAGCATTCCATAAGAATGTTGCTTTTTTTTATTTAAAAGCAGGATTCTCATTCTTATTTTCGAATTTGTATATACAAAATGCTGTAAAGTGAAACATTAATCAGCCTCACCAATCGGGCAGTTATTCGCCCACTTCACTTCTTTGCTCCACCCGAATTTTTAAGTGGGAGTTTTACTGCCCGTTAATGAGGGGTAAATCATCCTTACTTCTCTATGAGTTACAAATACATATACGGTCATATGTAGAGAATTGCTTACATAAAAATTACTATAGTGATTTTTATCTCGCATGAATGAAAGTTTCACGTTACTTACGTACTTACGAAAGGATGGGACGGAAATTGGCATACGAAAAATTTGTACTTTGGAATGATGAAGTTATTGATACAACAAAACAACAAACGTACATAGAACTTGAAGAGAGAGGTTCGCAGTTCGGAGATGGTGTCTACGAGGTTATTCGCCTATATAAAGGGAACTTTCACTTATTAGATCCGCATATAACGAGATTATATCGATCCATGGAAGAAGTAGAATTATCGCTCCCTTTCTCAAAAGCTGAGCTCATCACTTTACTTTACAAATTAATTGAACGAAACCATTTCCACGAAGATGGCACAATTTATTTGCAAGTATCTCGTGGTGTACAAGCTCGCACACATGTATTTTCATATGACACCCCTCCGACAATTTATGCCTATATTACAAAAAAAGAAAGACCAGCCTTATGGATTGAATATGGTATACGCGCTATATCAGAACCCGATACTCGATGGCTACGCTGTGACATTAAATCATTAAATTTATTACCAAACGTACTAGCTGCTACGAAAGCTGAACGGAAAGGTTGTAAAGAGGCACTTCTCGTAAGGAATGGTATTGTAACGGAAGGAAGCCATTCCAACTTCTTTTTAATTAAAAATGGAACTCTTTACACACATCCAGCCAATCACCTTATTTTAAATGGCATTATTCGTCAATATGTCCTTTCTTTAGCGAATACTCTTCACATACCTGTACAGGAAGAACTTTTCAGCGTTCGTGACGTTTATCAAGCAGATGAATGCTTTTTCACAGGCACAATGATTGAAATTTTACCAATGACCCACCTTGATGGAACCGCGATTCAAGATGGGCAAGTTGGACCTATCACCAAAAAACTGCAAAAATCTTTTAATAAAATCTTGTTACAATCCAATATGTCATCTTCTTAAACACGAATAATTTCTGTCCTTTTATATTCAATATATGTATTTAAATGGAAATCAAGGTGTAAATTTATACCTTGATTTTTTCTTGTAATCTTTTTGTCATATTCAGATTCCCACATAAGCCTTGACAGTAATCGACATGCTCTTTAGAATTTTTAACAGTTGGTAAATATTTCTTCACTACATTACAGACAGAAAGGAATCGACAAATTATGAAAAAGTATCTTGCCGGTCTTGCGGCAGTGTCTGTAGCAGGAGGAGCAGCACCTACACTTGATAGTGTTCAAGCTGCACCTGAACAAAATACACAAAAAGCTGCTACAACTGTCCAAGCTTCTGCGTCAAACAACTCATCTTATACGGTAAACGCGAGCGTCTTACATGTTCGTGCGGGATCAAGCACTTCTCACGACATCATCTCACGTGTTTATAACGGTCAATCACTAAACGTGATTGGCGAAGAAAATGGTTGGTTCAAAATTAACATTAACGGAAAAACAGGCTTTGTTAGTGGCGAATTTGTATCAAAAAGTGGAGCAGCAAACAACAATGTAAGCACAGGTGGAAACAATAAAGTTACTGCTGATGTATTACGTGTACGTACAGCTCCTAACACTTCTAGTTCTGTTTCTGGACGTGTATATGCAGGACAAACATTAAACGTAATTGGACAAGAAAATGGTTGGGTGAAAATTAACCATAATGGACAAGTAGGTTATGTAAGTGGCGAATTCGTATCTGGCGTTTCTTCTAATGGGGGTTCTTCAAACAATAATACGAATAATAACAACCAAGAAGTAAAACCAGCAAGCGGAAACTATACAGTAAATGTATCTTCCCTTCGCGTTCGTACAGGTCCTAGCACTTCTCACACAACTGTAGGTTCTGTCAAAAAAGGACAAGTAGTACAAGTTGTCGGCGAAGTTCAAGATTGGTTCAAAATCAATTACGCAGGACAAACTGCTTATATAAGCAAAGACTACGTAACAAAAGGCGGTTCTAACGAAAACGTTACAGAAGGCAACAAACAAGAGCATAACAATAATAATGGAACTATTCAAACTGGCGGTTCTTACGTAGTTAACGCTACATCTTTACGTGTTCGTACAGGCCCTGCCGCTTACCATAGTGTAATTGGTGGCGTTTTAAACGGTACAACATTAAACGTAGTTGGATCTGAAAACGGTTGGTTTAAAGTAAATTACCAAGGAAAAACAGGCTTTGTTAGTAGCGAATTTGTAAAATTCGTTAAAGGTGGCACTACTACTCCTGAGCAACCAAAACAACCTGAACAACCTAACCAAGGTGCAATTGGCGACTATTACATTAATGCTTCTGCACTAAATGTACGTAGCGGCGAAGGTACAAATTATAGAATCATAGGCGCACTTCCACAAGGTCAGAAGGTTCAAGTAATTTCTGAAAACTCTGGATGGAGCAAAATTAACTACAACGGTCAAACTGGTTATATCGGAACACGTTACCTATCTAAAACACCAGTTGGAGGCGCAGTAGATAATAAGCCTAACAATAATCAAAATAACAATCAAAACAATAACAACAACAACAATAATAATACAGGCAATAATAGTGGCGACAGTTCTTCCGTACTTGCATATGCAAAATCAATGCAAGGTGTACCATACGTTTGGGGTGGAACTTCTGCTAACGGCGTAGATTGCAGTGGCTACATCTACCACGTATTTAAGAAATTTGGTCATAACATTAGCCGTCAAAGTGTTGCGGGATATTGGAGTAGCCTACCAAAAACTTCAAGTCCACAACCAGGTGACTTAATTTATTTCCAAAACACTTATAAATCTGGCCCTTCTCACATGGGTATTTACCTTGGGGGCGGATCATTTATCCAAGCTGGAGATAAAGGTGTAGCAATCGCTTCATTAAGTAACTCTTATTGGAAGAGCCACTTCTTAGGATACACGAAAGCACCTTAATTAATAGTTTCAAAGCCTTCTAGTTTACTAGAAGGCTTTTTGCTATGAGTTCAACATATTACTCCCTTTCTCCTACCTTCTCTCTATAAAAATAATGTATCTATTTTTTCATTTCATACACTTTATTCTGCAAAAATAATCCATAACGTTATCATAATGTATATATTCCCATAAAAAACATAACCTATTTCATGTCTATTTATTTTATATGTGTTTTTTTGAAGAATTTTCTTTTTATTTAAACTTTTCGTTAGACGTTTGACCTCCGATGTCCATTATGATAAGTTACTTAAGATGTATATTCGCAAAAGTATAGACAACTGGTTTATACACTTTTTTACTATGAGGAAGGAGCATACACTGCATGAATCTTTTATGGGGAATTGGCGGCGTGATTGGAGTATTAGCAATTGCTTTCTTACTATCTTCCAACCGCAAAGCTATTAATTGGCGCACAATTTTAATTGCGCTAGCATTACAAATGTCATTTTCATTTATCGTATTACGATGGGATGCTGGTAAAGCAGGTTTAAAACACGCTGCTGACGGTGTTCAAGGATTAATTAATTTTTCTTACGAGGGAATTAAGTTCGTTGCTGGGGATTTAGTCAACGCAAAAGGACCTTGGGGATTTGTATTCTTTATTCAAGCACTACTTCCAATCGTATTTATTAGTTCATTAGTAGCAATCTTATATCATTTCGGTATTATGCAGAAATTTGTTAGCGTCGTTGGTGGTGCATTAAGTAAACTTCTTGGAACTTCTAAAGCAGAAAGCTTAAACTCAGTAACGACTGTATTTTTAGGACAAACTGAAGCTCCAATCTTAATTAAACCTTACTTAGCACGCTTAACAAATAGTGAATTCTTCACTATTATGGTAAGCGGTATGACAGCTGTTGCTGGATCAGTTCTTGTCGGCTATGCAGCAATGGGTATTCCGTTAGAGCACTTATTAGCAGCTGCAATAATGGCAGCTCCATCAAGCTTATTAATTGCGAAACTGATTATGCCAGAGACAGAAAAAGTAGATAATAACGTTGAACTTTCTACAGAACGTGAAGACGCAAACGTTATCGATGCAGCTGCACGCGGTGCATCTGAAGGTATGCAACTTGTTATTAACGTAGCAGCAATGTTAATGGCTTTCATCGCATTAATCGCTTTATTAAATGGATTATTAGGATGGGTTGGTTCTTGGTTCGATATTAAACTTAGCCTTGATTTAATCTTCGGTTACTTATTATCACCATTTGCAATCTTAATCGGGGTTTCTCCTGGTGAAGCTGTACAAGCAGCAAGCTTTATCGGTCAAAAACTTGCAATCAACGAATTCGTTGCATACGCAAACTTAGGACCACACATGGCAGAGTTCTCTGACAAAACAAATCTAATTTTAACATTTGCAATCTGTGGATTCGCAAACTTCTCTTCTATCGCAATTCAATTAGGTGTAACAGGAACGTTAGCTCCTACTCGCCGTAAACAAATTGCACAATTAGGGATTAAAGCAGTTATCGCTGGTACATTAGCGAACTTCTTAAACGCAGCAGTTGCAGGTATGATGTTCCTATAAACTTATATAGAGTCTTCTCTTTCTCCAAGAGAAGACTTTTTTCATGCAATCCAAACGTATTATATATATCTATCAAGCACCTTATCCCAAATATAAGAACATTATGATACAATAATGTTTAAGTCTTTTTATTTTTCTGATGAAAATAGAAATACTACTTGTTGTTGCCCTTCAAAAGAATGTAACGACATAGTCAATTTCTTAATAATTGCGCATACTACAAGTATCTATGGATGAAATAGCTTTAAGGAGGAAAGTTTTGTGAAAGATAAGTTCTATAAAATCCTCTCTATGTGGATTCTACAAATTGTATTTTATTTTACTACTGTACATGTGACGAATTATGAGCATGCGCTCATTTTTACAATAATATACGTAATCGTAAATGTACTATTCTTATTTTTAGCTGACAAAACAGCATTTATTTTCTTCATACTAGGGACCATTATTTCCGTATTTTATTTATTTTATCAAGCATGGCTTCATTTATGGAGTACATCAGATCAATGGCAATATATGATTATCCACTTCCTGATGGCAGCTAACTTCTTCATTGTATATATAACAACTCACCTATTGAAAAAAGTGATTCATGAAAATAAAACTTTAACTGAGCGTGTGAGAACATTAGAACAATATATTGGAGAATCAAAATTACTAACAAGACAAGAATTCGAGAGACGCCAAGCGTTATTAACGACTGCAATGAATCGTCGTAATGAAACAGGCGTTATCATTTACTTTGATTTCACTTCCTTTAGTAAATATACGAAGGAAAGTGTTATGGACCGTGTAGCTTCCTTATTAGTTGAAACGGTAAGGAATGATTTTGACCTTGCTGCTGAATATGATAATAATACGCTAGTTATTTTATTACAAAACACAAATGAAGCTGGTGCTGACATTGTAATGAACCGCCTAAAACCAAAAATGGAGCAATGGCTTGCTGCTGAAGCAATCCGAGATATAAAAATTTCACGCGAGCACATTGGAAACAAAGGACAGACACTGTTATGATGACTCTCGTTATACTTCTTTTATTTCTTCTGTTTTGCGTACTCGTTTTTTGGATTAGTATCACATTTTCAATTAAATATGTACTTATTTTTACGGCCTTTCTATTCTCTGGCTTACTCGTTTACTACTCTTTCTTAACAATCGCGGGCTTAATTCACCGAAATAGTAAACGAAAAGATCGTACGCTAGAACATTATCCAAGCGTCGATATTTTCATACCTGCCCATAATGAAGGCGTCGTTATTAAAGATACCTTAGAGGCGATGGCGAAGATTGAGTATCCCGGAAAGCTAACTATTTATTTATTAAATGATAACTCTCAAGATGAAACACCTGAAATCGGCGATGATTTCGACAAAGCTTATGCTCATATTCGCCATATTCGTGTTCCACCCGGTGAACCGAAGGGTAAATCACGTGTACTAAACTACGGCCTTAGTATTTCAGATGGTGAATACTTCTGTGTGTACGATGCAGATAACCAACCTGAACCACACGCACTGCGAATGCTTGTAGAGCACGCTGAAACAACTGAAGATGCTGTTGGAGCTGTTGGACATGTTCGTACAGTAAACGAAAAAAGAAACTGGTTGACGCGAATGATTTCGCTAGAATTCCAAATCTTCCAGCTCCTTATGCAATCTGGACGCTGGTTACTATTCCAAACAGGCTCACTGACAGGAACAAATATGCTTCTTCGTCGCTCCGCACTAGAAGAGCTTGGTGGCTATGACCCTTACGCAATTGCAGAAGATGCTGAATTAACATTAAGAATTACACAAAAAGGTTATCTCTTACCAATCGTCCCAGAATCAGTTACTTGGGAACAAGAACCAGAGCATTTAAAAATTCTTATTAAACAACGTACACGTTGGCTCCAAGGGAATTTATACATTTTAGAAAAAATGTTCTCGTCATTAAGTTTCTTTAAAGGAAAACTTCTCGTCCATTCCTTACAACAAGTTCTAGTGTATGTTGTATTTTGGCTATTCCTAATCATTTCAAACGTTTGGTTTGTAATTGGGCTACTCGGGATATTCCAAATTCAATATAGCATTCCGCTACTATTTATGTGGTATGTCGCATATATTACATATGTTTCTCAATTATTTAGTGCCCAGAGTGTCGAACGAACCTTTACACCGACTAATATTTTTATTAGCGTTATTATGTACTTTACGTACGCACAGCTCTTTACGTACTTATTTATTCGTAGCTTAATCTTATACTTACGTGCAAAGAGCAAGAAACAAGTCATTGGCTGGGATAAGACAGTTCGATTCAAAAAAGATAAATAATAACAATAAGCACAGAGCGCCGTATGCTCTGTGCTTATTTATTGCCGTATAAATTATATATCAGACAATACCCCTTAGCTGAAAGTAATTTCACGTCCATCCCCCAACGAACGATCGACCTTCATTTATATACGAAAAAGTGATTGCTATTTTTGTAGAACCAATTGCTTCTCTTGCTGTTCTTTGCGCGTTTCAGTCTTAGGTTCCGTGCTTTCTTGGACACTACGATGTGCCACACGTTTCAAACAAATATGCTTCCACTTTCTTTCGTAACGTTTCATTATTCTAGATGTCCCCCTTGAATGCGCTTTAAAACTATTTGAAATCGCTTACAGGAAATAATATAGCACATATATATAAACGTGACAACACATTTCCGACAATTTTTTGTCAAAAATATGAATAGAATTCGTAAGGTATCGAATATTGTCGAAACCTATCGTTTTTTCTTCGTATAAAAGGCATACTACTTATATGGTAAAGTATTTTATTTCCCCTACCCGCATTTCAAATTCCTTCTATATAAAGTGAAACTTTCATTAGCCATCACCAATCGGGCTTTTACAAGCAGCTCGATTTATTTGCTTTTGCTGAATTTTGAGGTGGGGTTCTTACTGCTCAGCAAATAGAGGGATAAAAAAAGAGCTGATATGAAATCAGCTCTTTTCCTTCTATTATTAATGACGCTTCATACGTCCTTCTTTTTGTAACTCTTTAAATAAAGCTGCCATCATAAAGAAAATAACAAAGACGAACGGGAATGCTGCAATGATAGCTGCCGTTTGTAAGGCTTCTAATCCGCCAATATATAATAGCGTAGAAGCTATCGCGGCTAGAACGATACCCCAAATCATTTTAATACGATTTGGTGGGTTTAAACTACCATGTGTCGTTAACATTCCTAAAACAAATGTTGCAGAGTCTGCAGATGTAATAAAGAATGTTGCAATAAGTAAAATACCTAAAACTGATAAAGCTGATCCAAAGCTGCCCATCTGATCGAACATAGCGAATAATCCTACTTCTGTTCCCATCTCTTTAATTTTTTCAAACATATGTGCATCACCAAACAGCTCCATATGAATACCTGTTCCGCCGAAAACTGAGAACCAAAGTGCACCAATTACGGTCGGCACAAGTAACACACCGATAACAAACTCACGAATCGTACGTCCTCGTGAAACACGAGCAATAAACGTACCTACGAACGGTGACCAAGCAATCCACCATGCCCAATAGAAAATTGTCCATGACTGAATCCATTGATTCCCACCTTCGTCTAATGGACTTAAACGGAAACTCATACTTGGCAATTCCTGAATGTAAGAACCGATTGTTGAAGTGAAGTAATTCATAATAAAGTTTGTTGGACCTGCAAATAATACAATGATCATAAGTGCAAACGCAAAAATAATATTCGTATTACTTAAATATTTAATTCCTTTATCAAGACCTGTTTGCGCAGATAACATAAATAATACTGTTACGATTGCAATAATAACTAACTGAGTCGTTAATGAGTTCGGGATAGATGTTAAATAACTAACACCACCTGCAATTTGTTTCGCACCAAGACCTAATGACGTTGCAACACCAAACACAGTTGCGAAAACAGCTAACACATCAAATGAATGAGCAATACGCCCGTGTTCCCCGCCCTTAAATAACGGACCTACTGTCGCACTAATCGTACTTGCTTTTCCTTTTCTAAAAGTAAAGTAAGCAATACATAACGCTACAAACGCATATAGTCCCCAAGGATGTAATCCCCAATGGAAAAATGAAAAACGCAGTGCAAGGCGCGCACTTTCCTCAGTTGCACTATCTCCAAACGGAGGTGCGTATAAATGGTTTAATGGTTCGGCAACGCCCCAGAAAACTAAGCCAATACCCATACCAGCACTAAATAACATAGCAAACCATGTCATATAACTATAATCAGGTTCATCATCATCTTTACCTAAACGAATAGAACCGTATTTCGAAACAATTAAAAAGATAGACACACCTAAAATAATAGACACGGAAATAATATAAAACCACCCGAACTTACTAACTAATGCAGTTTGAATTGCGGTTGTTACATTTCCTAAGCTACCTTTTCCAATAATAGATTCGGGAATAATCCCCCAAATTGTAAATGCAATACATAATGTTAATGAAACGATGAATGTTTTTGTCAGTTTCCTCATCAAATCCCCCTTCGTAGGTTTCGCTTTTGTAAATAACATAAATTCCGATATGTAAAATCGGATAGAAAACTATAATTTTGCGGTGATTTTCTTACTTTCACCTTCACCAATTCGAATTCTTATGGACAGCCTTACCTTTCGTATAACCTTTTCACTCTGCAAGAGCTACAAGTTAGAAATACTGCTGTCAAATTGTGTGAGAAAAACGCGGATAGGAATGTATTTTCCTAAAAAAGGATGTGTTACATATGTAAAAAAGGGCAAAGTTCTTCCCTGCAACCCTTTCGTTTTGTAACAATTATGCGGTTTTTTTGCTAGTATATAGCACGTGTTTATAGCTTCACAAACAAAATGTTTATGTTTATATAACTATATTACCCATAAAACGGTAAAATACTCAAGGAATGTAATTGTTTAGTAAACATCATGTAACATTCCTGTAACATTTTTATTTACGTCGAAAAAAACATGTTGTATTAAATATTTTGAATATAACTAGAAACCTATGAATCATATAGAATGAAAAACGCTTTCCTATATTTTTTGTTATATTACAGGATGTTAACGACTTATTACGAATGGTTTGTAATTGTGTGTTTTCCCCAAATCCGAAAAAATCTGTTGCTATAATGAGGACACGAAAACAAACGCAATGGAGGCTATCATGAAAAAATTAATTGGTATAGCAACAGCAGCAGTTTTTGGTCTTGGGATTTTCACATCATCTGCTAATGCAGAAGCTGTTGTAACAACAGACGTACTAAACGTACGCGAAAACCCTACTACTGAATCAAAAGTTGTCGGTAAATTACTAAACGGTAATAAAATAGATGTTCAAAATACAGAGAACGGATGGTCAAAAATTACTTTAGACGGTAAAGACGCATTCGTAAGTGCAGAGTTCACAAAAAGCATCTACTACGTAACAGCTAACGTATTAAACGTACGTGCTGAAACGAACACAAACTCAGAGGTTCTTGGAAAGTTGAAGAAAGACGATGTAATCGAAACAACGAACCAAGTACAAAATGAGTGGTTACAATTTGAATATAACGGGAAAACAGCTTATGTTCATGTTCCTTTCTTAACAGGTACAGCACCTGTAATTGAGAAACAAGAAACAACTGCTCCTGCTAAAGCTGAAGCACCAGCTAAGGCTCAAGCACCTGTAGCACAAGCAAAACCAGCTGCTAAGCCTGCTGTGAAAGCTGCTGAAACTAGCGAACCATCTGGTGGTCGTGAGTTAACAGTTGTAGCTACAGCATATACAGCTCACCCGAGCGAAAACGGTGGCACATATGGCGGCCGTGTATTAACTGCAATGGGTCATGATTTAACTGCGAATCCAAACATGAAAATGATCGCTGTTGACCCGAAAGTAATCCCATTAGGATCTAAAGTATGGGTAGAAGGTTACGGAGAAGCTATCGCTGGAGATACTGGTGGTGCAATTAAAGGTAACCGTATTGATATCTTACTTGGATCAGATAGCGCTGCTCAAAAATGGGGACGCAAAACTGTTAAAGTGAAAATTTTAAAATAACCAATGACTGCTAAATTACAAGCCGGTTCTCTTTATTGAGAGCTGGCTTTTATTTATTTATAATACATATAAGGAGGCTACGCCCATGAATGTACAAGCAAAAGTAGACTGGATTGGTACGCCAAAACCGTACATATATAAAGATGAAGTGACATATAACGCTACTTCTATTGATTTTTCACTCGCTGGCGATGATAACCGCTATAAGTTAATTGTGCTCAAGTCTGAAAACAATACACATTACAAAATTGTGCAATATGGAATAAAACCAGGCTCTCAAAAGCCATTTCCTATCGACATTCCATTTGAACAAAACATGTTACCAATTATAGAGCAAATATTACATGATCCGTATGTACAAGCGATACTAAAGGAAACACACTCATAATTGTAAAAAAATATATCAACGATTTTTCAATTATATCTATCATACATCGCAATATATCAACGATTTTTCGATTATATCTATCATAACTTACGATATATCAACGGTTCGACACGAAATATCGATTTAGCTACAAAAAAGAAGCTGTTCAAATATTGAACAGCTTCTCTCATATTAACGAGTTGGACCAGATACATCTTCTGATTTCAACGTATTATTTGCACCAAGAGAATGATACAACATCTTTCCATTTCCATTCACAGTTATAATATGTTCGTTATTAAAACTTTTGAACTTCACAGATCCATCACCGTAACGAATATGATACTCTTCATATGTCGTTACTTTATATTTCGTAGCACTTTGACGCTCTACATTACGAACTTCCATCGTTAATAAGTCTTCTGTAATTCCTTTTTTGTGTAAATACTGTATATAATCACGGTCTTCCTTATACGATTTCCCGCTCTTATCATAATTATTTTCAATTAAACTAAAATCATTTAATGAAATTGCACGTACGTTATCATAAATATGATTTCTTACAAATTCGCCCACTGCTGAACTTGATGCTTCTTTCGGGAATTTTAAGTAATATGTGCTTTGGTCTCCCACTTTAACGCTTTCTGATTTAATTAAACCAAACTCAGCATTTTTCTCTAAATGCACTTCTACTGTTTCATCTGTTGGTACAGGGCCAAGCTTATAACTTCCATAATTTAATTTTCCACGTTTTTTCCCATTCACAAATACAGTTGCATCACTTTCATCAGAAGAAATGCTTACATACCTGCCTTCAAGCGATAAATCCACTTTCACCTTCTCGCTCTGTTCATCCGCTAAATCTACTTCTTTCTCTGTTTCTAATTCAGTAAGTTCTGTCTTCGCCGTTGCCTTTACAACATATGTACCTGGGAAGTATGGCCCCAACTCTTTCGAAGTTTTATCACTAGAAAGCTCTGCTTCTTTTTTGTCATTCACATATATTTCTGCATTTTTTGCAGTTGTACTAACGCTCATATAATAAGATTTCATGCTGAACTTATACTTTGGATATAAGAACCACTCTTTTCCCTCTTCTACTATTTCCCCGTCCTTAAATGAAGATTTATCTTTTGTTAACTTTTGATCTACTGTCTCTTTCTGTAAATAAGACAGTAATTGTTTGTTGTAAGAAGGATTCTCTTTTAAATAACGCATGTACGCTTTAAGATCCTCTGTCTTAATCTTTAAGCTTGAATCATTTGCTTTTACAAACTCATCAATTGCATTAATATCTTTCTTTTGGAATGCTTCAATCATTACATTTACTTGCTTTTCTTTTGAAAACTTATATGCTCCAAATTTATATGCCCCAAATAATAATGCAGCAATAATGGCAAAACCAATGATTAAAAATAAATTTTTCTTACTTTTCACTGGTTTTGTCTCGCTTTGTAATTCTGTATATGAAGCAGCAGTGTTATCAACGATTACTTCTACTTTACTCCCACACTCAGGACAAAAGTTCAAATGGTCTGCAACATTCTTTTTACATGTTCCACAAAACTTCAACGTGCTCTCCTCCTATTTTTTAGCTAATTTCATTCCAGCAAATGCCGCTACATATGTCACAATAAAACTAAACAAAATTAAATATGTAAATGAATTTTGCATAGATAGTACTGTTCCGCTTGTTCCAAATAAACTTGTTACAGTTCCTGAAACATTAATTTGGAACTTAGAAATCATATTCATTACAATCATCATAATTGTGTAAGAACCACTGCATACCGCTAATGTAATATATATATTGGCAGTCGGTAATTTAGCTAACTTTCTTCCCGCTCTAAACATAAAGAACAATGGAATAATAAGCAGTAATAAACCGTAATGGAATACGTTATTCACTTTATCAAATTCTGCAAGGCTTTCCTCATTTGCTCCTTTTGAAATTAATATCTCTCTAAGCTCTACGCCATTTACAGAGACGCCTGATATAAATGAAAACGATAGTGTGCTCTCATATACATTTGATTTCTTACCAATTCTAGTAAATTCCTTACTAAGTGCTGGACTTGATACTTCTAACGGCGCAAAATGAGCCATACTCCATAATTGAGGTGTTAACTCTAATGCTAATAATGTACTTTCAGATTTTAAAGTTGTTATTTCTTTTAATGGTTCAATACCGTCTTCCTTACTTACTAACGCCATAATACAAACTGCTACCGCTGTTACTAAAAGTCCTTTTATCATAGCTGAAACACCGTAATAAACAGACGCTCCATATGGCATTAACTCTTGAAATGCTACTGCCATATTGTTTTTGCTTGTATGAGCAATAAATCCTAATAAGGTAAATAATGTCCCACATACAAAACCACTCAATAAACTCTTCATCGCTGAATAGCCAACCGTAATCTTACCTGCTTCTGAGAATGGGATTGCAAAAGATTGTGATGCTATAAAACTTATAATGAATAAAAAGACTCCATAAATAATACCAACTGTTCCTGCCATAAAGATTTGATCTTTAATCGTTTTCGCAACATGCTGTTTCCCTAACCAAATTCCTGTACCAGCGAAAATAATAAATGGAATGATTAATAATAATGTAAATGGAGTATGCCAAGATAAAGAAAATATCAATCCACTATCATCGTTAGCTGTAAAACCAAGTAAATGGTAACTTAACATCGTAGAAGTTGCACTCGAATAAAAACTTGGCAACATTTCTAATTCTTTCGCAAATTTGCTAAACATCTCACTTAACATAGAGGCAAATAATAAACTACCAATCCAACCAGCAATTAACATGAGAATACTTGCAACAGCCCCACCAATAAAACCTTTTTGTAAAACGGCTTTATCTGCTTTAAATTCAACTTTAGGAGCACCATCCATTGTAGGCAATTTTACAGATTGTTCTTTTTTCTTCACAACAGATAAAGAATACCCACACTTTTGACAATATAAATTTTTTTGAGCATTTTCACTGCCACAACCTCTGCAGTATTTTGCAGTATCTTTTTCTAATGTTACTGCATCTATAGCTCCTGCAATCTCCATACTACCTTCATTTGGGCAATAATTTACTTCTTCACCATGTTGTTTTCCACATGTGCGACAATACATTTAATTCACTCCCCACTTTGCTTAATTCCACAAACTGGACAGTAAGTAGAGTTTTTATCGATATGCTCATTACATGAAATACAATTTACCGTTTCACCTTCATTTTCTACTGCTAACATCGGGTTAGGCTTTCCACACGAACCACAAAACTTATCATTTATTGATAAAGGTCCACCACATTCACATGTAGCTTTTTCACCTTGTTGTTTTTGCAATTCAACAATGCGCTTTCTTGCTTGATAAATAGCTACATCAAATTCTTGAACTGGAGCAATCATTTCTTTTAAGCTCGCTTCATTTACTCCACTTCCTCTTAATTGAACATACACTTGCTGTCCAACCTCTAATAGAACCTCTGCTTTTTTCTGCATTTGCACTTGCATTCCCTTTTTCAATTGAGCAATTTCTTGTGCAACTTGCAACTTCATTTTCCCTTGTTCTATTCCTTCTTGTAACTTATTCATTCCACTACCTAACTTCGTCTGTAAATCTGACAAATCATTTCTCCTCCTATACATATATATTCATATATGAAATTAACATTTTATATATTACCATGATTTTCAAGTTATGTAATCCAAATTTCATTTTTTCTGTTTTGAGCATTTTTTGTTTATAATGGTAAAGGAAAGAAATATGTGTACGGAGGAATATTATGCTGCAACACTCAATTACGAAAGATGAAATTATGATGATTGCGAATGAGTTCGTTCAAGGACTAGATCCACAGCAAACAGCTGATCAGGAACATGTCGCTACAGCTCGGCACCTATATCGTAGTGGTGTTGTCTACAACGTTGACTTTGATGGTTATACACTATCAGGAACTGTAGATGCGGAAGGCAACGTATATAGCGTTCATATTCCGATTCGTAATGTCGCTGAAAGTTATTGTGATTGCTTCGCACCAACACAATGTGAGCATATGCTCGCTGTATTACTATCTGCAGCGTCTAGTTTCGGGCAAGTAGGAGATGTATTAACTTTATTTAAAAATAATACGAAACCTTCCCTTCCTCCTATTCGAACTGCAAGACAAGTATTGCAATCATCAGCTTTTGAAGAAACGGATTATAAAAGTTGGGAATCATATTTTGAAAAAGAATATGATTCATTTAAAAAAGAACAAGCTCGCCTTACTTATAAACAAATGTATTTTCTTATGAGTATCTTTACAGATTTCTATACGAAACTTGAGCGGAAAGCTCCGCGCGTCATCGCCATACATGAATTATTCAGGTTACATGCAGCACTTTACTGCTTTCAAAAATTATTAGAAGAAATTCAGGCATTCGAAGCAAACAAAACGTATTCTTATCACCAACCTGTTAATGTCGTTCGCCTATTTGTAGATAAAGTGGAATCCATCGTTCGGGACTTACAATCAGAAGCGATTCCTTCAGAATCTGAAATAATTTTGCAAGAAACAGCTCGTCTTGTTCATGAAGTATTCTTCTCTACCGACGCTTATACGCAAGAGCGATTTTTCATTTATCGCCACATATGGAGTGAACTTTTAAACAATAAAGAGAAAATGCAAGAGGAAGAAAAACGAATCGATACGAAAATTAATCCACTATCTAAAGCGTTAGCGTCTTCTCACCTTCTCTTTTTAAATGAAGAAGATCTACTAGCGATGGACTTACTAAAGAAACAACCTGCTTCTGTTGTGAGTCTATACTTCTATTGGTTAGAAGAACTATTAAGTGCCATGCAGTGGGATCGTGCGAAAAACTGGCTTTCCTTTACGTATAAACAAGTAAAGAAAACGATCCAAGATCACGAAAATACGATTTTTATAAAAGATATCGTTCGGCTATTTGTAATCATGTATGAAACATACGCAACACATACAAATGAACAAGCTGGTTTTGAAATGATCTTGCAGGAACTATTACCGTATAGTTTCACAAACTATGAACAGTACGTACTCGCGAAAAAACAGTATCGTACATGGGCAGAGCTCCATCTCTTATATGGGTTTGAAGCAATTGAACTGTTAAAAGAACCACTGAAAGATATTGAAAAAGAAGCGCCAGAAGCAGCACTTCCTCTTTATCATCTTGCTGCTGTAGAAGCAATTGAAGAACGAAATCGTAAATCATATAGACGCGCAGTTCGTTACTTAAAGAAATTACGTACATTATATAAACGATTAAAACGCACCGATGAATGGGATGCTTTCATTATTCACATCGCCAATCTCCATTCACGTCTGCGTGCACTACAAGAGGAATTACGGAAAGGAAAATTAATCGATGATCAATCAAACTGAAGTAACAATTAGGCTCCAGCATGTTAGTCAAGGTTGGTTCCTTTGGGGAGAAGATGACAGCGGTACTTCATTATCCGTAACAAGTTGGAAACGAAATGCATTCACATGGCACTCCACTTCTTTCTACGGTACGTTTCTAAAAGAAGCAACCTTCGAAGGAAAACAAGGTGTGCTACTAACAAATGCACAAGCCTTTGAATACATTGCAAACAAACCAATGAATTCCTTTGCACATATTCAACTGAACGGCCCTATTACAGCACTTACAAAAGATGCAAATGAATTATGGGATGCCTTTACGAGTGGTAGCTTCGTACCAGATATCGAGCACTGGCCCAAACAACCATCTTGGAAAGTTCAAAATACGCCAATTGAAGATGACACATTAGCATCTCTTTTCTCAGCAGCAGTTAATGAAAGCATATTACAAGATAATCGCTCAAATGACGGCTGGGAAGATGCTAAAAGACTATATGAACATTACGACTTTACGAAAAGACAATTGGAAACAGCACTACATGAAGAAGATTGGCTTCGAAAAATTGGTTATATTGAAGATGATCTTCCGTTTACAATCGGACTAAGACTGCAAGAACCACAAGAAGAATTTGAAATGTGGAAACTTGAAACAATCGTGACACCAAAGCGCGGGGCGCATCGCATATATGTATATGAAAACATCGATTCCTTACCGAAAAGATGGCACGATTACGAAGAACGGATTACAGAAACACAAGAAGGTTTTAGTAAGCTCATACCGTGGTTAAAAGAAGGAGATACATTCCGAAATGAGCTCTTTGAAACAGAAGCTTGGAACTTCTTAACAGAAGCAAGCGATGAATTACTTGCAGCCGGCATTACAATTTTACTACCATCATGGTGGCAAAATTTAAAAGCAACAAAACCGAAATTACGTGTCCAGCTGAAGCAAAATACAGTACAAACACAATCGTTCTTCGGTATGAATACGCTCGTTAATTTTGACTGGCGAATTTCGACGAACGGCATTGATTTATCAGAAAGCGAATTTTTTGAACTCGTTGAACAAAACAAACGTCTATTTAATATAAACAGTCAATGGATGCGACTAGATCCAGCCTTTATCGAAGAAGTAAGGAAACTCATGAACCGTGCCGATAAATACGGACTAGAGATGAAAGATGTCCTGCAGCAACATTTATCAAATACGGCTGAAACAGAAATTGTAGAAGATGATAGTCCGTTTACTGATATTGAAATTGAACTAGATGGATATTATGAGGAACTATTCCAAAAGCTGCTTCATATTGGAGATATTCCAAAAGTAGATGTCCCTACTTCACTAAACGCAACACTTCGTCCGTATCAACAACACGGCATTGAATGGTTATTATATTTACGAAAGCTTGGATTTGGAGCATTGCTAGCTGACGATATGGGACTCGGGAAAAGTATTCAAACAATCTCTTACTTACTATATATAAAAGAAAATAATCTCAAAACAGGCCCTGCATTAATCGTAGCGCCGACATCTGTTCTTGGAAATTGGCAAAAAGAATTTGAGCGTTTCGCACCGAATTTACGTGTTCAATTACATTACGGAAGTAATAGAGATAAGGGCAATTCTTTTGAAGATTCCCTTCAATCAGCAGATGTTGTATTAACATCTTATGCATTGGCTCAACTCGATGAGGAAGAACTAACTTCATTATGCTGGGATGCTGTTATTTTGGATGAAGCACAAAATATTAAGAACCCACATACGAAACAGTCGAAAGCAGTACGAAACTTACAAGCAAATCACAAAATCGCTTTAACTGGTACGCCGATGGAAAATCGCCTTGCTGAACTTTGGTCCATTTTCGACTTTATTAATCATGGATATCTCGGAAGCTTAGGGCAATTCCAACGTCGCTTCGTCACACCGATTGAAAAAGATCGTGATGAAGGAAAAATCCAGCAAGTTCAACGGTTTATCTCACCATTTTTACTGCGCCGAACGAAGAAAGATCAAACGGTCGCATTAAATTTACCAGATAAACAAGAACAAAAAGCTTACTGCCCTCTTACTGGTGAACAAGCTTCCTTATATGAACAACTTGTTCAAGATACACTGCAAAATGTCGAAGGATTAAGTGGAATTGAAAGACGCGGCTTTATATTACTTATGCTGAACAAGCTAAAACAAATTTGTAATCATCCAGCTCTTTATTTAAAAGAAGAAGAGCCACAAAATATCGTTGAACGCTCTATGAAAACAAAAACGTTAATGGAGCTCATCGAAAATATAAAAGATCAAAATGAAAGTTGCCTAATCTTCACTCAATACATCGGCATGGGGAACATGCTAAAACGTGTGCTAGAAGAAAAATTCGGCCAGCGTGTCCTCTTCTTAAACGGTAGTGTGCCGAAAAAAGATCGCGACAAGATGATTGAGGAGTTCCAAAACGGAACGTATGACATTTTCATCTTATCCTTAAAAGCTGGCGGAACAGGATTAAACTTAACCGCTGCCAACCATGTCATTCACTACGACCGTTGGTGGAATCCAGCTGTGGAAAATCAAGCAACAGACCGCGCATATCGCATTGGTCAAAAACGATTTGTTCATGTTCACAAACTTATTACAACAGGAACATTAGAAGAAAAAATTGATGAAATGCTAGAAAGAAAACAATCTCTAAACAATGCGGTCATCACAAGCGATAGCTGGATGACTGAACTATCAACAGACGAACTAAAAGAATTATTACTTGGTGTATAAAGTGAAACTTGAATCAAGCCAGTTAAGTGGAGTTTTACTACTCGCAAAAAAAGGCGCTAATCTCAAATGAGATTAGCGCTTTTTTCTATTCCAAAACCAATTACTTATTATAATTCCCGTTAATCCGCCGCACGTATCAAGCAATGAATCTTGCCACATTGGTGTGCGGTCTCCCGTATACCATTGGTGAATTTCATCAAATGTTGCATAACCCGCAACGAAAAGAAGGGCATATATAAAACATCTTTTCCTCGAATGACCTGATCGATGAAAAGCGTAATAAATCAATGAACCTAGCATAAAGAACACCATAAAATGAGCACCTTTACGAAGGAAAAACTCAATAAATCCGCCTACACCTTTATTCGCAATACTAACAGGGGTTCCTCCACCATAATCAATAGATACCCATGAAAAATGCTCTTTCACAAATTCAACATTTACATATTGTTCAATATCTGAACGCATATCCTGCTTTTTATATGGTTGTGCCGAAGAATAGAAAATCAGCCCCATCCATAGTAATACAGGAATCCAAAATAACCATTTACGATTCATTATCCAGAATTCTCCTCTCTTAATCTTTTAAGGGTACCAAAAAAAAGAAAAAATTTCACGCCAAAACATGACATTTGTACCCTATTTATAAAGTGAAAGGAGGTGATACACATGGCAATTGAAACAATCGTAATGGATTTAACTTTACGTCTTGTCTTAAATAACGGATTAGATAAGAACGGCAAAACAGTTTTCAAGAGCAAACAATTTAAACGTGTTAAAACAAATGCGAGCTTAGATCAAGTACACAACGTAGCTCATGCTCTAGCTTCCTTACAAGCATCACCACTTCACGCTGTACAACTTGTAAGCACATCAGATCTTTCTAAACTATAAAGTAAAACTCGGATCAGTGGGGATTTTAATCATCCCCGCTGATTATTAGACCGCAATTTAACCGGCAGACCCAAATCCCATAAATAGCTTGATAAATACAAAGGAGGGAATAACAACATGCAAGTACTAGAGTTGATTTTCGCAAAAGAAGATGGAAAAACAGTCGTTTTTTCTATCGATACGCCCATCACACCAATCGATGCACAAGTCGTAAATCAAGTAATGGATACAATCCTCGCCTCATCTGTATTTTCATCCATTGATGAAAATACACGAAAAAAGGGAGCTCGCCTTGTAGAAAAAAATGTATCTGAAGTTCCAATTACTCTATAAAATGAAAAAGACGAATCTGCATCATTTTGCAGATTCGTCTTTTTTCTTCGGCATTTCAATCGGAATAAAAATCTTTGAGAAACCGACGCATACGTACTTATAATGTTCTTCACCTATATCAAACTCAGTCGTATATGTTGAGAAGAATATATAATCATTTCGCTTCGTATAATGATCAATTAATAACCCAACTTGTGGCTCAACATACTTTTTCGCTAACTTTTTACCGGCCGATGCCAAGTCGCCAAGGAGACCCTCTTCATTCTCTTTTTGAACTTCATCTAGCTTCTTACTCACATCATTACGCTTCATAAACTGCTTCGCTGCCCATTCTGTATATTCGCCCTTACTCGGATTACTGTTTGCTAAATATACTAGGAGAACGACAACTAAAGCCATAATAATATACTTTTTCTTCATACTATATCACCGCCTACTCTTTTCTATTTTCATATATATGTACAAGCGATGCAAATTAGAAAGACTATCACCTATTGATTGTAAACGAATAGCCAAAATTTACAATATGAAATAGAATATTAACAGTAAATTTACTTAATTTATATATAATTATATTCGGAATGAAAATTATAAGGGAGAATATAGAATTATGGATAATGAAAACAACATTTTTATTTCTAGTTCTACAATGATGCTTGAACCATGTAAACACCCTTATTACCGCACAAAAATTATCGACAGTAGCGGGAACCATCTTTACTCCTGTCAAACTGCTCTCCAACTTATACAGAAATCTTGTCTAACAAATATTCATTCTACTTATCAAGGGAGACGTAATGCCGTAAAAACAAAATTTAAATTCAAACAAAACGTTCCAATTCCGATCAATCATAGAGAATATATTTGTGCTTTCCCAACAGAATCTCCTGCTTCTCCAAATTGCATTTGGCTTTTCTTCAAACATGTTCATACAATAGAGTTTTTCAAAAAAGCTAAACAAGCTAAAATTCATTTTTCAAATGGAGCTACCGTAACGATACAAATTAGTCCCCATAAGTTAAGCCAGCAATTATGGAAAGCTGGATATGTATTATCCCAAATGAACATGCAAGATTCATCACCTTAATAACAAATGGAATGGAAGGTAGTATTTCCTTACCTTCCATTCTATTTTCTATTTTTATCCTTTTACACTATCTCGCATTTTCTCGAGTGCTTGCCGATACATCCATCTTACTTGATAATATGTCATTTCCGTCTCTAAAGCGATTTCTCCCATCGTCTTCCCTACAAAAAAACGTTCAAAAATAATATACTTCTCCTTCTCATCTAACACGCTCATAAAATCCTTCACTCTTATTTCAACGTCCTCAAAATGAAAGATATCCTCATACTCTCCTACACATACACATCTCTCCTGCACTGCGAACTCTTTCTTCAATCTCTCTAATATATAACCTCGCACCGTTACAACTGCATATGCAGGGAAATACCCCTTCTTTTCATCAAATCTTTCATACGCATGCCAAAGACCGATTAAACCACATTGATAATACTCTTCATAATCTTTACGAATACCTAATTTCTTTATTTGATTTACAATCATCCCTTCATACAAAACAACTGCCTCTTTAAAAGTCGCTGGCTTCACACAGTACCCGTTTCTAAAAGGTATACCTTTCTAGTATTCCGCGGTACCTTCACAATATAAAAATAAAGAAAAGATTTCACTGTGAGTAATTTCAAATACTACCGACGGAATTTGAAATTACACTAAACCGTATTTAAAATTCTGCTGGTAGTAATTGAAGTAAGGGTAAAAATAAAAAAGGTGACTCCTTTAAAGAGTCACCTTTTTAAAATAATATGTTATGCACCAAAGCCGCTTACTAAACCTCTTACAACGCCTAATGCAATTGTTAGGATAAAGAAGATTACAATTAAAATCGTAGCTTTTTTCTTACTTAAACCAGCTACAATGTGTAAGCCTAGTCCTGTTAGAATGAGGCTCCAAATATTAAAAATTTCAATTGAAGAGGCAATTCCATGTGCTACTGTCCCTTGTTCAAATAAAGGAGCTAAACTTGTATAAACATCAGTGCCATTTCCATCAAAAATAAATCCTAATCCTGCATTTAACAATCCGCCGATATAATAAACCAGATTAGCATATAAGTAAATCGATAATATTTTCATGTACGGTGTATCATTGCTCATAAACATCATAATAATTTTATAAAAACCTGCCGCAATAAAGAGACCTATAGGTGTCCCTAATAGACCAACAAGTGCGCCTCCACCAAGGGTAAATCCTTTTACCATTGCCCCTGCTTCACCATTTAATTCTTTTGCCAATTCTGGAGTACTAATTAATGTTAAGTAAGACACTGCTGTTGCTATAATCGTTCCTAATATAACAAATAAGAAAAATACTCCCCATATCGGACTTTTCGTCTTCATTCTCTCAAACTGCTCACCTGGAGAAGTAATCATTCCAAATAATGATGGCTTTTTTGAAACTACATCTTGCGTATTAATATTTGCTTCCATTATAACGCCTCCTTCTATTTATATAACCCGTTCTAACGGGCGGTTCACTTCCTCACGCAAGAGGCTACGAACCGCCCACTAGAACGGTAACGTGTAGTTCTACTACACTATTAATTACTCATAACGCAATGCTTCAATTGGATCTAATTTTGCAGCTTTGTTCGCTGGAATTAATCCGAAAATAATACCGAGTGTCATCGAGAACAGTACGCCTCCAACGACAACTTCCCATGAAACGAGTGGTGGCCATTTTGCGAATGTAGAAACGATATATGCTCCACCATACCCAAGACCAATTCCGATTAAACCACCTAGAAGTGTTAACATAACGGCTTCAATTAAAAACTGTAATAAAATTTTACTACGCGTTGCTCCAAGTGCTTTACGTATCCCAATTTCGCGCGTACGCTCTGTTACAGATACGAGCATGATATTCATAACACCGATACCACCAACGACTAGTGAAATACCAGCGATACCACCGATGATCATCGTCATAATGTTAGTAACTTTAGAAACACCTTCTTGGAATTCTTTTAAATTCACCAGCTCATATTTACCTGGAATATCGCTTGGTTTACGACTATTTAATACATCAACAGCTTTTTTCCCTGCCGTTTCTAAATTATCTACGTTTTTAGATTGAATGGCGATACTTTGAATTTCATCTGTTCCGTATAAGACGGGCCATAAAGTAAGAGGAATTAACATTTCCTCAGCCTCGAACCCCATAAATTCATTATCTGATTTATAGACACCAATAATTTGCATCGGTTGCCCTTTCATTTCAATAATTTTCCCTACTGGATTTTCATCTTTAAATAACGTCTCTTCTGATTTCGTACTAATCATAACAACATTATTTCCTTGTGAAATATCAGATTCATTTAATGAACGGCCTTTAACCACTTTCACTTTATTTACTTCAAAATACTCACTATCAAGTCCAATAACATTAATCATTGATTTTTTATCATTAATATCCATTGTTTCCATCGTATTATTCGTCGTAATAACATGAGAAACATCTTTAACTTGCTTTACTTCCATAATATCTTCTTCTGTTAATTTCGGTACTTGATGCCCACCCATACTAAACTCATCATTAATATCTGGTTTAAATTGAATTGGCATAAGATTATTACCAGAACCAGCGATTTTCGACTTCAACATCGCTTCTCCGCCTTGCCCAATTGCAACGACAGTAATAATCGAACCTACCCCGATAATAATACCGAGCATCGTAAGAGCTGAACGCAGTTTATGAGCTAAAATAGAAGATAAGGCAATTTTTATACTATCTAGTAAACTCATACCGCACACCTTCTATCTTCTGTAACTTTCCCGTCTCGCAGTACAATGCGGCGGGAAGAATACGCTGCTACTTCCTCTTCATGCGTAACCATAACAATCGTCGTACCTTCTGCATTAAGCTTCGTGAAAATATCCATAACTTGCTCACCAGACTTCGTATCAAGTGCACCAGTCGGTTCATCGGCCATAATAAACGTTGGATTATTCGCAATCGCTCTTGCAATCGCTACACGCTGCTTCTGTCCACCTGATAACTCATTTGGTAAATGATGCACGCGATCTGCCAATCCAACTTTACCTAACGCCTCCAAAGCACGTTTGCGACGCTCCGCTTTCTTCACGCCACCATATACGAGCGGAAGCTCAACATTTTCCACTGCGGAAAGACGAGGTAGTAAATTAAAATGCTGGAATACAAAGCCAATATATTCATTACGAATTAAAGCAAGCTTTGACTCGTCTGCTGTTAAGATATTCACGTCATTCAGCACATATTCGCCTTCTGTTGGACGATCTAAACAACCGATAATATTCATAAGCGTTGACTTACCAGAACCGGATGGCCCCATAATAGAAACGAACTCACCGCTCTGAATTGTTAAACTAATACCATGCAAAATCGGCACCGCCAATTTCCCTTGATAATAAGTTTTAGCAATATTATTTAACGTAATCATTTCTCTTTCACTTCCATTCCGTCATACACATCGTCGGAAGGATTTTTAACCACCTTTTGCCCCACTGTTACGCCTTCTATAACCTCTGTCCAGTCTCCATCAGTAGAACCTTTTTTCACATTTTGTTTACGAAGCTTCCCTTTATCCTCAACATAAACAAATGCATCATCGCCTTTTTCTACAATGCTTTTACTTGGGACAGCAATCATCGTCTTATTCTCTAAGTTTACTTGCAGAGAAACGTGATAACCTGGAGATAAACCATCTTGACTATCAAGACTTGCTTTATATGTATACTGAGACATATTTTGAGTTGCTTCACCCACGCCGCCAGCTTGCGCCATCTCTGCGCTCGTTGGGAATTCGCTTACCTCTGTAATCTTACCTGTCCACTTCTTCTTATTATTTGCTTTTGCCGTTACAGTGAATGTTTGGTCCTTTTGGATTTGTGACTTTTGAAGCTCAGTTAACGTCCCTTGAACTTGGAATGGATCTTTAGAAGCTACTTGTAAAAACGCTTTTCCTTGACCACCTAACGCTTGAGATGAACTTTGTGCCGTATCTTTATCTAACTTTTGAACAACACCAGCGAAATTACTATAAATCGTAAGCTCTTTCTGCTTCTTACTTAACTCTTCTTTCTGCAACTTTCCTTTTTCTTTCTCAAGGTCAATTGTTTTTTGCCCTATCTCTAACTCGTTTACTTGCTCGTCCATCGGATCTGTTACTTCTTTCCCAGCTCCGCTATCTTTCGCCTTCTTAATTTCTTTCTTCAAAGAATCAATCTTCTTTTTCCCCTGATCATAACGCATATCCGCCATCTTCTGATCAAGGTCAGCTTGCTTCATTTGAAGGTTAATCTCTTCATTATCATAAGAGAATAACTTCGTACCTTTCTCTACCTCTTGCCCTTCTTTTACCTCAATATCTTTCACTTTCCCTTTGGCCGGATCTGCATAGAAGCTTTCAATATTACCAGGTTTCACCTGACCAGAAATTAACTTCGTATTATTCAGCTTACGCTCTGTCACTTTCTCAAAACTTACAGCATCAGCATTTGTTGATACACCCTTCTTCTTACCTTGCATAACAAAAATATTAATTGCCGCTACAATAACAATTAGTGCAATAACCCCAATAATAATCCATTTCTTCTTCTTGTTTGGAGTACGAACCGTATTTGGTAACATATTCTCTCTCCCTTTATAAATTAATAGTTTAATAAATACCATAATTGTATAAAACTTTCTGAAAATAAATTGTATATTATTACAATCTTTTTACAAAGTTTTACACATCCATTTATATTGTAACAAAAATTCCAATGATTAGAAATATGACATTATATCTTTTAAGATAGATTTAAGGAAAGGAAAAAGGATAATTTAAATTGAATTTTCAAGTACTTTCTATATGAATGTAAGCCATCTTTTATTAATAAACTTCTTACCAAGATAAATTATTAAAATCATTTTCCTAATTGTACTATTGTCATTTTTGTCATATATATTTGACATTTCATTTATTCAATTATAAAATGTCACATATAAATGACATTTTGGTACACGAGATCTACAACCATAAATGGGAGGGTTATATTTGAATAACGTTAAACAATATCGAAAATTTGAAGGGCTATCGCAGCTAGCGTTAGCTAAAAAAGTTAACGTGGCAAGACAGACAATAAATTTAATTGAAAATAATAAATATAACCCTTCTTTAGCCTTATGTATCGAATTAGCAAAAGCACTAAAAACAGATTTAAACAGTCTATTTTGGGAGGGAGATTAAATGATGAAAATTGAATGGAAAGAAAGAGTTTATAATAGTTTTGTTGGAACACTGAGTGAGAGAGATGAATATCAAAAACAAGAAATCAATAAAGAATTATCTGTAGCTGGAATTGGTTTATGGTGGTTGAATATGTTGGCAATGCTTATTATGTTACTTGTTGATACTATGAACCACACAATATCTATAGGAACAATATTCACTTTTCTATCTAATATGATTTAAGCTAATTATTTAGCCTTTAAATTCAAGAAAAAAGGTTTAAGTGATACTGAATGTGCAACAAAAGAAGAATATTTACAACATAAGAAAAAATTAAGAAAAGCTGGCTTAAAAGCAGGTGTGCTTTGGGGCTTTCAAATGTTTGTTTTTATGAATTATATCCTTCCCTATGTAGGTTCAGAGGAAATCTCTATTTCTTTATTTAAGGTTGTAATTTTCATCTGTGGCGGCGGATTTTTCGGTCTAACTATGTACGTAATTGGTTTATTAAATCTAAAAAAATTATATTAATTAATAAAAATCATTTACATATTAAACTGCAATTTTACATACTGTTTGTTTTTCTAATATAAAAGCTATCCAATCACAATTGGATAGCTTTTTCAAACAAAATATTACGCTACTTTAGGATCTTTTCTCTCATGTCCACGCTGAACAATAAATAAGAAAATTGTTGATAAAACCGCACCTGTTAATAGTAAGATGAAACAACCATCCCAGCCAGAACTATCAACAATAACACCAATTGCTGCGTTAGCTACAAGACTTCCGCCTACATAACCGAATAGACCACACATACCAACTGTCGTACCTACTGCAAATTTCGGTACTAATTCCATCGCACTTAAACCGATTAAGAACTGTAGTACATAAATTAAACAACCGATAATAGAAACTGCAATACTTACAACAAGTACGCTAGTTGCTTGCCGATATATAAACGTACCAACAACAACTCCAACCATACTAATAATACATAATGGCATACGTTTTCCTTTAAATAATTTATCACTTAAAAAACCAACGATTAATGAACTTGGAATTGCCATACCTTCAAAGATTGCATATGCCGCATGCGCTTCTGCTTTTGAAAATCCTTTAACTGTCGTTAAATAAAGTGGAACCCAGTTAATAACACCGAAACGAATTAAATAAACAAAAGCATTCGCAATACATAAGAACCACACAAATTTATTTTTCACTACATACTTCATTAAAATTTCTTTTGGAGACATCTTGTTAGCATTATCTGCTTTTTCAAGATTTTCATAGTCATTACGATACTCATCAATTGGAGGAAGACCTTCAGATTCTGGTGTATCCTTCGCATTGATCCAAACAAGTACTGCAATTACCATTGCGATAATCGCAGGGAAAATAAACACGCCGCCTTGCCAATGATTTTCACCGAAAATACCTACACCAATTCCGACAAGTGGTGGCACAAGCATTCCACCAACGTTATGTGAAATATTCCAAAGACTTGTTTTCGTACCACGTTCTTTCTTCGAAAACCATTTCGTCATAACAATACTACAAGGTGGTGCTCCCATACCTTGTACAATACCGTTAACAACAAGTAATGTAACAATCGCAAAGCCGAAACAAATATTTACAAGCCCTGATAAGAATAAACCGACTGCGATAAAGCGCTGGGCGAAAGCTTTATCTGATAAATTCCCATAAAGAACTTACTAAATCCATAAACAATTGCCATTACTGAACCTAGTAGACCAATTTCAGCTGTACTAAATACGTACTTGATAACGTAAAGTTACTACGAACTAAATAATAAGCAGCATATCCAACTGAAATCCCCATTAACACACGAATACGTAGTAATCGATATACACGGTCGATCATATCCGCTGGCAATCTTTCAATTGCAGGTGCTGGCTTGAGCCATTTAAACATATATTTCCGTCTCCTTTTCTCACTTCAGAGAGAGACGCTGTCTATTCCATATCTCGATTATCCCGCTATTTGATATATTTTGGTTCGTCCTTCTAACCGGCTGTCCTTCTATTTCTTTCTCATTCTTCGCAAACATCGTTGGTACGCCAAACGACACTTTTTCTAAAATGTGACCCGCTTCTTCTGATAAACAATAATCAATAAATAAATCCGCAATAATACCACTCGGTGCACGTTTTAGTTTAGAAATCGCATTAACGGATAACCCTGTTTGCTGAGGTTCGTTACTTAAAATAGGAAAGCCTTGTTTTTGAAGCATTCTCTGATCTACCATATATTCACCGCTCGTAACAAGTTCCGCTGGGATGTAACCATTCACTGTTACTTCTCCAACTTGTTCTGCCAGATTCTTCACATATTCCTTCGCTTCCTCTTCACCTAACGTATCAATAAGTGATTGGAAAAACGTATATGCTGTACCTGAAACATTTGGATCGGGCATGACAATCTTTCCCTTATATACTGGATTCAATAAATCTTTCCATCTTAACGGATACGAGAGACCGAGCGGCGCTATTTCCTCGTTCCACCGCTCTTTATTAATCGCAATTGCCAGCTTCTCCACTTCATAACCGTACCAATAACCATCTTTATCTTTAACAGTTTTTGAAATACGATTTGCATGTTGACTTATCACAGGAATAGAAAGATTTTTTTGCTTCATCATTTGATGCGCATCTATTGTACCGCCAATAATAATATCCGCCTTCGGATTTCCAGCTTCTTCTTCCACTCTACGAAGAAGTTCTTCTGTTGAAAGACGAATAAATTCATACGTACATCCGCGCGGCTTACAAAATGATGAAAGTAACGCTTCACCAACTTCCTCACGAGCCGCTACATACGCAACAATATGACGATCATCCAAAATAGGGAGACCATTTTTACTATATTTAATAGAGGTTGTATCTCGAGAGCAACTAGACATCGCTCCTCCAATTACTAGCAAAAAGAAGAAAAAGGCTATCTTTCTCATGACGCATTCTCCTTTACGAATAACTCTGCTAGAGAGCCTTTCATATACATGACATTTCCGTTATTATCACCGAGATATTGCACAACAAAGTACGATGGATACACAGAAATCGTAAGAATATCTTCACGATCATTCTTTACACGCTTACCTGTTTTATAAGCTGTAATATAAGCAATCGGTTCATTCTGCGATTGTAATAACTTCTGAATTTCTCCGTAATCTGTAATTTGCTTTGCGTATCGAATAGAATCAAGTATGTACGTAAGATTGATAGTACGTACCACATCGCCTTGACGTACTACGACATCCTTTGCTGAAGCAAAGAAATCACTAATACGCTCTGGCGTGTAATACAGGCTTAATAAATACGTTTGAAGTGCTGAAATCATCGGATCCATGCCATTCTTTCCGTATACATTTTCCCCATACTGGAACAAGTCACCTAATGCAAAAGTACGCTTATGTCCATTCAAGTACGTTACTTCTCCAGTAAATACTTGTTCTTGGCTCTTAACGTCCCCTGGCTCTATTCGAATTCGGTCAAAGAATGTAACAATCGTATGCAAACGAACTTCATCCGTTACAACAATTTCTCCCCACTTTTCATGTCTTACTTTCACTTCGATTGGAAGAGATTCATTCACCCTTTATAAAACGGCTTGTTTATCATTTACAATGTTGATTCGATTATAGATTTGCTTCTCCATAACATAAAACAAAACAAGAGAAACAATCATACAAATGACAAACATAAGAATTTGAAATGATAGCCTTTTCATTTCTGCCTACCTCCAAGATAAAAAAACGTTGTTTCAAAAATACCGCATAATTGTTTCATAAATGTATCATTTAACCGCTTTCA
This sequence comes from Bacillus sp. BR3(2024), assembly GCF_039134555.1. Taxonomy (NCBI): domain Bacteria; kingdom Bacillati; phylum Bacillota; class Bacilli; order Caryophanales; family Bacillaceae; genus Bacillus; species Bacillus sp. BR3(2024). The sequence goes on from NZ_CP152433.1 coordinate 5,022,496, forward strand.
AGTTTTTTATGTCTTCCATCCTTCTCGGAAGCAAAAATGTAATGAATATTGTAGTACCTATTTCTTCACTACTCTCAATCCGCATACTTCCGCCCTGCTTATTCATAATCTCCTGGCAAATATACAAACCATAACCATTCCCGTAACTAGAAGGAAGTGCCTTTCCTTTTGGAGACTCATTCCACTCTGCAAGCACCTCTTCGTCTATACCGATTCCATCATCATGAACAAAAACCTTCGCCTCATGCTCATTTACAATTACATTCATACGAATGTGCGAAGCATCACTATACTTAATTGCATTATCAAGCACATTTAAGAAAATTTGCTTCGTCTTATCAAAATCCGCAACAACATGTACATCCGTTAACTCATTTATCACTTCAATTTCAAATTGATTTAGACGAGGTTTCACAAGTGAAACTGCTTCTTCTGCCAATTCCTTTATGTTCACAACTGTAGGAGACACTTCAAGCGTACTCGTCCCATATTTCGAGGACTTAAGCAGTTCCTCTACAAGTGATAATAAACGCTCACTTTCCACAGCCACATAACGAAGACTTTCCTGTACATCTTCTTTCGATTGTAACTTTGGAATTAAATCAACATAACCAATAATTGCCGTTAGCGGTGTTTTTAGCTCATGCGTAATGCGGTCTAGGAAATCTTTCTGCTTCTCTTTCTCCTCCTGCAGTTGCTTAATATGCAGTTCAATTCCATCGGCCATCGCGTTAAAAGATGCTGAAAGCTGAGCGATTTCTACGTACTCATTTAACTCAATCTTACTCTTATAATCACCATTCGCGAGCCTCTGTGCCATTTGTCTCAACTGATCAATTGGTTTATGAAGAGACTTCGCCAAACGAATCGCAAAGAAAATACCGGTAGCTACTAAACAAAGAGATGTCATTAAGAACGTCCAGCTCACATTTGTTAAAACTTCCTTCTCACCCGTTAACTCATTTATAAAACGAATACTTCCAATGACATCGTTTCCATAATATACTGGGCTTGAAAACAAAAGAATAGGAGCTGGATCCGCCTCCTCAAAAACATAAGATTTCTTCCCCTTCAAGGAACTCTCAATGTCGATGTTACGGTGAAGCAATGCTCCTTTTTGTGTATCTGCAACAACATCGCCATTCTTCCCGATCATCTGCACACGGACATCCATACGCTTCGCTAAATACGACGCAATTAAAAGTGAATTCGAACCAAGCGTATCCACTTCTGCTTCCTTCTCTAAATAATTCATCGTATAAATTTGTGCTTCTACACTTAACTTTTCTAAAGAATCTGCTGCGTTATGATACATATTCTTTTCTAACGTAATATAAACAACTGCATATAAAAGAACAAAAATCGGAATTAACAGCCCAACTATTCCGAACACCATATTTCGCTTTAAAGACATACCATCACCATTTAACAATCCAGTTTATAGCCAACGCCATAATAAATTGTCTTAATATATTCTCCGCTCGTCCCAAGCTTCTTGCGAAGTCTCTGCACCATAATATCAACTGCTCTCGTATTTCCGATATACTCAAATCCCCATACTTTCTCAAGCAACTCATCCCTCATAAACACACGCTGCGGATTTGAAACAAATAACTGACATAAATTAAACTCTCGGTACGTTAACTGAATCTCTTGTCCACTCACATGTCCCTTTCTTTCCTTAGGACAAATCACTATCTCTCCAGCCTCAATTACTTCATGACTTACAGCGGCCTCCGTCTTCTTTACACGCCGCGCCATATTCTTAACTCGAAGAATAAGCTCCGCATAATTAAACGGCTTCGTCACATAATCATCAGCACCCAGCTGCAAGCCAAGCAACTTATCATTCATCTGACTCTTTGCCGTTAACATAAGCACCGGAATATCCCTATCCCTCTCACGGAACAAACGAAGCAACTCATACCCATCCGTATCCGGAAGCATAACATCCAAAATCAATACATCTGGTCCTTCATTCCATCGCTCTAAAGCTTCTCTCCCATCAGCCGCCGCTAATACTTCATAACCTTCCATCTCCAACTGCATCCGAATCAAATTACGAATACTCGATTCATCATCAACCACAAGTATTTTCATCATTCTCCTCCTTCCATCATGTATTATAGTACAGTTTAGTATAGCAAAAATCGTACAAAAAAAGAGAGGGTATTGTCGAACATATTTTGTCGACGATACCCTCTCCCCTTTTATTATTTAGCTACAAAATAATCCGTTACATATTGTGCCCAAACTTCATGACCTTTAGCAGTTGGGAAACCAAATTCTTCTTTTAAATATGGTAGGATAGCCTTTGTCGATGCATCCGGCCACGCTCCCCAATGATCAATATATGTATAATTATTTTGCGTCGCAAATTGTTTTAATGCTTCGATCGCTTTCGGATAATTTTTCGCACCATACACTGGATTTGATGGTTGAATCATAATCGTAGCACCCTTTGCACTAGTAGAAAGTGCTTGAACGAACTTCTGTGTATTTGCGACAGAGTTCCCATTACCAGTTTTACCGTTATCAGTAATAAATGGTGGCTCAAATAAAATTACATCTGGATTCTCTTTCGCAATCTCTTTATCACGCTTATTCGCGATTAACTCTTCTGTGCTTTCACCCTTATATTCCTTTACAGTCACATTCCATAAACCTTTACCGTAAGCAGTTTCTAAATTAGACGTTAACTTAGCTGTCCAAGCACCTTTTTCAGATGAAGAAGCTTCATCACCAACAATAACAAGATTTAATGCCTTTTTATCCTCAGCAGCTTTCTTTAACTTCTCTTTCACTGCATCTGGCAAATTCTTCGCATATGCTTCATTAAAAGATGACTTCGTATCTTGTTTTTTCTCTTCTTTTTTCTCTTCTTTTTTCTCTTCCTTTTTCTCTTCTTTCTTCGCTCCGCTATCTTTCACTTCAGCCTTTGTTTTCGTTACTTCACTCGTTTGTGTTTGTCCTGTTGCATTCGCAATCTTCTTATTCCAGTATAGTTTACCGCTCACAATCGAAGCTACAAACAATACAAAAATAACAAGGACAAGTACTGCTTTCTTATTCATCGATTCACCTCATCTATTAATCTCACAATATATAATACTAATATAAATCCATGCAAAAATAAACCCAACTCCTTCCAAAGGAGTTGGGTTATTACATATTATTTAGTCACTTCAAGATGCGCTCTTAACTTATTCGTTAAATCTTGTTTTGCTGCCTCTGGAACATAGTAGTACCAAATCCCATCAGCTGCTATGTGACCATCACCTGAGATTTGGATATCTTCACTGTTCTGCAGACAATCTTTATAATTCTTTTGCATATCAAACATTTGATCTTGCGTTAAGTTTGTTTTCACATTCTTTTGAATTGCTGTTAACACATCACCATAGCTTGATAAAGAAGAGAAACTTGCGCCTTTCTTAATAACAGCTTGCATCACTTGACGTTGACGCATTTGACGACCAAAATCGCCTCGTGGGTCTTCTTTACGCATGCGTGTGTATGCTAGAGCTTGGTCACCTGTTAAGTGGATATTTCCCTTTTGGAAGTGCTTTCCTTCCAGAGAAAACTCTAAATCATTATTAACATCTACACCGCCTACTGCATCGACAATGTCTTTAAATCCTTCCATGTTTACTTCAATATAGTAATTGATAGGAACATTTAAGAATTTTTCTACTGTCGCTACAGACATGTCTACGCCACCAAATGCATACGCATGGTTAATTTTATCACTTTTTCCTTTTCCAACGATCTCTGTGTATGTATCACGAGGGATACTTACTGTTTTCATTGAATTATTTTTTGGATTTAACGTGATGACCATTAATGAATCTGAACGACCTTTATCTTTACCGCGCTCATCTGCACCTAATAGTAAAATTGAAACAGGTTCAGATTTATTGATTTTTTCTTCTTGTTTATTACCTTGATCACGTTTTAATGGTTTATGAACTTCATCTAATGTTTTTGAAACGGAAGAATATATATTATAAGCGTAAGCTCCTCCACCTATAATTAGTACTCCTATGATTCCTAATATCCAAAATAGGATTTTCTTTTTCATGCTTTTAACCTTCTTTCTTCAGGTACCGCTATCAAATTATTATAACTTCAAAATATAAAATACATTATACATGTAATTCGATTTTTAAGCCAAACTATATTGATAACTCAATGAAAGTTTTAGCAACCTATAACCAATTCTCTAGTTACTAACTTTTTGATATCCAGTCTTATTTTCAGACTGCCACCTCCAAGAATCTGCACACATTTCTTCTAATCCGCGTGTTGCCTCCCAGCCTAATTCACGCTTTGCTTTCGATGCATCAGCAAAACATACTGCCACATCACCTGGGCGACGTTCTGTAATTTTATAAGGAACTTTTTTGCCCGAAACTTTTTCAAACGCTTCAACCATCTCTAGTACACTATAGCCCATGCCTGTGCCCAGGTTATAAGCATCTACTCCTGTTGTACTCAGTACTTTCTCAAGCGCCTTTACGTGACCATTTGCTAAGTCCACAACATGAATGTAATCACGGACTCCCGTTCCATCTTTCGTTGGATAGTCATTTCCGAATACACTTAATTCTTTTAACTTACCTATTGCTACTTGCGTTACATATGGCATTAAGTTATTTGGAATTCCGTTTGGATCTTCTCCGATACGCCCACTTTCGTGTGCACCAAATGGATTGAAATAGCGAAGTAACGCGATACTCCATTCTATATCTGCAAATGCTACATCACGCATAATTTGCTCAATCATTAATTTCGTTTGACCATATGGATTTGTTGCACTTAATGGAAACTCCTCCGTAATCGGTGACGTTTCCGGAATACCATATACAGTTGCAGATGAACTAAAGATTATCTTCTTTACATTATGTTTCTGCATTACTTCACATAGCACTAACGTGCTTGTAATGTTGTTATGATAATATGTTAATGGAATCGCTACTGACTCCCCTACAGCTTTAAATCCTGCAAAGTGAATAACTGCTTCAATTGCATTTTCTTCAAAAATTGCGTCAAGCGCTTCGCGATTTAAAACATCTTCTTTATAAAACTTAAATTGTTTTCCTGTTATTTCTTTCACTCGATTTATAGATTCTACCGAGCTATTCGAAAGATTATCCACTACTATAACTTCATAACCGCTATTTAGTAACTCTACACATGTATGACTACCAATATATCCTGCTCCACCTGTTACAAGTATTGCCATAATTAAACCTCCATTGCTATAACTTATTAAAAAAAGCGGAAATTATTTAATTTACAATCTCCTCTTTAAACTATTTTTTATTTAGACACAAAATAATTTGTTACACATTATGCCTAAATATCATATCCTTTCTCACTAGGGAAGCTAAAATCTTCTTGTATGTATGGTAAAATCGCTTTTTTTGATACATCAGGCCAAGTATTCCAATGATTAACATATGCATAACCATTTTACTTTGCAAATTGTTTTAATAACTTGATCGCTTTTTGGTTGTTCTTCGCACCAGAAACTGTATTTGATGGATGAATTATATTCGTATTACCTGTTGCATTCATAGAAAGTGCTCGAACGAATTTATTATCTCAATATAATGTATCGTTCACGATTAAAGTGACAAACAACATAAAAACAACTAAGGCAAGTACTACTTTCTTATTCATTGATTCGACTCATCTATTTATCTCACAATATAAGCCTACAAAAAAACAACTCCTTCCAAAGGAATTGTTTTTTTGTGACTTATTTAAGTCACGATGTGTTCGTAATTTATTTGTTGAATTACTATAAACATCTCTACATAATGAGCTAAATAAGATAAGTTTGCATAACTTGACATTGACGCATTTGATGAGCAAAGTCACCATGTGGTTCTTCTCTATGCATGCATAAGCTAAAGCTTAATCATCAGTCAAGTGACTATTCCTTTAAAAAAACACTTTTCTTCTAAAGAAAACTCTAAGACATTATTAATATCTACTAAAGCTACAATATCTCTAAATCCCTCCGTATTCACTTCAATACAATAACTGCTAGGGATATTTAAGGGTTTTTCTACAGTTGCTATCGACATACCTACGACACCAACAAATAAGATAATACCAAGTATCCAAAACAAAACTTTTTTCTTATACCAGCTAGCGCAAAATTCAAAGAAAAAAACAGTAATTACATTCTACATGAAACTGTATAAGCAAAAGCATATGCAATTCTCTCTCCTATACTCCAAATCCAAAATAACACTGACGTATAGAGTATGAGGATTCCAAATTAAAATATTTCTTTTTATTGCATAGAAATAAGAACCCTATTTTACCAAACTAAACTAATATAGAAAAATTTCCCAATACTTATTCTACTATCATTAACCGTTATACATATTCTTAATTTTAGGACATGCTATATTTTAAATTATTAATCGTCTCTCTTCCAATGGAATCATAAATAACATTATCCTTTTTAATAATATCTAATTCATAACAATTCCTTCCATCTATAATTATTGGACTTTTCATTAAATCCCCATACTTAGATATTTCAAAATCTTTTATTTCTTCCCATTCAGTAAAAATAAAACATATATCTGCTCCTAATAATGCATCTTCAATAGTTGCACAATATGTTATTTCATTAGGGTACAGTTCCTTAAACCTATCAAAGGCAACCGGATCCCAAACCCTCACATTCGCTCCAGCGTCTAGCATAATGGGTATATTAACTAAAGATGGAGCCTCTCTTAAATCGTCTGTCCCTGGTTTAAAGGTTAAACCTAAAACAGCAATTGTTACATCATTTAAACTTTCAAAGTATTTACGTGATTTTTTGATTAATTTTATTTTTTGATTCTCATTAACATCTATAGCTGCTTTAATCGTTTTTAATTCATAGTCATGGAAATTAGCTAACCAATGTAACGCTTTAGTATCTTTTGGGAAACAGGAACCACCATAACCTATACCTGAATTCAAAAATTTATTCCCTATTCTACTATCATATCCCATACCTTTAGCTACATCATCAATATCAGCACCGACAATTTCACATAAGTTAGCAATTTCATTAATATATGAAATCTTAAGCGCCAGGAAATCATTAGATGCATACTTAATCATTTCTGCACTTCGTCTTTTCGTTACCAATATTGGTGCACCAAAATCTTTATATACTTCTTTTAAAATATCCGCTACACTTTCTTCTTCTGCCCCGATAATAATTCTTGAAGAATGTAATGTATCCCTAACTGCCGAACCTTGTGATAAAAACTCTGGATTTGATGCAACATGTATAACCACATCATTCATAAGATTATTTTTGATAATGTATTCTAACCGTTCATTAGTACCAATAGGAACCGTTGATTTCACCACTACAATACAATCTTTTTCAACACTTTCTGCAATTTGAACTGCTACCGAATAAAGATACTGTAAATCAGCTGAACCATCTGCTTTCTCAGGGGTTCCCACACCTATAAAAATGACATCAGCATCTCTATAAGCCTTTTTATAATTTGTAGTAAATTTAATTTTATCCATATTTTTAACCATTAACTCTTCAAGTCCTGGCTCATAAATCGGAGATTTTCCAGATTTTAAAATTTGTATTTTGTCTTCATTCATATCTACACAAGAAACGAAATGCCCATGTTCTGCAAGACACACACCAGTGACTAGTCCAACATATCCAGTTCCAGCTACAGCTATTTTCATCATTATCTTCCTTATCTATCAATAATTTTTGCATTAATCTACTAAAATAGAAAATTCCCCTTAAAATTTCTTTTAAGATCCTAAAAAATAAGCTTTACTACCATATTTTAACTGATTATAATTAATATAAATATTATTAAATTAACACTATAGAGTATATTTTATCCATCGTAAAAATTCTTAATTATTTCTCCGCTTTTCTTTTTGGTATTACCCCCTTTAACATCAATGCTTGACTCATTAAATATGTAGATTCTCTTGTTTTTGCAAAAAACAATGGGGCCACAATTGTAGTAATGATTTGGGCAATTAAAGTTGCTACAGCAGAACCTACTACACCAAAGTAATTTATAAAGATGTAATTAAGTACAAAATTCACAAACATACCTATTAAAAAATAATATTTTGTATACTTGTTAACGCCTTCACTTACTATCCAAATATTTCGTGCAGTTCCTAACAAAGAAAAAACACTTGCCCATATTAAAATCGCAAGTGGAATAGCTGCTTCAATATATTGTTGTCCGTATAATGTTTGTATTATTAAATTAGAGCATACTGTAATAAATAAAGATACTAGTAACCCTAACCAGAAAATAAATGCATACAATTGCTTTAATTTCTCTTGGTATTCTACTATGGATATTTGTTTCATTTTTAATATAATTGGTCTAGCAGAGTTAATCACAGCTAATGGAACAAAATACCACAAAGTCGCTATATTTGATGCAACAGAATATACCCCAACACTTTCTTGTCCAATCAAATTTCCCAACATAATTCTATCCATCTGAGTAAAAATAGTTACTAAAAGACCTGATAAAATAAAATGATAGCCATTCAAAAACAGCTCTTTTGAATAATATTTGGAAAAAGATAAGTTAATGGGATTTTTTTTAAAATAGACTACTAATAAAATCACACCTAGAATCATAGCTTCAATTGAACTTGATAAAGCAAAAAGTTGTAATGAAGCATTTGAAATTAATAAATACACTTTCCAAATGCTAACAATAACCCTCGTGACTGACTTTGCTATTACCACATACATGGACATTAATCTCGATTGAAACCAATAATCAATTGTATCAAGTGAATTAAATATTAAAGCTAATGATTGTAATGTTATAACAGCAATAACTAGTTTTTCATCATAATGAGTTATTGAAACTATTAAATAAATTGCTAATATAGATATTATTGAGGTAACAAATCTAATTATTATAGCGGAAAAGAGAATTATATTATTTTTCCTTGGATAATCAACAAAATACTTAATGATTACATTTTCTAACCCTAAGCTACATATTACAGAAAAAAACGCGATAAATGAGGCGCCATAATTTAATATTCCATAATTTGAAGGCCCTAAATATCTAGCTGTCCAGATTCCTACAACTAAACCTAAAATTAATTGAAAAATTTTTTCCGATATTAACCAAATTGTATTACTGGTGAATTTATTACCTTTAAACTTTTTTATATTATTCATTTTAAGTTAGCCTTTTATTTTTATTATTTATAAATATTTTATAAATAGCTTTAAAGTTGTATTTTAATACTCCTTTTAGAGTATTAAAAGAATAACGTTTAAGGGTAATCATATTTTTTAATTCTTCCTTAGCCAAATCATTTAGCCCATTTAATAAATATAAAGTTAATAATTTTTTAGAGAATGCATATTCTACATTTAACATTTTATTTACATCGTTCAACTTATAGTAATATTTTCTACTAAATACCCGTGCATTACATTCTCCTTTAATATTATTTAAACCTATACCACTAATTTTCCCGTCATTATATTCATAATATTTAACTAATGGTTGATCAACTCTAAAAACATTATATCCTGCAGCTAAAATTTTCAATAATAATATTGTATCTTGCTTAGAAGGTGTATTCTCAAAATACCCCACATCTTCTAATACGTGTTTCGGACAAAGCCATAATGAAGTTCCAGCGATACATCCCAACATGTTTTCATATAAGGGATTTCCTTGCAAATCATTATTGTAGTACTGTTTATGCGCGCCTTTTGCATTTACTGCTTCACAATAACAATATATTAGTCCTACATTTTCATTTTTATGTCGATTATATAATTCAACTTGTTCTGAAATTTTGTTAGGTAATATCTCATCGTCATCATCTAAAAAAGAAATCAGAATTCCCGTTGCCTCCCTGATTCCTGTATTTCTAGCGCCTGCTCCACCCTTATTTTCTTCATGTTCTATATATCTAACCCCGTACTTTTCAATATATGGACTGACTAAAGATTTGGTCTTGGCTCTAAATTCCGAACCATCTCCATTATCATCCACAACTATTATTTCTATATTTTTATAATCTTGGTTAATACAACTCTCCACAGCTCTTACAATTTTATCAGCCCTTTTGTAAGTTGGAATTACTATACTTACCTTAGCATTATTCAATCCTTTCACCTCAATGTATTAGAATTTTATTATTTTATACTTAACTAATTTATTCTTTATAATTGGCTTTATATATATAATTAAACCTTTTGGGAGCGAAATAAATTTTAAGAAACCAAAATTACAATTCATATAGGCTGATATACTTTTTATTTCTAAACACCCTGCAATATAATATGAAACTGCTTTATATTTACTTTTTAAATCTCTTGCGTTTTCAATTCTTTGCTCTAAAAAATACATATATCCTTTAGGATTTTTCTTATGAATTGACTGTATATTTTTCGAATATCCATCATCTAAATATTCACAGAAATACAAGACTTTATTTAATAATTTCATCTCATATTTCTGGCTTATCTGATCATAGACAACAGCTTCCGTAATAAATTTTTCTCCTTCAAAAACAGGAAACAAATGCTTTTTTAAAATATCTGTTTTAAATACCAACATTGCGTCACCTTTAAATTTATGCTTCTCATAAAGATTAAAGATAGACGATTTTTCAATATTCTTCGGCATCTCTGTACCTACTACTTCACTAAAGTTGTTTCCTTTTAAAGCAATTATACCAGCTAATTTCCTATCACTTTCAATTTTATCCCAAGTATCATAAATCAACTGTACTGCATTATCTGACAAGTAATCGTCTGAATCTACACAAACAAATATTTTTGTTGTACACATTAATACACCAGTATTATGGGCCACTTGTTTACCACTATTTTTTTGTTTAAAATAAATTATTTTGATTTTCTTTTCCTTAATAAAAGAATTAATTATTTGTTCAGTATTATCGGTAGAACCATCATCTACAATAAGCCAAACAAAATTTTTATTAGATTGCCGACATAAACTCTCATAGCATCGCTGTATAAGATATCCTCTATTATATGTCGGTGTAAAAATTGTTAGGTTCTCCATCTTTCATCCCTTCTAACGCCATATTCATGTAATATATATAAAATCTCAATTAGACAACTTATTATTACTTAAGCTATCCTTCTTCCCTTTTATAACTACCATAATACAAATCAAAAGCCAAAATACAGGATCATAAATAAAAGTTTTTGACACTAACAACTTGAATGAATTACTTAAAACAACTATAAATATTATTAATTGTTTTTTATTTTTTACAACCATAAAACAAGTAGCTATTTCATATACTAAAAAGATAACTATTAAACCACCCAGAAGAATACCATAGGTTGAAAATATATCTAAAAATATATTATGTGGGAAGACTCCATAGGTCGATTGAAATTTACCTATTCCAATACCAAAGACATTCTCCTCTATCGTATGTATACCATATTCATAAATGAAATCACGATTATCAAAGACGCCTGAAATTTTATCTACTGATAAAACACTTTTTAAACTATTAATGAAATAACTATTTGCAGTAAAACTAATATTTTCAAGAATCTTTATTAATCCATTTAATAAACTAACAAAATTTAATGCTAAAATCAAAAGTATTATTAACATTGAAACCCTTTTTAACCAACTATTTGTCAATTGATAAAAACAGATTATTAGAAGAGCTGTTATTATAATAAAAGCCCCCTTAGGCCCATTAATAAAAGCTATCCCTAGCAAGGGAATTAAAAATATTAATTTAAAAAACTTTTTATTTATAATTGCGTCACCTAAAATAAAGCTTAAACCAAATACACAATAATATCCCCATGTCATGTAATCATGTATAATGCTGACTTTTCCCATAAATAATGCAGACATATATATCAATGTTATGGCATAGGAATGCCATAATATATACTTATATAAGTATTCATGACTGATAGGAAACAAGAAGACAATTAATAATATCAATCCATATAAAACAAAATGATTGAAATAATATGATAACATGGCATTATTATTCAAATAAAATGTAATAGTAAATGAAAGTATCATAAAATACATATAAAACACAAGTTTATAGTTTCTAAAAATCTTCAATTGAAATTTATTTATCATGAACAATAATGGAATGAACAAATACTCTATTGCCATGTTAAAAGAGATACCAAATAACCAATTCAAACCTATTTGATAAATATTTAAAAAGACAATCAATGATATTATAAAACTATTTATTTTTAAAACTGCAGTATTATCGACTCTTATAGACATATATTTCACCAAAGATTTTCCTTATTAATTATTTTTCTCTGATATTCTAATTACAAGTAATTCCTCTAAAAATAACAATTAACTTCTACTCTGCTTCTGCTAAAATATGCATTATTTTTTTATAAGAACTTTCTACTGATGTTTGATCTTTTTTTATACTATTGATCAACCTATTATTGTTACTATTAAATAAATTATGCATTATTTTGTTTGAAATCTCTTTTATATTATCGACATCATTAATCAAATCATTTGCTTCTAAACCATTAATAATCGCTTTTGCTCCAACATTCTGTGAAATGAGCAAATTACAACCGCATATTAAGGCTTCCATTGTTGCAAGGCCAAACGTTTCGAATTCACTATTTTGAATATATAAATTTGACTTTCTATAATAAGATTCCATATCTTTTTTTGCTACCTTTTCAATATACTGCACAAAAGGATATGACTTAATTTTATTAGTATCTTTTCCAACAGCCCCTATAACTATTAGCTTTAAATTAGAATTCTCATGTGTATTCAAATAATCAATAGCTTCACAAACTACTTTAATTTTTTTTAAAGGGACACCTCCACCTACACATAATAATGTTTTAGGTTCCCTTTTTACATTCTCATAATCCGATGCTTCGATCATCCCCCAATCAACTCCATTATTTACAAAAGTTAACTTGTCAATCCACTGAGGATAACTAACCTTTATGGATTCCATAAAATTTTCTGATACACAAATAGTAATCGGCGCCACTTTTAATGTTTGTTTCTCCACATTAATCAATTTAGAGTTAGAATTTTGATTTATTTTACCCTCTAACAACGCGCTCCCATGCATTAAATATGCTGATTTTTTCCCCAGTAATTTTGCAATTTTGAATCCAATAATATTAATTTTTGACAAACCTGAAAAAAGGACTGCATCAGACTTCCTTATCTTTGAATACAATTCTATTATCCTTTTATACAATTTAGTTTCCATTGAATATAATGTATTATTAGGCATATATTTTTTTAACGCTTTGTTAACACTAGCTGGCCCATTGTCACTATCAAAATCACCTACAAAAAATAACTTCAATTTGCTTCACTCCAAATACTTGCTTAAATTATATCGAGTACTTCATAAAAATGGATATATTCTACTTAATAAGAATATATCCACTTTTATACCCTTGCCTACCTAACATTATCTAGCACTCTTCTATCTATGGATACTGAGATAATTTTTATGACCTTTATACATGCTGTTAATTGCCTTAATGAAATTTGTTTCATGTCGATATAACTTATACTTACGAATAGCAAACTGCCATATTAGAAAGTGATAAAATTTATTACTTAATGCAGTAAACATTGCACCTTTATCCCAAAACAACTTATCATTAAAACCATTAAACCAAGTTGATTCATCATTATTATCAATAGATAATATAGATACAGGTTCAAAATGAATTTTCAACCCTTTTTTTAGACATTCAAAAAGAAAGATGTTCTCTTCTCCACACTGATAATAAGAAGAACCAGTTCCAAATAACTCATCAAAATAGATTTCATTCTCTATTATGGATTTTCTTCTAAAAGTAATTTGTACTGAAGATACTTTCATCACATCTATATATCCAAGCCTTTTCGCTTCTTTGTAAAATTTTTTCTTATGTCTTCCATCTGTATCGTAACAAAAAATTATTACATCTGCTTCTGCATTTTCTTCATATGCTGTTTTTATTTTATTTGTATAATCATCGTGATAAAATAAATCATCATCACAAATCACACAAATATCGCCACTTGAATTATTAATTGCCATATTTCTGCTTTTACTCAATCCTTTATCATGCACATTAATAAATTTAAGTTTTTCCTCATCCAAATTCCGTGGAATCTGGATGTTATTATCTGTCAACTGATTTATAACCACTGCTCTATCCTTTATATTCATACGATGAATCAAATTGTAATTTGTTTGATTCATCGTGGATACTAACATTTCTATATTCATAATTACTCCTTTTTTTATTAGGTACCATTCCCATTTTATATATTAAATTCTTAACAATTTATCCCTAACATAATTGTTAAAAAGTACATACCAAATAAGCATGTACCTACTATCATAAACATTGATATATTTTTTCTTTTATATCCCCACTGGATATGCTTTTCTCCAAAGAAAATATTCAATTATTTCTCCATTAAGGTTTTGAACTCACATTTATTTCCTCAAATATTTTAATGATGTATTACAAATATACATCCCTAAACATTGCATTGATTTTAACAAACTAAGGTTTTGGTTTTTTCTATATATATTCCAAGTCCATATAATGGTTTTGAATTTATTTGAACTTAGCGAATTATTTGATTTTCTATATGAAGCTAAATTTTCATTTACTCCATAAGCTACAACTCCACTTTTCATGATACTCAACCACGTTGCATAGTCCTCATGCCTTAAATCTGGCATTTCGATATCTTCAACCTGCTCTTTGTCAATCATAACTGTCAAACACCCTATTGGGTTACCACCTCTTAATAACCTATGATAGTCAACAACACTAGGTGCCTCGATTATTTTATTAAACGTTGTCCCATCTTCATTCATCCATTCATAACTTGAAAAGGAGAAAACATAATTGTTTTTCTGCATAAAACTTAACTGAATTGATAATTTATTAGGATGCCACAAATCGTCACTATCTAAAAAAGCAATATATTTCCCAGTAGCGGCCTTTATGGCTGTATTTCTAGCAAAAGTAACTCCCTTATTTTCATCTAGAGCTATTAACCTAATCCTTTTCTCGGACTCCATATATTGTTCAATAATTAATCGACTACTATCTTTGGAGCAATCATCAACAATTATTAATTCCCAATTAGCATAATCCTGATTTATCACAGATTCAATGGTATTTCTCAAATACTTTTCAGCATTATAGACTGGAGTAATAATTGAAACCAATTCTCTCATACACATTACACCTCTAAAATATATCTTTTTAACTATTAACATTCTAATATAAAAATGTCATTTAAGTTTTCTATAAGGTCCCCTCTACTCTTCTTACCTAGCGCCCTCTCCAGTAAAGATAACCTTAATAGTTTTAAATATTATTTTTACGTCCATAAACAGGTTTAAATTTTTTATGTAGTAAATATCAAACTCCAATTTTTCCTTTGGTGAAATATCATATCCACCATTTACTTGTGCCCACCCAGTAATCCCTGGTCTTACAACTATACGATTTTTAAATCCAGGGATTTCTTTATTAAATTGTTCAGTAAATATTGGTCTTTCTGGACGAGGTCCTACCAAACTCATATCACCTTTTAGCATATTAATTAGTTGCGGTATCTCATCAATTCTAGTTCTTCTAATAAAAGCACCTATCTTTGTAACACGAGCATCATTTTTTTTCGCCCATTGTGCTCCATTTTTCTCAGCATCAATATACATTGACCTTAATTTTATTATATTAAACACTCTTCCGTTTAACCCCACACGCTCTTGAAGGAAAAAAGCCGGGCCATTTGACTCAAGTTTTATAGCTAAAACAAAAAGTAATAATATTGGAGAAAGAATTACAAGACCCAGTAATGCTATAAGAAAATCAGCAGTATTTTTTAACATAAAATAAATGTAATGATTAGGAAGGTTAATATTAGTCTCAATTGTTTCATCTAGGGGGTATTTTTTTATTTCTCTCATAGCCATATAATGCTCACCTCTTATTCTCTATCTAAAATTATCCAATCTGTTTTGAAATAAATTGCTAATATACTCTATAAGTTCTTCTCTTAATTGAGCATTCTGCAACCCAAACTCTAAGTTTGTAGTAATAAAGCCCAATTTCTCCCCAACATCATAACGGATTCCTTCAAAGTCATACGCGAATACTCGTTGAATCTCATTTAATTGTTGAATTGTATCCGTTAATTGAATCTCTCCACCGGCACCTGTTTGTTGGTTCTCTAGAAATGTAAAAATCTCCGGTGTTAATATGTAACGACCCATAATTGCTAAATTTGATGGTGCTGTTCCTTGAGCTGGTTTCTCTACAAATTGACGCACTTGATAACGACGACCATTTTGTTCGATTGGATCAATGATACCGTAACGATGTGTCTCATTTTCTGGTACTGTTTTTACACCAATAACAGATGATTGTGTTTCCTCGTATTGGTCCATTAATTGACGTAAACATGGTGTTTCGCCTTGGACAATATCATCACCAAGTAACACCGCAAATGGCTCATTTCCAATAAATTTACGCGCACACCATACTGCATGCCCTAAACCTTTTGGTTCCTTTTGTCTTATGTAATGAATATTAATTTTTGAAGATGCTTGTACTTTTTCAAGCATTTCATACTTCCCTTTTTCTAAAAGGTTTTGTTCTAGTTCGAAAGAATGATCGAAATGATCTTCAATGGCACGTTTTCCTTTTCCAGTTACAATAATGATATCTTCAATACCTGATTCTATCGCTTCTTCTACTATGTATTGAATCGTCGGTTTATCGACGATAGGTAACATTTCTTTCGGCATTGCTTTCGTCACTGGTAAAAATCTTGTCCCAAGACCAGCAGCTGGGATAATCGCTTTTCTTACTTTTTTCAATTATAGGCCCCCTTTTAAATCTATTTATTCTCATGTAACAATAACAAAAACCCTACCTATAGAGTTACACTTATAACTCCATAGGTAGAGTTTCTATTAGAAATAAATTATGGGCATCCAACCCATCCTCACGTCATACTCCCGACGACAAGCGTCTAAGGTAGGTTCGAAAATAAATTTTCTACCCACAGCACGACCGAGTGCCTCCATTGATAACGGTTAGGAGACATCACCAGTTCCTTATTTAAAAAATACCGAACAATCTTTTACGACGAATTTGTTCTGGATCTTCTTTGTAAATTGCCTTCCCGCTAATTAATAAGTACGGATTTTCTTTCAAATCACTCATAACATTCATCCCGAATTCTTTCTCAATTAATTCATAGCTTTCCGCTAAATGAAATCCTCTTGAAGTTGTGTTATGTGCATCTGAAGCGACCATGTGTGTTAAATTATGTTCCACAAGCTGTAGTGAGAATTTTTTAATTTTTTTGCCAAACTTCCCAAGTAAACTACCTGCTGTTACTTGCGTTAGTGCCCCTTTATTTACAAGGTTATATAACTTATCCGGCCGCTCGATTAACTCGGCATTACGTTCTGGATGAACGATAATTGGAATCATTCCTTTTACACGTAGTTCATATAATAGTTGTTCTGCATAACGAGGTACGTGATTCGATGGGAATTCAATGAATATATATTTATTTGTTTCATTTAAAGTAACAATTTTACTAGCTTCATAGTCTTCTAATAAATCGCCATATAACCTGACCTCTTGTCCCGGTAAGATAGTAAGTGGAATATTATGTTGTTGTAGTTTATCATTTAATTGTTTTACGCGATGAATAATTGAGGTACGTTCATTTATATATTTGCCATTTTGATGATGCGGCGTTGCGACAATTGTATGTATTCCTTCTGAAACGGCTTGTTGTGCCATTGCTAAACTATCTGTTACTGTTTGTGCACCGTCATCGATGCCATGTAAAATGTGACAATGTAAATCAATCATTTATTTTATCCTCCCTCTCTCATATAAAAATCTTTTTTCCCTTGAATATGAGAAATCTCATATTCAAGGGAAAAAAGGAGATATGTTTCAACCATATCTCACTCTTTTAATTAGTTTGCACCGTAATAATAATATAAGCCCTCTTCACGTTCACGATCGTTCAGAACAACACCTAACAATTTACCTTTAGCCGATTCTAACAATCCTTTTGCTTTTACTGCTGTTTCTTTCTCTGTCGATTCACTACGGACGACAAGAATAGAAGCATCACATATATTTGCCATAATTTGCGCGTCGGTTACAGCTAAAATAGGCGGCATATCAAAAATAACTAAGTCGTACATGCTGTATGCTTGTCCAAGAAGTTCTTTCATTGATTTTGAACCTAACAATTCTGCTGGATTTGGTGGGATTGGACCACATGCTAAAAAGCTTAGGTTATCTATAGATGTCGTTTGTACACATTTCTCTAAACGTTCACTATGTGTTAATACGTTCGTTAGTCCAAAAATGTTATCTACTTGGAACATTTGATGCATTGCTGGTTTACGCATATCCGCATCAATTAATAATACTTTTTTCCCTTGTTGAGCAAACACAACTGCCATGTTTGCTGTCGTTGTCGTTTTCCCTTCACTTGGGTTCGCAGATGTTACCATTAGTGAATGTAAATTCGTATCAACAGCTGCAAATTCAATATTTGTTCGAATATTACGATATTGCTCTGAAATCGGTGATTTCGGTTGTTGATGAGCAATTAATTGACGACGTTGACGATGATTCTGTTTCTTTTTAAATAAATTAAGAGCCAATTGTTTGTCCCCTCACTTTTCTTGATGATGGAGCGTGTGATTTCACGTTCAATGTTTCTTCATCCATACGAGCAACAATCCCTAATACCGGTAAGCCAAGTAAGTTTTCTACATCTTCTTCTTTTTTCACTGTGTTATCTAAGTAATCTAGTAAGAATGCAAGAGCAATTGAAGCCATTAAACCAACGACAAAAGCGATTGCTACATTTAACATTGGACGTGGTTTAATTGGAGATAGATTTTCTGCAACTTCTGCTTTTGATAACACTGTTACATTATCAACACTCATAATTTTAGCAACTTCACCTTTAAACACTTCTGCAGTTGTATTAGCAATATCACGAGCTAGTTTTGGGTCTTTATCTTGCGCAGTTACCGCCACTACTTGTGAGTCTTTCTCATTAGCTACTTCAATTTTATTGTTTAGCTCTTGTACTGTTATATTTAAACCTAGCTTTTCTTTCACTTGATCCAAAATAACAGGGCTTTTAATAATAACCTTGTATGTATTTGTTAATTGAATATTTGTTTGTACCTCATTGTATTGAATTGCTGCTCCTTCTTGCTTCTTCTGATTCACAAGAATTTGCGTCGAAGATTGATAGATTGGTGTCATAAAGAAAAAGCTAATGATAGCACTTACTATAGCTGCACCAAATGCGATTACGAGGATCATTGCTAAACGTTTTTTTAAGATATGAAATAACTCTTTTAGATTAATTGTTTCTTCCATAAGTTCCTCCAACTTTCTAAAATTTACACATAGGAAAAATTATAACATATAAATCTTACATTTTTTATTTTTAATAATTCAGTTCTATATTTGTTCACAGGAAACAAGTATAATCTTACAAAATAATCTTAAATATGACAACACATTCCAATGATTTTCCAAATTATTTATCATATCACGTTTTTTATGCTATGTAACTTGAGAAATAAATTTCAAAATGAGAAAAAAAGCCAACAAGTATTTCTGAAGTGCACCCCAATTGTTAGACACAGTCTAACAATTGGGGTGCATTTTTTATGGCTAAATTTTCTTCAAAAGAAAAAATCCAAGCGGTGAAACGATATTTAGATGGTACAGAAAGTGGAAAAATAATTGCTAAATCTATAGGAGTTAACCCTAGCGTACTTCGTGAGTGGATTAGACGATATGAGTCTTCAGGTGAAAAGGCCTTTGAAAAGTGCTATACATTCTACCCAGCCCAGTATAAACTAGATGTACTTTATTATATGAATGAACACGGGACATCTATCAGAGAAACAGCGGCACTTTTCAATATACCGTCTTATGAAACACTTCGGAAATGGAAAATAGCTTATGAAACAGGAGGATTGGATGCCCTACAATTAAAGAAAAAGGGGCGTCCAACCATGAAAGATAAAAAAATAAAACCAGTAGATGAAGGATCAATCGAAGCCTTACAAGCGGAAAATGAGCGTTTACGTATGGAAAATGCATATTTAAAAAAGTTGAATGCCTTAGTTCAAAACAAAGAAAAATCACCAAACAAGACAAAGCGCAAGTAATCTACGAGTTAAGGCATGAATTTCCTATCAAGGAGTTACTTCAACTCGCAAACATTCCACGTAGTACGTACTATTACTGGATGAAACGTTTTAATCGTCCTGATCCAAATGCGGAGGTAAAAGAACTGATTCAAGCTATTTATAATGAACACGATGGGTGTTATGGTTATCGTCGTATTCGTGATGAACTTATGAATCGTGGACACAAAGTAAATCATAAAAAAGTATATCGCCTTATGAAAGAATTAGAGTTAAAATGACTGGTTCGTATGAAAAAATATCGCTCTTACAAAGGGACAGTTGGGAAAATTGCGCCAAATATTTCAAATCGCAACTTCCAAGCTGAAAAACCAAATGAAAAGTGGGTTACAGATATTACGGAGTTTAAGTTATTTGGGGAGAAGTTATACCTATCACCAATGTTGGATTTATTTAATGGTGAAATTATCACGTATACAATTGGTTCCAGACCGACCTATTCCCTTGTTTCAACGATGTTGGACCAAGCCCTTTATTGTGTAACCGATCCGGATAAACTCCTCATTCACTCTGATCAAGGTTGGCACTATCAAATGAAACAATACCGTCCTTCTCTTAAGAATTGTGGCATAACTCAAAGTATGTCTCGCAAAGGAAACTGTTATGACAATGCCGTTATTGAAAATTTCTTCGATATCATGAAATCGGAATTTCTGTATCGAAAAGAATTTGAAAGTATAACACATTTCAAACAAGAATTAGCAAAGTATATAGAATACTATAATCATAAAAGAATTAAGGCAAAATTAAAGGGTATGAGCCCAGTACAATACCGGGCTCATACCCTAGAGGCTGCCTAATGAAACGACCTGTCTAACTTTCGGGGGTCACTTCATTCTTATTGGCTTTTTTCTATTTTAGTAATAACCATACTGCTCTTTTTCTTCTCTTTTATCATTCAAAACAACACCTAGTAGTTTTCCTGATGCTTTATCTAATATTTGTTTCGCTTTTACGATTTTATCTTTTTCTGTCTTTTCACTTCGTACAACGAGTACGATTCCATCACATTTATTCGCAAGTATTTGTGCATCTGTAACCGCAAGGACAGGTGGTGTGTCGATTAATATAATATCAAACATGTTATATGCTTCTAGTAACGCCTCGTCCATTGCCCGGCTCCCTAATAGTTCTGCTGGGTTTGGCGGGATTGGACCTGCGGCCATTAAGTATACGTTCTCTATATCTGTTTTTTGAATGCATTGCATAAGTTTTGCTTGTCCTGATAATAAGTTCGTTAACCCATTTGAACTATGAATGGCAAATAAGTTTTGTATCGTCGGCTTACGCAAGTCAGCTCCAATTAATAAAACTTTCTTTCCTTGTTGTCCGAAAACAACTGCCAAGTTTGAGATTGTTGTTGTTTTCCCATCACCCGGATCGGCTGAAGTAACAATAATAGAACGAACATGATTATCTACAGATGTAAACTCAATGTTTGTACGAATGTTACGGTATTGTTCTGTAATACGCGATTTAGGCTCTTTATGTGTAATTAATTGTCGTAATGGTTTTCTTTTCTTTCTCCCGAACATATTCATAATCTCCTTTTGTGAAATGCGACATTTCCCTTTTCTCTCTCTTATGCTCGATTTCATACGTCTAATTAATATTCTTGCTGATTTCCCCACATTTCATCATAATCAATAACATTCTACTTTGTCTTATTTAAGTACCTTAACAATATGACAATGCCCTTATTTCTTTATTACCTTTATCACTTATCCTGTTTTCTAGATAAACAATAAAGTAAGTATATGGTAATCACCATCTATTTACAAGCAATTTTCTGATTAGTTTGTATATTATCGTTTCATCGTTATATAGCAGAAATTAAAAAAATCCCCTTGTCTTTTCACAAGGAGATTTTTTAGTACTATCTATTCTTTTTTATCACCAATCGCAAATGTAATTTCTGCCTCACATGCAACTTCACCATCTACTGTTGCGATTGCTTTTCCTTTTCCAATTGGGCCGCGTACGCGTGTCATTTCTACTTCTAGACGTAGTTGATCACCTGGGCGTACTTGTTTTTTGAAACGGCAATTGTCGATACCTGCAAAGAAAGCAAGTCTTCCGCGGTTTTCTTCTTTCTTTAATACTGCAACTGCTCCGACTTGTGCTAATGCTTCTACAATAAGTACACCAGGCATAACTGCATAGTCAGGGAAGTGTCCGTTAAAGAATTCTTCGTTTGCGGATACATTTTTAATCCCAACCGCTCTTTTACCTTCATCTACTTCTAATATTTTATCAACAAGTAAAAATGGATAGCGGTGAGGAATGATTTCTTTAATTTGTTCTATATTTAGCATATAACAATCGCCCCCTTTTGTAATATTGGTCTTACCACTTGGACATATTGCTATTATCCCATTTTGTTTATTGTTTGTCATTACAAAGTAACATTTTATATTTAGCACAACTTCCTAAAAAAAAATGCACACACTCTATTCCATTAAAATAGTTGCACATTTTTGCAACTGACACGGAGGTGGAAAGGAGTGTATGCCCAAATTAGGGAAAGGCAATATGTATTGAAACATTATTTGCCTTAATGTCGTATTCGACTCATTATATTATAAACGTTTTCAATTAAGGAAATATTAAATTTAACCATATATATGAATATTTTACCTGTTTCCTTCATATTTCTCTATTTTCCTTCCATTTTCGCAAAAAAACAAAATAAAAAAATATAAAAACAAAAAAAGAACTAAGGCATTAGCCTTAGTTCTTTCAAATTATCTCAAAGCACGCTTTGGTAATCTGTCGATATTCTCTAACATAATACCTGTACCAACCGCAACGCAGTGCATTGGGTTTTCAGCAATTAATACTGGTACTTTTAGTTCTTCTGCTAGAAGCATGTCGATACCGTGTAGTAAAGCTCCACCGCCTGTTAGAATAACACCGCGGTCGATGATATCTGCAGATAGTTCTGGCGGTGTGCGCTCTAATACACCTTTTGCAGCTTGTACAATAACAGCTGCATTTTCTTTTAATGCTTCTGTAATTTCTTCAGAGCATACTGTAATTGTACGTGGTAAGCCTGTTACCATGTCACGTCCGCGAATTTCAAGCTCTTCGCTACGTGCACCTGGGAATACTGTACCAACTTTAATTTTAATATCTTCTGAAGTACGTTCTCCGATTAATAGCTTATACTTACGTTTAATATAGTTTAAGATCTCCATATCAAACTTATCGCCAGCCATTTTGATAGAGGAAGAGGTAACAATATCACCCATAGATAGTACAGCGATATCTGTTGTACCTCCACCAATATCAACAACCATGTTACCGCTTGGTTGGAAGATTTCCATACCAGCACCAACTGCGGCTACTTTTGGTTCTTCTTCTAAAAATACTGTTTTACCACCTGAACGTTCAGCAGCTTCACGAATTGCTTTTTGTTCTACTGATGTAATATTTGTTGGACAACAAATTAAAATACGAGGTTTTGAAAAGAAGCTCTTTACGTCCAATTTGTTAATGAAATACTTTAACATTGCTTCTGTAATTTCGAAGTCTGCGATTACACCATCTTTAAGTGGACGAATTGCTACAATATTACCAGGCGTACGTCCCACCATGCTTCTCGCTTCTTCACCTACTGCTAATACTTTACCACTATTACGATCGATTGCCACAACAGATGGCTCATTTAATACAATACCCTTACCTTTAACATGAATTAATACGTTAGCCGTACCTAGGTCAATTCCGATATCTCGCGCAAACATTCCCGTTTTTTCCTCCTCGATATTCAAAATCAGGTTACACCCGAATTCTTTTCACCTAATTTCTGATTTTATCATAAATTTAACAGAAACGTAATATTCGCAAAAAGAATTCTTCTGAAAAATATTACCGAATGTGAACGGAATGTTTGCTACTGTAACATTATTGACGTACAGGCTTCTCTACATCTTCTTTTCTATACTTTTGCTTTGTTGCTTCTCCACCTCTTAAATGACGAATAGACTTATGATAATCAAGAATTTCTTTCACTTCATTTGCGAGCTCTGGATTAATTTCTGGTAGACGCTCTGTTAAATCTTTATGGACTGTACTCTTTGATACCCCAAATTCCTTTGCAATGACACGCACTGTCTTTCTTGTCTCCACGATATACTTACCAATCTTGATAGTTCTCTCTTTGATGTAATCGTGCACACCACTCGCCTCCCTAATTTGGATGTGAGAAGGGTGAAATGAGCCTCGCTGCATACGACTAAGAAGTAAGTGTGAGTGCTGTTTGTAAGCGTTAAACATTCTTGGATTTATAATGAAATGATTCACGATTTCTCACCTCAAACACTCTCTTTGCTTTGGTTTATACCATTGTATTGCCCGCACTACTGATATATGCTACATGTTCACTATTTTTGCGGACTAAGTTAAGAAAAATTACGTTTTTTTGTGAGAAATACGTTAACAGTGACTATTTTGACGAAAAAAAATGACACCTTATGTATAAGGCGTCATTCTTCTCTTTCAAACTCTTCTTCTAATAATTGATGGTGGGGAACCTCTTTCTTACCGGCAATATAATAATATAAGGTGAATAAAACAAACAATAAAATAATAGCAGTCGACAGAACAAATAAAAATGACACAGTATCCCCTCCCTTTTGTAATATATATTCGAGAATCTCGTCATTTTTCCTTGTTTTTGCAACTTTTTTCTCGAAATTGAGTATTTTTATATAAAGTGAAACTTTAATCAGTGGGTGCCATTTCCCACTGATTATTAGCTTTCACCAATCGGGCTTTTACGGGCAGTTGATGCCCGACCTAACTTCTTAGCTTTTACTGAATTTTGAAGTAGGAGTCTTACTGCCCGTTAATGCGGGATAAAAATAAAAAAATCAGCTCCCCTAGTGGGAACTGATTTTTTCACTTTCTTATTCTTGTGAAGAAGAATCGTTAGATGATTCTGTAGAACCATTTGTTGATTTTTCTTCTTTCTTCGGTTCTTCTTTTTTGTCACTAGTTGAACCGCTTGTTGATTTCTCTTCTTTTTGAGACTTGTCTTCTGTTTTACTTTCTGGTTTCGTGCTCGTTGACTTCTCTTCTTTTTGAGATTTGTCATCAGCTTTTTTACCAGAAGCATTCGTAGCCTTTGCAGCACCTGCATCAGCTTTAATTTCTGTTACTGATTTATTTAAGTAACGTTCAGGGTTCACAGCCACATTGTCTTTACGTACTTCAAAGTGAACGTGAGAGCCTGCCTCTTTATTCATTGCACTTAGACCGGATGTTCCTAATACTTCACCTTGTGCAACTCTTGCACCTTTTTCTACTTTCACACTGCCTAAGCTTTGATAAGATACCGCTACACCATTTCCACTATCAACTGTTACAACATAACCAAGAAGTGAATCTTTTTCAGCTTTCGTTACTGTACCACTTAAAGCAGCAGCAACATTGAATTCTTTTCCATTCTTCGCAGCAATGTCAATTCCTTTGTTCGGGGAATATGTGTTGTTATAAAAGACAAGTGCTTTTTCTTGTTCCGCCTCAGTTGCTGCATCTTCATAGAATTTCTTCTGTACGACTACTTCCGCATTCGCGGCAGCTGGCATTTTCACTACTTCTGAAGATTTCGTTACTGGTACTGCTGGATCTTCCGATTGTGTATACGGTGTTGCTTGATCGTGGTTTGGAGTCTTCTTCGGATTAGCTCCTTGGAACCATAGCGCAACCATTAAGATTACCGCTGCACAAGCAATGTATAGTGCCGGAAACACCCATCTTTTTTGAAATAAATGTACTACCTTTTGCGACTTTTTATTATTTCTTCCTCGCATTCCATCATCACCTCAGCAATCATTTTGAACAATATTCACGTATCCTATACAACGTATAACTAATTACTTTTCGACAAAATCTGTAAAAATATGTATAAGAACTGTAAAATTTCCGAGGAAATGATAGAAAAAAGAAAAAACTGAGCACTTTTAGCTCAGTTTTTAGTCTAATTGTTTCTTTTTATATACGATTAAACATACAACGAGCGATATAATAAGCCAAACTGCAACATTTAATACATGCCCACTAATACTACTAAATCCCGCCCCACCTACTAAGCTTTTAAGTGCTTTCACAATATGAGATGTTGGAAGATATCCAATCATCGTCTTAATTACTTTATTTTCAACCATTGGCTCAAACTGTACAGCCAAATACATCGTCATTAATATCGGCATTCCAATTATTGATGTTTGTGGTACAGAAGATGCAAGTAATCCGATCATTGTTCCAAGTACGATAAACAAAATAGTTCCGCATAAGAATATCAATCCTACCAATGGAAGATTAATATTTAACTGATCTAAAATGAATAAATTTACAATACAAATGACCATCGTCAGACCCGATGTTAATAAACTCTTTCCAAGTAGAACTTCAACCGAAGATGCCGGTGATAGCATTAATACACGCAATGTATGTTTTTCTTTTTCTTCTGCAATTACCATAGATTGAACAAAGCCTGCGACAAATAGGAAGGCCGTTATAGTAGTAATACCTAACATTTCCTTTCCCACTCCAAATCTGCTAAACAAAAATGAAAGTATAATTGGTAAAAATGCCATTAACAACACTTGTGAATTTGTCTTAAAATCTTGTACTTCTTTTCTAAAAATAGCTGATACACGTCTCATTGAAAATGTCATTATAATCCCCTCCCAGTAACTTCAATAAAGATATCGCCTAGCGTTGGTTCGTGTGAATGAATAGATAACAGTTCGCCCTTTTTCATCCATTCTGAAATACGATTTGCGCCTAATTCATCTTTTTGCACTACTTCTTTTCGTTTACCTTTTAATACGACCTCTATTTGATCCTTAGCGTATTGTAAGCGCAGGTTCTCTGGCGTATCGAGTGCTACAATTTCTCCGCCACAAAGGAAGGCAATACGGTTACAAAGCGTTTCTGCTTCATCCATGTTGTGCGTCGTTAAGAAAATCGTCGTTCCTTCTTCATTTAAGTCTTTTAAGATTTTATGAATGTTTTGTACGTTTACTGGATCAAGTGCAGATGTTGGTTCATCTAAGAAGAGGATATCTGGTTTATGAAGGATTGCTCTCGCTAGTGTGACGCGTTGCTTCATTCCCTTTGATAATTTCTTTACTGGTGTTTTTTTATCATCTAATAAATTTACTTGTGTTAGTACTTCATCGATTCGTTCTTTTTTGCAATCGTATAAGTCACAAAATAATAGTAAGTTATCATAAATGCTAAGTCTTTCATATAAGCCGCTGTTATCTGTTAAAATACCAATTCGTTTGTAATCGATGCTACTTGGTCCTGTAATATCTTTCCCTAATACTCTTACCGTTCCAACACTATGAAGCAATTGAGAAGTTAAAATTTTTACTGTTGTCGTCTTACCAGATCCACTCGGTCCGAGGAATCCGAATATCTCTCCTTGCTTCACCTCAATATTTACATTTCGAAGTGCCGTTTTTCCACTGAAACTTTTCATTACATCTTTCATTTCAATTGCCAATGTCATTTCTTCATCCCCTTTGTTTTTCTTCTTTATAGATGAAAGTCGCTTTAGCGCTTTTCGTTCGTTTGTTTCGCTTTTCTTGACTCAATCATATGAAAAACAAAGGGATTACGCAGTAAAATACCGATAAAAGGAGTATTTTTACCGGTGAATGAATCGCATGTTGAGCTTATTGGAGCACTTTTTATAGCCCAATCACACCTTTTAATTCATCCATGCGTCCTTTTGAAAGCGGAATCGAACTTTTTCTTTCGTCGTCTAAAATTAAACTGAAACTGTTACGAGTCCATGTAATCACTTCTCGTACTCTTTGTAAATTTATAAGGTACGAGCGATGACATCTAAAGAAACCAAAACCTGTTAATCTCGCTTCTAGTTCACTTAATGTTAATGCACATACGAAATCGCCTTCACGAACGTGAATATGCGTTACTCCGTTTTGCGTTTCAATGAAATGGATTTCCATCGGATCAAGTAAAATGATTTTATCGTTCACTTTCGCAGGTATTCTTTCTAACTTCATTTGCGGAATCATTTGAATGACTTTTTCTTCACCGACTTCTTCCACTTCCTCTTGCTCAATTTCTATCTTTTTCACACCATCATTGTTTAATATGTATACATCCTCTGTTAACGAAAGGGCATCCGATAAAAATGATGACGTAATAAAGATTGCCTTTCCTTGCTCTTTCATTTTCATAATTGCTTTTCGAATAATAACCGTACTCTCTATATCTACATTTTGCTCCGGTTCTTCCAAAATAATTAAATCCGGATTATGAATCATTATTCGTCCAATATGAAGACGACGCTTCTCTGAAAATGATAGTTTTTCTATTTTAACGTTTAGCTTATCTAGGAGACCAACAGACTGCACAACTTCTTCTATACTTATCTTTGATTCATAAAGCCCTATTAAAAACTTAAAGTATTCTTTCACCTTCAAACGATCATATGCCTCATCCTTCAAAAAACAAAAGCCGATGCGGGAATAATTTTTCTTTCCAATTGCTTCTCCTTCAAACAGTACATTGCCAGTCGAAGCTTCTTCTTCACCAATAATAATGCGGTGTAACACTTTAGCTGTATGATTATTGCATTGCAAAACAATACATTGTCCTTTCTCAACCTTTAGCTCAATTGCCGGTAACTGGTTCGTCTTCCCTAATTGTTTCAACTCTAGTAACGCCATTTCATTTCCCCCAAATGCCTTTTTATCCTATTATATCAAACAGTTAATGGAAAATTATGATATTTTAAACAAAAAAAAATAGATGCCAGAGTTCTGACACCTATTTCTTCACCATCAATTTTCCTTCATAATCATTCATCGTCTTTATTTCAACGCCTTTATAGTAATGAGCGACGATATCTGTATATTTCTTTCCTTCCGCTGCCATGCCGTTCGCCCCATATTGACTCATACCAACGCCGTGACCAAAGCCTTTCGTCGTAACGATGATTTTATCTCCTTGTTGTTTCCACGTAAAATCAGAAGAACGTAAATCTAACTTTTCACGAACTTCTTTTCCTGTTAATGTTTTTCCTTGAAAAGCTACATCCTTTACGCGCTTTCCTTCCGTAAGGTCTTTAATATTTCCAACCTTCCCGTCTGCTAACACTTTCACACCGAGACGTTTTTGAAAATCAGCTACTGTAAATGTTTGCTCACTCGTAAACTTTGGAGAGGCTTGATCCCACGGACTATCTACACTTTTCAAGTACGGATAATCATTTCCCCAATAGTCAGCTGCATTTTCTGTTCGGCCATTACTCGTTGAAAAGAAGGATGCTGAAATTGGTTTTCCATCATACGTTAAAACTTGTCCTGCTGTTTTCGAAACGGCTTCTTCGATTTTCTTCAAATTATTTTCGTAGTTATTACCCCATTGCTTCTTCAATTCATCTTTGCTTTTGTACACTTGATCTTTCACCGTATCTGTCACGTCCGCATTATTTTTCTTTCCTCCGCTTAACATACGTTGTACTACAAATGTTCTCGCTGCTAATGCCTGCGCCTTTAGTGCCTCTATTTCAAAACTGGCATTCATCTCAGAAGCTACTACACCTGTCACATACTCCTCCACTGGTAATGTTTCTACCTTCTTCTGTTTTTCGCGATATACAGCAACTTGAACAGCTGTATCCACTTTTCCTGGAGCTGGTATGCTTTCTATCGCTGGAGGAGTTTTAGAGGCCGTTTCTTCCCCTACTTTTGCTTTCGCAAATGGAATAACAAGGGCTGCAGGTACAATGATAACGAGCGCTATTAAGAGCGCTACTGTAATAAAAAGTGGCTTTGAAAATTTCATCCTATTTTCCTCCAATATAAAAGCTTTACTCCATTCATTCTTATGGAACAACTCTTTCTTTTAGAACATACTTAAGGGGAAGAGTATAAAACAGAAATTTTCTAAATATTTTTACTGGTACGTGCATAAGTATAGAATTTATTGACTATAACAGTAATAACCCAAAAAAATAGCCCCTATGTCAAAAGACATAGAGACTATTTTAATTAAGCGTGAAGATCAGAAACTTCTTGTTCTTTCACTTCTTCTACTTTTTCGTTTACACGTTCAATAGTTGCACCTAATGCAGCTAATTTCTTATGGAAGTTTACATAGCCACGGTCAAGATGTTTTAACTCAGTTACACGAGTATAACCTTCTGATACTAAACCAGCTAAGATTAATGCAGCTGCAGCACGTAAGTCAGTTGCTGCTACTTCAGCACCTTGTAAGCTGTTTGGACCGTTCATAATAACAGAACGACCTTCAATTTTAATATCAGCATTCATACGACGGAATTCTTCAACGTGCATAAAGCGGTTTTCGAATACCGTTTCTGTAATCATGCTTGTTCCATCAGCTTGTAGTAATAATGCCATCATTTGTGATTGCATGTCTGTTGGGAAACCTGGGTGGGGCATAGTTTTAATATCAACCGCTTTTAACTTATCTGGGCCGATAACACGTACACCTTCGTTTTCCTCAATAATTTTAACACCCATTTCTTCCATTTTCGCTGTAATTGAGCGTAAATGTTCAGGTACAGCATTTTCAATTAAGATGTCTCCACCAGTAATTGCTGCTGCAACCATGAATGTTCCCGCTTCAATACGGTCAGGAATAATAGAGTGGTTTGCACCATATAATTTATCAACGCCTTCGATACGAATCGTTCCAGTTCCAGCTCCGCGTACTTTCGCTCCCATCGCATTTAAGAAGTTAGCTAAGTCAACGATTTCTGGTTCTTTCGCTGCGTTTTCAAGAATTGTTGTCCCTTTTGCTAATGTAGCTGCAGACATAATGTTTTCTGTCGCGCCTACGCTTGGGAAGTCTAAGTAGATTTTAGCTCCTTTTAGTTCTCCCTCAACATATGCCTCAACAAAACCGTTACCAACCTGTACTTTTGCTCCCATTGCTTCGAAGCCTTTTAAATGTTGGTCAATTGGACGTGAACCAATTGCACATCCACCAGGAAGTGCAATACGAGCACGACCGTTACGTGCTAATAATGGTCCCATTACTTGAACAGATGCACGCATTTTACGTACATATTCAAATGGTGCTTCAATGTTTAGTTCTTTAGAAGAATCGATTGTAACTTGATTATTTTCAAATACGACTTCAGCATTTAAATGACGTAATACCTCATTAATTGTGTATACATCAGACAAAACTGGTACTTCAGATAGTACATTCTTTCCATCACTCGCTAATAGGGCTGCAGCGATTATAGGTAATACAGCATTTTTTGCGCCCTCAACACGCACTGTGCCGTTTAACCGCTTTCCGCCACGGACGATGATCTTTTCCAAATTATTCCCCTCCGTGTCCTTTTTTCAGTATCTATTCACTCAATACTCAGAAGTTATGATCGGTGTGCCAACCACAATTGTATCTTTGTTGTCTGTAGAACGTATTGCTATTTGCACATTTATTTTCTCTCTATTTGTTGAAAGAGCGTCATCCCACTTTTTATTGTATGCGGAGACTGACACAAATGCTCTTTCTTCTACTTGTTCGATCGCTCTTGCTGAAAGATCTTTCAAAACCTGATTGGTTTTATTTTGCAAAACACCTTCAATCTTATCATTCAGTACACCTTGAACACAAGTGTAAATTATAGGTTTTTCACTAAAAATTTTATTCATGTTTTGAACATACTTCGGGTCCCATTTCGCCCCACTTACTTCAAAGATAATGAAAGTGTTTTCTTTAGTATTTTCTTTAGTATTTTCTTTACTCCAAGTTACTACTACTCGTTCTTCATAAGAAGAAAGCTTTTTATAGGATGTAGCTTTATATCCATCTGGAGATTGCTCTACTTCCCACTTTTGAATATTTGCCTTTTCCTTCACATCGTTTAACAACTTTTGAAACGTATGTATGTTAGAAATTGTTTTTGTTTCTCTCGCTAACCATGACCATTTTTCTACTTTAGCATCATTTTTCTCTAAAGCCTTGATCATGCTCTCCATTTTCTTTTCATCGCTTATCGGTTTCATCTCTCTATATCCAACCAAAAATAAAACAACACTAAGTGCAACAATAAGAATGGCTTTAAGCTTCAATTTCATCCCCTCCTATCCCCATTGTTAACGGAGATTTGAGGTTCTATACACTTACTTTACTAAATACGTTAAACTCTTCGAATAGCCTAAATAATCAAGGAAAAAGTTACTTACAGATGTCCCAATTGCAATTGTAATTAAGATGAGTAATACTCGCGTCTGCAGCACTTTTCCGGACTTCATTAAACGCTCAATGTGAATGCCTTGTAAGGCCCACCACGTAATGGTAATAAACAATAAATGCGAAACAATGGCAATCAGTGCTTGTTGCCCTAAAAGTTGTGCCAAAAAATCGACCCCTTTTTACTCAGCTACTACTTATGAAAGAATATAAAAACGATACCATAATAAGTAGGAGCTACACTTTTTCAAATGCACATAGACATCTTACATTTTACATCGTGATTTTCTTTCCAAAAACGTATATCTACATTACAAGTTAACACAAAATAAAAAGCGCAGAGTACTGACTCCACACCTTTTATTTTCACTATTGTACCACGTTCCCTAAGAAGAAGAAATCTTTCATTAATGGAAAATATTCATAAAAGAAATTGTACCCAATCATCGGCATAATCCCTAGTATTACAATCGAAATTGCACAAAGACTCATAACAACCTTTATATTTAACGGTAACCGTATTCTCTCTTCTGTCTCTCCGGTTCGGAAAAACATTTGTTGTAAAATACGGAAATAATATACGAATGAAACAACCGTCGTACCCATCATAATCGAAGCTAGTACGTAATGTGCTGGCTCTACATGAAGTGCGCCTAAAAAGATATTAATCTTTCCAATGAATCCAGCCGTTCCTGGTATCCCAGCCAACGATAAAATAAAAATTGTCATCATTATCGCTGTAAATGGCGACCTTTTATATAAACCTGTGAAAATTGTTATATTTTCCTCATCATTTTGTAAGATTAAGCCGTGGATAATGGCAAATGCGCCTATATTCATAAGCATGTATGCCAGCATATAAAACCACATGCTATCCATCGTAAATGGTGATAATGCCACAAGTGGAACGAGTAAATACCCCGCATGTGCAATGCCTGAATAAGCAAATAAACGCTTTATATTGTATTGTTTTAACGCGACTACATTCCCAACAATCATCGTAATACTTGCTAGCACTGCAATATATATACTCATATGCCCATATAAAGATTGCATATCTCCTTGTATTAATACACTTGCAAAGATCATAAGGAACAAACGAATAATGAGTAGGAACCCAGCAATTTTAGAAATCGTTCCAAGAAAAGCAGTAACAGGTGTAGTCGCTCCTTCATACACATCAGGTGCCCACATATGAAACGGCACTGTGGCAATTTTAAATGAGAGACCAACTAGCAATAAAAGAAATGCGAGAGCTAACAATAACTGAATACCACTAGCGAGCTCCCCAGTGAGTACCTTTTGCATATCTACAATGTTAGTTGAACCTGTAATACCGTATAAATAACTCATTCCGAAGAGCGTAATCGCCGTTCCAATTCCTCCGCTAATGACATATTTCATTGCCGCTTCATTTGATGCACGGCTCTTTTTTCGTATTCCTACTAAAATATAAGAAGAAAGTGAAAGTAACTCCAAACCAACGAAAAGGGTAATAAAATCAACACTAGAAGCCATGAACATCGCACCAAGAAGCGCCATTAAAAATAAATAATAATATTCGCCCTTATCTTCGATTGGATTCTTCTTATCATCGCTCATCGCGGTGCATAAAATGAGAGCTGAGGCACCTAATAGCAACGTTTTAAACCCTTTTGAAAATCCATCTAACACAAACGATCCATTTAAAATATCTCCTGCCGGTTCGCTATATAGAGTAATTAATGACACGATTGCTAATACGATGGCAGCAATCGCACCAAGAGCTACATATCTATGGTTCAGCTTAAAAAACAAATCACATATGGAAAGGAGGATGGCGGCGCCGAGAATAATAAATTCTGGCACCATTAGATGCCACGATAAGCTAAGTAACGTATTCATATCCATCCTACTTCACCCCCAATGTTTTCAATGTATTTTGAAGCGGATCCCCTAGTATCTCTGGCATAACTCCAATTGCAATAATACAAAAGATAAGTAGTAAAACAGGGACATACTCCCATCCGTGTATATCAGATTTTGCTTCCCACTCTTTCTTTCCAAATGTCACTTGAAGTGTCGCCCTTAATACATACACAGCGGTTAAAATGATGCCAATCACACCGACTGCAGCAATGACGGGCTCTCCTTGAAATAAACCGAGAAAGGCAAGAAATTCACTAACAAACCCAGACATCCCTGGTAATCCAAGCGATGCCATTCCTCCTGCTAAGAAGAAGCCGCTAAGTACTGGGACACTTTTTGCGAGTCCACCAAGCGCTGTAATGTCTGATGTTCCGAAACGTTGTTCTATAACACCGAGTAAGAAAAACAGCAAGGCTGCAATTAAACCATGTGATACAACCTGGAATAACGCTCCTTGTGTACCAGGTGCATTAAGTGACGCAAGTCCCATTAACACAATTCCCATATGCGAAATACTAGAGTAAGCCAGTACTTTCCTAAAGTCCGTTTGGATGAGCGCTAAAAAGGCACCGTATAATAAATTAATTACGCCTAATATCGCAATTAGTGTTGCAACATCGTGAAAATATTCCGGGAATAGCCCTTTCCCGAAGCGAATAATACCGTACGCTCCAATCTTCAGCAAAACACCCGCATGAAGCATAACTACAGCTGGATGCGCTTCTATGTGTACATTGACCATCCAGCGGTGCAACGGAAAAACAGGTAGTTTAATTGCAAAAGCAATCATTATGGCAATAAATACACTAAGCTGCAAACTACTTGGGATGACGAGTGCTCCCTCTGCGTTTACGCTTCTTAATATCTCTTTCAGCTCCACAATATTTGTTGTACCTGTTTTCGCGAACAAAATTGAGAAAACAATGAGCAAAATAGCTGAGCCAATACCGTTATATATTAAATAACTATACGCAGCCTTTTCACTCGACAATTTTCCCCACTTTCCAATTAATAAGAACATTGGTGGCAACGTAATTTCAAAGAAGATAAAAAACAACATTAAGTTTTGAGCAGCAAAGACGCCGAGCATTCCTATTTCTAGCATGAGTAACAGCATATAAAATGCTTTTAAATTTCTTTTAATAGAAAAGGCTGCAATTGCTGCAAGCGTTGCTAGAAGTGCCGTCAGTACCATCATGACAAGCGACAAACCATCAATACCGAGCTCGTAATAAATAGAAAACCACCTTTTATCTACCGCTGTAAAATCGCCGAACTTAATCCATTTCATCTTTTCATCGAATAGTGACAAATTCTTTCCAGAAGCATATGTACAAGCGAGGACGATAGCGATTCCAAATGGAAGTGCCGTCCCAAATAAGCCAAGCGCTCGCACTGTACGCAATTCCTTTTTCGGTGTTAATACAAGCAATAAAATTCCTAAAAGCGGGGAAAAAATGAAGAACGTTAACAACAAATCATTCATCGTAAATCCCCTCCCGTATAGAGCAAAATAATGACGAGTACAGCGAGCGAAACCGCCGTTACAGTACCGTACACTTGTACATTCCCGTTTTGAAGTTTCGATCCAAGATTACTTGTGCCTTTAACTACACTTCCAATTAAAACTGCAATTCCTTCGACTACATACATTTCAAATAAGCGAAGCACATGAGCGATTCCTTTCGTAATAGGGATCACCGTCATGTTGTATAGTTCATCCACATAATATTTTTCTTTCAAAAGATTATAAAGAGATGTTTCCGTACCCCCAGCCCAATCTCTAGAAATTGATTTCTTGCAATATATGAAATATGCAAGAGCGATTCCCGCAAATGAAACGAGTGTCGCAACAATCATAATCCAAACTGGTCCATGCGCTTCTTCAACCTTAAACCCTACATCTTTCGTCAACCAATCTCCGAGAAATGTCCCAAACCATGGTGTATTTATATATCCTGCCACTACCGCAAGAACGCCGAGAACAATCATTGGATACGTCATAACGCGAGGCGATTCATGCACTTCTTCCTTCGTCTTCGTTTCTCCAGTAAAGACAAGAAAGTATAGGCGGAACATATAAAATGCTGTTAAAAACGCCGCAATTACCGCTAAAGTAAATAAAACGTAATTGCCATTCATCCACGTCGCCGCTAAAATTTCATCTTTGCTGAAAAAACCGGAAAGCAGCGGAACACCGCTAATGGCAAGGGTACCTATTAAAAATAGCGTACCAGTTACTTTCATCTTCTTCTGTAAACCGCCCATTTTATTAATGTTTTGCGTATGCACAGCATGAATTACACTTCCTGCCGCCAAAAATAATAGTGCTTTAAAAAAAGCGTGTGTCGTTAAATGGAATATACCAGCTACATAACCGGCAGAACCTAACGCGAGCATCATATACCCGAGCTGGCTAACTGTAGAATAAGCAAGCACCCTCTTTATATCTGTTTGCACAAGACCAATAGAGGCCGCAAAGATTGCAGTGAAAGCTCCAACGATTGCCACTGTCTGCATCGCCACTGTACTTGCTGAAAATAGAGGGAACATCGTCGCTACTAAATATACGCCAGCTGCGACCATCGTCGCCGCGTGAATAAGTGCCGAAACGGGCGTTGGCCCTTCCATTGCATCTGGCAACCACGTATGAAGGGGGAACTGACCTGATTTTCCCATCGCCCCGATAAAAATTAATATCGCTGTTATTGTAATCATGTAAGGAGGTAGATCCCCTGTATAAATCGCCCTAAATATTGCGTCATATTCAAAACTACCTGCGTACCAAAAAATTAAAATCATCCCGATAAATAAACCAACATCCCCAATACGGGTCATAATAAAAGCCTTTTTTGCAGCAGCCTTCGCTTCTTCTTTAAAGAAATAAAAACCGATAAGTAAAAATGAACCAAGCCCAACTAATTCCCAAAATATATAAAGCTGTAATAAATTCGTTGATATAACAAGCCCTAACATCGCAAATGTAAAGAGTCCTAAATATGCGTAAAAGGTTGGTAATCGTTCATCACCTTTCATATAACCTTTCGAATACACATGTATAAGTAGACTCACAAGCGTCACGATAAATAACATTAAAGCTCCTAATGCAGTTACTTCAAAGCCGAATGATATATCCACATCTCCAGCTCTAAGCCACACCCACTTATGCTTCACGCTTGCTTCTGAAAACCTTTCTATTAACACAAGTACCGCAAGTATAAAGGAGAGAAAGACGAAAAAAATACTAAGTACGCTGCTTCCTTCTCTAATTTTCTTCCCGAATATAATAAGTAACAAAAACGAAACGAGTGGGAAAAGCGGTATGAGCCATGCATAATCGATCATTGTTTCCTTCCCCCTTTTTCGGTCACAATGCTATCCTTTAAGCGTATCCATTTCATCCACCTGAACTGTTGTACGATTACGATATAAAGCAATTAAAATAGCGAGTCCTACCGCCGCTTCCGCTGCCGCTACAGCCATCGTAAACAGTGAGAAAATTTGACCTGTTAAATTCGGAAATAAGCCTAATTTACTAAACGCCACTAAGTTTAAATTGGCAGCATTCAGCATTAATTCGATACAAACTAATACGATTACTGTATTCCGCTTTGTTAAAGCTCCAAATAGACCGATGCAAAACAAAATAATCGCAAGTGTTAAATATGCAGAAGCTGGAACGCTACTCATTGGAATCCTCCTCTTTCTCGTCCTTTTTCGCAAGTATAATTGCGCCAACGAGTGCTACAAGTAAAATAACTGAAGTTAGTTCAAATGGAATAATATATTTTGAATAGAGAAGCGTACCGATTTGAAGTGTGTTGTTTTCATGGAGAGGTAAACTTCCTTGTGTGCTTTCATTTGCAAAATCAACATTATTAATAGCGAAATACATAACCGCTCCAAATGCTACAACTGCAAAGAAGATAATCCATTTTCGAAGAGTAAGACGCGATTCATTTTCCGCGTTATGTTTCGTTAACATAATGCCGAAAATCATAATAATTGTGATTGCACCAGAGTAAAGTAAAATTTGTGCAACGCCTATAAATTCGGCTGACAAAAGAAAATACAAACCTGCAATGCTGAGAAATGTCAGAACGAGAGCTAGCATCATGTGCATAACTTTCGTTAAGTTCAACATAAGAACACCGCCGATAATTGCAGACAAGGATAGTATAAAGAATGCTACAAACTCGCCATTCATGCCTTATTCTCCTTCCTGACGTTTTCGTCGTTTTCGTCAAGCCACTGCAAATTTTTAAATAAGTAATCACGTGAATATTCCGCGAGTTCAAAGTTACTTGTCATGACAATTGCCTCTGTCGGACAAACTTCTGTACATAAATCACAAAGAATACAAATTTCAAAATTAATATCATACGTGTCGATAATTTTTCCTTTTTTCGTAGGATCCGGATGTTTCTTTCCTGTTAACTGAATACAGTCTGTCGGACAAATGTTAGAGCACTGATTACAAACAATACATTTCTCCGGATAAAATTTTTGAATCCCCCGAAAACGGTCTGGCAACGGCAACGGTTGATTTGGATAATCATACGTTACCTTCTTCTTGCTCAAATTACTTAATGTATATTTTAACCCTTTAAATAGTCCTTTCATCTCTTACTGGCACCCCCCTCATAGATTAGAAGAATAACTCCTTAATCAATGCCGTTAAGAAAATATTTGCAAGTGCAATCGGCAATAATACTTTCCATCCAAACTCCATTAACTGGTCACCTCTTATACGCGGGAACGTAACGCGGAACCAAATTAATAGAAAGACTACACTACTAAATTTCAAAGCAAACCATACGGCACCTGGGATAAATCCAAGAAACATGACTGGATTCCATCCGCCTAAAAAGAGCACTGTAATTAACGATGCCATCCCGAAGAAATATACGTACTCTGAAAGCATGAAAAACGCCCAGCGAAAACCTGAGTATTCCGTATGATATCCAGAAACAAGTTCTGACTCCGCTTCCGGCAAATCGAATGGCGTCCTATTTAACTCTGCAACTGCTGCGATTAAGAAAACGACGAATCCAATTGGCTGTACGAAAATGTACCAGACCTTCTCCTGCGCCGCTACAATCTCATTTAAATTCAGACTACCAGCTAGCAAAACGATGCCAATTACACTCATTACGAGCGGAATCTCATAAGAAATCATTTGCGCCGCCGCACGCATCCCTCCTAAAAGGGAATATTTATTATTCGATGCCCATCCCCCAGTTACAACACCTATCGTCGTAATACCGGAAACAGCAATATAATAAAGTAGCCCGACTCCAATATCTGCAAATTGAAATTTATCAGTGAACGGGATAACCGCAAGCACCATAAATGCTGGTGCAAATGCAATGACAGGCGCTAATATAAACAGCGGTTTATCTGCTGCTTTCGGAATACTATCTTCTTTCAATAATAGTTTTAAAACATCAGCTACCGTTTGCAGTAAACCGAATCGGCCTCCAACCTGGTTTGGTCCAATCCGCCCTTGCATAAACCCCATCACTTTCCGTTCTGCCAAAATTCCATATGTAACGAAGCCAAGGACTGCAAATAGTAGAAGTACCGCTAATCCGAAAAAAATGAAGAAATTCGTCCAGCTTGAAGGTGATTGTAAGAGCGTCTCAATCATTAGCCATCAACCTCCCCAAGTACAATATCAACTCCACCTAAAATCGTAATTAAATTAGCGATGTTTTCACCTTTCAATAACTTCGGTAAAATTTGCAAGTTATAAAAAGATGGCCTACGAAACTTCAAACGGTACGGCTCTTTCTTTCCGTCACTTGCGATATAACAACCAATCTCTCCGCGCGGCGATTCGATACGTACAAATGCTTCTCCCTTAGGTGCCTTAATAATTTTCGGTACTTTTGCCAGCACAGCTCCATCTTTCGGGAACTGCTGAACCGCTTGCTCAACAATCTTTAAAGACTCCTCGATTTCTTGCATTCGGCAAACGTAGCGATCCCAAGCATCTCCCACGCTTCCAACAGGAATATCAAAATCAAAACGATCATAAATCGAATACGGCTCATCTTTGCGAAGATCCCAGTTTACTCCAGTGCACCGCAAATTTGCTCCGCTTAAAGAATACGAGATCGCTTCTTCCGCGCTATATATACCAACGCCTTTCACACGATTTAAGAAAATCTCATTACCGCTAACAAGATCATGATAACCTGCTAATTGCTCCCTCATATACGGAACAAACTCTTCCACCTTTTCAATCCAATCATCTGGCGCATCCCACTTCACACCACCAACTCTCATATAGTTAAAAGTAAGCCGTGCCCCGCATAATTCATTTAATAAATTTATAATCATCTCTCGTTCACGAAACGCGTACAAAAACGGGCTGACCGCTCCTATATCAAGAAGATTCGTCCCCCACCAAACGAGATGACTCGCAATTCTTCCTAACTCCATCGCAAGTACTCGCAAGTATTCGGCACGCTCCGGAATTTCAAGCCCCATCATCGTCTCCACAGCATGGCAAATGACGTAATTATTCGTCATGGCTGATAAATAGTCCATTCGATCTGTATAAGGGATAATTTGCGTATACTGTAAGCTCTCAGCGATCTTTTCGGTCCCGCGATGCAAATATCCAATAACAGGTGTAGCTTCTTTAATAATTTCCCCGTCAATCTTAATTACGAGCCTGAACACACCATGTGTACTCGGATGCTGAGGTCCTACATTCAAAAGCATCTCTTCCGTGCGGATCATAGCTACACCTCCACATCATACGGTTCATAGTCTTTTCTAAGCGGATATCCTACCCAATCATCTGGCATTAAAATACGCGTTAAATTCGGATGCCCTTTAAATACAATGCCGAGCAAATCGTATGCTTCTCGCTCCGGCCAGTCAGCTCCTTTCCAAAGCGCTGTCACAGATTCGACTTGCGGCGCTTCCCGGTCTAGCTTTATCTTCACCGCTACCGATTGTTTCTTGCCATATGAAAACAAATGAACATACACTTCCATATGTGTCACAAAATCCGTCGCATGTAGCTCTGACATATAATCAAAAGCAAGTCCCTCATGGAATCGCAGTGACTCCATCACTTCATAATACTTTTCGGGATCCACCACAAGAGTTGGCACATCCTTTGACAGTTTATTAATGTAGGAATCTACTAATGCACCCTCTCCTAACTTCTCCCTAATAGCCTCAACATACTGATTTAAATACGGCTGATTTACGGACGGTTCTTCCTGCTTCGGCTCATCCTCTTTCTTACCTTCAGCTCCCTTTGTCTTCGCTCTTGCAGCCGCTGCTGCTTTCGCTTTTGCCGCTGCAATTGCCTTTGCCTTTTCATCTCCCGAATCCCCATCACCTTGCGAGGCTTTCTGCTTCGCCAATGCTGCCGCTTTCGCCTTTGCCGCCGCCACCGCCTTTGCCTTGGCTTTCGCTTTTTCTTCTTCCGTTACTTCTTCGGTTCCTTCTCTTTTCTGCTTCGCTAATGCTGCCGCTTTTGCTTTTGCGGCTGCTGCCTTCGCCTTGGCTTTCGCTTTTTCTTCTTCCGTTACTTCTTCGGTTCCTTCTCTTTTCTGTTTCGCTAACGCTGCCGCTTTTGCCTTTGCAGCTGCTGCTGCCTTCGCCTTGGCTTTCACTTTTTCTTCTTCCGTTACTTCTTCGGTTCCTTCTCTTTTCTGTTTCGCTAACGCCGCCGCTTTTGCCTTTGCAGCTGCTGCTGCCTTCGCCTTGGCTTTCGCTTTTTCTTCTTCCGTTACTTCTTCGGTTCCTTCTCTTTTCTGTTTCGCTAACGCCGCCGCTTTTGCTTTTGCGGCTGCTGCCTTCGCCTTGGCTTTCGCTTTTTCTTCTTCTATAGTAATATCATCATTTTTTGGTAGCGCTTTCTCTTTTTCTTGATCTTCCTCCTCAAGTTCACTTATTTCCGCCTCGTGTTTCGCTACAAGGCGTTTTCTCGCTTCTTCTTTCGCACGCCTAGCTGCTTCTTTTTTCAGATCCTCTAAATCTTTATTTGGATTACTCATTTATTCGTCACCTGCTTTCCGGTCTTTGCCTCGTAACGAATTTTCTCTTTTAATTTATTAATTCCATAGATTAAAGCAGCTGGATTTGGGGGACAACCAGGAATATACACGTCAACTGGTACGATTTGGTCTACACCTTTCACAACAGCATATGAATTTACATACGGACCACCTGCTGTCGCACAAGATCCCATCGCAATAACCCATTTCGGTTCGGGCATTTGATCATATAAACGCCGAACAATAGGAGCCATCTTCTTCGTTACTGTTCCCGATACAATCATGACGTCCGATTGCCTTGGTGAAGTTCGAAAAAATGACCCAAATCGATCTAAATCGTAATGTGATGAGCCTACCCCCATCATTTCAATTGCACAGCATGCCAGTCCGAATGTCATCGGCCATAAAGAGTTGCTCCTCGCCCATCCTTTCAACTGTTCCAATGTAGAAAAAAAGATATTTCGTTCTAATTCTGCTCGCTCATTTGGATGTAATTCCTCAAAATTTATAACCATTGTAACACCTTCTTTTTCCAAGCATACGCTAATCCAACTAGCAACATTACAACAAAGATGAGCATTTCAATTAATGCAAATAAACCTAGCTTGTCATACGCAAC
This sequence comes from Bacillus sp. BR3(2024), assembly GCF_039134555.1. Taxonomy (NCBI): domain Bacteria; kingdom Bacillati; phylum Bacillota; class Bacilli; order Caryophanales; family Bacillaceae; genus Bacillus; species Bacillus sp. BR3(2024). Next base: position 5,065,597 of record NZ_CP152433.1, read on the forward strand.
AGCCCAAGGATATAAAAATAAAGTTTCTACATCAAAGATCACAAACAATAAAGCGAAAATATAATAACGAGCATGAAACCGAATATTTGCATCATGAAAAGGCTCAATTCCACTCTCATACGTCGTCGCCTTTGCTGCACTTGGTTTATTTGGGCGCAGCATCCTTCCTAATGTAAGAGCCACTACCGGCAGCAATATACCTAATAGCAAGAAAATCAAAACGATCATATAACTATTTTCATATACACTTGCCATTGTGAAACCCTCCCCCCTAAATTAAGAACAAGTTCACATAGTAAACAATATGTCCTAGTTGCAGTAATTATTATTTTTAAATTTTTCTAAATAATGCAACTATTCTAATCATTATAGCAAACTTCAAATTCCTATGTCGATATGTTGGGAGACAGAAACAAGAATTATTAAAATCTATCTTTACAACTTGCTATAATTGTGCAAAATAAATATAAAACTTATATATGCTTTTCAAGAAACCGTAGGTGATATAAATGAAAAAACAAACACATGTAAGTATTCTTATAAGCATTGTATTGCTGTCTATAACGCTTCACTATGTAGCAATGCCTTTTGTATATGAATACTCATTTCCTTTTCAGCTATTAATCGGAACGAGCACCCTATTAATTGATATTATCGCTTGTAGTTATATACTTTATTTTTCAAACATGAAAGAAGGGCTATCTCGTTTATTTTGGATCATATTATCTGTTGGAGCTCTCTCTTATTTTATCGGTGATATAGTCGTTGCCTATCAGCGTTTAATTGTAAAGGACTTCTATACGTTCGTTGATCCATCTGACTTTTTTTACTTACTTTTTTTAGTTAGCTTTACGTTTGCCTTTCTATACGAAATCATTTATAACCGAGATTTATTAGAAAAACTTTTTATGCTATGTGATATTTGTATTATCGTTACAGCCCAATTTACTTTAAGTTACTACTTACTTATTGAACGAACTATTCATATCTTTACAACATCCTATATCGACATATTTGTTCAACTTACCTATCCAATGGCTGATTTACTCTTTCTCTTAATAGGAATCAACCTTTTATTCAAACCACTATCCTTATTACCTAAAAAGATCGGTGCACTTCTTGGCAGTGCTTTAATTTTATATGCTACTACAGATGCGATTTATGCTTATATAAAATACTTCATACCAGAGTATTCTATGTTTACAGTTACGCCTTTCTATCAAGTAACCTTAGTACTAGTAGCAATCGCCTGTATTCTCCATACAAAAAAGCCTGAAAAACAAGAACAAGTACTACTAACACCTAAAATTGGCGAATCAATCCGATTATCATTACCGTATATTTCGGTAGTAATGCTTATTGTTTTTATATTAGTTGAATACGTTTTTGCGCCTATTATAGTAATCGGACTTATAATAACTTTTTCTTTCGTTCTCATACGTCATAGTTTAGTTCGAAAACAAAATAAAATATTATTGATCGCTCAAATGCAATTCAACTCAGAACTCGAGAAACAAATTAAACTACGTACAGAAGATTTAGTAGAACAGAAAAATGAACTCTATCATAATCAACAAATGTTTAAATCTTTATACGAGCATCATCCCGATCCAATTTTCACATTAGATTTGTACGGTAATTTTCTCAAAGTAAATAACGCTGGTACTACTTTACTCGGTTATCAAACGAATGAATTATTAAACCAGCCTTACTACTCACTCATATACGAAGAAGATTTAGAAGAAATGATTAACGCCTTTCATCGCGTGAAAAAGGGATATTCTATTTCTTTAGAAATACGGGCTTACCATAAAAACAGAGATATTTACTACTTGCACGTTACCGCCGTACCGATCTTTTTAAAGGAGAAAATTTCTGGGGTTTATTTAATGATTAAAGATATTACGGAAAGCAAACAACAACAAGAACAAATCAACTTCCTAGCATACCATGATACTTTAACAGAGCTTGCAAATCGTCGTGCATTTCATCAACATTTAGAACAGGCAATTGCGCGAGCAAAAATATCGAAAAAGCCTTTTGCTGTTATGTTTCTCGACCTAGACCGTTTTAAGGTTATTAATGATACCCTCGGTCATCGAGTAGGAGACCTATTACTCATCGCAGTAGCAAAAAGGCTCGAAAGAATAGCAACATCAAATATGAAACTCGCGCGGCTAGCTGGGGATGAGTTCACAATCCTTATCGAGAATTACAAAAAAAAGCCAGATGTCCAAAAAATAGCTGATAGGATTGTAGCGGCCATGAATGAGCCATTTGAAATCGAAAATCAACATTTACAAATCTCACCGAGTATCGGAATTGCAATATATCCTGAAGCAGGTGAAGATGCGCTATCCATTTTGCAGCATGCTGATATGGCCATGTACGAAGCAAAGAATAAAGGAAAAAACGGTAGCTCTCTTTACACGAAAGAACTATATAAAAAAATGGAACGAAAAGCTCGAATTGAAAAAGATTTGCCAATCGCTTTAGTAAACAAAGAATTTTATCTCGTTTATCAACCACAAATTGATACGACAACAAATAAAATTATCGGTGCTGAAGCTTTAATACGTTGGAAACACCCACTATTAGGTGACATTTCACCATGTGAGTTTATTCCAATTGTAGAAGAGACGCCACAAGTAGTCCCACTTGGACATTGGGTATTACAAGAAGCTTGTCTCCAATTAAAAATATGGCATACCTTTGGCTACCAAAATTTAAAAATAAGTGTTAATTTATCCGCAAAAGAATTCCGGCAAGATCAATTAATCGAAAACATTTCACAAATATTAAACGACGTGCAAGTCGATCCAAAATATGTAACACTTGAGTTAACAGAAAGAATTGCAATGATTGACGAGAAAGAAACATTATTGAGACTGAAGCAATTAAAAGAGTACGGTATCCAAACTTCCATTGATGACTTCGGTACTGGGTATTCTTCTCTTGCTTATTTATCAATTTTTCCAATCGACACATTAAAAGTACCGAGAGAATTTACACAATTAGCTGATCATCGTCCTGAAGAACGAGCCATCGTTTCTACAATACTTTCCCTCGCAAATACTTTAAATCTTTCAGTCGTTGCCGAAGGAATTGAAACCGAAAAACAACTTAAGTTTCTGCAAAAACATAACTGTAAATATATGCAAGGTTACTATTTCAGTAAACCACTTACTAGTAATCAATTTATAAAATTTCTACAAAAAACCCCCAGTATGAACAAATAATTCATACTGGGGGTTTTATAGTGCTAAATTTTTTTCTCATAATATTCTTCTGCAATCTCTTCGTAAAAAGCTGCAGATGTCGTATAGAAATATGGAATTAACCATAAGAATCCAATCCCTAACGTAATACAACTTAATATAAACCAGCCAATAAAACTTAAACATAAAATGAAATACTCCATCTTATGTCCATCCATCATACGACGACTTTCTGTAATAGCTTGGTTCAGTGAATACTCAGGATGATCGTTTATAATAAAGTATGTCATCGCATAAGAAAATGATTTAATAATACCTGGAATAATGAACAATAACGTCCATAAGAAAAGATAAAGATTTACTAATAAATATAATAAAAATGATTTTAGAAATCTCTTTCCCTCTGAAAACCAAATAAATACATTACCAATACTAGCTTGCTTTTCACGAAGGATATTTAAACCAAGGTAATATCCACCTAAAGTTAACGGTCCAGTAACAAAAAATGAAAGAATATTCGTTGAAAGTGAACCATTTGTTTTTTGCCAACCGAAAATTAAAGAAAATCCCCAATCAACACTAAAACTAAAAGCCGTGATAAGAATTGAAATGAGTAGTGTAGCTCCAACAGCTAATCCCCATTTCCCTTCTAATGAATCTAGTGCTTCTCCTTTTAAATCACTAATCATGCGTAGCCTCGCCTCCTATACACAATAATTCTATTAGTATAGCATGTTCCTATTGAAATTCACCTTTTGAAATGTAGCGATAAAAGTGTGCTGTCGTCGTACTCATATACGGACTAAGCCAAAGAAATCCTATTCCAAAAGTAAGCAGCGCTAAAATAGCCCATCCTATGAAGCTCAGCCATAAAAGAAACAAATCTAACTTATGACCCTTCATAAGATTCTTACTTTCCTTCATCGCCTGCGAAACACTATATTCTGGATTTTCAATCATCACATAGTACGTCAGTGCATAAGAAAAATACATCACAATCATACCAACAATTGAAATTGCTAATAGTACGAAGAAAGCTATTGCAAATGACGTATTCCCTTCTTCACCTAACAATGCAAATAAGCCTATTAACAGCATCGGAATCCATGTACCTGTATATAACAAAATCGCAAGCATTGCCCACATTGTTTTCATCATTCTTTTAAAGCCACGAAATCCTTCGAATAAGTAATCTACTTTAGCATCTTCTCGTTTACTAATCTGTAAAAATACATTTGTATAACCATATGACGTAATCCCATACGATGCGTTACTCAAAATTATCATAATGCAATAAAAAATTCCAAAGGTAATACCTGCTCCAATTGACATCGTTTCCTCTTCAAATGATCCAGTTAAGCCTGCAACTGAGAGAAATATAATAATTCCTGGAATTAACAGTATAAGCATTGCAGCCATCGAAACGACATAACTTAAAATAAAATATAAAATTGTTGATCCAACACCTAGTCCCCATTTTCCCTTTAAAGAGTACAATGCTTCTCGCTTCATTTCACCAATCATTGATCCATCCCCTTTATGAAATATAAATTGTTGTACACTTCTACTTATACAAGCATCAATATAATTATACCATTTTTGTAAAATTATCCATAAAATACACACAAAAAAATCCGTAAAGGCAAAGCCCTTACGGATTTTTTTACTTCATATCGGAAACGTTTAAACGGTTCACGGCACGTTGTAATGCCATTTCTGCACGTTTAAAGTCAACATGTGCTTGTTTATCTTGCAGACGTTGCTCAGCGCGACGCTTCGCTTCATTTGCGCGATGGATATCGATATGGTTTGCTTCTTCAGCAGATGATGATAATACAGTCACTTTATCTGGACGAACTTCGATAAAGCCACCGCTTACTGCTACATAATCAGTGTGTCCACCATTTTTCAGACGAACTGCACTAATTTTTAATGGTGCAACAGTTGGAATGTGACCTGGTAAGATCCCCATTTCCCCACTCTCTGCTTTTACACTTACCATTTCTACTTCTTTTTCGTAAACCGGTCCATCAGGAGTTACAATACTGACTGGAAATGTCTTCATACTTCGTCCCTCCTAAGGCCTTACGCCATCATTTTCTTCGCGTTTTCAATAACTTCTTCAATGCCACCTACTAAGCGGAATGCATCTTCTGGAAGGTCATCATATTTTCCTTCTAGAATTTCTTTGAAACCACTAACTGTATTCTTTACAGGTACGTAAGAACCTTTTTGACCTGTAAACTGCTCAGCTACGTGGAAGTTTTGAGATAAGAAGAATTGAATACGACGAGCACGATGTACAACTAACTTATCTTCTTCAGATAACTCATCCATACCTAAGATAGCGATGATATCTTGAAGTTCTTTATAACGTTGTAAAGTTTGCTGTACTTGACGAGCTACTTCATAATGCTCTTCTCCTACGATTTCTGGAGAAAGTGCACGAGATGTAGATGCTAATGGATCTACGGCTGGGTAAATACCCATTTGCGTTAAACGACGCTCTAAGTTTGTTGTTGCATCTAAGTGAGCGAACGTTGTAGCTGGTGCTGGGTCAGTATAGTCATCGGCTGGTACATATACCGCTTGGATAGACGTGATAGACCCTTTATTTGTAGATGTAATACGCTCTTGTAATTGACCCATTTCTGTTGCAAGTGTCGGTTGGTAACCTACCGCAGATGGCATACGACCAAGAAGGGCAGATACTTCAGAACCCGCTTGCGTGAAACGGAAGATGTTATCGATGAACAGAAGTACGTCTTGTCCTTGCTCATCACGGAAATGCTCAGCCATTGTTAAACCTGTTAATGCAACACGTTGACGTGCTCCAGGTGGCTCGTTCATTTGTCCGAATACCATCGCAGTTTTCTTGATTACGCCAGAATCGCTCATTTCGTGGTATAAGTCATTACCCTCACGAGTACGCTCACCTACACCAGCGAATACAGAGATACCACCATGCTCTTGTGCGATGTTATTGATTAATTCCTGAATTAATACTGTTTTACCTACGCCGGCACCACCGAATAGGCCGATCTTACCACCCTTAATGTAAGGAGCAAGTAAGTCTACTACTTTAATACCAGTTTCAAGAATTTCTACTTTAGTAGATAATTCTTCGAATGCAGGTGCTTGACGGTGAATTGGATCACGGTGTACATCCGCAGGAAGTTCACCATCTAAGTCAATTGCATCACCTAATACGTTGAATACACGTCCAAGTGTTGCATCACCAACTGGTACAGAGATTGCTTTACCAGTATCTTCTACTTCTGTGCCACGAACAAGTCCATCTGTGGAAGACATCGCAACTGTACGAACTGTATCATCACCTAAATGAAGTGCAACTTCAAATGTTAAGTTCATGCTTCCGTTTTCGTTGCTTTGTTTTACCGTAAGGGCATTGTAGATTTCTGGTAGCTTTCCGCCATCAAACTTAACGTCTACAACCGGACCCATGATTTGCGTAACGCGCCCTTTATTCATCGGGTTCCCTCCTAGCTTTCTTTTAATTAGCTACCTCTATCAGAGAAGTTAGCTTTTAATTTTTTATTAGTTTAGCTTACGCGACTCTCCTGAAAGAGCCGCTTCCGCTTTTTATTGAATCTATCTCCAGCGGTTAGAATGTTCGGTGGCTTCGCTTTTTCCTACGAGGCACAAATCGCCTCTACGTCAAAAGCTCCATCCCCCTCTCATTCTGAACGAACCGCTTCCGCTTTTTAATACTATTCTAACGCTGCTGCTCCACCAACGATTTCCGTAATTTCTTGCGTAATCGCTGCCTGACGCGCACGGTTGAATGAAAGTGTAAGTGAATCGATAACTTCCATTGCGTTGTCTGTAGCACTCTTCATTGCTGTCATACGCGCTGCGTGCTCACTTGCTTTACCGTCTAGTAATGCACCGTACACTAAGCTTTCTGCGTATTGTGGCAATAGTACTTTTAAAATTTCTTCTTCAGAAGGTTCGAATTCATAAGCTGTCGTCGGTTTGTCAGACGCCACACCAGTAAGCGGTAAAATTTTATTTTCCGTTACCTCTTGTGAAATTTTACTTACGTAATGGTTGTAGTAAATGTACAGCTCATCATAAGCACCATCTGCGAACATCGCAATTGCTCGAGAAGCAAGGTCTTTAATATCAGTAAATGATGGGTGGTCAGATAATCCAACTACTTCATCAATAATGTTAAAGCCGCGACGTTTTAAATAATCACGTCCTAGTCGTCCAAGCACAATAATAGAATATTGGTTTGAATCCATATTATGACGTTCACGAATTACGTTACTTACTGTACGTAATACGTTACTGTTATAACCACCTGCTAGTCCGCGATCAGACGTAATAACGATGTATCCTGTACGCTTTACAGGACGCGCATTTAGCATTGGATGATTAATCCCTTTGCTTCCTTGCGCAATGCTCGCTACTACTTCTTGAATCTTTTCCATATACGGAACGAAAGATTTAGCATTTTGCTCTGCACGGTTTAACTTAGATGCAGATACCATCTCCATCGCTTTCGTAATTTGACTCGTTTTCTTTGTCGAGTTAATCTTCGCTTTTATATCGCGTAAAGATGCCACAGGTTTTCACCACCTTTTTTCCGGAAGTTGGCACGATTAGTAAGAATCCTCTTCCTAATCTACGTTGCAAGATATTCTTGCTCATGATTGAAGGAAAAGAATAGGTGCACCTACTCTTTTCCTTTACATGACCTTTAGCAATCTCAGAGCCCGAGATGCCTTTTATATATACTATCTAGCTCCAGCGGCTTGAACGAGCCGCTTCCGCTTTTATTATTCAGAAGCTACGAATACTTTTTTAAATCCATTGATTGCTGCTGCAAATTTGTCGTCATCCGCAAGTTTCTTAGTTGTGCGGATTTCTTCTAATAAGTCAGTCGCATTAGAATCTAACCAAGCATGGAATTCTTCTTCAAAACGAGTGATATCTACTACTGGGATATCATCTAGGAATCCACGTGTTAAAGCGTAAAGAATGATAACTTGTTTCTCTACACGTAACGGTTTGTGTAATCCTTGTTTTAATACCTCAACAGTACGAGCACCACGGTTTAATTTCGCTTGAGTTGCTTTATCAAGGTCAGAACCGAACTGAGCGAACGCTTCTAACTCACGGTAAGATGCAAGGTCAAGACGAAGTGTACCTGATACTTTACTCATTGCTTTAATCTGAGCAGATCCACCTACACGAGATACAGAAGTACCCGCATCGATCGCTGGACGTACGCCAGAGAAGAATAGGTCAGATTGTAAGAAGATTTGTCCATCCGTAATAGAAATTACGTTTGTTGGGATGTATGCTGATACGTCCCCTGCTTGTGTTTCGATGAAAGGTAGTGCAGTTAAAGAACCGCCGCCTTTTGCATCACTTAATTTTGCTGCACGCTCTAATAAGCGAGAATGTAAGTAGAATACATCCCCTGGGTAAGCTTCACGACCTGGAGGACGACGTAATAGTAATGACAGCTCACGGTAAGCCGCTGCTTGTTTTGATAAGTCATCATATACTACTAATACGTGTTTACCATTGTACATGAACTCTTCACCCATTGTTACACCAGCATAAGGAGCTAGGTATAATAATGGAGCTGGCTGAGAAGCAGATGCAGTTACAACGATTGTGTATTCTAATGCACCGTGCTTACGTAGTGTTTCTACTACGTTACGTACAGTTGATTCTTTTTGTCCAATTGCTACGTAGATACAAATCATGTCTTCATCTTTTTGGTTAATGATTGTATCAAGTGCAACTGCTGTTTTACCAGTTTGACGGTCACCAATGATTAACTCACGTTGACCACGGCCAATTGGTACAAGAGCATCGATCGCTTTAATACCTGTTTGAAGTGGCTCATGAACAGATTTACGATCCATTACACCTGGTGCTGGACTTTCGATTGGACGAGTGTTTGTTGTATTGATTGGGCCTAAACCATCAACTGGTTGACCTAATGGGTTTACAACACGACCAATTAGTTCTTTTCCTACTGGTACTTGCATGATGCGACCAGTACGACGAACTTCGTCACCTTCACGGATTTCTGTGTAAGGTCCTAAAATGATAATACCTACGTTGTTTTCCTCTAAGTTTTGTGCTAGTCCCATAACGCCGTTAGAGAACTCTACAAGTTCACCAGCCATAACGTTATCAAGACCATGAGCACGCGCGATACCGTCACCAACTTGGATAACTGTACCAACATCACTAACTTCGATTTCAGACTGATAGTTCTCGATTTGTTGCTTTATCAGTGCGCTAATTTCTTCAGCTCTGATGCTCATGTGCTTCACCCCTATCTATTCTTCATTAATTCACGCTGAATACGTGCTAATTTTCCTTGTAAACTTCCGTCATAAATGCGATTTCCAATACGTACTTTAATTCCGCCTAGTAAATCTTCATCTACAACATTTTTCACGCGAATTGCATCTTTTCCCGTTCTCTTTGCAAATGCTTCAGCAATGTTAAGCTTCTCTTCTTCTGATAGAAGACGAGTAGAATATACAGTTGCATCCGCTACGTTACGTTCTTCATTAGCAAGAACAACATATTCATCTGCAATTTCAGGTAAGATATCAATGCGTTTGTTATCAATTAAAATATATAACGTATTTAAAATAGATTCAGAAACAGATCCGAATACGTTTGCAAGAAACGTTTTCTTTTGTTCCTTTGAAATGTTCGGTTGCGTTAAAAAGCTATGTAGTTCTCCGTTCTTTACATAAACGTTTTGTACAAGGCGTAATTCCTCTTCAAACATTTCTAATACGTGTTTTTCTTTTGCAATTTTAAAAAGAGCGACAGCATAACGTTTTGCTACAATCCCATTGCTCATCGCGCTTCTCCTACTTCTTTAATATAATCGCGAATTAACTTCACTTGATCTTCTTCTTTTAATTCTTTTTCAATTACTTTAGAAGCAATTTGAACAGATAAAGAAGCGACTTGTTCTTGTAAAGCAGCAATTGCTTGCTCTTTTTCGCGTTGAATTTCTTGTACAGCAGATGCTTTAATTGATTCTGCTTCTTCTTTCGCAGCAGCAACAATAACATCCTTTTGATCTACAGCTTGCTTTTTCGCTCTTTCGATTAACTCTTGTGCTTCAACACGCGATTGTTTTAACATCTCACGTTGTTCTTCTACTAATTTCTTCGCTTCAGCATTATTTCTTTCTGCAGCGTCGATTTCATTAGCAACGTGCTCTTCACGTTCTTTCATAATTCCCATTAAAGGACCCCACGCAAATTTGCGTAGCATTACTAATAGAAGTAAGAAAATGAACAATGTATAAGCAATCGTTCCAAATGGAATGGAAGCTCCTAATAATAAAGTTGGCACAAGGATTCACTCCCTTCAAAATATCTAAATTGATCATATGAAAAAAAAAGACATACGTTTCGTTCATAAAGCAATGGCGAAGAAAGTTCGGAAAAACACTCTTCGCCATCTATGTAAGGGGAGTCTCCCTTATTTGTTCATTACGATGAATGCAATAACTACACCGATGATTGGAAGTGCCTCAACTAAAGCAACCCCGATGAACATAATTGTTTGAAGTGCGCCTTTTAATTCTGGTTGACGAGCAACACCTTCGATTGTACGTGATACGATAAGACCGTTACCAATACCTGCACCTAATGCTGATAAACCAATTGCAATTGCAGCTGCGATTACACCTAAACTCATTTAATTTGTCCTCCTTTGTATTATAAAAAAATAAATTTTTTCTTACTTAAATTATATTAATGGTCATGGCTTACTTTATGAGCCATATAAACCATCGTTAACATAACGAAAATAAATGCTTGGATTGATCCAACGAATACACTGAATCCCATCCATGCTAACATTGGTACAAGCGCACCTAATGCCCCAAGGACTGATGCTCCGCCCAACTTAGCAAGTAATCCTAATAAGATCTCACCTGCATAAATGTTACCAAATAAACGAAGACCTAACGTTAATGTGTTAGCAAACTCCTCAATAACCTTTAATGGGAATAAGAATTTCATAGGTTGGAAATAACCTTTTACGTACTCTTTCGTACCCTTCATCTTAATTCCATAATAATGGGTGAGGGTAACTACCATCACGGCTAATGTTAATGTAACTGCTGGATCAGACGTTGGTGATCTCCACCATGCAATATGTTCGCCAGCTTCAGTTGCTGAATACATGAATGGTAAACCAAGGAAGTTCGATACGATGATAAACATGATAAGCGTAACGCCAAGCGTTAAGAAACGTCCACCTGTTTTCCAGTCCATCGTACTATTGATAATCCCTTTCACGAAGTCAAACACCCATTCCATGAAGTTTTGCATCCCGGTTGGGCGCAGAGCTAAGCTGCGAGTTCCGATAACAGCGATTAAGAAAACAATAACTGCTGCTACAGTAACCATCATAACTGATGACAAATCGAACGTTAAACCTAGAAATTCAACTAATTTACCGTGTTCCACTAGTAATTCACCTCTCTTCCCTGCTCTTATACTCTAAATAAAGAAAATCTATGATCATGACAAGGTATCCTGTCAGCAATCCTACACCTAGGCCCCACATCGCGATTAACTCTTGATATTTGGCTGCAAATAAAATTAATAACCCAATCGTGGCGAATCTTGAATATGTACTTACCGCTGTTGCCTTGAACTTCACGTTTTCTCCATTTGTTACGCGATCTAGCAGCTTGTCTGTTCTACGTGCAATGATGCGCAAACTAAGAAAACTGAAAATCGTACCGATAATCAGTCCAAGAAATACATCCTTGTAAGAGGTAAATCCCCATCCTAGCACTAGAAGCGCAAGCAAGTAGTACATATATTTCTTTTGTCTTTGGACAAGTCCATGTACGTCTATCATCATTGCTCTCCCGAATAGTAATGTCGAATGAGTCGAATCATTGCGTATACCCCTGTTCCTAGTCCGAGTAATAACCCTATAATAAGAAACAACGGAAACGTTCCAACCTTATTATCAATCCACTGCCCACCAAAGATTCCAACAAGAATAGAACCGACTAATTGAGCAAGAATACCTGACATTAAAGCATAAGCTTTTATATGGCTGCGATCGTTTTTTTGCAAGGATTCATCCCTCCAATATGTAACCCTCATTCACGATGTGTTAATAATAACTCATTTTTTTGCATAAATCCTATACAAAACAAAAAGTTTACATTTTCGTCACGGAATAGATGTAATTTTGTCACTGAAAGCCCTACCATCTATCCCCGTTGTTAGCATACAATAGGGTATTAACAGTGTCAACGAGAAATCGTAAAAAATCTAAAAATTTGAGTATTAGGCATTTCCTCCCAAAAATGAAAACGTTCCCCTTCTAAATACTGGTTACATATATGCAATTTCTAACAGTTTTCTCTTTATAATAGAAGGAAATGTTCACAAGTTTGTCACTATTATATTTTCGAGATATAACGCTTTTCTTCCATAATATAGTGTTCCTCAGACGTAAGACTTCTATATTATATGTGAGGTGTATGCAACTTATGTTGTATATACGATGTATATTTATCCTCTCCCCCTCCCCTACTTGCTTACAGCAAAAAAGACGAGCTGGGGAATCTCCCCTGCTCGTCAGTTGTCTTACTTCGTTCCGAATAAACGGTCACCAGCATCACCAAGACCTGGTACTACATATCCGTGGTCATTTAATTTCTCATCTAATGCTGCTACATAAATATCAACATCAGGATGTTCTTCTTGTACTACTTTTACCCCTTCTGGAGCTGCAACGATACACATTAATTTAATTTGTTTCGCACCGCGCTTTTTCAGAGAGTTAATTGCTTCAGCCGCAGAACCACCTGTTGCTAGCATCGGATCTAGTACGATAAAGTCACGCTCTTCTACATCCGTTGGAAGTTTCACATAGTATTCTACCGGTTGCAATGTTTTAGGGTCACGGTATAAACCAACGTGTCCTACTTTTGCTGCTGGAATTAATTTCAGAATTCCATCAACCATTCCTAAACCTGCACGTAAAATCGGAATTAAACCAAGTTTTTTACCAGCGATCACTTTTGTTGTCGCTTTGCTTACAGGTGTTTCAATTTCAATGTCCTTAAGTGGAAGGTCGCGAGTAATTTCGAAAGCCATTAAGCTTGCTACTTCGTCCACTAATTCACGAAAATCTTTCGTACCTGTATTCTTATCGCGAATATATGTAATCTTATGTTGAATTAACGGGTGATCAAATACATACAGTTTTCCCATGTGAATCTCTCCTTTAGATGATATTCATGCGTTTGCACGCTTTTTTACACTATTTACGATTGTAAAGAAAACGCTACTAATATTCAAGGGCAAATTTGGCAAAATCATGATTTTACAATGAATCTATCTAGTATCTTTACCAATTATGGGAGCTGTATCCTTCATTATATCGCCAAAATTTATTCATCATTTGTATACATACTTTAAAAATAATATATGTCCAAAAAAAAGACCGCCAAAACAATTAAGTCTCGGCAGTCTTCTTCAATCTATTATAGATTTGGATACATTGGGAATTTGCTAGTTAACGCTTCTACACGCTTACGTGCTTCTTCTAATGCAGCTTCATTTTCATGATTTTTTAATGTATAAGCAATAAGTGACGCAATTTCATCCATTTCTTCTAAACCAAAACCACGAGATGTTACAGCTGCTGTACCGATACGTACACCACTTGTTACAAATGGGCTTGCTGTTTCAAATGGAATTGTATTTTTGTTCACTGTAATACCAACTTCATCTAATACGTGCTCTGCTACTTTACCTGTGATTTCTAAGTTACGAACATCAATCAAGATTAAGTGATTGTCTGTTCCGCCAGAAACAAGTGTAAGTCCTTCTTTTTGAAGACCTTCAGCTAAGCGGTTCGCATTGTTAATGATATTTTGTGCATATGTTTTGAAATCATCTTGAAGTGCTTCACCAAATGCAACAGCTTTTGCAGCGATTACGTGCATAAGTGGACCACCTTGAATACCAGGGAAGATTGATTTATCAATTTGTTTTGCAAATTGCTCTTCACATAAAATCATACCACCACGCGGACCACGTAACGTTTTATGTGTTGTCGTTGTAACGAAATGTGCATGTGGTACTGGATTTGGATGTAAACCAGCAGCTACTAAACCTGCGATATGTGCCATATCAACCATTAAATAAGCGCCCACTTCATCTGCAATCTCACGGAATCGCTTGAAATCGATAACACGAGGGTATGCACTTGCACCTGCAACGATTAATTTTGGTTTATGTTCTTTCGCTTTTGCTAATACATCATCGTAATTAATACGGTGAGAGTCAGCATCCACGCCATATTCTACGAAATTATATTGTACTCCACTGAAGTTAACAGGGCTTCCGTGTGTTAAGTGACCACCATGAGATAAGTTCATACCAAGTACTGTATCGCCTTGCTCTAAAATCGTGAAGTATACTGCCATGTTCGCTTGTGCACCAGAGTGTGGTTGAACATTTACGTGCTCTGCGCCGAAAATTTCTTTCACGCGATCACGTGCGATATCTTCTACTACGTCTACGTGTTCACAGCCACCATAGTAACGTTTTCCAGGATATCCTTCAGCATACTTATTCGTTAAAACAGAACCTTGTGCCTCCATTACTGCTTCACTTACGAAGTTTTCCGAAGCAATTAACTCAATCTTTGAACGCTGTCTTCCTAGTTCTGCCTCAATTGCAGCAAATACCTTTTCATCTTGACGTTTTAAATGATCCACCAAAATCCCCCTTTTCTGAACGAATTACATCGATTCCCAACAGTTTTTTCTTATTTATTCAGAAAAAACGAAAATTCAGGTTGTAATTCTTTCGAACCTTCATGTTTTCAACTACATTCTAACATGACTTTCTATATCATAAAAGAAAAAAAAGACCGAAAATCAGTCTTTTCTTTCTTCTATTATAAAGTCAGACAACATACCTTTTATCTTATGATAAACAGGTACTATATGACTTCCTAATTTCTCATATTTAACGGCAAGTGGTAGTCTCTTCCACTGCCGCATAGACAGCACGTGCTCCACCAATTAGTTTTCCACGTGTTTTGGCCATCGTTACATGCGCACTTCCAATTTCCTTCACACTTGTACGAACCGGAACAGCTACATGCTTTAAATGCATACCGATAAATGTATCACCAATATCCATTCCTGCATC
This sequence comes from Bacillus sp. BR3(2024), assembly GCF_039134555.1. Classification (NCBI taxonomy): domain Bacteria; kingdom Bacillati; phylum Bacillota; class Bacilli; order Caryophanales; family Bacillaceae; genus Bacillus; species Bacillus sp. BR3(2024). The sequence continues at coordinate 5,081,036 of NZ_CP152433.1, forward strand.
AGCTTTAATAAACTCAACTACTACCGGATCTTTCAAATTGTGATACGCGTATGTCCCCAATGCACCACCTGCTGATCTAACAGGCGTAACTGTTACAATTTCAAATTGATATTTTATCGCTACTTCTCTCTCAACTACTAAAGCACGGTTTAAATGCTCACAACATTGAAACGCTAATTCAATACCTGTTTGCTCTTGAAATTGTTTTAACTCAGAGAAAATCGCCTCTGCTACTTCCATCGTTCCTGATGTTCCAATTCTTTCGCCTAGCACTTCGCTCGTGCTACAACCCACTACAAAAATTTGACCGCTTTGTAATGAAGCTTGTTCTTGGAAATCAGAAAGCGACATTTGTAGCTGTTCTCTTACCTTTACGATTTCTGTCATTACGCCTCTTCCTTTCACAGGTTGGTTCACCAAATTATATTTCACACTACTGATAGTTAGAATCTATTACTTTGTTTCGTATGTTTTAATTTTTCCTACGCGGTTTTCGTGACGACCACCTTCATAATCAGTTGTTAACCAGATTTTCGCGATATCACGCGCTAGGCCAGCACCAATTACACGCTCGCCCATTGCTAGCATGTTAGTGTCATTATGCTCTCTCGTCGCTTTCGCGCTGAAAGTATCATGAACTAACGCACAACGGATACCATTTACTTTGTTTGCTGCGATTGACATACCAATGCCTGTCCCACAAACTAAAATACCACGATCTACTTCACCATTCGCTACCATTTCAGCTGCTGGAAACGCAAAGTCAGGGTAATCAACAGAACCAGCTTCACATTCACAACCTAAATCAATATATTCAATATTTAACTCTTCTAATAAACTTACAAGTTCTTTGCGGATATTCATACCGCCGTGATCAGATGCTATTACTACTTTCATTTTTACCCCTCCAAAGTTTCAATCAATTATCTTCATTTCACACTCGCTACCTCATATAGGAAGAAGTGATCTCCAATATCGTATTATACACGAAACATCAACCTACTGAATGTTTTTTCAGTAAAGTTTGTACAAGTTTTTCCATCTCATCTAACGTTTCTTTATAAATAGAAAGCGAGCCTCCAAATGGATCTGAAATGTCCTTGCCTATACCTTCAGTTAATCCATATAACGTATTTAATTTCTTTTCAACGCTCGGATAATGCCCAAGTACAATTTGCTTATGGTTTTCTGTCATCGTTACGACAATATCAGCCCAATCAAGCAAAGTTTCATTTACTTGCTGCGCCGCATGATCAATTGAAATTCCTTTTTCATCTAAAGCTTCCTTCGCATGTACCGATGCATCGCTCCCAGGATAGGCGAAAACACCAGCAGATTGCACTTCAAACTTATCTCCTCCGTGATGACGAAGCAACGCCTCAGCCATTGGACTACGACATGTATTGCCAGTACAAACAAATAACACTCGTTTCATTCAAACCCACCCCTATATTCAATTTCTTATCATTCATCATAACTTACATTAGAATAGAACAAAAGAAATGTAAATATACAAAAGGCGCATTTCTCTTATATTTTTTCTAAGAAAAATGCGCCTTATCCACATATATGTGAAACCCTATTTCCAAGTGCCTAGAGTATTTTAACATACATACTGAACACGCAACAAAAATAAGGAATCCATTTCATACGAAACGGATTCCTCTTATATTGCAATTATTTCATTGTAACTTTCATTACTTCTGTTGAACCTTTTGTAGCTGCTACGCCTACAGTTGTCTTAATAGACTCAGCTGCATCTGTGTTTGTAATAACAATTGGAGTAATTGTGCTTTTCGCTTTTTCACGGATTAATTCTAAGTCGAATGAGATTAATTTATCTCCAGCTTTTACAGCTTGGCCTTCAGAAACGTGAGCTTCGAAACCTTCACCTTCCATTTTTACAGTTTCTAATCCAACGTGGATTAAAATTTCTGTACCGTTTTTCGCTTTAATTCCGATAGCATGTTTTGTGTGGAATAATTGTACGATTTCACCATCAACTGGAGATACAACTACACCTTCAGTAGGATCAATTGCAACACCGTCACCCATCATACGACCAGCAAATACTGGATCTGGTACTTCTTCAATATTTTTCACTGCTCCAGTTAATGGAGCTACGATTGTTTCTTCATTTGTTTTTGAACCAAGACCGAATAATTTTTTAAACATAGGATAGTCCTCCTTATAATTTACCTAAAAGTTTATAGGGCAATCCCTAGTAAAACTCGGGATACATGTAAGACTTCATACTTCGAATATTATACTGTAAAAACGCTTTCGAAATAAATTATGTCATTACTAATAGACTCTTATTGTAGCGCTTCACAAAATTCCAGTCAATTCTGATTGTCTGAATAACAATTAGAAGTTAACTTCTATTTATATTTTCTCTTTTTTTGCCCAACTTGTCTAGAGGTCTTTACTACATTTTATTTTTTGTTGTTAATTTGTAAAATTTAATTCAAACTTTTTTCAAAATCCACTTGACTATAGTAAGTAACTATTTTATTATTACTTACGTAAGGTAAGTTAATAACTTTTAGGAGGTTTTTAAAATGATGGATTTCGGTCTACTTATTATTCGTCTTATTATAGGAATTACATTCATGGGTCATGGCGCTCAAAAATTATTTGGTTGGTTCGGCGGTTACGGTTTAAAAGGAACAGGTGGCTGGATGGAGTCAATCGGTTTACGTCCTGGTGTATTTATGGCATTTATGGCTGGCGCAACTGAATTACTAGGTGGTTTCTTATTCGCATCAGGTATTTTCATTGTAGTTGGTTCATTATTTATCGTTGGAACAATGTTAATGGCTATCTTCACTGTTCACGGAAAAAATGGTTACTGGGTAACACAAAACGGATATGAATATAACTTAATGTTAATCGCTGTCGCTGTTGGTGTAGCTTTAATCGGACCTGGCGCATACGTTTTACTTTAATTTTTATCTCAAATTTGAGATTCTTGAAAAAGAACTTACTTCATTACAATTGAAGTAAGTTCTTTTTATGAAACAAAATATTATTTCCAGCAGGATTTTCTCATCGTTATCTTGTAAACAAACAATAAGTATTCATATTTAGAAAGGGGATTACAAGCATGTTATCCATTAATCCAAATGAACAAACTGAAAAAGATAATTACAAATTACTTACCGGAAGTATCATCCCTCGTCCTGTCGCATTCGTTACTTCTGTAACAAAAGAAGGTGTACTAAACGGAGCACCATATAGTTATTTCAATATTGTCGCTGCTAATCCACCACTTATCTCAGTATCTGTACAACGAAAAGCAGGAGAAAGAAAGGACACTTCCCGAAACGCAATTGAAAAAGGAGAATTTGTCGTACATATTTCTGACGAATCATATGTAGCAGCAATTAACGAAACAGCAGCTAACCTCCCGCCAAATGAAAGTGAAATTGAACTAGCAAAACTAACACCAATCGAAAGTGAAGTCATCTCTGTTCCAGGTGTAAAAGAAGCAAATATTCGAATGGAATGCGTATTAGAACGTGCAATTCCACTTGGCGGAACGGAAGACTCACCAGCTTGTGATCTACTAATTGGACGCGTCGTTCGTTTCCACGTTGCCGAACATCTATATGAAAAAGGGCGCATTCACGCCGAAGGACTCAAACCAATAAGCCGCCTAGCAGGACACAACTATGCAAAATTAGGAGAACAATTTGAATTAGTTAGGCCAGTTTAAAAGTGGAAGTGGCCCGTTTAGCTCTGACCAGCTAAGGTTCTCTCGCACAAAAGGTGCTTTTTACCTTTCGTGCGGGAGGTTCTTAGATGCGAAGAGCTGGCCACTGGAACTGGATAATATCTAAAAGCGGAGGCAGCTAGATTCCTCCCATCACTCAAATATAAAATCCCCTGCTTTTTAGCAGGGGATTTTATCATTGTAATTCTTCCTTCTTTTCCTCTAAAGTAGGCATTTTCTCTTTTTTCGGCTTCCCTAGCTTAATTACGAAGAAGTATAGGGAAAGCAATGTAATAAGAAAAACAATTAAAAACGGGTACGGAGAGTAAAAGGCACGCGCCGCCTCAGTCTTTCCCGCAACAAATTTCAATGACTCAATATCTAAAAACTCAGCAAACATTTGTACACCGAGCATACTAAACCAAAAAACAAAAAAACTAATAATAATACCAAAAACTTGCTTCAATCTCGTCATTCATCTCATCCTTTCTATATCTGTAATTTTTAGCGTAATAAATATAGTACAAACAAAATATTCACAGAAAGGAACTATCTCACCATTCACGAATTAACTTAATCCAACCTAACATCGAAATTTGCAAAATAATACCCCAAATTATAAGTCTTCTTAGCCATCGAGGAAAGAAGGTTAAAAACTTAACATACCATTCCAATAGCTTGTTCATAATTCCCTCCTACATAAAATTATATAGGAAAAAGGATATATAATCCAAACCCAACCAAAATGATACCACCTACTATCTCACCGTATGTACCGAGCATATCTTTCGCATGTCTCCCAATTAATAAACCAATCCACGCTAATAACATGCTAACAAATCCAAAAAGTAAAATCGTAATAATTGTCTGTGCCCCATAAATACCAAGACTAAGCCCTACTGAGAAACTATCTATACTGACGCCAAATGCAAATACGAATAAACTAATTCCAATAGGGGCAGTTCTAGTCTCTTCATTTTGTAAAATGGTCGAATATACGATATAAAACCCTAGTCCGATTAATAAAATAGCACCCGCAAAATGTGCGATATCTCCATATTTCTCTGATAAAAAACGACCTAGTACCATTCCTATAAACGGCATAATAATATGAAATATCCCTATCGTCATACCAATATACAGGATTTGTCTTAACTTTAGGGGCATCATCCCCATACCAAGACTCACCGAGAACGCATCCATCCCTAAGGCGAATGCCATAATTATTAAAGGTATTAGCTGTTCAAACGTCATTCATGCCCCTCCTTGGACGTGCTACTTCACAATATGCTTATCCAAGGAGAAATATTCTGTTTGCTAATCTTACCTTATCATTCAATAATAATATGATGTCCTGCCGCTTTCGTTAAACGATTCATAATTGCATTCCCTATTCCTTCATTAGGGAATGACTCACTAAAAATAACATCCACTTCACTTGCATCAAATGTTCTAAGTACATCATATAATTTAGTCGCAACGCTAGCTAAGTCACTTCTAACACCACAAGATAATATAACATCTGCACTATATACATGCTGATACTCTTCTGTCGTTAATACGCCTACTTTAAATCCTTCTTTCTTTTTCTCATCCACAAGATGCTGAATAAACTCACGTGAGCCCTCGACAATACTAAGTGGTGCTTTCGGCGCATAATGTGTGTATTTCATTCCAGGCGATTTCGGTTTTTCCTTCTCATCCTTTAAAGCTGGATCTAAAGAAACAGTACCTATCACCGCTTCTAATTGTTCTTTCGTAATCCCACCTGGACGTAATATTGTTGGAACCGTGCTTGTACAATCAATTACAGTTGATTCAACGCCTACTCCAGTTGCACCACCATCAACAATACCTGCAATCTTCCCATTCAAATCTTCATATACGTGAGAAGCTAATGTTGGACTTGGACGCCCTGAACGATTCGCACTTGGTGCCGCAACAGGTACATTCGCCTCTTCAATAAGAGCAAGTGCAATTGGATGATCAGGCATTCTTACTCCAACCGTATTAAGTCCTGCCGTCACCTTCTCTGAAATTCCTTCTTTTCTCGGCAAAATAATTGTTAATGGTCCTGGCCAAAAATGTGCCATTAACTTCTCTGCAACTGGTGGAATTTCTTTCACAATCCCATCTAACTGAGATTTTGTACCTATGTGGACAATGAGTGGATTATCACTCGGTCTTCCTTTCGCTTCGAAAATTTTCGCGATTGCTTCATCATCCATCGCGTTTGCCCCTAACCCATATACTGTTTCCGTAGGGAAAGCAACCGCCTCATTTTCTCTTAATAATTTTGCTGCTTCTTGTAACTGTGGATAATATTTTTTTCTTTCCACAACATTATCCACAACCCACATATTTGTATGCATTTTTTTCCACGTCCTTTTCTAGCCTTAAATACTTGTCTATTTTTAGTTTACTATGAGATTTATCCAAAAGACAAACAAGGTTTATCCACAAAATGTGGATAAACCTAATTAATCCGTGGATAACTTTGTGAATAGCTGACAATTTAGTATTATTGCATTCTGCTCTTTTATATTTTTACAAAAATGTTCTAGCTGTTGAATTCCCTCTGGAACCTCATCCTTTTCTATAGTAAAAAAGTCAAAGAACTGAAAGATCGGTACAGATTGTGGATGATTTGTTAGTAAGTACAATTGTTGAACACTTTTTTCTTTCATATACTGCAAAAACATTTCAAAAAAATATAAGAAAGTCTGTTTATCCACATGAGGTGTGAATAAACAAGAACGAATAAGTACATCTTCCCCACTTTGTTCATAACCAATTACAGCTCGTATTTCTTCCGCCTCTTCCAAAATCATAAATTGTGCGTACAACTCATTTATTTTATCATCTTTTTTATTAGCTTGTCCGAAAAAAGAATGTAATCTTTCCACATCTGCTTTCGTAGCAAAATACACTTTCTTCATAATAAATCCCTCCTCATTTTTATATATGAGGAGGGATTTATTAATAGTACTATTTAGAGAATAAAGATGTAAAAGCTTCTACAATAAACAATTTAACTTCTGGCTTTTCTTCTTCCTCTTCTACTTTTACATACTCATTTTGCTGTTCTTGTTTTTTCTCCACAGGTTTCTCCACTTTTTCCACATTTTTTGTTTCTTCTTTACTTACAGGCTGCTCTTCGACTTTTGTTTCATTTTTTACTACTTTCTTTTCAGAAGATGTTACTTTTTTTACTACTTCCTGTTTTACAACTTTCGTTTCTTTTACCTTATCCACTTTCTTCTCTTCTGTATTTACTACTTCCTTATCTAGTTGTTTCACCTGCTCCTCTTCAGGAGATTCCGCCTTCACAACGTGCTCTTCTTTTCTTACAGCTGTCCCACTCGAAAAATCTAAGAAACACATTGGTGGAAATAATACACACCACCAGTTCGCCCCTTCACCTTCTCCAATTGTAATCAATACCGCTTCATATTCTCCTGCCGGATAAATAAAATTCCCATATACCTTTGTAGGAAACTTTACATTCTTACTAAATTTCACTTGAAATGATTCTTTACTTCCTTCTCTTTTTAACGTATTTTCCACCGTTTTCTCGATTTCTGGAATATGACTTTGAATTACTTTGCGCGCCTCTTCAAATGAAGTTAAATCCGCTACCCATCCATCAATTTGTGCTTTTACTTCATCACGCACTTTACGCTTTAATGCCTGGTCTTTATCTGAATCACTATTTGCTAAAATTCGTAATCGAACGGCCTCTTTCGGAATAACTGAAGGCCCTTTCGCATCAGCTTTCATATATCCAAACTGCACAAGTAACTGTGCACCAATTAATAGTATAAGAAGATAAGCAATAACTTGTTTTTTCATTTCCTCCACCGTCCCTTCTACAAACAGTGTGGACAGACTTTCATCTTTCTAAACTATTAAATTCAAAATCTATATGAATTTTTCCACAAAAAAATAGAGTAAGGTGTGAACCTTACTCCATCTCTGCAAATACCATACGATCTTTTCCGTTAATATCGAAAACAACCTCAACATGAGCATGTGGAAAAGCTTGTTGTAACAATCTTTTTACATCCTCACCTTGTCCTACTCCAATTTCAAACGCTACAATCGCTTTCTTCTGCAACACATTCGGCAATTCTTCCATAAAACGGCGATAGAAATCTAATCCGTCTTCACCACCAACAAGTGCTCTCTTCGGCTCATGCTCTTTCACAACAGGAGAAAGACCACGCCAATCCTCTTCCGGTATATATGGAGGATTTGAAACAACAACATCTAGCTTTTGACCCGTTTTATGAAATGGTGACAATAAATCACCGTGATAGAACGTTACTTCTGCACCTAAAGCTTTTGCATTTTCTTTTGCAACTTCAATCGACTCTTGTGCAATATCTACTGTATACACATGAAGATTTTTATTTTCTAAAGCAAGCGTAATAGAAATCGCTCCACTACCTGTACCTATATCTGCTACATGTAGTTTCTCATCACCAAAATGGCGCTCGATTCTTTCTAATACTCCCACTATAAGCTCTTCTGTTTCCGGCCTTGGTATTAATACTTCTTCATTCACAAAGAAAGACCGTCCATAAAACATTTCATAACCAATCATATATTGAATAGGAATACCTTCTACATGCTTATGGATAAACTCCGTAAAGCTTTTCTCTTGTTCCTCAGTTATTTCTTCACGCATATTCATAAGTAATCCTGTTCTGTTCACCTTTAATACATGACAAAGGACAATTTCTCCCGCATTTTCATCTCGTCCATTTTCCTGTAAAAAAGAAGAAGCCCATTTCAGGGCTTCATAGACACGCATTACTCAGCTGCCTCCATCTTTTGAGCCTGATCTTCCATCACTAAGGCATTGATGAAATCATCTAACTTACCTTGTAAGATTTGATCTAGCTTTTGAATCGTTAAACCGATTCGATGGTCTGTAACACGGTTTTGCGGGAAGTTATACGTACGAATACGCTCTGAACGATCTCCCGTACCAACAGCTTGTTTACGGTTTTGATCATACTCAGCTTGCGCTTCTTGTCTAAACTTATCATAAACACGTGCGCGTAATACTTTCATCGCTTTTTCTTTATTCTTGATCTGTGATTTCTCATCCTGACAAGATACAACTACACCAGTCGGTAAGTGCGTTAAACGCACCGCTGACATCGTTGTATTAACGCTCTGTCCACCAGGTCCACTAGAAGCGAATGTATCAACACGAACATCTTTCTCATGAATATCAATTTCTACTTCTTCTGCCTCTGGTAATACAGCTACAGTTGCTGTAGATGTATGAATACGTCCACCAGATTCCGTTTCAGGAACACGTTGTACACGGTGAGCGCCATTCTCGAATTTCAGCTTCGCGAAAGCACCTTTACCATTAATCATAAAGATAATCTCTTTATATCCACCTAACTCTGTATAGCTAGCCTCAATAATCTCCGTTTTCCAGCCCTGTACCTCAGCGTAACGGCTATACATACGGTATAAGTCACCAGCAAATAAAGCTGCCTCGTCTCCACCAGCAGCTCCACGAACCTCAACGATAACGTTCTTATCATCATTAGGGTCTTTTGGAACAAGTAAAATTTTCAGACGCTCTGATAATGTTTTATCTTGTGATTCTAACTCAGAAACTTCTTCTTTTACCATTTCACGCATTTCTGCGTCTAACTTATCTTCTAACATTGCTTTCGCATCTTTTAATTGCTCACGAACATCCTTATACTCACGATACACCTCTACCGTTTCCTGTATATCAGACTGTTCCTTTGAATATTCACGAAGCTTATTTGAATCACTAATAATCGCTGGATCACTTAACAATTCATTTAACTTCTCATAACGATTTTCTACAGCTTGCAAACGATCTAACACATCATTCACCTCTACATCCTAGTATCTAATACAAATAGTATATGGTACTTACTCAAAAAAACGCAAATTATATTTAAAAGCGTAAGCGGCTCACACCGCTCATTCTCTCTATTTTGAAAAAACCCGCCTTGCGCAGCGAGTTTTACTTATCTTTGTTTGCAGGTACTGCATGACAATGACGACAACGTGGTTCATACGATTCTGAAGCTCCAACTAAAATAATTGGATCATCAAATGCCGCTGGTTCTCCATCAATTAATCGTTGTGTACGACTTGCTGGAGATCCACATACAGAACATACTGCTTGTAGTTTTGTCACATGTTCAGCAATCGCCATCAGCTGAGGAACTTGTCCAAATGGTAGACCACGGAAATCTTGGTCTAAACCAGCTACAATGACACGATAGCCACGATTTGCCAATACTTGCACCACTTCCACAATGTCCTCATCAAAAAATTGCACCTCATCGATTGCAATAACATCCAGCTCTTCTGTAATATGTTCAAATATATCCTTTGAAGCTGAAACAGGAACTGCTTTTACCTTTAATCCGTTATGTGATACAACATCTTCTTCACTATATCGATTATCAATACATGGTTTAAATACAATTGCATGTTGTTTTGCAAATTGCGTACGGCGCACACGGCGGATTAGCTCTTCTGACTTGCCAGAAAACATACTACCGCAAATCACTTCAATCCAGCCATTTTGATTTATTAAGTACATGAAGCTCTCCTTTCATCTACTTTTCAGTTAAAAGTAGGGTAAAGGTATAATATTTTCGCAAAAAAAACAGACAAGCGAATACATACACTTGCCTGTTTTATGTTTTTATTACTTAAGACCGTATTTCTTATTGAAGCGGTCAACGCGTCCGTCTGCAGTAGCAAACTTCTGACGTCCAGTGTAGAATGGGTGAGAATCAGAACTGATCTCAACTTTTAGTAATGGATAAGTGTTACCATCTTCCCACTCAACAGTTTCGTTAGATCCTTTAGTAGATCCGCTTAAGAATTTGAAGCCTGTGTTTGTGTCCATGAATACAACTTTCTTGTAATCTGGGTGAATTCCTGCTTTCATTCTTTTCATCTCCTTCCGCCCTGAATCATTTTCGAAACAGAGTTTTTCATCTTCAGTTGCATACACAACTATATTGATGAAACACATATGATGAAATTATAACAAGGCTAACTTCATTTTGCAACTACCTGTTTTTGTCTTTTTGATTTTAAAAGCAGAAGCGGCTCGTTCAGAATGGGAGGGGGATGGAGCTTCTGACGTAGAGGTGCTTTTTACCTTGTAGGAAGACGCGAAGCCACCGACCATTCTAGCCGCTGGAGCTGGATATTATCTTAAAAGTGGAGGTGGCTCGCTCAGCTCTGACCAGTTAAGGCTCTTTCGCCCTAAAGGTGCTTTTTACCTTTCGGGCGGAAGGTTCTTAGATGCGAAGAGCTAGCCACCAGAACTGGATATTACTTAAGAATCCAGGACACTTCGAACTCTCGATCTTGAAGCGCTTTTTGCTTCATGCGAGAGAGCGAAATGACCAGAGATTTTAGCCGCTGGAGGGAGCTCATCCAGCTCTGACTAGCTCAGGTTCTTTCACTTATTTCTCTCTTTAATATCACCTAAACAGCATAAAAAACTCGCTTACTATAAAATAAGCGAGTCTTGATTTTTTCCCTTTACTTAGTTGTTACATACCTTTTCGAGTCTGCAACAATGTTTTGTAAAAACTCTTCATTTGTCTTCGTTTGACGAAGCTTACGTAAGAAACTTTCAACAAAGTCTGGTGTATCACGCATTGTCTTACGAATGCCCCATAACTTGTCTAAATGTTCTTTTGGAATTAATAGATCTTCTTTACGTGTACCAGAACGACGAATATCAATCGCTGGGAAGATACGACGTTCAGCTAATGAACGATCTAAGTGAAGTTCCATATTTCCAGTTCCTTTAAATTCCTCGTAAATAACATCGTCCATACGTGATCCTGTATCAACAAGGGCTGTTGCTAAAATTGTTAAGCTACCGCCTTCTTCAATATTACGTGCAGCTCCAAAGAAACGCTTCGGTCTATGGAAGGCAGCTGGATCGATACCACCTGATAATGTTCTACCACTTGGTGGAATAACGAGGTTGTAAGCTCGAGCTAAACGGGTAATACTATCCATTAAAATGATAACATCTTTCTTGTGCTCTACAAGACGCATCGCACGTTCTAACACAAGCTCAGCTACTTTAATATGATTTTCTGGTACTTCATCAAAAGTAGAACTTACAACATCTCCTTTAACAGAACGTTCAATGTCTGTTACTTCCTCTGGACGCTCATCAATTAAAAGTACAATTAGTTCTGCTTCCGGATGATTTGTTGTAACACTGTGCGCGATTTCTTTTAATAGACTTGTTTTACCAGCCTTTGGAGGCGCAACAATTAAACCACGTTGTCCAAATCCAACTGGTGCGATTAAATCCATGATGCGTGTCGGTAACTTTTTCGGTTCCGTTTCCAATTTCATTTGGCGATCTGGGTATAATGGTGTTAATGCAGGGAAATGCACACGCTCTTTTGCTGAATCTGGATCATCTCCGTTTACAGCTTCAACTTGTAATAACCCAAAATAGCGTTCATTTTCTTTCGGAGGTCGTACTTTACCAGAAACTTTATCTCCATTACGTAAATCGAAACGACGAATTTGCGAAGCTGAGATATAAATATCTTCTGAGCTTGGAGAATAGTTGATAGGACGTAGGAATCCAAATCCTTCTGATTGAATAATTTCTAATACGCCTTCCATGAAAAAGAAACCTTCTTTTTCTGCTCGAGCTTTCAAAATAGAAAAAATCAGCTCTTTTTTCGTTAACTTGCTATAATACGAAATCTTAAATTCTTTCGCAAGCTCGTATAACTCTTTTAATTTCATGTTTTCTAATGCTGCAATTGACAAATTCATTCAGACACCACACTTTAACGTTATTCTCTTTTTTCATGGGTAAAGGGAAAAAATACGGAAGGCAAATAATTAATAATGAAAGGCAATAAGTTCAAGTAGGGTAATATTCACTATTGTAACCCTTTTATCTAGTTTTAATCAATACGTTGGAACACAAATACAAGAAGCGAAGACAAGAAAATTTGTCTTCGCTTCTTATTTAATTTAGTTCCAGCTCCGATAGTTAGAAAGATCGACCATTTTAACCTTTCTGAAGGAGCTGCTTACGCTTTTTACTTAATAACCAAGTTCGGTTTTTTATTTAAGCTATGACGACCATCTACGAAGCGAACTGTGCCTGATTTTGCGCGCATAACAAGGGATTGCGTTGTTCCTACGCTACCTTTAAATTGAACACCGCGTAATAGTTCTCCATCTGTTACGCCTGTTGCTGCAAAGATTGCATCGTCACCTTTTACTAAGTCCTCCATACGAAGGATACGATTAATGTCTTCTATGCCCATTTTTTTACAACGTGCTAATTCAGCTTCGTTTTGTGGCAATAATTTTCCGTGAATTTCTCCACCTAAACATTTTAAAGCAACTGCTGCTAATACACCTTCAGGTGCTCCACCAGATCCAAATAAAATATCTACACCTGTACGATCAAACGCTGTATTAATCGCTCCAGCTACATCTCCATCATTAATCAATTTAATGCGCGCACCAGCTTTACGAATTTCTTCGATAATTTCTTGATGACGTGGACGATTTAAAACTGTCGCTACAACATCTTCAATATCTTTATTTTTCGCTTTCGCAACTGCACGTAAGTTATCAATAATAGGCGCATCAATGTCGACCGCCCCAACTGCTTCTGGGCCAACCGCGATTTTATCCATGTACATGTCAGGGGCATGTAACAAATTACCGTGGTCTGCAATTGCAATGACAGCAAGAGCATTCCAGCCACCAGCTGCTACGATGTTTGTCCCTTCTAAAGGATCAACCGCAACGTCTACACGTGGTCCATATCCTGTACCTAATTTCTCTCCGATATATAGCATTGGTGCTTCATCCATCTCACCTTCACCAATTACAACTGTACCTTTCATCGGAATTGTATCAAATACATCACGCATAGCTGATGTTGCTGCACCGTCTGCCTCATCCTTTTTCCCGCGCCCCATCCAACGCGCTGATGATAAAGCTGCAGCCTCTGTTACACGTACTAACTCCATAGATAAACTTCTTTCCACGATAATCCCTCTCCTTTAAGCCTTTATATTTCTGCCGTATTTTGTGAACCGTGTTTTTCTATAAAGTGTACTTCCGCAAGTAGTGATGCTTCGCTTCCCCCTTGCGGAAGTATCACTTATGCGTTCTTCATTTCTTCAATTTCTTGCTTTGTCATTTGTTCTCGCCAAATGTTTGCACCAAGCCCTTTAAGCTTGTCCACTATATTCTCATAACCTCGATCAATATGCTCAAGTCCTGTTACTTCTGTAATTCCATCTGCCATTAACCCTGCAATAACAAGTGCCGCTCCTGCTCGTAAATCACTCGCCTTCACTTTTGCACCTTGCAGTAACACAGGACCAGTTACAATTGCCGAACGACCCTCTACTTTAATTTGAGCATTCATACGACGTAATTCATCAATGTGTTTGAAACGGGCACCGTAAATTGTATCTGTTACAACTCCTGTCCCGTGTGCCTTTGTTAAAAGCGTCGTAAACGGCTGTTGTAAATCCGTTGGAAAACCTGGATATACAAGCGTTTTGATATCAACTACTTTTAACTTTCTATTACCGTTCACCGTAATTTGATCATCGTTCGTTTCAACTTGAACACCAGCTTCTCTTAGCTTTGCAGTAACTGATTCTAAATGCTGAGGAATAACGTTATCAACCGTTACTTCTCCTCCTGATGCAGCTCCTAGAATCATATACGTACCAGCTTCAATACGATCTGGGATGATAGTATGGTGACAACCATGTAAAGAGTCAACACCATCTATTCGGATTACGTCAGTACCAGCACCTTTAATACGTGCTCCCATGCTTGTTAACAATGTAGCTACATCAATGATCTCAGGCTCTTTCGCTGCATTTTCAATAACAGTTCTACCTTTCGCTCGTACAGCTGCTAGCATAATATTAATCGTAGCTCCTACACTAACAACATCTAAATAAATACGTGCCCCGCGTAGCTCATCTGCTCTTAAATAGATGGCACCTTGTTCATTCGTAACATGTGCACCTAGCGCTTCAAACCCTTTAATATGCTGATCAATCGGCCTCGGTCCTAAATGACATCCACCCGGAAGCCCAATAACAGCTTTTTTAAAACGGCCAAGCATTGCACCCATTAAATAATAAGAAGCGCGCAATTTTTTCACTTTTCCATTTGGCAAAGGCATTGCAACCATGTTAGAAGGATCGACTACCATCTCTTCCTCCTGTCCATAAGTTACTTTCCCTCCAATTTCCTCTAGTAAGTCTCCTAACATTTTCACGTCCGAAATATTAGGGACACCACCAATAGTTACTGGAGTATCTGCTAAAATTGTCGCTGGAATTAATGCAACGGCACTGTTCTTTGCACCACTTACTCGAATTGTTCCATTTAAAGCTCTTCCGCCTTCAATTAGCAATTTTTCCATATTGAGCTCCCTTCTTGTGAATGTATTTACTTTCTATCTTTTTATAGAAAGCTCCCCTTAAGAATCTCAATTACTCTTTCCATCCCAAAACTCAATAAATAGGAAACCATTATCTTCATTTCTCCTGTAGCACGAATAGATAAAGATCAACTATTCATCGAATTTACTTTATCAATTTAGATACGTTATCACATTTATTAATAGGACTATGCACATTATTTTCTATTTAAAAACCAAAAATGATAAAATCTTTAGACTTGTTCACGCTTTCATTATACAACGAAAGGAAACCGTCTAAAAGACTAGACGGTTTCCAAAACGGAATTTTATTCTTACGCTTTACCGTTAGAACCGAATTCGCGAATTTTACCAATAACAGTTGCTTTGATAGCGTCGCGGCCAGGTCCGATAAATTTACGAGGATCGTAAACTTCTTGGTCTTTGTTTAATACTTCACGAACAGCTTTTGTAAACTCGATTTGGTTCTCAGTGTTTACGTTGATTTTTGAAGTACCTAAAGAGATAGCTTTTTCGATATCAGCAGTTGGGATACCAGTACCACCATGTAATACTAAAGGTACGCCAGTGAAGTCACGAACTTGTTCCATTTCAGCGAATCCTAAGTTAGGCTCACCTTTGTAAGGACCGTGTACAGAACCTAAAGCTGGAGCTAGGCAATCGATACCTGTTGCTTCAACAAGGTGCTTACACTCTGCTGGGTCAGCGTAAATTACGCCTTCAGCGATTACGTCGTCTTCTTGTCCGCCAACTGTTCCAAGCTCAGCTTCAACAGATACGTTACGAGCGTGTGCGTATTCTACTACTTGTTTAGTAGTTTCAACGTTTTCTTCGAATGGGTGGTGAGAAGCGTCGATCATTACAGATGTGAAACCTGCATCGATTGCTTCTTTACATTTTTCGAAGCTTGAACCATGGTCAAGGTGAATCGCTACAGGAACAGTGATGTTCATTTCTTCGATTAAAGCTTTAACCATAGCTACAACTGTTTTGAAACCAGTCATATGACGAGCTGCACCCTCAGATACACCTAGGATTACAGGAGATTTTTCTTCTTCCGCAGCAGCTAAGATAGCTTGAGTCCACTCTAAGTTGTTCATGTTGAATTGACCAACTGCGTATTTTCCTTCTAGTGCTTTGTTTAGCATTTCTTTCATAGAAACTAAAGGCATGGTGAATCCTCCTAAAAAACGTTTTTTGTATCCGATAAGTTCTTATCGCTGGTAGTATGACCAGAATAAGGTAAAATATGTATATCTACATACCGGACTTTTTTCTACACTCAATAGGATAACAACTTGTACTCAAAAACTCAACCGTATTCACCTGCACAATAGTCCATGTAAACGCTTTTTTCCATATTTTTTATAAAAAATTCATTTTTATGCCTCTACAGCGAGCTCATTTCTCACAGCTTGACGAATTTCATCAATATCAAATGGTTTAGCAAAATGCATTAAAGCTCCTAAATCTTTTGCTTCTTGGATCATATCAAGCTCTCCATAAGCAGTCATTAAAATTACTTTAATACTCTCATCAATTTCTTTTACATGCTTTAAAATCTCTATACCATCCATGCCTGGAATTTTCATATCTAACACTACTAAATCTGGATTATCTTTTTTCACGATATCTAAAGCTTGAAATCCATTCGCTGCTTGGAATGTCTGATAACCTTCTTTTTGGAACACTTCATGTAATAACACACGAATCCCATATTGATCATCAACGATTAAAATTTTACCTTCCATAATTCCCAACCTTTCTGTGTAAGTACAAGATTTAAAGCTTCTTATATCTTAACGATTTAATTTCGCTATTCTTTGGCAAATTCCTTCCTATTCTTTCTTATTTTACCGTTTCCTATTTTGTTATGCTACCCTACGATTTCACCTTTCTAAAAAAATAAATTATAATGAAAGCCGGCAAACACGTACGAAGGGAGTAACATTATGTTAAAAATTTTTTCAACTCAATTAAGTGGTTATTTCTCCAGAGTTTCTCAAAAAGAAGAAATGAATATAGAAGATAGCGCTCGTTTACTTGCTCAAGCACTAGTTGGCGATGGTTTCATTTATTTACATGGTACAAATGAAATGGAGGGCGTTGTTGCCGAGGCACTATTCGGTGCTGAACCAATGAAGCAAGCAAAACGCTTATTTAAAAATGGTAAAGAAGCAGAAGTAACCTCTGCGGATCGTGTACTTCTTATTAGCCGTTTTTCAACAGATGAAGCGGTTGTAGAAATTGCAAAAAAACTACAAGAAGAGGGACACTCTATTGTCGGCATTTCTGCTCTTCAAGAAGGTACGGAATCACTCGAACGATATACAGACCTACATATTGATACAAAACTGTTAAAAGGTCTTATTCCAGATGATGAAGGTAATCGCTACGGATTCCCAAGTTTAATAGTAGCCTTATTTGCTTATCACGGGATCAAATTCACAATCGATGAAATGTTAAATGAATATTAAAAAAAGCGCCTTATTTCAGGCGCTTTTTTTATTACTTGCTCTCTTTATTCGTAATAGAAGCTCTTACGAAGTCATGGAACAATGGTTGTGGACGGTTTGGACGAGAAACAAGTTCTGGGTGGAACTGTGCTGCCACGAACCAAGGATGATCTTTTAATTCAATAATTTCAACTAGACGACCGTCTGGGCTTGTACCAGAGAATACAAATCCTTCTTTTTCCATATCCGGACGGAACTGGTTGTTGAACTCATAACGATGACGATGACGTTCATATACAACCGGCTCATTATAAGCATTGTAAGCATTTGTTTCTTCAGCAAGCTTACATGGGTATAGACCAAGACGAAGTGTACCACCTAGGTCCTCTACATCTTTTTGTTCTGGTAATAAGTCGATGATTGCATATGGTGTGTCAGGGTTGATTTCAGAAGAGTTAGCACCTTCTAAACCTAATACATTACGTGCAAATTCGATTGATGCAAGTTGCATACCTAAGCAAATTCCTAAGAATGGAACTTTGTTTTCACGAGCATATTGAATCGCAACGATTTTACCTTCTACACCACGATCACCGAAGCCACCTGGTACAAGGATACCATCTGTATCGCCAACTAATTCTTTTACGTTTTCTGCTGTTACGTGCTCAGCATTTACCCATTTTACTTCTACATCTGTGTCGAATGAGTAACCAGCATGACGAAGTGCTTCTACAACAGAAATATAAGCATCTTGAAGTTCTACATATTTACCAACAAGAGCGATTTTTGTTTTCTTAGAAAGATTACGCACTTTGTTAACTAGAGCAGTCCACTCTGTCATATCTGCAGCTGGATTGTCTAATTTTAAGTGGTCACAAACGATTTGGTCCATGTTTTGTTCTTGAAGAGATAATGGGACCGCATATAAAGTATCTGCATCGCGAGCTTCGATAACCGCTTTTGTATCGATGTCACAGAATAATGCAAGCTTGTCTTTCATATCTTGAGAAACAGGCATTTCTGTACGAACAACGATAATGTTTGGTTGAATACCTAAGCTACGAAGTTCTTTAACACTATGTTGTGTTGGTTTTGTCTTCATTTCACCCGCTGCTTTTAAGTACGGGATTAACGTACAGTGAATGTACATTACATTGTCACGACCGATGTCGCTCTTAATTTGACGGATTGCTTCTAAGAATGGTAGAGACTCGATGTCACCAACAGTTCCACCGATTTCTGTAATAACAACATCCGCATTTGTTTCACGACCAGAACGATATACGCGTTCTTTAATTTCGTTAGTAATGTGAGGAATAACTTGAACTGTTCCTCCTAAATATTCACCGCGACGCTCTTTTTGAAGAACTGAAGAGTAAATTTTACCTGTTGTTACGTTGCTGTATTTATTTAAGTTAATGTCGATAAAACGCTCATAGTGACCAAGGTCTAAGTCAGTTTCTGCGCCATCATCTGTTACGAATACCTCACCGTGTTGATATGGGCTCATAGTCCCTGGGTCTACGTTAATGTATGGATCAAACTTTTGAATCGTTACGTTTAAACCACGATTTTTTAAAAGTCTTCCAAGAGATGCTGCTGTAATACCTTTTCCTAAAGACGATACTACACCGCCTGTTACAAAAATATACTTAGTCATGAAAAAGCTCCCTTCTATTTTGCTGTTATATAATCACCGTTGCAAAGCGCAACGTATGTAGATAACACTGTATCCATCTTATTGTTAGACTCTTTTTATTTTCTAAACAAAAAACAAAAAAGAAAATTGCTCCCCTCATCACAAAAAGTAATAAGTAGGGAGCAATTTTCTTTTATATTTACACTTTAAAAGTATTATCGTCCTTTTTTAAAGAGCCCAAAAATGATTCTACATGGACGATAATGAAAAGTCAAGAACTACAGTTCTTCCTCTTCTTCTTCTTCAGTTTCGTCATACTCAAGTTCTTCTTCAGCGAAGTCGTCGTCATCTTCGTCTAAATCATCAAGATCGTCGTCATCTCCGTCTTCTTCTTCAAGAACCTTGTCCAAATCTTCTACATCATCATCTTCATCTTCATTTACATCTGCATCGTCGAAGTCATCTTCATCTTCTTCAATGTAGTCGTCAAAACCGTCTTCTTCAACTTTACGTTTCTTCTTCGGTTTTGGTTGAGGCAAGATTTCTTCATCAATTTGCTCGTATGGGTACCAGCTGCGTAGCCCCCAACGATTTTCTCCTAAATTAATGAAACGTCCATCGATGTTTAAGTCTGTATAAAATTGTGCGATTTTCGCATTAACTTGCTCTTGAGATAGTCCCAGCACTTGAGCGATTTCTTGAACCAACTCGTTGAATGTCGTTGCTTGTTTTTTATCCCCTAAAACGCTATGTACAACTTCAATCATTGAACATTCTTTTAGCTCTTCTGGTGAATATTGCTTAAAATCCACTTATGCGGCACTTCCTTTCATCAAATATAACCTTATATATAACGGCCTGCTTAAAAAAATCCATACTATTCATTATAAACAAAAGTCGCACAAATATGCTACAAAAAAAACGGGAAACTTTTATAGGGTAGTAAAATTATAATTTGTCTGTTCCTTATTTCGGAAGCATATGGGCCCCTTGCAATACATACCTAATTTGCATTTCTGTATATTCTTCGAGCGTATACAGTTTTTGCAGCGCCCAGCGTCTAAATCCCCACATCTGTCCTTGTATAAAAATATTATGGGCAAGAAGCTGTATTTCTTTTTTATTTAATGTAAATGTTCCATTTTCCGTACACTGTTCTAAAATATTCTCGAACATTCCTACCATTTGAAACTCCTTTTCTAATACATACGGAAGTGATTCTTTCGGTAAAAAGCGTACCTCTTGATACATTATCAATACTTCTTCCTGTAATTCATCCATCACTTTAAAGTAATTCGTTATTGCTATCTTTAAACTTTCTACACTCCCTTTTTCTGTACAAACTACTTCCTCTAATCTTTCTTTTACATGTTCATAAATACTATCACAAACTAAATACAAAACATCATCTTTTGTACGAATGTACTCATAAAGTGTCCCTATACTAAATCCAGCCGCTTTTGCAATTTCTCTCGTTGTTGTACGCGGAAATCCTTTTTGTTTAAACAGTTGCACCGCACCTTTAATCATTTGCTCACGTCTTAACGCAACTAATTTTTCATCTTTCACCGATGCATGTACATTATGTTTAACCATTCCCTTCACCTCTCTCTATTATTTTTTGGAAGGAAAAAGCGTAGGAAAATACCTACGCTTTCGTTCCTACTTCGTTAACATACGAGAAATTACAAGCCTCTGAATCTCTTGTGTTCCTTCATATATTTGTGTAATTTTTGCATCTCGCATATAACGCTCTACTGGATAATCTTTCGTATAACCGTAACCACCAAATACTTGCACCGCTTCAGTCGTCACCCTCATCGCTGTATCTCCTGCAAATACTTTTGACATCGCTGACTCTTTTCCATACGGAAGCCCTTCTGATTCAAGCCAAGCCGCTTGATATGTTAAAAGGCGTGCCGCTTCTACATCTGTTGCCATATCCGCAAGTTTAAAGCCAATCCCTTGCTGCGCCGCAATTGGTTTTCCAAATTGATGGCGCTCCCTTGCATATTCTACAGAAGCATCTAAAGCCCCTTGTGCAATACCAACAGCTTGCGCCGCAATACCGTTACGACCTCCATCTAATGTTTGCATCGCAACTTTAAACCCTTGCCCCTCTTCTCCAAGTAGATTCTCTACAGGAATACGGCAATCTTCAAACATAATTTCAGTCGTTGGTGAAGAGCGAATCCCTAGCTTGCTCTCCTTCTTCCCAACTGAAAATCCCGGTGTATCACTTTCTACAATAAATGCACTCGTACCGCGCTGCTTTGATTCAGGATCAGTTAGCGCAAAAACAACATAAATATCAGCAATACCGCCATTTGTAATGAAAATTTTTGATCCATTTAAAATATAATGGTCTCCATCTCTCTTTGCGATTGTCTTCATTCCACCAGCATCCGATCCAGATCCTGGCTCAGTTAAGCCGTATGCACCAATTTTCTTTCCTTCAGCCATCGGTCGTAAAAACTTTTGCTTTTGCTCTTCCGTCCCAAATTTAAAAATTGGCCATCCCGCAAGTGAAGTATGCGCGGACAGTGTTACGCCTGTTGAAGCACAAACGCGGGATAATTCTTCAATAGCGATTACGTACGCTAAGTAATCGCTTCCAATTCCACCGTACTCTTCAGGCCACGGAATACCGGTTAAACCAAGCTCTGCCATTTGATCAAATAATTCTCGATCAAATCGCTCTTCCTCATCACGCTCAGCTGCTGTTGGTGCCACTTCATTTTTAGCAAAATCTCGAACCATTTTTCTTATCATTTCATGTTCTTCTGATAGTTTAAAATGCATCTCCGTCTCCCCCTCGCCCTTTTATAAAGCACGGCTAATAACAAGTTTCTGTATTTCACTTGTTCCTTCATATATTTGCGTGATTTTCGCATCACGGAAAAATCGTTCTACTGGATAGTCTTTCGTATAACCGTAACCACCAAACACTTGCACCGCCTCAATCGCGACTTCAACCGCTGTCTTAGAAGCAAATAATTTCGCAATAGATGCTTCTTTACCGCATGGTAATCCCTGTGCCCTAAGAGATGCCGCTCTATATACGAGTAACCTTGCTGCTTCGACACTTGTTGCCATATCTGCAAGCTTGAAGCCAATCCCTTGCTGCGCCGCAATTGGCTTCCCGAATTGCTCTCTTTCTTTTGCATAATCAATTGCACAGCCAAGCGCCGCTTCAGCAATTCCTAACGCCTGCGCACCGATTCCAATTCGCCCAACATCTAAATTCGCCATCGCCACCTTAAATCCTTGTCCTTCTTCCCCAAGTAAATTCTCAGCTGGCACTTTCATATCTTCAAAAGTAAGTTGTACTGTACGAGAACCGAGAAGTCCCATCTTATGTTCATCTTTTCCGATGATTAAACCAGTTGTATCTTTCTCTACTATAAATGCAGAAATACCACTTTTTCCTGCCTCTGGATTTGTAGAAGCGAATACAATGTATGTACTTGCTTCACCACCATTTGTAATAAACACTTTCGATCCATTAATAATATAATGATCACCTTTTTTCACAGCTCTTGATTTCAAACTCCCTGCATCTGATCCTGCATTTGGCTCTGTTAAAGCAAATGCACCTAAATATTCCCCGGTCGCAAGTTTAGAAACATATTTTTTCTTCTGTTCTTCTGTTCCGAAATATAAAATCGGATTCATTCCAACTGACGTATGTACAGCTAAAATTACACCAACTGTTGCACTTACCTTTGAGATTTCCTCAATTGCTAGAATGTAAGATATAAAGTCCATTTCTGCCCCACCGTATTTTGCAGGCGCTGGAATACCCATTAATCCAAGCTCACCCATCTTTTGCAAAATCTCTTTCGGGAACACCCCTTGTTCCATACTAGGAACAAAGGGAGCTATTTCCTTCTGTGCAAAATCCCGAACCATTTTCCTCATCATTTGCTGCTCTTCATTAAAACGAAAGTTCATATATTCCGCCTCCATTTGCTATATATCCTTTAAATAATTTGGTAAGACCACTATGTTGTAACAAAGGGGGCATTTATTCGTAAACGTAGAATCCACGACCTGTTTTACGCCCTAACCATCCTGCATTCACATACTTACGTAATAACGGACATGGACGATATTTACTATCTCCTAATCCTTCATGCAACACTTCCATAATGTATAAACACGTATCTAAACCGATAAAATCGGCGAGTGTCAAAGGCCCCATCGGATGGTTCATACCAAGCTTCATGACTTCATCAATTGCTTCTTTCGTCGCTACACCTTCATATAACGTATAAATTGCTTCGTTAATCATCGGTAGCAAAATACGATTTGATACAAAACCTGGGAAATCATTCACTTCAACTGGTACTTTCCCAATTTTTTTCGTAATATCTTCAATTGCTTCATATACCGCATCATCGGTAGCCAAACCACGAATAATCTCAACAAGCTTCATAACTGGAACTGGATTCATAAAGTGCATACCGATTACTTTTTCCGGACGCTTCGTTACCGCTGCAATTTCTGTAATTGGCAGAGATGACGTATTCGTTGCTAAAATTGCGTGTTCTGGAGCAATTTCATCTAGATTCGCAAAGATTTTCTTTTTAATATCCATTTTCTCAACAGCTGCTTCAATAATAAGATCCGCTTCTTTCACACAATCTAAATCAAGCGTTACTGTAAGACGATTTAATGTGGCTTCCTTCTCTTCTTCCTTCATACGTCCTTTTTCTACTTGGCGTGCTAAGTTTTTCGTAATGATAGCCAATCCTCTATCTAATTGCTCTTGCTTTAAATCTTGTACCTTCACGTCATATCCTGCCATTGCACATACTTGTGCAATTCCTGATCCCATTTGTCCTGCACCAATTACAACAATGTTTTGTACACCCATTTTTTCTTCCCCCTTAATTGTTAATAAATTTTATACCCTCGAACTTTAATTAGTGAACTTCAATCATCACTGCGTCCCCTTGACCGCCACCGCTACAAATCGAAGCAATTCCAATTCCACCGCCGCGCTGCTTAAGTGCATGGATTAGTGTAACGATAATGCGCGCTCCGCTTGCTCCAATTGGATGTCCCATCGCTACCGCGCCGCCATTTACATTCAATTTTTCCGGATCAATTCCTGCGATTTCTGTACTTGCAATTGCTACCGCTGCAAAGGCTTCATTAATCTCGAATAAATCAATGTCTTCAATTGTCTTTCCTGTTTTTTCAAGCAATGCGTTAATTGCATAACCTGGAGTTCTTGGGAAATCTTTAGATTCCACTGCAATTGCTGTATGCGCCAAAATTGTCGCTAATGGCTTTCTTCCTTCTTGCTTCGCTCTGTCTTCGCTCATTAATACAAGTGCGGCACCACCATCGTTTAGTCCCGGCGCATTACCAGCTGTCACCGTCGCTGTCTTATCAAATACAGGTTTTAACTTTGCTAACTTTTCAATCGTTGTATCTTCACGTGGCGCCTCATCCTTTGCAACGACAATAGGATTGCCTTTTCTTTGCGGAATCGTTACTGGCACGATTTCCTCTTCAAAACGCCCTTCTTTATGCGCTGAAACCGCACGCTGATGGCTACGATATGCCCATTCATCTTGCGCTTCGCGAGAAATTCCATCTTCCTTTGCAACTTCTCCGCCATAAACGCCCATGTGTGTACCTGAAAATGCGCATGTTAAACCGTCAGCAACGTTTAAATCAATAACTTCGTTGTTGCCCATTCTGTATCCCCATCTTGCTCCACGTAAAATGTAAGGACTGTTACTCATCGACTCCATACCGCCAGCTACAATCAGTGATTGATCGCCAGTACGAATAATCTGATCCGCTAACGTAACCGCACGAAGCCCTGATGCACAAACTTTATTCACTGTTTCCGTCTGCACTTCCCAAGGGATTCCAGCAGCCCTCGCAGCTTGGCGCGATGGAATTTGTCCCTGCCCACCTTGAATAACCGTTCCAAATATAACTTCTTCAACATCACTAGCCGCAACATTTGCTCTTTCAAGCGCTGCTTTAATTGCAATTCCTCCAAGTTCCGTCGCTTTTACATCCTTTAAAGATCCTCCAAATTTTCCAACTGGTGTTCTTGCAGCACTTAAAATAACTGTTTTACTCATGTTTCTTTCCCCCATTTCATTTTTTAACACTGAGCGCTCGCTCGGTATCCCTACGTTGAGAAGAGGTGCAATCATTGCACCTCTTTCTAAAGTTGTATACATTCTTACAAACTACATTGCTTCTTTTTTCTGTCCGATAACAGATCGTTCTAAAATCTCTGTCACATCAAGAGTTTGAACTTTCTCTTCTACTTCTTTCGCTTTCGTTCCATCACTGATCATCGTTAAGCAATATGGACAACCTGTACCGATAATGGATGGCTGTACAGCTAATGCTTGTTCTGTACGAGCAACGTTAATACGAGAACCAGTTGTTTCTTCCATCCACATTAAGCCACCACCTGCGCCACAGCACATTCCAGTTTCACGATTACGTGCCATTTCTACAAGATTCACTCCAGGAATCGCTTTCAAAATGTCACGTGGCGCTTCGTACACTTCGTTGTATCTTCCTAAATAACAGGAATCATGGTACGTAACTGTTTCTTCAATAGCGTGAACAGGCTTTAAGCGCCCTTCTTTCACCCACTGAGCTAACAATTCTGTATGATGATAGACTTCTGCTTGCAAGCCAAAGTCCGGATACTCATTTTTAAATGTGTTATAAGCATGAGGATCAATCGTAACGATTTTCTTCACTCCTGCCTTTTCAAATTCTTCGATATTCTTTGTCGCCATCTCTTGGAATACAAATTCATTTCCGAGGCGGCGTGGTGTATCTCCAGAATTCTTTTCTTTATTACCGAGAATTGCGAATGAAATGCCTGCTTCGTTCATTAACTTCGCAAACGATATCGCAATCTTCTGACTACGATTGTCGTATGATCCCATTGAACCAACCCAGAACAAATACTCGAATTCCTCCCCAGCTTTTGATTTTTCTTTTACAGTTGGAACTGTTACTTCGTCATCACCTTGGCGCCATGTTTCACGCTCTTTACGGTTCAGACCCCACGGATTCCCTTGACGCTCGATATTTGTCATCGCGCGTTGTGCTTCCGCGTCCATTTTTCCTTCTGTTAAAACGAGATATCGACGTAAATCAATAATTTTGTCAACATGCTCATTCATAACTGGGCATTGATCTTCACAGTTACGACACGTTGTACATGCCCAAATCTCTTCTTCTGTAATAACATCTCCGATTAAACTCGGATCGTAAGCGAGCGTTGTAGACGCTGATTCTTGTTGTCCTTTTCCAGCTGCCATCATCGCTAACTGATTTCCTTGTGTATTATTGAAGGCAACTACTGGAACCCACGGTGCTTTTGATGTTACCGCAGCTCCTTTATCAGTTAAATGATCACGAAGTTTTAAAATTAAGTCCATCGGCGATAACATTTTTCCTGTTCCTGTTGCCGGACACATATTTGTACAACGGCCACACTCTACACAAGCGTATAAGTCAATAAGTTGATTTTGTCTAAAGTCTTCAATTTTACCAACACCAAATGTTTCTTGCGTTTCATCTTCAAAATCAATCTTTTCAAGCTTCCCTGGGTTTGAAAGACGACCGAAGAATACATTAGCTGGTCCTGCAATTAAATGCGCATGTTTTGATTGTGGAACATACACTAAAAACGTTAACAAAATTAGTAAATGCACCCACCAAGAAAAATAGAACACTGAAATGGCTACGGTTTCATTTATCCCGCTAAAAACGTAAGCGATTGCAGAAGCAATTGGTTCACTCCATGAAAGCTCCTCGCCATGCCATATAAGTCCCATACCGTTACCAAGTAGCACAGAAATCATTAAGCCACCGATAAAGATAAGAACAAGACCTGATTTGAAGTTACGTTTTAAACGAACAAGCTTTTCTACATAACGTCTATGAAAAGCCCAAAATACTGCAATTAAAATAACAAGTGTGACAATTTCCTGGAAGAATGTAAATGCAGGGTATAGTGGTCCAAGTGGAAGATGTGATCCTGGTGCGAGTCCTTTCCAAACGAAGTCAATTGCTCCAAATTGGACAAGAATAAATCCGTAAAAGAACATAACGTGAATGATGCCGCTTTTCTTATCTTTCAGCAGCTTTTTCTGACCGAAAACATTGACCTTAAGGAGATCCCAACGCTCTTTAAAACGACGGTCAAATTCAATTTTTTTTCCTAATTGTATGTAGGCCATTCTCGTCCGTATAAGATATACAAACAAATATCCTGCATAAGCAATAACAGCAATGGCAGCCAGCCAATTAATGATTAGTAAGCTATTCATTTTTATGCTACCCCTCTCTTTGTAAGCCCTCTTTCTTTTTTGAATCTTCAAAAATATATAATTTTCTGAATTATATCCCCTATCCCCATTATATAATGAGTGAGCATTCAGTCAACAGTTTTTTGTTATAGAACAACACATTTTTTCATAAAGCTGTTTATTTCGGTGAAACTATAAAGTGAAACTTTAATCAGCAGGGGTGGTTCATCCCCCGCTGATTATTAGTTGAACCAATCGGGCTTTTACGGGCAGTTGATTTCCAAACTAGCTTCTGCTTATTCATCAATTTTTGAAATAGGAAGCTTACTGCCCGTTAAAGCGGGGTAAAGTGAAACTTTAATTAGCAGGGGTGGTTCATCCCCCTCTAATTATTAGTTGAATCAATCGGACTTTTACGGGCAGTTGATTTTCAAGCTAACTTCTACTTATTCAACAGTTTTTGAGTCGAAAGGCTTACTGCCCGTTAAAGCGGGATAAAGTGAAACTTTAACCAGTACAAGATCTATCCTCTAAAGAAATTTATAATAACAGCCGTGCTACCCGTATCATTTGTAACACACTGAAGGTGAAAAGAATGCGAAGGAGGGAATTCACTAATGCTCTACTTATCTCTTTTGTTAATATCCGTTGCTCTTTGGATTACAATTGACCTTTCATACGGGAGACTTCTTCATTTAAAACGAGTAAGCTCTCGCACTTTCCCTTTACGTCAAAGTGATTTTCACCTTTATACATACGGGAAAGATTTGTATGACGCTTTATTTACTGATATAAAACAAGCACAGCATCACATTCATATTTTATTCTTCATTGTAAAAAACGATAAAATCAGTCGTGAATTTTTAAAATTGCTGATTGATAAGGCTCAGGAAGGAATTGAAGTACGACTTTTACTTGATCGATTTGGCAGCCATTCTTTATCAAACGAAGCTATTCGCTCCCTGCAAAAACATGGTGTATCTTTTTCATTTTGTCATAAGGTAAAATTTCCTCTGCCTTTCTTTTCTGCCAATCAACGAAATCATAGGAAAATTACAGTGATTGATGGGAAAACCGGCTATATCGGGGGATTTAATATCGGTGAAGAGTATCTAGGGCATAATGAATATTTAGGATTATGGCGAGACTACCATTTACGTCTTACAGGAGAAGGGGTTCAAGATTTACAAAAGCAATTTTTGCATGACTGGTTTGATGATACGAAACAAAATTTATTAGATGCTTCTCTTTATTTTCCAAAACAAAACCCAGGTACCATCCTGCATCAATTTATTCCGACTGATGGGGCTTATTTACAGCATACTTTTTTACATTTAATTAACGCGGCAAAAAAAGAAATCTGTATCGGTACACCATATTTCATTCCTGGAAAAAAAATTATGAATGCCTTATTAAAAGCAAAAGAAAGAGGGGTTCAAATCACAATTCTTGTTCCAGAAAAAGCTGATCACCCTCTTGTTCGAGAAGCCAAATTTCCGTACTGCCGAAAATTAATACAGGCTGGTTGCAATATTTATGCATTTCAACAAGGTTTTTTTCACGCCAAAATTATTATAGTAGACGATGATATTTGCGATATCGGAACAGCAAACTTTGATATGAGAAGTTTATATATTAACCATGAAATAAACTGCCTGTTATATAATAAACATTTCATTCAAACAGTAAAAAAGAAATTCCATGAAGATCTAGAGAATGCATCTGTACTTTCCTATAGCGATGTAAACCCGCCTTCTCTTATCGATAGAGGAAAGGAATGGATTGGAACAATATTTGCTTTCTTTTTATAGGAAAGACAATGAATAAAAGAGGTGTATCTCATATGCTTATACGGTTTGGATATGTCTCACATGCAATGGCACTCTGGGACTGTTCTCCTGCCAAAACAATGACGTTTACAAGCTTTAAGAAACTCAGCAAGCAAGAGCGAGAAGACAAACTGTACCATGTTATAAGGCAAAATTTAGAGCACACAATACGTATCCTTCATTACAATATAGCGCATGAAATCCCACTATATCGCCTATCGTCTTCCATCGTCCCACTTGCAACACATCCCGAAGTCGAGTTTGACTATATTGGGGTATTCACACCACTTTGGCGTAAAATAGGGGCTTTAATTAAAGAACACCATTTACGAATAAGTTTTCATCCAAATCAATTTACGCTATTTACAAGCGACAAGCCACATATTACTACTAACGCTATTACGGATATGACTTATCATTATAAAATATTGGATGCTATAGGCATTGCAGATTCTTCTTACATTAATATTCATGTAGGTGGAGCCTATGGAAATAAAGAAAAGGCAATTGAGCGCTTCCATGAAAACATAAAAAAACTTCCTACACATATAAAAAAACAAATGACTCTTGAAAATGATGATAAAACCTATACAACCGCTGAAACTTTATCAATTTGCCAAAAAGAAAATATTCCATTTGTATTTGATTATCATCATCATATGGCCAATCTTTGCGAGGAACCACTAGAAGAGTTGCTTCCTGCAATTTTTGAAACTTGGTCACATACAAATATCTCTCCTAAAGTTCACATTTCCTCCCCGAGATCGGAAAAAGAATTTAGGGCTCATGCTGAATATATCGATTTAGAGTTTATTAAGCCTTTCTTACACATAGCAAAAAAACACAATCATAATTTCGATATTATGATTGAAAGTAAACAAAAAGACTTAGCATTATTCCAATTAATAGATGAACTTTCTGCTATAAGAGGAATTAAAAGAATAAGTGGTGCAATGTTACAGTGGTAAATTGTAACTTTGCACCATTTTTTCAAAAAAGTAATTTTTATAGTAAAAAACATCCTATTTTATATGCTATTATTTAAATTAGCATTCCCTCGAGATTCAACTTTATTGAAACGGAGTCATAATATGATTAATCAAAAAAAATATGTACAATTTGTCATAATATACATATCTATATTTGCTCTTTGGATACTCTTTATTCCAAATGAGTCGCATATAAAGGAGATTGGAATTCTTTTCTTATTCTGTTTCGCTGCACTTTTTTCTTGTCACTGTTTATATAAAGCTATTAAGAGAATGAAACGCAGTGATAAACTATTTTGGATTTTATTACTATGTACTTGCCTATGTGGATTAGTTATGGAGATAACCCTATTTCTTAGTTCACTTTCTATACATGATCAATCTATATTTTCATATAAAGCATTACCTTTTTTTATCATACAATATATTTTGCTCTTTGTTGGATTTGCTATAAAGTTTATAAAAAATTATTCTATTAAGGGGCTTTCTCAATTTTCATTCGATAGCATCTTTATTATTATTATGAACATTTATTTCACCTTAACTTTTATCTTAGACCTTTCAAGCTTCCGCATGTTAACAAAGGATACTTGGATTTTAATTGGGTATTTCATTGCACAATCATTAGTAATTTACGCCGTTATTAGCCTATATAGAAGAGAACAATATTCTTCTAGTAGAATTGCATTAATTATCGGTTTCACTATTATACTCGTATACGGTTATATTCATCTGTTTCAATTGAATTTTGGGATGAAAACTTCTGCTGAAATTAATTATTTAATACACACTGCTTCTATTTTATTAATTGGACTTTCTTCCATACTATATATTTTAGATAAACCAATGCAGCATGAAACGAAAACAAAATATTATCGATTCGATTATATACGTTTTATACTACCTTATTTTAGTATAATTATTACTTTTTCTTTTATTATCATTCAACCTTGGGATGATAAATTCATGTTAATCGGTCTCGTATTATCACTTATTTTGTTATTCTTTCGGCAACTTTACATGTGGAAAGATAATCAAGCACTAATTCATACATATGAACAGTTGACTACACAACTTGAGGACGAAGTTGAAGAAGGTGCATTTGCATTATCAAAAAGTGAACAACGTTATAAATCTTTATTCGAGGACCATCCCGATGCCGTTTTCTCTTTAAATATGAATGGCATTTTTCAACAATCTAATAAGGCGTGCGAAAGCTTATTTACTGCCTATTATTGCGAAGTGGCAAGCTATTCTCTGGTACACTTCATTGATTCAAAAGACCACGAACTACTAAAGAAGGCTTTACAAATTACAAAGGAAGGTAGGCCACAAACGTTAGAAGTTCGTACAAAAGAACAAGAAGGCTATTATTATTATCTCCATATTACACTTATCCCTACTTTTATAAACAAAGAAGTGGTCGGAATGTTTGGGATAGCACGTGATATTACCACCTTATATGAAAAACAAAAACAAGTAGAACATTTAGCCTTTCACGATGCACTTACTGGATTACCAAATCGTCGAAAGTTCGAAAAAGATTTAAAAGCCATTTTAAATACAGCCCAAACTAACGCAAATGATGTCGCCGTCATATTCCTTGATTTAGATCGATTTAAAAAAATTAACGATAGACTTGGCCATGACGTTGGAGATTTATTATTAATTGAAGTAGCAAAAAGATTACGCGGTTGCTTGCGTTCAAAAGATATCGTCGCTCGCCAAGGTGGCGATGAGTTTACAATTCTATTACCAGAAATGTACTCAGAAAAAAGTGCAATTTTTATAGCTGAACAGATTTTAACTATTTTAAACAAACCATTCTTCATTCAAGGCGAAGAACTCTCTATTACACCAAGTATCGGAATTGCGATGTACCCTGATTATGGAACTGATGTAAATGAGTTAATGAAAAATGCTGATATGGCTATGTATCGTGCGAAAGCAAATGGAAAAAACAGATTTGTTTTCTTCTCAAAAGAAATGAGTATCGCTCAAAATGAAATTCAATTCTTAGAAGGTGAACTTTCAAAAGCATTACAACAAAATGAATTTTTCCTTGAATACCAGCCACAAGTAAGCACAAAAACAAAACAAATTATCGGTTTTGAAGCATTAATACGTTGGAAGCATCCAAAACTCGGTATCGTATCTCCTGCCCAATTTATCCCTCTAGCAGAGGAAACTGGTTTTATTATTGAACTTGGCAATTGGATTTTACGTACTGCTTGTTTAGAGGCAAAAAGATGGCATAATCAAGGTTTCTCTCACTTAAAAGTTGGTGTAAATTTATCTGTTGTTCAATTTAACCATGCAGATTTAATCCCAACTATTTCAAAGGTATTGGAAGAAACAGAACTGAAACCCGAAGCACTAGATATTGAAATTACGGAAAGCATCGCAATTAATCAAAATCAATCTGTAGTTGCAAAACTAGAACAACTTCAAAATCTCGGTATTCAAATTTCAATCGACGACTTTGGAACTGGTTATAGTTCTTTAGCTTATTTAACAAAATATCCAATCAACACATTAAAAATCGCTCGAGAGTTTATTTGTGGAATTACAACTAGCCCTTTAGAAGAAGCAATTGTCTCTTCCATTATTACACTATCAAAAGAACTAAATTTAAAAGTGATTGCAGAAGGTGTAGAAACGGAAGAAGAATGGGAATTTTTACATAAACAAAATTGTGATCACATTCAAGGATTCTTTATTAGCAAACCTGTCTCTAGTAAAGACGTTTGGATGTTACTCCATAAAAAAACAACCGTCTAAGTAAGACGGTTGTTTTTTAGAACTCAAAAGGTACTTCATTAGCTAATTGTACCTCTTGATTATTATGAGAAATTATTTGGTTTTTCTCTAATGCTGTATCTCCTAATGAAATACCCCATGCCATCGCTAACGTTAGTAAACTACCAATAAGTAGTTTTTTCATATTCCATCACCCGCATTTTTTTCTTTAAATATATCATGAAAAATTATCCAGACTTTATGCAATTATGCATATTTGTTCTTTATGTCTTTTTTATTTCTTCATTTTTTTTATAAGTGATTCTTTTAATTCATGGTTTCCTAATATATCAAAAAAGAAGCATGCTTTTTCGTAAGCATCTTCAATTTCTGCTCTATCACACCCAAGTTTTGCTAGGCATTCACCTTTTCGAAAGTATAACTGTCCAATCAATGTCATACTGTTAATTCGACACGATAGGTCAATGGCTTTATTTGCGTGACAAAGCGCTTCTTCGTATTGATTGTCTATGTATAATGCTTTTGCATGATTATGTCTCACCTTCACATCAAACTCTTTATTATCATGCAATGCCTCTAATTGTTTTAATATATTTTCAAACAAATCAATACCCTGCTTCAAATAGCCGTTTTCAGCATAAATGTTTGCAATTGCATTTTCAATATAAAGGTTCTGATATACATCTATTCCTACCAGTTGTTGATTGAGCAATTTCTTTAATTCTAAAATGCAATATTCGTAATCGATTTTTTTCAATACGTAAGCAGCTACATAATATTGCCATTGAAGAAATTGCTGAAGCTCGGGATGATATTCTTCCTTTTTCAATTCATTGCATACTCTATTATAAATTTCTTTATATTTTTTTTGCTTACAAAGTAGAATAATTTGATCTTTTAACTGCTTATTCCTCTCAATATCAGAATAAATGAGTACCTCATAAAAATGAATGATGGGAACTTGTAATTTTGCTGCAATACCTTGCAATATATCCATACTTGGGTATACCGCGCCCGATTCAATTCGACTTACTTCCGATTGATGACATATGTTCTCGGATAACTGTTTTTGTGTTAATCCTCTCATCACCCTAATTTTCTTAATTTCACTTCCTAATTTTTCTGCGTGCATACTTACTCACCATCCCATTATAACAATCTAGTTTTTTAAGTTGTCATACCACTACAATAATGTTAATTCGACAATTTTTGATATGAAATAATGCATAATATATATATAATTCGGCAAATTTTTCATACAATTCATCTCACATACAATAATAGATTAGGAGTGTTATAGATGAATTATAGAAAATTTGCTAGTGCTTTCGTTACGTTCGGTCTCCTTTGTCCTTTATCAACAAAAGCTATTCATGCCCAAGAATTAGATAAAAATGAAGTCAAAGTTGAAATTGCTCAGCCTGGTTTAACAATTGGAAAATTAACAGAACCTCAAAATGATACGAAAGAAAATATTGCGAAAAAGTATTTAAAAGGTGAGGTAAACGGGGCTAAAGCTCAACAAGAACAAGTCACTACTGAAAAAAATGTAGATTTCCAACCTACAAATAAAGAAACCAAAGAAAATCAAACCGAAGTTCGCCTTGCACAAACATATAAAAACTATAAAGTATATGGCCAAGATCTCATTGTAAAAGTAGATAAAAATGGAGTGATCACAACTGTTAGTGGTAAAGTTGTTCAAAATTTAAATCAACAACCTAATCTTACTATAACAAATTTTTTGTCGAAAAATGAAGTAAAATCTAAATTACGCGATATAGTTCAAATTCCAAGTGATGCAGTTGAGACAGAATTCTCTAGCGAAACCGTTGTTTATAAGAAAAAAGATGGCTATTATACATTCGCAACTGTTATTACATTTACTTATGAAAACAATGAACAAATTATAAACGGCAATGCTATCGTTGATTTAAAAACTGGCGAAGTACTTTTCCAAGAAAAATTCATTAAAAACAAAGAGAATAAGACTATAAATCAAGTAACATCACCTAGATTATCCCCTGCAAGTGAGCAAGGAACTGGGAAAAATGCACTTCAAGAAAACATCTCTTTCAATATTGCCAAAGGAACTGATGGGAAGTTTTATTTAGCAGATTTATCACGCGGAAATGGTATTTATATTTATAATGCAAACTACGCCGATTCTCTCGGAGGATATAGTCAAGCTGGTTATCCAGGGACACTAATTTCAAGTAGCAATCCTAATTTTGCAGATAAAGAAGCCGCGGGCGCTATGAAGAACATGAGTGATATTTACGATTACTTTAAGAAAGAACATAATCTAAAAAGTTACGACAATAAAGATTCAAAAGTTGTTGCTAGTGTACACGGTTTTGATTCTACTGAAGTTAGTGATGGTGTAAAAGAAGACTATGTAAATGCATTTTGGCATCCCGCTTGGAACCAAATGGTATTTGGTGATGGTTTAGACGGAAAACTAACATCCGCTCTTGATGTAACAGCTCATGAATTTGGACATGCTGTATTCAGTGGCACGACGAAAAATAAAGTCGTGAGATATCCAAGCGCTGAAACATCTGCACTAAACGAGGGATTAGCGGATTTCTGGGGTACACAAATCGAATATTACGTAAAGAAAGATAAAGGAAACTGGATTATGGGCGATACATTAGGTGGCCTAACAATTCGTGATATCCCAAGGGAAATTGGTGACGGCGGTCATAAACTATATACAAATTTACAAGATTTCTATAACGATGGTAATAATCAAGAATCACACGTGAATTCTGGTATTATCAGTCACGTATTATATCAATTAGCTGAAGGTAAAACATATAACGGTGTTGCTGTTCAAAAACAAGGAAATGAAAAAGTAAGTAAAGTTGTTATGCGTGCATTGCAAAATTATGCAACTTCCGCTGAAGACTTTGAATCACTTCAATCTCATATCGTACAAGCTGCAAAAGATTTATATGGCACTGCCGTATCAAATGAATTTGCAAAGGCATTTGAAGCACACGGTTACAAACCGTTACAAAAAGTAAATCAAGTAATAGAAGTACAATAATTATAAAAAGAAGGTTACCTCTCATAGGTAACCTTCTTTTTATATCCAACCCTTTTCTTCCGCAATTGTAATTGCCTCAATTCTATTTTTCGCATCAAGCTTCGCTAATACTTCAGAAATATAATTACGTACTGTACCCGGCGAAAGATAAAGTGCCTTCGCAATTTCGTTTGCCGTCTTTCCTTCTTTCGCAAGCAACAGTACTTCCTTTTCGCGATCTGACAACGGATTTTGCTCCTGCCATAAGCCAAACATTAAATCTTGGGAGACCTCTCGTTTCCCCTTCATTACATTACGAATTGCTGCCGCTAAATCTTCACTTGGGCTATCCTTTAATAAATAGCCGTGCACACCAGCTTTCATTGCTCTTTCAAAATATCCCGGCCGTGCAAATGTTGTTAAAATCATTACTTTGCATGATGATTTTTCTTTCTTTAAAGTCTCAGCGACATCCAATCCACTTTGAATCGGCATTTCAATATCCATAATACTTACATCTGGCTTTAACGATTCAATTAATTTTAACGCCTCTTCCCCGTTCGCAGCTTGCCCAATTACTTCGATATCATCTTCTAGATCAAGCAGGGCCCCTAATGCACCACGAAGCATCCGCTGGTCTTCTGCAATAATAATTCGAATCATGCCCTCACCTCATCTTTTCCTGTTCTAATAACAACTGGAACTTTTACCGTTAATAACGTCCCTGGATTGATTGTACCTAGTTCAACAAATCCATCAATAAGAGCAATTCGTTCTTTCATGCCGCGAATACCATTTCCATCATGATTTTGATCTGTTAAACCGATTCCGTTATCTTCTACTTTCAAAATCAGTTCACCTTGTGATTCTAATACAGAAACTGCGCACCGCGTTGCCTTACTATGTTTTACAACATTTGTAACGGCCTCACGTAAACACATCCCGACAATATTTTGTTCAATTGGTGATAACGAGCTCGATCTTGCTTCTTGCCTCACTTCTAATTCAATATTAGCTGCTTGTAAGATCGCTTTTATTTGCTCTAGCTCTTCTTCTACCGTAATCATACGCATATCAGAAATTAATTCTCTCAGCTGTTTTAAAGCTGTACGAGAAGTTTGTGTAATTTCCTTAGCTTCCGCACTTGCACGCTCTGGATTTTTCACAATTAACTTCTCAACGAGCTGGCTTTTTAAAGTAATAAGAGATAAGGTATGCCCTAATGTGTCATGAAGATCTCTTGCAATTCGCTGCCGTTCTTCACGTTTTACTAAATCTTTAATTTGCTCGTTCGCCTCATCTAATTGATTTCTTAACATCTTTTTCTGATTAAAATTACGCATACCAAATGGCGTAAGAAGCATTAAAATAAACATAGGAACGATATTTACTAAACTTGTAGTTGTTATTTGATTCA
Organism: Bacillus sp. BR3(2024); assembly: GCF_039134555.1. Lineage (NCBI taxonomy): Bacteria > Bacillati > Bacillota > Bacilli > Caryophanales > Bacillaceae > Bacillus > Bacillus sp. BR3(2024). The sequence continues at coordinate 5,118,690 of NZ_CP152433.1, forward strand.
TATTTACAAATAAAAATGCTCCAAGCATTATAACTAACGAGCATAACAGCACTCGAAATACTTTCTTATTTGGCGCAAACCCCATCGCACTTGCTGTGAAAAAGCCAAAAAATATCATAAAAGGATTATAAAATAAAGCAAATAAAAAGATGAGTATCATTTGAATGCATGCCCATAAAATAAACGTCTTCTGAACAAAATATAGCTGACGGTATGTGATAATAAAAAGTATCAACATACCGCTTCCTAGCACAAGCTTCCATCCTGATGCTTGTGCTAAATGATAAATTGGAAATAATAAATACACAAGCCACATGTACGGAAAAAATCCCATATGTTTCGGAAAAATCTCAATCCTCTTCTTCTCTATCATTTATACCGCTTCCTGTCTTTTTCTTATATATATTGATACTACAACAAATATAAGGAAATAACCTCCTAATACCGCGATATTTTCCCATCCAATTGATTTTCCAGCTACAATATCCCACGCACCACTTCCGAAATGGTATGTCGGTGTCCATTCACCAATCGTTCTTAATATTTTTGGGAATACTTCAATCGGCATCCACAACCCGCCAACTATAGCTAAACTCATATTTAAAATATTTGCTAAGCCAGCAGCTGCGTCCGCCTTCTTAATGGAACCTATTACTGTTCCTAACGCTAAAAATGGTGTTACCCCTAACAATAACCATAACCCCGCACCAATCCATTGCCCTACCGTTAACTCAACATGATTAATTAGTATCCCTGCAATAAAGATAACTAATATTGAAAAAGCATTTACTACTGTTTGAGCGATAATTTTTGCTGTTAAATATGCTCCCTCTGGAAGCGGTGTAATTTTTAGAAGATGTGTCCATCCTTGCCCTCTTTCCTGAGAAAGTCTCACACCGAAACTAAAGAGTGCAGTCCCTACAATACTGAAAGTTGCCATCGAAATTAAATAATGTGCTTTCCATGCATCTCCGTTTTGTGGTACTTGAACAACATTTGTGAAAATGTAGTAAAACATAACAGGCATTAATAATGAGAAAAAGATAAATAATTTATTGCGGAATGTACGTAAAATTTCTATTTTGCACTGCATCCATAACGCTCTCATGCGATTTCCTCCTTCTGATTTGCAACGAATTGTTCAAATGCCTCATCAAGACTTCCACGTTCAACTGAAACATCTGTTACAGGTAAACTCCTTTGATAAATGGCTTTTAAAGTTGCATCCGTATCCTCCGTTGTTAAAATGAAGCATCCTTCGTTTGACTTTACTTCTGTTACATTTGGTAATTCCTTTAGTAATTTTGTAGGAATGCTTTCCTTTGAGTAAAATGTGATTGTTTTTCTCGAAATTGTTGCTTTCATTTCGTCTGGTGTACCATCTGCGATAATCTTTCCATTCGCAAATAATAAGATACGATTTGCTAAAGCATCTGCTTCTTCTAAATAATGCGTCGTTAAAATAATCGTTTTTCCTTCACTTGCTAACTTTCGAATCGTTTCCCAAAACGTTCTTCGAGACGTAATATCCATTCCGACTGTCGGCTCATCTAAAAATAACAAATCCGGATTTCCCGCAAGTGCAAGCGCAAAGTTTAACCTTCTTTTTTGCCCACCTGATAATTTCTCACATCTTTGCTTTCGCTCTGATTCTAAATTTGATAACTGCAGTAACGTTTTTTTCTCTATAGGATTCGTATAATAACTACGGAATAACTCAATTGCCTCTTCCACCGTAATACTATCAATGACACTTACTTCTTGCAGCATCGCACCGAGGCTATTACGAACATCTCTATGCTTTGGACTCTTTCCAAATATAGAGACCTTACCTTCCGTTGGTTCCTTTAATCCAAGCATCATCGACATCGTCGTTGTTTTCCCAGCACCATTTGGCCCAAGCAACGCTACTATTTCCCCTTTATTTACATGAAATGAAACATTATTTACTGCGTTTTTATGTTTAAATGTTTTAGAAACACCATTTACTTCAATAATCTTTTCCATCTCTCCACCCCCGCTGTTTCTTATATTTACATTGTATTACTTGGAAAACTTAGGAAACAGTATGATGCGTCATGACATCGATATGACAATTGTCATGTATTCTTTATGAGAGGAATCAACCCCCATACCGCAAGCGAGTAGCAGGACGAAAATAAACATGATACAATCGGATAAGATATATATTCGAGGAAGGACAGTGGTTTTCATGATTATTCGTAATGAACAAGATTTAGAAGGCTTACGAAAAATCGGCCGCATCGTTGCGCTTGCACGTGAAGAAATGAAAAAACAAGCGAAGCCAGGTATGACAACGAAAGAGCTTGATTTGATCGGTAAAAAAGTATTAGATGAGCACGGTGCTATTTCTGCACCTGAAAAAGAATATGATTTCCCAGGTGTAACTTGCATTAGTGTAAATGAGGAAGTTGCTCATGGTATTCCAGGAGATCGCGTATTAAAAGAAGGCGACTTAGTAAACGTCGATGTATCTGCTGCACTTGATGGCTATTATGCAGATACAGGTATCTCATTTGTTCTTGGAGAAGACGAAGCAAAAGAAAAGCTTTGCCAAGCAGCGGTTGATGCATTTTGGGCAGCAATGAAAAAGGTTAGAGCTGGCTCAAAACAAAATCAAATTGGTCGTGCTGTTTCAAACTTCGCACATAAAAGTGGATACAATGTTATTCAAAACTTAACTGGTCACGGCATTGGTCTTAGCTTACATGAAGCACCAAATCACATTTTAAGTTACTATGATCCAATGGATAATGCGCTTCTAAAAGACGGTCTTGTTATCGCTGTAGAACCGTTCATCTCTATGAAAGCTGATCATATTATTGAACGTGGTGACGACGGTTGGACATTCGTTACACCTGATAAAAGTCTTGTTGCACAATGTGAACATACCATTGTCGTAACGCGCGGCGAACCAATAATTTTAACAGAAATCTAATACCAAAAACGGCTGTTTTGTAGATTTATTCCACATAAAACAGCCGTTTTTATTTTTGGGAAAATATGTGAACTACTGTTGAACTCTTTATCATTTAAGTATATAATCTTTAGCGGAGGTTACTTAAGCTTATCTTTACTAAAAAGATATTGTAACTAAGGAGTAAAACACCTTCTTTCTTATTGTTTAAACAGTCTCAAAAATGACCGCAGTAACGTGTTAGTCGAATATTCTGTAATTCTTATATTCCTCTAATAATGTAAGAAACTATCATCTTTCAACTTCGGTCCACTAATCGCACAACTCTCTTTAGACAAAATAAATGACTATTTTCAAAGTACATATTGTCTTCATTCTGACCAAAACCAACCCTATCTAGATTTTTATTTCCACATAACTTTAAGGCAACAATAAGCCTTCACAAAGGGATACACTACATTGGTTAGTATGTATCGTAAAACTTACCTTTATAACCATTCTTTTTTACTAGATATACATGAAAACTATCTCACATATAAAGGTCTGATATCATTCTTTATATCAGTATTTTTTTCGACATTTTTTGTCGAATTGTGTATATTTTCATAGAACTGTGTAAATATACATTTTGTTTTACGTTAAACAATTTTACTTTGAACATAATCCTGTTTGTCTGAGAACGCGTATAGAAACGGAGGGATAGCAAAAAGTAAATAGCTTATAACAAATACTTTTAATATTCCATTTGTTCATGTGGAATAAGTCCCCAATGGACAAATGAATGTTCAGAGGAGGAAAAATGAAAAAACTTTTCAATGTATGTTTAATTGTATTCGTACTATTTTCGCAACTTGCTAGTTTTCCATACAATCAAGTAAAAGCGGAAACCTTAACAGGAGATTCCTTATTTGACACTGTTGAAATGAAAGATGCAACGAATCATATTATTGACGAAGCATTAAATCCTAAAAACTTAATAAAGATAGGATCAATCATTCAAGTAGAATACGCTTGGTCAATAAAGGATCAACAAGCTGCACACGCAAATGATACAGCAGTAGTTCAAATACCACTTGCATTAAAAGTATCTAAAGATTTGCAAGGAGATTTAGTAACAGATCAAAAAAATATTGGTCAATATTTTATAACAGCTAAAGATAATAAATTAAAATTAATATTTAATAATCAAGTAGAAAATTTGAAAGACGCTAAAGGAAAAATTAAAGTTGATACCGTGTTTAACTCAACTTTAAAAACTGGAGAAAAATCAGTTCAAATCGCTTTTCCTTTAGGAACAATGGTTCAGCCTATATCAGTTCCTGTTCAAGTAGAAAACTCTAAAGAAGATGGCACCAAACAGGATACTAATAAACAAGCGCAAGATCCAGTAGCTAAACCTGTTACTGACAATCCGGAGCAAGATCCAGCAACTAAACCTGTTACTGATAATCCGGAACAAAACCCAATAACTAAACCTGTTACTGATAATCCGGAACAAAACCCAACAACTAAAACTGTTACCGATAATCCGGAACAAAACCCAGCAGCTAAAACTGCCACTGATAATCCGGAACAAAATCCAGCAGCTAAAATTGCTACTGACAATCCAGAACAAAAGCTAGCAAGCGACCCTGCTGAGAATACAAATTCAGGTCCAAGGCAAATAACAACAAACATTTTAACCAGTGTAAAGTTGACGGATAAAGACGGAAAACCATTTACAGAGGATAACCGTCCAAGTACAGATTCCCCTGCCAATATTGAGTTTACATGGGAACTTTTAAAATCAATGAATGTGAAAAATGGAGATTACTATATTTTTGATCTTCCTAAACATTTTAAGATTTACAATACAATTAACAGTCCTTTATATGATAGTGAAAACCATCAAATTGGTAATTTTACTGTTACAAAAGATGGAAAAGTCACGATGACATTCAACGATTATGTTGAAGAGCATCCAGATGTTGCTGGTAACCTACAATTAAAGACAGAATTTAATAAAGCTGAAATTAAAGGTACAACAACACAAGAAATTCCTTTCCCGATTAAAGATAAGGATGTTTCTATTACAGTTGACTTTAAGCCTAATGTACAAACAGCTACGAATAAAAAGGGTTTACCTGATAGACCAATTAATACAAATGAAATTAATTGGAAAGTAGAGATGAACAAAACGAAAGACCCCCTTAAAAACGCTGTTTTTAAAGATAACATTCCACAAGGTACAAGCTTAAATAAAGATTCTATTAAAGTTTATTATTTAGAAGTTGATGTTAATGGGAATGTAACGCGTGGTGCAGAAGCTGAGCCAACAGATTACAATATTATTTCATCAGATGGCTCAAAATTGGAGATTGCTTTCAAAGATTCTATCAATAAAGCATATCAAATCGAATATGCCACAAAAATTACTGATGAAAATATTAAAAGTTTCCGAAATAACGTTACGATAACGAGTGATAATCAAAAGCAACAAAACGCAAGTTCTACTGTAACGGTTTCTCGTGGTACACACTTAAATAAAACAAGTAAATATGATCCAAAGACGCAAACAATTGAGTGGACAATTACTTACAATGGTGATCAAAGAGAGATCAAAAAAGCTGATGCGATTTTAAAAGATATTTTTGACGATACACACGAACTAGATGCAAATTCTATTGTTGTAAAAAACGCTTCATATAATGAAAAAGGAACGCTTGTAACAGGAGACGCTGTTAATAATTACACTGTAAATAACAAGAAGAATGGATTCGATTTACAGTTTAATGATGATATTAATAGTGCTTATGTGATTACCTATAAAACCAAGCCAACTAATAAAGTTATAGAAGATGGAAAAGTAAAAAATAAAGTTACAGCTGATAATGATTCAAGTAAAGAAAATGAAGCTAGCTTCAAGCAGCAAAATATTATTAAATCTAATAATAAAGCTGAAACAAATTATAAAGACAAAACAACAACTTGGACAATTATAGTAAATAATAACAACTATCCATTAAGCAACGCGATTATTACGGACACCTTTGATCATGGTGGATTACAATTAAAAGATAAGAAACTAGAAATTAAAGACGGAAATTATACCCTTCAAGCTGGGACTGACTATATTTTAGATGTAACAGATAAAGGCTTCAAAATTACTCTTATAGGTACGTATCAGTCTAATATGACAAAGACATTAGTCGTAAAATATACGACAGACTTTGATTATACAAAGCTAGAAAGTGGTAAAACTTCATTTAAAAATACAGGTAACCTTTCTTGGATAGATACGGATTCTAATCCACAATCAAATAAAGTTGAAGCTAATTTCGATCCTGATACTTTCACAAAGGCAAATGGTTATAAATACGGTTCTTATAACGCCCAAACGAAGGAAATTACTTGGATAATAGGCTTTAACTATAATAATGTTGAGATTAAAGATCCTTATGTTATAGACGTAATACAAGATAAACAAAAATTAGTGCCTGGATCCATTGAAGTGCGCGATATGATTCTAAATGGAAATCCTGATAATGCACAACCTGGTAATGCTGTACCAACTGAGAAATATGAACTTGAAGAACCTACAGAGAAAAATAAAAACACCCTAAAGGTTCATTTCAAACAATCAATTAATTCACCTTACTATATTATCTTTAAAACAAGCCTTGATGGTGAACTTATCCAAGGCACCTACAAAAACGAGGCAGATTTAAAAGATGGCTCTAAAATCGTAAACACCCTTACAGGTGACACTCAAGTAAATAAAGGTGGCAGCTTCGTTACTAAAAAAGCTGTGCAAGACGACAACTATATTAATTGGAGTATCGCAATTAACGAAAGCCAATCAACCATTGCAGATGCCGTTGTAACAGATGATCCAACCGAAAATCAGGTAATTGTGGAAGATTCATTCCACTTATATCCTACAACTGTAGATCCATATGGAAATTTAACAAAAGATACAGTAAACGAATTAAAAGAAGGAACAGACTATAAACTCAAAATAACAACAGACAATAATACCGGAAAGCAACATTTCGAAATTGCCTTCTTGAAAAAAATTGATCGAGCTTATATTTTAGAATATCGCTCACTTATTAATGCAGACGATAAAGAAAAAGTAAGTAATAAAGCGAAAATCACAGGCAATAAGTTGACAGTTAAAAACACAGAAACTACTGAAACGATTGAAGTGAGAATGTCTTCTGGTTCAGGCGGAGGATCTGCTACTAAAGGCCGTGGAAACCTTGAAATTATAAAGGTAGATAACGACAATAAGAACGCACTATTAGCTGGGGCAGAATTTACTTTATACGATCGTACAGGTAAAACTGTTATCCGTAAAATTACAACAGACAAAGACGGTATCGCTAAATTTAATAATTTAAAACGCGATAAATATTTATTAAAAGAAACAAAGGCTCCTGAAGGCTATGTAATTAGCTGGGATTTAAAACAAGGGAAAATTGTTGAACTTGGTACACAAGAGACTACAACATATAAACTTGCAAATAAGAAGTTTGTCGGTAAAGTAGTTTTAACAAAGTCTGATGACCTGAATAAAAACGTCACACTGCAAGGTGCCGTTTTCACACTACTTGATAAAGACAAAAAAATAATTTCAGAACACGAAAAATTAACAACAAATAATCAAGGACAAATTACTGTAGATAATTTAAAACCAGGAACTTACTACTTACAAGAAACAACTGCTCCTGAGCATTATAAATTAGACAGTACACCTATACAATTCACAATCAAAGAAGATCAAACAACAGTAATAAACCGAACTGCAACAAACAGTTTGATTCCAGGATCGGCCATTTTAACAAAATTCGATAAAGATGGAAAAACTTTAGCAGGTGCGGAGTTCAGTGTACGCGATCGATATAACAAAGTAATTCGTGGATATGAAAAATTAACGACAAATGATCAAGGACAAATCGAAGCAAAAGATTTACGCCCTGGAGACTATCAATTTGTCGAAGAAAAAGCACCTAAAGATTACGACATAGATAAAAAACCAATTGAGTTTACAATTATAAAAAGTCAAAAAAAAGCAGTTACTGTTACAGCGACAAATCACCTCATTAAAGGTGGTGTCACTTTAACGAAAGTCGATGATGTCGATGGCACTGCCCTTGAAGGTGCTGTATTTAAAATTGTCGATGCGAATGACGAGAAACAAGTAATTCGTGAAAATATAAAAACAGGTTCAGATGGAAAAGTTACCGTTAAAGATTTAGAGCCTGGTGCTTATAAATTTATCGAAACAGAAGCTCCTAAGGATTATACGTTAAGTACAAACCCTATCGAGTTTACAATTGATAAAAGCCAACAAGCTCTTGCTACTGTTACGGCAAATAACAGCTTAAAAACGGGCGAGGTTGAATTATTAAAAGTTGATGAGTTTGGTGAGAAAAAACCACTAGAAGGTGCTGTATTCAAACTTGTCGATACAAATAATAATGACGTTTCCCCTCACACTAACTTAACTACTGATAAACACGGTAAAGTTAAAGTTAGTAACCTACGTCCTGGTACGTATAAATTTATTGAAATAGCTGCTCCTGAACATTACGTTTTACGAGCAGAACCTATTGAATTTACAATCGATAGAAGCCAGAAAGAAACTCTACTTGTGAAAGCTGAAAATGCTTTAAAACCAGGAGATGTTGAATTAACAAAAGTTGATGATATCGATGGTACAGCTCTTGAAGGTGCTGTATTTAAAATTGTTGATGCAAATGATGAAAAGAAAGTTATTCGCGAAAATGTAAAAACTGGTGCGGATGGTAAAGCTATCGCTACTGGCTTACGTCCTGGCGATTATAAATTTATCGAAGTAACAGCACCGAAGTATTACGACAAAAATACAAAACCAATTAAATTTACGATTACAGAAAGTCAAACAACTCAGGCTACTGTTACCGCTAAAAACAGCTTAACAAAAGGCGGTATTGAGTTAACAAAAGTGAATGCTGCAGATGAAAAGGAAACACTTGAAGGTGCAGTATTTAAAATCGTTAATAGAGATACTAATGAAGATGTTCGTACGGACCTTGTTACGAATAGTAAAGGAATGCTAGTTGTAGATGACTTACGTCCTGGTAACTATAAACTTATCGAAACAAAGGCTCCAACTTATTACGATGTAAATGTAGAACCAATTGAATTTACAATCGAAAAAGGACAACAAAAACTTCTTCCACTTACATTTAAAAATAGTTTAACGAAAGGAAAAGTTAAACTGATTAAAGAAGATGATGTGGAAAGTAGTAAAGCTCTTGCCGGCGCTGTATTCACATTGCAAGACGCAACTGGCAAAGAAATTATGAAAGATTTAACAACAGATGATCACGGAGTATTAGTTATTCCTGATTTAGCACCAGGGGATTATCAATTTATCGAAACAAAAGCCCCTGAACATTATAAATTAGACAAAACACCTATTAAGTTCACAATTAAAAAAGGTAGTAAGGAAGATCTTCCTATCCCTGTTACTGTAAAAAATAGTTTACTTACAGGTGGCGTCACTTTAACAAAAGTTGATGATATTGATGGCACTACTCTTGAAGGTGCAGTATTTATAATCGTTGACGCTCATGATACTAAAAAGGTAATTCGAAAAGGTTTAACGACTGATAAAAACGGTAAAATTTCTGCTTCTGATTTACGTCCTGGAGACTATCAATTTATTGAAGTAAAAGCTCCAAAAGACTATACCTTAAGCAAAGACCCTATTCCGTTCACTATCGAAAAAAGTCAAAAAGAGAATATTACTGTTACTGCTACTAACAGTTTAAAGAAAGGTGCAGTAACATTAACAAAAATTGATGACATCGATCGTACGATGCTCGAAGGTGCAATTTTTAAGATTGTTGATATGAATGGTAAGGAAGTTCATACGAATCTCGTTACAGATAAAAACGGTAAAATTTATGTTTCTGATTTACGCCCTGGAGACTATCAGTTCATTGAAACAAAAGCTCCTGAGCACTATGTATTAGATGAAACAACGATTCCATTTACAATTGAAAGAAGTCAAACGAAAGAGATCAATGTTACAAGCAAAAATGCTTTGAAAAACGGTAGCGTTGAACTAACAAAGATTGACGATATTGATATGAATACAAAACTTGCTAACGCCGTATTTAATTTATTAGATGCAGACGGGGAGCTAGTTGAAGAAGGCTTAAAAACAAATGATGAAGGTAAAATTGTTGTTGAAAATCTACGTCCTGGTACGTATCAATTCGTTGAAACAATTGCTCCTGAACATTACGATTTAGATAAAAAACCTATCGTATTTACAATTAAAAAGAGCCAAACTGAAACCCTTCATGTCACTGCTACAAATGCTTTAACAAAGGGTGCAGTTAAACTTTCTAAAGTAGACGATGTTGATGGCACTGTTCTTAAAGATGCAGTATTTAAAATTGTTAATATGAACGGTGATGTAGTTCATAAAAACCTTGTTACAAATGAACAAGGAATAATCGAAATTAACGACCTACGTCCTGGTGATTACCAATTCATCGAAACGAAAGCTCCTAAGCATTACGTTTTAGATGAAACACCAATCAAATTCACTATTGAAAAAGGACAGAAGAAAGCTATTTCTTTAACTGCTACAAATAGCTTAAAACAAGGTAGTATCGAATTACTTAAAGTTGATGATTTAAACACTCAAACAAAACTTGCCGATGCGGTATTTAATTTACTAGATCAAGATGGCAAAGTACTTAAAACAGATTTAAAAACAAACAGTGAAGGTAAAATCGTTATCGAAAACTTACGTCCTGGTACGTATCAAGTCGTTGAAATAACGGCTCCTGAACACTATGATTTAGACAAAAAACCAATTATATTTACAATTGAAAAAAGCCAAAAAGATATTGCTACCGTTACTATGAAAAATAGTTTAACAAAAGGTGGCGTGGAACTTTCTAAAGTGGATGATGTCGATGGCACTACTCTTGAAGGCGCAGTATTTAAAATTGTGGATATGAATGGCACTGTAATTCGCAAAGATCTTGTTACGAATCAACAAGGTAAAATTAGCGTTTCTGACCTACGTCCTGGTGATTATCAATTCATCGAGACAACGGCTCCGAAACACTATGATTTAAACAAAGAGCCAATTCCATTCACAATCACAAAGAGCCAAGCTGATCCTATCTCCGTTACAGCTACAAATAGCTTAACGAAAGGCGCTGTGGAACTTTCTAAAGTAGATGATGTAGATAGTACTGCTCTTAAAGATGCGATATTTAAAATTACTGATATGAATGGTAACGACATTCGCACTGAGCTTACAACAAATGTACATGGAAAAATTTATGTTTCTGACTTACGTCCTGGGGACTATCAGTTTATTGAAACGAAGGCTCCTGAACACTATAAATTAGATAGTACACCTATTAAGTTTACAATTAAGAAAAGCCAAAAAGAAAAGTTCCAAGTTACTGCTACAAATAGCTTAACTGAGGGTTCTGTAGAATTAATAAAAGTAGATGATATAAATCCAGATACAAAACTTTCTGATGCAGTGTTTAACATCGTCGATGCGAAGGGTAAAATTGTTCGTTCTGATTTAACTACTGATAAAGATGGAAAGATTTCTGTTTCTGATTTACGTCCGGGAGATTATCAGTTCATTGAAACGAAAGCTCCGAAAGATTACGATTTAAATAAAACACCTATCGATTTCACTATCGAGAGAAGTCAACTAACTCACGTTTCTGTTACTGCTAAGAACGGCCTAACAAAAGGTGGCGTGGAATTAACGAAAATTGACTCTGTAGATAAAAAAGAAATGCTAGAAGGTGCGGTATTTAAAATTGTTAATAAGGATGGACACGATGTTCGTACCGATTTAACTACTGATAAAAACGGCCGTTTAGTTGTGGATGAATTACCACCAGGAGACTATGAGTTTATTGAAACAAAAGCTCCTGAACACTATGACTTAAACGACACACCTATTAAGTTCACAGTTAAAAAAGGCCAAGAAAAAATCGCCTCTGTTACTGCTACTAACAGCTTAACGAAAGGCGCAGTTGAATTAACTAAAGTTGATGACATCGATGGTACTACTCTTGAAGGGGCTATCTTTAAAATTGTAGATATGGACGGCAAGGATGTTCGTTCTGATCTAACTACTGATAAAGATGGAAAGATTTCTGTTTCTGATTTACGTCCGGGAGATTATCAGTTTATTGAAACGAAAGCTCCAACTGGCTATGATTTAAACATTAAACCAATTCCTTTCACAATTACGAAAGGACAATCTCAGGTTACCTCTGTTACAGCTTTAAATAGTTTAACAGCAGGTTCAATTGAGTTAACTAAAGTTGATATTGATCACCATGGAACACTTGAAGGTGCCATTTTCAATATTTTAGACCAAGATGGAAAATTCATCCGAGAAGGTTTAAAAACAGATCAACACGGAAAAGTAATCGTAAATGATTTGAAACCTGGTACTTATCAATTAGTAGAAACAAAGGCTCCTAAAGGCTATCAATTAGATGCATCACCAATAAACTTTACAATTGATAAAGCCCAAGCTACGCCACTACAAATTACAGTTTCAAATAAAAAAATTGAATCTTCTTCAGGTGGAGATGACAAGCCAGTTACTCCTCCAAATAAAGAAGAAAACAAAGGCAATGAAATATCTGAGAAACACGAAAACGGAACTTCCGAAGAAACATCGAATAAAACAGATAACAAACAGCAAGATGATCGAAATACGGATAAACACCTTCCAAATACAGGTCATAAAGAAGACCCTACACAAACAGTAGGTATCCTTCTTCTACTAGCTGGATTATTAAGTATTTTGGCTACAAAACGCAAAAAAAATTATTAATAATTTTTTCACATCCAATCAATTTCTTAATTGATTGGATGTTTTTTTATACAAAAAGGACGATACATAAAGTATCGTCCTTTTAACGGGGTGAGGCTGCCCAAAAGTACGGAAAACCTTTGAACAGCCTCTTATTTTCATATGGATGCCTTACATATATCACTGATAATAATTATGAAATGCGGAAACATAATTACCATCAACTGATTCAAACATGAGAAATGAAACCCTACAGTGATTCCATTCCTCTACATAATCTAAAGTTTGGGTACACTAGATTCATGCAATGTAGGAGCTTTCAGAGTAGAAAGCGAACCTTCGTTTAAAATGATAGCATACATATCTCCCTCAAAAATATGCAAATATGCATATATCGTTTTTATTTCTCAATGTCGGAATATTGAAAAATAAAAGGTGCAAAGGTAAAATAAAGTCATTATCCGTCTTCTTTTGTCAGTCAGAGAGAATAGAAGAATAGGAGAAGAAAAAATGAGAAAATCATTGAAACAAAAAATAGTAAGCTCTTTGCTTGCTGTATCACTCGCTGTTAGCTTAGCTCCAATTGGGCAAGCAAAAGCGGATTCCACGTCAGAGGTTACACAAACTCCATCTATTACAAAACAGATTGATCCAAACCGCGCGATTGAACATGTTCGTTTCTTATCTGAAACAATTGGTCCTCGCCCCGGTGGAACAAAATCCGAAGAATGGGCTTCTCGTTACATTGGTATGCAGCTTAAATCAATGGGCTATGACGTAGAATATCAACCATTTCAGGTGCCCGATCAATACGTTGGATTCATTGAATCACCACTATCAACAAAACGTAATTGGCAAGCTGGTGCTGCTCCTAATGCACTCATTTCTACAGAAGCTGTTATAGCTCCCCTTATCTTTGTTCAAGGTGGGACAAAATTAGAAGATATTCCAAATGAAGTAAACGGTAAAATTGTTTTATTTGAAAGAGGAACGACAGTTACAGACTATAATAAACAAGTTGAAAATGCTGTTAGCAAAGGTGCAAAAGGTGTTCTTTTATACAGTTTAATTGGCGGACGCGGAAATTATGGACAAACCTTCAATCCCCGCCTAACGAAAAAGCAATCTATCCCTGTCTTTGGTCTTGCTTATGCGCAAGGAAATGCATTTAAAGAAGAAATCGCTAAAAAAGGGACAACAATTCTTTCCCTAAAAGCGAGACATGAATCTAAATTAACATCTCTAAATGTTATCGCCAAAAAGAAACCAAAAAAGAGTACAGGTAATGAAAAAGCAGTCGTTGTAAGCTCGCACTATGATAGTGTTGTCGGAGCACCTGGCGCAAATGATAATGCTTCTGGAACTGGATTAGTATTAGAACTAGCTCGTGCTTTTCAAAATGTAGAAACTGATAAAGAAATTCGCTTTATTACCTTTGGTTCTGAAGAGACTGGATTACTTGGTTCGGATTATTACGTGAATAGTCTATCCCAAAAAGAACGCGACCGTATTTTAGGTGTCTTTAACGCCGACATGGTTGCAACAAATTATGATAAAGCAAAGAATTTATACGCTATGACACCTGATGGTTCTACAAACTTTGTAACAGACGCTGCCTTGCAAGCAGGTAAACAACTAAATAATGACCTCGTCCTACAAGGTAAATTCGGTTCTAGTGATCATGTTCCATTTGCTGAAGCTGGTATTCCTGCTGCTCTATTCATTTGGATGGGTGTGGATAGTTGGAATCCATTAATCTATCATATTGAGAAGGTATACCATACACCTCAAGATAACGTATTAGAAAACATTTCACCTGAACGAATGAGAATGGCATTAGACGTTATCGGAACAGGAGTTTATAACTCGCTTCAAAAACCTGTTCCTCAAACTGAACAGAAAGCTGCTTAATCATTTAAAAGACCACTGATTTTATCAGTGGTCTTTTATTGAGAAAAAATATATATGCATAAAAGCATATTTTATCCTACCCATTATCGTATACAATATTAACTGTAACAACACCGATTACAACTAATAAGGAGGCTTTTTCTATTATGAAAAAAATGATTTTAGCAGGTGCATTAACTTTAGCAGGAATTACTGGAGCTACTGCGTTTATTCCTGAAACAAAAGTCGCTGCTGCCGCTCAAGAACAAAGCTTTACAAAATTTTATTCTTTGCAAACTGGAGGTAGTTCTGAACAAGAACCTATTTTCCTTCAAAAAGGACAAGAACTAACAATTCATCCTAACAGCAAAACTCCTAGTTACAGTGTTTATGACTCAAATCATAACCTAATTGGACGTTATTCTGATGGTTACGGCCGAATTTTCACTGCAAAAACAGATGGAAATATGTATGTTCAATTTCATGCACCTTACGTTTACTATAGTCCTGTTAGTTTTTCTGTTACTTATACTATTCAATAAAAAAGAGGTCCTTTATAGGGCCCCTTTTATTTCTCTTACCAATTCACTTTTACGAATCCATCTTTCACTTTTAATCCGCTTATATTCAATACATACTCTTCATTTGCTTTTAAAGTAACTGTAAAACTACCTTTTTTCGATTCACAGATTTCCTTTAACTCCTTTATCCACATAAGAAAGTTGGTGACTTGATGAAAAAACCTTTATCCACGTCTCTTGAAAAATATCTTCCGCATCTTCTTTCGTTTTCGCTAACTTATAGCATAAGGAATATATTTGCTTCTTATATATATATATCAATTAATTCTTCTACCTTTTCTTCCATCATAAGCCTCCTGTCATTTATATAAGACGACGCAAATTCCCTTTTTGTTTGATAAAATTTTATTTTTTTATTATCTCCACATAAAAAGGCAATCACAACATCGTGTGATTGCCTTTTATTTAAAAACGAAAGTCCGCTTCCGCTTTTCTTAATTACATTTTTTCTGGTGCAGATACTCCTACGATTGCTAATGCATTTTGAAGTGTAGTGCGTACTGCTTTCATTAACTCGTAACGAGCTTTACTTAATTCTAAATTATCTTGGTTTAATACTTTTTCTGCATTGTAGAAGCTGTGTAATGTTGCTGCTAATTCAAATGCATAGTTTGTAATACGGTGTGGTAGACGTTTTTGTGCTGCATCCGCAACTACCGCTGGGAATTCACCAAGTTTTTTCAGTAACTCTACTTCTTTTTCAGAAGTAACAAGTTTGTAGTTCACATCTCCGCCTGTAGCTAATCCTAATTCTTCACCTTGGCGAAGGATGCTGCATACGCGAGCGTGAGCGTATTGTGCATAGTATACTGGGTTTTCATTAGATTTTGATACAGCTAAGTCCATATCGAAGTCTAAATGAGAGTCACCGCTACGCATTGCGAAGAAGTAACGCATTGCGTCCACGCCTACTTCTTCCATAAGCTCACGAAGTGTAACTGCTTTACCCGTACGCTTACTCATCTTCATTTTTTCACCATTTTGGTATAGTTGTACCATTTGGATGATTTCTACTTCAAGCGTGTCTTTATCGTAACCAAGTGCTTGAATAGCAGCTTTCATACGTGGAATATAACCGTGATGGTCAGCACCCCAAATGTTAATTAACTTATCGAAACCACGCTCTAATTTATCACGATGATACGCGATATCTGGCGTTAAGTATGTGTAAGAACCATCATTTTTAATTAATACACGGTTTTTATCGTCACCGTAAGTCATTGAACGGAACCAAGTTGCACCGTCTTCTTCAAAGATCTCATCGCGCTCTTTTAATACAGCAAGTGCTTGATCAATTTTCCCGTTTTTGTATAATGATGTTTCTGAGAACCATACATCAAATTTAACGCGGAAGCTTTCTAAGTCTTTTTGAAGTTTTGCTAATTCATATTTTAAACCGTACTCACGGTAGAATTCATAGCTTTCTTTTTCATCAGCTTTCGCATAACGATCACCGAATTCTTCTGCTAAACGTTTACCAATTCCAATGATATCCGCACCATGGTATCCGTCTTCTGGCATTTCTTTTTCTAAGCCTAAAGCTTGCATGTAACGAGCTTCAACAGAAAGAGCTAAGTTATGAATTTGGTTACCAGCGTCATTAATGTAGTACTCACGAGATACATCGTATCCTGCTTTTGCTAATAGGTTACATAAAGTGTCACCTACTGCCGCACCGCGTGCATGTCCTAAGTGAAGGTCACCTGTTGGATTCGCAGATACGAACTCAACTTGTACTTTTTCACCTTTACCAGTATTCGTTTCACCGTAAGCTTCACCAGCGTTTACGATTGTTAGAATTAAATCTGTTAAGTAGCTATTATCCATATAGAAGTTAATAAAACCAGGACCAGCGATTTCGATTTTTTCAATAGAAGCTTTTGCTTTATCGAAGTTTGCAACTAGTTCTTCTGCAATCATACGAGGTGCTTTTTTCGCAACGCGTGCAAGTTGCATTGCCATATTTGTAGAGAAGTCACCATTTGTTTTATCTTTTGGAGATTCTAATACAACGTTTGGAATTTGTTCTTCTGTCGCTAATTCTGCCTTTAATACAGCAGCCTGAATTTCTTCTTTAATCAATCCTTTTACCTGTTCTAAGGAATTCATTATTTTGCCTCCTTCAAATTAATTGTAATAGTATATCTGCCAGCTTCTTGTTCACTTAGAAGCAATGCGTACGTTAAGAAGAGTTGTCCTTTTTTCTTTTCATCCGACCATTTAAAAAGAACGTTATCAGTCTTTGTTTGCAATGCAAACGTACCAAGTTCACTCGTATACGTACCAGTTGTCCATTCACCTTTCGCATGCGTCTGACGCATAGAAACAGCACCTGAACGCATAATGAGAACTTGTTCATCTTGAATTTTAATAATTGTTTTCACTTCGCCTTGTTCGTTCGGCTCCTGGAATGTTACATATGTACCTTGACCTTTTACATAGTATTGACCATTTGCTTCAAAAGCAACGGTTTCCTTCCTCGCCCCTTCACGGATTTCTGTTACGAAATGAACGTGTACCGGCAAGCCTGCAAGTTGTTTCTCCACGTCTTGCACACCTTTCAAATGTTATAGATATTAAATACTACTTATAATAAATCACTTTTCCTATCATATCAAAAAAAGACTCTGTCTGTCTGCTGAAAAATCAGGAAAACTCCATTTCAAAAAATAATTCACTTCTACTTTATTTCATATGATAAAATATTTTTTAAATCTAAATATTCTTTCAATTAAAGGGGTGAATGTAGTGATACCAACAAAGTTAAAAAAGGGTGCTGAAATACGAGTGATTTCACCATCGTGTAGTTTAAGTATTGTTTCAAATGAAAATAGAAAACTTGCTATAAAAAGATTAACTGACATGGGCTTTCAAGTTACATTCTCAAAATATGCTGATGAGATAGATCGATTTGCTTCCTCCTCTATTTCTTCCCGCATTCAAGACCTCCATGAAGCATTTCGAGACCCTAATGTAAAAGCTATTTTGACTACACTTGGCGGATACAACTCAAATGGTTTATTGAAACATCTCGATTATGATTTAATTCGTGAAAACCCGAAATTTTTCTGTGGTTATTCTGATATTACTGCCTTAAATAATGCAATTTACGCAAAAACAGGGCTTGTTACATACTCAGGACCCCATTTCTCTTCGTTTGGAATGGAGAAAGGGCTCGGGTATACAACCGATTACTTTTTAAAGTGCTTAACTTCTAATGAGCCTATTGAAGTCCTTTCATCTGAAACATGGAGCGATGATTCTTGGTATATAGATCAGGAAAATCGAGAATTTATTAACAATGAAGGATATGTTTCAATTCAAGAAGGAGAAGCTACGGGAGATATTATCGGTGGCAATATGAGCACATTTAACTTACTGCAAGGTACACCATATATGCCAAATTTAAAGGAGAAAATTTTATTTATTGAAGAAGATAGTTTAACTGGAACATCTACTCTTAAAACTTTTGATCGTTATTTACATTCCCTTATGCAGCAGCAAGGTTTTGAATACATAAAGGGAATCGTTATAGGAAAGATGCAAAAAGGTGCAGAATGTACGATAGAAGACATTCAAGAAATGATTGCTTCAAAACCTGAACTTGCACATATCCCTATCATTGCAAACGCAAGTTTCGGGCATACAACCCCGATTTTCACTTTTCCAATTGGTGGACGTGCAAAAATTATTTCTCACAAAGAGAAGACATCTATCACTATTTTAACGTACTAAAAAAGGAGCGAATGAGTCGCTCCTTTTATGGTTTTTCTATTTTTTCCAACGCTTTTTGCGGAATGGATTCTTTCGGGATTTCAGCCCATCCTTTTCCTTGCATACCTTTTGCATAAATTTTTATAAACGCCCCCGTATGCAATTCACGGTTCATCATTCTTTTAATAACCTGTAACTTTCCATCTTCTGTATATCCTTTAAAAGTATACAAGTATTCTCCGTCTTTTTTCTCACCTTTATCTATAACCGCATAATAATCTTGTATTTCTTTATTTGAAAAGAAGTTGTCTACAAAAGCATGTACACCTTCTGTTTTTGTGTTCAAATAATACGCTGTTCCACCTAGAATAATGGCGAATACAGCTAAAACTTTAATTACCAATTTCATACATGAACCTCCTGTTTGCACTTCTTTCTCGCTAGTATTATATCTATACTTGTATTATACGGAAAAGAGCATACTATACTCTATCTAAAAGTCTTACACTTTCCTTACATTATTGTAAGGGATTTTTTCTTACAACCAGTTCCCAAGAAAAAATTTTTCCGTTTCATACACTTTTATATTATTATTGAATGATACGAATTTTTATTACAAAAATCAAAGGAGACAGTTTTCAAATGGCTATCTTGCAAGGTTTAGCACTATTACTTGTTGTACTTTGTCTATTTACACTTTTCAGTTACCGTGCGCCTTACGGAATGAAGGCGATGGGCGCTTTAGCTAATGCAGCAATTGCAAGTTTTCTTATTGAAGCATTTCACCGTTATATAGGTGGAGAAATGTTTCATAATGACTTTTTACAATCAGTAGGAGAAGCTTCCGGTAGTATGAGCGGTGTCGCAGCAGCGATTTTAGTCGCATTAGCAATCGGTGTTTCCCCCGTATATGCTGTTTTAATTGGTATCGCTACTAGTGGATTTGGTATTTTACCAGGATTTTTCGCTGGATACGTTTGTGCCTTCGTCGTGAAATTTCTCGAAAAGAAATTACCAGCTGGTGTGGAATTTTTAGCAATCCTATTTATCGCTGCACCAATCTCACGCGGAATGGCAATGCTTATGGATCCGCTCGTTAACGCCACACTTGGTAAAATCGGTTCTATGATTTCAGTTGCAACTACAGAAAGTCCTATCATTATGGGTATTATGCTTGGTGGATTAATAACAGTTATTTCTACCTCTCCACTGAGTTCTATGGCACTAACTGCAATGCTTGGATTAACAGGTTTACCAATGGCAATTGGTAGTCTGGCTGTAGCAGCTTCAGCCCCAATGAACTTTATTTTCTTTAAACGCTTAAAAATTTGTTCAAAGAAAGATACAATTGCTGTAGCAATCGAGCCTTTAACACAAGCCGATGTTGTTTCAGCAAATCCGATTCCAATTTATGCGACAAACTTCGTTGGCGGTGCACTTGCTGGTATTATTACCTCTCTGTTCCAGCTCGTTAATAATGCACCAGGAACAGCATCACCAATCCCAGGACTTCTTGTCTTATTCGGATTTAATGACGTTGTAAAAGTAACAATTGCTGCTATATTATGTGGAATCGTTACCACTATTGTCGGATACATCGGATCTATTGTGTTCCGTAAATATCCAATCCGCTCTGCTGATGAAATTCGCGGAGTTACTTCGGAAGAGAAGGTTGCATAAGAAAAAGAGCTATTCCCATCGTTTAGGAATAGCTCTTTTTTGTGTCGCGTAACAGTAAATGAAATTATATCGGCGGTTTTTTAATATATCAGCGCAACTCGAATTATATCGGCGATTTTTTTAATATATCGGCGCAACTCGAATTATATCAGCGATTTTTTTAATATATCGACTTACCGACACATAACGAAAAAATAAGAGCCCTCTAATCATATAGAGGGCTCTTATTTTATCTAGCTACAGCGGCTAGAATGATCGGTGGCTTCGCTTCTTCCTTGGAGGCAAAAAGCGCCTTTTGCAGGAAAGAACCTTAGCCACCGGGCCTAAACAGTCGGCTTCACTTTTATTTCACCCAACCGAGCAGCATTTCCCGCACGAATTTGCTTGCTGCGACTGGTGTTTGATCACTATGGTCGTAGACTGGAGCTACTTCTACCAAGTCTGCTCCAACTACATTTATATTTGAATTTGCAATTGCTACGATGGAATCTAATAATTCTTTAGATGTGATACCGCCAGCTTCTAACGTTCCTGTTCCTGGAGCGTGAGCTGGGTCTAATACATCAATGTCGATTGTGACATAGACTGGGCGGCCAGCAAGTTTCGGTAATACTTCTTTTAACGGTTCTAATACGTCAAATTTGTATAAGTTCATACCTACTTCTTTCGCCCATTCAAATTCTTCCTTCATTCCAGAACGAATTCCGAAAGAATATACGTTTTCCGGACCAATTAAATCACACACTTTACGAATTGGTGTAGAGTGGGATAAAGGCTCCCCTTCATACGATTCACGTAAATCAGTATGAGCATCCATGTGGATGATTGCTAAATCCGGATATTTTTTTGCCATTGCCTTAAAAATTGGCCAAGACACTAGGTGCTCACCGCCGAGACCTAGTGGAAACTTATCGGCATCTAAAAGTTTTGATACATACTCTTCAATCATGTCTAAGCTGCGTTGTGCGTTTCCGAATGGTAATGGGATATCACCCGCATCAAAATATTTTACCTCTTCTAGTTCACGATCTAAATACGGGCTATATTCTTCAAGACCGATTGATACTTCACGAATACGTGCAGGGCCAAAACGAGATCCCGGACGGTAACTTACTGTCCAATCCATAGGCATCCCATAAATAACTACCTTTGACTCTTCAAAACTTGGATGACTTTTAATAAATACTTTACCTGAATAAGCTTCATCAAAACGCATATTCTTTTCCTCCTTATGTGGAACTTAAGGTATCCCAACCTTTCACTATTTCTCAAATTTGGAGCGAATTGCTCCTCTTTCTCGATTTACCGGGTCTTCTTTTTAACAACAAGAAGACGATTTTCTCTACAGAAGTGTAAGTAGCTAGCATGTTCAAGTCTTCTGGACAAACACCTTAAATGAGCTACTTACACTTTATTTGTTTGATACAATTCTCTTACTTAATTAAATCGCCAACAAATTTCGGTAATGCGAATGCTGCATTGTGTAATTCTTTTGTGTAGTATTTCGTTTCGATTTCGTGGAAACGCTCTTCACTTACTTCTAATGGATCATGTTTTTTAGATCCAATTGTGAACGTCCAAAGACCACTTGGGTAAGTTGGAATGTTTGCTGTGTATAAACGAGTGATTGGGAAGATCTCTTTTACGTCTTTAAACACAGTTGTAATTAACTCTGGTGTGAACCAAGGGTTGTCCGTTTGTGCAACGAAAATACCATCTTCTTTTAACGCTTTTGAAATTCCAGCGTAGAAGCCTTTTGTAAATAGGTTTACTGCTGGTCCTACTGGCTCAGTAGAATCTACCATAATTACATCGTATTCATTTTCGCTTTCTGCGATATGTAGGAAACCGTCTCCTACTTTTACTTCTACACGCTCATTATCTAATGCGCCTGCAATTGATGGTAAGTATTGTTTAGAGTACTCAATTACTTTTCCATCGATTTCAACAAGAGTTGCTTTCTTTACACTTGGGTGTTTTAACACTTCACGAATAACACCACCATCACCGCCACCAACAACTAATACGTTTTCAGGGTTTGGATGTGTAAATAAAGGTACGTGCGCTACCATTTCGTGATAAACGAACTCGTCCTTTTCTGTTGTCATAACCATGCCATCTAAAATAAGCATGTTTCCGAACTCTTCCGTTTCAACCATATCAAGTTTTTGGAATTCTGTTTGCTCCGTATGTAATGTGCGGTTAATACGCGCCGTAATCCCAAAATGTTTTGTTTGTTTTTCAGTGAACCATAGTTCCATCGTACAATCACGCCTTTCAATGCAAATTTATAATAGGGACATCATTAATGTCCCCTAACAAAAATAAAACAAAACATCCAAAATGTATAGTTAAAAGTACAAAAATACCGAAAATATATTTTAGTCAGAGGGTTCTAACATATGTGCGGAAAGGGTTTGCACCGTAAAAGGAAAGAAAACCCTTTCTTAAGAAAGGGCTTTTGTCTCTATTTCTACTGGTTTACGAATTGGAATTAGGATCATAATACAACCAACTAACACCACAATTCCACCTACTAAAAACGGACTTTGTGGTGAAACAGTATGACCGATAATTCCTGATAAAATCGGAGCAATCGCACCACCTAACCAACGAACAAAGTTATAAACACCTGACGTAACAGATCTTTCATAAGGTGAAATATCCATTACATAACTTGTGTATAATGCATTGTTTAAGCCAGACGCCAATCCTGATAAAACGATAAGAGTAATTTGTAACCACATAATTTTCACAAAGAATAATGCAATTAAGAAAATCGCAAATACGAGTAAACTACCCTTCAATAATGTTTTTGGTTCATATTTCCCTTCTAGCTTATGTGCTAAAATTGCAGAACCGTAAGCTAACGCGAGTCCCCATCCGCAAAATACAAAGCCTAATTGAATAGCTGATAAATGGATAATAAGTGGTGAATATGCTAACACGACAAAAAATCCGTAGTAGTATAGCATCCCTGAAATGGCACCTTGCATAAATGGTTTATACTTCACCAGGTTAAGTAATTCCCCTACGCCAGCAGCCTTACGCTTCACTTTTCGTTCTGGTTCTTTTACAAAAAAGAATACTAAAATAAATGCTAAGAAAATTAAAATACTCGTCGCGAAAAACGGATAACGCCAAGAATGACCACCTAATATCCCGCCTAATAACGGTCCGCCAGCCATACCTAAGCCGATAGCTGCTTCGTATAATCCTACTGCTTCATGAACTTCTTTACTTAATGCAATCAATAAAGTCATCGCCGTCGCGAAGAACATCGCATTCCCTAATCCCCATCCAGCGCGGAAAAGAGATAATTGAGCAATCGTTTGTGACATACCACATATAAACGCAAATACAGTCACAATCGCAAGACCGATTGTCATCATCCGTTTATCACCAAATCTCGATGCAAATATACCAGCTGGTAACATCATAATTGCCATCGTTAAAATATAAGCGGTAAATAACATTTCAACTTGCCAATGCGATGCACCAATTTTCTCTGCAATAATCGGCAAAATTGGGTCGACTACTCCTATACCCGAAAAGGCAAGGAAGGTAGCCACCACTGTAATCAATCTCCCTAGTTTTTGTTTGCTCTCCATTTTGATTACTCTCCTTTTGTGCTCTCTAAAAATGTTACTGCACGATGTAAACTATCTTCTAGTTCTGCCTTTACACGTTGCATTTGCTCCATTTTTTCGTCTAACGTTTGCACTTGTTTTTCAAGCATATCTTTAATTTCTTGAATCACTTCACGATCACGAGGATTTTCGCTATTTCTTCTTTGCTCCATTCTTTCTTTTAGTGATAAGAAATGCTGCATTTCTTGAAGTGTGATTCCTAGCACTTCTTTCGCTTCTACAATTCTTTTAATTCTGGCAATATCCTCATCCGTATACAGACGGATATTTCCCTCACTACGTTCTGGGGGATGAATTAAACCAATTTCCTCATAATAACGAAGTGTACGTTTTGTTAAACCGACTTGCTTTGTTACTTCATCAATTTTATACATGTTTATTCCTCCCTTCACTTGATTATTACATTTTACGTTAACGTTAACTTTTCTGCAACTGTTAGACTTTTGTAAATGTTTGTCATATTCAATTGTATTTTCCCTAAAGCAGTTTCATAATAAAAGAAAAGAGATAATAAGGAGAATTTCACATGAGTAAACCACTTATTTTCGCTCACCGCGGAGTAAAAGGAACACATCCCGAAAATACGATGATTGCCTTCCAAGAAGCAGAACGCATTGGTGCTCACGGAATTGAACTCGATGTCCACTTATCAAAAGATGGTGAACTTGTCGTAATTCACGATGAAACCGTCGATCGTACAACAAATGGCGTTGGACTTGTTTCTGAAAAAACGGTAGAGGAACTACAATTATTGGACGCTGGTAGCTATAAAGACCCTTCTTTCCATGAAGCAAAAATCCCAACGTTGCGTGAGGTTTTCATTTGGCTTTCCACAACGAACTTACAACTAAATATTGAATTAAAGACAGATGTTATTCATTACCCAAATATTGAGGAAAAAGCTGTTGCACTTGTGCGTGAATATCATCTTTCTAATCAAATTGTATTTTCATCATTTAACCATGACTCTGTTTCATTATTAGCAGAAATTGCTCCTGAAATCCCAAGAGCAATTTTATATGATACACCACTTACTGATCCAATTTCCGAAGCAAAACATAGAGAAGCAAGTGGATTACATCCAACCTTCCAGTTATTAACGAAAGAATTTGTGCAGTTAGCACAAGAGCAAGGATATGTTTTCCGTCCATATACAATTAACGAATACAAAGATTTACAAACTATGATTGATTATGGTGTAGATGTCATCATTACCGATTGGCCAGCACGTGCCTTTGAGCTCCTTTCTTAATGGAAGGAGCTTTTTATTTTCGAAATTTCATTGTTTAAAATAAACGAAAACCCTCAATACTAATACAATAACGCTTGTATTAATGAGGGGCTGAAAAAAGATGGATCAGACTATGAATCCAAAACTTAAAAAATATAAACGTCTTTTCTTCACCGCAATGTTTTCGTGCGTCCTTTTCTTCGTTTTTTCTTTTTTTGTTATTATTATAGTTGCAAAAATTATGGGACCTCCTCCTGTTGCGGTCCCGCAAACAAGCGTCTTTTACGCAAACGATGATACTGTTATTGGACAAAGTAACGAAATTCAAAAACGTTACAATGTCTCTCTTAATGAAATTTCACCTTATGTAAAAGAAGCGACCCTTTCTATTGAAGATCAAAGATTTTATAAACATCACGGCTTCGATGTGAAACGGATTGCAGGTGCAATTGTTGCTGATTTAAAAGCGATGGCAAAGGTACAAGGAGCTAGTACAATTACACAACAATACGCGCGTAATCTGTATTTAGATCATGATAAAACGTGGAAACGAAAATTATTAGAGGCAATGTACACTATCCGCCTTGAAGTAAACTATAATAAAAATCATATTTTAGAAGGATATTTAAATACAATTTATTACGGACATGGCGCTTATGGCATCGAAGCTGCGTCCCGTCTATATTTCGATAAAACGGCAAAAGAGTTAACATTAGCAGAAGCTAGTATGCTGGCAGGTATCCCGAAAGGGCCAAGTGTCTATTCTCCCTTTTTGAAAGAGGATCGCGCTAAAGGACGACAAGCTCTCATATTAGATGAAATGGTGAAGCAAGGATATATTACGAAGCAACAAGCAACCTTAGCGAAGAAAGAGACACTAACTTTTGCCTCATTAGATACAAAAAAAGTAGCAGAGGTCGCACCATATTTCCAAGATGCTGTGCAAGCTTCGCTTCTTCGTGATGTTGGATTAGACGAACAAGCTTTACAACGAGGTGGCTTACGAATTTATACAACGCTAGACCCTAAACTACAAGCTGTAGCAGAACAAGCTGTAAAAGATCATATACCTGACACAACAAACATACAAACTGCTCTCGTCTCTATGAATCCAACGACAGGTGAAGTGGCTGCTCTTGTTGGTGGAACTGATTATAATATGAGTCAATTTAACAGGGCTACACAAGCCGTTCGTCAGCCTGGTTCTACATTTAAGCCATTTCTATATTATGCGGCATTAGAACGAGGATTCACGCCTGCTACGCGCTTAAAAAGCGAATATACTGTATTCACCCTAGGTGACGGCGTTTCAAAGTATAAACCGAAGAACTATAAAGATTATTATGCAGATGATTTCGTAACGATGGCACAAGCTCTCGCAGTCTCTGATAACATTTATGCTGTGAAAACGAATTTGTTTTTAGGAGATGACACGCTAGCAAAAACAGCGAAACAATTTGGAATTAAAAGTGCATTAAAAGATGTGCCTTCTCTAGCTCTCGGTACATCACCAGTAAAACCAATTGAAATGGTTAACGCTTATAGCATGTTCGCAAACGGTGGAAAAGAAGTAAAACCTACTTTCATTCGCCGCATTATGGATCATGAAGGAAATATATTATACGATGCTCATTTAGAGAGTAAACAAGTTCTCGACAAGAGCAAAGCGTTTGTAATGGAAGAAATGATGACTGGTATGTTTAATAAGAAACTAAGCAGTTATGCTGCTGTAACTGGCCAATCGATGTTATCAAAATTATCAAGAACATATGCCGGCAAATCTGGTTCTACTGAAACGGATAGTTGGATGATCGGATTTACTCCGCAAATCGTAACAGGTGTATGGGTCGGATATGATCAACCTAAATCTATTTCAAACGTAGCAGAACAGGGGTATGCGAAGAAAATATGGACTGATACGATGGAGAAAGGCTTAGATGGACAGCCTAAAAAAGAATTTAAACAACCAAGTGACGTCGTAGCGGTTAATATCAATCCAGAGAACGGTAAAATTGCTACAAAAAATTGTCCTATTTCTGTGAAAATGTATTTCGCTAAAGGTACCGAACCGACTGAATATTGTATGGATCACGTCGATGATAAAGAAGAATTTGAAAAAACGACTGAAGAAAAGAAAAAAACAAGTTGGTGGAAAAAATATCTTCCTTGGTAAAAAAAATAGCTGACGGGCATCCGTCAGCTATTTTTTATTCACTTAATAATGCACGGCGCAATTCTTCACTAGATTCGTTCCAAATCGCTTCATTATGTTCTTTCAAGAACGTACCAAGTACCTTTTTAGATGATTCATCCATATGGTCAACCATAATGTGACGCTTCAATGATTTATCCATTTTATTTACGTGTTCTGGAAGTGATTTATATCCGCGGCGAATCTCACGGTCAACTGTCATTTCACAAGCTGTTACACCTGCGTAATACGCACCTGTCGCAGTTCTTTCAATTGTTACCCAAACAAGCCAAAATGGTTTTCCATTTGGAACTTCATCTTTATTTGTTAAAAACTTAATACCTTTTTCTACTGTACTACGCGCATGCATCGCACCGATATCAACGAATGCAGTCTTCTCTAGTACATCAACAAATACGGGTGAAATGTTTTCTAAGCTTAATGCTCCAACACCAAATCCACCATGTCCATCTGTTGAATCATTTTTCACGATATTAAAACCGATTTTTTTCTTTTTCTCTGTCATATGTAAAATCCTCCTCACTTAAAAATTATAAAAGGCCAAAAATAGGCGCAATGATGCTGTCTAAAAATACAAATACATGCGGAATAACTACCTGGAAAATAGGTTGAATTGTGTAATTACTAAGCGGTGTAATAACGAGAATTAATAACGCAATTGCCCCGTATTTTTCATACTGTGTCATTTTCGCGCGAATATTTGCTGGCGCTAAATCTTCCACAACTCGATATCCATCAAGTGGCGGGATTGGTAATAAGTTAAATACAAGTAAAACGATATTCAGCATAATAAAAATCTGGAAAAATTGAGCTAACGTATCTGCCACTGCAGATGGAATTGAGTATAATACACCAAATTTTAATAAGCTATACCAAATAATTAAACCAATTGCACTTAAAATTAAGTTACTAATCGGCCCTGCAATTGACACTAATATACCTGCCAGACGCGGTCTTTTAAAGTTATATGGATTAACAGGAACTGGTCTTGCCCAACCGAATCCAAGAATTAATACTGCAATCAAACCGATAGGGTCTAAATGGGCCATCGGTGATAACGTTAAACGCCCTTGTCTCTTTGCTGTATCGTCCCCAAATTTATATGCAACATATGCATGTGCAAATTCATGAACGGATAGTGCAATAATAATTGCCATTGCTACTAACGGAATTTCGTGCAATGGATATCTAAATAACTGATCCATACTTCATCTCCTCTTCCATATGTCAAAAAAAGAAATTATTTGTTTTTTCGATTGTTCTTCCCCATAATCCGCTATAATAAGAGTGTAACTTACATAAAAGGAGCGATTGTACATGCCATACGTAACAGTGAAAATGCTAGAAGGACGCACAGAAGAACAAAAGAAAGCTCTTGCTGAGAAAGTAACAGCAGCAGTAAGCGAAACAACTGGTGCTCCTGAAGAAAACATCGTTGTTTTCATCGAAGAAATGTCTAAAAACCATTATGCAGTTGGCGGAAAACGCTTAAGCGACAAATAATTTCAAGTTTTTTCATAAGAAGCAGCCATTAGCTGCTTCTTATTTCTTTCCTTCTAACAACTCAATAATTCTCTCTTTATATTTTCCTTTTCTTCCATCTTCATAGATTAAATCATGTGGATAGAATAGCTTTTGATCCGTTCTTTTCTTACCTGTAATCGCCTCAACAATATCCGACTCACGTGAAAGCTCTCTAAGCTCTCCGTTTGGCATAAGAAGTAGGATTGGTAGACGCTCTTCTTCTTCTCCTGCACGATAAAAGTCATACGGTAAGTCTGATGTTGAATCAACTACTAAATAATACTCCGGATCAAGTCCAATCTTTTTAAATAAACTACTTAATTCCATCCAATTATCTAAACCGTGTTTATCTGTAAACTCTACATATTTAAATAGATTTCGATTCATAAAACGGCGGCATAAATCGCTTAAAATTGGATCTTCTTCTTCCTGCCATACTTGGAAGTAGTAATACATAACGTTCTCGTCTAACTTTAAATAATCCTCTACTGTTACTTCTTCTTCAAATAAAGAATAGAAATGAACAGGATGATTTTTAAATGTATAATACTTCTCGTGCAGTGATTTCGCACGGTGTAAAATCTTCGTTAAAATAACTTCTGCACTTCGCGTTACCGGGTGGAAATATACTTGCCAATACATTTGATAACGACTCATAATGTAATGCTCAACAGCATGCATACCACTATTTTTAATGACTACTTGATTCCCATACGGACGCATTACACGCAGTATACGTTCCATATCGAAGTTTCCGTACTTTACGCCTGTAAAATAAGCATCTCTTAATAAATAATCCATACGATCCGCATCAATTTGACTCGAAATCATACTAATCGCTAATTTATTAGTAGACGTTTTTGCAATTACATCTGCTACCTTTTGTGGAAACTCCTTATCAACACGACTTAATACATCATTAATCTCCGTATCGCCAACGATAATCTTTTGCGTAAATTTCTCATGATCTAATGAAAATACTTTTTCAAACGAGTGAGAAAATGGGCCGTGGCCGACATCATGAAGTAATGCCGCACATAAACATAACAATCTATCTTCAGCATTCCAATTTGGTCTGCCATCAAACACATCATCAATCATACGACGAATAATTTCGTATACACCTAACGAATGAGTAAAGCGACTATGCTCTGCACCGTGAAATGTAAAAAATGTCGTTCCAAGCTGCTTAATACGGCGCAAGCGTTGAAATTCTTTCGTTCCGATTAAATCCCAAATAACACGATCACGCACGTGCACATATTTATGTACTGGGTCTTTAAACACTTTTGTTTCGCTGAGTTTGTCGTTTAAATATACCACTTTCCGACATCCCCCTTTCTTTACTACATTCTTACTTTATATTATAAACGAAATGAGAAACAGAAAGAAATGAAAGACTGTATTAATTCCCTTTATAAAAAGAAAAAATCACCTTTACCGAAGTAAAAGTGATTTCCTTTATACATTATTTACCTAAAACGAATTCAGCAACTTCGTCTAAGATCATATCTTTCCCAAGTGGGAAGTAACCTTTGTTTAAGTCTTCATTTTTAATTGTAAATACGTGGTTGTTTTTAACAGCGTTCATGTTTTTCCAAATTGATTCTTCTTGGAATTCTTTCAAGCGCTGAGAACCGTCACCAGTTGTAAACACGAATAAGTAATCTGGGTTGTAATCAATTAAAGCTTCTTTTTGTACTTGTACTAACGGTTTATCAGTTGGTGTACCTTTAACTGCTGGTAGTTTTAAATCATTAAAGATTACGCTACCGTAACCGTAGTCACCGTATACACGGAAAGCATTTGGATATGCAGCCATTTTCATAAATGTTGCTTCACCAGTTTTAGCGACGATTTTGTCATGTAATTTGCTTGCTTTTTCATCATACTTTTTGAACCATTCTTTTGTTTCTTTTTCTTTACCAAAGATTTGACCTACTTCTTCAAATTTTGGACGCCATTGATCTAATGGAGTGTTTAACATAACTGTTGGTGCAATTTTAGATAATTGATCATAAATCTTTTCTTGACGATTATTTACAAGAATTAAATCTGGTTTTGCAGCAGCTACTGCTTCGATGTTAATTTTATCGCCCCAAGCAGAACCAACTGGTTTAACGTCTTTTAGTTTCTTTTCAATATGTGCATCAATTTTTTCTTGAGATGTATTAGCAGTAATAACCGGTTTCATACCGAAAATTAATAATTCTTCTGTTGAACCACTAAGGTCAGCAATTTTCTTTGGGTTTGCAGGAATTTTAATTTCCCCTTTTGCATGTTTTACAGTGCGCTCTTCAGTCTTTGCATCTGCTTTCTTTTCTTCTTCTTTGTTAGAACAAGCTGCAAATAGTACAGAAGTCACAACTAGTACCATTGCTAATAGTGCCATTTTAAAATTCTTCATGTTCCCACTCCTTCTAGCTGTATTTATCTTATAAGTTACAACGAACTATAAGAAACAAAGATAACAATTAATTAATATATATTTATTAATTGTTGTTAATAACCCATTCTAACGGGCGTTCAACTTCCCATTCTTATATAAGAAGCTCAACGTCCATTAGAAGTCCCCCTCTTCACGAGGGGGTTCTACTTATGCTTTTTTACGCAATTGATTACTAATCATCGCTAAATCATATGTTAAACAAATTGGCTTACAGTTTACTGGACATGGAACGATTTGAGCTTCAATCTCAAATACGTTACGAAGTGTTTCACTTGTCATAACTTCATCTGGCGTTCCTTGTTTCATTAACTTACCTGCTTTTAATGCAATCATATGATCTGAGAAACGGGAAGCGTGATTTAAGTCATGGATAACCATAACAATCGTTCTACCTTCTTCTTCATTTAACTTTTTCAATAAGTTTAATACTTCTAATTGATGAGCCATATCTAAGTACGTCGTTGGTTCATCCAATACAAGTAATTCTGTTCCTTGTGCAAGAGCCATTGCAATCCAAACACGTTGACGTTGACCGCCTGATAGCGCTTCTGCTGGACGATTCGCAAATTCTTTCATTCCTGTCACTTCAAGTGCCCAGTTAATATAGCGATAATCCTCTTCTTTCAACGTGCCAAACCCTTTTTGATGAGGGAATCTTCCATATGACACAAGCTCAAATACAGTAAGACCCGTTGGCACTTCTGCAGTTTGTGGTAAAATCGCCATTTTCTTTGCAATTTCTTTCGTTGGCTGTTTCTCAATTGCTTTTCCGTCAAGATAAACAGTACCTTGCTTTGCCTTCAAAATACGAGACGCCGTTTTTAATAATGTGGACTTCCCACAACCATTTGGTCCAATAATTGTTGTAATTTTCCCTTCCGGAATTTCAACTGTTAATCCATCAATAATTAAACCTTCATTATAGCCAACCGATACCGCATCCACCGCTAAAGTTGCCATACGAAAAGCCTCCCTTTATTTTGTCCTCATAAGT
Organism: Bacillus sp. BR3(2024); assembly: GCF_039134555.1. Classification (NCBI taxonomy): domain Bacteria; kingdom Bacillati; phylum Bacillota; class Bacilli; order Caryophanales; family Bacillaceae; genus Bacillus; species Bacillus sp. BR3(2024). The sequence goes on from NZ_CP152433.1 coordinate 5,151,403, forward strand.
AAATAAATAAAATACGGTGCACCAATTACAGAAATAACAAGACCGACTGGTATTTCTGAAGTTGTTAGTACACTTCTTGAAATTACGTCTGCGAATAAAAGTAAAAACGTTCCTATTAGCGCAGCTGTGGGCAACATAATTTGATGTTTACCACCAACAAGGCGCCTTGCTAAATGCGGGGCCATTAAACCGATAAAGCCAATTCCGCCGGCAACAGCAACAGATGCCCCTGCTAAACAAACTGCAATAAATAATAATTTACGTCTTTCTTTTTCTACGTTTACACCAAGGCCAACTGCTGTAGAATCGCCTAGGTTCATTACATTTAATATGTGTGCTTTACTTATAGCAAGCGGTAAGAAAATAACCATCCATGGAAGTACACTTAATACGAATTTCCAATCTGTACCCCATAGACTTCCCGCCAGCCAAATCGTAGCAAAACGAAAATCGTTAGATGTCATCTTCATAGAGAAAATTAAACTAACAGCTCCAAATCCAGCTGCAACGGCAATACCGACTAGTATTAATCGAGTCGATGAAACGCCGTCTTTCCATGCTAGTAAATAAATAATTACCGCTGCTAATATCGCTCCAACTAGTGCGAAGAATGGGAGAATGAATACAGATAAAAATGTACCAGTCCCTACTTTCCCGAAGAAGAAGTAGACGAATATAACAACTGTTAATCCCGCTCCAGCATTAATACCTATAATACCTGGATCAGCAAGAGGATTTCGTGATAAACCTTGCAAAATTGCGCCTGACATAGCTAAAGCAGATCCGACTAGTATAGCAATTACCATACGCGGCATACGGAATTCAAATAAAATAACAGACTGATCTTCAGCCCCTAGTCCAACCAATGACTTTAATACGTCCATTGGCGGGATTTTAAAAGTTCCTGTATTTAAACTAATAAGAAATATAGAAACGATTAGTCCTACTAAAATCGTTAATATAGAAATGTTCTTTTTTGTTAAGACACTCGTCCTCACATCTTTCCTCTCCCTTCATTACGTGCTAAGTAGAGGAAGAATGGAACCCCAATTAGCGCTGTAATTGCTCCAATTGGCGTTTCAAATGGCGGGTTAATAACGCGAGATAACATATCTGCACATTCAATTAACAGCCCACCTAAGACCGCAGAACATGGAATAACCCATCTATAGTCCGAGCCTACGAGGAAACGAGTCATATGCGGAATTACAAGACCAACAAATCCAACTGATCCTGCCATGGAAACTGCGGAACCCGTTAAAACAAGAACAAGTACTGTTCCGATAAATTTAATCAATGTCGTATTTTGACCAAGTCCAATCGCAATTTCTTCACCGAAGCTCAAAATTGTAATATATCTCGACATCATAATTGCGATAAAAAGACAAATAAGGCCAATTGGCACTAACATATTAATACTTTGCCATTTCACTCCAGCGACTCCGCCTGCATTCCACATACTCACCTCTTGGGCAAGATTGAAATACAATGCGATTCCAGATGAAATTGCCCCTAATAAAGCACTAATAGCTGCACCTGCTAAAGCTAATTTCACAGGTGTTAATCCACCTGGTGAAGAAGATCCAATTCCATATACAATGCTTGCACCAAACGCAGCTCCAATAAAAGATGCGATAACAAACATTAAATAAGGTGAATTAGGGAAAAATGCATACATAATTGCAATTCCAAATACAGCTCCATCTGTAATCCCCATTAACGATGGTGAAGCAAGTGGATTTCGCGTCATACCTTGCATAATTGCTCCTGATACCGCTAAAAAGGCACCTGCAACTACGCCCCCTATTGCTCTAGGCATGCGAAGCTCTTGAATTACGTTATGATGTGTAATAGATCCATCAAACTGAAATACAGCTTGCCATACAGTCTTTAAACTAATATCTGCAGCCCCAAAAGAAATAGAAACTGCCATGCTTAAAGCTAACAAAATTGTACCCGCTACTAAAATAATAGAAGCGATGAGCGGTCTGCTCTTAATCTCTTTAACATTCTCTTCTTGCTGTTCTATACTGCTTGCGCTCGCTTCCATCCCTCAACCATCCTAACCAACAACATATATTTATTGAAATGAAATTTATTCTCAAATAGTAATAAAAAAATTAGGTGAATTGTTATTTCCCTGATAATGATTCTCAGAATCAGACACTTCTATTCTACCTATCGCTTTAAAAGACTGTCAACCATTATTTTGAAATATAAATTTATATAAATTGGAATTTTAATACAAAAGTTATGTCCATCCTTTAGAAAACGTTCATCCACACAAGATTATTTTCGCAGAATAAACCATTCCTCTTATGGGCATAAAAAAAGAAGAGGAATCTTTTCACTCTTCTTTTTCTTACTTATTTAACTTTGCTTCAATTTTCACGATTAACTCATCTTCTGTTGGAGCCGCAACTGGACGGTTATTTACAAATGCGAATGATTTTTTACGACCAGGACCACAGTAAGACTGACATCCAACTTCAATCGTTGCACATGAATCTACTTTTTTTAACTTCGGAACTAACGTTTTAATGTTCGTTGCCTGACAGTCATCGCACACGCGAAACTCGTTTCCCATTACATAACACTTCCTCTATTTTAAACTTTTCTCAAGTACATTTAAAAATAAACACTAAATGGTATTTTACCGCTCTTTGAAGCTCGTTGCAAGTTTCCCTACAAAGCCTATTCTCTACATAATGATACATATTTATATGCTCTCCTACAGAAGCGCTCACCATTCATGGGAAAATTTTTACCTTTCATCGAAATCTACCATATTTTTAAAAGCTTTGTATAAAAGTTTATTTTTTTGCCCATTATAAAAATAGGAAGTTCATAAAAAGAAAGGGAGTTGAATCTATGAAAGTAAGACAAGATGCTTGGACAGATGAGGATGATTTATTACTTGCTGAAACGGTACTTCGTCATGTTAGAGAAGGAAGTACGCAATTAAATGCATTTGAGGAAGTAGGGGATCAGTTAAATCGTACATCTGCTGCTTGTGGTTTCCGCTGGAATGCTGTTGTTCGCTATAGCTATGAACAAGCTCTTCAACTAGCAAAAAAACATCGTAAAGATAAAATGCGTGCTGCAAGCGGTGAACAAGCGAAAAAACGTTTACTTTATACACCACCAGCTTCAGATTCGATAACTGATTATGAAGAATTAGTACAAGAAGAATCAATCGTACAATATAAAGAAGCTATTCCATATCAAGAATCTACTGCTCCTGCTGCAAGAAGCTCTATGACAATGCAAGATGTTATTTATTTTTTACAAACAGTCGGAACTTCAAATATAAAAGTGACAGCTCTTGAAAACGAGAATACGAGATTGAAACAAGAAATTAAAGCACAAATCCTTCGGAATGAGGAACTAGAAAAGAAACTAGAAAAATTAGAAAAGCAATCTCATACTGTACAAGAAGATTACGAAACACTTATGAACATTATGAACCGTGCTCGTAAATTGGCAGTCATGGATGACGAAGAACGTTCTCAAACATCTTTCCGAATGGACCGAAACGGTAATTTAGAAAAAATTGCAGAATAAGAAGGATGCATGCAATGCATCCTTTTTATTATTTCACCTTTAAGCTCCCCCTTTATATGTGAGAAAACTCCATTCTTCATTTTTTGCTATAATAGAGATTGTCATTTTAAAGATAAGGGGTTAGTTATATGAGCAATTCCCGTTCCATTTTATCTCAGCCAGAGTGGCGCATTGTAGATCAGTCTAGTTTGGGACCAACATTCCATGCACTTCAGTCATTCGCAATGGATGACACATTATGCACAAGCATTGGAAATGGCAAGTCAGCCGCAACAATGCGTTCTTGGGTTCATCACAATACAATTGTCCTTGGCATTCAAGATTCACGCCTTCCGCATTTAGAAGAAGGTATTTCTTTTTTAAAACAGCACAACTTCAATGTTATTGTTCGTAATTCTGGCGGGCTTGCAGTCGTGCTTGATGAAGGTGTTTTAAACGTATCACTTTTATTCCAAGAAACAGAAAAAGGTATCGATATTGATCTTGGATACGATACGATGTGGCATTTAATTAAGGAGATGTTAAAGGATTACAACGTTACTATCGAGGCAAAAGAAATTGTTGGCTCTTACTGTCCTGGTAGTTATGACTTAAGTATTCGCGATCAAAAATTCGCTGGTATTTCACAACGTCGTATTCGCGGCGGTGTCGCTGTCCAAATTTATCTCTGTGCTACCGGAAGTGGCTCTGAGCGTGCCGCACTCGTTCGTGATTTCTACAACCTAGCAATTCAAGGGGAAGAAACACGCTTTACGTACCCTGAAATTGTACCAAGTACGATGGCCTCACTCTCAGAATTACTTGGCGAAACCATTACAGTACAAGATTTAATGATGCGTCTTTTAAAAACATTGCAGCAATTCGCTCCAAAGTTAACACCATCTCAATTAACAATAGATGAGATTCCTTTATATGAGACGAATTTACAACGTATTATTGATCGTAATAATAAAGCACTTGGCTTAGAAAAATAAAGACCGTCGCTATTATAGCGACGGTCTTTATTTCAATTCATTATAGAATTAAAGTGCTTGAGCTGCTGTAATTAAAGCTAACTTGTACACTTCTTCTTCGTTACATCCACGAGACAGATCATTTACAGGCATGTTTAAGCCTTGTAAGATTGGTCCTACTGCTTCGAAGTTACCTAAACGTTGAGCGATTTTGTAGCCAATATTACCAGCTTCTAAGCTTGGGAATACGAATACGTTAGCATCACCTTTAATTGTAGAACCTGGAGCTTTTTTCTCAGCTACAGATGGTACGAATGCAGCATCGAATTGGAATTCTCCATCTAAAGTTAACTCAGGAGCCATTTCTTTTGCAATGCGAGTTGCTTCTACAACTTTTTCTGTTTCTGAAGATTTCGCAGAACCTTTTGTAGAGAAGCTTAACATAGCAACGCGTGGATCAATGCCGAATAACTCAGCAGTTTTCGCACTTTCGATACCGATTTCAGCTAAATCTTGGCTGTTTGGTGCAATGTTAATTGCGCAATCAGCGAATACATATTTCTCTTCTTCACGTACCATGATGAATACGCCAGAAGTTTTTGTAACGCCTGGTTTTGTTTTAATAATTTGAAGTGCTGGACGAACTGTATCAGCTGTAGAGTGAGCTGCACCACTTACTAAACCGTGTGCTTTGCCCATGTATACAAGCATTGTACCGAAGTAGTTTTCGTCTTTAAGGATTTTGCGAGCGTCTTCTTCAGTTGCTTTACCTTTACGGCGTTCAACGAAAGATGCTACCATTGCATCCATTTCTTCGTATGTAGCTGGGTCGTAAATATCAACGCCTGCTAATGTTAAATTCATGCTAGCAGCTTTTGCGCTAATTTCTTCCTTATTACCAACTAAGATTGGTTTTACTAACTCTTCTTTTGCTAAACGCTCTGCAGCGCCTAAAATTCTTTCATCAGTTCCTTCAGGAAGTACGATAGAAATGCCTTTTCCTTGAACTTTTTCTTTTACTGTTGTAAATAAGTTGCTCACGAATAAACCCTCCTACATATGTTAAAAAAACTCTATCTTTAAGAATACTGCTTTTCTTCTATATTTTAAACTTATAGCTCCCAAAAAATAGATAAAATAAAAATGATTATATTTTCATAAAATTCAGCCGTTAAATTCACCTTGCTTAAACACTTAAATGTGACAATTTTATGCGCCAAGGTTTTATATAGATGATTTTAAAACTATATATGCTATAGTTAACGTGTAAAACTATCATTAACTGAGGTGAATAGAATGAGTGAAGCAACAACAACGTTAGATGGCTGGTATTGTTTACATGATTTACGTTCTATTGATTGGGCTGCATGGAAAACATTATCTAGCGACGAACGCGGACAAGCAGTGTCTGAATTTTTAAATGTCGTTGAAAAATGGAACGAAGTAGCTACTGCGAAAAAAGGTAGTCACGCAATGTATACAGTTGTTGGCCAAAAAGCTGATATTATGCTTATGATTTTACGTCCAACAATGGAAGAGTTAAATGAAATTGAGACAGAATTGAATAAAACAACTTTAGCTGAATATATGGTTCCTGCATATTCTTACGTATCTGTTGTTGAATTAAGCAACTACCTTCCAGCTGATGAGGATCCATACCAAAACCCGCAAATTTTAGCTCGTTTATATCCTGAATTACCGAAAGCAAATCATATTTGCTTCTATCCAATGGATAAGCGTCGCCAAGGTGATGACAACTGGTACATGCTTCCTATGGAAGAACGTAAAAAAATGATGTACAGCCATAGTAAAATTGGTCGTCAATACGCAGGTAAAGTACGCCAAGTGATTTCAGGATCTGTTGGATTCGACGATTTCGAATGGGGCGTAACATTATTCGCTGACGATGTTCTTCAATTTAAGAAACTTATATACGAAATGCGCTTCGATGAAGTAAGTGCTCGTTATGGTGAATTTGGAACATTCTTCGTTGGAAACATTTTACCAGACGAAAAAGTAGAGAAATTTTTACACATATAAATGGTGAAAAGGAACGAAATTCGTTCCTTTTTTTATTCTTCTCTATATTTATCCTCAAAAATCTCCTTTTTTCTGTACTTTTGAAGAAAAACCAACATTTTTTCAAATTTCTTGTAAAATTGTAACCTTTTTATATGTAAAGATATGCTAAAATGATACGAGCTATATGCTAAATAACGATGCGAAGGTGATAATCTATATGAAAAAAATCTTGTCTATTTTACTATTGCTTGTATTGTCAATTTCTTCCTTAGGAGTAACAACATCCCATACGGAAGAAAAAATACATATTGAGGCGGCTGCTGCACTTTTATTTGATGCAGATACAGGAAAAATACTTCACGAGCAAAATCCAGATGAATTGCTAGCTATTGCTAGTATGTCAAAATTAATTGTTGTTTACGCTGTTTTAGAAGCAATTAAAGAAGGAAAAATCACATGGGATACGAAAGTAAATATTTCTGATTACGCTTATGAAGTCTCTCGTAATAATGAATTCTCTAATGTACCGTTCGAAAAAGGACGTCAATATACTGTAAAAGAATTATATCATTCTATTGTTATATTCTCTGCAAATGGATCTAGTATTGCTTTAGCAGAACTTCTTGCAGGAAGTGAGAAAAACTTCTTAAATCTTGCAAATGAACATGCTAAAAAGCTAGGATTAAAGAAATATAAATTTGTAAACGCTACTGGCTTAAATAACGCTGACTTAAAAGGAAAACATCCTGAGGGTACTGATCCAAATGCAGAAAACTCTATGTCAGCTCGTGATATGGGTATGCTTTCAAAAGCAATGATTACAAAGTATCCAGAAATGCTAGAGGATACAAAACAAAGATTTAGAAACTTCCCAGACAATCACCCAAAACCAATTCGTATGGAAAACTGGAATTGGATGTTACCAGGAGCTGCTTTCGCTTATGAAGGTACTGATGGTTTAAAAACCGGAAGTTCTGATACAGCTGGATACGGATTTACCATTACTGCTAAACGTGGTGATGTACGTCTTATCTCGGTTATTATTAAAACAAAATCAATGGATGAACGTTTCACGGAATCTCGTGAATTAATCGAATATGGATTTAATAACTTTGAAAAACAAAAACTAAAAGTTAATAAAAACAATACAATCTCTGTAGTAAAAGGGAAAGAAGACCAAGTAACTGTTGCACCCGAAAAAGAAATAACAGTAATTGCGAAAAAAGGTAGCAAAGAGCCTTATAAAATTGGAACTGAATTAGATAAATCTCTTTCTGAAGATGGACATTTAGTTGCTCCTATTAAGAAAGATACCAAAGTAGGCTCAATTACTTTAGAATCAACTGATAAATATGGTTTCTTAGACGGTAGTAAAAGTATGAAAGTTACTGCAAAAACGACAGAGGAAGTTGAAAAAGCAAATTGGTTTGTGTTAACAATGCGCTCTATTGGTGATTTCTTCTCAAACTTATGGTCTAAAGTTTTTTAATAAAAAAGCTGGCTCACGCTAGCTTTTTTTATTTTCCACTCTCAATGTAAAACTTTGTTTGGTTGTCATATCTGAGTCCTTTTCCTCATACGTATGAACTAGTAATTGTTACACACTTCATCTAGAGATAAAGTAAAACTTTAATCAGTGGGGGAATCCCCCGCTGATTATTAGTTGAACCAATCGGGCGTTTACGGGCAGTTTGATCTCCCATCTAATTTCTTTACTTCAACCAAATTTTAGGGCAGGAGTCTTACTGCCCGTTAATGCGGGATAAACCTCTTTCCAAAAGGTATTACAAAAAGAGAGGTGACACATAATGGGCGTTATTGCTTATAACGAAGAAGATGTAAAGTTGTTGGCTAGACTGATGCGTGCTGAAGCCGAAGGAGAAGGACAACAAGGAATGTTAATGGTCGGAAACGTTGGGGTAAATCGTGTCCGCGGAAATTGTTTAGACTTTAAAAGCATTCGTAATTTACGTCAAATGGTTTATCAAAACCCCGGCGGTTTTGAAGCAACGCAAAAAGGATATTTTTATCAACGGGCACGCGAACAAGATATTGCCCTAGCGAGACGGACCATTCAAGGGCAACGTTTTTGGCCTGCCAACTTTGCCTTATGGTTCTTTAGACCTGAAGGTCCTTGTCCACCAACTTGGTATAACCAACAAAACTCTGGTCGCTTTAAAAAGCACTGCTTCTTCCAGCCATCTGCTGGAGACTGCCCTAGCGTATATTAAGGAATAAAAATGAGGAGGGATTTTTGAATGGCACAGCAACAAAATCCATACTATGGAACAGGTTTTTATCAACCATCTGGAACTTATGTACAACCGCAACAAATGACTCAACAACAGCAGCAAGCGATGCAACAACAAACAGCTCAAGCTGCGCAAGCTCAATATGCAATTTCTCAAGGCATGTTACCTCTAGAGCAATCCTATATTGAAAATATCCTTCGTTTAAACAAAGGTAAGCAAGCTACGGTTGTAATGACCTATGAACGTGGCAGTTCCCTTGGCACACAATCTTATACAGGTATTATTGAAGCAGCTGGCCGTGACCATATCGTTATTAGTGAACCGCAATCAGGAAAACGCTATTTACTACTAATGATCTACTTAGATTACGTAGAATTTCCAGAAGAAATTACGTATTTACCTAGTCAACAAGCAACTTATACTCCAAGACCATAAAAAAAGCTGGCAAATGCCAGCTTTTGTTTTTTTATAATCCTTTTACAACTGCAGTCCCTACTAGGATCCACGCCACAATAAACGCTACACCACCAAGAGGTGTAATTGGACCAAAGAACTTAATACCTGTCGTACTTAATGCATACAAACTACCTGAGAACATAATAATTCCAGCTACCATTAGCCAACCAGCAGTAGTTAAAAGTGATGATTGAACCTTATCCATCAATAAAGCAACTACGAATAGTCCACCTGCATGAAACATTTGATATGTAACGCCTGTTTTCCACACTTCTAACATTTTTGCAGAAATTTTATTTTCTAAACCGTGTGCTCCAAAGGCCCCTAATGCAACAGATAGCCCCGCTGCAATACAACCTAGTAAAAAGAAAATTTTCATCTTAATTCCCCTTTTTTACCTTTATCATAAGCAATTTTTGCATATAAGCCAAACGATTTATCTTCTAAAAATCAAATAAAGAATTACCGTTTGCATCACTTTCTTTTATATATACTGGCTCCCCAGAAACAGGTGCAATTGGCTGCATAGTTGTTACTGGTTGTGATCCAATTACTTGCGATGGAATTTGTGGTTCTCTATATGTAGATGTTTCAACTTGTTCATCTAATAATAAGTCACATAAAGCACGCACAACTAATAAATGTTCTTTTGACTTTTGTCCTTCACTACTTTTTGCCTTCGCAATTTCATTCGCCATTTTATTTAAAATCTTGTCGCTAGATATTTGCATTCCTTCTCACCTCGTACTTTGTAATTCTTTCTCGAATTGCCCCAATTTCTCTACTGAACCAAATACTATTATCATATCACGTTCTTTCAATTTTTCCTGCCCTGCTGGATTATGTATAATATCCCCATTTCTTGAAATCGCTAATATTGTTACATCAAACTGATTCCTTACATTACTCTCTAGTAATGATTTACCAACTAATATTGAATCTTTTCCAACTAGAATTTCTTCAATGACAAATGACTGTTCTATTCCATACAACACTGTATCAATATAATGAACGGTTAATGGATTTGCAATACCTTTTGCGATATGAATACCCGCCATACTAGATGGATTAATAACCTTATTTGCACCGGCACGCCTTAATTTCTCTTCAGTTTCTGGCTTTTCAGATCTCGCCACAATTTTAATCGTATCGTTTAACCCTCTTGCTGTTAATGTAATAAATACATTTTCGGCATCATTTGCAACAATAGCAACTAAACCAGCTGCTTTTAAAATTCCGGCATTATGTAATACTTGATCTTCCGTTGCATCTCCATGTACAAATAAAAGCTTTTCCTGCTCCAATATACTTTCATCTTTATCAACAACGACAAATGGAATATTCTTTTCTTGCAATTCATGTACAACTTGAAGCCCCACTCTACCGCAACCACATACTATAATATGATTTTTCAACTGCGCTATTTGTTTATCCATCTTCTTCCTCCGTACTGCATGAAATAAATTCCCTTCAATAATCATAGCTGCCACTACCCCAATTGCATACGTAACAATACCTACGCCAACAGGAATAATAAGAAGCGCAAATACTTTCCCCGCTTGCGTTACAGGAACAGCATCTCCGTATCCAACAGTCAATACAGTAATCATTGTCATCCAAAATGCTTGAAACAAACTAATCTCTTCAATCGTCATAAATCCTATCGTTCCTAGAATTACCACAAAAGTCATACATATAACTGCTATCCATAATTGCTTACGTGCATTCATACCGTGTTTCAACTCTTTTCTCTATCTACAATCTTTGCCAGTGGAAATAAAATACGTATATACTAGATACGGAATCTATGAAAGAGGTTGATATAATGAAGACATTTCTTTCCGCCTTACAATGGGCACTATTTATTTTAGCTGGAAGCCTTATTGTACCAATTAGTGTCGCAACTAGTTATGGTCTTGATGGCGCTGAAGCCATTGCATTCGTACAAAGAACATTATTTGTTCTAGGCTTTGCTGGTCTCTTGCAAGCTATATTTGGGCATAAACTTCCTATTCAAGAAGGTCCTGCTGGCCTTTGGTGGGGAATTTTCTCCCTTTATGCGAGTTTAGGCGTCGTATTATTTGGATCAAGCAATGAGACACTTAAAGTTCTTCAATATGCTTTCTTATTAAGCGGTATTATTTGTATTATTCTTAGCGTTTTTGGACTTATTGATAAACTCGTTCGCTATTTTACACCGACAGTCATTGGAACGTATTTATTTCTTCTTGTCGCGCAGCTTAGTGGCTCCTTCTTAAAGGGAATGTTTGGCCTTGATGGAAAACATACAGAAGTACAACCTAACGTATTTATTCTTTCACTCATTGTTATTTTACTATCCTTTTTCATCATGAAGCTACCTATTATTGGACAATATTCCGTTCTTTTCAGTATCGTATGCGGCTGGATATTATTCGCATGTTTCGGATTATCTAATCCAATAACACCAGTGACAGACATAATCCGTTTTCCATCCTTATTTGTTTTCGGAATGCCTCGTGTTGAATGGAACATGGTAATTACGGTCATTTTCGTTACACTCTTACTTCTAACAAATATGTTAGCAAGTATTCGCGTTGTACAAAAGGTTGTCTCTAAATATGAAGAAAACGCTGCATCAGATCGTTTTAAACAAGCTGGCATTATAACAGGAATCAACCAATTGCTAGGCGGCCTATTTTCAGCTATTGGGCCTGTCGCTATTTCTGGATCAGCAGGTTTTATTGCAACGACTAATATTTATAAACGTCTCCCGTTTATATTAGGGTCAAGCTTTATTATTGTCGTTAGTATATTTCCAAAGATTACTTCATTCTTTGCAGCAATCCCTGTTGCAGTTGGTTATGCCGCTATTTATCCTGTATTCGCAAGCATGATTGGTCTCGCCTTTCGAGAATACGAAACTGTCCAGGATAAAGAACGATTATTTAAAGTAGCCGGTCTTTCAATCTTTACAGGAGTCGGAGTTATGTTTGTTCCAGCAGGAGCATATTCCACACTTCCACCATTTCTAGCATCGTTTTTAAGTAATGGTCTCGTTCTTGGATCTGTAATGGCAATCTTGCTAGAAATACTATTTTCTCGTTCCGCTGCAAAACAAATATCGTAAATTGGAAAACTTCCATTATTGCACTCTACCTTTAGAGTTGTTACGATAAAATCAAACTTTAATCATTGGGGTTTTATTCTTCCCCAATGATTATTAACCAATATTATGAGCAACAACTCATAATAATTTATCTACTTCTTTTCAAAGAGGTTTGATGTCTTACTATTATTCCTCAACATCTTCATGAACATGTATTTTGATTTCAATTAAAGAAAGGAATTTTCTATATGACTTATAAAATGATTGTTTTAGATTTAGATGATACTTTATTACGTGATGACCATACTATTTCACCTCGTACGAAAGAAGCGTTAATGACTGCACAAGAGCAAGGGGTAAAGGTTGTACTTGCTTCTGGACGTCCAACGTTTGGTATGCGCAATGTAGCCAAAGAACTTCGCTTAGAAGAATACGGCAGTTTCATTCTATCTTTTAATGGCGCAAAAATTATTAACTGTAAAACAAACGAAGAAATCTTTAGTAGTACACTATCTCCTGAAATCGTTCACAACCTATTTGAAATTAGTAAAACTGAAGATGTATGGATTCATACTTATATGGGCGATGATATCGTAACGGAAGAAAATAATCCTTATACTGAAATTGAGGGCGATATTACTGGTATGCCAATTGTTGTAGTAGATGACTTTAAAGCCGCAGTTAAAGAGCCTGTAGTAAAAGTATTAATGAATAAAGAAGCTGAACGCCTTGTTGAAGTTGAAAAGAAACTTCAACAACAACTAGAAGGCCAATTAAGCGTGATGCGTTCGAAACCATTCTTCTTAGAATTTACTGAAGCCGGTGTTACAAAAGGAACGAGCTTAAACAAACTGATTCAAAAGCTTGGCATTAAGCGTGAAGAAGTTATCGCAATGGGCGATAGCTATAACGACCAAGCAATGATTGAATTTGCTGGTCTTGGCGTTGCAATGGGCAATGCACCTGATGATATTAAAGAAATTGCGAACTACGTAACAAATACAAATATGAACGATGGTGTTGCAAAAGTTGTAGAGAAATTCGTTTTAAAAACGGATGTACTTGTTTAATATTTTCATTCACAAAACCTATTTGAAGTCAAATACTTCAAATAGGTTTTTATTTAAATTCTCATGCTTTTGTGACTATATTTTGAACTTTGCACTATTCTCGTAGTGTAAACTTTCTTTTTGTATATAATGAAACAAAATAGACTATTTTATTTTGAAAAAGAATACAAATTTACTATATACAAGCATACGTTAAAGGAGGCTACTTTATGTTATCTACACCAATCGGACGATTAAGAGCAATTGGACTAGTTGAGGGTATTTCTTTCCTATTACTATTATTTGTAGCAATGCCATTGAAATATTTCGCAGGATTTGCAACAGCTGTTAAAATTACAGGCATGGCTCATGGTGTTCTGTTTATTCTATTCATCTTTGCAGTAATTCAAGTAACAATCGTACACCGTAAATCAATTTTATGGGCACTTGGAGCATTCGTTTCATCAGTTATCCCATTTGGTACTTTTGTACTAGATGCAAAATTAAAGAACGAGCAATAATGATAATAAAAAGGTAGTTAACAACTGTTAACTACCTTTTCTATTTATAAATTTGGAATTTCCCAATCAATTTCTCTTTCGCCCATATTAGCTAAAATCGTATTTATTTTAGAATATGGCTTACTACCAAAGAAACCACGTCTTGCCGATAATGGGCTTGGATGTACAGATTCGATAATATGATGATTCGGATTCGTAATTAATTTCTTCTTCGCCTGCGCATGGCGCCCCCACAATATGAAAATAACTGGCTTTTCACGTTCGTTCAACAGTTCAATTACACGATCTGTGAAGTGCTCCCATCCTTTTCCCTTATGAGAATTTGCTTCGCCTTGACGAACTGTTAATACGGTATTTAGTAATAATACTCCTTGTTCCGCCCATTTTACTAAATAACCGTTATTCGGGATTTCATAACCATATTCATCTCGAAGTTCTTTATACATATTTAACAATGACGGTGGTGTTTTAACACCAGGTTGCACAGAAAAGCTTAAACCATGCGCTTGATTCGGTCCATGATATGGATCTTGCCCTAAAATGACAACCTTTGTATTTTCATAACTTGTATACTGAAGAGCGTTAAAAATATCTTCTACCTTCGGATAAACAACATGCGTGCTGTATTCTTCTGTCAAAAAACTGGATAGAGTAAGATAATACTCTTTCTCGAATTCTGGTGCCAATAGTGGCTCCCAATCATTCTTTAAAACATTTTCCATACTGTCACTTCCTGTCTAATTAATTCACCATATCCTGTCTTGTAAATACTACGAACGAAATAACAAGAGAAACAACTGCCCAAACAGTTAAATTCATCAAAGAAAATCCCATCGATAAACCTTGTAATGCAGGTAATTTTCCTGATAAATAATCCGTTAATGATAAATTCACACTAAAAATATATTTGGCGCCTTCCCAAGATGTTGCGAACGAGCTTAAAATACCGCCTGCAATTAATGCAGCTAGCATAACGCCCATACCAGCTGGTGTATTACGAATTAAAATAGAGACCATAAATGATATAGTTCCGACAACGATAGCAACAAACCAGGCTAGTCCATACGCCATTAAGATGTATTGCCACTGCGGAATAAGATGTACAAAGTTCGTATTTAACGTTTCCTTATCAATGACGAATCCTGTTAAAACAGGTAAATTCCATCCCGAGTACCCAAATACAAGCCCTGATAATATGTAAGCAAACAAACCTACAAGAAACAGTATGAGCGAAATGAAAAATAACATCGTCACGTATTTACTAAGGAGTATTTTCCAGCGCCGAATCGGCCGCGTAAGTAACATCTTCATCGTCCCATCACTTCGTTCTCCTGAAACGATATCAATGGCGACAATCATTACGAGAAGCGGAATAAATAATGTAATTCCTTGTTCAATAAATGCTCTGACAAAAGTCGGTGCACCCGGTGCCATCGGATTAATATCATGATCTAAATAATATTGTTGTTGCTCAACTCTTACCTTTAACCAATCACGCCATTCTTCTGGCAACCTAGAATTGTTCAACCGGTTCTGAGAATCAACAATTTGCTGTTGCAATGAAACCTTCCAATCAGTTGTACCGAGTCTTTTTTGTGTCGTTTCTATTTCACGATACTGCGCGTACACAAAAAGCGGGATCAAGATTGCTAAAATAAGCATGACAACAAAAATACGTTTCTTGCGGTAAATCTTTTCTGATTCATTTAAAACTAGATTCGCAAATTCACGCATGCTGCTCACCCCTTGTGAGTTCAATAAATAAATCTTCTAGCGTAAATACAAGCTCCTTAACGCTATGTACATCTATTTCATTTTCTACAAATTTTTTATTCCAACTACTTATAGATGCAATATCCATGCGGCATAGTAATCGCTCGCCTTTTACACTCACTTCTCTTATTTCCTCGGCCGCTTCTAGCATATCTTTCGCCTTAGAAATCGGTGTAACAATCCATTCTACACGATCACTTGCTGTTTTAATTAATTCTTCAACCTTGGCAACTGTTATCATCTTTCCTTTATGAATAATAGCAACGCGATCGCATATCATTTGCACTTCACTTAGCAAGTGACTTGAAATAAACACGCTCATATTTTCTTCTTTCACAAGCTTATGTATAAATTCCCTAAGTTCTCTAATCCCTGCTGGATCTAAACCATTCGTTGGCTCATCTAATATGAGCAATTTCGGATTCCCAAGGAGCGCCTGTGCAATTCCAAGGCGTTGTTTCATACCAAGTGAGTACGTTTTTACCTTGTCATGAATTCTTTCATCTAAATGAACCATTTCAGCAATTTCAATAATACGTTCATCTGATATATCACCTAACATACGAGCAAATTGCTTTAAATTTTCCCATCCTGTTAAATATGTATACAACTCTGGGTTTTCAACGATACTCCCAATTTGACGCATCGCTTCTCTGAAGTTTTCCTTAATCGAATAACCACCGATAAAAATCTTACCTTCTGTCGCCTTAATCAATCCGACTAACATTCGAATGGTAGTCGTCTTCCCAGCACCATTTGGTCCTAGGAACCCGAACACTTCTCCTTGCTTTACATCAAAGGAAATATTCTCTACAAGAGTCTTCTTTCCAATTACCTTCTTCAAGTCTCGTACGGAAAGTATCGTCGTCATTTTACCCCTCCTTGTTCTAGTTTTAATTTACTTACAACATTTTGAACTAAACGTTCTGCCATATACGTATAACCTACTTCGTTCGGATGAAAATGATCAGAGTATAATAAATCTTTCCCGCGGTTTTGGAATAAATCAAATGTCGGTGTAATATACACATTTTTATCGTTTAGCGCTAATTTCTCTAAAGATGCATTCCAGTCCACAACAATGTTTGAAGACCCTTTTAAATCTTCTACATCTTCAAAAGGATTGTATAAACCAAGCCAAAAAATCGGACTATCTGTATTTAATTTACGAATTTCTTCTATAATTTTCTTTGCTTCATTTTGAAACGTCTCTGTGTCAGGACGATACGTCTCTAAATCTATTTTCCCAAGTGATTCCCAGCCTGGGAACAAATCATTTCCACCAATCGTTAACACAATTACATCTGCTTGCTTAATTGAATATTGAGCGCCATTACTTTCAATTTGTTTTAATAAATCGGGCATTTTTGCACCACTAACTGCTAAATTTGTTAATGCAATTTTTTGCTTATAATCTTTTTGTAAATCCTCTTTCATTCGCCCAACATAGCCAATTCCTTCTTTATCACCAACGCCACGCGTTAATGAATCACCTAAACTAACGATTTGTAACGTTCCCGTTTTCTTTTTCTCTTTTGCCACTACATCGGTCTTTTTAATTAAATTTGAAGCTTTCGGATTTAATACATCATTTACACCTGAAACAAAGCCATATGCAAATAAACAGAAAGATGCAATTGTAATGAGTAGAATTACTTTTACTACTTTTGATCTCATATCAAAACCCCTTTTAGCCCTCATAGATTGTCCATAATTATACCAAACGAAATTTTGAAAAGCGATTTTCACACCTTCTCAATTATGTCGTTTCTCTATCTACTAACTCTGGTAATAACTCTATATGCTTCACATCTAATTTCTCTTCATTAATCTTTTCATATAATAATTCAAACGCTTTCACTCCAACGTTTTTACTAGAATGCGAAATCGTCGTTATACCCAATATATCTGCCACCTCTTGATCATCACACCCGATAATCGTAATATCCTCTGGAATACGAACTCCTTGTTTTTTTGCTTCTGTAACCATCCCCGCTGCAATATGGTTACAAGATACAAGGAACGCTGTCGGTTTTACTGACATATGAGCCCATTCTCTAATTACATTGCGTCCATCTTCCACTGTAAAACATCCCTCAAATTTCCAGGTCTCTAACGATGTTACGATACTCTGTTGAAGCGAATCTTCGTACGCCTTCTTTCGTCTTTGGCTATTAACGCTATTACTTCTTCCAATACAATATCCAATACGTGTATGACCGGCATCTATTAAGCTTTTCATCCCACGTGAAAATACTTTGTAGTAATCGATATGGACACTTGAAATATACTTCGAATCTATTTCTTCACACATAACAATCGGGCCGAATTTCGTATATTCTTCAAGCTTCTCCTTACTATTTGTCCGAGAACAAATAATAACCCCATCAAGCTTTTTCATTTTTAACATATTCAAAATTTCTAGTTCTCTTTCTTCACTATAATTCGTCTGGCAAAGCATCATATTATAATTATTCTTTGCTGTCTCTTTTGATATCCCCTCGATAATAGCGCTATAATATTGATCATTTACGTGTGGCAATAAAACGCCAATTACATTCGTTTTTCCTTTCACTAAATGAATTGCATTCACGTTTTGCGTGTAATTTAATTCTTCTATAATCGCTAAAATTTCTTTTCGTTTCTGTTCATTTACGTACGGATGATTATTTAGTACACGTGAAACAGTTGAAACAGATACTCCAGCAAGTTCAGCAATCTTTCTTATATTTGTCATCTCATTTTCCCCTTCTCACAAAAATTCTTCCTTGACCTGGTAAGCTTTCCACAATATATCCTTTCCTAGCAAATACATTTAGAAAGGATATACAACTATGCTTCGATTCAAATTAGAATATATATTTTTCATTGGCGGTTTACTCATTCTTGCCATCGGTATTAATATGATGACGACAATTACTTCCTTTGGACTTAGCCCTTATGATTCCTTCTTTATTGCACTATATCAAAATTTTGGGATAAGTATTGGTTTTTGGATTTTCATGATTAACTTTGCCTTTACACTTATCGTACTCTTTTGGAATAGAAAACAAATTACAATCGGTACAATTGTAACGATGGTTCTTATTTCTCTTTTTGTTGATTGGATTGGTTCCATTACAACTATTATGGACGCTATCCGCTCTCTTCCAAAATATATAACACTTATTTGCGGAAATCTATTCGTTGGAGCTGGAATTGGTCTTTACGTCTCTACAAACCTTTGTGCAGCGCCTCAAGAAGCTTTCGTTTTAACGGTTGCCGAGAAGAAAAAATGGACGTTTAGAAGAACAGAGATTTCATTAGCCTTTTTATTTTTAACGTTAAGCTTTTTATTAGATGGACCTATCTATTTTGGAACAATCATCTTATCCTTTACAACAGGCTGGATTATCCAAGCATTTATTCAAGTTGGTACGCAGATTTTAAATAGAAAAGAGCCTATTAAGCAAGCTGCTTAATAGGCTCTTTCTGTTTTATGGTAAGAGATACTACTTAGCATCCCCTTCAATTCGATAGTTCGCTTTCAAACAATCTATTTCTTCATACCCTTGCAACGTATGTAGAATATAATCATAATCAGCAAGAGACGCACGATGCGTTACAATTACAATTTCAGCCTTTCCTTTCTCTTCAAGCGGCATTTGAATAATTTTCTCAAAGCTAACTCCGCGCTCAGAGAACAATGAAGTAATTTTTGCAAATACACCAATTTCGTCTTTTACATGCAGTCTTAAAAACTTTTTCACGACAATTTCGTCTGGCTCTTTTAATACTTTTTGATATTGTGGGACTACAGCACTATTTCCTGTTACCCCTAATCTAATATTTTGCATTACAGCAACTAAATCCGAAACAACAGCTGTAGCTGTCGGTAAACTTCCTGCGCCTGGTCCATAAAACATCGTTTCCCCAACTGCTTCACCGTACACATACACAGCGTTATATTCATTTTGTACTGCTGCAAGAGGATGTGTATTTGGAAGTAAAGTTGGTTCAACTGTAACCTCCAATTTTTCACCATCTCGTTTTGCAAGACCGATTAATTTAATTGTATAACCTAAGCTCTTACTGTATTCAATATCTTCCTCTGTAATAGAGGTAATCCCTTTTACTTTCACATCTCCAAGCTCTACATTTGTAGAGAAACCGAGGGTAGCTAAAATCGTCATTTTTCTTGCTGCATCTAAACCTTCTACATCTGATGTTGGATCTGCTTCTGCAAATCCAAGTTGTTGGGCTTCTTTTAACACGTCGTTATATGCTCTCCCTTCGTCTGACATTTTCGTCAAAATAAAATTTGTTGTTCCATTTACAATTCCCATTACTTTCGTAATAAGATCTGAAGAAAGTCCTTCTACGATACTGCGTAAAATTGGAATTCCCCCTGCCACACTCGCCTCATAGAATAAATCAGCCTTATTATCTTTTGCTGTCGCTAATAATTCAGCTCCATGTAATGCCATTAAGTCTTTATTTGCAGTTACAACATGCTTTCCGCTTTTTAAAGCTTGTAAAATATATGATTTGGCATCATCAATGCCACCCATCACTTCAATAACAACATCAATATTTGGATTATCTAAAATTTCATTTGCATCTTGTGTTAATAGAGTAGAAGGTACCTCTACCTCTCTCTCTTTCTCAATGTTTTGCACTAATACTTTCGTTACCTTCACTGGGCAACCTACTTGGTGTATGAGTCGTTCTTGATGATCCGTAATAATACGAACCACACCACTGCCAACTGTCCCAAGACCTAATAACCCAACTTGAATTTCTTTCATAGTACTGTCCACCCCTCAAAAATTGTGTTTAGATGAAATTATATGAGTAAAAAATCTGAAAAACAATTTATTTTGAACATTCGGAAAAATAAAGGTTAATCTTTACAAGGAAAACGTTGCCACGTGTTACACAATCTTTCTTTACAATATATAAGGGGTTTCTTGATACACGTAATAATTCAACCAATTAGAAAACAATAAATTACCATGACTCCTCCACCTAACAAGCGGCTTTTCATCTGGATTATTATGTTTAAAATAGTTTTTTGGCACATCAATATTTAATCCCTTGTCACGATCTCGTTCGTATTCTTGTTTTAACGTCTCACAACTATATTCGCTATGTCCAAGGGCAAACACTTGCCTTCCTTCTGGCCCAATAACAAGGTGAACACCTGCTTCTTCAGAGTTTGCTAACAATGTTAATTCTTTCACTTCTCTAATATCATTCTCTCGTACTTCTGTATGACGAGAATGCGGAGCAAAAAACAATTCATCAAATCCTTGTAATAATTTCACATGTTGCTCGCTAACTTCATGTTCAAATACACCAAACATTTTTTCCTTAAGGGGATACTTTGGAACACCATAATGATAGTACAAGCCAGCCTGTGCCCCCCAGCAAATATGGAGCGTAGATGTTACATTCGTTTTTGAATACTCCATAATATGTTTAAGCTCTTCCCAATAATCTACCTCTTCAAAAGCAAGGGTCTCCACTGGCGCTCCTGTAATAATGAGCCCATCAAACTTTTCATTTTCAATATCACGAAACGTTTTATAAAAGCTTGTTAAATGTTCTTGCGTTACATTACGCGATAGATGTGATTCCATATGAAGCAAATGAACATCTAATTGTAACGGTGTGTTTCCAATTAAGCGAAGTAATTGCGCCTCTGTGTCTTGCTTCGTTGGCATTAAATTTAATATAGCAATTTTTAAAGCACGTATATCTTGTGTTTCTGCCCGCTCCTTCGTCATTACAAAAATATTTTCTTTTTGCAACACTTTGCGAGCCGGTAAATCTTTATCAATTATGATCGGCATGTGTTTTGCCTCCAACTAGAGCTGCTTCCAAATCTGCAATAATATCAGAAACATCTTCTATACCAACCGATAAACGAATTAAATCAGATGTAACACCCGCTAAACGCTGATCTTCAGCATTTAATTGTCTATGCGTCGTACTAGCAGGATGTATAACGCAAGTTCGTGCATCAGCTACGTGCGTTACAAGAGTTGCTAGTTTTACATTTGCGATAAATTCTTTTGCTGCTTCTAATCCGCCTTTAATACCGAAAGTTAAAACACCACTAGCACCTTTTTTCAAGTACTGTTGTGCTAATGAGTAATTTTCATTACTATCTAAGCCTGGATAATTCACCCATTCAATACGTTCATGATTAGCAAGCCACTTAGCAACTGCAAGAGCATTTTCACTATGACGTTCCATTCGTAAATGCAATGTTTCTAAGCCAATATTGCTAATATATGCATTGAATGGGCTCATACAATTTCCATAATCTCTTAATAGCTGAACACGTGCTTTCACAATATACGCTGCTGCACCAAAGTTTTGAACGTAACTTACACCGTGATAACTTGGATCTGGTTCAACAAGCTCAGGATACTTTCCATTTGTCCAATCAAAGTTTCCACCGTCAATTACAATACCGCCTAAGGAGCTCGCATGCCCATCGATATATTTAGTAGTAGAATGAACAATAATATTTGCCCCATATTCAAACGCTTGGCATAAATAAGGAGTTGCTAATGTATTATCAACGATAAAAGGTACCTCTAATTCTTTAGCGGCAGCTGAAAATTCTTTGAAATTTAAAACATTCATCGCTGGATTTCCTAATGATTCTGCATAGATAAGTTTCGTCTTATCGTTAGCAAGTGCCGTAATTTCATCTGCCGTTAAATTTGGATTAAAGAACGTAACATCAATGCCAAGCTTACGTAAACTCACCCCAAATAAATTAAACGTTCCCCCGTAAACAGTTGAAGAGCAAAGTAAATGGTCTCCACTACTACAAATATTTAAAACTGCGAGCATAATAGCTGCTTGCCCAGAAGCCGTTGCAACAGCTCCTACACCGCCTTCTAAATCTGATAACTTCTGCTCAAATGCTGCTAAAGTAGGGTTTCCAATACGTGTATAAATATATCCTTCTGCCTCTAAGTTAAATAGAGCTGCTAAATCATCCGAAGTATCGTATTTATACGTTGTGCTTTGATAAAGTGGTAAAACACGTGGTTCACCATTCTTTGGCGTATAGCCACCTTGCACACAAATTGTTCCTTTTCCCCATGATTCTCCCATCTCTCATTCTCCTTTCTTTTATACAAAATAAAAAACTGCCCCTTTCCTGAAAACAAGAAAGGAGCAGTTTGAAAACACGCTCTAAAGGCTCTTTCTTATCTCTCAGGATTACTACCTGCAGGATTTGGCACAATTCCGTTATACGGCTGTTGCCAAGGTTTCATCGGGCCTGTCCCTCCACCTTTTCTTGATAAGACTATGCAATTACCGTTGATTTTATAGCAATAATTTCCTAATGTCAAACAGTTTTTCTGAATGTTCTAAAATAAATGTTAACAGTTTCATATAAAGCAACAAAAGAAATATATTCTAGTCTATTTCAAAAAAGACCTTTAAAAACCTCAAATCAGTCTATAAAATTAAATAAGTAATTTAACCTATAAATTCAAATTCCCCAAAAGTTAGCCTATATGTTGAATAGGCCATCTTCTCAAAAAGATACTATATATATTCAATCCATTTTTCACTAGTATATTTCACTTTTTTCCCTACTAAGATTTACATAACGGAGGTATAACATGACAAATAAAAAAGATATGCATTACATACTTGCTCTATATGGCATTCTTCTAGGATCTATAGTAGGAGCTACAGTCTGGTTATTTTTAGTCACAATAAATATTGGAATCCACTTTATTTGGGGATACTTGCCTGAAGTTCTCTCTTTTCCCTCTTATTACACCCTTTGCGTAACAATAATTGGCGGGGTCCTTGTTGGTCTATCACAAAAACATTTCGGTACATACCCACGCCTTATGCCTGAAGTAATGGCTGAATATAAAAAAACTGGTCGAATCGAATATCGCTTTGTCCATCGGGCTACTTTAACAGCGATTATTGTTTTAATTTTCGGTGCTAGTCTTGGTCCAGAAGCCGCACTAGTTGGAATTATAGGCGGACTGTGCACATGGGTAGGGGATCGCTTTAAATTTGCCTTAAAGGGTATGAATGAGCTAACCGAGATCGGAATTGGCGCTACTTTAAGTGTCATTTTTAACGCACCATTATTCGGTTATTTAGCACCAAATGAAAATGAGGGGGAAGAAATTGCTGCTTTTTCTAAAGGAAAAAAAGCGATTGTATACTTAGCTACTACTTTCGCAGGTTTTTCTGTTTATTTACTACTGAGTAAACTTGATAATCGTGGATCCTTTATTGTTGATTTCGGAGAAGGTACACTTTCTTTCAATGAATGGATTGCATTTCTTCCACTTGCTAGTATCGGTGCTATAGTTGGTTTCTTTTATTTCAAGTTAGAATTCACATTAGAAAAGTTAATTCACCCTTTTAGAGAATACAAGCTGACACTCGGAATTATCGGTGGTATTTTATTAGGAATTGCGGGAACCTTTCTTCCGTACACATTATTTTCAGGGGAACATCAATTAAAAGAATTAGTTGTTGAATGGAGCCATTTATCTTTTTGGATACTACTTCTTTCAGGGATTTTAAAGTTGTGCATTACTGCCGTTTGTTTGAACACAGGGTGGCGAGGTGGACATATCTTCCCAATTATATTTTCTGGGTCAAGTATCGGATACGCTGTAGCATCTATTCTTCCTATAGATCCAGTAGCATCTGTTGCCATCGTAACAACAGCAATTTCAAGCTATGCGTTACGAAAGCCAATAGCTATAACATTACTATTACTTATGTTTTTCCCGCTTAATTTACTATTGCCCATGCTTGGTGCAGCTGCTATCGGGAATGCCTTTCCACTCCCAAAACATAACGAAAATAAAAATTAATAAAAATAGGCAGTGGGGACGAAAGCTCCACTGTCTATTTTTTTATTACACATGCTGCTTCAATAACGCTTCTAACTCCTCAAAATTATGCACTTCATATGTCGGTATAATCCCACTATCATTTAATTTCCTTTCTGGATTAAACCAACAAGTATCAATTCCCGCTACATATCCACCTTTAATATCAGCGCTTAATGAATCCCCAATAATCAGCCCTTCTTCAGGTGCAAAGTTAGGAATCCGTTCAAAAACATAATCAAAATACTCTTTCATCGGTTTTTGAAAACCTGTATCTTCCGAAACAAAGACATCTTTAAATAATGAATGTAACCCTGCATTGCGCAAACGTTTATCTTGCGTCTTAGAAACACCATTTGTCACTATATACAATTCATACTCCCCTTGAATTTGATTTATAAATTCAAATGCACCTTGCATGAGTTGATTTCCTTCTTCTAAGTAGTTACGATAATTATTTTCGAATAATATTCCATTTACTTCTTCTCCATACTCTTTAAACAACAGAGAGAATCGTGTATTTACAACTTCATTGCGTGATAGTTCACCTTTTTCAAAAGCATCCCAAAGACCTTTATTTATTTTTTTATAACGAGCCTCTATCTCGTCTGTTAAAGGGATTCCCTTCTCTTCAAAAAGTACCCGTAAAGCCACTTTTTCAGCCTTTTGGAAGTCTAGTAATGTATCATCTACATCAAATAACAATGTTTTATATTTTTTCATAAATTCATCACACTCTCTTTTCTACAAAAACAAATTTACATAAATCGTATCATTCCTTCTTGTAAAGATAATAGGAGATATCTCATACTATACATAGGGGTGAAAATATGAAAATCAGCAAAAATGAGGAAGAAATTTATCAATACATGCGAATCCATCAATTCCATACCCTATTTTCATTTCATGTCTTGCCATATGTAGAGCTGCATTCTTTTCAAACGAAAGAGATGATATGTAGTGAAGGAAATGCTCTCCCTTATCTCTATTACTTAATTTCTGGGAGAGCCAAAATATATATGAGTCATAAAAACGGGAAGGTTTCATTAATTAATTTTATTCAAGCACCATCTTTTATCGGGGAATTAGGATTAATAGGGGTAGAAAATATTACTAAGTCCGTTGAAGTACTAGAAGATTGTGTGTGTTTGGCACTTCCTCTTAAAGATTGTCAGCAACTTTTATTACAAGATGCAACGTTTTTACAGCACTTATGTAAATTTATTGGAGAAAAGACAATTACTCGCACTGAAAATTACGCAAAAAACTATAGTTATCCTTTTGAAAATCGATTAGCTGCTTTTATTTTATTAACAGAGCAAAATAATTGTTATATAGAAAAGCATACCGAGGCCTCGGAATATTTAAATGTCAGCTACCGTCATCTTTTATATGTATTAAATCAGTTTTGCCAACAAAATTATTTAAGAAAAGAAGGCCGAACATATTATATACAAGATCGAAATACATTAGAAAAGCTTGCTGATGAACTAAAAATATAAAAAAACAGCATTAACATATAAACGTTAATGCTGTTTTTTCGAGTGACGAGTATCATTTTAATTAAAATTTACTTGCTACTTTAGCTGCTTCTTCAAGACCTGCAGCGATGATTTCTTCTGCTTTATCTGGGAATTGGTTATGCCCTTCAATAACTACTGTTTCCATGTTTGTTGCGCCGAAGAAGCCCATCATACTTGCTACATATTTAACAGCCATTTCTACCTCAGCTGCTGGCCCTTCTGAATATACGCCGCCTCGTGCATTTAATAATGCAATCTTCTTATCTCCGATTAGGCCAACTGGACCCTCTGGCGTATATTTGAACGTTTTACCAGCACGGTTTAAATAATCAATATATGTGTGCAATACTGCTGGAATCGTTAAGTTCCATAATGGGAAGCCGAAAACAACTTTATCAGCTTCTAGGAATTGATTTAAATACTTATCAGCAACTGCTACTGCTTTTGCTTCTTCTTCTGTTAAATCAAATCCTTTACCTACCTTGAATGTACCATTGATCATGTCTACGCCTACGTATGGTAATTCTTCTTTATATAAATCAAGTTCTACTACTGTATCATTTGGGTGTGCTTCTTTATAGTTTGCTAAAAATGCCTCATATAATTTTACACTAACTGCTTGTTCCGCTGGACGGTTATTTGCTTTAACGAATAAAACTGTTGCCATTATTTATTCCTCCTAGTACTCACTCTTATGTTGTTATATGCTTTCAAAAAAGGTATCCCTTGTAATTGTTGTTTTGTTGCTTACAAACATATTTTATCTTTATATAAAGACAATTTCGTCCTCACATAGACGTATTTTTCCATAAAAAAAGTCCACCTTCTAAAGGCGAACTTGGTCTTACGACTTTCGTCTTATACAATTCCATTTTTAACTGCATATAATGCCGCTTGCGTACGATCAGATAAATTCAACTTACTCAAAATACTACTTACATGCGCCTTAACCGTCTTTTCTGTAATAACTAAAACAGATGCAATTTCCTTATTGCTCATCCCTTTCGCTAATAGCTGCAATACTTCATTTTCTCTCGCTGTTAGCACATCCACTTGAATAGAAGATTCTTCTTCCTTTTCTTCTACAGGTAATGTTTGAGAGAGAAGAGCATTTGCTATATCCGGATGTAATTGAATATTACCTTTATATGCGCTTCGAATAGCCTCAACAAGCTGATCTGGTTCTACATCTTTTAAAATATACCCACTTGCTCCAGCCCTTAATGCAGGTAACACATGCGCCTGATCAGAAAAGCTAGTTAATACAATTACTTTCACATTTGGATACTCTTTTTTTATATATGCCGTCGCCTCAACACCATCCATTTCAGGCATATATAAATCCATTAATATAACATCGGGATTTGTTTCTCCTACTTTCACTAACGCTTCTTTCCCATTATTCGCTTCTCCAACTAACTCTAAATCTTCCTGTGTACTTAAGAAAAATGCTAATCCTTTTAAAACGACTGTATGATCATCAACTAACAATACTTTTATTTTCACAAACTTCCCTCATTTTCACATCATAATGGTACATTTACTTTTACGCTCGTTCGTTTATTACTACTTACAATTTTAATTGTTCCACCAACTAATTCTACTCTTTCACGCATCGTAGTCATACCTAGTGATTTCTTTTCTTTTATATTCTTTTCCACAAAGCCCTTTCCTTGATCAACTATTTCTAATGATACATTTTTCTCATTCACTGTAAAATAAATCGTCGCTTCTTTTACACCTGCATGCTTACTTACATTGTTCAGTGCTTCTTGGCCTATGCGCCACAAAGCTTCTTCTACTACACGAGGTAAATCACGAACACCCGTAACTTGCTCCCTAATTTTCAGTCCCAAATTTTCACCGTACTGCTTTAGAGCTGGCAATAATCCTTTTTCTAATCCTGCCGGACGAAGCTGCCAAATTAATGTCCTCATTTCTTTCAAAGCTCCTTGCGCAAGTTCACGCATCTCACGCAAAGATTGATCTACCTTTTCATTTTTACCTTTTAAAACTGCCTCGGCGCCTTTTGTCATGAAGGTTAATGAAAATAATTTTTGCGAAACAGAATCATGTAAATCTCTTGCTAACCGATTTCTTTCTTCCATTCGTACAAGTTCACGGCGCTGCTCGTTTAACCTCAAATTCTCTATTATTAACGAAACATGGTTCGATAATGCTTGAATTACGTCTATTGTATTAGCATCAAACTCTCCATTATTCAAACTAACACATAAAACACCAAATATATGGTTTTGAATATGTATTGGTGTAGCAATAACAGTTTGATTTAGATGCACATTATGCCCTATTTGATGTTTTATTAGAACTGGTTCATCTTGCTCTAACGCCTTGTTGGCCGCCTCTTTTACATCCTCTTGTAACTCTTCCTGAACGTAAGACGCTCGCAGAGATAATTCTTTTTCCTCCCTAATAAAAAGCGCTACTTGATTCCATTGAAATACTTCACCTACGTGATTTACCACCTTTTCAGGTAGTACATTAAACTTATGAATCATTTTTAAATCTTGAATGAAACGCTCTAATTTCACATAATAATGTGCTCTTCTCTTTTCATTTTCATATAATTTTGTTCGCTTTAAAGCCGTACCAATTTGGAAGGCAACCGATTGGAGTAATACTAATTCTTCTTCTGAAAAATGTGTTTTACCCGGACTTGCAACATTTAACACCCCAAATTTTTCTCCCCCAGCTTTTAAAGGAACCGTAGCATGATGAAGAATGCCCTCCGTATCCCCCCAATTATATTCAATTGCATTATTAATTCTTTTACATTCAATAATATTAACGGCTCTCTCTAATTTTCCATCTACAAAACCTCGTAAACACCAACATTCACCTTCGCACATCGGGCGTTTATTTTCATATGTAAGTGCCTCTGGTAATTGATAATCAATTAACTTCGTATACTTCCCATTTTCATCCGCAAGAAAAATCCATCCTGTCGTTAAACCTGTTACACTTAGCAATTTCTCGAGGACAGCTTGCAATACATGATATGTATCATTTGATGTATTTAATGTTTCTGCAATTTCCTTTAATATAACTAATTCATTCGTACGATTATCTCGAAACATACTCATTCTCCTGCATACAAGATTTTAAATAGCTCTTAAAATAAATCATCTACTTTTCACTTTGTACTTATTCGTAACATTGATATAATGGTGAAAACATAGTTTTCATTATATCACTCGAGGGGGCTTTCATAATGACATTAAATAAAGCACTTACTATCGCTGGTTCTGACACAAGTGGCGGTGCTGGTATACAAGCAGATTTAAAAACATTCCAAGAACTGGGCGTATACGGAATGACATCTCTTACAACAATCGTAACGATGGATCCACATAACGGTTGGGCACATAACGTATTTCCAATCCCAGCTTCTACATTAAAACCACAATTAGAAACAACAATTGAAGGTGTTGGCGTAGACGCTTTAAAAACAGGTATGCTTGGATCAGTAGAAATTATTGAAATGGTTGCAGAAACAATCGAAAAGCACAATTTCAAAAATGTAGTAGTTGACCCTGTTATGGTATGTAAAGGTGCAGATGAAGCATTACACCCTGAAACGAACGATTGCTTACGTGACGTTCTTGTGCCAAAGGCATTAGTTGTAACGCCAAACTTATTTGAAGCTTACCAATTAAGCGGTGTGAAAATTAATTCTCTTGAGGACATGAAAGAAGCAGCGAAGAAAATCCACGCTTTAGGTGCCAAATACGTACTAATTAAAGGCGGAAGCAAACTTGGTACGGAAACTGCAATCGACGTCCTATATAATGGAGAAACATTCGATCTTTTAGAATCAGAAAAAATTGATACTACAAATACACACGGCGCAGGTTGCACATATTCTGCTGCAATTACAGCAGAACTTGCAAAAGGAAAACCTGTGAAAGAAGCAGTAAAAACTGCTAAAGAATTCATCACAGCTGCTATTCGTTACTCATTCAAAATTAACGAATACGTAGGTCCAACTCACCATGGTGCATATCGTAAATTCGTTGTATCAAAAGAACTTGTCTAATATATAAATAAAAACACTCACAAGGTTCATACATTGCCTCTGTGAGTGTTTTTTATAAGCTTTATGTCTTCCGGTCATCTTATCTTTAAGATGCAGAGCTGACCTTATTTCTACCATTTCGTTTCGAGTAGTATAACGCATCATCCGCCGCTTGAATAAATTGCTCTGATGCCCCTTCATACTCTGAAACCCCTACCGAAACTGTAATTTTTATTTTTGTTCCATCTAACAATTCAAATGAATGTTTTTCAACAGCTATACGAGTTTGTTCCCCAACATGAATTCCATAAGCTATTCCTTTCCTTGGTATCAAAAGCGCAAACTCCTCTCCACCCTTTCGAAAAACCAAATCCGGAAATGCTGACATTTCTCGCAAAATATGCCCTACTTGTTTTAACACTTCGTCTCCCGCTGGGTGCCCATACGTATCATTTACATGCTTAAAATGGTCAATATCTATAAGTAGTAAACAAAGTGAATCATTTTTCAACTGTTTATTACTTATATGACGATTCATCTCTAAATCAAACTGTCTTACGTTTCCTAGACCTGTCAATGCATCTATCGTTGCGTATTGCTTCATCGTTTGAAATAGCTCATTGGATTGTAAAACATAATTTGCACTTATGAATGTTATGTAACCTGTAATAATACTAGAAATTAAATATAATCCCACTATGTGGATCTCTTTAATTAACCATATATATAACGCTGGGATTAGAATAGATAAAATATATGCGTGTAACCATACCCACTTTTCCCCTAAAGAAAGCTTCATACGCGAAATAAAGATACTCCCTATTCCTATCGCAATGATTGTATAAAAGGCCACTTGAGAAGCTAATGAATAATCCATAAACAACAGTCTAGTTACTAAAATCATAATAATTGTTATGGTACTCGCTATCGGCCCTCCAATAATAACAGCTAGAATAACAGCTAAGTAGCGTAAATCCAATAGGATGGTACCAACACGAACACCGAAATACATTAGTAATATACCTAGTATCCCAGTAAAAATGCCTACTACACATTTCTGTCCAAAAGAGAATCCTTCTTTTAACGGCTTATCTCTTAAAAGCTGACCTCCAACAAAAATAAAGGAAAGAATAATTGTTGTATTTACAAATAAGTCCTTTAACATAAAATGATCTCCTTACTTTTCTATCTATCCCTTTCCTTACTTTATTGTATACGAAATCCCTATAATTCCCAAAGTTTTTATTTATTTTTTGCTGTTCCACGTGAAACAGCAAAAAATAAAAAGGGCGAAAACTCGCCCTTTTCATTAACAACAGCGTGATATTTTTCCACCCTTTGCGTTAAATCTTGCTTCTTGTGCCTCAGCAAAAAATTGCTTTTGACATAAAACCTCTTCTTCAGGATGATGCTTTTTCATATGCTCCACATATACTTCATAACTTGGTACCCCAACGAGCAAACTAATAAAGCGTTTTCTTTCCCTCCATACTTGCCACAGCTTTTTAAGCATAGTTCCTCGACTCACTTTCATCTCTCGGAATATATGGTGCCTCCTTTAACGGCATTGGCTTATTTCTTAATACTTGTATCCAAATTCGAAGTGCTGAAATTAACACAGCGATTACAACTATCATAAAAATTCCGCAAAGCGCTGCATCAATATAATCATTGAAAATAATTTGCTTCATTTGAGCGACATTTTTAGCTGGCGCTAACACTTTTCCCTCATCTAATGCTCTCTGAAATACCTTTGCATGCGATAGAAATCCAATTTTAGGATTTTCATGAAATAGCTTTTGATAACCTGCCGTCATTGTTACAATCAGCAACCCGACAGTTGGAATAAGTGTTACCCAAACGTACGCCTTTTTTCTCATTTTGAACAAAATTGTCGTTCCAAGTAATAATGCAATACCTGCTAGCATTTGATTTGCAATACCGAAAAGTGGCCATAATGTATTAATTCCACCGAGCGGATCTATTACCCCTTGGTATAAGAAATATCCCCATCCTAATACACATAATGTTGTAGCGATTACATTCGCTAATGTAGAATCCGTTTTCCCAAATGGCTTATATACATGCCCTAAAATATCTTGAATCATAAATCGGCCGACACGCGTTCCGGCATCAATCGTTGTTAAAATAAATAGGGCTTCAAAGAGAATCGCAAAATGATACCAAAATGCCATCATGGCCGTTCCACCTATTACTTGTGAGAAAATATATGCCATACCTATCGCTAGTGTTGGCGCACCACCTGTACGTGATAAAATCGTTTGCTCTCCAACATTTACAGCGAGATCTTTTAGTTCATTTGGTGTAATAGCAAATCCCCATGAGGAAATAACTTGAGCTGCCTGCGAGACATCTGTACCGATAAGTGCTGCGGGACTATTAATTGCAAAATACGTTCCCGGTGTTAATACACAAGCTGCAATCATCGCCATCGCTGCTACAAACGACTCCATTAACATTGCTCCATAACCGATTGGCTGTGCGTGTCCCTCTTGCTCAATCATCTTCGGCGTCGTACCTGATGAAACAAGAGCATGGAATCCAGACACTGCACCGCAAGCAATAGTAATAAATAAGAATGGGAATAAGTTTCCAGAGAACACAGGACCAGTTCCATCAATAAATTTCGAAACTGCTGGCATTTGTAAATCTGGTGCTACAATTAAGATACCGATTGCTAACCCTACAATTGTTCCAACTTTTAAAAATGTACTTAAATAATCACGTGGTGCTAAAAGCATCCAAACTGGTAATGCAGATGCAATAAATCCATATACAATAAGCATAATAGCAATTGTTTCACCACTAAATGTGAACATACTTGCAAGTGTTGGATTTTCTGCTACATACTGTCCTCCAACAAGAGATAAAATAAGTAGGATAATACCGATTACTGATCCTTCTCCAACACGACCAGGCCTAATATAGCGCATATAAACTCCCATTAAAATAGCGATAGGAATCGTTGCTGCTATCGTAAACATTCCCCAAGGACTTCCGATTAGTGCCTTTACTACGACCAACGCTAATACTGCTAATAAAATAATCATAATTCCTAAAATACCTATCATTGCAATTAGTCCTGTAACAGGTCCAATCTCATCTTTAATCATTTCTCCTAACGATTTACCATTACGTCTCATTGAAGCGAATAAAATAACAAAATCTTGGACAGCCCCCGCAACAACTACCCCAACAATAATCCAAATGATCCCTGGTAAATACCCCATTTGTGCCGCTAAAATCGGTCCTACTAAAGGTCCCGCTCCAGCAATCGCTGCAAAGTGATGTCCAAACAATACCCACTTATTTGTTGGAACATAGTCTTTCCCATCATTTAATGTATGGGCTGGTGTTTGCCGATTATCATCTAAATTAAAAACCTTTCTCGCTATAAATCTACTATAAAAGCGATAAGCAACTGCATATACACATACGGCAGCTACTAAGAGCCATACAGCATTAATGGTTTCACCTTGTGATAAAGCTATTACCCCAAAAGCACCTGCTCCTACTGCTGTAATAACGCCCCAAAGTAAGATCGATTTCAATGTCTTCACATACAATTCCCCCAATACTATTTCTTAGTGGAGATTGTACTAAATTTTCTGAATATTTAACTTGAATCCTCCCTATCATGAAGGATTTTCAGTTTATCATGTTAAAATACTCTCATTATCTACTATAATTCAATGTTATTTCGAAGGCGTTTTACATAATTACGACTGACTGGAATCGGTTGCTCATCATACCTATCTAAATACAAATTATACGTGCCATTATAATAAGGTTTCAGTTCTTTTACATATGACATATTAATTAAATAGCTTTTATGTACACGTAAAAAATCATATGCATTTAGCTTATTTTCTAATTCCTGAAGTGTATATGTTGAAATATACTGATTATTCGTTGTGTAAATTGAAACAGTTTTATTTTCTTTATTTTTACTTACATATACGATATCTTCTGGAAGAATATATCGTATGCCCTCTTGACTTTCTATCGGTAGTTTTCGCAAATAACTCTTTGCTTTCTCACCTTGTTCTTTACCTATTTTATATAAAAGAAATTGTAAATCTTCTTCACAAAATGGTCGCAATAAATAATAAAATGCTTGGAAACGAAAAGCTGTAATAGATTCTTCTATGTTTTCACCTACAAAAATAAATTTTGTATAGCAATTTATTTCTCGTAATAAACTTGCATATTCAAAACCAGTACCATCTAGTAATTTGGAACTTAAAAAAACAAAGTCTGGTATATGTTTTTTCATCATAAATAAAGATTCTGTTCCTGTCTTTGCTTCAAAACATTCTACATTTCTCATATTTTCAGTGAAATTTTCAGCTAACTCTCTTCTCTCTTCTGCCTCTTCCATAATCAGTAAAATTTTCATTTCTTCAACCACCTAATTCTTTGTCCATATGTCCTGTTGTATACATTCGCTTTTATAAGAAATAATCCCTTTTTCTTACTATACCATTATTTATCTAAAAAAACAGAAAAAAGGAAACCACTTCGGTTTCCTCTCCCCCTTTATCCCGTACTAACTGCCTATAAAGAGCCGAGTAGTGTAGGATGATAAACGATCCAGGATACGTTTAAATTTTCACTTTATACTAATTCTCGTTGCTTCGTTTCCTGTCCAAGTATTATTACAGCGAATACACCAATTAAAATTGATCCACAGAAAATCGTAAATATTAATGATAGTGAAGCTTCTGAGGCAACTAAATATCCCACTAATAGTGGCCCAAGAATACCACCAATACGACCAAATGCTGCTGCCATTCCTGCACCTGTACCACGAATAACCGTTGGATACTGCTCAGGTGTATAGGCGTATAATGCTCCCCAAGCACCTAAGTTAAAGAAGGATAGTAACATACCTGCCACGATTAATACTGTTAATGAATCCGCAACCCCAAACAAATAAGCACTGCAAGCTGTCCCGATTAAATACGTAACCAAAACAAATTTACGACCGAGACGTTCAATAAACCAAGCAGCTGTGAAATATCCTGGAAGTTGAGCTAACGTCATAATAAGTACGTATTGGAAACTTTTTATTAAACTAAATCCTTTTAGCACCATTACACTCGGTAACCAAAGGAACATTCCATAATAGGAAAAAACAACACAAAACCATAGAATCCATAGCATAATTGTTGCTTTACGATATTCCCCAGACCAAACTGATTTTATATTTTCAATAACAGATGGCCTTTTTTCAACTTTTTGGAACCTTGGGGAATCCGGTAAATTCCATCTTAAATATAAAGCATATAATGCTGGAGCTGCACTCAATACCATCGCAACTTCCCAACCATATTTAGGAATAACAAAATACGAGATAAGAGCTGCAATTAGCCATCCACCTGCCCAAAAACTTTCTAATAAAACAACAATTTTCCCACGCTCATGCGCTTCAACACTCTCTGATACTAGTGTAGAGGCAACCGGAAGCTCTCCGCCAAGCCCCATACCAATTAAAAAGCGTAAAACGAGAAACATCGCAAGTGTTGTTGTTAATGCAGTTAAACCACTACCGATAGAAAATAATAATAATGTAATAATAAAGACTGATTTTCGCCCTATTTTATCTGATAGTATCCCAAAAATAAGCGCTCCTACTGCCATACCGATTGAGTTAATACTGCCTATCCAGCCCATTTCTTGCGTACTTAATCCCCAATCCTTTTGCAAGGCTACCATTACAAATGAAAGCATTCCAACATCCATTGCATCAAATAGCCATCCAAGCCCAGCTATACCAAGTAGTTTGCGCTTCGAAATTTCTTTTACCTTGCCCACTAGAAGTCCTCCTCACACAGGTGTCTTTACACATCATTTTACATGTGTGAATTGTATAAGTAAAATACTTTTGTGTAAAAAATTCTCCTTCATCATTCCCAAAAAGTAAAACGTCTATCCCGATTGGTGAGAGCTAATAATCAGTGGGGATGCCTCACTGATTAAAGTTTCAATTTATTAAAAATGAACAAATAAAAAAAGCAGCGATATTTCGCTACTTTTTCGAACGCATTACTTCTTTTAAAAATTCCGCTAATACTAACTGACGACGCCAGCGTGTTGGATTACTGCATAATCTATAAAACCACTCTAAATGAATCGCTTGAATCCATTTTGGTGCACGTTTTACCTCTCCAGCCCATACGTCTAAACTTCCACCCACTCCAACAGCCATTTTCGTTTCTAAACGATGCTTATTGTTTTGGATAAAGTTCTCTTGTCTCGGGAAACCAAGTGCAACAAGTAATAAATCTGGTTTTGCTTCTTGAATGCGAGAAATAATATTCTCTTCGTCTTCTTGTTTAAAATAACCATCTTGTATACCAGCGATGGATACAGCTGAATATGTCTTTGTTAAATGATCTGCTGCAGCTTGTACAACATGCGGCTTTGCACCTAATAAGAAAACAGATACCGGCTTACTATCTTCTGATAACTTCGCAAGTAAATTACACATTAAATCAAAACCTGCTACACGTTCTTTTAAAGGTGTACCAAGCATCCCGCTTGCCTTTACAACCCCAATACCATCAGGTGTAATTAAATCTGTATTCAATAATGTTTGATAGAACTTTTCATCCTTTTTTGCGCACATAACAATTTCAGGGTTTGCTGTTACTACCTGAAACGTATGAGTTCGCTTCGCTTCTAGTTGTTCTTTTAAATATTGGACCGTTTCATCCATTGTCATTGTAGAAAAAGGAACGCCTAGAATATCAACTGTTTGTACTGCCATTGTTAACTATCCTCTCTATCATTACAAGTTTTTCGCTATTAATTGCTTATATGTTTCCTTTGTATCTTCATATAGTTTTTGAAGTGAGAAGTTCATAGTAGCATGCTCATAAATATGTTTACCCATTGCTGCTAACTCTCCAGTTTTCCACTTATCATACGCTTCTTCTAAAGCTAATGCTAATGCCTTTCCATCACCTGTTGCCACAATCCATCCGTAAGTTTCATCTACGATTAATGGTTCAATTTCTCCAGCCCTAGTCACAATTGATGGTACGCGTTGATTTGCCGCTTCTAATAAAACTAGTGGGAACCCTTCACTATGGGAAGTTAATAAATTTACATGTGACGACGCAAATAATTGTTTTACATCTTGACGATGTCCTAAAAACTCTACTTTATCGTTAATCCCCTTTTCAGTAGCTAATGACTTTAGATTTTCTTCTAATGGGCCATCGCCAACTAATAATACTTTAATTTTCTCTAATTTTGTTTGTTGTAACGCATCGAATAAAACTTCATGTCCTTTGACAGGATGTAATCGTGCTACTTGGATTGCCGTAAATACATCTTCATCAATATTGAACATTTCTTTTTTATTATAGCCTTTTGCTTTTTCCTTATCGTATTCAATTCCATTATAAATAACATGCATCTTTTCATTTGAAATACCTAATGCTGCCAGGCTTTTTTTCAATCTATTTGTTACAACGAAAAATAAGTCTATATTTTTTAAGGCTTTCAAATTTAATTTCGTAAAAATCCAACCTTTTAAGCCCTGTTTAGTAAAGTCTTGAAATGGATCACTATGAATAGTCGTTACCCATTTTGCCTTTATTCTCTTTTTCATTAAAGAAACATAGAAATTAGCCCTAGGGCCATGTGTATGAACTACATCAAATTTTTCTTTATTAATAAATTCACTTATATTCTTTAAAATGGATAAATCATAGCGCGATTTTTGTGAAAACACATGGACTTTTATCCCTAACTCCCTTGCTTCCTTCGCAACAATTCCATCTTCAAATACTGCTAATTCTACTTCACCAGTTGGAAACTGATCGAGAAGTGAAATAATATGTGTTTTCCCTCCCCCATCTTCTGCTCCTGCATTCATATGCAATATTCTCATATTTTTTCCTCCTTTAAATCCTCGCTACGTTTCCATCTATTTTTATTTTACTGTACTAAAAAATAAAAGCTAACAAAAGTTAGCTTTTATTTTTATCATTCAATTTCTAGGTCTACTATTAGATAAGCTAACACCACTACAAAGTAAATCCCAACTCCTGGTGCTGTTAAAATATGTCCTGCAATATAAGCAATACCTAACGCTAACAATAAGCTTGCTGAAATCATTCCATATTTTATATTAAATATGTCCTTAAATCTCGTAGCAAATGCTAGTAGAATTCTTAGCCCGTAATAAATAAATGGAATCATTAGTAATACAAAGCCAATAATCCCGAAATCATAAAACCAATCATGGAAGTCCATTTCAATTAGTTTTGGATCTGGCTGCTTTTGTTCATTGTATTTAAAGTTACCTGCATAACCCATTCCTAATAACTTTTGTGACGTTGGCGCTTCTTTAAAGAACTGCTTATGTCTTTCTTCATATACTTGACGTCCACTGAAAATAAGATTTTCTTGATTTTCTTTCTTTTGCTCTTTCTCAAGCTCTTTCTTAACTTCCTCTTCTATCTTCGCCTTTTCTTCTGTCTTTTCACCTTTATGATGCTTTTCTTCTTTTGCTTTAAGTTCTTGTTCTTTTTTCAGCTTCTCTTTAATTTCTTTTTCTTTTTGACCTTGCTGTGCTACATTTTGCTCTGATAAATAATTATTGTGAATACCCATATTTTGTGCTAATGGCGTTTGTTTAAACGTTCCAACTACACCAGCTAATAGGACAATAGCAATTACTGCATTAAGCGCAAGGGATTTTTTGTTCGGATTTTTTCTATCAAATAATAATTGTAGTACAATGATCCCGATTACTGCCGCTAACGTAGCACCAATTGAGCCCATTCCTACTTTTGTACCAACTTGAATTAGCGAATAAATCATTAAAAGTGATGGAATCCAATATAAAATGTGTTTCCAGCTCTTTGTTTTTTGAATAGAATATAGTACCACAATAGGGAAAATAATAGCTAAGATTGAACCTAGTTCATTCCCTGCATAGAACCAACCTCGAGAACCAACCTTCATCCATTCATAACTACCAAAGTCAGTAGATGTTGAAATAGAAATAACCATAATTGCGTTAATGATTAATGTAGAATATACAATACTATTTCGAACCTTATCACTAATATTAACCTTCTTTTTCAATGATTTTAAAGCTAAAATGTATGATCCCAGCATGATATATATATATAATGCTTTCGCAACGAATTTAACCTCTTCACTAAGTACAATAGGATTTTTGACTAGTTTGTTATTAATAAATCCTATCCCTAAAACTCCGGCTAATAATATAAGATAAATTAAAAACTTTCTATTTTCCTTCTCTTTTGCCTGAATTAAAATGTAAATACCACCAACAGCCATAATAAGGAATCTTACTAAAATTCCAACGGTAGCATTTGACTTTAATAAAGTGATGCTAAGAGACGTTAATAAATCTAAAACAGGCTGTAAAATAATAAAAAAGAGCAAAAAACGCTCAAATCTAACCCTAGCTTGATTTGCTAACATTCCAAGACCTCCATACAAAATCTTAACATTATCTTTTAATCATAATTTTTATCTTCAAAACACACCTAGCAATTATAACATAACTCATATTTAAATTGAGAACTTATTTTTATGCCGAAACTAACCAAATCTAGCGTAAGTAGTACTAGAAAACATTATCCTTTAGCTATCCTTCCCTATCTCTATAAAAACTATCTAACACTCTTCCACTTATTATCGGCATTATAGTAACATTTATTAATTTATTTATAAAAATATAATTTAATAATTACACACAAACACCCACTCGGCTATCCTACAACTAAAGATTAACCTTGCTTCGTTTTCTCCTAAACATTTTCAAACGCTTTCTTTATGTATTTTATCCGTTTTTCTACATGTAACGAAAAGTAATTGTTATTTCCAATACTTTAGTGTATATTTTTTCTCTGGAACATCTTTAAGAGGAAGGGATTAAGGCCATGTTATTAATCGATATATTTACGTTTCTTGGCATTATCGCCGCTGCCATTTCTGGTACATTAGTTGGTTTAAAAAAAGATTTAGATTTATTTGGTGTCCTTTGTTTAGCTGTAGCTACTGCGCTCGGCGGCGGTATTATTCGTGATATTATGATTGGTAACCTGCCCCCTGTCGCATTTGTAAAACCCATTTACTTTTTCGTAAGTGTATTATCAGCATTATTTACTTGTATGTTTTTTGAGCGCATCAATAAACTTCAAGTCGTTATTATGCTTTCTGATGCTGTTGGCTTAGGCGTTTTTACAGCTATTGGTGCAAATGCGGCAATGTCACATCATGTTGACGCCTCATTTCTAGTTGTTTCAATGGGAGTCATTACAGGTATTGGAGGCGGTATTTTGCGTGACATTTGTGCTCAAGATATCCCTTACGTATTCCGAAAAGAAATTTACGCAATCGCTTCTATCTTAGGAGCAATTAGCTTCCTAATCACACACGCTATGGGGGCGCACGTATTAGCTTTCTATGTTTGTTTATTAGTAACATTCGTTATTCGTGTCGTCACTGTAATATATAATGTGCATTTCCCTGTTTTCTTTAAAACACATGCTAAAATTAATAAAGGCCATTAAGAGAATTCTAGATAGAATTCTCTTAATTTATATACTATTCAACGAACTAATATAGAGTAATTATATATAAGCATATATAATTACTCTATATTAGTTTTAAAATTGAAAACGTTTTATATACAGGGGGAAGAATGATGCTTGGGGTTTTCAAAAAAAATATTAATAAAACAAATGCCAGTATAATCGAATTAAGTAAGGACCAACAAATAACTTTTAATGTACCTACTAATTCTGAATTGAAAATTCAAATGGATATGCTGCATATTTCAAAAGAAGATTTACAAGTTGTAAAAGTACTACAGCCTTTTATTTATGCAGAAATTGATTGGATTACTGAAAAATTTTATGCCAACATTACAAAACAACCTAATTTAATTACTATTATTGAGCGTTACAGCTCTATTCCAAAACTAAAACAAACTTTAAAAACACATATTAAAGAATTATTCAGCGGCAATATGCATGAAGATTTTATTGAACAGCGTGTTAGGATTGCCAAAAGGCATGTACAAATTGGTTTACATCGAAAATGGTATACTGCTGCTTATCAAGAATTATTCCGCTCTATCATGAAGATTTTACAAACAAAATTAACAACAATCGATGATTTTTCCTATTCTATAAATGTCATAAATAAATTATTCACTCTTGAACAAGAACTTGTTCTTGCAGCTTATGAATCTGAATATGAAAGAATGCAAAAAGAGCATGAGAAAGAAAAAGAATTAACTGCTATGACAATTACGCATATCGCAACAGAACTAGCTGCTGTATCTGAAAAGACAAGCTCTTCTATTCAAAAACTAACCGCTAAGTCTGAAACTATTGTAGAGATTGCTAAAACAGGTACATCATTAGCTACAACATCTGAAGAAAAAGCGAATAAAGGGAAAGAACAATTAAACCAGCAAAACAAACGAATGGGATCTATTCAAATGAATATGGAAACAATTATTACAGATACTCATGAACTTCTTGATATTTCTAACAAAATTAACGAAATCATA
Organism: Bacillus sp. BR3(2024); assembly: GCF_039134555.1. Lineage (NCBI taxonomy): Bacteria > Bacillati > Bacillota > Bacilli > Caryophanales > Bacillaceae > Bacillus > Bacillus sp. BR3(2024). The sequence goes on from NZ_CP152433.1 coordinate 5,193,115, forward strand.
GATATCGTTAAATCAATCGCGGAGCAAACAAATTTACTCGCACTAAATGCTGCTATCGAGTCTGCGCGTGCTGGAGAATTTGGGAAGGGGTTTTCTGTTGTTGCTGGTGAAATACGAAAATTATCAGAGCAAACGAAAGAATCTATCTTTAACGTTACAAAGCTCGTCGAAAAAACAAATGAACAAATTATCCGTGTCTCGTCTTCCGTGAAACAAATTAGCTCTCTCGTATCAGAAGGAACGGATAGTATGTCGGCAACAGATCGATACTTCGAAGAAATTGTAAAAGATATGTCTAACTCAAAAGAACAGAATAAGAAAATTGAACATGAGCTACAAGCTATTTCACAAGTAATGAAAGGAATTCAAGATGATTCCTCACAAATGGCTCTAACAGCCGATAATTTACAACTAGAACTAAATCGATAAGATAAAGTGAAACTTTAATCAGCCCTCAACAATCGGGCTTTTCCAGGCAGTCCGCCCCCACCTAACTTCTTTGCTTTCGCTGATTTTGAGGTGGGGGGCTTACTGCCTGGAAAATAACGGGATAAAATTCAGGTCCGGCATACTTTCCATTTTGCACTGACTACTAAGTTTCATCTTCCATCAAAAAAAAGAATCCAGAATGGATTCTTTTTATTTTCTGAAAAATATTTTTTGACAATACACATAACTCATATAAACACCAAAGCTCTGCAAAATAAACAATGCCGGCATAATTACATTGTAATATGCCATATCTACTTGGAAAAGCTTTAGCAATACGTAGCCACTAATTAAAAATAAGAACAACATATATCCCTCATTTTGTTGTTTCTTAATAAGGAAGTGTAATAGAGCTATAGTCATAAACAATGTTACGGCTATATATATCAGTTTTTCACATTTGAAAAGAATAGAATTTATCCCCTCATCTGAAAACTGATTTATCATCGGTTCTAAAAGTTTAAATCTTTCTCCCTCAATCTCTTTTAACTTTTGATCAATATGCTCTGTTACACTTTGATTTTCCGATATTTTTTCCTCATGTTTCGTTTTTCCAATTAAGACAGATTGAACATACGTCTCATTCGAAATCGTATATTGTGACAATCCCATTGCCTTAATTCCATAATTCACACCAAAATGAGTACTATAAAATAGAATAAGTATCCCTACCATCTTTAGTAACACTTTTTGTTTCGTTGCTGATTGAGACACTTCAATTAATAATACATATACAGTGATAAAAATAGGAAGAAATAATCCCATTGGAAAAATCATATTACTAAATGCAAATAAAACCGCTGAAAACACCCACATATAAGGATGATCTAACCCTTTATATAAAAGTATGTAACAAGCAAAATAAAATAAAAATATTGCAAGTGACTCAGGAGTTAATACGGAACTCAGCAATATATTTGGAATATACAGAGCATAAAATATAGAAGCAATACGACCGCATTCTTCTCCAAAAACCATTGCCGCAATACGATAAATAAAAAATGCGGTTCCTGCGCAAAATAACACATTAAATAGTTGTAAAGCGAATAATGAATAACCAAATATACGAATAATTACCGACTCATATATAATAAAAGGTAAATGAGTTACAGTCCCTATATTATTACCAATTGCAATCTGCTTTGCAGACTCATACATCACTTTCATATCACCAATTATTGGAGCATCTACAAATAACAGCATACTAAGCCTCACAACTATAGATATACTTATAAGAAAAACAAGAAATTGTTTATCTGTAAAACGATATTGTAGAATTGATGCCACTAACAAAATGAGTATGACGAAAATTGCCAATATGATTGTTACACTTGTTGTACTTCCTCCAAAAAATTGCTTACTTGTCTCAAATGCTGCCCAACAACTATAAACAAAAAATGCGAGCATCGCACCGATTGTAATTTTATTGAAGAAAGATGAAAAATTTGTTTGTATATGATTCATATGTCCATTGCACCTCTATTTCCATTCATAACAAAACGATTCTATCATGAATGGGTACACGGCTGATAGGGAATTTCTATAACAAATACATAGTCATTATTTTTTACTTGCAATGTAAGCGAATCCTCTTTTACACTACATTTTAGATAAAATAAATTTTCTTTCAGTTACATGAATACAAATACAGAAGTTTAAATAATCCTCTTTTGGAATACACTTTACTTCATTAAATATCTAATATGAGTAATCCGCTTACACATATTATTCTGATTGAAAACAGACTATAGGGGCTGAATATATGGAAAAGAAATTCATGCGAGAATCTAAAGCAATTAAGACAACACGTGTTTTTCCTAACGATTTAAATAATCACCAAACACTTTTTGGAGGGAAATTATTAGCAGAGATTGATAGTATTGCTTCAATTGCGGCTGCAAGACATAGTCGTAAACATTGCGTAACAGCATCTATTGATTCAGTTGATTTTTTAACTCCAATTCACCAAGCTGATTCTGTTTGTTATGAAGCATTTGTATGTTATACAGGTAAATCTTCAATGGAAGTTTTCGTAAAAGTAATCGCAGAAAATTTATTAGCAGGCGAGCGTAGAATTGCCGCTACTTGCTTCATTACATTCGTAGCAATAAAAGATGGAAAACCTTCGTCCGTACCACAAGTACTTCCTGAAACTGAGGAAGAACATTGGTTACACACAACCGGTTCAGAACGCGCGGAAAATAGAAAAAAAGGGCGTTTAAAAAGCAAAGAAATGGCTGAGGTTTTAACTTTAAATAAACCTTGGAATATTTAATACGATACTCTTCCATATACATGCACAGATTTTTTCTTCCTTGCATGTATTTTTTTATACAAAATATCACCTCTTACCATTTTATTGTCAATCTGTTCTCCTAAATCATGCACCAGCTTTTCCTTTATTTTGTTATACTATTAATGGTATATTAAATAAAGTTCGTTTAAAAATAACCATAATATGATTAAGTATATAAGGGATGGTGCGGTAATGACTATTGAAGTACCAATTTCAATACCAAAAACGTTAATTATTATTCCAGCGTATAACGAGGAAGAAGCAATTGCAGATACATTAACAAGATTATTAAAACTAAAACAGCATTTCACAGGATTAAGCATTTGTGTTATTAATGATGGATCACACGATAAAACAGCTCAAATCGTACAAGATTTTCCTGTTCACCTTGTGAATTTACCATATAACCTAGGTATTGGCTCAGCTGTACAAACTGGATATAAATACGCATATGAGAACGGATATGATATTGCGATTCAGTTCGATGCTGATGGACAACATAATCCAGATGATTTATATAAAATTATAAAGCCAATCGCTGAAGATGAATGCGATATGGTGCTAGGGTCACGTTTTACAGAAAAAACAGCATATAAAGGTAGTATTTCCAGAAGAATCGGTATTTTTTATTTTACTGCCCTATTGAAAGTACTAACAAAACAAACATTTATGGATCCAACTTCTGGATATCGTGCTATCAATCGAGAAGTAATTAAAATTTTTGCACACAACTATCCAAAAGACTATCCAGAACCAGAAGTTCTTATTCATTTAAAAAAGAAAAAACTTCGCATTAATGAAATATCTGTAAATATGCAAGAGCGACAAGGTGGACAATCTTCCATCACACCTTTTAAATCTGCATATTACATGATTAAAGTAAGCCTTGCTATATTGATGCAAAAAATCGTGAAAGGTTGATAATAAATGCCTATAATTACCTTTTCATTCATCTTTATTTTATTATTATTATTATTAATTATTAATTCCATTCGCCGTGGAACTTTAGAAACAAAATATGCTGTTTTATGGATTTTTGTTTGTATTGCAATGGCTATTTTAAGTTCTACCGATAAAATTATAAACTGGATTGGAAAACTATTAAAAGTAGAATATCCCCCTTCCATTTTATTCTTATTTGGACTATTATTCTGTTTCATTTTAATTTTTGACCTAACAAGAAAAATTTCTAAACAACATCATCAACTTGTAACATTAACGCAAGATTATGCGTTACTAAAGCAAAAATTAAATGCAACTGAGCCAGACAAAGACTAACCTAATATTTCAAAGCTAATATAAAAAACCTCTTAATTTATTTCAAAAATTAAGAGGTTTTTTTATTCTCAATAATAATTTGTTCGCCTTCACAACCCTTACGATAAATATATCCTACTTACTAATAAGTTAAAATGGTATAAATAAGAATTTATAAGCAATAGACATGTTAAAGCTGTTTAAAATACGAGAATTAACCATAAGAATCTCATTTCCCGCTACCTTTTTAATAGAAAGTTGATTTACAAAGTTTATATGCGTTAAACTTATACAGATGTTCTTGTAATCTTCTTCCTTTCAAAAGGCTTGTATATATGATGCAAGACATAAAAAACTTGAGGAGATAAAAATTCTATGATGGAACAAAAGCAACTTGTTTCTGTTGTCATACCTCTGTATAACACAGAAAAATATATTGAAGAAACGATGCAGTCAATACTAGATCAAACATATAAAAATATCGAAATTGTAATTGTAGATGATGGAAGTAAAGATCAATCACCTTCTATTGTGAAAAACCTTGCTGAAAAATATCCAGGGCAAGTAAAATACATTCATCAAAAAAACCAAGGTGTTTCGGTAGCCCGTAATACAGGTATCGAAAATGCTAGCGGAGAATATGTCGCTTTCCTTGATAGTGATGACTTATGGCATCCAACCAAAATTGAGAAGCAAGTCGAAAGTATGCATAAAAATGAAATGAACGCGTGCTATTGTGGTTATATGAATTTTTACGAAGAAACAGGCGAGAAGGTTGAACATACAACAAACTTTATTAAAGGTGATATGGCAAAAGCATTCCTAACACATCAAGTTGTTGCTCAAACAAGTACTTGGATTTTCAAACGATCCATCGTAATGGATCATAACATTCGTTTTACACCAGGATGTAGTTGGGGCGAAGATTTAGAGTTTTTATTTAAACTAATGAGTGTGACAAATGTATGCTATATCGATGAATATTTAACATATTATAGAATCTTATCAGAAGGAAATCTTTCTTCTAAGTATAAAGATTATGAATTAAAAACGACAAAAGAGTTGGAAGTATTCAATCGTATGAAAGATTGGGTACATAATAAATCTCAAGATTTCATTACAAAAGACCCTCAGTCACTTATTGAGATTCTTGAGACTTATTTATTCCCTTATACAGTCATCAATAACGCTTGTATATATATTAAGGGAAACTCTCAATTAGATAAATCACAAGTTCAATTAATCAAAAAAGATATAAAGAAATATTGCCGTAAAATCTATTCAAAGAATGGAAAACGTAGTAAAAAACTATATGCAATGCTTTGGTTTGTACGAATTAAATTTCTGTTTTCTTAAACTGAAAATATAACGATACTCTCTCTTTCTGTGAACAAATCAAATTTACAAATAGGACAAGCTAACCGGGTCCTAAAGAATAGAAAGGTCTTTTCCCATGAAAACAAATAAAATTCTAAAAAACGCATCCTACCTCTTTGTAGGAAACATTACTGTCCGTTTTGTACTGGCTATTGCAACAATTTTCTTTGCAAGATATGTTTCTCCAAGTGATTACGGTATGTTTACAACTGCGTTAGCAGTTTCAGCTGTTATTTGTTACTTTACAGATGCAGGTTTGACACATACGTTTATGCGTGAAGGAACGAGAAGCGATGCTAATATTAGCGTGCTAATAAGTAGTTATTTACGTATTCGTTTAATATTAGCTATCGTAATTTCTGTACTTTTCGCTATTTTTGCCCAGTTCTTCTATCCCGATGCTTACTTACGTGCGATGGTATATTGGGTTGTTCTGCCAACAATGTTTGGAGCAACTTTACAAGGTGTTGGAATGGCTTACTTCCAAGTAACAGAACGCATGCAATTTACAGCTATTATTTCTGTACTACAAGGTGTAACAGCTGCTGCTGCCCTATTACTAGGGATGTCTTTCCAATGGTCACTTATGATGGTTGCTGCCATGTATGGGGTATCTAGTCTTGTAACAGGTGTTATCGCCTTTATAATGACAATACGTTACACGAAAGTCCATAAGGGTTGGGATAAAGGCATTTTAGATCAACTACTTATTTTCACAATCAATGGAATCATCATTATGCTCTTACCACAATTGGGCCCTATTATATTAGAAAAGGTTTCAACGTATAATCAAGTTGGATTCTTTGGTGCTGCATCTAAAATACCTGCTGTACTATATCAAATACCTGGGGTAATTGCAGCTGCCTTTTATCCAAGGCTGTTTGCTTTTGGTAATGAGAAAAATATTGAAGAACATAGAAAATTATCAAGTTTTGAATTAAAACTTATGTCTTTTTTAGGAATGGGAATTTCTATCCCCTTTATTGCTGATCCAAGTTTCTGGATTGTTAGTTTATTAGGAGAAGAATACGCTCCCGCCGGTGACGCTCTTGCTATTCTAGCGTTTATGGTTATTTTACAATCAATTAACTATCCACTAGCCGATAATTTAACAACGATTGGCCAGCAATGGAAACGTGCAACAACAATGACTATTGGATTAGTTGTTGCCATCATAGGTTATATTGTATTAGGTAGTAAATATGGAATGATGGGGGCAGCTGTCGCAGCTATCCTTACCGAAATTACACTATTAATCGGATTTACCCTCTTTATTCGTAAAGGCATGCAATTATTAGTTAAAGGAATTATATTTAATTCCTTGGCCTTTATTATTAGTTACGGTATATACCGAATTGCATTAATCAACTTACCGCCACTAATTGCTTTAACTCTTACTGGTATACTATACGGTATGATTGGAATTGTAATTGATCCTCAAATACGTGGATTCGTTTTAGGGTTTATAAAACAAAAATTAGGTAAAAAGGTAGTATAAAGTTAAGTTCCTTTTCAAAATCATGAAAAGGAACTTAACTTCTTTATTTACATCTGTTTTTCATATACATAATTATTTCTTTTAACCCATCATAATAAGAAGTTTTGGTAACTCTCCAATACATTTCTCGTATTTCTCTCCACTTAATACAACTAGTTTTTCCGTCAAATATAGCCTTTCCACAAATTCTTTCATCTGCTTATCAAACAGACCAATGAACTAGATCATTCCTCTTTTTACAGTTATTATTCATTTGGTATATCCCGTTAATTCCCGTATGTGTTGAATCATTTCCTCACCTGTAATGACACCATAACCTCGTATGTTCCAATTTTGTCCATAGGCCTCATCATGTGAAGCTAATTCAACCATTGCTTTTGCACCATCTGGTGTGAAAATATATTCACGGGCAATCTTTTTATCTCCAACAAAGCTAGATATTTTATTTGCAAGTATTGCCTTTAATGTATGATGGACAAGTGTGCTTTCTGCATTTGGACCATAAAGGTCTGGGAAATGAGCAATAAACATTTGTACATTAGCTTGTTTTGAAAATATATACATTTTGAAATGATAGCATTATATGAAAGAATTTAGTATCATGATTCAAGGTACTATTTCAAGTTGGACGGAGGATACTATGAGCTTATTAACAGTTGAAAAATTAGGACATACATTTGGCGATCGTACATTATTTAAAGATGTATCTATGCGATTATTAGCAGGTGAGCACGTTGGATTAGTTGGTGCAAACGGTGTTGGTAAATCAACATTCATGAATATCATTACTGGTCAGCTTATTCATGACCAAGGTCGCGTAGAATGGACACCGGGCACACATTACGGCTACTTAGATCAGCATACTGTTTTAACGCCTGGGCGTACAATTCGTGACGTACTAGCGGATGCATTTTTACCGTTATTCGAAAAGGAAAAAGCTTTAAATGAAGTTACAGAAAAAATGGGAACTGCTACACCAGAAGAACTAGAAGAACTTCTTGAGCAAATGGCAGAAATACAAGATGCACTTGAAGCAGGTGGTTTCTACTTACTAGATATGAAAATTGAAGAGGCTGCACGTGGTCTTGGAATTGATGCAATTGGTTTAGATCGTGATGTTTCAGCACTAAGTGGTGGACAACGTACAAAGGTATTGCTTGCAAAGCTATTACTTGAACAGCCAGAAGTGTTATTGCTTGATGAACCTACTAACTATTTAGACGTTGAACATATTCATTGGTTAACAAATTATTTAAAAGAATACCCACATGCATTCTTATTGATTTCTCATGATACGGAATTTATGAACAAATGTGTTGATGTTATTTTCCATCTAGAATTCACAAAAATGACACGCTATACAGCGACATATGAAAAATTCCTAGAACTAGCAGAAATCAATAAAAATCAACATATAAATGCTTATGAAAAGCAGCGTGAGTTTATCAAAAAGCAAGAAGACTTCATTGCAAAGAACAAAGCTCGTTATTCAACGACAGGCCGTGCAAAGAGTCGTCAAAAACAACTTGATCGTATGGAACTTATTGATCGCCCCGAAACAGCAATTAAACCTGAATTCTCATTTAAAGAAAGTCGTGCAAGTAGTCGCTTCGTCTTTGAAGGTGAAAATGTAGAAATCGGATATACACATCCGCTACTACCAAAGCTCTCAATGACAATCGAACGTGGTGAAAAAATTGCTATTGTTGGATGCAACGGTGTTGGTAAATCAACGTTACTAAAAACAATCTTAGGTAAAATTAAACCTTTAAGCGGTAAAACAAGCCTTGGGGACTTCTTAGTGCCTGCATACTTTGAGCAAGAGGTTAAAGCTGACAATATAACACCAATTGATGATGTATGGAATACATTCCCTGGCCTAGACCAGCATCAAATTCGTGCGATGTTAGCAAAATGCGGATTAAAAAATGAACATATTTCTCGCCCATTAAGTCAATTAAGTGGTGGAGAACAAGCAAAAGTTCGTTTATGTAAACTAATGGGTGAAGAAAGTAACTGGCTACTATTTGATGAGCCGACAAACCATCTTGATGTTACAGCAAAAGCGGAACTTAAGAAGGCTATGAAAGCATATAAAGGAACAATCCTCCTTGTATGTCACGAACCGGACTTCTATGAAGATTGGATTACAAAAGTTTGGAATGTAGAAGAATGGTCTCAAAATAAAAATTAATAGATATAAGATTTTTATCCATATTTTATGCTATACTATACCTTGCGTGACAACATCTTGTTCTGTTGTCACGTTTTTTATAGAGTAAGATTTTATTAATGCTGGGGGCTATATTATGCTTTTTAATTCTTTTGAATTTATGCTTTTATTCTTGCCTATAGCAGTAATTGGATATTTCCTATTGCAAAAAGTTAACGAGAATTTCGCAAAACTTTTTTTAGTAGGTATGTCCCTTTACTTTTATGCATATTTTGAGGTGAAATACCTATTGCTAATAGGAGTTTCATTATTTACAAACGCATTTATAGGCCAACAAATTATACAAAAAATTAATCAAAAAACCCGAAAAGTATTTTTAATAGTTGGTTTAGTATTTAACATATCATTACTGGGGTACTTTAAATACTCTGACTTCTTCTTAGATAATATAAATACCCTATTTGGAACTGATGTACCTTTATTAAAGTTATTACTGCCTTTAGGCATTAGTTTTATTACCTTCCAAAAGATAGGTTTTTTAGTAGATTGTTATAAGAGGGAATTAACAAAGTTTAATTTTATTGATTTTTGCTTGTTCGTAACGTTTTTCCCGCAACTTATTGCAGGACCCATTGTCCATCATAGTAAGGTACTTCCTCAATTTCAAGATGAATCCAAAAGGAGACCGAATATTGAAAATATTGCAAAAGGACTTTACATATTCGGAATTGGTCTTACTAAAAAAGTAGTAATTGCTGATTCACTAGCACAATGGGCTGATTTTGGCTTTAGCAATGTAAATCAACTATCTACGACCGATGCATGGGTTTCATCACTTGCATATACATTACAACTGTATTTTGATTTTAGTGGATATTGTGATATGGCAATAGGTGCAGCGTTGTTATTCAACATTATACTACCAATTAACTTCTTTTCTCCTTATAAATCTTTAAGTATTCAAGATTTTTGGAGACGTTGGCATATGACATTAGGAAGATTTTTCACTCAATATGTATATATTCCATTAGGTGGGAGTCGAAAAGGGCAAATTCGTACTTATTTAAATTTATTTACAATTTTTCTTATAAGTGGAATTTGGCATGGCGCTGGATGGACGTTTGTTATTTGGGGCGTTTTACACGGATTAGCTATTGTAATACATCGATTATTTAAAAACTTAGGTGGAAAAATGCCTAAATTAATTGCTTGGATTTTAACAATGGGATTTGTACATGTAACATGGGTGTTCTTCAGAGCTACTTCTGTAGAAGATGCATTAACTATGTTAAATCGCATGTTCAACGTAAATTACTTACACATCCAAACAGCACTTATTCAATTCCGTCCAGAAACATTAACTGGTGTGTCTATAATGGATAATTTAATTTATTCAATTTGTAATTTATTCCCGTTCCAAGTGACTGGTGATCACTTTAACTTCCAAACTATTTTATACCTAGCAATTGGAACCGCTATTGTATTATTTACAAAAAATTCCATAGAAAAATTAGAATCTTTCCATCCAAAACCGATTTATGCTCTTGCATTAGCTAGCATGTTTATACTTTCTTTGATGTATTTAAATCGTGTAAGTTCATTCTTATACTTTAATTTCTAATAACCGTAGGTGAAAAATATGTATAAACGTTTTATATGTTGGTTTATTATATTCCTTTTCATTTTATCTGGAATAGTTTGCTCTATTGTTTATAAGCTTGACCCATTATATGTATATAAATTTAAGAAGAACGATTATTTTTATGCTACTGAACGCTATCAAATGCCTGGACTTATTAAACATATGGATTATGATACCTTATTTGTAGGAACTTCTATGGGAAGAAACTTCCTTGAACCTGACGCTAACAAATTACTTCATACTACCAGCTTTAATGGCTCTCTTCCAGGTTCAACAGCTAGGGAACAAAATATGACAGCCCAGTTAGCTACTCATTCAAAAACTGTTAAAAATATTATTTGGGAACTTAATTTATATTCATTCTCTGGAAAACCTGAATGGGTATCAGAAGGTGCTTCACCATTTCCAACTTACATGTATGATACAAATAAGTTGAATGATATCCAATATTTAATTAGCCCGTATTCTCGAAAAGTAGCATTACAGAATATGAAATTAAAACTAGATCCAACAAAATCTCCACAGGATCCCCATTGGCTATACAAATTTGGAGATGACGAGCCAAAATTCTCAGCAGATATAGCTAAAAGGGTTGTTGATGGAACATCTCATCAATCAATCAGCGATGGTTGGTATCATGAACAAATGCTTAAATCTTTTGATTCTAATATTATTGAACTTGTAAAACAAAACCCGGAAGTGCAATTTACATTTTTCTATGCGCCATATCCAGTAACATATCACGTAGTTATGGATAAAAACGACTCAAAGCATACAAAGGAAAATATGTTATTTAAAAAAGAAGTATACACTAAATTAGCACAACTAAAAAATGTAAAACTCTATGATTTCCAAGACCAAAAAGAAGTTACGTATAATCTTTCTAATTATATGTCTGACCAAACGCATTATTACAGATATATAAATGATTGGATTGTAAAACAATTAGCAACAACTGAACCGATTACTAATAAACAAGATTACGAACAAAGATTAACTAACTTCTCTAATGAAATACGGAATTTCGATACTTCTAAGCTAGTGAATTCAGATGAAAGACCTAAATAATGAAAAAGGTAACAATGATAAATATCATTGTTACCTTTTTATATTGTAATAGTCCATAAGCCTCAAACGAAATTCTTTTAAAGTTGGATATGCCTCTAAATTAAACAACATCCCTTGGATAACTGGAATTCTTGTATTTCGCATCCTCATTTCTGCCTCCAAAACATCTAATGTAACAAGCAATTCCTCATCTTCTAATTGATCCGCTAATGTACGTTTAAACACAATAATTTCTTTTAAAAAATGTTCCTTAATCTGTTCCTTAATGAGCTCTGATTTACAAAGGAATTCTCCAAGCTTTTCTTCATGTAAAATAGGTTCTTCCGAAGATTCTACTAAGCCATCTACTAAATGATCTACTCTTTTTAAAATAAAAGCAGCGACATACGATAAATCAATTTCTGGTGCTTGTAAAATAATTAACTCTAAATAACCACGGCATATGCCTTCTACTATAATTACTAAATCCAATAAATATGGCATAACCTTTTCACCATAAATGGACAATAAACTATTCCAATAAAATGCATGAGACTCTAACTTCATCCGCATCATAAATTCTTCTACTTCTTTATTAAACGGAATTGCATTTTCTCTCGCATGCATAATAATAAATTCTTTATGCTTTTGTATATCATTAAACTGACAATGTAATTGTTTTGCAAATTTTTCACGTGGTAATAAAGACTCTTGTTCAATATCCAGCATTTTCTTTTGGATTTTGTCATAATAATATCGAAGTGTCGCTAATAAAAGCTCATCTTTCGATTTAAAATATAAGTAAAAAGCTCCCTTAGATATACCACTAGCTGTCACAATTTCCTGCACTGATGTCGCATTTACACCCTTAGTAGCAAATAACTTCATAGCCGATTCTATAATTAAACGCTCTTTTTCTTTCATATCTTCTCTCCTAAATTTAATCTCGCATCTTATTATAAATGTATTATACCATCCCTTTTTATTGACGATTGACCGAACGGTCAGTTATATTATGTATTAGACTGACCAGTTGGTCAATATAATACAAAGGGAGCGCAAACATGAACAAAATCATCAATTTCTCGTTAAAAAATAAGTTCGCAGTTTGGCTACTAACCATTATTGTTACTATTGCGGGGATCTACTCTGGACTCAATATGAAGCTGGAAACAATTCCTGATATTACAACACCGATTGTGACAGTAACTACGGTCTATCCTGGTGCTACACCAGAAGAAGTAGCTGATAAAGTTTCAAAGCCGATGGAAGAACAACTACAAAATTTAAGCGGTGTTAACGTTGTGAGTTCATCATCTTTTCAAAACGCATCTTCTATTCAAGTAGAATACGATTTTGACAAAAATATGGAAAAAGCAGAAACAGAAATTAAAGAAGCTCTCACAAATGTAAAACTCCCAGAAGGTGTTAAAGATCCTAAAGTTTCACGAGTAAACTTCAATGCTTTTCCCGTTATTTCGTTAAGCGTAGCAAGCAAGAATGAATCTTTAGCTACTTTAACTGAAAATGTAGAAAAAAATGTTGTACCGGGATTAAAAGGACTTGATGGTGTTGCATCTGTCCAAATTGCTGGCCAACAAGTAGATGAAGTACAGCTTGTCTTCAAGAAAGATAAAATGAAAGAACTAGGACTAAGTGAAGATACTGTAAAAAATGTTATTAAGGGATCGGATGTATCTTTACCACTTGGCTTATACACATTTAAAGACACGGAAAAATCAGTTGTTGTAGATGGCAATATTACAACGATTAAAGCATTAAAAGAACTTAAAATCCCAGCTATACCTTCCTCACCTAACGGTCAAGGTAGTCAAAATGCTGGCGCTGGTGCACAAACGCCGCAAATGAATCCAGCTGCTATGAACGGGATTCCAACAGTTACATTAGAAGAAATTGCTGACATTAAAGAAGTTGGGAAAGCAGAATCTATTTCTCGAACAAATGGAAAAGAAGCAATTGGAATTCAAATTGTGAAGGCCTCTGATGCAAATACAGTTGATGTTGTAAATGCAGTAAAAGATAAAGTAAAAGATCTTGAGAAAAAATATAAAGATTTAGAGATCATTTCAACATTCGACCAAGGTGCACCTATTGAAAAATCAGTTGAAACAATGCTAAGCAAAGCAATTTTCGGTGCTATCTTTGCGATCGTTATTATTATGCTGTTCCTACGAAATATTCGAACAACGTTAATCTCTGTCGTTTCCATACCACTTTCTTTATTAATTGCTGTTTTAGTCATAAAGCAAATGGATATTACGCTTAACATTATGACCCTTGGAGCAATGACCGTTGCTATAGGCCGCGTTGTCGATGACTCAATTGTTGTTATTGAAAATATTTACCGACGTATGTCGTTATCAGAAGAGAAATTGCGCGGAAAAGATTTAATTCGTGAAGCTACGAAAGAAATGTTTATCCCAATTATGTCTTCTACCATCGTAACAATTGCTGTATTTTTACCACTTGGACTAGTAAAAGGTATGATTGGTGAAATGTTCTTACCATTCGCCTTAACTATCGTCTTCGCTTTATTAGCATCATTACTAGTAGCAGTTACAATCGTACCGATGCTAGCTCATTCCTTATTTAAGAAAGAGAGCATGAGGGAAAAAGAAGTACATCATGAAGAAAAACCAAGTAAATTAGCAAATGGGTATAAACGCATACTTGCATGGGCTTTAAATCACAAAATTATTACATCAAGTATCGCTGTCCTTCTATTAGTTGGTAGTCTTGCACTTGTACCAGTTATCGGTGTAAGTTTCTTACCTTCTGAAGAAGAAAAAATGATTATCGCAACATACAACCCTGAACCAGGTCAAACGTTAGAAGACGTTGAAAGAATTGCAACAAAAGCTGAGAAGCACTTCCAAAATAATAAAGACGTCAAAACAATTCAATTCTCATTAGGTGGCGAAAACCCAATGAGTCCTGGTCAATCAAACCAAGCAATGTTCTTCGTGCAATATGATAACGACACGAAAAACTTTGAAAAAGAGAAAGAACAAGTCGTTAAAGATTTACAGAAGATGTCTGGCAAAGGCGAATGGAAAAACCAAGACTTCGGAGCAAGTGGCGGTAGTAACGAAATTAAACTATACGTTTATGGAGATAGCTCAGAAGACATTAAGCCTGTCGTAAAAGATATTCAAAATATCATGAAGAAAAATAAAGACTTAAAAGATATAGATTCTAGTATTGCAAAAACATATGCAGAGTACACTTTAGTCGCAGATCAAGAAAAGCTGAGTAAAATGGGCTTAACGGCTGCTCAAATTGGAATGGGACTTTCTAATCAACATGATCGCCCTGTTCTGACAACAATTAAAAAAGACGGTAAAGATATCAATGTATATGTAGAAGCTGAAAAACAAAATTATGAAACAATCGATGACTTAACAAATCGCAAAATTACAACACCACTTGGTAATGAAGTAGCTGTGAAAGATGTTATGACTGTAAAAGAAGGTGAAACATCGAATACAGTAACACACCGAGATGGACGTGTTTATGCAGAGGTTAGTGCCAAATTAACATCTGATGACGTTTCAAAAGCATCTGCTGCAGTACAAAAAGAAGTAGATAAAATGGATCTTCCTTCTGTTGTAGATGTTTCTATGGGCGGTGTTACTAAAGATATTCAAGAATCATTCAAGCAACTTGGCCTAGCGATGTTAGCTGCGATTGCCATTGTATACTTCGTTCTTGTCGTTACATTTGGTGGTGCCCTAGCACCATTCGCAATTTTATTCTCGCTACCATTTACAATTATTGGGGCTCTTGTTGCCTTATTAATCTCTGGTGAAACATTAAGTGTATCTGCAATGATTGGTGCGCTTATGTTAATCGGTATCGTTGTAACAAACGCAATCGTGCTTATCGACCGCGTTATTCATAAGGAAAATGAAGGACTATCAACACGTGAAGCTTTATTAGAAGCTGGTGCAACACGCCTTCGTCCAATTTTAATGACTGCAATTGCAACAATCGGTGCTCTTATCCCGCTTGCATTAGGATTTGAAGGTAGTGGCTTAATTTCTAAAGGACTTGGCGTAACGGTAATTGGTGGACTAACAAGTTCAACGTTATTAACACTTCTTATTGTTCCAATCGTTTATGAAGTATTAAGCAAATTTAAAAAGAAAAAAACAAAATAACAAAAAAATAACCTCGCTAACTGCGAGGTTATTTTTTATTTCCAAACAAGATTAGGAAATCGCCATAGCCTTCTTTCTCTAATTCCTCTTTTGGAATAAATCGAAGAGCTGCGGAATTAATACAGTAACGAAGGCCATTTGGTCCTGGACCATCTGGAAATACGTGCCCAAGATGTGAATCTCCTTCTTTACTTCTCACTTCTGTACGTGTCATATTATGACTCACATCCATCTTTTCTTTCACACTTGCTGACATCACTGGTTTTGTAAAACTAGGCCATCCACATCCACTATCAAATTTATCTAGAGAAGTAAACAACGGCTCACCTGAAACGATGTCTACATAAAGACCTTCCTCTTTATGGTTCCAATACTCATTTCGAAATGGTGGTTCTGTACCATTTTCCTGTGTTACATAATACTGCATCTCATTGAGTTTTTCTTTTAAATGAGCATTATCCTTTGGCCAATGTTGCTTAATAAAAGCATCTCGTCCTGAGCCTTTACGATATAACTCATAGCGGAATGTATTTTTCTTATGGTATCCTTGGTGATATTCTTCAGCTGGATAAAATGTAGCTGCTGGTAGTATTTTTGTCGCAATTGGTTTTGAAAAGCGTCCACTCTGCTCAAGCTCTTCTTTTGAGGCCTCTGCTTTTTTATGTTGTTCTTCATTATGATAAAAAATCACCGTTTCATAAGACTGTCCGCGGTCGTGGAATTGTCCACCAATATCGGTCGGATCAATTTGTCTCCAATATATATTTAACAATTCCTCATACGGCATTTTATTTGCATCAAATGTAATTTGTACTGCCTCATAATGTCCCGTCGTTTCTGAACATACTTCTTTATACGTTGGATTCTCTTTATGACCACCTGTATAGCCAGAAACAACCTTTATAATCCCTTCCATCTCTTCAAATGGTGAAACCATACACCAGAAGCACCCTCCAGCAAATGTAGCCAATTCTACCTTTTCATTTACAGCCATTACTTCACCCCTATTCTATGTTCTGCTTACAGTATGGCATAAGAAACATCATATTATAAAAGAAAAAGCACCGAACATCGATGCTTTTTCTTTACTTCACTTTATTTTTTCCAACATCCTTCTCCATTTCATCACTTGTCACGTCTAAAACATCTAATAAGAAGATGAAGATTGGAATACCGATAATTAATCCCCATACACCTAAGAAGTGTTCTGAGAAGATTAATACCATAAATGTATAGAAAATCGGTAAATTTGTTTTTTGCGACATAAACTTCGGGTTTAATACGTAACTTTCAAGCGCATGAATCACTGTTACGATAACCAAAATATAAACAACGTACATGATACCGCCAATATTGTAAGCAATCATACAAAGTGGGAATAACGAAATGATAACCCCCGCTACTGGAATTAAGCCAAGCAAGAAAATCATTAACGCTAAACCTAATAATTGCGGGAATCCTAATATCCATAATGCGATAACTGAAAGAACGCAGTTAACAACAGCAATTAAAAATTGCGCTTCGATTACCTTTCCAAATGAACGTGCAAATTTCTTTCCGAAGTACTCAATTTCAGTATAGAAAATTGCAAGCCTGCTTTCTTTAAACTTTGCAGTAAAACCGACAATACGAGATTTTTCTAATAAGAAAAACAAACTCAAAATTAAAGAAAGTAAAACTTGAAGGCCAAATTTACCAACATTCGTAATCGATTTATACAAAATGTCTACGCCTTGTCCTACATATTTAGAAAGCTCCATATGATTGACAGCATTAACTGCATACTTAATTAGTTCACTATCTGGTGGGTTTCTTAAAAATACATTGAATTGGTAAATCAGTTGTGAAATTTGTATCGTCAATACTGGTAAATATTTAAATAGTGTAATAGCAATTCCACCAATTAACATTACATATAGAAACGCTATAATAATTTTTCGATTAATAGGCATGAAATGATCTAATTTGCGTGAAATAAACTTTTGGAATCGATCCATTAAATACGTGAGAATAAACGTAATTAATATTAAATTCAACATACTTTGCAGCCCGTATAACACGAGAGCAAGTATTACTAATACGAGTAACCTCTGGAATCCTTTGCTTTGAAACAGGTTTTTTATTTGCATAATCGACGAATACTCTCTCCTGTCCTATAAACTAAAACGTTAATAAGTAGATTTCTCTCTCTTTTCTACTTTTAATTATTCATTCATATTAAGATTTTTATAAACTCATTATATGCCTACCTTAACAGGTATATAGTAGCTTACTTCTTATTTTACAATACAATGACCTAATTCAAAACGTATTCTACATAGTATTAATGAAGATTTAAGGAAACTTACATTTTTTTAAATAGGTCTTACCACTACTGTAACATAAAAAGCAAGCTATCAGTAGAAATCTGTCCTACAAATAGCTTGCTTTTCTTATTTTTTAAGTAAGTTTTACTATCCAATGAATGGCATGAACATTGGGATGACAACTACTGTTACAACCCCAACTACCGTTACAGCAATACTTGCCATCGCTGCCTCTACCTCACCCATTTCAATTCCTACTGCAACTCCTAATGCATGACCCGCTGTTCCAAGTGCTAAACCTTTTGCAATCGGATGTTTCACTCTAAATGTTTTTAAGAATAATGCTCCTAATGCGTATACGATAACTGCGTTGAAAATAACTGCAAACGATGTAATTGCTGGAATACCACCAATACTTTCTGAAATTGGTAACGCAATTGCTGTTGTTGCTGCTTGTGGTAGCATTGAATTCATTACTGCTGTATCTAAACCGATTGCTTTTGCAACAATGAACACGACAATTACTGAGCAAATAGATCCAACCACGATAGCTGATAAAATTTGCCACCAATATTTTTTCAACTTATCAACTTGTTTATATAGTGGGATAGCGAATGCAATTGTTGCTGGCTCTAAGAAGAAACTAATCATTTTTCCGCCAGTATTATATTCTTCAAAAGTAAAGTTACCTACCTTTAGAAATACAATCCCTAATACCATTGCTACGAATAATGGTGTAAATAGGAAGAACCCTTTTGAATGCTTGAATAATAATGTTCCGATTCCGTATGCGATTAATGAAACGACGATTCCGAAATATGGAGTCATTGTGCTTGCCATGTTCATTACCTCCCAACAATATATAAATACAATGGTTACGCAACCTTTCCGTGCTTGCGTCCTTTATTTACTACTTTCAATTCTTTTGTATCTTCTGTTTCTTTTTCATCTTTTCCTAAAATAAATTGTGCAAATAATCCTGTTACAGCGAGTAAAATAACTGTTGCTACAACAATTACAGTTAAAATTTGTACAAAGTATTGTCCCATTACACCAAGAGAATTAATAACTGAAATACCTGATGGGACGAATAAGAATCCAATAATACCTGTTAAAGCTGTTCCGAGTGATTCAACTTGCTCCAATTTAATAACTTTTAAACATAATAGACTAAATAAAATAACTAACCCGATTACCGATGAAGGCATTGGAATTGGTAAATGTGTTGCAATAATATTAGAAATTAACATAATAGCTGAGAATATGAATGCTTGTGATAAGAAACTATATACTTTTTTCGTACTCATTTTGGCCACCTCTTTCGATTTGGTACCTTTATTGTATAGGATATAACCGCCTGAGTAAGCGTTTACATAACAGAGCGTCAAATATACAGAATCAGTTACAAATATAAAAGGATGAAATACAAAAGCTGCTCCTTAAATACGAAGCAGCTTCTTGAGTTCTTTTGCATATGTACGGCTAACAGGTACTTTTGATCCTTCTTTCATGATTAAATTATAAGTAGAATTGAACCATGGCTGAATTTCAGTAATATGATTAATATTTGCAATAAAGCTACGATGAACACGCATGAAACTTACTTGCGGCAACTTCTTTTCCAAAATCACAAGTGTATCGTGTGTTACATATGTTTCCCTCATTGTTTTTACTGTCACTTTTCCGTCCACAAGTCCTACATATACAATATCTTCAATATTAACAAGTACGATTGATTCTTCAATTGGTAATGCTAATTTATGCATCTCTACTGTTACATCTGTCCCCTTTATTTCGTGCTTCGTTTCTATTTGCGATTGTTTTTGTTTTTTATACTTCTTTAATGTCTGCACAATACGCTCTTCATCAAATGGTTTTAAAATGTAGTCTAACGCATCTACTTCAAATGCTTGCAGCGCATATTGATCATAGGCAGTAGCAAATACAATTGCAGGTGGATTTTTCATCTTCTTTAATATATTGGCGATTTCAAATCCGTTATCATCGGATAATTGAATATCTAAAAACACAATATCTGGTCTACTTTGCATTAGTTCTTCTAATGCGTCTTCCACACAATCAGCCTCACCAATTATCTCAACTTCTTTCGTTCTCTCTAATAAATACTTTAGTTCATCACGTGCTAACATTTCATCGTCAACTACTAATACTTTTAACAATCTGTTCTTCCTCCCCTACTTTTTTTGGAATAACAAAAGTAATCTCTGTCCCCTCATTTAATTCACTTTCGATATGAAGCATCGTTTCTTTTCCAAATAATCCAATAAGACGTTCATTAATATTATATAAAGCTGTTCCAGTCCCTTTCTTTGACGAAACTACCATCTTTCCTAATTGTTCTAAACGTTCTTCCTCAATTCCCTGCCCATTATCTTTTACTTCAAAATGAACCATACCCTCTTTTTCAAAAACATGCACTTCCACTTCGCATACTGGTTGCTTCTTCGGAAAGGCGTGTCGCAACGCATTTTCAACCAATAGTTGAAGAACAAATGGTGGTACTAAAGTTGTCTTTAGCTCGTCCTCAATATACATCTTTACCTCATACTTATTTGGGAACCTTGCTTGTTCTAGGGATAAATATGCCTGTACATGGTTTAATTCTTGTTCTAGCGGAATCAATAACTGACGTGCCCCTTGCAAATTACATCGGAAATATACGCTAAGCTGTAATAATAACTTCCTTGCTTTTTCTACATCTGTTCGGCATAAAGCTGATACTGTATTAATCGCATTAAATAAAAAATGCGGGTTAATTTGTGCTTGTAATGCCTTTATTTCCGCATCTTGCAATAATTTACTTTGCAACTCAGCTTCACCTAATTCAAGTTGTGTAGAGAATATTTTTGCTAATCCTTCTGCTAATTCCTCTTCCACACGACTTAACTGGTTAGGATTTTTGAAATACAGTTTTAATGTCCCTATTGTATTTCCATGTGAAGTTAGTGGAATAACAATCGCCGCTTGCAAAGGGCAGCCTTCATGTTGACAATTAATAACCTCACGTGATTTTGCTTTCATTATTTTCCCTGTGTGTAACACTTCTTTCGACAAACCAGTTATTAAACTATGTGACGGAATATGGTGATCTGATGCTAATCCAACATGAGCTAATATTTTCTCTGTATCTGTTAAGGATACCGCATCTGTTCCTGTAAAGCGGTGAATAATTTGTGCCACATGCTTACACGATTCTTCTGTTAAGCCTTGGCGAAAATATGGTAACGTTTTATCTGCAATACGTAATACCTTATGAGTCTGAAGTGCCTTTGCGTTCTCTTCCTGACGCAAAATAGCTTGTATCATAGAAAGTAAAATAAAACTTCCAAAACTATTTACAAGGATCATTGGTATCGCAATTGTTTTCACAATGCTCATTCCATCCTCTACAATTAATAGGATCATAATCATTTCTAAAGAAACAATAAAAACACTTAAAATCGCTGAAAACTTAGGGGTAATTGTACGGTTATATTTTTTAAAAATGTATCCGATATAACCAGTTATAACGCCTGCTAAAATTGAAGAGATTGCACAACTTAGAGCTGTCGTCCCTCCAAGCATATAACGGTGAATACCAGCAATTGATCCTACCCCAATTCCGACGATAGGACCACCAAGCAATCCACTAATTCCAACACCCATAATACGTGTATTTGCAATGGTACTCGATGATGAAACACCTTGTAACCAATTTTCATTCATAATCGTATTTCCTGCTATTTCAATCCCAGTGTAATTGCTTACAATTGTAAATACCGAAAAAATACAAATAAGCTTAAGCTTATCTACATAGCCATCCTGTTTATGAAGGAGGCGTCTGAAAGTTTTAATATGAGAGAGTAAAAATCCTAAAATAACTATAAGTCCGACTCGTTCAATCATCATGAGTACTAAATTTAGCATCTTTGATTCATTCCTTTTTATTTAGTTAGTTTTATTATGGGAAAATAATGAAGTCGGCGTCAAGAAGAATGAAATGTTTTTTGAAATATTTTACACATAATAACTTCCTCTTTATTTGACAATACATATAGAAGAGTGCTAAAAATAAAGTAATATAATACAGTCCTTTAACCCAACCCCGTGAGGTTGAGAAGGAAGTCGGAATACAATATACGTATGTTCTTTTCTTGGGGATACGTATGCTTTTTTGGCCTTCTCATCATATCAGGTGAGAAGGCCTTTTGTTATTCTTCCATAGCGACTGTAGAAAATAAGGAGGAGTAATAATGAACGTCACTACTGATGTACAACAAACAACAGAGGAGACAAAAGCGAAAAGATATAAAACATTATTTGGTTCTGCGCTAGGATATGCAGCAGAAGGTTTAGATATGTTGCTATTATCTTTCGTACTTGTCTATATTTTAAAAGAGTTTCACTTAAGTCCTGTTGAAGGTGGAAACTTAACTTTAGCTACCACAATAGGAATGTTAATTGGTTCTTATTTATTTGGATTTATTGCTGATTTATTTGGCCGTATTCGTACAATGGCCTTCACAATCTTACTGTTTTCACTAGCAACCGCACTCATTTATTTCGCAACAGACTACTGGCAATTATTAATTCTGCGCTTTTTAGTTGGAATGGGAGTTGGTGGTGAATTCGGAATCGGAATGGCCATCGTAACAGAAACATGGTCTAAAGAAATGCGCGCTAAAGCGACATCTGTTGTTGCACTTGGATGGCAATTTGGTGTACTGATAGCTTCACTCCTTCCAGCATTTATTGTCCCACACTTTGGATGGAGAGCCGTTTTCTTATTTGGATTAATTCCAGCTTTACTAGCTGTCTATGTCCGTAAAAGTTTAAGTGAACCGAAAATATGGGAGCAAAAACAACGCTACAAAAAGGAACTATTGCAAAAAGAAGCTGCAGGTAAATTAACAACTACTGAAGCAGAACAACTAAAACATATAAAAAAATTTCCACTTCGAAAGTTATTTGCCAATAAAAAAGTAACAATTACAACAATTGGTCTTATTATTATGTCGTTCATCCAAAACTTCGGATATTACGGAATCTTCACATGGATGCCCACTATTTTAGCAAATAAATATAACTATACATTAGCAAAAGCAAGTGGCTGGATGTTCATTTCTACCATCGGTATGCTAATTGGAATTGCAATCTTTGGTATTCTAGCTGATAAAATTGGTCGCCGTAAAACTTTTGCAATCTATTATATTGGCGGTACAGTATACTGTCTCATTTACTTCTTCTTATTCACAGATTCAACATTATTATTATGGGGAAGTGCATTGCTTGGATTCTTTGCAAATGGAATGATGGGAGGATTTGGAGCAATTTTAGCTGAAAACTATCCTGCTGAAGCTCGCTCTACCGCCGAAAACTTTATTTTCGGTACAGGACGTGGATTAGCTGGATTTGGGCCTGTTATTATTGGCTTACTTGCTACAGGTGGCAATCTACTTGGAGCATTGTCCTTGATTTTTATCATCTACCCAATCGGGTTAATTACAATGCTACTATGTGTACCAGAAACAAAGGGAAAAGTATTAGATTAAACGTAAAAGAGGAAGCATCTCATTTAAGATGCTTCCTCTTTTACGTTTTTATTTATTTTGATTTACTAGCCTTCTGAAATAAGAATGCAGTTTTATCTTCTTCTTTTACAATACCTTGTTTTAATGCTAATTCTCCCGCAACTTTAGGCGCTAACCATAGCATTGGGAATAACAAAATTGATACCGGAACTGCCGTCACCACGATAAACGATTGTAGCGCATTAATACTTCCTTCACCCATATATAAAAGGATCGCTGCAACTGCGCCCATAATAAGCGACCAAAAAATTCGCAAACTAATTCTAGGATCTCCGTCTCCAGTCACTGCCATTGAAATGGAATACGCCATTGAATCTCCTGTTGTCACTACAAATAAAATTGTTAATAAAAGAAATGCTGGTCCAATAATATTAGAAAGTGGCAATTGCCCTGTAATTGCAATCATAGCTGCCGGCATACCAGATTCACTTAATGCGTCCGAGATAGACCCAGGATTCATCAACTCATAAAACACGCCTGATCCACCTAATATAGTAAACCAAAATGTTGTAATAATAGGTGCGATAATTCCAATTGCAACGATGATTTCTCGAATCGTTCTCCCTCTTGAAATTCGACTCACTAAAATTGCCATCATTGGTCCGTATCCAATAAACCATCCCCAGAAAAAGATTGTCCAAGATCCTAACCAACTTGTATCACCACGGTATGTGCTCATCGGTATAAACTCATTTACATAAAATCCAAACGAAGAAACAAACGAATCAATAATAAATCCACCTGGCCCAAATAGTAATATGAATGCCATTAACACAATTGCTAATCTAACATTTAAATTACTTATAATTTGAATCCCTTTATCAATACCTGTTACTGCCGATATGGTAGACACGGCCACCACACAAACAATAATTGCTAATTGAGTAGTAAACACATCAGAAACTCCAAATAATTCTTGTAATCCATAACTTGCTTGTAAACCTAAAAATCCAATTGGGCCAATTGTACCTGCAGCTACTGCAATAATTGCAGCTGCATCAATTATCGTTCCAAGCAGGCTCTTTCTTAATTTTTCCCCAAAAATAGGATATAAAAGTGTTCGAGGTTTTAGCGGCATATCTTTATGATAATGTCCATACATCATAACTACCGCACTAATTGTACCTAAAATCGTCCATGCTAAAAATCCCCAATGCATATAACTTTGTGCTAAAGCAGGCATGACTGCTTCTTTCGTTCCAGCAGATATACCATCATGTATTGGTGGCACCGTCATCAAATGATACATTGGCTCTGCTGCTGCCCAAAAAACGCCACCTCCAGCAAGTAATGTAGACATAATAATAGCAAGCCATTTTGCCGTACTAATCTCAGGTTTTTCTAATCCCCCAAGCTTAACTCTCCCATATTTGGAGAAAGCCATACACATCGCAACAATAAATGTACCTAATAATAAAACTTGCCAGAAGGCACCGAAATATTTAATTGAAAAAGCGAAACTTTTATTAATCGCACTCTCTACATAATCCTTGTTCAAAAAAACTGCAATTACAAATAATAAAAGTGAACCACCACTAATAATAAATACAGGCCAATCAGTTTTTCGACTCTTCATCCTCATTTATACTTCCTCCTTCCTCAGCAATCTAAAAAAACAACTTTATTATGTTTTATTGTTTAAACCCAAAACATAATAATTATATATGCATAACATTTTATCGATTTCCCACATACTTATGTTGTCCCTAAAAATATGCCAAATCCCTTATTAAAAAGAAAAATTCTCTTCCTCTTACATAAAAAAGCAAAACAAAAGACCTTATATTTCTATAAGGTCTTCGAAACAGAAATTTGATTATAACATAAGGTACTCCTTGGTTCAAAAAGCCTCTTCCAAAAATAACCGAGAGTAAAGGCTTCCATTTGCTACATAACAGTAATTAAAAAAAATTATATTTCACAGAAAAAACCTACACTAAATATTATTTATGAAAGAAATTTGGCTTCAAAATTTCATTCGGATACGGTTTATGATAAATGTGAGTGGTAGCTGGAGATAATGGCGGAATAAGCCATACCCAATTACCTGTTACAACACGACCACAAGCAGCTTCTTGCTTCTCAAATTGCTGAAATTGTTGTGCAGCAGTATGGTGATCAACAATACTAACTCCTTGTTTTTTAAAGGAGTGTAGTACGGCAATATTCAACTCAATTAGCGCCTTATCTTTCCATAAGGTACCGTTTCTCGATGTATCTAAATCCATCATCTCCGCAACAGCCGGAAGTAAATTATAACGATCATGATCTGCTAAGTTGCGCGCCCCAATTTCTGTTCCCATATACCATCCATTGAACGGAGCGGCTGTATAAGAAATACCGCCAATTTCTAAACGCATATCTGAAATCATTGGAACACCATACCATTTTACTCCAAGTGATGAAATAGGGTATTCTGGGTGTTCAATTGGCACTTCTTTTACTTCTTCTCTCGGAATTTCTTTATATGTAGGCGCCTTCCCGTTTATAGAGAACACAAGTGGCAATACATCGAAATTCGTACCTTCTCCTTGCCAACCAAGCCCCTGACAAAAGTCCGTAAATGTAGCGGAATGAGAATCACCAATCACTCCCGTTTCTGTTTTATATCCTGCATATCGAATCAATTGGTGATTATAAATTCTTATATTATTTTCTTCACCTTGATATTGCTTAAAAATCGTAATGGTTGGTTTAACTTTCCCGTCGTTCGTTGCATATTTAATATGATGAATTAATGCATTATATACACCCTCTTCATCATTTACTTCGCGCGCATCTAATATGTGCATCTTACTCCAAAATAGTCTTCCAATACATCTATTACTGTTACGCCATGCCATTCGTGAACCATGAACAAGTTCTTCAAATGTATGCTCATATGTCCCTGTCTTCTCTATCTCAATTTGAATTTCTTTTATACGTTCTTCTATCAATTGTTCTTTATGAAGCTCCTTATAACAAATCGTAATAAAATTACTTGCTTCCTCTATTAATTGTTTCGTTTTACTCATAAACAATCTCCTTCTATTTCAACAAAACCCTGCTACTTTACAGTATAAGCAAAAAGGATAGGAGTCACAAATGAAAGTGAGAGTGTTACTTTTATTGTAATATTTTTTAGAAAATTAATGGACTTACTATTGACTTATATGGAAAATGGGTGTATTTTTGACTCAGGTAAAGTATTTTTACCTAGACCAACTTTTTAAGTGGAAAGGAGGTAATGTTATGTCTTCATTTCAATTGCCAAATCTTTCATATGACTATGATGAACTAGAGCCACATATTGATAGCAATACACTTTCCATTCATCATGGAAAGCACCATGCGACATACGTAAACAATTTAAATGCTACTTTAGAAAATTATACTGAATTACATAATAAATCTTTAGAAGAATTGCTATGTAATTTAGATACTTTACCGAAGGAAATTGTTACAGCTGTACGAAATAACGGTGGTGGTCACTATTGTCATAGTCTTTTTTGGGAAGTGATGAGCCCACGAGGTGGCGGTGAGCCTAATGGAGACGTTGCAAAAGTAATTGATTATTATTTCAATACCTTTGACAACTTAAAAGATCAACTTTCCAAAGCAGCTATTAGTCGTTTTGGAAGTGGCTATGGATGGCTTGTTCTTGACGGTGAGGAACTCTCTGTTATGAGTACACCAAATCAAGATACGCCTTTGCAAGAAGGGAAAATCCCCTTACTCGTAATTGATGTATGGGAACATGCTTATTATTTAAAGTATCAAAATAGGCGCCCAGAGTTTGTTACCAACTGGTGGCATACAGTAAACTGGGACCAAGTAAACGAGAAGTATTTACAAGCAATTCAATCACAAAAACATTAGTCGTACGTATAAGGTAAATTTGGTAATGTAAAATCAGTATTGTCGAAATCCTCCAGAATCCCCCGGATTGCCACCGGGGGATTTATGATTACTTCATTGTATTTATATAATGTTTTAAAACATTTTTCATTTCTAGTTTCAGCTCTCGGAACAAAAATCCGAATTCACGAGCCTTTCCATTATGTAATGTACAGTTAGTTACCTCATTATAAGGAGCTATATTTTCCCCAGCTTTCTGAATGAGTGCTTTTATTCCTGTCTTCTCTTCTATGAAATGAATAATTTCTTCCGTAGAAACTACCCCGTTACTACAGGCGTTAATTGGCCCTTTCACATTTTCCATTCCGCACCAAGCTAGAAACTCTCCTGCCTCTTTTTCATGTATAAATGACAAAGTTCCATCTACATGATCCACAACGATAGGTTTTTGGTTCACAATACATTCAACGTAAAATTGTAACCTTTTCGTATAATCGTTTTCTCCAATAACAACTGTAAAACGAACTGCAACAACTGGGAATGTTGCTTGTTGAAATACAACGGCTTCAGCTAATCTCTTTCCTTCACCATAATTGAAGTCATTCCTATCTCCATACGCGATTGCATAATCGTGCGGATTAAAGTCTTCTTCTGATAAGCTTAGGGCAGGTTCATAGACGGCCATTGAAGATGTCATAACATATTTCTTCGTTTTCCCTCGTAACACTTCACATATTATCTTCGCTGCATTCGAGCTATAGCATAAATTATCGTATACAATATCATAACTTTTTCCTTCTAGACGCTTTTCTAGTAGCTTTCCATCTTCTCTATCAATAATTATTCTTTTTACTGCGCTACCAAAAGAATCTTCAGTAACTCCCCTCGTCGCAATCGTTACATCGTGCCCCTCTTGCAAAAGTGCTTCTACTAAATGTTTACCAAAAAATCTTGTTCCCCCTAGCACCAATACTTTTTTCAACTTCATCATCCCCATTTTAGCAAATTGTAAAATACTACCTCTCTATTATAAGTGCCAACATATAAAAAGCATGGAATTCGTTTAACGATTCCATGCTTTTCTACAGAAAATATATTAACGTACTCGATATTTATAAATACAATAACAGAAGTACAAAATAGAAATTACTGATACATAAACCCATAGTTCATATACAAATCCCTCTCCCCACACTCCCATAAAATAAAAGAGTGAAGGTAAAGTCAATGTTACCCATGATTGTACGAAGGCAATCCTTCCAAGATATTGATTAATGTTCTTCTTTTGTGTATTTAATACAAAGAATAAATACCAAAGTAATGCCCACATAAACCACGTTAACGCATTAACAACATCATGGAATTGAACAAATGAAACAACCATATAGAATAAGGCTATAATTGCTACCCAAATACAAAACCATCCTAGACCACTACTATCCATTCCTTTTATAAAAGTAACACCTACATATAAATAAGTTAATCCAAATAAGAAAGTAGCCGCATATGAATACACTGTCCAATTGCTTTGGTCAGAAATCATGATCAAATAAAACGGAATAATAATTTGTAGTGCACCCACAAATAAATTAAAAACACCCGTACTTTTCATCTCTGCTTTCCCTAATATAACAAGACTATTTAAAAATAAAGCTGCCCCTGAAAGTAATAATCCTACATAACCCATATATATTCGTGTGAAAATCTTTACCTTTCACACTTTTAACCTCCCCACACTATAAAGTGATACTTATATTATTTTTCTTCCCATTTAAAACTACATACATAATTTTTCATCCAAATAAGTCAGACCTCCTACCTCAAAAAGGAGCGAACTTAAAACGCTTTCAATAATAAATAATCCTATTAAAACATGAACTAGGATTCCTTGATTATAAACGGACTCTAGCAATGATACAAGTGTTGGAATACTTTTCAATAATACGCTTTCAATTTCTATAAAAAATTAATAAAATAATACATTCCTCTATCTCATTCTACTACCTTCTAGCATAAGATATTGTAAAATCACCTCATTTAAAACAGCGAACGTTCTTTTCTAGGTTCACTAATAAAATTAATAAAAAATGACCTCTTGCTTTTATGCAAAGGTCATTTTTTTATATTCATCATTAAACTTCTAAATAGCCATTTTTATTATTTGATTGCCATTTCCAAGAATCTGCACACATTTCTTCTAATCCGCGTGTTGCCTCCCAGCCTAATTCACGCTTTGCTTTCGATGCATCAGCAAAACATACTGCCACATCACCTGGGCGACGCTCTGTAATTTTATAAGGAACTTTCTTACCCGAAACTTTTTCAAACGCTTCAACCATCTCTAGTACACTATAGCCCATACCTGTGCCCAGGTTATAAGCATCTACTCCCGTTGTACTTAGTACTTTCTCAAGCGCCTTTACGTGACCATTTGCTAAGTCCACAACATGGATGTAATCACGGACTCCTGTTCCATCTTTCGTTGGATAGTCATTTCCGAATACACTTAATTCTTTTAACTTACCTACCGCTACTTGCGTTACATATGGCATTAAGTTATTTGGGATTCCATTTGGATCTTCTCCGATACGCCCACTTTCGTGTGCACCAAATGGATTGAAATAGCGAAGTAATGCGATACTCCATTCTGCATCTGCAAATGCTACATCACGCATAATTTGCTCAATCATTAATTTCGTTTGACCATATGGATTTGTTGCACTTAATGGAAACTCCTCCGTAATCGGTGACGTTTCCGGAATACCATATACAGTTGCAGATGAACTAAAGATTATCTTCTTTACATTATGTTTCTGCATTACTTCACATAGCACTAACGTGCTTGTAATGTTGTTATGATAATATGTTAATGGAATCGCTACTGACTCCCCTACAGCTTTAAATCCTGCAAAGTGAATAACTGCTTCAATTGCATTTTCTTCAAAAATTGCGTCAAGCGCTTCGCGATTTAAAACATCTTCTTTATAAAACTTAAATTGTTTTCCTGTTATTTCTTTCACTCGATTTATAGATTCTACCGAGCTATTCGAAAGGTTATCCACTACTATAACTTCGTAACCGCTATTTAGTAATTCTACACATGTATGACTACCAATATATCCTGCTCCACCTGTTACAAGTATTGCCATAATTATAGTCCTCCATATTTCATTCATTATAAACTTCTCAAAGTATATCACATATTTCTTATCCTATGTTTAACATGCGAACACAGAAACTTACATTTTATCCCATAATAATTTTATAACATATACGATTCTAATCAGGTAATAAAAAAACGCCACATAATTTTTATTATGTGGCGTTTTTTTATTAAATTACATAACAATATACACTTAGAAAATGCGCAAGACTACCTAATAATACAAAAACATGAAAAATTTCATGATGCCCCATATATTTAAACTCTAACCATTTTGGCTTTGTTCCATAAATAAATCCACCAATTGTATAAAAAATGCCCCCAAGTACTAAGAAAATAATGCCTCCTGTACTTAAATTCTCAGCTAACGGTGCAAAGAATAACACAATTAACCAACCCATCGTAATATAAATTGCTGTCGATAACCATCTTGGACAATTAAACCAAAACATTTTAAATACAATGCCACAAATCGCAGTTGCATAGACTAAACAAAATAATAGTAAACCACTTGCTGAATTTAATGTAATTAAGCAAAAGGGTGCATATGTACCTGCAATTAATATAAAAATCATAGAATGATCTAGCTTCCTAAAGAAGTAAATAACACGTGCATTGGCCACAACACTATGATACACAGCTGACGCCGTATAAAGGACCATCATTCCAATACCAAACAAAATAACAGCTGTAATTGCAGCAAATGATGGCATCTTGATAGAAACTTTCACAAGCATAGCTAATAAGGCAATAAATGATAATATCGCTCCACCTAAGTGAGTAAATGCATTAACTGGTTCCCTTACATAAGCATTCATAATAACACCCCTCATATAATTACATGTAGTTTTAATAACTACATGTAATTATATACGCATTTCTTTTTAAGGTCAACATTTACAATTCATTTGTTTCGTAATACCATATTTAAAGATATATTAAACATTAAGTTCCACTAAGTTATAAAAGTGAGGGATTCTACGTGGAAAATATAAATGAATTACTTGAGACATTGCATTTAGAAAAAAACATTAAACTTGAGGATATTCCAAATGTTGACTTATATGTAGATCAAGTTGTTCAACTATTTGAGAATACTTATGCAGATACAACGAGAACTGATGATGAAAAAGTATTAACCAAAACGATGATTAATAATTACGCAAAAGGGAAACTATTCATCCCCATCAAAAATAAAAAGTATTCAAAAGAGCATATGATTTTAATTAGCCTAATTTATCAATTAAAGGGAGCTCTCTCCATTAACGACATAAAAAGTTCATTAGAAACTATAAATGACTCCTTATTAAATGATGATTCATTCGAATTAAATACGTTATACAAAAATTATCTTGCTCTTACTGAAAGCAATGTCGAAAGCTTTAAACAAGACGTAAATAACCGTGTTACAGAAGTAAATGAGATTTCTTCCTTAGAAGATACAAAGCTAGAAAAATTTCTACTACTAACATCCTTCGTGACTATGAGTAATATGTATAGACGTTTAGCGGAGCAACTAGTGGATGATTTAAAAGAATCATAAATAAAAAACTATCCACCTATTAAAGTGGATAGTTTTTTATTTACTTAATTGCTTCATGAACTTTTAGTTGTTTCCCTTTAATCGTTGTAGTCTTCATGACTTTCAAGACAAGTGGTCCTTTTCCATTTAATATTTCAACGTAAGAAACATTATCTTGTATCGTAATAATGCCTATATCTTCTGCTGTAACACCTTTAATTTTAGCAATTGTACCGACGAAATCTACCGCCCTAATTTTCTTTTTCTTCCCGCCATTAAAGTACAGCTTCATAATGCCTTTGTTGATGTCTGCATTTTTATCTTTCTTTATAATTGGTTTAGCATGTATCTTTTCTTCAAATGCAGCTTTCTCTTTCATAACTTCTTCTTTTGAAGGTCCAATTGCCTTTGGAATTTCAAATCCAATATACTCCTCAATCTCTTCTAAAAATCTATTTTCATATGGTGTTATAAATGTAATAGCTTTTCCACTATTTCCAGCTCGTCCCGTTCTTCCAGTACGATGTACATAGCTTTCTTTTTCAAGTGGAATATCATAATTAATAACATGTGTAATATTATCAATATCAATTCCTCTCGCAGCTACATCTGTTGCTACTAAATAACGGAATTTTCCTTTTCTAAAATCATCCATGACTTCAAAACGATCTTCTTGTACCATACCACCATGTATTTTGTCACAAGGATAGTTAGCTCGTTTTAATTGTCTATATACATGATCTACATTTTCTTGTGTACGGCAGAAAATAATACAGCTATCAGGATTCTCAATCGTTGTTACATCTTTAAGTAGTGAAAGCTTCTCGTCTTCTATCACCTCAAAAAGAGTATGTTCAATTTTATCCGTCGTAATCCCAGCCGCTTTAATTTCAATATGAGTTGGTGAATTCATATATGTACGAGACAATTTCTCAACATCTTCTGGAAGTGTTGCTGAAAATAACATTGTCATTCTTTTTGTAGGTAATTCATCAATAATTGCCTCTACTTGATCGATAAAGCCCATATTTAGCATCTCATCTGCTTCATCAATAACTAAATACTTCAAACACTCTAAAGAAAGGGTACCCTTCTCAATATGATCCAACACACGACCAGGAGTCCCAACTACAATATGTGTCTTTTGCTTTAATTCTAATTTTTGACGTGCAAATGGAGATTTCCCATAAACTGCCGCAGCCTTAATCCTTTTGAATCGACCTATATTTGTAATATCTTCTTTTACCTGTACCGCAAGCTCTCTCGTTGGTGTTAAAACTAATGCTTGTGGTTTATTCTCTTCCCACTCCACCATTTCACAAAGTGGAATACCAAATGAAGCTGTTTTTCCACTTCCAGTCTGGGATTTCACAACAAGATCCTTCTTTTGTAATGCAACTGGAATAACCTCACCTTGTACTTCCGTTGGATGATCATACCCTAACCCAGTAAGTGCCCTTACAATTTCCTTACTTAATTTATAATCAGAAAAACTTTTTTTACTCATATATTAACCTCATTTTATTCTGTATTATTTTCTTTTTTATCTTTTGTATACGTTACTATCACCCTACTTATTATACTTGAAACCTCACATAAAAGGTGAATCATGCCAGATTCATCTTTTTATATAGAAATAAACCTTTTCATTTCATATATTGTTCAACTACTTGATAACATCTTTTGCTCGTATTGTTAGCATTAACCTTTTTATAGTATCCTACATCCACTCAAAAAAATAAAAAGAATACATACAACCTTGTATAATTATCTTAATTTTTCAACCCTTCCCATAAACGAACAATAAAAACAAAAAAACGTTTTAAATTCGTTTTTAACGTTTTTTTTCAGATGTAAAATCTACTTTTTTAAAAAATGTTAAGAAATCCTTTGACTTCTTAATAAAAATAATGTAAATTATCCTATGGACGAACATTTTTGATTAATAAAAATAAAATATTCGTATTTTAGGGGTGTAAATGATGGAAAACGTATTTGACTATGAAGATATTCAATTAATTCCTGCAAAATGCATTGTAAATAGCCGCTCTGAATGTGATACAACTGTCACTTTAGGAAAACATAAATTTAAATTACCTGTCGTGCCTGCAAATATGCAAACGATTATTGATGAAAGAATTGCAACTTATTTAGCTGAGAACAACTACTTTTATATCATGCATCGTTTCCAACCAGAGAAACGAATCTCATTCATTAGAGATATGCAATCACGTGGATTAATCGCTTCTATCAGCGTTGGTGTAAAAGAGGACGAATATGAATTCGTACAACAATTAGCTGCTGAGCAACTTACACCTGAATATATCACGATTGATATCGCACACGGTCATTCTAATGCTGTGATCAACATGATTCAACATATTAAAAAACATTTACCAGAGAGCTTCGTTATCGCTGGAAACGTTGGAACTCCAGAAGCAGTAAGAGAATTAGAAAATGCTGGTGCCGATGCAACAAAAGTTGGTATTGGACCTGGTAAAGTTTGTATTACTAAAATTAAAACAGGCTTCGGAACTGGTGGTTGGCAGCTAGCTGCACTTCGCTGGTGTGCAAAAGCTGCAAGTAAGCCAATTATCGCTGATGGTGGTATTCGTACACACGGCGACGTAGCTAAATCTATTCGATTTGGGGCAACTATGGTCATGATCGGTTCTCTATTCGCTGGTCACGAAGAGTCTCCAGGGGAAACAATTGAAAGAGATGGCAAACTTTATAAAGAATACTTCGGTTCTGCTTCTGAATTCCAAAAGGGTGAGAAGAAAAACGTTGAAGGTAAGAAAATGTTCGTTGAGCATAAAGGTTCTTTAGAAGATACGTTAATCGAAATGGAACAAGATCTTCAATCTTCTATCTCTTACGCTGGCGGAACAAAATTAGACGCTATTCGTACTGTAGATTATGTTGTCGTGAAAAACTCGATTTTCAATGGTGACAAAGTATATTAATTCTTAAATTAACTCGAAGGACAAGCATTTTCATGCTTGTCCTTCTTTTTTGTATATAAAAATGTAAAATATTTTAATTTAACTGAATTTTCTAGTATTATGTGTTTAGATAGTCTTAATAAGGAGGAGATACGACTTGAAAAATGTAATGGAAAATCGCCTTAATCGCGCAGAGGTACCTGCTGAACTAACATGGGATTTATCCGATTTGTATAATTCTGATGCCGAATGGCATGCTGCATTAAACGCATTGGAAAATGATATACAGAAACTTGATTCATTTAAAGGGCATTTACATACTAGCTCCCACACTTTATTAAATTGCCTACTTTTAGAAGAAGAGCTTTTAATGACGTTAACAAAACTATACTCATATGCAAATTTAAAAGAATCTACTGATCGTACAAATCCAAGTATTCAAGCGAACTCTTCCAAAATTTCTGCTTTATGGACGAAAGTACATACTGCACTATCCTTTATTCATAATGAAATCCTCTCATTCGACGAAGGAACAATTGAAAAATATTTAACTGAAGAAACAAAACTCGAACCTTTCCGTAAATCGTTACTAGAAATACTACAAAAAAGACAGCACACACTCTCTCCTGAAACAGAAGAAGCACTTGCTGCACTTGGCGAAGTTCATAGTTCTCCATACAAAATTTACGGCATGACTAAATTGGCCGATATGGATTTCACTTCTATACAAGACGAACAAGGAAACGAACTTCCTGTTTCATTCTCATTAGTTGAAAGCAAATATGAATTTTCTCCAAGCACATATATACGTCGAAAAGCATATTCATCATTTGTTTCCACACTAAAACGATATAAAAATACAATTGCCACAACATATGCTACTGAAGTAAAAAAACAAGTAACACTTTCTTGTTTACGTAAATATGAATCCGTTACCCATATGCTATTAGAACCACAAAAGGTTCCACTTGAAATGTATAACAACCAACTTGATATTATTTATAAAGAACTAGCACCTCATATGCGCCGTTTTGCAGATTTAAAAAGGAAAGTATTAGGACTCGATCAAATGCTTTTCTGTGACTTACATGCACCTTTAGATCCCGAATTTAATCCGTCGATTACTTATGAAGACGCAGGCACGCTCATTCAAGATTCTTTAAAAATATTAGGCGATGAATATAGTTCCATAATCGAAAAAGGATTCAAAGAAAGATGGGTAGATCTTGCAGATAACGTAGGTAAATCAACAGGAGCATTTTGCTCAAGTCCATACGGCTCTCATCCCTATATTTTAATTACATGGCAAAATACGATGCGCGGATGCTTTACATTAGCACATGAATTTGGACATGCTGGTCATTTTTATTTAGCAAATAAAAATCAACGTATTATGAACGTACGCCCATCTATGTACTTTGTTGAAGCACCATCAACTATGAATGAATTACTATTAGCTCAGCATTTACTAGCGACTACTGACGATAAGAGAATGCGCAGATGGGTTATTCTGCAACTACTTGGCACATATTATCACAACTTTGTTACTCACTTACTTGAGGGTGAATATCAACGTAGAGTATATGCTCTAGCAGAAGAAGGACAGGCCCTTACAGCTACAACTTTAACTGAAATCAAAACGAATGTCCTATCGACATTCTGGGGAGATTCTGTAGAAATCGATGAAGGTGCAGGCTTAACTTGGATGCGTCAACCTCATTATTATATGGGTCTATATGCTTATACATATTCCGCAGGCCTCACTGCATCCACTGCAGTAGCTCAAATGATTAAAGAGGAAAGACAACCTGCTATTGATCGCTGGTTAGATGTGCTTCGTGCTGGTGGTACAATGAAACCACTTGAACTAATGAAACATGCCGGAGTAGATATGTCAAAACCAGATGCAATCCGTAAAGCTGTTTCTTACGTTGGTTCATTAATTGATGAATTAGAGCATTCTTATCAAGAATAAAAAAATAAGCCCTCGCTTTAATGAGGGCTTATTTCATATTTACTTCCCAAACCGTTTGCGATATCCACATTTCCTGCAAAGTTCTTCAACCGCAACTCTTTTCGAAAATCCATCGACAATGTTTGTTGCTCTTTCACCTTCAATAATGTTAGAAAATGAATCATTATTAATATTCCCAAGGTTAATAATCCCTTCACCATCTAAACAACAAGGAATAACTGTTCCATTCGCTAAAATACCCGCTTGATTACGAAGTCCATGACAGAATCCTTTCCCATCATCCTCTTCCTCATGTAATGCTGGCCACTGGAATTCATAGTCTTGATTAATAAAGACACGTTCTGCAATTTTTATACCTTTTCCTGGTGTAAGCTTCTCTTCAATTTGATAAGATAGATTAAATTCATTTTCAATTATAGATAATAACTCTCTATTTTTCTGGATTTCAGCATTTGTTTTATTATCCTGAGTTAAATTCCATAACCTTAACGATACAATTAAATCTGATTGACTTGTCGCTTCCCTAATGAAGGAAAGTATACTCCTTACATAGCCCTCTTTATCTTGCGAACCTGGATGTCCATCAAAACTATGCAGTGAAAAATTCATTTGTCTTAACGCAGGCTTATTTAACAGCCTATGTCTTCTCTTATTAATTAACGTTCCGTTCGTTGTAATATTAACTTTAAACCCTTTTTCATGACTTAAGTCTAATAGTTGATCTATTTTCGGATGGAGCAACGGCTCACCCTTCACGTGCAAATAAATGTAGTCTGTGTGAGGTTTAATTTGGTCTAATCTTTTAGCAAAATCCTCCACAGAAATGAATTGCTTCTGCCTTTCCGTCGGCGGACAAAAGCTACACGCAAGATTACATACACTCGTAATCTCCAAGTAAAACTTCTTAAACTTCTTCACCTTTAATTCCTCACTTCTCTAACTACTTATACTTTTTCCTCTTCATATTACAGCATATTTTTATGGAAATAGAAACATACTTATTTTAGGAAATCTATATACCATCTAATAATATTTAAAAGACCATCGGTAATTTTTGTCCAATGGTCTTTTTATCCTTTTATATACAAAGAATAAATTTATTTATGATACGGTTCATCGTAACTATTCTAAATAAGGTTATTTTTTATTATTTTCATAATTAAATTTAACAAAAAAGGTAGTGCCTTCCGATCCTGTTTGAATTTCTATTTTTGCATTATGGCGGGCAGCAATGGCATAACATACACCTAACCCCAATCCAGTTCCATTATCTTTGGTCGTGTAAAACGGCGTACCCAGTTTCTCTAATACTTCAGGCCTGATACCTTTTCCTTGATCCCGCACTGCAAGCACCACACAATTTTGACCTTCCTTGTAAGTGCTAATGGTTAGAACTTTCCCTGTATTCATCGCTTCTAAGCCATTACGATATAGATTCATTAATAATTGCCGTATCTCATTACGATTTAAAAGTAATTCTGGAATGTCATTTGTATCGACTTGAATATATTTATTTTGATTGTACGTATCAATCTTTATTAAAGGAATAATATCGCGGATAATTGAATTTAAATCTAACATCTGCAAATCCAATTTCCTTGTATTACCCATTGAGAGAAATTCAGTAATAATAGAATTGGCACGGTTAAGTTCTTCAATCATTAAATGAAAGTACTTATTATGTTTCTCATAGGTATTCTCTTCTTTTAATAACTGTAAAAATCCCAGTACTGTTGTCATTGGATTTCTAATTTCATGGCTGATACCTGCTGCCATTTGCCCTATTAAATCTATATTGGATAATCTTTTCAATTCCTGTTCATATTTCTTTTTTTCCGTTATATTTTTAAAAATACAACAAATACCATCATCATATGGGTATGCAATAACTTCGTGCCAATATTCATCTGCAGTAGAAAGAAATTCGAAATGAACTGTAGTTCGCTCTGACATCGCACGATGAAATTCCTTATACATAACTGTGTCAATTTCACTCGGGAAAACATTCCATATATTCTTTCCTAATACATCTTTTGCTGTTTTTCTTTGCGGAAAATATTGGTGCTTATTTACGTACGTAAATTCCCATTTATTATTTAAAATAAAAAATCCATCCGTAATACATTCAATCACACTTGTAACTTTTTCATTAGCAGCAGCTAGCTCTCTCGTTCGCTCTTCCACTATGCTCTCTAGTTGATCCATATACAACAAATTCGAAAACGTAGGGGCTGTGGCATCAACGATAGATTTTGCTAGTTGAAGTTGGGAATCATCATAATTGTGAGCTTTTCCTTCTTTGCCAACGACGATTACCCCTAATACTTCTCCCATTGAAACCAATGGAATCATCAATAGACCCTTACTATCTATATTTTTTGTTTGAATAACCTCTTGGATCTTGGCTTCATAGCTTTTCTCTGTCCAATCCGCTTCTGTCCAATGACAGTCCTTACTTAATTTCGTTGTTTTAATTGTTGTTTTGTCTAGCGGATCTAGAAGATGAGCAGTCATATTTTTACTCTCTAAAATCTGTTCTAGGTAAAAAAAGCATTTATCAAAACTCTCCTGTATCGAGGAACACATCGATAAATCACGTGTAACATTTAGTAACAGTTGTTTCTCAGCAATAAGGTTTTCCTTTTGTTTTAAATTATTTGCGTTTTGAATTGCAACCGCAGCCATATTTACATAAGCTTCAACACTTTGAATTTCTGAATCTGTTAAGTTCATCGGAATTCCATAATCAAATAAAAAAACCAGACCAAATAACTCTTGCCCAAATGAGATAGGCAGAGCTAATAAGGACTTAATTTTGAATGCATTAACCGGTCTCGGATCTGGTCGATGATCCTTTGAGGTATCAGGAATATAGATGGTTCTTTTCGTTTCAATAACTTCTTTTGCCAGTAAGTCTATTTCAGGATCAATTACTTGCGTATCGAGCGTTACACCATTTATAGTCTCTGGTTTTCCTGCAAACCCTCTAAATGTTCCATCTTCCTGGGGTAAATAAATTCCAACAGCGTCGCACCTAACAATCTCCTCTGATATCGCCATTGTCACACGCTGCAATACGTCACGTAGTTCTAATTTCGTATTTATTATTTTTGTTATATTCGCGAGCCTAGAATATCTCGTCTGATCACTTACCATTCACATAGCCTCCAGTTATAGGCATAATAAAATAAATATGATAATATCAGTGTTTTATATAGAATACATCACTTATGATACGGCTCACCACGATTAATCCGAAACGCTCTATACACTTGCTCAAGCAACACTAATCGCATTAATTGGTGTGGTAATGTCATCTTTGAAAAAGAAAGTGATTCATTTGAACGCTTCATCACTTCTGAGCTTAGTCCAAGTGATCCACCAATTACAAATGCGACTTTACTCTTTCCGTATGTAGCAAGGCGATCTAGACTTATCGCGAATTCTTCTGATGACTTTTGCTTTCCTTCTATAGCTAATGCAATCACATGCGTGTCATCAGAAATTTTATCCAGTATACGTATACCTTCTTTTTCCTTTACAATTAACATTTCTGCTTCACTTAAATTTTCTGGCGCCTTTTCATCAGGCAATTCAATTACTTCTACTTTTGCGTATGCAGATAATCGTTTTAAGTATTCTGCTATACCTTGTTTCAAATATTTTTCTTTTAATTTCCCAATTGAAATAATCGAGATATTCACACGTATCCTCCACCTTACAAACATGTTATCCACAAAACTTATCCACATATCCACAAATACTACCCACATATTGTGTGAGAATCTGTGTTCGATACAACATATGTCGCCTCATTTTGACAAAATTCACATGTTTTTTTCTCTTTTTCCGAGTTATCCACACTGTTGATAACTGGCGCAACTTCACACTCATCCACAATAATATCTAACGCTAATTCAACATGCTCTAAACAACAAGGTAAATTCATTTTCTTCACCTCACTTTTCTACAATAGAAAACAGGAGGTAGGCCCTCCTGTTTTTAATACTTTTGAATGCCTAATTTCACTGTTGTTGTTACTCTTTTTGTGCCACGATAAAACGTAAGAGTCATTTTATCATTAATTTCCTTATCATATAAGGCCGTACGGAATCCAATAATATCGCGAATCGGTTTTCCATCTACCGCCACAATAACATCATGTTCTCTTAAACCAGCATCCGCACCTGGCGAAGGACTTTTCACATCCAAAATACAAACTCCCTCTGTTACAGTACCTGGTAAATGTAATGTTTTTGACCAATAATAGTTTGGAATTTCATTTAATGACCTAAGTTCAATCCCAACATATGGTCTTCTTACTTTTCCATACTTCTCAAGTTCATTCATAATCGGAACAGCTCTAGTCACCGGAATAGCAAGGCCGATTCCTTCTACTTCTTTTGCAGCAATTTTCATTGAATTAATACCAATTAATTGTCCTGCTGCATTTACAAGCGCACCGCCACTATTCCCGGGATTAATCGCTGCATCTGTTTGTAACACTTCTACTTGCCAATCATAATGTCCATCTTGATCTAAATCTACAGGGACAATACGTTCATTAGCTGAAATAATGCCTTGTGTAACTGTTCCAGAAAATTGCAGTCCAAGCGGGTTTCCAATCGCAATAACTGGCTCTCCTCTGCGAACAGTATTAGAATCGCCAATTTCAATTATTTTTTTCACATGCTTTGCATCTATTTCTAATACAGCTAAGTCTGTGACTACATCGGTTCCTAATACTTTTCCAGGAACCTTCTTACCGTCACTTAGACTTACTTCAATACGATTCGCTCCAGCTACAACATGATTATTCGTTACAATATAAGCTTGACCATCTGTCTTTTTATAAATTACTCCTGATCCTGTACCGGCCTCTGAATCTGCCTCTGAAAAGTTATCTCGTTGAATGTTAATAACACCCACAACAGCTTCAGATGCACGATCAACAGCATCTACAAAGCTAATCTGTTTAATCCCTTGAGCTTCGGCCATATTACTTCCGCTTGCTTCAGCTTGCGGAAGCGTATCAGCAGAATTTGAAAATAAAGGCGCTCCAAACCCGAATAAAGAAGCTCCTACAATTGTTCCCGCTATACTAGAAAGAACTATACCTTTGTGCTTCTTTTTTCCTGCACGTTTCATACGATAATTTTCTTCATCAATAAAGGACATATTTGTTCACCTATCTTCCTGAAAACAACTATATTCACCTTTATTGTTTACTAAAATGAAGAATTATACGTATTGAATTTTTGTAGGCATTTTTGGATCTGTATCGTGAATTTCAAAGGATTCACCCACTCCAAATCCTTTTTCCTCTAGTACTTGTGATACTGACATACGCGCTAGTTCTTTCATGTTATTATCTAAGCTTAAATGGGCTAAATAAATATGCTTTGTCTCATCTGTAATTACATCTGCCATCGCTAATGCAGCATCCTCATTACAAACATGCCCAACGTCACTTAAAATACGTCGTTTAATGCTCCATGGATAACGTCCCATACGAAGCATTTCTACATCATGATTACTTTCAAATACGAAAGCATTAGCTCCCTTAATAACGCCTTTCATACGGTCACTTACGTATCCCGTATCTGTAATAAGCGCTAACTTCCTATTATTGTTATGGAAAGCATAAAACATCGGTTCTGCCGCATCATGAGAAACTCCAAATGACTCGACTTCAATATCACCAAAGGTTTTCACATCACCAACTGAGAAAATAAACTTTTGTTCAGTTGGGATATTTCCTATTAAATGTTCCATTGCATTCCATGTTTTCTCATTCGCATAAACAGGTAAATCATATTTACGTGCCAGTACACCTAAACCTTTAATATGATCACTATGCTCATGCGTTACAAGAATACCTGATACATCATTTATATTCAGTTCTGCTTGTTTAAATAAAGCCTCTGTTGCTTTACCACTTAAACCTGCGTCGACTAGTAATTTTTTTTCATCGGTTCCTACGTATAGCATATTTCCTGTACTTCCACTTGCAAGTACGCTAAAATGCAACCCCATTCTTTCTCACTCCAGTATGTTCATCAACCACTTGATTTTCCTTTTCTCCTAATTCCATAACTTGTCCTTCAATTGCATTCACAAAGAAGTCCTGCTTCTGCTCCGTTTTCAAATTCCACGTTGGAGCCAGTACTTGGTTATTAGAAGTAGATGCGGTAAGAGTGGCATAACCAATTTGCGCTTCTTTAACATGCGTATTTCCATGAATTTTATTTTTTAAATACAAATTTTCTAAAGCTGTTTGAGCCGTAATAATTTCTTGCTCTTTCGTTTTTTCACCTTCGCCCATTTCTTTTAAATCAGTTAGCATTGTCTGCGTATATGAAACAAGTTCATTTTTTTCATTTAATTCCACAACAATCATCGCCTGATTATTATAGAAAATAGGCTTATCTTTATATTTTTGGAAGAAATAAATTTTAGAGTCTTTCACCGCTCCAAATTCATACTTTTGTCCATCCAATACATAGTTCTTCAAAAATTCATTATACTTATCTTTTGATAATGATTTCGTATTTAAAAAAGGCTCTTTTAGCTTACTTTCTATCTTGTACATATTTTGTATATGCACTGTTTGATTTTTCAAAGACTGTATATCTTCTTCTTTAAAAGCTTTATTTTCTGCTCTAATAAATGACTCTTTTTTCGGTTCTTTAGGGATATTTCCCATCGTAATTTTGTTTGCTTTTAATTCTTGATCTATCTTTGTTTCTGCAATAAGCTCCAATTGATTACTATCTTGCTTTTGAATGAATTGGAAAATGAGAAAGAGGTCCAAAACAAAAAAGGTCACAATAAATATGGTTTTAATCCGATCCCAATCCATTTAGTCCTCCCTCACTCCACTCATAGATTTTCTGTTTACCTGTTTCATCTTCAACAAGCTTTACATACCAAATTGGTTGTAATCGAACTACTTGTCCATCTAGTGATAACTTGTATCCAATACCAATATCCTTAATTACTTGTTTCTTTATCTCTGGATTATTTTCTAGAGATGCTATTACAACATG
Organism: Bacillus sp. BR3(2024); assembly: GCF_039134555.1. Classification (NCBI taxonomy): domain Bacteria; kingdom Bacillati; phylum Bacillota; class Bacilli; order Caryophanales; family Bacillaceae; genus Bacillus; species Bacillus sp. BR3(2024). The sequence continues at coordinate 5,237,463 of NZ_CP152433.1, forward strand.
CCCTGACGGAAGAGTAACCTTCTGTTCTATACCTTTAGTATTTAAAGACAGCAACGGTCTTTCATATTCCATTACTTCTTCTGATCCCCATATTTGTCTCAATTCAGCTAATCCATCTTCATTGAATACTGAATATCCATCTTCATTTAAACGAAATACTGTCTCTCCTTTATTCATATAGTCCAAACGATATGAATCCAAACTTCCACTGTGACCACTTACGAATTCAAAGCTTTTTTGTAAAAGCATTAAATTATCTATCGTTTTCTCAGTTAAGACAGAAGAGTTTTTATACTTTAGCATGTGACGATCGTTTTCAATTTCCATGGATCTAATACCATCTGTAAATGTTTCTTTCGACATCTCGGTAATCGGACTTAAATAACGAGGATCACTAAACAGAGCATTCTTAAACGTATCAACTGCTAAATTAGATGAAATATATGTTATATTGTTTAACTCTGTCGTTCCATCTGGTAAAAATAACTTTTTCATATCATTAAGTTGATAATCAAAATAAGGCTTTGCTGATACTATAAATTGATTTTGGGCATTTACAATATCTTTTAAATACACGCCACTTAATTTTGCCTCGTATATTTTAAAGTTATCACCATCAGAAACAAAGTTAATTTTAATTTCTTGATCCTTACTTCGAGAAGGATCGAGGAGAATACGATTAAAATGTTTAGGCTTATCTGTACTCTTCTCTTTCATGTTAAACATGGACTTTACTGCATCAAATGGGATATCGGTAGGGAAAACAAGTTCAACTTTCCCTTCACCATGCACATATGAAAGGAAATCACCCTTAGTGATTGATATCTCTTTAAAATCATGTAGTTCCCCTACTTCCAGAGGCTTATAGATTGATTCTATATCTGCCTCTCTTCTGCTCCCATAATGATTTTTATCTTTATGCACGATGATAGAAGTAGGACGGACAACATCGGAAATTTTAGTTTGGTTCATTCCTTCATTTCCCTGCACAAATTTCGCGTTTTGCATGGATGTAGAATCTGGCACATACGTCCATAGGTTAAAAGTAAGAAATAGGCTAATTACAACTAGGTTAATTAAAACTATTGTTTTAAAGTTTTCCATACTCATTCCCAATCGTCCTCTTCATCTGCTGCCATTGGTAACGTGAAATAAATAGTTGTCCCTTTTCCTTCTTCACTCTTCGCCCAAATAGAGCCACCATGTGCCTCAATCATTTCTTTTGCAATTGCTAATCCAAGCCCAGTACCACCCATTTGTCTTGAACGAGCTTTATCTACGCGATAAAAACGTTCAAAGATTTTATCAACGTTTTCTTTTGGAATACCCATTCCTTGGTCACTTACACTAATTTCTAATAAATCACCGCGATCACGTAAACGATATGTTACTGTTCCACCTTCTGGTGAATACTTTAATGCGTTAGAAATAATGTTATACAGCACTTGAGTAATTTTGTCAGTATCCATATCAATAAATCTAGATTTCTTAGAGAAAGATCGTTTGAAACTTACATTTTGCTCTTTAGACATTTCAAAGCGATCAATAATATTATTAAAGAAATCAGTAAAGTCGACCCATTCTTTCATTAAACGATGCTCTGTACTATCAAGTTTAGATAGCTGTAACAACGCATTTACAAGTCTAATCATTCTTTCTGTTTCTTCTTGTGTAACCGTTAAAAATTGTGGTGCAATATTTGGATCCTGCCATGCTCCATCTGTAAGTGCCTCTAAATAACTGCGCATCGTCGTTAATGGCGTCCTTAATTCATGAGAGACATTCGCCACAAACTCACGGCGTTCCCGTTCTATACGCTCCTGCTCTGTTACATCATATAGTACAGCAATTAAGCCGTTTGCCTTCCCTGTTTCTTTTTGAATAACAGAGAAACTAGCACGTAAAATATATGGTTCGTTTCTCGTACTAAAATCTAATAAAACAGAATCTGGCTCTTCATATAAATGATCGAGCGTAAATTCTTCCTGTATCCCTAATACCTCTAAAACAGATTGATCGAGCGCTGTTTCACGAGAAACATTTAACATCTTTTCCGCAGGATCATTTAGTAAAATAATATCCCCTTTTCGGTCAGTAGCAATTACTCCATCTGTCATATGTGATAAAACAGATGATAATTTACGCCTTTCACTTTCTGTAGAAGAACGAGCTTGTTGTAATTTTTTTGATAAATTATTGAAGGATAATGCCAGTTGTCCAATTTCATCATGGCTATGCACTTTTACTTTTCTCGAATAATTTCCTTTTGCCATTTCGATTGCTTGTCTCCGCATATCTGAAATTGGTCTTGTAATTGTTTGAGCCAATAAAATCCCAAGTACGGCCGTTACTAATAAAGCAATTACTGTTCCCGTAGCAAAAATTTGATTTATATCCTTCATTTGTTTATATACATCTTCCATAGATGCCACAATGTAAATAACACCAAGCGCATCCTTACCGTTATCATCTAGAATCGGAGTAAGCATAACTTGAACACGATGACCTGTACTACCATCCTTCTCAATTTTCACTTCCGGCTTTTTTTGTACTAACACTCGCTGAACAGCTATATCAGTTGATGTTCGATTCACCTTATTCTGCTTTGATTCATCTGAAATAGCCAGTAACTTTCTGTGCGAATCAAATACACTTACCTCTTGTATAACTTTCTTCTGATCAGAGGCAAATTTTCGAATTGAAGTTTTAATCGTTTCATCTGTTGACTCTGTTTCTGCTTTTGTATAACTTTTTTTAAACTCTTGCTTCAAATTATATGATAATAAGTTTGTTTGCTGCGTTAAAGAATCCCTAAAACCTTGTACTAAGCTCTTCTCTAATTCCCTTACGAAATATACTCCAATAACTTGCATCGCTATTAATATTAATAGCATATATATAAGCACAAATTTTAAATGAATAGATTGAAAAAAACCAACTTTCTTCATATACTATTCCTGCTCTGGGTCACGCAAGTAATACCCTACTCCACGTCTAGTTACAATTAAAGTAGGATGGCTTGGATTATCTTCAATTTTTTCACGCAAACGACGTACTGTAACGTCTACTGTGCGCACATCTCCAAAATAGTCATAACCCCAAACTGTTTGTAATAAATGTTCGCGTGTCATAACTTGTCCTAAATGTTTCGCTAAATAATGTAGCAACTCAAATTCACGATGTGTAAGCTCGATATTTTCCTCGCGCTTCGTTACACTATATGCATTTGGATTAATCACAATTGGTCCAATAACCATTTCTGTATTTTCTTCTTTTTCCGCAGCACCACCTTGTTGATGGCGGCGTAAATTCGCCTTCACACGAGCAAGTAATTCCCTCGTACTAAATGGCTTCGTTACATAATCATCTGCCCCAAGCTCGAGCCCTAATACTTTATCAATCTCAGAGTCCTTTGCTGTAAGCATAATAATCGGCATTTCTGAGCTTTTACGTATTTCACGGCAAACCTCTAAGCCATCTTTACCTGGTAGCATAATATCTAATAAAACCATATCTGGTTGCTCTTCATTAGCCTTTTCAATTGCTTCATCACCATCATGCGCCATTACTATTTCAAAACCTTCTTTTTCTAGGTTAAACTTCAAAATATCTGCAATCGGCTTTTCATCATCAACTACTAAAATTTTCTTTCCCATCATCGTCTATTTCCTCCTTATAAAAATATGGTCAATAATCCCTAAACATATTGATGTTTACATAGTATGTCCTATATGACCGCATCCTTTGTTTAAGTATTTTCTCCTCTATTCTCATAGACTCATGTATGATCCACTTTTACACGGCATCCTATACGATCTATAGAAAAACCTCTAGCTTCAACTGCTAGAGGCTCCTCGTTCTATTTTAAAATAACTACTCAGTTTTGTAAAATTACATAAATAAAAAGGATATTAAGTGGGCCCACTTAATATCCTGAGAGTGGCTCGGGACGGAATCGAACCGCCGACACGAGGATTTTCAGTCCTCTGCTCTACCGACTGAGCTACCGAGCCAAAACTATATATAAAACCACTAATGGTGGTATAAACAAAAGTGGCGGTCCCGACCGGGGTCGAACCGGCGATCTCCTGCGTGACAGGCAGGCATGTTAACCACTACACCACGGGACCAAAAATAAGCAAAAAAAAACATGACCCGTACGGGATTCGAACCCGTGTTACCGCCGTGAAAGGGCGGTGTCTTAACCACTTGACCAACGGGCCACGAAAAATAAAATGGTGAGCCATGAAGGACTCGAACCTTCGACCCTCTGATTAAAAGTCAGATGCTCTACCAACTGAGCTAATGGCTCATACTCACCAACGTCATATTTTCGTGACGACAAGATGTATCATAACATGTATTCTGTATTTATTGCAATACTTTTTTTGTTTTTTTATAAAGGAATAAGAAAAAAACTCATGCAGACATGAGTTTTTTTCAAAAAATGTTAATTAAGCTTCGTATACGTTACGTACAATATTTGTTTGGTTACGATCTGGTCCAACTGAGAACATAGATATTTGAATTCCTGTTAACTCAGAAACACGTTCTACGTATTTTCGTGCATTTTCAGGAAGTTCATCTAATGATTTTACACCAGTAATATCTTCTTCCCAACCTGGAAGCTCTTCATATACAGGCTCACATTTCGCTAAAATGTTTAAGTTAGCTGGAACTTCATCAATAACTTCGCCATTGTATTTGTAAGCTACACAAATTTTAAGAGTTGGAATACCTGTTAAAACGTCGATAGAATTTAATGATAGATCCGTTAAACCACTAACACGACGTGCATGTCTTACAACAACGCTATCGAACCAACCTACGCGGCGTGGACGACCAGTTGTCGTTCCATACTCGCGACCAACTTCACGAATTTGATGACCAATTTCATCATGAAGCTCAGTAGGGAATGGACCATCACCAACGCGGCTTGTATATGCTTTACATACACCTACAACGCGAGTAACTTTCGCAGGACCAACTCCAGTTCCAACTGTTACACCACCAGCAATTGGGTTAGAAGATGTAACGAACGGGTACGTACCGTGGTCAATATCAAGCATAACACCTTGCGCACCTTCAAATAATACACGGTGATTATTATCTAATGCATCATTTAATACAACAGACGTATCACATACATATTGCGCGATTTGTTGCCCGTACTCGAAGTACTCTTCGAAAATTTCTTCTACAGTGAAACCTTCTGTATCGTACATTTTTTCAAATAAACGATTTTTTTCTACTAAATTGCGCTCAAGCTTCTCTTTAAATGCTTCACGGTCTAAAAGATCAGCCATACGAATACCAATACGAGCAGCTTTATCCATATATGCAGGACCGATACCTTTTTTCGTTGTACCGATTTTGTTATCACCTTTACTTGCTTCTTCTAACTCATCTTGTTTTAAGTGGTAAGGTAAAATAACATGTGCACGGTTACTTACACGTAAATTATCAGTACTTACACCACGATCGTGTAAGTATTTTAACTCTTCAAGTAATGCTTTTGGATCTACTACTAATCCGTTTCCGATTACACAAATTTTCTCTTTATAGAAAATACCAGATGGAATTAAGTGTAATTTATATTTAACTCCGCCGAAAACAATTGTATGTCCCGCGTTATTTCCACCTTGATATCTTGCAACTACTTCCGCATGCTCAGAAAGAAAATCAGTGATTTTACCTTTTCCTTCGTCGCCCCATTGTGTTCCTACAACTACTACTGAAGACATTATTAAAGCACCTCCGCAATTTTCAAACGATCTATTCAAACAATATAATTGTACCAAAACCGAAAGAGAAGTCAACCGAAAAGCGAACATTTTTTCACAAAAAAACATTTTCGTTCGTAAGAATTATATATTTAACTTATGAAAGCCTTATCTTTCTTATAAAAAAAAAGAAACACATCTTATTATAAGAAATGTGTTTCTTTTTTATACTGCCTTTATGCCGGTGGAGCATGTCCATCCTCAAAACGACGTTCTAAGTTAACGAACTTATTGAACTCTTTGACGAATGCAAGTTCCACTGAACCTACTGGACCGTTACGTTGTTTTGCAATAATAATTTCAATTGTATTTTTGTTTTCCGTTTCTCGATCATAGTAGTCTTCACGATATAGGAAAGCTACAATATCAGCATCCTGCTCAATACTTCCAGATTCACGAATATCAGACATCATCGGGCGTTTATCTTGACGAGATTCTACACCACGAGATAACTGTGATAAAGCAATAACAGGCACTTGCAATTCACGCGCAATCCCTTTTAAGGTACGAGAAATCTCAGATACTTCCTGCTGACGGTTTTCTCCTGATTTCCCACTTCCTTGAATAAGCTGCAAATAGTCAATCAAAATCATACCAAGACCTTGTTCTTGCTTTAATCTACGGCATTTTGCTCGAATCTCATTTACTTTAATACCTGGCGTATCATCAATATATATACCAGCATTTGAGAGACTCCCCATTGCCATTGTTAATTTTGCCCAATCATCGGAAGTTAATGAACCAGTACGAAGTCTTTGTGCATCAATATTCCCTTCTGCACAAAGCATACGCATAACAAGCTGATCAGCACCCATCTCCAAACTAAAAATCGCTACATTTTCATCCGTTTTCGTCGCTACGTTTTGTGCAATATTTAATGAAAATGCCGTTTTCCCTACTGATGGACGTGCTGCCACGATAATTAAATCATTTCGTTGGAAACCTGCTGTCATCTTATCTAATTCAGTAAACCCAGTTGGTATCCCAGTAACTTCACCCTTTTGATTATGCAAAAGTTCAATTTTGTCATAAGCATCTACAAGAACATCTTTAATGTTTTGGAATGCTTTTGCATTCGTTTGATGGGATACTTCTAATATTTTTTTCTCAGCCTCGTTTAAAAGACCATCCACATCATCTTCTCTCTCGTATCCATCCGATACAATATGAGTCGCCGTGCGAATTAAACGACGTAAAAGCGCCTTTTCAGCGATGATGCGTGCGTAATATTCTACGTTAGCTGCAGTTGGCACAACTTCTGCTAACTCTGCTAAGTAAGAAACCCCACCAACCTCTTCTAGTAATCCTTGATCAGCCATTGCTGATGTCATCATTACTAAGTCAATCGGCTCTCCCTTATCAGATAGCCCAAGCATGACTTCAAAAATCTTTTGATGTTTCGTTCGATAGAACGAATCAGGTACCAATAACTCTGATGCTGAAGTTAACGCATCTTGATCAATCAATATGGCCCCTAAAACCGCCTGCTCAGCCTCTATATTATGCGGAGGGGTACGATCAGCAAGTACATCACTCATACGCAATCCTCCTTGCTTAATTTATTTTTATTGTTCACTAACATGAACTTTTACTGTTGCTGTTACTTGTGGATGCAATTTCACAGTAACGTTTGTATAACCTAACGCGCGGATTGCATCGTCCATTTCAAATTTACGTTTATCAAGTTTAATCTTGTGTGATTTTTGCATTGCATCTACGATTTGTTTGCTTGTGATAGAACCAAATAAACGGCCACCTTCTCCAGATTTCGCCTTTAATTCTACAGTTAATTTCTCTAAAGTCTCTTTTAACTCTTTTGCATTTTCAAGCTCTGCTGCTGCATCTTTTTCTTCTTTACGCTTTTGAGCTTCTAAAGTTTTCATACTGCTATTTGTTGCTTCAGCAGCTAATCCTTGTTTTAGTAAGAAGTTATTTGCATAGCCATCTGGTACGTTTTTTACTTCTCCTTTTTTACCTTTACCTTTTACGTCTTTTAGAAAAATTACTTTCATGATTGTGTGCCTCCCTGTAAATAGTCATCAATAACAAATCGAAGCTTCTCCTCAGCTTCATCTACTGTAACATTTTTCATCTGTGTGGCTGCATTCGTCAAATGCCCGCCACCGCCTAAGTTTTCCATAATTAGCTGCACATTCACTTCACCTAAAGACCTGCTGCTAATTCCAATGAGATTCTCGCCACGTTTCGCAACAACAAATGATGCAATAATCCCTGTCATCGTTAATAACGTGTCTGCCGATTGCGCAATAAGCACTTGATCGTAGTAATCATCACTATCAACTTTAGCAATCGCAATTCCATTTTTATAAATGTACGCATTTTTTATAGCTTTTGCAACCCGTAAATACTGATCCATATCTTCCTTTAAAAGTTCTTGTACAAGTACAGTATCTGCACCATGTGAGCGTAAATAAGAAGCAGCATCAAATGTACGAGCCCCTGTCCGGAATGTGAAACTTTTCGTGTCGACAATAATACCCGCTAACAATGCCGTCGCTTCTAACATTGTCATCTTTAAATTTTTAGGTTGATACTCAAGTAATTCTGTAACCAATTCTGCCGTTGAAGAAGCATATGGTTCCATATAAACTAGCAATGGGTCTTCAATAAAATCTTCTCCACGGCGATGATGATCAATAACTACCACATTTTCAATTTTATGTAACAGTTTTTGCTCCATCACCATAGAAGGTTTATGCGTATCGACAACAACAAGTAACGACTCATCATTTGCAAATTCCATCGCTTGCTCTGGAGTAATAAAATGAGACCATAACTCCTCATTTTGTTTCACTTTTTCCATCAAACGCTTAATTCCTTTATCGGAATCATTTTCATCTAACACAATATATCCTTTACGCTCATTTAATTGAGCCACTTTTAAAATACCAATCGCAGCACCAATTGCGTCCATATCGGGAGCCCTATGCCCCATAATAATGACATTACTACTTTCTAATACTAAATCCTTTAACGCATGCGAAATGACCCTGGCGCGTACACGGGTACGTTTTTCAACCGGATTTGTCTTACCTCCATAGAACTTAACTTTACCTGTCGCTTGTTTAATAGCTACTTGGTCTCCCCCACGCCCAAGCGCAAGATCTAAACCAGATTGAGCCATTGCTCCAAGCTCTGATAAAGGTAAATCACCTGATCCGACACCCACACTTAATGTAAGTGGTATATTCCTTTTAGATGTTTCTTCACGCACCTGATCTAAAATGCTAAATTTCCCTTTCTCCATCTGCGTCAAAATACTTTCATTTAGCACAACGAAGAATCTTTCTGAAGATGCACGTTTTAAATAAGCACCATACTTAAGTGCCCATTCATTTAGTCGCGATGTCACAAGACTTGTTATATTCGTACGTAATTGATCATCTAATCCTTGTGTAACTTCATCATAATTATCCAAATAGATGACAGCTAAAACAGTCCTTTGATCCTCGTACATCTTTTCAATTTCTGTTTGTTCCGTTACATCAAAGAAATAAATTAACTTTTCTTCTTTCCTTACAAAAACGCGAAACTTTCGATTATTTAAAGAGACTATATCATCAGAAGTTTCTCCTTTAATGAAAAGAAGTAATGTTTCTGATACATCGTAAAGGTGCCATCCAGCTAATGCGTGCTGTCCCAGACATGAAGATAAATAAGGATTTGCCCAATCAATCCCATAATCCTTATTGTATAACAAAATACCAATCGGCATTTGGTTAAATGCTTCATTACTTACTTTCTTTACTCTTGTAATCATATCTGTCGTATGCTTTTCGAAATTCCTTTGAAAATTAAGTTCAAATCGTATAACGATAAAGAATACGATACAAAAAATGACAAAAGCAGCTATACCCATAATTAAATGAAAATAACAGAGAATTAAAATGAGCACAAACACAAAAAATGCCAATACATAAACAGGATATAAAAACCACTGTTTCTTATCAAATTCAGGCATGTATACAACTCCTATAAAGTAAAACTAACTTACCTTCCAGTTAGTTAAACAGATTAAAATAGTATAAGGAATATTATTTTATCCCCCTATTTTAGAACGCAATGAAATCCCTAGGTCAATTATACCTAAGATTGTCACAAGAGGAAACAGCATCGGAATAAACATGCATGCAATAAAACTAATAATAGGAACCCCTTTAGTAAAACCTTTTCTATACGCTAAAAAGGCGATAAATGTCAGACCTTGCAGTACAAGCAATAGTGCAAATATGACATTTAGGTTAGAAAATACCATATGTAAATATGATGTTGGTTCTACTTTTATAAAAGTTGCTAACAAAATAAATATAACGTAATACCAAATGATACTCTTTGGTAATTGTATATCTTTAAATTTAGGCCAAGATATAACTTCATGTTTTAACTTTTTCAAAACACTACCTGATATTATCACTGTAATCCAAGAAAAACATACTGAAACTAGCACAAGTATACTTGGAAGTAACGATTGTAATATATCATTCATTTGTGCAAGTAACTCTTTTTGTTCCTTACTAATCGGCATGCCAGTAGCACTTACTATCTTTTCGCTTTTCGCCATACTTTCACTAAACATACTTTGCATTTGCTTCATTATATCTATGTTGAAAAACTTTATACTCGCAACATAAATAATTACAAAACCAATTAAGTATGCAAGCGTCCCCGCTATTAAGATTTCCACTGGCTTTTTTCTTGTTTTATACATATATCCTAAAACAATCCCTATCAATCCAAACATAATTGTCTTCACTAAATTCAGCGGTTGACTCACAATAATAGTAACAAAAAGTGCTGCTACAAAAACCACGAGCACATTAGATAGTTTATGTCTTATCATTAATAGTATAAATGGTAACGGCAACGCAAAAGTTACAACTGTACCCAAAATCGGAACATACATAGATATAAGCAATAAAATTGCATATATAGCTAATAATGCTGCACCTTCTGTAATAAACTTTGTTTGTTTCACATTTTAACCTCTCTTTCAAAAAGAAAAGCATAGCAAAATGCACAGTAGAGTCCCACTCTACTGTGCATTTCATACGCTATTATTCACCAACATATGGTAAAAGTGCCATTTGACGAGCACGTTTAATTGCAACTGTAAGTTTGCGTTGGTATTTTGCGCTTGTTCCTGTTACACGACGAGGTAAAATTTTACCACGCTCAGAAACGAAACGTTTTAATAAATCAACATCTTTATAGTCAATGCGAGTGATGCCGTTAGCTGTGAAGAAACACACCTTACGACGTTTCGCACGTCCACCTTTGCGTCCTGCCATGTCTATTTCCCTCCATTCTTTGTTAAAACTAACAAATTTACTGTATTAGAACGGTAAATCGTCGTCGGAAATGTCGATCGGTTGACCTACATTTGAAAATGGATCGTCATTCTTCTTAAATCCAGAGTTACCTTGGTTACCTGAATTACTAGATTGACCAAATGGGTTAGAGCCTTGGTTACCGAAACCAGCTCCTGATGGTTGCTGATTAAATGAACCACGTTGCTCCCCACCGCCATTACGCGGCTCTAAAAATTGCACGCTTTCCGCAAGAACTTCTGTTACGTATACACGTTTACCATCTTGTCCCTCGTAATTACGAGTTTGAAGACGTCCATCTACGCCTGCTAAGCTACCTTTTTTCAAATAATTTGCTACGTTTTCTGCTTGTTTACGCCATATTACACAATTAATAAAGTCAGCTTCACGCTCACCTTGCTGATTGGCAAATGCGCGATTCACAGCTAACGTAAAAGTAGCTACTGCGACACCATTGGGCGTGTAACGTAAGTCAGGGTCCTTAGTTAAACGACCAACGAGGATAACACGATTCATCAATCGAACCACTCTCCCTTATATATCAATTATTTTTCTTCTTCTTTAACAACGATATGACGAAGGATGTCTTCGTTGATCTTAGCTAAACGGTCGAATTCGTTAATCGCTTCTGCGTTAGATTTCACGTTTAAGATCATGTAGAAACCTTCACGTAAGTCGTTGATTTCGTAAGCTAAACGACGCTTACCCCACTCTTTCGTGTTAATGATTTCTGCACCATTGTTTGTTAAAACACCTGCAAAACGTTCAACTAAAGCTTTTTGAGCTTCTTCTTCAACGCCAGGACGAATGATGTACATAATTTCGTACTTTCTCATTACACTTTCACCTCCTTTTGGTCTAAACGGCCCGTAATGGGCAAGGAGCAATTAATTTATAGTAATTACTCACGAGTTTAGATTATATCATAGTAAGTTATATGAATCAACTCACCAATACATAAAAAACTTGGCAAACATATAATATATTTGCCAAGTTCATATCTTTATTTTTCCTAGGAAATATTAAATTAAACGTTAAAACGGAAGTGCATAACATCTCCGTCTTTTACGATATATTCTTTTCCTTCTAAACGTACTTTTCCAGCTTCTTTTGCAGCTGTCATAGAACCGTTTGTCATTAAATCATCGTAAGAAACTGTTTCTGCACGAATAAATCCACGCTCAAAGTCTGTATGAATAACACCAGCACATTGTGGTGCCTTCATTCCTTGTTTAAATGTCCAAGCACGTACTTCTTGAACGCCAGCTGTAAAGTACGTAGCAAGTCCTAATAGGTCATATGCTGCACGAATTAATTGATCTAAACCAGACTCTTCAATTCCTAATTCTTCAAGGAATACTTTTTTCTCTTCTTCGTCTAATTCAGCGATTTCTGATTCAATTTTTGCACATACAACGATTACTTGAGAATTTTCATTTGTTGCAAATTCTTTTACCATTTGTACGTATTTATTTTCCGAAGGATCGATAATATCGTCTTCACTTACATTCGCTACGTATAACATTTCTTTTGTTGTAAGTAAATGAAGGCCTTTAACAATCTTCATCTGCTCTTCTGTAAATTCAACAGTACGAGCTGGTTTTCCCTCTTCAAAAGCTTCTTTTAAACGAACTAAAATTTCATGCTCATATACCGCTTCTTTATCTTTTTGTCTTGCTAATTTCGCAACACGCTCGATACGCTTATCAACAGACTCTAAATCCGCTAAAATTAGCTCTAAATTGATTGTTTCAATATCATCAATTGGATCTACTTTCCCTGAAACGTGCGTAATATTTTCGTCTTCAAAACAACGAACAACTTGGCAAATTGCATCTACTTGACGAATGTGAGATAAGAATTTATTTCCTAAACCTTCACCTTTACTAGCACCTTTTACGATACCTGCAATATCAGTAAACTCGAATACAGTCGGAACAGTCTTTTTCGGTTCTACTAATTCCGTTAATTTATTTAAACGCTCATCTGGTACTTCTACAATCCCTACGTTTGGATCAATTGTACAGAATGGATAGTTCGCAGATTCTGCTCCTGCTTGTGTAATTGCATTAAATAAAGTGGACTTCCCTACGTTAGGTAATCCAACAATCCCAGCCGTTAATCCCATATTTTTCACTCCTATGTCTCAATCTTTCATCATTATAGATAGTAACGAAAAAAATGACAAGTTTCCGCCAAACGAAAAAAAGTAACAGTTACCTACTGTAACTGTTACTCTCCCTCTATTCTTCGTGCTTCACAAGTATTTTTTTCACCTTACGATCAAACTCTCTTCGAGGAATCATTACTGAATGGTCACACCCCTCGCACTTAATGCGGATATCCATTCCCATACGAATAATTTTCCAACGATTCTCGCCACATGGATGGGCTTTCTTCATTTCCACAACATCATACAAGTTATATTCCTTTTGCTCCATTCTCCAAACTCCTCTCCATACTAAATTGCTTTTCCACTAACTAATTCTTCACGATTATATAAAACCATACGTGGATATGGAATTTCAATTCCATGTAAATCAAGACGATTTTTAATCTCTTTACGAAGTGCCCTTGCAATAACTGCATGTTGCATCGGTTCTACTTCAGCAATAACACGTAATATAACTTCTGATGCAGCTAATGTTTGCACACCTAATAATTGAGGCGTTGTTACCATTTTTTCGTACTTTGAAGGTAATTCTACTAATAAATCTTCAATAACTTGCTCTGCTTTCGCAATATCAGCCTCATATGAAATAGATACATCAACAAACGCTACACTATTACTAACTGAGTAGTTAGTAACTTGAATAATACTTCCATTTGGTAAAGTATGAATTTCACCTGTCCAACTCTTTACTTTCGTTGTACGAAGTCCAATTTCTAAAACGACTCCTTCAAATTGACCGATTTTAACATAATCGCCAACTGAAAACTGATCCTCTAACAAAATAAATAAACCTGTAATAACGTCTTTCACTAAACTTTGAGCACCAAATCCGACTGCTAAACCAATTACCCCAGCACCCGCTAATAAACCTGATGCATTAATATCAAACACACCTAAAATCGCAATTAGCATAATGAACATAACAACGTACGCTACAATATTTTCAAGTAATTTCGCTACTGTAACTGTACGACGTTCTGAAATTTGAATTGGAGAACGACTCCCCATACGAAACGCATTTCGTACAACCGCCCTTGCAATTCGCACAACAACTGCACCAATTGTTAAAATAATACATATTTTTAATGTCGCAACTCCAATATGAGCCCAACGATCAGCATCTAATAAATACTGTTTCATAGAATTAAACCACTTCGCTAATAAATCCATGTACCTCTACCTCTCTAGCTAAAATTTCTTTTTAGTTACCCTTATTATTGTATCAGAAGTCCCCTAATTGCTGAAAAAATTTTATGATTTTAATCCTATTTTATCCCCGACATCCAGGTATAAAATGGAACGAATATATATATACTAGTACTATTATTTCCGTTTTCATTCACATTTTGCAAAAATTACGCACTTATAACTTTCCATTTTCCTCACCATATAACATATATTGAAAATTTATTAAAAGGATGGGTGCTTCATGAATATTGGAAGTTTTCGCTTACCATTTTTTGAGAAAGAAACTCAAAACGTTATGCACCAAGATCTAGAAGCCTCTGAGATAATCAGTAATTTCTTACTTACCCATATTCCTATTAAAACTAATATACCACTCATTCTCGTTTGTATCGGCACAGATCGCTCTACAGGTGACGCACTCGGCCCATTAGTTGGTACAAAACTTGAACAAATAGACATCCAAAACCTCCAAGTATTCGGTACACTAGATGAGCCAGTACATGCGCTAAATTTAGAGGAGAAAGTTCAGAATATACAGAAAGAATATCCTACTGCATTTATAATTGCTGTTGATGCATGTTTAGGAAAGTCCCAAAATATCGGATCAATCACTACTGGAAAGGGACCTAGTAAACCTGGAGCTGCTATGAATAAGAAATTACCTGCAGTTGGTGATTTGCACATACACGGTATCGTCAATCTAAATGGGTTTATGGAGTTTTTCGTTCTTCAAAATACAAGATTAAGTTTAGTCATGAAAATGGCTGATGTAATCGCAAAAAGTATAAAAGAGACGGATCAAAAATTATCCGCATTAAAAAAAGCAAACCATCTATAAATAATAAGATGGTTTGCTTTTTAATTTTTCTGTGCTAATAGTTCTAAAATACGATTTAAATCTTCTTTATTAAAAAATTCAATTTCGATTTTACCTTTTTCTTTTTTCGTCTCTTTAATTTTCACATCTGTGCCAAACTTTTCTCTTAAGAACGTTTCACGTTCTACGAAAAATATATTTCGCTCTTTTTTCACTTTTTTTGTTTCACGTGAAACGTGTTGATTAATCTCTTGGACGATTTTCTCTAATTGACGAACATTTAATCCTTCTTTTTCAATGCGTTTCAATAAGGACTTCAATTGTTCTTCATCTTTTATCGTAAGTAAAGTTCTCCCATGAGCCATTGAAAGTTGACCATTTGCAATCATATCTTGTACGAAAGAAGGTAGGCTTAATAACCGAGTATAATTTGCAATGTAAGGTCTGCTTTTACCAAGACGCTTCGCTAATTGTTCTTGCGTTACATTTAGCTCATTCATTAACATCTGGTATGCCATTGCCTCTTCCATAGGATTTAAATCTTCTCGTTGTAAGTTTTCTAACAAAGCAAATTCCATCATTTGCTGTTCAGTTAATTGTCTTACAACCGCAGGTACTTTTTCTAAACCAGCCTCTTTTGCAGCACGAAATCGTCTTTCACCTGCAACAATTTCATATCCTTTAATACTCTTCCTAGCAATTAATGGTTGTAGAATACCGTGTTCCTTAATCGAAATTGCTAATTCCTGAATCGCCTCTTTATTAAAGTGTTTACGCGGTTGATATGGATTCGGCCTTAATTCAGTTACAAGAATCTCCTGAATTGTTTCCTCTTCTTTCACATCTAAATCAGGAAAAAACACATTAATTCCTCTTCCTAATCCTTTAGCCACCTGCAATCACTTCCTCTGCTAAATCTATATACACTTCTGCTCCTCTTGATTTAGCGTCATACTGCATAATAGGTTTCCCATGACTTGGAGCCTCGCTCAAGCGTACATTACGCGGAATAATCGAGCGATATACTTTATCCCTAAAATACTTTTTCACTTCATCTATAACTTGAATCCCTAAATTTGTACGGGCATCCAACATTGTTAACAATACACCTTGAATTGCTAAATTTTTATTTAAATGTTTTTGTACAAGTCTAACTGTATTTAATAGCTGACTTAACCCTTCTAGTGCGTAATATTCACACTGTACAGGAATAATAACAGAATCTGCTGCTGTTAATGCATTAATCGTTAATAACCCTAAAGATGGGGGACAGTCGATAATAATATAGTCATATTCATCACGAACTGGCTGTAATGCTCTTTGCAAACGTACTTCCCGGGAAATAGTCGGTACCAATTCAATTTCAGCACCAGCCAATTGAATTGTAGCGGGTAGAACATCTAAGTTTTCAGTTGCGGTTTTCTGTATAACCCCTTGAACATCTGCATCTTCCACAAGAACGTTGTAAATACATTGATCTAATTCAGATTTTTCAATTCCCACACCAGTCGTTGCATTTCCTTGAGCATCAATATCTACAAGAAGGACTTTTTTACCTACTTGCGCCAATCCAGCCCCTAAATTAACAGATGTTGTTGTTTTTCCAACACCGCCTTTTTGATTAGCAATAGCAATGATTTTTCCCATGATGTCACCTACTTTCAACCTTTCTATCTTATTCTAGTAACAATTACGTTTATTGTAACATGAAATAAAACTTTTTCTTTTACGTCCTTTATTAAACTTCAAAATTTATTTCTAAACTCCTTCTTCATTTAACAAGAAAATATAGTAAAAGAGACCTCTCCAATAGGATAAGGTCTCTAGCACGTCATTATTATTTTTTCTTTGGAATTTTAATTGTAATTTGATAGTACTCATCAAATTCTTCTTCCTCAGAATTAACATTCAAACCACTTTCAGTAACCATTTGTAAAGATTGTCTAATTGTATTCATAGCAATCCTCGTATCTCGACTTACTGCTTTTTGCTTTGCCTTACGCTTCGGTTTCGCTTCCTCTAGTAACTTCGCAATTCGTTCTTCTGTTTGCTTTACATTTAGTTGTTTCTCAACAATTTCCTGTAAAACCTTCAGTTGTAATTCCTCATTTTTTAAAGGAATGAGAGCGCGGGCATGACGTTCTGTAATGCTTTTTTCTAATAATGCACTTTTTATTTCTTCAGGCAACTTTAACAAGCGCAACTTATTTGCGATTGTAGATTGTCCTTTTCCAAGTCGTTGTGCCAATGCTTCTTGTGTTAAATTATGTAACTCAATCAGCTTTTGATATGCCACAGCTTCCTCGATTGCCGTTAGTTCCTCACGTTGCAAGTTTTCAATTAAAGCTACAGAAGCTGTCTCTGTATCATTTAAATTCTTTATAATTGCAGGAACCTTTTCCCAACCTAACTTTGTTGCCGCGCGAAAACGTCTTTCTCCAGCAATAATCTCGTACTTATCATCCTCATATTGCCTTACAACAATCGGTTGAATAAGTCCATGTGTACGAATTGTTAATGCTAGCTCATCAATACGCGCATCATCAAAAACTGTTCTTGGTTGATAACGGTTAGGGGTAATATTTACTATCGGAATTTCTTGTATTTCTTCATATACCTTTTTATCTATCTCTTCATGGCTTTCGTCTTGTAATTCGAATTCGCTCTCTTTATCTCCAAAGCCAAATAAACGAGAAAACGTATTTTTCATACATATTCCACCACCTTTTAGGCCTATTGACTATTCTCCATAAAATGTTTCCTATGAAACATTTACGTTTTCATTTATATAATTTAATCTTACGTCTAATAAGATTTATTTTTCAATAGGTAATTTATTGGGTGTTCCCGGTTTGCGTGGATATTTCTTTGGTGTCTTGCGCTTTTTCTCGATTAATAAAATATTACGTTCACTCTCTTCAAACGGCAATTGGAACGTAGACATCTCTTTTAACTCTCCGCCTAGCACCTCTAAAGCATACTTGCCATTTTCAATTTCTTCGTTTGCTGCTGCACCTTTCATTGCAATGAATGTTCCTCCAACTTTTACAAGTGGTAAACATAGCTCACTTAATACAGAAAGACGCGCAACTGCACGTGCCATTACAATATCGTATGATTCACGTACACCTTCTTTTTTCCCAAATGTTTCAGCACGATCGTGACAAAATGCAACATCACTTAATTCTAACTTTTGGGCTAAGTGATTTAAGAAATTAATACGTTTTTGCAATGAATCTACAATTGTTACTTTTAAGTGCGGGAAACAGATTTTTAAAGGAATACTTGGGAATCCAGCCCCTGCACCAACATCACAAATTGAGAATGGTTTTGAAAAATCATAATAAAAAGCAGCTGTAATGGAATCAAAAAAGTGTTTTAAATATACTTCTTCTTTTTCTGTAATAGCCGTTAAGTTCATTTTTTCATTCCACTCTACTAATGTTTCAAAGTAGATTTTGAACTGCTCTAACTGTCTAGAAGAGAGGGTGATTCCCTTCTCTTCTAGCATAGATTGAAATTGTTCTATGTTCATCTAGCAATATCTCCTTACTATTTATTGGTTCGATACGCGTGCAATTTTTCCTTGTTCTATATACACAAGTAAAATGGAAATATCCGCTGGATTTACGCCAGAAATACGTGAAGCCTGCCCCATTGAAAGTGGACGAACATCTTTCAATTTCTGTCTAGCTTCTGAAGCAAGGCTAGAAATCGCATCATAATCAATATCTACAGGGATTTTTTTACTCTCCATTTTCTTCATACGCTCTACTTGCTGTAAAGATTTTTCAATATACCCTTCATACTTAATCTGAATTTCAACTTGTTCTTTAACTTCATCACTTAATTCTACTTCACTTGGTACTAAAAGATGAATATGCTCATATGTCATCTCTGGACGACGTAATAAGTCACTTGCACGTATTCCATCTTTCAATTCACTTCCGCCAATATTGCGAATTAATTCTTGAACTTCAGGACGTGGTTTAATAATAATGCTGCTTAAACGTTCCTTTTCCTGTTCAATTTGTAATTTTTTATTTGTAAATCGCTCATAGCGCTCTTCTTTAATTAATCCAATTTCACGACCAACTTCAGTTAAACGAAGATCAGCATTATCGTGGCGTAATAATAGACGGTATTCTGCACGAGACGTTAATAAACGATATGGTTCATTTGTACCTTTCGTTACAAGATCATCAATTAAGACGCCAATATAAGCATCCTCGCGACCTAAAACAACTTCTTTTTTACCTAAAGAACGGCATGCTGCATTAATTCCAGCCATAAGCCCTTGTCCGGCCGCCTCTTCGTAACCAGAAGTTCCATTAATTTGTCCTGCTGTATATAAATTTTTAATCTTTTTCGTTTCAAGTGTTGGCCATAGTTGTGTTGGCACAATTGCATCATATTCAATTGCATAACCTGTACGCATCATTTCAACATTTTCTAGGCCTGGAATTGTTCTAAGCATGTCACGTTGTACATCTTCTGGTAAGCTTGTGGATAAACCTTGTACATATACTTCTTGTGTATTACGCCCTTCTGGCTCTAAGAAAATTTGATGGCGTGGTTTATCATTAAATCTTACTACTTTGTCTTCAATAGAAGGACAGTATCTAGGGCCTGTTCCTTTAATCATACCAGAATACATAGCTGAACGATGTAAATTTTCATCTATTAAACGGTGTGTTTCTGTACTTGTATATGTCAACCAACATGGAATTTGATCCATAATAAATTTCGTTGTTTCAAAAGAGAACGCACGTGGCTTATCATCACCTGGTTGAATTTCTGTTTTACTGTAGTCAATTGTATTACTGTTTACACGCGGAGGTGTCCCTGTTTTAAATCTAACAAGATCAAATCCAAGTTCCTCTAAATGCTCAGATAATGTAATAGACGGTTGCTGATTATTTGGACCGCTTGAATATTTTAAGTCGCCCATGATAATCTCGCCGCGTAAAAATGTTCCAGTTGTAATTACAACAGTTTTTGCTGTATATTCTGCACCAGCTTGTGTAACTACCCCTTTACATACACCTTCTTCAACGATTAAACGCTCTACCATTCCTTGGAACAACGTTAAGTTTGGTGTTTCTTCAATTGTTTTCTTTAATTCATGTTGGTAAGCGAATTTATCAGCTTGCGCTCGAAGTGCACGTACGGCTGGTCCCTTACCTGTATTTAGCATACGCATTTGAATATGAGTTTTATCAATATTACGTCCCATTTCTCCGCCTAATGCATCAATTTCACGAACAACAATCCCTTTTGCTGGTCCACCAACAGAAGGGTTACATGGCATGAATGCTACCATATCCAAATTAATTGTTAACATTAATGTTTTTGAGCCCATTCGTGCTGCCGCAAGACCAGCTTCACATCCTGCATGACCTGCACCGATTACTATGACATCGTATGAACCGGCATTGTATCCCATTGTTTATTCCTCCTAATAATCTCTATCTTTCTACAACTTCACTATATTATTTTCCTAAACAAAATTGAGAGAACAACTGGTCAATTAAGCTTTCATGCACTGTGTCCCCAGTAATTTCACCAAGTATTTCCCACGTTCTTGTTAAATCAATTTGTACCATATCAATTGGTACACCATTTTCAATCGCCTCAACTGCATCACCGATTGTTTTTCCTGCTTGTGTTAATAATCCAATATGTCTCGCATTAGAAACATATGTCATATCTGCAGAATCGATTGTTCCTTCAAAGAATAAATCAGCTATTGCCTTTTCTAGTTCATCTATTCCTTGTTCCTCAATTAAGGATGTTGTAATAACACGATTTCCCGCGGCTAACTCTGTAACACGTTCCATATCAATCGCTTGCGGTAAATCAGTCTTATTCACAATAACAATAAAGTCTTTTTCTTGTACCGCACGGAATAGATCTTCATCCTCATTTGTTAAAGCCTCGCTATAGTTGACAACAACTAATACTAAATCCGCTTGGCTCATCATTTCTTTTGAACGTTCCACACCAATTCGTTCAACAACATCTTCTGTCTCCCGAATACCGGCTGTATCTATAAGTTTAAGAGGTACACCACGCACGTTAACGTACTCTTCAATAACATCACGAGTTGTTCCTGCAATATCAGTTACAATTGCCTTTTTCTCCTGAACAAGACTATTTAATAACGATGATTTCCCAACGTTAGGTCTACCGATAATTGCTGTAGCAATACCTTCACGTAAAATTTTCCCCTGTTTTGATGTTTCTAATATTTTTTCGATTTCCGAACGAACATGCGTCGCTTTCTCAATTAAAATATTATGTGTCATCTCTTCTACATCATCGTATTCTGGATAATCTATATTTACCTCAACATGAGCTAATGTTTCTAATATTTCTTGACGCAAAAGACCAATTAATTTAGATAATCGCCCTTCCATTTGATTAATTGCTACATTCATCGCACGATCTGTTTTTGCTCGAATCAAATCCATAACAGCTTCTGCTTGTGATAAGTCGATACGTCCATTTAAAAAAGCACGTTTTGTAAATTCGCCCGGTTCTGCCAATCGTACTCCTTGTGCTAGAATAAGTTGCAATACTTTATTTACTGAAACAAGTCCACCGTGACAGTTAATTTCCACTATATTTTCACGTGTAAAAGTCCTTGGTGCGCGCATAATAGACACCATAACTTCTTCAATAACTTGATTTGTATCTAAATCAACAATATGACCATAATGAATAGTGTGAGAAGGAACCTCTGTTAAATCCTTCCCCTTAAAAATACGATCAACTTTCTCAACCGCATCATCCCCACTTACTCGAACAATGGCAATTGCACCCTCTCCAAGCGCTGTGGAAATCGCAGCAATTGTATCAAATTCCATGTCCTTTCACCTCACTTGCTTATTTATCTCTATTTCAACATGATTATTTCTTTCACTAAATTATTAGGATACCATAACGAACCTATCTACAAAAGAAGAATAACTCATTTTATTATATCCCCATGTAAAAAACACTAAACTTATTCACAGTGGATAAGTTTAGTGTTTTTTAGTTATCCACATCTATTTTCCGCTCAAAAAAACCGGCACTCATTTGAGCAACCGGTCATTTAGGAGATATTACAACATGCCGATGTGGTTCATTTCCTTCAGAAGTTGTATTGATACCTTGATGATTTGATAATGCCTGATGAATAATTTTTCGTTCAAAAGATGGCATCGGTTCTAAAATAACTCTTTTTTTCGTATTAAATACTTGTTTCGCTAATCGATAAGAAAGTGATTCTAACGTACTTTTTCTTTTACTACGATAATTTTCAGCATCTAGTGTAATACCGATATACTGCTTCGTGTTACGATTCGCGACAAGTTTTGTTAAATACTGTAAAGAGTTCAATGTATTACCTCTTTTCCCAATTAAAACACCTACATTATCACCAGAAATTGTAAATTCGATTTCGCGTCCTTTTACAATTTTACTAATCTCGACTTCCACACCCATATCGTGAATAACATTTCTTAAATATTCTTCACATTCTTGAATTGGATCTTTCTTTAATACAACTTCTACTACTGCAGGGCGATTCCCAAATAAACCTAAGAATCCCCTTTTACCCTCATCGACAATATTTATATCTACTCGATCTTTTGATGTATTTAATTGCCTTAAAGCATCCTCTACTGCCAGCTCGACTGTTTGTCCTTTAGCAGTAATTACACTCACTTGCTTGAGCCTCCAGCCTTACCAGCCTTACTAGCCTTAATCTCTGGCCCTTTAATAAAGTACATTTGAGCAATACCAAAGATATTACCAACAACCCAGTAAAGTGATAATGCAGCTGGGAAGTTAATTGCAAAGATTAAAATCATAATCGGCATAAGCCAAAGCATCATTGCCATTTGTGGATTTTGACCAGCTGTTCCTGCCATTGCAAGCTTTTGCTGAATAAATGTCGTAATTGCTGCAACGACTGGTAAGATATAGAATGGGTCTGCATGTCCTAAATCGAACCATAAGAAACTATGTTGTTTAATTTCAGCTGTTCTCATAATCGCATGATAAAACGCGAATAAAATAGGCATCTGAACAAATATCGGTAAACATCCTGCCAATGGATTTACACCATTCTTTTGATATAACTGCATCATTTCTTGTTGTAGTTTTTGCTGTGTTGCTTGATCTTTAGAACTATATTTCTCTTTTAACTTCACCATTTCTGGTTGTAACGCTTGCATTGCCTTTGTACTCTTTGTTTGTTTAATCATTAATGGTAATAATGCAAAACGAATGATAAGAGTTGTAATAACAATTGCTAAACCGTAATTACTGTTAAATAAGTCGGCAAAATACGTGATTAACTGAGAAAGCGGATATACGAAATATTCATTCCAAATCCCAGTACTTTTCGATGTAATCGGCTGACCCGTTTCACTACAACCGGTGGCAATCGCCATTAATGCAACGACCATGGCTAGTAAACCTAATTTCTTTTTCAAAGCCTACTCCTCCTTGTATCGGTATGTATATAGTGTAATTCATTTCCTTACGCTACTTTTTTATTCTTTTCATACCAGAGCGTTTAAAGACATGAATTAAGCTTTTCTTTACTTCTTCATATGTCATCTCTGCACAAGGCTTCCTTGCTATTATAACAAAATCTTTTCCAGAAGCTATCTCATCTTTTAACTCTGTAATAGCCTGACGGACCATGCGCTTAATTCGATTACGAACTACTGCATTTCCTATTTTCTTGCTAACAGAAAGGCCGATGCGAAAGTTTGGCTGTTCTTCTTTATCTAATTGGTATACAACAAACTGACGATTTGCATTTGATTTTCCTTTTTGAAAAACCGCCTGGAATTCATCATTCTTCTTTATACGATGTTTTTTCTTCATATCAATTGACACTCCTGTATTTCATCAGCGGAAATTCACTATTATTAGAAAAAAAGACCACTGAACGATCAGTGGTCTACGCAGATAATACTTTTCTTCCTTTACGACGACGAGCTGCTAGCACTTTACGTCCGTTCGCTGTGCTCATACGGCTGCGGAAACCATGTACTTTGCTGCGCTTACGTTTATTTGGTTGGTAAGTTCTTTTCATTATATGACACCTCCCTGAGGAATATCTGTTAAAGACAGTCCTATAAATTATAGTTAATTAACTAGGAAAATGTCAATGGTTCTAGAAATTTTCATCAAATATTCATTTTGAACCTATTCACATACTTTTTCACAGCACCTATATTTCCTTGTGGATAAATATTTTTTCGCGCTTTTTATATCCACAAACTTTTTTCGCACTTTTACACAGTATATCGTGTTGTGGACAAGTTTATTCCACAAGGTATTGATTTTGTGGATAACTTTCTTAAATTCATTGCTATAGCCACTTTTTTTTGATATTATAGTTGTGTTTTCACTTTGAATAAGTTTTCCACATCTTTATCTTATCCACAATTTGTGTATAACATGTGGACAGTTTTAATCACATGTGGGTAAATAGTTGTCCACATTTGCTTTTTTTGTCGAAAACCCTATCTCATATACAAACGACGTTTTTAGGTTTTAAAATACGTTTCGTATAAATATACATTTTATATTTATTAGGTTGTACATTTGTTGCACAACCTTATTCTTTTACCAACTTAGTAAAGGAGGGACACC
>NZ_CP152434.1:0-10418 GCF_039134555.1 Bacillus sp. BR3(2024)
GCGCTGCGCTTGAACCAAAAACAAGCTCGGCAAGCCGAGTGAATGGTCTTCAGGCGAATTTTGCCCTGCGGGATTTCGCATTCCTGGAAGCTCTGCATCAGGAATGCCTCTTTTTCTAATTCAGCTTTCGCTTCTTAGAAAAAGACAAAGAGGATTCGCCCATGGCAAACTCTCTTTGTCTCAACAGATATGTATACTTCGCATACATGATCTGTAAAAGTTATTCTTCTCTCAATTAAACAAGTAAATCCATAATCATATTCATAGCGAAGACAGCAAGCTTCGCTATGTCTTCCCAAAAATACAGATCGTATAAAAGCAAAGACAAAAAAGATTCCCTAAGATTCGTCATTTAAGACCCTAGAACCCCTCTAGATTAAATTCTTTTATAAAAAAGTAGTTTTATATAGCCCTTCATCAAAAAAATGAAATACAGCCCTTCTGAGGCTTTTAAAACAAATCTATTCCCTCTACTTTTGAGGTAGAGGTTGGCCGGGGTGTGGGGAGACCCCACGTATTGCGTATCTAAAAATAGATAAATAATCTATTGGAGAACGTTAGACCAAGCGATTTGGCTCGTATAATGAATAGCTCAAGCCGATATGTCTAAATCCCACTTTTGAGTTTATCGGCTTGGCAATGAAAGCAAACGAGCCAAAAAAAGTTTGGCAAGGATGTTAGAAAAAAGAAAAGTCTTCGACTTTAGCCGAGGATTGACGAGGCGACTTTTTTCTAGCAAAGGTGGAGATTTTTAAGCCGGGTTTGCTTAAAAATACTACCTGTTCCTTGCGGAACTTTTAGCTCTCTATATAGAGAGTGAGAAGGGAACAGCATACGTAACTATAAAAAAGCCTTTAATACCAAGGGATTTGGGATTTTTTATAGTTATCGAATTCGATAACTTTAGTTATCGAATTCGATAACTATAAAGTTATAAAAAAACCTGTATGAAATTCATACAGGTTACACTAATTTTATAGGTAAATTTTTTAATTCTTTAGGTTTTCTTATAAACATAGTTTGTAGTGTTTGATTAATATTGTCACGATCTCCACAAAGAATTACATTAGGATTTATATACAATGCATACATTCTAGCATTAATTCCATCCCTACCGGATTCAAAACGCCCAATTAGCCCTTTTTCAATTAATTGCTTTACTAGTCTACTAACTGTATTTTTACTAGATCCTATTTTTTCTGCAATTTCAGTTTGAGTCATGGGTAATTGTTCTTTTGCATTAATATCATGAACAATACAATTCGAACGAAAACCTATAAACCCAATAATTTTATTTAAAAACATAATTTCTTCGTTTTTTAAATAATTATTTTGAATGAGATATAACCAATTCTCTTGAATAATTTGAGCAAATTTAGCTTTATTTTTTACTTTCCGTTCAGGTACCAACTTCATTCCATGTAAATTAGCTTTTGCTTGAAGTTCATTTGCTATGTACATCTCTTCTTCTGACAATATCTTCGAATTCTCGATATCTCTCAATCTTGAATTCCTTTCAGCTTGTTTTAAATTGATAGTATTTGTCATAACTTTTCTCCTCGTTCCTAGTATTTACAACTAGTACGGAGACTTTTTTTATGCTATTATGTAATTAGAAATTTATAAGAATAAAAAAGCCTCTCATTATAGTTGTTTCTCGACAATTCAATTATATCATGATTGGCTTTTTTTGTTATAACTAATAGAAAAAGAGTCCTGTACATAGGACTCTTTTTCTGCTTATGAAAGTAAACTTTTGAATATTAGTTTACTTTCATTTCTCCTTAAACATTGACTTCTCAACAATTCCCCTGATATCCTCAAAACACATAACAAAAGTATACATTCAAAACAATATAAATAAAGAGGTCATAAATCCATGAATAAAAAGCCACATCTCATTGATGTACAACCCATCCGTAACAAAGAACAGATCGAAGATATGAAATGGTCTCTGAAACGTCATTGTTCCGAACGAGATTATATTCTGTTTCTTATCGGTATCCATACCGGATTACGCGTGAGTGATCTACTCCAACTCGATACACAAACCATAATAAAAATGAAACGAAAAAAGAGAAAAGAATTTAAAATCAAAGAAGGAAAAACAAAAAAAGAACGTATCATTAATCTTACTTCTATTTTTGATGAAGTCTATTCGTATACCCAAAATCTGGAAAGTGCCTGGTTATTCCCTTCAAGAAAAGGAAATCAGCCTATAAGTAAAATCCAGGCTTATCGACAATTACAAAAAGCCGGAGAATTTGCCAGTGTAGAATCCATTGGTACCCACACCATGCGCAAAACCTTCGGCTATTGGTTCTATAAACAAACAAAAGATGTCGCTATGTTGCAGGAAATCTTAAATCACAGCACACCACAAATTACACTTAAATATATTGGGATTAGTAAAGAAGAAAAAGATAATATCCTAGATACATTTTTTATTTAATCTAAATCTTAAAAAGAGACATTTTATAAATTTATAAAATGTCTCTTTTTGAGATCAGAGAGAAAAAATGTAATCTAATATTTTATTTTTTTATCTAAATAACAATCACAACATTCCCAATGCGGAGGAATCCATTTATAATACCCAGGCTTTAACTGACATATATCTGGTTTATAACAATCATTTTTAGATATTGGAGGATATTGATTATCCATTTGAAATGGAAATGGATTGTTTGGATATTGATTATCTTTTGATGATGGAAATGGATTGTTTGGATATTGATTATCTTTTGATGATGGAAGTGGATTGTTTGGGTATTGATTATCTATTTGAAATGGAAGTGGATTGTTTGGGTATTGATTATCTATTTGAAATGGAAGTGGATTGTTTGGGTATTGATTATCTATTTGAAATGGAAATGGATTGTTTGGATATTGATTATCTAAATTATTCATTTTTAATACCTCTTTTATATTTTTATTAGCAACAATGTACAATATTAAATAAATAAAAATAGAGAGCAAGTCTATTCTATTTGTGATTATGTTATCTAAAGATATATAAAGTAATCACATTAAAAGTTCTATAACATTTTCAATAGAAAAATTTACTTTTAAATTATTTAATAAGTATAATTTTAGATTTGCCCTCCTAAATATTCATACACATAATTTAAACAAAAAAATAAACTTAAAAATTCTAATTGTTTTTTTTTTCAATATCTATGTCCATGCCCACCAAAACCTTGCCCTTGCCCCTGTGACATTTGAAAAAATTGAACAGCTGCACCTGAAAGTTGGGAACCTGAAACCTGTGTTAATCCAACTACAGGATTACCACCAATCCCTAAAGGAAACACTATTGTAACCATTTCTTGACCAGATGGAGTAAAAGTAACTCTATGAATAAAAACACGTGTACCTGACTGAAGAGTTTGCCCATTAGCTAATGTAACAGATTGAGGAATAGTAAATAATTGACCTACTAAATTTTGAAATTGTTGTTGACGAAAATCATCTACATAATCATATTCAGAAGTATTTTGATAATACATAACTAGCCAACCTCTTTCTATTTAAATTTACACATTATATTTACCTATATATTCGATAGGCTTTTTCTATGTCTAGACAATATACCTAAATTTAATATAAAAACTTTTAACAGTATAAACTAAAATTAGCAAAATCTAATAAATATATATTCTACTTACTATTGTCCATCCTAATCTATTTATTCTAACAGTTCACCCAAACATGAGCCTCTACACACCCAAATTCAAATCACTTTCCTAACATAAACAACCCAGAATTTAAAATTTCTACTTCCACAATGTATAAAATCATGATAAAGAAAAAAAGCGAAATTCCATTTATATCAATGGATTTCGCTTTTTTCTTTTCTGCCAATAATAGATCATTATATTAACTCTCTATAAATATAATATTCATAGATAATTTCTCTTTTATTATTAAAAGTAAAAAAAGGCATCAATTATTTAATTAAAATAGCTACTTCTTTCTTTTCTATAAATTTAAACACTCCATGCTTTATGCCACATATGATCATTTTGACCTCGTGCAAAACAATCAATTCGATTAGATCCCCAAGAAGCAACTGCTGGAGAAGATGTAAGAATCTCCCCTAACTAAGTGTCTTCCCAATCGCTCCATACACGCTGATAACCTTTTGAATGTTTTCTCAAAAATACAACTCGTTCCTTACGGAACTTCTAGCCCTATATATAAGAGTGAGATAGAGAAAATAAAGAAAGTTATTGATATAAAGGGTTTAAGAGATATAGAGTGTACCCAAAAAGAAACACCTAGAAAACGGAAAAAGAAAACAATAATTTCAAACATATGTTTTTGCATTTAAAAATTAATATATTGTTATATCGTTATATAATTATGATATTTATTTATATAATTATACTTAATTGTTACATTTTTTTTAAAAATATGACAATTATTTGTCTTTTTTTACAAAATTCAAAAATTTCGAATTTTATGTGTACTTATTATCCTTAAAATGTAATAATCTGGATGTATCATATTTTTTACAAGAAAATATTAGGAGGTTTTTCAAAATGAAGAACAAATTAATTGGATCAGGATTGGCATTATCTTTACTATTAGGTGGAGCAGCTTTTAACTCTACTGCAGCTAAAGCTGCACCAATCGATGAAGCAAAAAATATTACTGTAGAATCAAAGCAAAACATTGAACCACCAAAAGAATTCGCGGCAATGTTAGGACGAGCTGCAGCAAAAGGAGCTGCTTGGGGAGTTGGATGGGTTGCAGGTGAAAAAGCTGCAAATGCTGTATTTGGAAGTAGTTCATCAGATGCTCCTAGCTATGAATACGAAGATGTAAAATCATCTTTCGATCAATAAATCCTATAAAAGTAAATCTAAAGGAGTATTAAAATGAAAAATAAATTAATTGGATCAGGGTTAGCACTTTCTTTACTATTAGGTGGAGCAGCTTTTAACTCTACTGCAGCCAAAGCTGCACCAATCGATGAAGCAAAAAATATTACTGTAGAATCTGCAAACCAAAACATTGAACCACCAAAAGAATTCTTAGCTGTTGCAGGTCGCCTTGCAGCAAAAGGAGCTGCTTGGGTAGGGGGATATTTAGCAGGTGACAAAGCTGCACGAGCAGTAATCGGAAGTAGTTCATCAGATGCTCCTAGTTATGAATACGAAGATGTGAAATCATCTTTTGATTTGTAGATTTATTCTTTAGGGGGTCGAAGACAATAATAAAAAAAATTATTGGATCAGGATTAGCACTTTCTTTACTATTAGGTGGAGCAGCTTTTAACTCTACTGCAGCCAAAGCAGCTCCAATCGATGAAGCAAAAAATATTACTGTAGAATCTGCAAACCAAAACATTGAACCACCAAAAGAACTCTTGGCTGTTGCACATCGCCTTGCAGCAAAAGGAGCTGCTTGGGTAGGGGGATATTTCGCACATCAAAAAGCTGCACGAGAAATAACTGGAAGTAGTTCATCAGATGCTCCTAGTTATGAATACGAAGATGTAAAATCATCTTTTGATCTGTAGATTTATTCTTTAGGGGGTCGAAGACAATAATAAAAAAAATTATTGGATCGGGATTAGCACTTTCTTTACTATTAGGTGGAGCAGCTTTTAACTCTACTACAGCCAAAGCAGCTCCAATTAATGAGGAAACTATTGCCGTAGAATCCTCAAATGAAAATATTCAGCCACCACAAGAATTTTTCGCCGCAGCGGGACGAGCTGTAGCTGCAGCAGGTGCCTTTAGTGTTGGAAAAGCAGTTGGTAAAGCAGTTGCTAATGCTGCCTTTGGAAACAATAGCACTAATAGTCTTAATTATGAAGACATAACTATAACTTTTGACTATTAATTTTTTGTTTACTATGCAAAACATAATTACGAGCCTTTCTTACTACAAAGTAAGAATTGGCTCGTTTAACTATGTAACTATAAAATTCATTACATATTTATAATTAATATTTTATACCTTAAATAAAAAAACATAAACTTTTATCTTGAAATCAATAAAAGCTTAAAAAAATTAGTGAGGTGATAATAATGTGGAAAAAATTAATAGCTGGATTATTATGTACAGCTTTCATATTTCATTTTGCCATAACCCTTATTTATAATACTCCATCTAATCCTATAAAAGCTAAATACAATAAACAATTATCAGCCTATATGGATCCTATTTTCACTCAAAACTGGAGACTATTTGCTCCTGCACCAGTAACAACAAATAGTAAATTTTTTGTAAAAGCCAAAATCAAATCAGATAATGATACTACGACTACTGGTTGGATCGATATTGTTGACTACATGATTAAGGAAAATCAAGAAAATAGATTTACACCATATAATCGTTTATTACGAATTCCTAGAGGTGCATTTGCTTTAAGACAAGAAAGCGATGATACAATGCAAGAGGTTATCAAAAAAATAAACAACGGGAAATTAGATAAAGAAGAATATAAACATTTAGTTGAAAATGAAAGAAGTAAAAATGCTGAAAAAATATCAAATAATTTATTAAACAGATACGCTGAAGCACATCTTAAAAGCGCCTATCCTAATAAAGATATTATAGAATTTAAAGTTCTTCTTGTAGAATCTAACCCAATACCTTTCTCAAAAAAAGAAGAAAAAAATCCTAATAATGAAAAACGTTATATTGAACTTGATTGGGCAAAACCACAAAATGTTATATCTATGTTCTAGTACAAAGGAGTGAAAAACAATGATTAATAAGTTGATTTTATTAAATCAAAAAAAACATATGCTTATAGGAGCTAGTCTAATCCGAATTGCATTTGGATTTATCATTCTTTATAACTATACAATTCATTACTCACAACGTTACTTTTTATGGGGATCTAATGGCTTAATGAGTATGGGAAACCTAAGTCCAGAAGAACGTTTTTTTAACAATTTTTCTCTATATAGTCTCAGTACATCTAACTTATATTTCAATATTATCTATCATTTAGGAATTTTAATAGCAATACTTTTTTTATTTGGTTATAAAGGAAAAATAATATCATTCCTAAATTTCATTTTCATCTGGTCTTTAATGACTCAAAATAATATTATATTAGATGGTGGAGATAATATTTCTCGTATATTACTATTCTATTTATTATTCGCTAATACTACTCAATACTTTTCATTAGACTCTTATTTAAAAAATAAAAAAAATATAAATCCATCTACAACTACTAATACTGAAAATATTTCTTTAAGAAATTTATTACATAACTTATCCATACTCGCATGTCTTGTTCAAGTAAGTATACTATATCTTACTTCAGGTCTTCATAAAGCAATGGGTGAATTATGGCAAAATGGTACAGCTTTATATTACGTTTTACAAGTTGATGAATTCTCTCATCCTTTCTTCAAGAACTTAATACATTCATCTGATCTAATGTTAGTTACAGGATCTTATATAACAGTAATTGTACAATTAGCTTTTCCATTTTTATTATTTAATAAAAAAACAAAATATATTGGTATGATGGGCATAATTGGTATGCATCTAGGTATCGCTATAGTAATGGGACTCTTTAGCTTTTCATTTATTATGATATCTAATCAACTTCTATTTTTAACAGATAAAGAATATAAATCCATATTTACTTATTTAAAACAAAAATATAACAAAGCTTTAACGATTATACAAAAAAGAAAAAAATCACCAGCCGAAATTCACCAACAACTATAAAACCAAAATAAAAATAACACTTTACATAATTCCTATTTCAAATATAAAGTGTTATTTTTTTTTTATGCTTTTCGAACAACAGCTAAATAAACAGACGAAGCTATACTTTGAATAAAAAATACAATCATTACGTAATAAATAAAATATTCCTTATCCATTAACTTAAATATTGCTACAACTACTACTCCAATTAAAATACCAAAAGATAAAATCTTATAAGATAAAGACTTCACCTTAAAAATAAGTATTTGACCTCTCTCGTCTTTCGACTCCATCTGCCTTTCAAAAGATCCTTTATAAAACTCTGCTATAAAAACTAATGCAACTAGAACCAAAACTAAAGTTACAGCAATATTACCCATTATTTATCCTCCTCATAACGAAATACATCATTTATATCTTTTTCCAACGAATTAGCAATTTTAAAAGCCAATACTAAAGAAGGGTTATATTTATTTTTTTCTAAAGCTACTATAGTTTGTCGACTAACATTTACTTCATCTGCTAATTGCTGTTGTGTCCACTTTTTTTCAGCTCTTCCTACCGCTATATTATTCTCAAGCATGTCTTCCCTCTCTTCTATCGTATAATTTCCACTAATTGGATTGTAATATATTTCATACAAAAAGTAAATAATTTTTTACAATTAGACTGAAAAATAAAACAACTAAAACCCTAATCAAAAATTTATAAATAAAAACCAATTCCTATCAATCAAAAGAATTGGTTTTTTATTAAAAAATAATAAAGAATATATAATTTCTTACTAAATATATATTCTTTACTTATATTTATTTAAAACACCTTCATAATAAGATACAACAGAATGCTTTGAATATTCTTTGTGAGTCAAATATAAAATCCCTTTATAAATACCATCATCATATAAAAAATCATTTGGTATTTTTAATGATGGACCAAGAGGAGAAACAGGAAATACTTTAAAACAACTTTTTACATATTTATTTTCTTCTACATTTTTTTCGATGTCTTTACATATCCCATTATTAACATAATAAGATTCATCTGCGCGTATAGAATTTCCTCCTATAACAAAAGAAACTAATACTAACAAACTTAAAACACTTTTTTTAAACATATGAATCCCCCTTTATAATATTTGTGTCTATCAAAAATAACTTATTTAAAAAGTCACATAACAAATACAAATATTTACCTAATTCCCCAAAAAACCACAAAAACCTTTTTGAACTTTATAAAATAAGAAAAATATAATCAACAAATTTTAAAAAAATACTATTTCCAAAACTCATACCATCTCTTATCTTTACTTGCTGAGATCATCCTCTTAACTTCTTGAACTTCTCTAATTGTTTTTAAAAGTATTTCATCACGACTTTGATTCTTCACTATCTCTTCGCTAGAGTTCATTGCTATAAACTTCTGAGAATCCTGTATCGATTGTATAGCGTTCAATAATTCCAATTCTCTTTGTATAAATCTTTCATCTTGATCCATTAATCGTTTAGTTAATTCCTGAAGTAAATCATTTTGCTTTTCAATGATCTCTTTTTGCTCTTGGATCATCGTCTGTAGCGGTGTAGCGTTGGAATTAGGTTCTTCATAGCGCTCAACATCATGTCGTTCTAATGGCAATACTTCAACACCTTGATGCCATGATACTATTTGCTTTGTAGCATTTTCTAATGTCATGTCTGTGTCGTTCTTTAAATTTATAACCCTACGAAACACCATTACATCACTTTCTCTATACTTCCTATGCCCACGTTCATTCTTAATAAAAGTATAACCCTCTTTTTCAAGGACATCAGCATACTTACGTAATGTACTAGATTGGATACCTAATTGCTCTGCCACATCACTAGGACTATATAGCGTCTTCATAGCATTTCACCTCAAAAAATATATTCGCTATAGCAATGATATACCCTTTTTCCTAATAATTCACGTACCACTTGTTTCAAACTCTTAATTTCCATAACCTTTACATAATAGATTTATATAATTCCTATTACAAACTCAATTTTAAAATTAAATACTCATAACAACCAAATCTTTTTTATTTATACAAAATTTCATGCAAAAAAAAGAAGAATCCTTGTTTATACAAGAATTCTATGAAAAAACTTACTACCGATAATAAGACGTTATATTAACTAACCATAAATAAGTATTCATCACGAAAAATCCAGATCTTTGCTTATCATTTTACATAATCTCACTTTGGTTTTTGCCCTTTTCTGGGGGTTCCGTCCTACACTTTTTATTCCACGGTTCACTTGACCATGAGCCTCTACACCCTCAAACTCCCAAAGATAACCCCAGCGGGCAAAAACCGCCCTTCTGGGGCCACCTCTGGTGAGTTTGCATGAGGGTGCCCCTCATGGTCAAGTGACTTTCGCGGCATAAACGTTCCGGACTCCGTGATCAACCCTTCTCTAGTTATTCTCCCTTGTATTCCTATTACAAAATCTCTCATATCTACATTAATATATTGTATAATGTACTTGATTCTATGTGGTATCACATAGAATCAAGTACATATGCTCCCCTTCGGGGAGCCCGGTTTATCGCCTTAACGGCTTTAAACCGGGAAGATCAAGAGCATCTGACGAATCGTCTTACCGTCCTATGTCCTGTAAGACTCAAGCAGGGCAAAATCCGCCTGCCTTGGCATGAAAAAGCTAACGCTTTTCCATGCCTGCGGTCAGACGCATTCATTTTTGCTT
>NZ_CP152435.1:0-12180 GCF_039134555.1 Bacillus sp. BR3(2024)
TCGCTGCGCTTGAACCAAAAACAAGCTCGGCAAGCCGAGTGAATGGTCTTCAGGCGAATTTTGCCCTGCGGGACTTCCTGGCCAGAACGCTTCGCATCTGTCCAGAGTCTTTTTCTAGATCAGCTCACGCTTCCTAGAAAAAGACAAATAAAATTGCACTTCGGCATTTTTATTTGTTTGATCAAAATGTCATGCTTCGCATCACATTTTGAATGAAATTAAATAAACATTTTTAAACAAATGTTTATTTAATACAAAAAGTAAACCATGTGTAAATGTACACATGGTCACATAACAAATACACATAGCTTCGCTATGGATTCCCAAATAATCAAATACAGAAATATTACAAAGACAGGAGACATTCCTATGGCCGCACCACGAAAACATATAAGGATTCTAAAAACAAAAGAAGTCGAAGGCATGGATATGCTTTGGAAAACCGGAACAGCTACCAGAGAGCAAATGGAAAGAGAATATAACATCAAAGGAGATCGCCTGAAAAAACTTTGTCATAGCGGCTATTTAGAAGAGCGAACAGGAAAGATTGTTCTAGGAGAAAAGGGAATAGAAAAGTTTAAAAAAGAAGGTAAAGAATATCAATATAAAACCGGTATAAATAACGCTAAACATGATATTCGTCTCTCTGAAAAGTATATTTCTTTACCTAAAGAAACAAGAGAAACATGGAAAACAGAAAAACAATTGCATTCAGAGGCCCAGAAAGACCCCAGATACGACGATTTTAAAAAAAGAATAGTAGAGTCCCATCCGCAAGGGAAATTCCAACCAACGCCCGATGGAGCCGTCTATAGCAAAGTGCATGACGGTTATATTGCCATAGAAGTGACAACACGTAACTATAAGGAGATTGATATTCAACAAAAACAAGAATTTGCGAAAACATTTTTATCCGGGTATGAACAACTATAGGAGGAGAAAACATGGCGATACAACCAACATTTATCGTTCCACCTACTTTTTATACAGTACATGAAATTATGAATAATACGAATGCACCCTATATCTTAAACTTACATGACATTCAAAA
Source organism: Bacillus sp. BR3(2024) (assembly GCF_039134555.1). Taxonomy (NCBI): domain Bacteria; kingdom Bacillati; phylum Bacillota; class Bacilli; order Caryophanales; family Bacillaceae; genus Bacillus; species Bacillus sp. BR3(2024). The sequence continues at coordinate 1,052 of NZ_CP152435.1, forward strand.
AGATCCACATAAGAGAAAATTAAGTGATGAATTACATTTATTCATCATGAAGCATTATCATAATCTATTTACATTTATGCTCCATCATCAGCCCTACATGTTAAAATCTCAATTTTTGGACCTATTTGGCTACCAAAAAGGGAAAAAGAATAAGTCTAGAACACTTGGTTACGCCAAATTAAAAGAGTTAGAAGATAAACTATTAATTGGTTCTAAATCCTTTTATGGTGCCGAATATATTTATTTATCTTATCGTGCTTACTATTATTTTGGCCAAGAAAAAAAGGTGCTACCAATTGCACCTGGAGAAAATGTACTCTTCCGTCACTTTACCCGCATGGAAGACTATCTAGAATTAAGTAAACAATATACAGATCCAATATTATTAATCGCACTACTTTGCTCTCACGAGCATTATAATCTATTACATACAGAATCCTTTTTCCCAATTCACCCAATACAAGAAAAAGATACACGTTACTTTGGAGAATACTTCCCAAACAATAAAATACCTAAAAATCTTGATATGGAATTTATAACAGACTTTCTCATAAAGACAAAACAAGAAAATAGAGGATTGTGGTTAATCAATGAAGAGACACCTGAAACTCAACTTCATGTACTCATTACATTTATCGATGAACTCTTTAAAATCCTTACTACACGTTGTTCTCTTAAATTACTTATTAATGATCAAAAAGAATCCTTACGAATCGTAGTAAATATTATCCCAATACCAGGAACATCTTATATCACAATTAACAACCTAATCTCTGATATCTATCATATTGAATTTTTATTAAAGATTTGCTTTCCAACAGTGATAACAAGCTTTACTTTTATTCTGATGAATCAAGATCATGAACGTGAATTAAACAATGTTATTAGTAGAATTACTAAACTTAGAAAAAATAAAAAGAACTTACAACCATGGCAATCTATGATTGATCCAAAAAACATCAAAATCCGAAATACAAATCTATTTAGACGTTTAAATTTCAACGATTCCTATGAATCTCAAAGAGAAAAACCACTTCCACGGTAACCACTTACTTATAGTAAGTGGTTTTTGATCTTTCCCCTACTTTTGAGGTAGAGGCTGGCCGGGGTGTGGGGAGACCCCACGTATTGCGTATCTAAAAATAGAATAAGAACTAATTATGGAACGTTAGATCAAGCGGTTTGGCTCGTATAATGGATAGCTCAAGCCGATATGCCTAAATCCCACTTTTGAGTTTATCGGCTTGGCGATGAAAGCAAACGAGCCAAAAAAAGTTTGGCAAGGATGTTAGAAAAAAGAAAAGTCTTCGACTTTAGCCGAGGATTAACGAGGCGACTTTTTTCTAGCAAAGGTGGAGATTTTTAAGCGGGGTTTGCTTAAAAATACTACCTGTTCCTTGCGGAACTTTTAGCCATTTCTATATAGAGTAAGAAGAGACAAACATAACAAAGTAGAAAAAACCTAGTAATATCAAGGGTTTCAAGATTTTTCGTACTTACCGTTTTTGGTAAGTAAACTTACCGTTTTTGGTAAGTACGAAATTAATAAAAAAAATCTACTAATTAAAGTAGATTTAAAATAATTTAATAGGTAAATTTTTAAGTTGTTTTGGTACTTTTCTAAACATTGTTTTAAGTGTTGGATTAACGTCATCTCTATTACCAGAAAACATTATATGAGGATTTATAAATAAAGCATATGCTCTAACATTATTATTATCAATACCACTTTCTGAACGAGCTATAATACCTTTATCTATTAATCTTCTAATCAATGGACTAACTTTTGTTTCATGTCTTCCAATCTTTTTAGCTAATTCCCTCTGAGTTAATGGGATTTGTTCTTTAGAATTAATATCACTAACTAAACAATTACTTAAAAAACCTACACACATTGAGATATCTAATAAGAATACTTTTTCAGCATTTGTTAAATAATCAATTTCAAATAAATATTGAATGTTTTGTTGAATAATTTGAACAAACTTTGCTTTATTTTTTATTTTACGTTCAGGAACTAATTTCATTCCTTTTGCACTAGCTTTTGCTTGAAGTATATTTGCTAATTCCATTTCTTCCTCTGACAAGATCTTTGAGTTTTCAATATCTCTTAATCTTGCGTTTTTTTGAGCTTGTTCTAAATTAAAATACTCTTTCATAAAATAAACCCCTTTAAAAAACTCACATAACATCAAATTACATTTTTATACTGATTCTACATTAAATTAATAAATGAAGAATATTCTTATACTACTATTTATTGAAATCTCAAATATTCGTTTAATATATTTCACTTAAAAATAATACATACTTTTTATGAAATTTTAACTCTATATATAGAGTGAGATAAGGAAAATATAAAAAACCAGTAATATCAAGGGTTTAAAGTGTTCGGGGTGTTAATTTTTTTTAACACCTGTGTTAAAAAAAATTAACACCTATTTTTTGGAAAGATCAGCAAAAAAAAAAAGTGCAATAGTTAAATTACACTTTTTCAAAATAAATATATTGGTAATTTATGTTTCTTTTTACTTCCTTCACATTGAATATTTCTTAATGATTTTGCAAATATTTGTTGTGTAGCTCTATCAATATCATCTTTTGGTGCATTACATAATATATTAGGATTAACAAACCAAGTACGGGACGAACAAGATCTTCCATCTTCAGTTGTTACACCAGATTCCGCAACTCCTAAAATTCCTTTAACTAATAAATCATTCATAATTTTAGAGATAGACGTTCTTGTTTTCCCTAATTTTTTTGCTAAATAACTTGGAGAAGCCGCATATGGCTTAATTTCATCATCATTTTTTTCAATAATAACGTTTGATTTAAATTCCAAGAACCGTGAAAGCTCAAATAAAAAAGCTTTCTCTGGTTGAGTTAAATAGCCAATCTCACACAAATAATCAATATTCTCTGTAATCATTTGCACGAACTTCACCCCATCAGTTCGTTTTTTCTTTTTTCCAATAAAATAATCATCGCCTGTTGTACTATGTAAAATCTGTAATAACAATTGTTGTTGTTCAGTTGATAAACCTATATTAGCTTGTTCTAAAAAATCCTCAACCTTATTTTCATTTAACCTTGCCTTTTGTTCTGAACTATCAATATTTACAATTTTACTCATTTTTCCTCTCCTTAATGGTTGAGGAAAACAAACTCTAATGATAAAATGTCATTAAACAAAATTAATAATTAAGAGTTTGATTTCTCAACCTCTATCAACTTAAGCAAAAACCCTTTCTGTCGCCAAACTTCGAGGGTTTTTTTGCTATTTTTTATTCTATCATAAACTTATAAGAACTTATATGTTATCCACTTTTATAAATATATTTATAAAAATAAGTATTATCAAAAACTACAATTTTTGATAATACTTACAATAAAACTCATTAAGTTTTAAAACAGCAGTAATAACTTCATCTGGATCACTTTTATCAATCATCTGTGTAATCGATAAATAATATAACTTATTATTTAAACGTTTTTTTTTCACTGTTTCAATTAATCCTCTAAGTTCATTTAATAATATATTATATCTGTTAATATCCTCAAAATCATGAGATATATTTTGTTTAATAATATACTCACAATCTAAAATTAAGTTTATAAACTTTTGATCATGATTCATTGTTTCTCCAATCAAATTTACTTATTTTAACCAACTAACACTAACTTTATTTATCCAATATTGTACTCCTCCACCTTCCCTATATTCCTGAACTATATTTGTACCATTTTGAAATTGAGTTTGAGATGCAGTAATTCCCGTAAGAACTCTAATTCCTTTTGGTATTTCTACTATATATTCTGTACTTAATGGATTACCCCAAGCTTCTAATACCGCTAACTCATTTCTTGTTTCTTCAATGTTTCTCTTTTTATCACTCCACCAATAACCAAGACCATACCTAGAATCTGGTTCACCAGATTTACTTCTTCTATATAAAATTAAATCTTTATCAATTTCTTTTATTTCTATTTTTAAATCCTTAAATGCTAAAACATCCGCCTTAGTACCCTTAAAATCAAAATTAGAAAAACCTGATTCTCTTATTATCTCTCTCTTTAAAGTTGCACGTTCCATTATACTCAAATCTACTTTATCTACTTTATCTAATAATCGATTTAAATCCTTAACACTCCAATTAATCAATTTATTACTTTTTATATTACTTATTATTTTATCAATATTATTCTCACTTTCAAAAATAATAGATATCTCATCACTTCTATTTAATGAAGTATTATTCAATTCAGCATAACTATTAAAAGAAAAACAAAATAAACTAAAAAAAATCACAAACGTCATAACAAATATATTTTTTTTCATACTAAAAAACCTCTCCTAATCTTAATTAACAATCCTCATTGATTTAAAAATCAAATCATTTTCTTTAACAAAAACCTCCAAATCGGTTCTGATCCGATTAACACTGAACCTTGTCCCATCATTCCTACATATAATTCATCATTGTTAGAATCAATCGTAGCTTCTAATTCATACATATAGGATTTAAATTCTTTGTTATAAACAGGTTCCGCTGCAATATATACAATTTCCCCTACATATTTATCTTTTCTTTCTACATTAAAAGAGTAGATTATTTTATCACCCTTTTTTATACTTTTTCTATCTTGAGGAGATAAAAGCATATGAGCTCTTTTCTCAAGATTTTTTGGTACAATTGATAGCATCTCTTTACCATATTCAATTAAATCACCAGATTGAATAGTAGAATTAAACTGAACTTCCCCATCCATTGATGCTTTTACAAGAACATTTTCATTTTCTTCTTTTATTTGGAATAAAACATCTCCTGTTTTCACAAAATCACCCGACTTAACCAAAACATTATCTATTATTCCCTTATTTTTACTTCTAACTAAACTTGATTCAGATTTACTCTGTATAATTACTGTTCCTTTACTTACAATATCAATCTTTCCAAAATAAGCCCAAACAACAAAGATAACAAACAATAAAATAAGCCCAGATAAAAACCACATAATAAAACGAGGTGGTTTTCGTTCTAATAGCTCCACACTATCTGTTAATTGCTCAAAAGAATAAATTTTATTCATCTTTATTTCCCCACATAGCATAAGATTGTGATTTTATATGATCTACATGTATAGTTTGATTTTTCCAAAGACCATAATAATCACCCTTTTGAAGTAATAATTCTTCATGAGAACCTTCTTCAATAATATTTCCTTTTCTCATTACAAAAATTTTACTAGCATGTTGAACTGTACTTAATCGATGCGCAATCATAATAACTGTAATTTCCTTACTTCCTAAATCTCTAAGCATATCAGTAATTTTTTTCTCCGTTGTAGAATCTAAATTACTTGTTGCCTCATCTAAAATCAAAATATCTGGATTTTTTAATAACGCACGTGCAATAGCTAATCTTTGTTTTTGTCCCCCAGATAAATTAGACGCATTTTCCTCTAATAATGTTTCATATCGCAATGGTAATTCACTAATAAAATCATGAGCACAAGCTAATTTACATACATGAATTAATTCTTCAAAGCTAACCTTACGTTCTAAACCAAATTGTAAATTATCATAAATGGAACCACTAAAGAAAAAGGACTCCTGTGATACATATGCAATTTGTTTACGTAATGCTGTTTTACTAATTTCTTTAATATGATAATCATCGTAATAAATATTTCCCTGCTGAACTGAATAATAGTTCATTAATAATTTTGAAATAGTTGTTTTACCGGAACCACTTTCACCAACAAAAGCTACTTGACTACCAGGAGAAATTGAAAAACTAATATTATTTAAAACATTATTCCTCGTACCATATTTAAACGTTACATTCTCAAAATCAATTTTCCCAGAAAGACGATTTGAAAATACCTTTCTCTCCTCATCCTTCGATTTTTCTAATTCTAAATCAAAAATATCATTTAATCTCTCTGCCGCTACAATAGCTGATTGCATCATCGGTTGAATACCAATTAAATTCTGAATAGGATTCAAAAAATATACCAAAAGTGCATTATAGGTAATTAACTCACCAATTGACATATTTCCCTTTAATACTTGATTAGCACCTACCCATAAAATAATTACCCCACCAATTAATTCAATTGCAATTTTAATACTTCCTTGCAAATTAGAAATCATACCATTTTTAAATAGATGACGAAGTAAACTTACAAAACGTTTTTCCATTTCAAAAATTACTTCTTTCTCTGCATTATATGATTTTATAGTACCAACACCATTTAATGACTCCACTATATAAGACATTAACTTCGCATTACTTTCCATTTGCTCTCTATTAATGTTCTCATAAGATTTATGAAATCCTAAAATAACAAGGACATAAAACGGAACTAATAAAAGAGTTACACCAAACAAAACAGAATTATGTAAATACAATAAAACAGAACCTAAAACTACCATTAAACTATCAATCATTAATGTAATAGTAGTATTAGATAAAGCATCCCTAACTTTACTAGCATCTGTAAAACGAGAAATAATTTCACCAACTTTTCTCGTTTCAAAAAAATTCATAGGTAAGCCAATAACATGTCGATAATATCCCAACATTAACTGTATATCAATTCTTCTACTAAAATATAAAATTAAATGAGTTCTAAAGTATGAAAGTAACACCTTAAATACATATAAAATAACAATACCTATTGAAACAATATGTAAAGTTTGCAATAACTGATTTGCAACAATATCATCAATTAAAAATTTAAAATAAAATGCACCTAACATACTAAAACCATTTAAAAAAATAGAAGCAATAAACATAGGAATAAGCAAATGAATTTGAGATTTTAATAGAGATGTAAATCGAGACAATTTACCACTAGAATGATCAAATTCATTAAAATTTTTATTAGGACTAACTAAAACCAAAATACCTTTCCAAATTTCACAAAATTTTTCCAAACTAAATACAATATTCCCTTTTGCAGGATCTGCAATATAAACTTTATTTTTTTTCACTTTATAAATAACTACATAATGTAATAAACCATTATCAATTACATGTGCGATAGCTGGTAAAGGTATTTCTTCTAATACCTCAGGACTCTTAGCCCTAACACCTTTACTATCAAACCCTAATCTTGTAGACGCTTCCAACAATCCTTTAATATTTGTACCTTGCAAATCAGTACCTGCAATTTCACGAATTTTAGCAATTGATATATTTGAATTATAATAACGTGAAATCATAGCTAAACACGCTGGACCACAATCTTGCAAATCATGTTGCTTAATGCATTCAAATTTTTTTAATACCAAAGCAATACCTACTTTCTTAATAAAAATAAATCCTAAAATACAAATAATTTAATAATTTTATTATTATTTGAAAAAAATTACAAGGAAATTATAGACAAATCCATTTCTTATTGTATAATAATAACATGACAGCGATTCCAAAGGTAGAATATCCGTTTGAATGAGGAGGAAATATAATGGAAATCAAATTAGAAAATTTAGAAGAATTAACACAAGAAGAAATTTTAGAAGTAAACGGTGGATGGGGATGGAAAGACATCGGTGACTTTGCAGTAGGATACTATGAAGGTTGGACTAATTACTACAACGGCAAAGGTCCTTGGGAATAAATAATAACGTTTTCCAAATAAAAAATCTAAAAATCTATATATTAAACTAAAAAAGAGGTGTTTCTAAATGACTAATGAAAAGTTAAACAAAAATCTTGAAACTTTAACAAATCAAGAACTTGAATTAAACGGCGGAAACTATTGGACAAAACAAGCTGGAAAACTTATAGGTTGGGGCGGAGGATCAGGAAATGATCAAAAGCATCAATTTTGTGATAAATATTATGCTCCTAGAACTAATGCAAGAGCAAGCTGCTACATGATGTACGAACAATAAAAAAAGATGGCCTTTAAGCCATCTTTTTTTAAAATAATTTTTTTAAAAAATTCAAACTGAATATAAAACATATATATAATTCTAAAATAATACCTCACCTAAAGTTTATAGGGTAAAGAGTAGAAAAATTAAAAAATCGATGTAAGTTAGATAAAATAATTCATACAAAAAACATTTTTATCTAAAAATCCAATTATACAAATTAAAAAATATTTAATATATTTATAGGAGGAAATTTCATGAATGCTCAAAAATTAAAAGAACTAGAAGAATTAACAATTGAAGAATTAAAAAAAATTGATGGTGGTACTATTGCCGGAGATCTTGGAAGTTGGCTTGGACGAAAAACAGCGGAACTTTTTAAATAAGATAATAGCATTATATAAATATATACTAATTTAAAAATATTGTAATAAACCTAAAAAACAAAACTAACCATGTTCTAAGAAAGTAGTTAGTTTTGTTTTTTATATTTATGAAATAACAAATTAAATATCAAAAAACATCAATAATCCTCTTTAGAAATTCTCAATAAAATCAAACTACAAATACTAATCGCAATAAAACCAAGTAAAGCTAAAAAAGGAATTGTAATAAAACCTAACCAATTTATATATTCACCAGTACACGGTACACGTCCACAAGAAACAGCTCTTTCTGAAAAGAAAACAATCTTTTGTATCAAATAATGATATAAAGAAAGACAAGAACCTATAATCCCAAATATTAATGAATATCTTGAAATACTATAATCCTTTTTTATAACAGCAACACCTAATAATAAAACTAAAGGATACATAAAAATCCTCTGATACCAACATAAAGTACAAGGAATAAACTTCATAATTTCAGAAAAATATAAGCTACCCGATGTAGCAATAAAAGAAACACACCATGCAAGGAATAATAAGTTTTCTTTTCTTTTTTGACTATTCATATTAAAAACCCCTTATAAAATTAAATATTAATAAAAAATAAAAGAAACTTAAATAATAAGTTTCTTTTAAGAGAATATCTAGATATAAAAGTAATAAAACAAATTTTCTAATCTCATAAAATCAATTTATTTAATCTTCCGAAACCAACTTTCAAAATCATCTTCCGATTGTTCTCCTTCAATCCTATTTAATTCTTTTCCATCTTTATAATGAATAATTGTAGGAGTTCCTTTAATTTTAAATTGATCCCAAGCTGAATCATATTCTTCTAAGTTCATAACCTGCATGTCAATTTTCATTTCTTGTGCCATAGGTATAACGATTGGTGAAACTTTAGCACAATGAGAACAGTGTGTCTGATAATAATAAATAATTTTCTCTTTTTTATCTAAAATATCTTGTTGTAACTGTTCTTGTGAAATTTTATTTTTATAATACTCTTTTACTGGAACTTCTTCTTTATTTTTATTCATAACTAAAAAAATAACACCAAATAACAAAATAACAAAAAGACTAAACACTAATATTTTCTTCACACCTAATTCTCCTCACTAAAAACCTTAAATCTAGATATAATAATCTGATGATTAATATATCATAAAACAAACATTTTATATACAAAAAATGTAAAAAAAATAATTTCCATTAAAAACATACATAGAACAAGGGAATGCTTGTAGACTGATCTATACTGCATTCCCTTATTGTATGTATGCTATATTTCTATTCTTCTTTTTCCGACATTAGAACCCTACAAAAATATCAATCATACTTAATTTTTAAACAAACCGAAAAACCCTTTCCGTTTTTGTTTCTGATTTTGCTTTTGCATATCTCTAATGTTTTCAAGCAATAACTGATCTCGCTTCTCTAACTTCTTCTCTATAAAAACTTCTAATTCACTGTTTTTACCTTCTACTTCAGTTAACTTTTTCTCCGTATTAGCTAAATGCTCTTTAGTTATAACTAATTCATTCGTAATTTCCTGTAATTTTTGAACAAGCGCTTGATTAAATTGATTTTGTAATTGCTGATTTTCTAATACCTCGTCCAATTTCTTTTCTAATTCCGATTTTTCTTCTTTTGAAACAAATAAATCAAGTTCTCCATTTCTCCATGCCCGAACCTGATCATAAGACCACTTTTGCAACTGTATTTTTTCTTTAATTGCTGTTAATTCTTCTATATTTTCCTTAGAATACCTACGATGTCCTCCTGGGCTTCGTTCCGTTTGTATGTTAAATTCATTTGACCATACTTTTAATAAATCCGGAGTCATCCCTAAACGATCCGCAACAATTTTTGGTGTATACATTTCCGATTTTAGTTCCAATTCTCATTCCTCCTTCAAAAACGAAATATATTTTTTACTCATAAAACGTTACTAAATCAATATTTTAATCAAAATCGGAATTCACTCACAACTAATATCACAACCGATTTTAAAATCGAATTAATTTCGAAATACATTTCGATTTTAACACTAATACTCATTACTTCTCGATCCCCACATCAAAATCTTTTTATTTATACAAGATTTTATGCAAAAAAAGAAGAGCGGGGATCCCTAGAATCCCTCCTCTATCAACGATGTATAAAATCCTGTATAAAAGATAACAAGACAAAAAAAGAAGAATCCCTGTAGCTACAAGGATTCTATGAAAAGATTTGCTACCGATAATAGGACGTTATGTTAACTATACATGTATCTTTATTCATCACAAAAAACAGTTTGTTTCCTTTACTAGATCTTTGCTTTTCATTTCCCATAACTCCATTGGTTTTTGCCCTTTTCTGGGGTCCCGTCCTACACTTTTTATTCCACGGTTCACTTGACCACGAGCCTCTACACCCTCAAACTCCCAAAGATAACCCCAGCGGGCAAAAACCGCCCTTCTGGGGCCACCTCTGGTGAGTTTGCATGAGGGTGCCCCTCATGGTCAAGTGACTTTCGCGGCATAAACGTTCCGGACTCCGTGATCAACCCTTCTCTAGTTATTCTCCCTTGTATTCCTATTACAAAATCTCTCATATCTACATTAATATATTGTATAATGTACTTGATTCTATGTGGTATCACATAGAATCAAGTACATATGCTCCCCTTCGGGGAGCCCGGTTTATCGCCTTAACGGCTTTAAACCGGGAAGATCAAGAGCATCTGACGAATCGTCTTACCGTCCTATGTCCTGTAAGACTCAAGCAGGGCAAAATCCGCCTGCCTTGGCATGAAAAAGCTAACGCTTTTCCATGCCTGCGGTCAGACGCATTCATTTTTGCTT
>NZ_CP152436.1:0-14060 GCF_039134555.1 Bacillus sp. BR3(2024)
ATCAAACGCCTGTAGAGTAGCATCTACTTGTCTTTTTACTCTTTTACTACCTATCACAACAATCACCCCTCAACGCATACTATCTAAGTGCAAACGAACCACAGTTAAACTATCAATCACCTTGTAATAATCCCTTGGATCAATACCCAAAAGTTTTAATTTCTCCTTTAAATTATCAATTTCATCACATACATTTTTTATTGATTGCTCCACAACAAAACTATTTTTCATGTTTCAATCATCCCCTTAACATTAACCGCTCATGCCCACCCGCTAGGGCGTGTGTGCATTTCGTGCTAACGCATGTTATATCGCTTGTTTCAACCGTCTCAACATCTTTATTTTTTCGAGTGTTTCATAATAAGAATCATTCGTTTTCTTCAAATCAACCAGTAAACTATCAAACTCAGCCTTATTTGCTGGATATTCTAACGGAGTTACCATTGAATGAGTATCAAATACCTCATTTACTAACTTAATAGCATTCTCTTTTTTCATTTTCATTGTTTTTAACAATCTATCTTCTTGATAATCTACAATTGGATAATAAAAATAATTTTTATCCTTTCTTACTGGAACATATACATATGTAATCTCTCTAAAACGACTATCAACATTACTAAACAACGGAGTTGTAAGCATTAATGTACAACGCATTTTCCGCAAGAAGAAAGCAATATGAGAGAAGTATTTAGACGCATTAGATAGCGAGTTTCGGCTGTCTATATCTAAATGACACTCATCCAATAACAAAATGGTAGACGGCTCTTGAGCAATCTTTAAGAAGTCCTTAAAAGATGTGAACGGCTTAGAACCTTTTACACCAAAGTTAGAATACAATGTACAACCTGTTTTCTGTTGGTACATCTTAGCAAACAAAACCATACCTAACGTTTTACCGTTTCCCATAAAACCAGTAAACGTGTAAACATACATTATCTATTCACTTCCCTTTGTATCCGTTGTTGTTCTCTCATATGCTTTTGCATTTCAGGCATTACACCATTAGCACTAGCAACTTGAGCCTTTATAAGACCTGATAACTTAGCATTACCTTTAATTCTGTCAGCAAGCGTAATTTTATTAATTAACTCGAAGAATCGTTGGAATGGTGTAACTTTTGGTTTCATGCCAACCATAAATTTCGCTATATCTCCAACTCCCATTTCTCGCATTAAAAACATAGCTTGTACTTGCTCACTTTTTAATGGAACACCGTTCTGTTGCATAAAATGCAATAACTCAAGCATTTCATTATTATTAACTTCTTCTTCATCCTCATAAAATTCTTCTATCATTGTTTCTTGAACAGGTACATGATCCAAACTCTTTTCCATTTGTTCTAGTTGTTCTTTTGATAAATTAAGAGGATTTTCTTCACATAACTGTTGGTTTATAGTCTCCAAAACAATACCCCTCTTTCTCTAATCTTTCTTTCAACTTCATCCCATCAACACGTTCCTTTTCGTCATCACTATCTAACAAAGCCATAGCAATATGAGCCATCAATTGATAATTCCTAGACTTACTTAACCAACTAATTTTTTCAAACATACAATCACCTCATTTTTTCATTAAACATTCGTATTTCACTCAAAATATCAGCTGAAAAGATCCAGGAATTCAGATCCTTTTTCAACCAAATCACGAACATTATTTAAGTAATAAAGTAAGAACTACGATGACCCAAGGAATCATTTCTTTAAAATCAAAAGATTTTTCCGTATCATATTTAAAAATATTTTTGATCGTAGTTGCACGTCTCAACGTTTTTAACTTCTCAGCTTCTACTTTGCTAGGAATATCAACATTAAACACATACGCTATAGCGCCCTCTGTTTCGTTATAATAACGTTTTGCATCATCCGTTTTATAAATGGCTGTCTCCGTCTCTACTACATCACTATCAGCACATTTAACACGTTCTACATACATAACATCATCACGAATAACAAACGCTTTATGATTACTAAAAGTTTGACCGTTTTTTTTCTTAAACATCATCTATACCTCACTTGCTCATTTTTCTATATATAAGAAATGTTGGAAGTACTAAAAACAAAAATAGTCCTAATCCAACTGAACCACCGATTGTAAAAAACACACTAAACACGTTAGTATTCATTTACTTCACACCTTTTCCAAAACACTTCATACATTGAGCTTTTTCACCAGTATCACGAATCGAATAATTATAAATAGATTTAAACTTAACATCAGGAACAGTTATAAAAACAAAACCTCTACCCTTACACTCTTTACACTTTTTACGTGTCATATAAATTCACTCTCCTGTAATCCTGTTATATATAAATAAAGCAACCAAACCAGTAATAGTACCACCGATAAGCCCCACAACAGGACTCACATGAAATAATTCCATTTATAATCACCTTACCTTTTCTCTAAAATGCGATTAGCAACAAAAAGTACAACTATTATAGAAATCCAAGGAATAAAATCACTTAAAACCAACAAAGCATTATCAAGATTCATATGATTACCACCATTTCACAAACACTTTAAATTCAATAACACCATGCTTAAACGCCATTACAACAAACAAGATTCCATAAGTGGCTGCCAATACACAGGCGGTACTTACAAATATGACCCAACCGTTGCCAAGCATCGCAAACGCCTTAAAAAAAGAATTTGGATTAATTGGATGTGATACTGGAACAGTTAGCTTCATGATCGCATCAAACATTTTATTTAACCAACCAAAAATCGGACTAAAAATAGTATCAATAACAGACTTCATAACAACACCTATTTTCTTCTCTCAGGGAAATTAAATCCCATGCTACCACCATATAAAGAGAACACTTTCATTCCAAAAAACAACCACAAAAAGGCTGTAGCAACCATTGGAACAGTAGTCATTAACCCCGTAGGCATTACCTTATCAATAACAACTTGGAAACCGTTTTGGGCTTCATGAGGTAAATACACTTTACCGCTAGGAACAACTCCAATCCACATAAGCAAAGTTTTGATAACACTTGTAGCCGTAGCCCAAAAGAACTGGAACAAAGCCGTAAATATTTTAACGATCAGTACAACAACTTTGAACAAACAAGCAAAAAAATAAAAGATACCTTCCAAGAATTCTAGTAAATATCCTAATGGTTTAGCTAAAAACTCCATTGAAGCCTGAAAACCTTTTACAATCCCATTACCTACAGCCTTTAAACCTCTTAAAATAGCATCAGTCATAACTTAGTAGCCCCAAGTTATAACGTCTTTAAACTTGATACAAATAGCAAACGTCAGCATTACAACAAAACATACATATATAGTTGTATCTGAATAATCCAAGCACAACTTAAAAATATTAAAAATATCATTAATCGTTAACATTCAAACACTCCTCACCTAAGTACAGGGTCTCTCGTAAGAAACGGGTCTCTACTCATTACAGGGTCTCTTCCTACAGGTTGTTCTCTATCTAGAACTCCATCTTTCCCTGAAGGTCTATCTCTATCAGGTGTCTTATCTCTACTTGATGGACCATCTCTATCAGGCGTCTTATCCTTAGATGGTGTTCCATCTCTGTCAGGTGTTTTATCCTTAGATGGTGTTCCATCTCTATCAGGTGTTTTATCCTTACCTGATGGCTTATCACGTTCAGAAGGCTTATCCTTCTCAGATGGTTTATCTCTATCAGGTGTCTTATCTTTCTCAGATGGTTTATCTCTATCAGGTGTCTTATCTTTCTCAGATGGTTTGTCCTTCTCGGATGGTTTATCCTTTTCAGGTGTTTTATCCTTTTCTGATAGTTTGTCCTTCTCGGATGGTTTATCCTTTTCAGTAGGCTTATCTTTCTCAGATTTATCTTCCTGTTTCATTTCATTTCCATCTTCATCTTTCCAAGGCTTCGAATCAGGCGCATCAGGTAAAGCATCTGTTGGAACTTTTTCTTCTTTACCTTCTTTAAAATACTCATTCTTATCTTCAAACTTTTCATTTTCGTCTTTTGGTCTAATTAAATCTGGCTTTTTCAGCTCATCTATTACAACATCTGTTGTAGGTTTCATTTCATCTAAAATTTCACGTAACGTATCATTTATAGAATTAACAGCATCCTTAATTTTCCCTGTATTATCAGCAATATCTTTTGTATTCTTTGCTGTATCTTTTGTAGAACCATCAATATTTTTTAAAGAATCACTTATATCTTGCAAAGCCTTTTCTAACTTTTCATTACTTCCGTTATTACCATTTCCACCATTGTTATTATCTTCTTTTGGCTTTTCTATTTCTCCTGATCCAATCGGTTTATTATCATCAACATTGTCATTTACACAAACACCATTGTATATTGCATCCTTATCTTGAACATGTTCAGCATTACCATCATCAGGAACACCATAATATTCAGCTAACTTATCACGCCATTTGGTTTCACCTTTTGTAGCTTGACCATTTTCGGCAAATCCTTTTATTTTAAAACGAACATGACCTACTTTTTTACCATTAGCAAAAATATAAAATGCATACGTTCCATTACGATTCACCTTAATACCAAACTTATTTTCATTCTGTTCTGGTCTTTTATTAACTGTTGCTGACTGTTGAAACGTACAATCATTCACTAAATGCAATTCCGATAACTGAAAAACATAAATTTCATCATTATCAACTTTCAAATCAATAACATAAGAACCATTTTCAAACATCTGTTTAGTGATAATCACACCACCACTTCCGACCAATTGCATTGATGGTGAATCAGCATAAACAGAAATGTTAGAATACATCAATGTAACTACAAATGAACAAATTATAATTGCTATTTTCTTAATCATGATTCTCTAAAATCTCTTTTATAAAGTTTCTTCTTATCAAACTCATATTTATCAAACATCTCTTTAATAGCTATATAAAAAAACATACAAAAACTAACAGTAAAACAAATAGAAATAACAATTCCACAAACAAATAAAACATTTATTGCAAGAGCCTCAAAATCCATTTAAAACACTCCAAATCTTATAAAAATATAATTGCTATTTTCTTAAACTTATTTTTTCTTTATCCATCTCTTTAATATCACTAATCTCTATACAAATCCCTTTAATACCTACACAAATTGCAAACACACCAAGAGGAATAACTATCATAGGAAACATATGAAACACAAAATCCACTAAATTCTTTAACATCAAATCCACCTCAACAAATCCAATAAAAAAGGAAAGGGAAAATACTCCCTTCCCTCATTTTTATATAGGAAACCTTTTCTACTATTTAACTTAGTGCATTGTATTAAGCGAAAATGCTTTTTAGATTTCGAATTACATAGAAGCTTAATGGAATACCGATAGCAAACGCCGCCGCTAACCATTCTGAACTAATCCAATTTCCGGTAGAAGTGGCAACATCTGCCAAATCATATTTTAAATTTACTGCCGGAATTCCATCCGCTAACACCATTTGTCCTTCATTCACTATTATTTCCTCCTAGATCAATCATCTGCGTATTGATTTTTATATTTTCTCATTAAAAAAAATGCAAAAGCACATCCTAAAAGCACAATTACATAAGGTTTAAAGGTATACCAAGCATATCCAAACTCTCTAAACAGAGTACCCATATGTGATTGTTCTACAGTAAAACTTGATTTAGGCATCTTATCACTAAAACGATCAAATAAGCCCATTACCTTACAACTCCTAAAATCTTACCAAGTGTGAACGCTGCAAAACTTGCACCAATCCATAGGTACAAAACTGCATCCGCACTAGCAAATGTATTATAGGCGTAGCGAATAACTTGATTAATTGGTAAATCAAAACTCAAAGTTATCCCCCCCATCTTTTATATAGGTAAAGCAACACTATAAGGAGGGCTATAAAACTAGTAACACCAGTAAGGTATTTTACAAAACTAGAATTACTAAACAGCCATACTACTGCATGTGAAAAGGTTGAATCATTCATAACTTCAGCAACTCCTTACCAAAGCTTACAAACGCACAACCTACAACTATGATCACTACGGGAAGTCCTAGATATGAATACATTGAAAACAATTCAATCATCTAACAACCTCCCATATCCATTTCAAAACAAATAACACAATAAAAGTAAATAGTAGAAAAGATAAAGCCATCTCGCCATAAGTAAAGCTTTTAAACACTTGAAAAGTGCCCTCTGTTGTTTCTACAACATAGTTTTGAAATATTTCATTCAAAGATTCTTTAACATTCATTTTTTTGTCTTTATATAACGTTATTACGCTATATCAATCAATTTAAAATACGCTTTATTTTGATAAGCGTTAATAGATACATTTGCCTTAACAGGTGCACCCATTTTTGTTTCTTTAAACTTTTCTAAAACACCAAAATCCTCACACTTGATAACAACAGTTTTATCATTATCAGAACTATTCGGCTGATAAATATCTAATTGAACATGTTGTTTTTCTTCCCCTTTAAAATTTGATTTCTTAATACTTGTACCTAAGTATTGACCTTCAACAATAACTTGTGGCATAAAATTACACTCCTTTAGAATTTTATGAAAAAAAACAGAACATAAAACCGAACGTTTATTCCGGGTTCAGATTTTATGTTCTTATACTAGCAAAAAAAGGGACAGAAAACAATATATTTCCAAAAAAAAATTAAATTTTATTATTTTTCTTCAGATATTCTACAATTGCATCCTCTACAAATTGTGATGAATTCTCTTCTTTCTTAACCAAATCAATATATTTCTGTTTTATAGAAATTCCATTCAATTTAGTTTTTTTCTCACTAGGATCAATACGTTTTCTTCCCATTGTTTAACACCTCTACAAAATTTTACCTCTTAAACCTACATTTATACATTGACATTTTAACATTAACTATAGTCAACGCTTTCATACATAACTCCATAATAAACAAAAAATGAGAGCCTAGGCTCTCATTATCAACGATTTTTCTTCATAAAATCATACATAGCTAACTCTAACAATTGATTTTTTGATATACCTTTTTTTTCATACTTCTCTGCAAATCGCTCAAAATCTAAATATAAATCAGAATCAACCGATATAGATTTCTTAACTTTATCACCTTCATAAGGTAAATACGCCAAATCTATAAACAAATTAACACGAGAACTCTTATAAATTTTAGCCAATTCTTTCAAACTTTCTATTTCATCACTTGTTAAACCTTGCTCTTCTATAATACTTTTTTCTTCAAGATCATTACTCTTTTTCATTTCTTCTTTTTTTCCACTATTAGTCTGAATTACTTCAGACCTTTTAACACCTTTTCTCTTAATAACTTCAGATATTATCATATTATCTATCTTATCTTTTTCCGATTCTTCTCCTATATACTCATAATACTTCAATTTATTATTGTACTTGTAACCTAAAGATTTAATTTTCTTACCCAATGTACTCTTACTAGTACCTAAACGCTCCGCAATATCTTCCATCTTCTCTTTATTTCTAACCGCATCAATTACATCAATAACCTTCAATTTTATTCCTCCAATCACACAAATCTCTTACACTAATAATACCATTTAAAGATTACAACAATATTAAAATCAGATTAACTTCAGAAAAAAGTCTGACTACAATCATATATACAAAAGAAAAAAGTCATACCTAGATATGACTTTCTAAAATAGACTACATATTTTTTTAAATGTATAATACAAGTATTCTTTGATATTCATTTTTTTGTCTGAAGCCAATCTTCACGCCATAGAAGATTTCGGTGTTATAGACAAAATACCCGTCATCTTCTCGCCATAGAAGATGATTTTTTTATGTCCATAACACCGTGTACAACGTCAAACACGTTATTTAGTGTTACATTTGATACAGGCTCAGGCACTGTATTAATCATAGTAGTTAAAACCATTTCATTAGGAACATAAACTTTTATATCTTTTTTTGCTCTTGTAATACCTGTATATAATAAATTATTAGTATTTAATTTAGGTTGACTATCTAAAAACAAGGCTACTTTTGAATACTCACTTCCTTGACTCTTATGAACAGTAAAAGCATAAGCCGGAACAATTTCTTCTGTATCCTCATACTTATAAAACACTTCTCTATCCTCTAAATCCAAATGAACATAAACTCCACGATCATCAAAATCAAAAATCTCACCTGTATCTCCATTAGAAACATTACGTGCTGAACTATTAGCAATTATCATAACCCTATCATAACGATCATACTTAAAATCATTAAAACACTTAGTAATATCTTTTTTGGCTGCTTGAACAATCAAGTTAATATCTTTAGCTAACTTTCTTGTATTAGTCAAAATTTGATAACCATCAGAAACAAGTTTCTTCACCAAATCTTCCATATTCTCGCTATATAAATCATAATCAATAGATTTACGAGATAAAACATTATAAGCTTGTCCAAGAACTGAATCTCCACTTCTAAACACTTGAGTTAATCGAACAGTATTAACAAATTCTAATGCTTCTAATTCAGGAATAATACTCGTATCATTTACTGGTGGTAATTGAGCATCATCACCCGCAAAAATAATTTTCACATGTCCTGGAACTGCTTGTAATAATTTAGCCAAAATTTCACGTGGAATCATAGAAACTTCATCAATAATTAAATAAGCACAATCTAAAATGTTATATTCATTCCTAAAAAATTTAGAAGCAAAGTTAGAAGAACACGCCTTATGTATTGTCATTGGTTTATAACCTTCTAAATCCTGTTCTCTTAAAAGTTCTCTAATCCTACTAGAAGCCTTTCCAGTATAGGTACAGATAAGAGTTTTATTAGGATTAGGTTTTAAACGTCCCAATAAATTAACCAATGTATATGTCTTTCCTGTTCCTGCTCTTCCTAAAAGCAACGTAATACGCTTATCAATAAATGATTTAAGTAACTTTAACTGTTCAAATGTTAAACCTTCAGTACGATAATTACCAAGTCTTTCAATCATAAAATCAACTGAAGCTATTGCTAATAATCTCTCATGGATCATATAGCTATATTTAATTTCATCCGATAAATCCATTTCTTTAACTAAACCACTTAATCTTATAGCATGTTCATCTCTACGCATAATTGAATTATCTTTTATAAAATCCTCAACAGATTCATAAATTTCTCCCACATTAGAAGGAACTTCATAATTTGTAGAATTTAACTGATAATCAAACACACCTAATTTTTTATACTTTAAATCCTTTTCATCTTTATCATCAAAAATCTTAATTGAATTACTAGAACTAATAAGTTTTTTAGAAATATCATTTTCTTTCTGAACTTCCATAAAAGTTTCAATTGTATCTTTCGTAACATAATCCGTAATCTTAGAAACATAATTCGCTACAATATCAGTATCAACATTCCCATAATTTAAATCTTTGTTCTTAGAAATGGCATGCTCAACAATATAAGGATTATCATAGACCTCTGAAACACCTTCTACAGTAACTTTCTTTAATAAAGTATGAGATATGTATTTATTACTCAAAAAATGATAATGAGGTTGTCCACTCTTGTGATACTCTAAAACACGAATAAACTTAAATTCTTCATGTTCATTTTCAGAAAAACGTTTCTCAATCTTTTCTCTTAATTCTTCACAAACATCTTTATTATTTTTCATAACCTCATAGCTTTGGAAAAATTTAAATTCAATATCTTCAGCATAATAAAGCTTAAACTCTCTCTGCTTATCGGAAGACAATTTTTTATAATAAACTCTCTTAGACGTCGCAACTTTCATTATCGCATCCATACGAGCCATAATCCGCAACTCAATATCTAAATCAGATTCTATTAATTTCTTTTTCCTCTTTTCATACCACAAAAGAGCTTTTTCATAAGAAACCTTCTTAATTTTCATATAACCTTCAATTGTAGAATTATGAGTTAAATCTTTACGAATCTTTTTAAATACATTCTCTAAATCTTTAAATCCATCTTTTGATGTAATAGTATTAAAAAAGAAAAGACGTTCATGTTGAGCATAATAACGAACCTTTTTCTTAATACGTGCGGAAATCACAGGCTGACAGCTTGGACACTCAAGTTTATTGCACGTCATCAAACGTACGTAGTGCTTACCGGTGTCCTTTGCCTGTAGATGAACGGTTTTCTTCCCGCACTTTGACGTATCCAGTGCCAAAACTTTCACCTCGAAACATATAGAATAAAAAACAAACAATGACCCATTCAACAGAAGCTTTGTAAAAAGTTAGACTCTATCCCCTATTAATATTAACAAGTTAAGTAACAATAGCTAACCACTTTAAATTAAAGCTCTCCTTGTTCTTTATAATAACGCTCTTTTTCATCAACTAAACTCAATAAAAAACTTGTACGATTTAAAGGTTTATAAATCAATTTATTTTCTTTAGCAACAGTCATTCTTCTATCATTTTCGATATCTATTAATTCATCAATTAATGAAATTTCTTTATCAGTAAAACGAAATACACGATTCTTTCTTTCTTCTTTAACTAAAGTCATTTTAAAACCTCCCAAAACTTTCTATACACATAATAACATTTTGCATATGCAAAAACAACCCCTTGCGAATATTTTTTGTAAATATATTTATGCAAGAGGTTGTCTTATTCTATTATTAATTTAAACTATATTTACAAACTAAAAAGTAAATAAATCGGTATAGCTATAAAACTCAACCATAATAACCAACCTACAACTTTACCAAAAAAATCCATTACCATATCAAATAATTTAAACACCCATTTTTGAGCCATTGTTCTCATAAAATAAACCAAACCTATAGCAACAAAACACGTAATAAACAATTGAACATCACTTAAATTAGCCTTAGGCAACATTACAACCGCATAACACATCGCAAAAGATAGAAGAAGTATATCAAACAAAAAATCACATAAACGTCTAGGATTTAAACTTAAATCAGCAAACAAATCAAACACCTCACCATACAAATTTTAAAAACAGCAACATAACCAAAGCACATAAAAACCAATAAAATAAAGCTTTTAAATTTCCATATTTCAAACGAAATTTAATCAATAACTTAAAACTCAATTCTTTAAAGAAAAAAAGTGGACTCAAATAAAAAAGACCATATAAAACACCTAATAAAACAGATAACCTATCCCAAGATAAAAGAACTGGATCATTTACAAATACAAAAACTATTATCGAAAAAAACATAATATCTATAATAGGAGAAATTTTGTTAAACATATCTCCAAACAATTCATCTTTATATCTTTTAGGAAAAAAATATTTTACTAAAAATCTATCGAATCTTTCTAAGCGATCCAAGACAAAATTCATTATTACTTATCCTTTCTACGTTTATAAAACAACAGCAACATTAAAATAACAAAGCCTATAGAAGCGATAAGAAGCCCATATTCAGGCTTTCTTATCACATAAGGTAAAAACTTAGACTTCATAAAAAACTCTTCATTCGAAGGAATATAATTACTCATTCCGATACTGTTTCCTTTGATATAGTTTCCTTTATTGCTTTATAAAAACAATACAATGATATACACCAAAAACCATAAATAATCACATTATCCATCTAGATTCACTCTCTTAAACTTAGAAATTTTATAAGCACTAACAAATAACATAATCCGATTCAATAACAAATAAACAGTAATTGGATAAAGAAGTAACACTACAATTTCAAATAAGATCAACTTCTTCAATCCCTTCCGGCATCACTACTACTTGTAATAGATGAAAACATTGCAACATCCATCGACTTACCACTACCAGAAGAACCTGTATAAGTTGGTTTACCAAAAGCCATCCGTTTCATTAATACCAAAGCAATTAAAAACACAAACAAAATACCAAAAATCAATAAAGGTAATCGAAACACACTAAATAAAGCACTAATAGTTATCATTTAAATCCCCCAAATCGAGTTATACGACATATAACCAAGAGCAACAAATACAATACAACCGAACACATTTAAAGACGATAGAAGCAAAAATGAAAGCTTCATATTTCTAAAAAATTTCTTTATATTATCAACAAACAAACAAATTGTGTATCCTACACACAACCAACTTAAAACGAAAAACAACATCATCATATAATCACCTTAATTCTAATTAGTTAGAAGCTTTACGATTCATGAAAAATAAAATTGCACAACCTATAACAATACCTGCAATCGCCATAATCTTTTCACCTCGCTTATTTTTTTAAAGGAAGCCATGAATCACACAACGATCATCACGGCAAGTAAACTTGTTTAAACTTATAAATTACATAAAATGATAGTGGAATACCTAAGTACCATGCTAGGAACGGCCATAGTTGCCAAAACTGATTTCCAACACCATCAGATACATCTTGAAGATTATATTTACTCTCAACTAGAGGAATTGTATTCATATCAGGTGTACCAAAAACAGATGAACTTAATTCACTAGCATTTCCCGAACGGTCAACCGCTTGAACCTGTACTTTATATTTTCTATTATTCTCTAGATTTTTAATTGAAAAATTAGTAGACGAAATCAAATTACTATTAATCTTTTTACCATCTAAATAAACGTTATATCCTGCTAAATCCTTATCAGATACTTTATCCCAAGTAGCGATTAAAGCACCGTTAGAAGGCTTAGCAAACACATTTGACGGCACATGTGGTGGAACATCATCTTTTTCTTCTAAAGTCTTTACAGACAAATTAACAGGAGAAGAATCATTCTTGTCTTTATCTACTGCAACCACACCAAAATTATATTCTGTTAATGGTTCAAGATTTTTTACCGTAAATTCTTCTTCTAAACCAATTTCAGCTATCTTCTTTCCATTTTCTAAAATCTTATATCCTGCTAAATCATCATCACTAGGCTTTTTCCATTTTAATTTCACCGTTTTATCAGTCGGTTCAGCAACTAAAGAAGACACAGGACCAGGAGGAACTTTCTTTGGATCAAGCAAAGTTTTTACACTTGTTTCAACACCTTTTGTTTCAACTTTACCCCCATCTAAAGATGAAACCTTAAATCTATACATAGTATTATCCTTCAAATTACCTACATTATATGAAGTTGCTGATTTATCTAAAGTTGTTATCAAAACATCATCCTGATAAACATTTACACCATTAAACCCATCTTCCACAGGATTTTTCCAAGTTAACTCCACTTTATTAATATCAGCTTTAGCTTTTAAATCAGTTACATCACTTACTTTTCCATCATCAACAAAAACAAATAATCTCCTTACCTCAAGTTCATTCGGACTCTGACTACGACTATGCCCGATTGAAACATATCTAGCTTTCTTATTAACATCAAATTTAGCGTCAGCTCCTAAATATTTAAAATCTCGATTATGTACTGGACGAAAATTCTCATCATAGAAAAACACATAACCTCCATCCACACCACCTTGGACATAATATTCTACATATTTAACGCTATATTCAGCACCTAAATCAGCGATTACCTCTTTACCAAACAAATAACTATTACCTACTGGTTTCTCCTTAAAAGTTGCTTCGGCTGAATAACTTTTTACATACCATTTTGTATAATAATCAGTTTTTTGAACAACCGCTGCACTAGCAAAAGTAGGCAAAACAGACAAACACATTATCATCATTAAAGAAAAAACCGCTAAATACTTCTTAACTTGCAATTAACACACCTCTACCTCCATTTAGCTAAATCTTTAACAAGGCACCAAGTAGTATTTTTCAAAACGCTTCACTGAAAAATCTCCACTTTCTACACTTCGTTACGTCCTTGTGAAACATTTTTAGGCGCTTTTGGGCTTATCGCCAAGCCGTATATACCCAAAAGTAAGAGTTACGCTAATCGGCTTGTTCTAGCAATTATAAGCGCCTAATCGCTTTCCTAACGTCCATATTATTGGCCCTACTTCTTAACAATCACGTTTTCTTTTAAAGCCAGCCTTCCAACCCCAAAAGTAAGGGAAAAGATTTAAACATCTTTTTTTAATTCTTTACTTAAATTTTTCAACTGATATTCAAGCTTATAAAATTCTAATTTTTCTTGTTCTGAAAATTTATATTTAATATCTAACCTTCTAATCTGACTCATACATG
>NZ_CP152437.1:0-46783 GCF_039134555.1 Bacillus sp. BR3(2024)
TGCAAAAGACTTTAAAAAGAACGTTACTATTCCATTACTTGTTACAGGACTTCCAGTATCTCATTTTGGTAATCAACGTGAATCAATTCGAAAAGTAGCTATGGAAGAAACGGCAGTAAAAGTAAACGGTGAATTAATTACTGTTAAGGTAAAAGAATGTTTAGTAATTCCTCAGCCAGTAGGAACACAATACTACCTGGTTAAAAAGGACATTATCAAAAAAGAAGATCGTATCCTTATTATCGATGGTGGTTTTGGTACATTTGATGTTACTGATATGTCTGGTAATGCTGTTATTGATCGTTTAGGAACGGAATTAGGCTGTGAGAAAGCATTCATGGCTATTGAACAAATTGTTCGTGATAATATCGGAGAAACTCCTGATCTAAGCGTTTCGAATATGCATTACATTTTAGAGAATGGTTATAAGTACAACGGCTCTCTATATGACTTATATACACATAAGGATGTAGCAGAAAAGGTTGATGCCGAATTACAACGCCATTTCGAAGCAGCACTACGTGAAGTTTCTCAGAAGTTCAACTTAGCTGTATACGATAAAATTGTATGGACTGGTGGAATGGCTGCTCTACATCAGAAGCGAATTGAAAAGAAAAAAGAGCAATTCCCTACATTTGCGGTTCTAGAAAATGGTCAAGAAGCTAACCTATTAGGATACTACTATTTAGGATGTGATGTTTTTGACAAACTTACAAAAGAAAAAGCTGCAAATTGAGCTTAACCCTAATAACGATAAGGTTCTTTATAACTTTGTAACTCGATTAGAGGAACAGGGAAAAGGCCAAAAAGGTTACGTAAATAAGCAGATTAAAAAGAGATTAGAAATGTACCAGGTACTTGCTGAAGTTGCAGGAGAAGAAGATCCACTTCAATTAGTTAAGAAGTTACTAATCAATATAAATACTCATGGCATACAGAACGATGAAGGAGTAGAAGAAAAACCTTCTGAAAATGCTGTTGATAATGCTATGGATTTGATTAATAACATCAATAATGGTAGCTGGTAAATAATTATTTAAAGAAAATACCACTCCTCCCTCTCTCTCAACGCTTTTTCATGGAATGATGGAATTTTGGAAAAGTGGCCCTGAGATAAAAGAGAGGGAAGGGGTGATTTTTCGAAAGAGGGGAGCTACATGAGTGTAATCAACCCTATGTTTGAACCTCGAAAACAATCTACTACAATAACAAACCAACAACCTCGTAAAACTCGATCAGATAAAAAGAAAGATATAAAAATTCCAGTAAATGAAATTCAACGACAGTTAATAAGATCCTCAGCCTTTAAGGAAGGAATAACCACTACACAATACATGTCTAAATTAATCACAGAACACCTCAAAATCGATTATATAAGCGAAATACATGCATACGAATATAAAGACACCAAAAAGTACATTCACGCGAAATTGGAGCAAAAAACGCACTCTCAGCTTGTCCAATTAGCTATTGAATGGGGAGTGTCACAACGAGCTGCAGCAACACGTATTTTATGCTTTGCATTACGCACCATGTAAGGAGTGACCGCATGTATAGTAAATACGATGTTATGACGAAAGAAATTCAACTTATGAGCGCTAGTAACTGGTGGGAACGAACGAAAATTGAATGGACCTTAAAAGAGAAATACCGATTTGAAGTAAAGATGCTCAAGATTTACTTATTCCGAATGAACATCATAATTGAAGATATGGAAGAGGAAGATTATGAGTGTAACGCTAGTGATTTAGCTGAGATACTCGTGGAGGACTTCCTGGAACATATAAGATCTAAGAATAGTATGGAGCAGCTATACCAAATTCTAGAGAGTAAAAAACATTATACGGATTTTGATTTGGAGTTTAATGAAAATGATGATCGGTACGGTACACTTTCTGTAAAAATTGATAGACGGACATTGAGACGAATTGAAGTGTTTTTTTCAGATATGGCTCATACCTTCCCAATGCATGGCTATACAGCAGATAAACTAATTAACATTCTAATGTGCGATTATATGAAGTTTTATGCTGAAGAACCAGGAAAGAAACTATCCTTACTGAAAAGACGTTTTTCGTAATGTTTAAAGTTCCTATTTTCGGGATGTTTAAAAAATGAAACCTTTGGCCACTCTTGTACTAAGAAATTCAAAACAGGAGTGATTACAGTGAAATGGCTTATTTCTGGTAAAGGGAGAAAATCAAAGCTCTCCAATTTTCTGGAGAAAAATAAAATTACTCAACAGGAATTAGCAGAAAGAAGTGGAGTAAGTAAATCAACTATTAGCCGTGTGTGCCAGGGAGATGAATTTTCACCCACTATGAAGAACGCACAAAAAATTATAAGAGCATTAAAGAAATTAACTAACAAAGATGTACATTATGATGACTTTTGGATGTAAAAAAAGGGTGCGCCCAAACTTGGACGCACCCTTTTAAGTTTACTTTACATACACATAGGCTTCACTTGCTGTGATATAGAATGTTTTTCCTTTGCTATTGTGTACTTTATATTGCGGTGAACCATCTACATTTACTTTCGCATCAATTGTAAATCCTAATCCTGCATCTACAGAACCGGCCACATCTTTATCCTGCCAAGATGGAGCATCATAGAAACGTAGATTGTTAACTTTTGAAACAACACGCTTTCCAACAATAGAAGAATCTACTGTGCTTTTCTTATTAAACTTCACATAAGATGGATCGTTCTTAATCCACTGATCGCCACCAAGATTTAACCAACCGTCTTGTTCAGCCCACACAATAT
Source organism: Bacillus sp. BR3(2024) (assembly GCF_039134555.1). NCBI lineage: Bacteria > Bacillati > Bacillota > Bacilli > Caryophanales > Bacillaceae > Bacillus > Bacillus sp. BR3(2024). The sequence continues at coordinate 2,770 of NZ_CP152437.1, forward strand.
AAGATTCTGGTTTGTTTAACTGACGAATCTTAGAATAGCTTGTACCTGGTCCTTTACGTAAGTTAACGTTGTAACCTTCAATATAGGCGATACCGTCTGTTACTGCTGTTGGTACTTCCTCTGGTTTAGATGGCTTCTCAGGAACAGAAACATCCACACTAGAATTATTGTATGCTCGTTGTACATCTGCTCTAAATTGAGCTTCTGAAACGCCATGAGACTTTAAGTAATCATTTGGATCTTCATGATCCGTACCGCCAAGGTAATGAGTTACATCACTATGTGTCCACAATCCTTTTTCTACAGATAACCCACGGTCACGTAAGATTTTAGCTAGTAACTTAACGTATTTGTCATAGCTGCGTTTGAATTTTGTATAGTCCGCTGTTTCGCATAACTCTACATGTACAAATCGTTTATTAGCAGCAGGACCGCCACCATAAGCGATGTATTTTGTATCAGCAATTTGGATCGTTTCGTCCCAATCGACTGCATAGTGAACAAATGCATTTCTCCATGTTCGAGATTCATATTTTTGAATATTAATAGCTGGAGCTTCTGGAGTTGCTGTAGAATGCGCTACAACACCCTCATAAGCACCTACACCATAACGGTATGGTTGTTTTGGTAAATCAGGAATAATAAGTGTTCGATCAGCAAAAGCACTTGTAGCAAAAGAAACAGCAAGTACTAGAATCATAAGTAACGAGGTAATATGTTTCATTGTCTTTTTCATTTAGCATCAACATCCTTTTTCATAATTTTTGTATGGTCAAATAATCCACTTGCTGATAGTCCAATGATGATTCCCTGGAATACATTTGTTTTGATATCTCCGCCCATAAATAAAACGCCTAGCATAATGCCAAGCGTTAAATTGAGTAACGGAACATATTTTGTTTGTAATCCAATTGTTTTTCCAATCTGTGAAAGACCTACTACAATTCCAATCATTACAGTAATTTCAAACATTACATACCACCTCCTTTCAAAAAGAAAGTGAGAGCTGCTCCAACAATTCCACCGACAATAAGTCGTAAAATCCAGGTAGTATTGGCGCTGATTTTATCTAACTGCTTGTTGATATTATCAATATCTTTCTCGTTACCTGTTGTTCGTATTTCTAAACCTTTAATCTCTAAACGAATGTCCTTGATCTCTTGCTTAATTTCTTGAACATCGTTTCTTACATCTTGTAACCCTTCCATTTTGACCACCCCTTTTTAGACAATAAAAAAAGACCAGCTTATGGCTGCTCTGGTTTCTCATCTATTAATTTTTGTACTAATTCTTTTAATGTGGACACATCGCTGGTTAATGTTGCAACCTGCGTTTTTAGTTGTTTATTCTCACCTGTAACAGTAGTTAACTCTTCATTAAATTCATGATACTGCTGTTGGAAGGCTGCAATAAGAATAGAAACAGTATTATATAAATTAATGGCCCGTTTCTCTTTATCTGTAAATATAGCATCCGTATCATCTGCAATCATGCCAAAATATGTTTCAATTTCTTTTGTTGTATATGGTTCTGTTTGTTCAACAGGCTTGTTTACACGCATTTGATACAGATCATACATATCGTCCTTGAAGTTGTACTGTTTGATAGCTAAGCTCATGATTTTATCAAGAGCCGAGAAAGGAATATCTTTTATATTCTCTTTCATACTTCTAGCTGACGTAGGGTTAAATGCTTTCGCCCACATTTGACCAGTAGCGCTAATATTCTCTTGCGCTCGTAGTGTTCTTAATTCTATATCTTTCCATCCTTGACCCATCATATCTTTAATCTGCAAGCCATTGTTATAACCTTGTACAATACTTGACCTTATCAATGCATTACCCATGATTAAATCATGATCGGTGGCGCCGTTTACGAAATGTATTTTATAGTCACTACCTTTTCTTTTGAAAGTAAACTGCCCCGAGTTATTTGTAAAAATATGTGGCTCAGTTGTAGTTACAGAGAAGTAACCATATCCTGGAGCCCATCCTTCAGATTCAAAAATAATATTATTCAAGTTTTGAAAACGAAGTTGTCCATCTGAATATACGCTCAGATGTCCACCGTCATTATGCATTTGAATATAGTTTGACCAAATATTAGTTCCTTCTGCATTTTCTCCTTTAGAAACCCCAAATTTTGCATATGCTTTAGAAGGTTGATCGACTCCATTAATTCGCGGCATGACTTGATAAATATAAAACGATCCTGTACCCCTGTATTTAATATTGTCAGAACCAAGGACGAGTGAAGGTTGAATACTTCCATCATTTGTTTCCATAAATCCTATATAGCCACGTGGCTTATCTGCATCGAAAATCTTCATGTCTTGCTTATTTATTTCAACAAATCTGTTTCCACTCGTTTTAAGTGTTACTCCTTCTAAAACTTTCCCTTTGATATGCTCAGCTGTTACATATCCTATAAGATTAATTCTGGACCCCTGAATTAGAATTTCCTCAGCTGATTGATTAATCTGGGATATAACATCGCCTTTTTTAACCCTAGAATTAATATTTTGATTTGTTAAACTAAAAGCAGCTTCCATTTCTAAAACATAAGCAAATTTTTTGTCGGCATCCGTCTTTGAGTACACTTCAGTCGCTTTAGCACGAAGGCCAATTTCTTCTTTACTTTGATCGATAGTTGTTTGCATGTTTGTAGTTACTGTATCAAAATCACTTTTTGCAACCTTATCTGCTACTAAATCAACCAGTTCTTTATAATTTGTAATATCTTTTGGATTTGGCATGTATACAGATGGTTCTTTCCCTTGCTGCAGCTGTGGTTTCGATACCCAAATTGTACCGTTTCGTCTGACCCATATTTCTGATTTTAAACCTGTAAATCCAGTAGCAGGAGCCTTTGCAGTTACACTTACGAGCGCCCATGATCCGTTTATTAATGAATCTTTAATCTCTGCTTGTACAGAACTTACTTGTGTTGCACCATTAAAAAATCCGATTTTAATAACCGCGCCATTATTAATAGTATTTTTATCTGCGGTGTAAACCCAAGTCGAGTATACATAGTCACCACTATCTAAAGGTATGCCGACAAGTTGTGAAATACCCGTGTAGTAATCAGAGCTTAATCCAGTTGCATTAATACGTACTGAATTATAACCATCACATTTTCTATCTGTAACAACATCGACTGTTGCTCCAGTCACTACACCTTGCTTTGTCCACTTGGTTAAACTAGGAGTCTCATTTATCACATTACCGTTAGCATCTACTTTTTTATCTTTAAATTCCGTGTTGAATAATATGTTCGGACCTCCAAGCCCTCCCACGTAAGCCTTCATTTGTTTCTCTGTGATTGTAGATTTTAACGAGTCTTTAGTTTGTTCTAGTTCATTTGTATTTTGTTGAATGAGCTTTCCGTGCTCTGTTTGTTTTTCCGTTAAAGCTGTAATGGTTTGAGAATTTGAAGTCGAAGTCTGCTCAACACGATTCAACGTTGATTGCATTTCACCTTGTTTTTTTTCAACTGTTGATACAGTTGAACTTACACCCTCCACACTTTTTTCTATCTCATTTGTTTTCTGGATGAATTCATTATTCGTTACTTGATTTTCTGGAGCTGGTGTCCAATCCTGTGGCTTATTCCCTTTATATAAAGCAACCCATTCTACAGTTGCCTTTGTAGCGTTATTGGGATAATTATATAAATGTAATCTTCGTTCATTCCCACTTGTCGTTGCAACAGCTTTGAAAGTTACATAAGTTATTCCGGTAGCATAGACACTTGTTGCATATCCAACATTATTTGAACCACCATTCTGCCAAATTCCAAATTGTTGGCCTTGCGGGACACTTCCTTTAATTACAAAAGTATATTCCTCACCTGCAACAAAATTTTCAGTTAGAGTATATGGATTGATTAGATAATCTGTTTTTTCGTATTTAGTATTTGAATCTAATAACAGATTACGTCCTCCAGATTTATCATTATTAACCTTTGTTTCTACTTTTGTTAACTTTTCACTAATCTTCCCTGCCGCTTCTTTTATTTCGGTTGTTACCTTGGTTAAAACATTGCCATCTGCAAGATCTTCAGGAGCAGGTCGCCACGAATAATCTTTGTTGCCTATATTTATAATCAATTGCGGTGAGCTTTGCTGATACCAACAACCAGCAGGAGGATTTGCGTCAGGTTCTACACGAAAATGACTCTCGTTATCCGTACCCGTTGATGCCATCATGCCCGCTGTCACTACGAACGAAACACTTACACGTTGCCATTGATTAGTAGATTTATTTGGACGGAGTCCGGTAGCACCGGCTGCAAAATAGAAAGTTTGTTGTAAGTCTTGTCCATCCGGTAAACCTTTTACACGAGTAAAAATTGAATAGGTTACTTTATCTCCTACTTTTACAACTTTTCGATCTACTAAATCCTTGAAGTTATAAGCTAAAGCAGTCCATGATGATTGAGTTTCTACGACTGTATTACCTTGAAAAACATCCTTCGAAATTTTAACTTTATCCGCTGATTTAAGCCACCAACGATTGTCCGCTTGTGCAGAGGTCAAAGCGCCATCAAAGGATTTAGAACCGATTAATAAATTCCTCACATCATCGTTTATGTTAGCTACACTTTCTTTAACCTCTGAAATAACTCTCTTATTTCCATCCACATCACTTACTAAATTGTTGACTTTGTATATCGTCTCAGAACCAGTTTTCGTTAATGTTTCAATAGAAACCTTAAATTTCTCGGAATCCTGTTCAACCTGGGTAACTTTTTTATTAATTTCACCTTGTGAATTTTGTACATCAGAAATAGTTCTCGTAACTTGTTGAAGACTTTCTGTTACTTTGTTGTATTGTCCTGTTGTTTCTAATTGAGCTTCTTCAACTTTCTTATTTAATTCATCTTTTGCGGATTGAATATCCTTATTGACCTGTTCTATCGTATCTTGTTTTATTGCTTCTACGTCGGGAACAACCGATTCCCAAGCTGTACCTGTCCATATTTTTAAAATACCAGGTTTACCGTTACTGATATCGCGCCAAAGCGTTTTGTTTGGTTTAAGATCAGTAGTTGGTGGTTCCTTGCCTTCTATAATGTTAACCATATTCGTTTCGATATTCTCTTTTAATTTTTCAGAGATGTCTTTGGCTGATTTTGAATCTTCAACAGCTTGTTCAGATTCTTTTTTTGCTTGTTTGGCCAACTCATCAAGCTGCTTTACCAATTCATTATTAGCTTTTCCATCTAACCAAGCACGCAGTTTGTTATATAGTTTTCGTGATTCTTCATTCGGATCTATAATTTCTCGATAATCACCAAATACGTATTTATCTTTTGATGGATCTTTAAAAGATTCATCTCCGGCAATAACGCGAGCTTCTAAATATAATTTAGGTGTAAATCCTTCATCTTTTATATGAACTGTATCACCTTCATTAACTTGCTCATGATCCAATCCGTATACACGCCCTATAGATTGCGCTTCTACTTCATAAGATACAAATGTTTTTTCACGCTTTTTCATTTCTATTTTCATAAGCGTCATGAGACGTTCCGGCGTCATATCTTCTCGCTCTGTTTCAGGAGAATAGAATCCGAATTTATGCTTTCCTTTGGAATTCCACCGTTGGAAAGCAGCTTCATCTACGATGTATGGCAAACCTTTATTTATGCTCTCTACAGTAATTATAGAATCGCCTTCACCGTGTACAAACCCAACTAATGCTGTACATATGTTCCTTGAATGCTCAATCCGTTTTATACCAACCAAATCTTTTGCAAGTTCTATTTCCTTCCCTAAATCGTCGCCGCGTCGCTTTATCATATCGACATACCAACCGACAATTTGAGAACCTACAATTTCTACGCGATATTCAATTTCTAAATCAAATAAAGCTGCAATTTTCTTTAGAAATTCTAACGGGTTAATAAATTCCTCAATTGTAAGAGTGTGGAATCCGGAGTACTCTGTTTTCCCTCGTTGCCACTTCATTCCTACAAGAGCTATATCCATCATTTTATCTACGGTTTCACTTTCAATTCGCTGTGGTTTTATAAAACCCTCCTGCGCGATTTGAACCCAAGCTCCAGAAGCGCTTATTTTTAGCGATCTGTCTTTTGAATCTTTTTCTGCCTCATTATTAATTACATAAGGAACCATTCGGCCATTCCGGACTTCTTTAATGATTAAATTCTGCTGTTGCAAAGCAATAGCTTCTTCAGTCCCGTCAAACACTTTAAATTCTAATATATCTACGTTATTTTTAAGTTCCCAATGGCGGTTATCTTCCCAATAATTTTCAGGTTGTAAAACAGAAATAATCTCGTCTGTTTGAAAGTCAACGATGTGTAATTCTCCACTAGGTGTCCTCATTTATATCTCTCCCTAAATGATATATTCGCGTTCACATCGGGAGGCATTATTTCGAATCTATTTTCTCCTGGAATTACTTTTGGGAATGAACTAAACATATCTTTAAATTTAGCAGCACTTGCACCGTTTATCGTTACATGGCCCCGAGCAGTATCGATAACGATTTTATCTCCTGCATCAAAAATATATGGCTTGGAATTTTTGGGTACATTGTTCACTTTCCATATTTTTAAATCATCTATTTGCATTGTATAAACAGGAGTGTTTCTATCCCATCGGCAAATTGCAATCATAACTTGTGCAACTTTACGGCCTGTCATTGGGTTCCCTACTTCATCGATCCAACGCTCAACAAGTGAGGCATCATCAATTTCAGTACCATCTCTGAAACGCGCTACATATACAGACCATTCTTTCCCACGTCTAGCAATACGAAGTCGGCCATAAAATTGATTAAATGTATTAGGGTGCGCACCGCTAGTCTCGACTAATAAGCGTCTACTTCCAGGTACTGCATTATCACCAATCGTCATATGTGCCTTAGTAATTTCAGCATACCAATATAAATCGCTCATATTAATTTGTGCTACCATATTACCTGTTTCATCAAGAAGAATGATTTCCACACGTCCCATTTGATCTGCATTTCTGGATTGTAAATGTACCCAGGCTTCTAATTCGAAATCTTGTATTGGACCGCCAGGGATATTTTTTTTGGCAAGGCCACCATGAAAACCCGCTGTTCCTTCTGGTCCATAATACGGACAGTAGATTCCTGTTCCATCTTTTACTTTAAGTTCTCCTGTACCTTTCATATCGTCAAACATTCCAGTAATAGGAGTCCATCCAATAGTAGTAGACATATCATCCCACATTACACGTTCCCGCTCTTGTACGGGCTTTTCTTCGATTGTTTGAGGGTAACCGATTTGGAAATAGTTACGATCATTAGGATATTCACCATACCATACAGATAAAAAAGTACTTGGTTTTGAAGCTACAATTTCAATTAAAGGTGGAGTTTCCTCGCTCCCTTTGTTCGTAAAATTTGAAGTGATTGCTGCAGTTGCATCTCGACTGAAAGGAAACTTCTTAATTGCGCCGAGTTTGTATGGCATCGGACAAATAAACGTAATTACGCCTTTTCCACGATTGACTAATTCTTCTGCGTCAAATGTTCCATCTATAACGGCTAAATAGGTGCGATCCGGTTCATCATCAAAAATTAATTCACATTCTTTTTTTGTAACTAACCAGTTCGCTAAATCCTCTTTGACTCTTTGTAAATCAGCAATGTCTTCTGCTTTAACAATAAGAGGCACATCAATTTGACGTGCCTCTACATCTGTATTCAATAATCTGGCTCCTGGATATCCTGGAGTATATAAAAGATTACGTTTAACAGGTGCCCAAGCAGGTCTTTTACGACCTCTAGGCATTAAAATATAGTCTCTTCTTTGATTATTGAATGTAAAACTTTGGTATTTACCCATGAGCACCCTCCTTAAAACTGATCTTTCTTTTCTTTTTCTCTTCTTTGTATTTCTGTAGTATATGGCGTCGTAATTTCAGCAACTGATTTACCGTCCATTAAAGCTGTTAAATGAACAGTTAAATTACCCTCTCTATCACCAGATGGGGTACTTCCTCCGAATGCGCCACCAAATTGCTGAGCAAATCGGTTAAATACTGCATCTGCAAACGGGTCCATACGACGACCAACAAGTGGTACTGCAGCTTCCGGACCAGCTTCCCCGATACCAATGATAGATGCTTTATTGAAGAAACCACCATTAGCATGCCATTCGAGACTAGGAGTGGAAGGTGGCATTAAACTAAAATTACCCACAATCCTAGGCTGTGGTAATCTTGGGAGTTTAGGAAGTGTTATATCCGGGAGTTTTAGTTTAAAGTCAAACATGCTCTTAATCTTATCGATCCATCCACTTACAGTCTCACGGGCATCTTTAAATCCATCATCCAGTCCCTCTTTAAATTCTTTTAGAACTTTTATAGCGGCACCAAATAACGGGATTTTTTCGAGTAGATTTAAAACTGCTTTCCCGATAGTATCTGCAGTAATTTCAGCATTCTTTTGTTCTCCAGCCATACCATTTATGAAGCGTTTTAATAACTCGCGGCCAACAGCTAAAGCAATAATGCCAGCAGCTGCTAGAAGAGCGGTAAACGCATCAACAATGATTTCACCTAATTTATCAATAATCTCTGGTTTCTTCTCATCAAATCCTCGTTTCATTTCATCCATTGATTTTTTAGCTGCATTTTTTACTTCTGGTTTCGAGGATAAATTATTAAACCAATTTCCGATTTCAGCCCACCATTTTTCAAGGTTTTCGCCCCAATTAGCAGCAGTTTCATCAAACCAAGCGGAAATAGAATTCCACCATGCTTCTAATTGATCCCATGTACGATCAGGAAGGGTAGTCCACCATGCGACGATAGAGTCCCACCATTTTTCAAGGTTATCAGCCCAACGCGTAGTTGTTTCATCAAACCAAGTAGCAATAGAATTCCACCATAGCTCTAATTTTTCCCACATGCGATCAGGAAGAGTAGTCCACCAAGTAGCGATAGAGTTCCACCATTTTTCAAGGTTTTCGCCCCATCTAGTGGTAGTTTGGTCGAACCAAGTAGAAATGCTAGTCCACCATAGTTCAAGCTGCTCCCACATGCGATCAGGAAGGGTAGTCCACCATGTGACAATAGAATTCCACCATTTTTCAAGGTTTTCGCCCCATCTAGTGGTAGTTTGGTCGAACCAAGTAGAAATGCTAGTCCACCATAGCTCAAGTTGCTCCCACATACGTTCAGGGAGAGCGGTCCACCATGCAGCTATAGAGTTCCACCATTTTTCAAGATTTTCACCCCATAAGGTAACAGTTTCATCAAACCATGTAGAAATTGCTGTTCCCCATTCACTAAGTTTAGTTCTTAGTTTTTCTGGAATAGAAGAAAACCACGTAGACATTGCTTCCCAAAGTTGATTATAAAAAATGATGTTTTGTTCATTTTGTTCGTTGAACCACTGGGAGATTGCATCTTTCCAACCAACCAGTTTAGATTTTATTTTGTCTGGAATAGAATCAAACCAGTTAGACATTTCAGTCCACCAAGTATCTAAATCTTTCTTGATGTCACTGGCTTTACTAGTAAACCAATTAGAAATTTCTGTTTTCCAAGTATCTAATTGTTTTTTTGCTTTTCCAGGAAGTTCATTGAAGAATGTTTCAATGGACTTACCCCAATCGTTCAATAGTGATTTTGTATTACTAGGAAGATTCTTAAAGAAGTTAATTGTATCGTTATACCATTCTTCTACAATTTTAGCTGCTTTTTCTAACGGATCTGTAATACTATCTGGTAAGGCTAACCAACCTAACTTAAATAAAGTTTTTAAAGAAGACATCCCTATATTTGTAAGGCTTTTTAAGATTTCGAAAGCACCTTCAAAAATAGTTTGTACGCCTTCCCATGCACTTTTCCAGTCACCTGTAAAAATCGCAGTCCATGTTTTTATGAAGCCGCCTATCATCTTGAAAAATCCGCCTAGTGCATCACCAAGTGAAGAGAATATATTTTTTGCGTGTTCTGCTAAAATTGGTATAGCATCTTTTACATACTGTATTAAAGAATCTAAAATATCTTGAATTTGCTCAACTGCTTTTAAGAAGTTATCTATATCTCTACTAGAGAAACCAAGTGACTCAAGAAGTTTAGTAGCTTGTACTTTGTCACCTTTAAAAGCAGCGAAAAGTGCATCAATATATTTTTTGGCTGTTTCTGCACCTTTTTGTAGTACATCGTATAGTTTAGTAGCTTCTTTCTTTATTGTAGAAATGCTACTAATGATACTTTTTGTAGCTTCTGGAGAGAATCCTAGTCTTTCTAATATAGAAGCGGCTTTACCTTCATTACCATTCCAAATAGCAGCAATCGCAGTTGCGAATTCTTTAACTTTCACAATAACAGAAGTAAGAATTTCAATGATTCCTATTAAGACATTTATTACGAGTGTCAGTTCTTTAACCCATATATTGGCCATGAATTTAATAGCTGGGATAAGGATCTTCATAAGTAAATCTATAATCTTACCTATTGAATCACCTAGACCTTTCCAAAAACTTTGGGTACTATTTCCTTCACTGCCAACTAGTACATTAATCATTTTAAGAAACGCTTGCCATAATTCTTCTAATTTAGGGATAATAGGCTCTATTGCTCCTAAAATGGTTGATTTTATATCATTCCATCCGTTTATTATAGAATCACGGAAAATTTCCGAGTGTTTCCATAATTTCATAATAGTTCCACCAAGGATAACTAAAGCACCTGCTACAATAGAAGCCATACCTGCAACCCTAAGGAACCCTAATACACCTTGACTTATAACCATCCATAATTGAGCAAAAGCAACCTTCATACCCGATGCTCTACCTATACCTATTGCCATTGGAGAAAGTAACAATGTCATGGCTGTAAATAGGTATGCAAACATACCAATAAGCTTTACAATGTCGGGATTCAATTCATTTATCTTATTTATAAATTCACCGACCTTTGTACCTGCATCTACTACAACAGCAGCAACTTCACCCCAAATTTCTACAAATGGAGCAAGTGCCTCCGCCCAGGTCGCTTTAAATCTTTCCCAAGCGATACCGAGTGGTTTTAGCGAATCTTGCAATGCTTTAATCTGCGCTTCTGCAGCAATTCGCATGTCATTTAGCTCATCTTTTGTAGCGACGTTTGCTAAATGGACTTTTTTCCTCCATGTTTCCACGTACTCAGATAACTCCTGATCAGTCATATTATTTAGTGCGTGTATCTCACCAGCAGCTTCTGGCCCCATCTCCCTGAGACCTTGTACAAATTCTTTTGGAGCACGATTGGCTAATTTCGCTAAGTCATTAACCCATGTTTCCATATATTTGACTTGCCCTTGGAGATTTTCCATTAATTCTTTCTTATCAAACGCTTTTCTTTCAACTTTTTTAAAGATGTCAACAAAGTTATATATTTCATCTAGCCGCTTTTGATAAGCCTTAATGTATTCAGCAGAAATCTCATCCTGTTGTTTTCTAACTTCTGCGGGATCTGGTCCGTGTGCTGCTTTGGCCATAATTACAGTGAATCCAGTTAATACAATGCCAGCAGCTAATGCTAGTTGTTGCATTCGCATAATACCAGTATTGATTAAACGCACACGATCAAGTAAATCTTTCATGCTGGCATTAGGACCAAGTTGTTGCAATGCAATGTTTGCTGCAGAACCTTGTCTTGCCATTCGCTCTAATCTATCGCCAACTTGAAGAAAAGCTCTGTCAATACGTTGTATCCGGCTAGTATCACCTAAGGCATCCATCATTTTTTGAGATTGTGTTTTCATAGCGTTCATATGATCTATAGACCGCATAAAGCTAGGACGCATTCTCTCCATCGCTATAGCTGCTGTATTAGCAGCATTGGCAGTATGGATACCCAATTGGTCTAACATACTTGTATAAGCTCTTCCACCTTGAGCAGCTGCACGCATAGCTCTATCTACTTGCTGCATCTGTCGCTCAAGTTGTCGCATACCTTCATTGTATGAAGCCATATCTCCTGCATCTCGTAATTGCTCTAGACGCTGTCTCGTCTGCACTACATGTTCGTTAAAACGACGCATTTGCTGTTGTGCATCTTCTGTTGAGACTCGCACTCTTCCGTCACGTGAAAGGCCCATAATGGCTAATTGAGTTGTTCTAGTTGTATCTCCAAGTTCTTGAATTGCTCTTGCAGCAGCTTTACCACTGCTTGTAGCACTCATCATTCGGTTTAATGGAACTTGCGATCTTATAGCAGCATTGGCTAGTTGATCCAGGGAGTCTGTTCCAACCATACCCATACGTTGTATTTCGAAACGTGTACGAATTAAGTCATCGCGGAAAGGTCTAAGATGTTCCGGTAAGTTTTGAATCGGACGCGCTACACTTCGTGCCATACGTCTCATTTGGTATTCTAATTGTCGCTCAGGACTAAATCGACTTAATCGGTTCTCCATGCGGCGCATTTCTTGGTCTAAAATTTCAGAGGGACTAAAAGAGCGCATTCCACGTTCAATTCCCTCCATAGGGTTAAAATCACGCATTCTCCGCTGTGCTCTTCTCCCAGAACCTTCTACAAAATCAAAAAATCTCTCGTATGTCCTTCTGGCTTGTCTATCATCTGCAGTAATGTCTATTGTAGAACGTCCTGCATTTCCCATGTATTTTCCTCCTTCCCTCAAAAATAAAGAAGCCTAAGCGTTTTGCTCAGGCTTCCACCATGTTCCTTGTTTGAACTGGCTATTTTGTTTTTCTTTTGGTGACTCTGTATTTGCAGCAACAGCATCTTCATAAGTAGGAGGAAGAATACTTTCGAAATTTTTCCCTTGATTTAGTAATTGGTCCATAAATAACAACAAGCTTTGGAATTGACCGTATACATTTTCTTTATAGTCGGTATACTGCTGTTTCAACGCATCATCGAATTTTCGTTTTGACCATTCGGGAGTATGTTCCAGTACATATTCCTCAGTATAAGAATAATGTCGTGCAACAAAACTTATAGAGTCGATGAATTGCTTACTAAAGGTGTTAATGATTTTTCTAAATTTGTCGGCATCGTTTGCTCTGAAAAATTCTCTCCAACTTGGATATCTTCCATTTCCACTTTCGGGAACCATTGATCCAGCAGTGTCTTGAAGTCCGGCAGCTCTTTCTTGAACAGTTTGCTTACTAGCTGACGGACTTGAGTAAAAGTTTCTCCTAGGTTTGTTTTATCAGCGTATTCAATTAGAATATCCAATGTTTCATTTAAGTCTAATTGAAGTGCTTCTTCATCAGTCACATCAAGTAAAATTGATAAAATACGAATTAATTGTTCTTCTTTTAGGGATTCCAAAATAAGAGCGAAACGTTCGAAACTTCCTAACGTATCATCTAGTAAAATTTCACGTGCTTGGTCATACATACGAATACCATCTATACCGATAAATTTCACAATACGAATAATTTTGAAATTCGAAAGTTTAGGAAGCTGCAGTTCCTTACCATTTGTTAATGTTACTACTCCAATATGTTTGTCAGTGTCAATAGAATTTAAAATGTTTACCATATTATTTTTCCTCCTCAGATATCGCTAATTAGCGTGATTCCTCAATCTCGTAGTATACGTTTTCGTTTTCAGCAATTCCCTCTACAGCAAACGCTTGTAAGCTAAGTGGTAAAACACGTTTCGCTTTGCTGAACGTTTGTGTTTTCTCATCTCCACTTACTTTGCATTTACGGAATACGGCCATATATAGACTGCCATCTTTCTTCTGGCTAATATTAGCTAACATAATCTCTGGAATATTACCTACTGCACCATAACCAATACGTTTACTCCCCAGAGACTTTACAGGATATACTTTCGTCCCTGTTGCTTGCGCTTGTTTTAATGGTTCTGCTAAGTAGATAGAGTTTCCAGAAATCTTATTGATTTTTAAAACCTCATTACCGATTTTTAAGTAACCACCTTCTTTAAAATCTGCACCAGGAGCAGCAGCAAATGTTACGATTGTTGCATTTATTGCTAGATCCTTACTTGAATCAACAGCAGTACCTAATTCTGGCGGCGTTTCAATAATCGGACTACCAATTAAAGCTAGTTGACGATTTTCTACCGTGTTTTCAGCTAATTGCGTGCTGATGTTATGAGTCCAGTTTGTAACTTCTGTATCAATTGGACCTTTTACTTGGTCAACTTCAAATTCTTCTGTTTCAAATCCTCGTGTAATTTCAATACCTTCATTAGTTGCGCCTAAGTCTTTCCAAGCAGATTTTAATTCAAATGTAGATGTGTCCATTACATCTGAAATCTTTGTTGGAGGAGTAGTCCCGTAAGGTGTTACTACTAAACGCCCTGCCCCACCGATAATATTACTTGCATCTACTTTAAATAAACTGTTCATTATTTAGCCACCTCTCTAAAATTCCAAGAAGGAGCAGCAAGTAATAATTCTGCTTCTTCTTTTGTAATTGTTTGATCCTTACCATTACCGATTTCTAATAGTTGTCCTGGCATGATATCTAAATCATCACGCAATCTATAAAATAAAGCCCCATTACCTTCAGCGGGGCCTTCACATAAAATCTGTTGTTTTGTTGTCTTTTTTTCGGTCAATTCATTCACCTCTATGCTTCCAAGTGTTCTAAGCGCATATAGCACCAACCTTGGAATTTATTTATTTCTGCATCGTATGCAGGTGTAGGATTACCTTCTTTTTCACACCATTCAACCTGTAGCCCCGTAATGGACGCAGTATGACGTTCTAATATGTTTATGGCATTTATTAATACATTCATAGCTTCAATGTCATCTTTTTCAGATCGTGAGGTGACTTGTAATCTTGTAAAACCCCTGCCACCTGCTACCTTCACACAAATAGATGGATATTCTGCTTTTAAGGGGAATGTATTCCCATAACATTTAACACCAAATATTTTAAAGAAGCGTACAATGTGAGGGATTGGATCAACATAATCAATCAAATTAAATCCCTCCTATTCTAAAATTAAGCGAACCTGTGTTTCAGCTACCTGCTGCATACGTGGTTCCGCTCTATCTAATGCTCTGGACATAATGTTATATCTGTTTTCTAAATGCGAAGCATAAGAAACATCAGAACCTATTTCTAAGGTTGTTTGAGCTTCACTCTCGGTCAACTCATGAACAACATCAGCTTCAGTTGCATCACGTTCACCCTTACCGCTTTTGTTGGTATAAGGAATATTAGTTAAATAACCGATAGAGTTAATGTAAAGAGAAGTATCAATATGATTGTCCTCTTGCGTTACTTCTTTAGCTTCATCGGCCCATACCATTCCAGCTGCTTCAACCGCCTTTTGACGGGCCTCCTTCAGCTTTCCTGGTATTTGTCTAGCAAACTGGCGTGCTTGCGGATCTAACCTTACATTAATGTTAATCCCCATTTAATCACGCTCCTTTTTTAACTCCACTTCATAATGATGGAGTCTAATCCTGCTGTATTCACGAGATACTTTCTTAACTCCATATACACCAGGTAGTAGGATGTTATCTTGTTTATCTCGTATATCCTTTATCTGCATAGTTTCTTCAATTTCTTGAGAAGCAGCCAAATAAAGAATTGGTTGGATGATAATATCAGCACTGTTATCATTTTTTGTCACTCGTTTTTCTATTTGATCAAAGCGACAATGGACATCTAGTATATCCTCCTGCCCGTATATATCTCGACCATAATCATCTTGGCCAATAATAACGTTCTGTTTTACCAAAGTGCAGCGATGGACTAGCAAACTTTCAAATCTCATCGTTTTATCCTCGACGGTCCAGATACACCGAAGAAATTAAATCCAGTAATAGTATTCTTTGCACGTAAAGAATCGATAATTAAATCTAATTCTTTAAGCCCTGTTCTATTTGCTCCGAATTTCATTTCATCTGCAGTATTTCCGCCTAATGCATCACGTAGGGTATAAGAGTAATTACCTATTTTCTCGCTAGATGCTGTGCTCAACTGTGCCTCTTTCGTTTCCGGATGGTCTTGGTACCAAAGATACTCAACGAGCAATACGGTAGCAATAAGAAGGTCTGAGAGTGTCTGTTTATTCGTCTCATTTTCAAATGTACGTTTCACTTCTCTATGAATCCATGCAGCAGCACGGTCTATATATAACTGTAATTTTTCATTAGTAAGAGAAGAAACCTCTATAAAAGAGGTCCTTTCTTTCACATCTGCAGGAGAAGCATACATATTACTTCACCTCAACGATAAAACCATATTCAATTCGATCTAATAGCGTTTTTGATGGTGCTGCAGGTAGTTCTTTTTCTTGATCTCCAGCCAAAGTAAAAGACCCTTCCGCATAGCATTCTGCATACTGTGTGTTAGGGTCTTTCAATTTATATTTGACTGTCTCTGGAAGAACTTTTTCCTCTCGCAATTGCTTCTGTAAATCTTCTAATTGAGGAACTGTATAGTTATCATCTAACTGTTTTGGATCCAAAGAAGGATTTTCTTTAACAATATCTGCGATTAAATCTTTTTTGGCCATATCTTAGCCCTCCTTATTAGCGAGCTTGGTCAAGCGTTAGAATCATACGTGCATTTGGATCATATGGTACGAAATCAGAAGTAACCGTTCCATACGAACCATCTACCTGCGTTTTAACGCTGCGTTCACTTTCAACAGAGAATGGTTTGTATTGATATTCAGCTAACGCGAATTTAGTATCCACTAACATAATACGACCATCTGGAACATCTTCTGAAATAAATGGCGTAGTTTTTAGAACGCCAGGCATATCCCCGTTCTTTAATTCATTTAAGAATATCAAATTACCGTTTGCCTCTTTTTGTGTTGCCCACTGTTCCGCAGTTTTTAAATTCATAACACTACGATTATAAGTAAATCCATACTTTTGATAAGCGTGTTGCGTTGCATACCAAATATCAGAAATCTTCCAATCATTCGCAGTTTTAACACCTAATGTAGGTGCTACATCAGTACCATCTTTGAAATAACCATTGAATAAGCGATGAATTGCAAGCTTTTCATCCGTACGAGCAATTTGCATACCACGTTTACGTAAATGTAAAGCGAGCATATCAAATTTCATTGATTTCGCCTCGTCAGTAATCTCAATTCCGTTACCACGTTTATACACATAGATTGTGTGGTCTGTATCTAGCTTAATTGTTACAACTGGAATTGGAGCACCTTGTCCAACGAAGCTTAAATCTAAATCATCGTTATCTTTATTTTCAAGTGTGTAGTATTGATAAGCCATTTGATCCATAGGAATTACTTGGCCAACTAATTCAGAAGCACGACCAGCTGCAAGATATCCTTCACGGAAACCATCTTCTAATACTGCATTAAATAGTGGTTTTGTATTGTCATTTTGATACAAAGCACGTACTTCTTGAGAGCCTATATCGTTAATTCCCAAGGCACGAATAGCATCTTTTAACGTAACACCTTGTGCATCAAGATAGGAACGGAAAGTAGCAGAACTGTTTTTACTAATTAAATCTCCTGCTTGTCCTGCGATACGTCCGTTTTTAGCAGAAGCCTCTGCAATTGCACTTGTTAATTCAGAACCGTTTGCTAGTTCTATTACTTCGCCACGACTGTTTTTAATTTTATGTTTAAATTTCATATGTGACTTCCTCCTTTAAGGTAGTAAAACTTCTACTGTTTTTTTAGTACTGTTAACTAAGTAAACATAAGAGCCATTTGCAGCAGCTGCCTTTTTAACTCCACCATTACCATCAGCAGCGACTGGATCACCAATAGCGATTGCCCCACTGTAAGGAAATTCTGCATTGCGTGAATAACCATATACATGTACCCCTAAAGGAGCATCTTTAGATGTAACTGTATGCTTTGCAGTCATGACAATTGCATCATCAGCAGCTGCTTTCTTGGCATGATACGCTCCTGTTGTAGCAAACTTTAAAGGTGTACCTGCTTTAACAGGATTTTCTGAAGTTGCATCTTGTGCGAATACAGTGAGTGATAAACCATAACTATCTGGTACAATACCGCCTACTTTGTTAAACATTACTTATTACCTCCTTCATATCGTTCTGAAACAATTACATCGTCTTCCGGATCTGCTGCACCAGGTCCAGGTAGTGGATCTCCATTTGTTTGACGACCACCATTGAAGCGCTCTTTGGCCATTGCTTCATAAGTATCAATTTCTTCTTTTACAAAATCTAAATCAGCAGCACGAACTAACATTTGACGATATTTTTCAGAATCGAATTTGTCACCTTGTGCTCTTGTACGTGCCTCAACAGCTTTATTTACCATATCAGCAGCATAAGTACGTCCTTGCTCTGCTTCCTCTTTCAACTGCTTAACACCCTCTACTGTGGCGTTATCACCAAGCGCATTACGAATAGCAATATCATCTGGTTGACGGAAGGTTTCTCCTTCTTCACCAAGTAATTTATAAATTTCTCGTTTTTCAACTTTGTTTTCTCGAATAGCTTCAGTAATTTGTTGTAATAATCCCACGCTACGTGCCCCCTTTGAATTTTTAGACATAAAAAATGAACGCTTATTATCATCCAAGCGAACTTGGAACTGGCGTTCTAGTCTTTCGATATTTTGTTGTGATAGTTGCCCCTGCTGCACATATTCGCGCGCCTTATCAATATAGGCTCCTGGTGTCGAACCTTTGTATACAGTAGATACTTCTCGTAAATGAGCATCTACAATCCATGAAAATGAAACTCGTCCGTTCTCATCTTCCAAACCAGGAATATGAGGACATTCCCAATCCCATAAATCACGGCCACATGATCCGCAACGATATGACATTTTATCTCCACCAAATCCAACTGACATATCTCTAATAATGCCAGCTTTCATTGCTCTAATCGTGTCATCTGTATTCTCACCATTTAAAGTGAGTCCTCGCATAATGTACCAGTGCCCTCTTACTGCATTGAGACTATTTGCATCGTCTGCAGCAGGGACAAGAATACCATCATAGCTACGGCCATATGGAACTAAAGAGATATCATGACCATTTAATAATGAAACACCTGTTTTTAAATCTTCTGCATAATTTCGTAATGTTGTAGTTGGGTCCATTCTTGTAAAATATGAATCTTGTCTATCATTTGAGCAATTACCACTAAACGTAAATATTTCTTCCATTGTAACCGGCTCAATAGTATGCCTATTAATAAGTTCTAAATCAACATCTTGGTTTTGCTCAAGGCTTAAACGAACAGGTAGATGTAAAACCTGTGCTGCTTCACTCATAAATCGTTCACCTCCTCTCAAATAACGTAGATTTAATTACGTGCAACTGCAGCATTAGCCCACATTACTGCAGTTTCTAAATTAGTTAAAGCCACTGATTTCTCACGAGAAGCAGGACATAACTCATCGATTAAGTATGCGAATTCCTTAGCCTTTTCTCGTAAAGCCTCATATTTCTCTGGTTGTCCTTCTTCTGGAGGATGATAACTAAATGTATTTTCAATTTGTTCATTTGTTTGTGGCATTGTATAGCCCTCCTATTTTAATTTGTCTTCCTCACCTTGTAGAATACGTTTGTACCAACAACGACAACAAATCAGATTACTAGCAGTAGCTCCTTGAGAGTCATCTCCAGGGAACATTAGTTTCTCTAGACTACCTTGTCCATTTGCTACTTCAAACGGTTTGTCAAATGGTTGAATCTGCCCATTAGCATCATAATGACCAGGACGCGTTCTATCTGGTTGCCTTGCAGAACGCCATTCTTTTCCTATTACCATTCCACTTTGATCATCAGAGTGAAACTGCCCTGCACGAGAAGCGTTTATTACTTCTGTACGAGCTATTGTAGTTGCTCTGGTATCACTAAATTCAAAGGATTCCTGCAGCGCATCGGAAAACTTCTGGATTGTATAATTACCTTCTGCTGCTACATCCCAGAGAGTCATAATAACAGCTTCATCTGTTGTACCTTGTATAAGTTCTGCACTTTTATATGCACGATTAGCAAGCCACCGGAGCAGCTTCTCATCACGGAAGTTAAAATTAAGCTCTGGATCAATCTCAAATAAGTTTTCTTCACCGGCTACTAATCCAGCTTGCTCAGACCATTTATATGCTAACTCGTTCCATTCTTCTATTTCTTGAGTAGAATCGCCGAGAATATGTTTACGAACCCATTCAATAAACGCTTTAATTGGTTCTAGAATTCGTTCTTCTTTTGGCATACGCTGTATATCTACCAACATACGGGTGGGAACCTCTGGTGCTTCTCGTAACCTATCAATGTATCTTTCTAACTGCTCTTGCAGTAAAGCATGCATTTCCTCACGTGCTTTTGTTGTGATTTTTGCAATCTCAGAAGACCAAGGCAAATCCATTTCTTTTACATACTCATCTTCCTCAGAATCAGCACGCATATTAATTTCTTTTTTCATCTGCCGCCGCTTACTTCTTTCTACTACAGGTGGAACAGCGGAAGCTTGCGGTTCTGCTACTGCATCATGGCCAACCATGTGCTGTGCTGCTTCGTTATTATCAATCCAACCTGCAGCAACCTGAGCTTGTTTTGTTTCTGTTTCAATCTTCTCAGCATTTGCTTCTTTTTCGCGGTCATTAACCCTTATTGAATTAAAAGTAAGTCTAGCCTTAGATTGTTTGCCATGCACCTGCAGAGCTACGTTATAAGCACGCTCTAATAAACGCTTAATCCCACGCTGCATGTTTTCAATACCTGCTACATAGATTTGCCATTGAATAGTACCATGTGTCTCTGTAGTTCCCTCATTTCTACCTAATAAAATAGGCAGCTGCTTCAATGCAGTAGTTACACGTTGGTTAATTACATCAATAACTTTCGTAACATCCATAGATTTACCTTGTATACCACCTGTAATATTTACTTTCACGCTATCAGTATGAAAGAAATCATCATCCGGCTCCAGTTCGCTCATCATTCTTTGTACTTCTGTTATATAACCAGTCACATAATCTTGTACTGCTTTAGGATCACCTTGGATGTGTGGCGGTATATTTTTCATAATCGCTTCTTCTACAATTGAAATATCGAAACGCGCATGCCCTTGATGATGAACCACTTTTTGCAAGTCCCGTAAAACTTGTACTTGGAAAAAGATAATTTGTAGTATTGGCAGAATAGGAGAGCGTCCATACGGATCATTTACATCTGGATCAAGAGGAAAATAAAATACCTGCTCCTGATTCAACACTTTGTATTCTCCATTGTCCTGCTTCTGCACAAGTTCTAGCTCTTTTTCTTCTTTATTAAAGCGGAAATCTAAGGTAGATGGGTCTATTGCATGAAAATCAACTACCTCGTCTATACCTTCTGTTAATTCTACTTCTAAAGCGATTGCACCTTGAGTAATAGCAGTAAGGAATAGTACACCAATCAGTTGATCTGTACCGCCTCCATACATTTTCCCTACTCGTTTAGCCACATCATTAAGAATTTCTTGTGCTGCCTTATCTGGTTTCCCAGTAGGTTTTAGACATTCTAATTGATGGCCACTATTACCCAATCGAATAAAGTTCCATATCGCCATACTCGCATCCGGATCAATGTCACGTATCATTCTCAAGCTTTCCATAACATCTTTTGTCCGGTACTCAGAACGTCGTATAGGCCCGTTATACCACATAAATTGACGTTCCCATTTATTCTGCGTTTGTTTACCGCCTTGTAATCCTTTTACAGAAGAACGAACTGCTGCAGCAACATTTGCTCGTAACTCATTATTCTTTCTACTTTTCTTATTTGAAAACCAATTCCGGATACCCATAGTAATCACCCCCTCTTAATTCCCCCTATAATAGGAGAAACGACATAACTTGTTTCCTGTAGTGCATTCCATCTATTTAAAGCTTGTGATGTACCATCCACCTGGTCGTCATTTTTCCCATTTGGAAATACGATAAATTCCTCGATAAAATCATGAATCCAAGGGGCTATTGATGGATCTGGTAAATATACATTACCTGCTTCAAATTGGGGCGCTGCCGCTTGTGCTCTTGCGATTTTTCCACCCTCTGGATTCACTCCTATAATGCCAGGTATTTCTCTTTGTAGAGTTTGTATAACTGCAGAACCGTTTGCTTTATCTTCTATTAACTTCACTCCTGCACGTGGCCATTTAGCAGTCAGAGCCCTTATTGCTCGTAATGTAGCAGGAAAATCCATTCTGTCTCTTACTTGGTCTAATAAATACTTATCAGCACCTCGTTTGCCCCAAACTTGGCCAACAACAAAGTCACTTGCTTCTGTATCTTTAAAAGTACAGTCCCAAGACTGCATTTGTTCACTTATATCTGATGGTATCTCTGTATAAAACTTAACAAACCACGGACGTTTAAAAATTGCTCCTTCCCCTGGGCTTGGTCTTTGTTGAAACAGAGAGGACCATGTACGAGTGCCTACCTCAATTTTCTTATTTTTCGCCCACTTTTCATCATATCCAAGCTCTGGGCATAAAGGTTCGCCAATTTTACGTCCAAGTAAATCATCCTCATCTTCTGCAATAGCAGGTAAACGAAGTCTAATCCAATCGTGAGGGCTTCTCTCTAATAAACGACCAATAATATCATCTTCATGCCATCGCGTCATAATAACGATGACAGAAGCTCCTTTATGTAAGCGTGTAGATAGTGTAGACTCCCACTCATCCCATACATTCTCGCGGATAGTAGGAGAATTTGCCTCAGCTGCGTTTTTAAACGGATCATCTATGATGAGTAAATCTGCACCTTGTCCAGTAATAGAACCACCAATACCCGTTGCGATCATTCCGCCTTTATGATCCTGGAGTGACCAGTCATTCTTTGCAGCATTATCATCCGATAATCTGTATCCAAATAACTCATCACCAAAGTTGGCCACTTTTTGTTTATTCAAACGCCCAAATTTCCTAGCAAGATTATCTGAATATGAAGCAACAATTACACGCTTCTCTGGATTTTTACCAATAAAATAAGACGGGAATGATTCCGTCGTTGTCATTGACTTACCATGACGCGGTGGCATCTCAATGAGCACGTATAACTGCTCACCATCTGCAATCCGCTGCAGTGTGTCACATATTAATCTGGTATGCCTAAAGTGTCGGTAATTGCCAAAATGGACGTATTCCACATACTCAGCAAATGACCTTCTGGCAAGTTCTCTCTTAATATCATCAAGAGTCGGTAGATTTTTTAAGGATGGCTTCAAGTTGCTTCAGCTCCTCTACCGTATACTTCGTTAAATCTGTTGTTTGTTCTACTGTTTGTTTCATTTCACCACTGTGATCAATCTCTCTGCGATCACGCCATGTATCTGGCTTTCTATTCTTCAACCAAAAAATAAGAGCAGTTGTATCTGGTGGTACCTGTCTCTTAACGCGTTTCGCCTCAACACTTTCAAATACACCTTCTTCAACTTCTTGGCGTAATACAGTTACTTCTTCATACGTGTATCCAAGCGCGCGTTTTAAAAGAGCATTCTCTACTTCACGATCTACTACTTCCTTACCTCTTGCTAATGCCCTTGTAATCAGTGGGTGTTTCTTTTTCCAGTTACTAAGCGTGGCACGACTAATACCGATGTTTTTTGCAATCTGTTCGTCTACAAGCCCATCGCGCGCCCATCCTTCTATTTTTAGTAACCCTTCTTTTGTTAGCCATACATGCACCTTACCTTTGGCCATAACCACCACCTCACGATAATATCTAAATTAATTTATGGAAAATTAAGATTATACATTTACCAAATTAATACAAGTTGTTATAATAAAGTTAACATTGTCATCCGGAAAAGTAATTCGTCCCCAATACGAGTTGCTTTTCCGTTTTTTTATGTTTGCTGCTTCAAAAACTCATCCATTGTTTTATCAAGCAACCTAATCATTGCTTCTCTTCGTTCACGGGGAGTTGTATTATCGTATAGCTCGTTGTGAATTTCACTTACTTTGGCCAACTTCTGAGGATCAACATACTTAGTTACCTCTTCATGACCACCAAG
The DNA here is from genome assembly GCF_039134555.1 of Bacillus sp. BR3(2024). NCBI lineage: Bacteria > Bacillati > Bacillota > Bacilli > Caryophanales > Bacillaceae > Bacillus > Bacillus sp. BR3(2024). The sequence continues at coordinate 26,711 of NZ_CP152437.1, forward strand.
CATCATAATTGTATTGCCTATAACAACCGCTTGTTCTTGTTGATCTAGCTTCATTATTCATCCTCCTCTGACAAACTATCAATAATCTTATTTAAAACACTAACTGTCGCTTCACCACATTGTCTCGCTGTTGAATTTCGAGTCGATTCCTCACATAATTCTGATAAGCGATTTAAATCAACGTGAGGAGCCAATGCATCCTCTCCGAATGTCGAAAGAATTGAAGATGCAATTGCGATTTTTTCAACCTTTGATAACTCCATCATTTACCCTCCCTTACAAAATAAAAAAAGCAGTATTTAATCATTTACATCAGAAACAAATTCTTGCGATACATCTTCTGCTTCACAATAAACATCTAGGTCAGTCCAATAACTTTCATCATAACGATATTCTTGCAAGTGATCTGTAGGCCATCCTAATTTTTTATGCCTAGCAAGAACTTCATCATAATCTTTATTTCTAGCGTCTTCTCTAAATCTTCTGGAAGCTAGCTCTTCTGCTCTCTCGTGATTTTCCGCAATGACATACACATGTGTTTGGCTATATCCTGTATATCCATTCGTCACATAATAAAGATTCATTTTCTTTCTTTTCTTCATATATCGCTTCTTTTTCATAAAAACCACTCCAAAAAGAATCTTATTTTTAAAATTGCGGCAGGAAATTTGTTGTATGCACGGGAAATGAATAGATATTCAAAATGACTGCCGATAAGGTTACTTATGTAAACAAGGTTTTTGGGAAATATGCTGTCATATCAACGTTTGTGGTAATTTTAAGAACTTCCACTTACAACATCTTTTATACATTGTTGATTTTACGCTGTTTTTACCCTAAAACCCTCACCATTTCCTGCATAAACTTCACTTGGTTAACTATCTCTATTTTCGTTCGGGCTTAATCGAAATACGCCTTCGTGAATTTCTTATCTTTAATCCAGACAAAGACGAATGGGAATCGATGATTAGATGGTTCGAAATTAGAATATTTAAATGGGTGACGTATCGATTGACTTAACGCTAGTCGTTTTAAACTTCTCATTAAATGCGGATGTTTCGTCGCCCAACTTTCATTTTCTTCTTCGACATTATTCAGGAACCAATCGTAACCTTTTCGGGTGATATTAGACACGCTAAAGCAAGCTTCAATAGAATGGATTTTTGAACCTGTAATTTTTGCCCTATACGATGGCAAACAAGTATACGCAGGTACACACTCTCCGTTATCTATTTCAAAGTACAGCATTTTCACTCTTTCACCCCTCCTCTATTTTCGTTCGTTGTGTTCGTTTGTTTTGTTAAATGCAACACGTTTGCGCTTATCTTTCCTTAACAACAAACAAGACGCCACCCAGATCACGGCAGCGCCCGCTATAATTCCTATTGGTTTAATCAAAACTGTTTCTTTCGATTATCTTCTCTTGTATATACTCCATTTGGTGTTACATGAATAGAATCTGCTGTATGTTTAATAGCAGCTTCCGCTATTGCTCTCCCATCTAAATTAACGCTAACTTCACAATCCATTACGACTGGTTCGCTATCATTAATTTTTTTAATTACTTCAGAACGTTTAATTGTATCAATCTCATCTTTAAGGATTACTAATTCGTTTGTTACCCTTTCTACGGTTTCTGCCAATTGATTAACCTGACCTACTACTTGATTAATTTGCGCATCGATATATGAGCTATCCACTATACCTCATCCTTTCCCTTTTTTAGGTGTCTAATTTGTCTAATAAAGCTGCGTAACGGTCGGTTACTCAGGTTCTTAATTTAATCATTATCATCAGCAATTAAATGCTCAATTCCCTTTAATCCTTCGTCATCAACATGAAGGTCTAATCGACTTAAAATTAGAACTATATCTTCTACTGATTGGATTTTATTTGCATCAATCTTATGAGGATGTGTAATCCTTAACACTCTTGATTCATTAAGAGTTAATACATCATTTTGCTCATTCATCGTTATCCTCCTAACCGAATGTCCATTTTGTTCAAATCTACGTTTAATGTGTAATTTTTATATAACAAAGAATAGAACCCATTATGGCTGCTATAGTTCACTCTTTAGATAAGGAATACTAATGATTTTATTGTTACTTAATGGGATGGTGACTGCTCTTAATTCCTTAACAGCTTCTCCATCACTTAAATTGCTATTTCTTAATTGTCTCTCTAACAATTCGTTGTTCGCTATAATTATTATTTCTACATTTGCTTTATTACTCATATCCTCATCCTTTCTTTAAAAAAGAAACCGCCACTATTAAAATGACGGTTCTTTTACGGCTTATAAAAATATTAAAGGGGATGGGAGAAATTCACGTTCGAGCATAAGGGGATATGTCTTTGTGAATCAAAGGTCAAGATCACTCTCAACCTTCTCTCAGCCACCGCAGCAACTAGTATGGCTACACGCCTTGTGTTCAGTGACTGAGAGAAGACTAAGAATAGTCCTCCCTCTGAATAGGTATGGTCAATACTCCGGCTGTCGCATGGCCTTCGCTGACCGCTATCGAATTATAAAGGATTTATATCAAGACGCTTGCACTTCTTCCGACGCCTTTTAAACAAGTGGTGTGCTTGTTTTGATTTTTACTACATGAGAACCAACTCCTTTATTAAATGATTTGCAGCAATGAGACTCGCAATATCCCACCGCATATTGTGTATTGAAAAAAAACGTTCCTATAGAATCTATATACGAGCAAACACTGGGTCACCCAAAACAGATACCATCGGAACAGGTCTCGGTAACCAACCTTTCATATATAGGTGGCTTTTTGACGACAAATTTCGACATTTTTTTCAAAAGAGAATTCTAAGATATACAAAATAAACTTCCGTTCAATCTTTCGCCAATCTTTTTATCTGCTCTTTTTAAATACTCCTGGACAGTAGTTCTTCTTACGCCTAAATAATTGGAAATCTTTTCCTGAGTAAAACCATGACCTCTAGACATTACATATATTTCCTTTTCCCTTTCTGTAAGAGTTGATAATGCATCTTCTAGCTGTATACGATCCCATTCAGATATGACACTCTCTTTCGCTTCCGTATCCCATTCATACACTGGCATTACCGTACTACGCGTATATCTTTGCATTAATAACGGATCACACGGTCTCTCTCGCTGATATGCTGCCCTACGTTCAATACCTCGGCGATTACCTGGCTTCTTTGCTGTACACATCCACTCTATTGCATATTCTATATCTGATATCATTTCACCAATTATTTCTGCATCCTTTTCTGTAGCATCTTTCTTTGATACTTTTAATTGCTCTAGCGTTTTCTTGTACTGCTTTATTAACTCTTTCATAAGCCAGGTTCCTCCTTTTATATAAAAAAGAGGACGCTGGCTATGTATAGGAAAAATTACTTTCCTACACATAATCAACGCCCTCTGATTGCGGACTATTACTTTTATTATTTTTTAATTTTCTTTTTAATACGGTAAGTGAAATTTTAAACTAACCCTCTTTTCCTCAGCTGTTCTGCTACTCTTTTCCCCTCTACCATGCCAAAGAATTTAGCTATAGATGTGTATGTCATTCCATCTTCTCTCATAGCTGAAGCCTTCACACAAATTCTATCCCATTCTTCTTTCGTCTTCCTTTTTCGCTTTTGTGCTTCTTCCTTGCCACCTAGAAACACACCTAGTTTTATTAATTCTTTCCCTATTGTGCAATTTGAATTACAATGGTTCAACTGCTTATACTGATACTCACAATTTTTACAATGCTTATCCTGTGTATTTAGAATTTTGATACGTGCCTCTTTCGCATTCATATCTTCACCCTCTATTAATTTAACTAATACTTGGCCATTCTAATTTTTCAACATATTGCAGGTAATCAACTAACGCACGATTGGTTGGTGTTACTAAATACGCCCTCTCATCAAATATTTCTCTTTTTATTGATTTCGGACCACCATTATCTGCTGCTTCCATATACTCTTTAATTAACGCAAATGGAACTAAGAATATAGAATGTTCTTTACTAAATTCCAGTAAGATGAAACAAATTGCACCCATCTGCTCCGCTTGTAATAACCATTCATATTGATGAGGTTTTATATTTTTTAAATCAAAACGTTTGTCATTGATAGTAGCCTTGGCCTCAAATGCAACAAATCGTCCTTTATATATCCCATCATAATCCACTGTAGATTTTTTCTCGTAATACCCTTCTTTTATTCTTCCATCTCTAGATTTTTTTGTAACAACAACCGGTGTCGCTCGTTTTTCAATTAATGCAATTTTATTATTTCTATACATATCATTTGACCAATTAATTAGATTTTCAAATGCTGCTCCATGATCTCCGCTATATGCCATTTTATTAATCTCCTTTTTACAAAATGAAATTTTTATTCTAATTGAACAAACTCATTTGCTCTGTTCTAAAATTCATAAACAATATTTCTTCTGATTCACATGCAACTCCGGATCCGCCAATAACTTGCTTATGAGCTTTGAATGTTTCTCTTTCCCAATTTGGATAAAGCTCATGTAATAGCGGATCATCGTAATATGATAAAATCACTTTCCCATTTACTTTGTTTAATAAGCTAGCTAAATCTATATGATCCTGCTTTGTGAATCCTCCAGCGTAGAACTTTTCACGACCGATATATGGAGGATCAACATAAAATAATGTTTCTTTGCTATCGTACTTCTTGATGATGCTCCTAAAATCTAAATGTTCAATCATTGTTCCTTGCATTCTCCTAGCAAACGATTCAATGATTGAGCAAGCACCTAAATATCCTCTTGCTGGATTTTGATTGCTTTTCGTGCTGTTTCTCCAACCTGTCTGAGGTACTTCGTCCGCATTCCCTTTTGATATACCTGACCTATTGAGATAAAACCAACGAACTGCTTTTTCGAATGGATCTCGAGGTAAATGTTCTTTCTTCCAGCTTTCATACAGTTGCCTACTATATGGTAATGATTCGCAAGCTCTTTGTAATTCTTTCGGGTTACTCCTTGCTACAAGCAAAAAGTTAACTACATTACCATCAATATCGTTATAAACTTCGTGGCCAATTGGTGGCTTTTTTGAGATTACATGTGCAGCACCACCAAACGGCTCCACGTACACCTTATGAGCTGGCATCTTATTAATTATGTATTCTGCATACTTTCCTTTTCCTCCAAACCAAATCAAAGGACTTCTGGCCATGTTTTCCTTTCCCACTTTCTAGTCAAATAGCGTTTTCGTTTAAATGTTGTATTTTTCTTCACTGTTAGGAGATTTATATGGATAAACGTACCTATTAGTAACATCAGCTATCATCATTGCAAAATTAGCTATATCGGAGCATTCCCTAATAATATTTGCGGCCCATACTGGTATTGAAGATGGAACTAAATCTGGAGCTAATTCTTTCTGCAATTCAATGAGCTCTAATTTTAATTTTTCAAATAAATCATCAACAGTATTTTCTTCCCATCCACCCTTATGATCATTTTCTTTCAGTTTAGATTCCATATGTTCAGCGAACCAAACAATCGAACCCCTGGCTGCAATTACACTTTTTTTGGTTACTTGTTCTGTCTCTTCGTTAACCAGTGGTATAAAGTTAATTATTTTGACTGATTTATAATTATATTTTTTTCTAATACGACCTTCGACTTCTCTTATCCATTCAATACCGCTATATACTTCTACAATGTTTATATGGTCATTACCATGTTCTAAATCGCTACCACTATTACGCTTAAATACATAAGAAACCCAATAATCGTATTTTGTCATTTTTCGTTTTTCATCCACCATATTTATCCCCTTTTCCATTCAAATAAAGATTTTGTTTAACTTTTTTACGCTAATTCCGATGTAATTAAAACCGTTGTGTTTTTGTGATTCAGAAAATCGTTTACTAGACTTATTAACCCTCTACCTTGATTTTCTTCAATATGCGCGACTGCTCCAATATATTTACCAAATGCAATTTCTTTTGATACTTCAGTTAAAAGACCTTCTTCTTTTGATGTATAACGACATTCGTCACAATTACCTGCAACTTCTTCCGTATAAACTTGATGTGCCTTTTCTTCTGATTCCGCCGCTACTAATGCCCAATATTCATGATTATTAAACTCAAAGTATCTCATTATTATTTTTCCCCTCTCGTTTTAAAATAAGAATTTTGTTTAGTTTTCTAAGCATTATCTAAGCTGTTATCTCGTTCTTTTTTCATTTGGTGATATTCTGTATAATTCAATTCTTTCAAATCATCCACTTCTGTAAATGAATCGCATTCCATACAACCAAATTCCAAGATGTTCTGAAGCTTTTCTTCTAAATCTTCAGCATACTCTTTTTTATACTGAATAAACATTGCATCCAAATTATCCTTTTCTTTAGTTGTCATTATTTGAGTAATGTTTCCGTTGTGGCAATACGGGCACAACACGGCATGTTTTGTTTCTAAAACACCATTATTCAAAAGCCATGTTAATAATTGACCTCTTACTTTTTCATCCCTTGTTACTTCCCATAAACCACTCACATAATTCCCAACTCGATATCTTACAAGTTCTTTATCTAAGTTTATTTTTTGTTCTTCAGTTAAAAAATCTATTTCATTTATAATCGGAAAGTGATGTACACCTAACAATTGCGGAAATTCTTCAATTTTCATTTCATCTGTCATTTTGCTAATTTCATAAGCTAAGCTGCGTAACTTCGCATCATACAATTGATCTTTAAATGTATTTAGTTCCTGACGATTAAACTGCTTCCGCAGATCATCTATAGAAACACTCACTAGGAATTCATTGAACTCTTTATATTTCGTTAAAATTTGTTCTCTTATATCCATTACCCATTCTCCTTTTCTTGTGCTTTTTCAATTAACCAATAAATTGTATCTGCTTCTAACATCACCAAAGGGTTACTAGTAAATGCATTTTCAACAGCTTCGTCACATTTAGCCTTAATTGATTCTATTGAAGGTTCCATATTTTCTCCCTTTCTACCAAATAACTATTTTGTTAAAGTTCTACAGGCTCATTTTTTTTAATTAATTGCGTATAACAGATAACATCTTCACATTCGTTAAATGTGTTCATTACTGCATTGCATACATATTTCAATGTTGATCCACAATGAATGCATTTCGTTTCCCCTTTATCGCCTTCTAATTCTGCTAGATCCTGGTCTGTGCCGTCACAGTACGGACATTGCAATTCGTTTTCTGATCTAACTGCCGTTTCCGGATCTTCATTAATAGTAATTTCTTCAACTGCTATATATTCACCGTACGCGCTGCAAGGCTTGTACAATTTGCCGTCTATCTTTAAGATATTCTCGAAAAAATCGTTATCCGAAGGTTTTATTTCTTTTATAACTTCCATACTGCTATACTCTTTGTCCATATCCCCAATTCCGTGTCTTTTGTATTTAACTATTTTTGTATACATATAAATTCCCCTTTTCGATTAAAATAACGCTTTTATTCAAAATCCTCGTCCCAACGTTCAACTCGACCTCTTGTATAAGACCAAATGCCATTTTTCTGTAATGTCTCCACTTCAATTTCTACCGGAACATACTGAATTGATAATTCATCTTCAATAAACGTTTCGGCCATTTCTTTTGTTGGCATGAAGCAACTTTCTTTTAAATCGTACGTATCCTCATTTGTAGCAAAATCATAAAACGAATCTTCATCAAATTGATAAGCAATCGCCCAAAACTTCATTTTCCATCTCTCCATTTCTTAATAAAATTCAAATTTTGTCTTAATATCCGTTATCCTGGCGTTCAAAGTTTTCTTTATTTTTTTCTTTATACGCACGTACAATATCTTCATATGTATATCCGTACAAGTAGCAAAGTCGGAAGAAAATACCGAAAGCCTTATGCAAATGTGTTAGAGTTACGTTTAAATCTCTATACTGGCACCACGCACGTTTAGCAGTTAAAATATCCTGCATATACCATTCAAACAGCATGTTTACGCTTAATACATTTTTCTTCATAATGTATTGCTCACGAAACATTGCTACGATTCTGCGCTTTAAGGTAAAACGGTCTAATTCAATTACAATGTTCATAAGAAAATGAAATCCATCAACTAATTCCACTAATAATCCATCTTTAGGAGTACCAAACCCTACACTCCACATTTTGAACGCTCTCGTTTCATTCCACGCCTCGCCAATCTCAACTAACAACGCGCGGAACAACATGTCTAATTTGTCATTACCTTTATAACCAATACGTCTATCAAGTTCCTTTTGCATTTCTATTAATTCACTAATATCAAATGTTTGGTTCGTTTCTTCTTTAGTAATAATATGCAAGTTTGTAGTATGTCTCATTGTGCATACACTCCTTTACGATAATCTTTAATGATGCCACCATTTTCGTTAAAATAAGCAATTTCCCAATACGGATTAAAGCGAAACTTATCCGGATTACCATCTAAAATAACGTACAAATCATTTTTACAATTCCCTACAATCGTCCCCATTCTTCCCTGTACTTCGACACGCATCCCACGTTTTGCAAATGGGATTCTTCTGTAATTACACATTTTCCGGAATGGATTTTCTTGTCCAAAGAGCGTTTTGATATCTACCACTCCCAGGTACTTGCAACTAATGAACCTTTCAAATTGTTCGAATGGCATATCTATAAAGTGCTGTTTTTTAAATTGTTTATAATAGTGGTATTTTGCTTTCTCTTCACTTTCTTTGGTAATGATATGGTCACATCTCCACTGCGGAAAAACTGTTGAAATATGATACTTGTATGTAGGAGCAGCAGCCATTAGTTTCCCTCCTGTTCAGCAAAAGAAACTTTCGACCAATCCATTTCTGTTTCTTCTTGATTAACCATCTCTAAAGGTACTTCTAGCAAGAAGCGCGCTGTTTTGTTGCAATTCGTGCATTTTACATGAATAGCTTTTTCTTCCGCGCTTACCATGATTCCGCCGATTCCGTTATCCTCAGTCGCAATAATTGGCAATACAGATGTAACTGGACCTTCATTTTCAAATTCCTTTTCAACCAAACTAGCCAGTATATTCATTCCGCATAAGCATTTAATTTCAAATTTCATATTATTTATCCCCTTTAATTGTTTTATATTTGTAACTATTAGCAAGACCGTCAATTCCAGCTCGTCCAATTCCCACAATTGACGGTCTCTGAGCCTATAACACTTCAAATCTATTAATCGATTTATTATCTTTTGTTTCTCCAATTGCTTTGTTCACCTGCTGTTTACTTTTGAATCTTATCGAATACCCTAATTGCTATAGCTATAATAAGACTGAATATTACAAAAACAATTAATGTATCCTTATCCATAATGGATTAACCCGCCATATCTTCTGCGAAAAAGTAGATTTCTAGTTCTTTAGGATCTATTTGGAACCTCTCGTCTGAATTGTTAACTAGTACGGCCACAAGTCCCATTTCTGGCTCTTGATGTAATACAGTTAAAACACGTTTATCGTTACTCACGAAGTCGCCAGGATGGAATTCATTATTTCTTCTATTTCTAGCAGCAAATATTCTACGACGCTCTTCCCAATACTGCTCATCCTCTGTTGCTTTGCGGCACTGATCAGCAAACTGCCAGCCTTTATCTCCTACACTCATAACCGATTCATTACCCCAATTTCCATATACTGCAATGCGCTCGTACTGATCGATAACAGCAATGTCTTGTACCTCTGCAAACATTGTGTAATCTTTACCTTCAAACGCTACCCATTCCCCTACTTTAAATGGCGGCACAATAATTTTTGTTACATGTATATTCACTACAGTCATTTTCATATATAATTCCTCCTTAATTTGTACTAAACCCAAAAATCTACACTTTCTTCAAATCGGACTTCCATTTCTGTACGAGCATATTCACGCTCCTTATTTTTGAATTTAACTAACTTATAAAAACTGTTTTTACTATATCCACGTACTCTATGAATATGTTGATATTGAAACACTTTAAATTCATTCGCGTATTCACTTGGAGTGTTACCCGTTCCACAATCCCAACCGTTTTTTATAAATTGCCCAGGATTTTCACATACTACATAAGCTTCTGCTTTCTCATTAATGACTAAATAGATATCATCCCAATGCTTTAAAGTTTTCATCCCTATTTTTATTGCTCTTACAGCGTCAAGAATACTTTTAAATTCAGCTTCCATAGTAATTAACATCCTTTCGTTATTTAAGGTATTTAGTTACATATTGCGGTCTAAATCCACTATCTAAATAGATTCTTAGCTGTTGTGGTTCTTGCGATTCCCTTGCCGCGCAGCAAATCTTCTCTGCGGAATCCCAATGAAAACTTTTGTCTTCACGTCTCTTATAACGCCATATAGCTGTGACATAATCCATGAACATATCAAAGTGATTATCCTGTTTTGTAGAGCGCGGCAGCTCGTCCGCGCTCCAGACATCGCATGGAATAATAGCCATGACATCTACAAAGCTTGACAATCCTCGCCTTTGTTTTACATTCGCCTTCTTTATATCAAAAGGAGAACTTTCTAATATATCTGGTTGTTTTATAGAATCATTTAGTAACAGTGTCAGTTGTTCCGTCATGGTGCTCACCTTCTAACTGCATTTGCAGTGTTGCAGTGAATCCGCGTTCTAATATTGATCCGATAACTGCATTCATCCATAAATGAGTTCCGATCTTCCTTTGTAAAAGTGTTATAATCGTTAGTATTTCTTTTGTAGAGAGTGAGACAAATTCACCTAATTTTTCTTGGTTAAATTGCCCACCACGCTTTTCTATGTTTAAAGTAATGTTATTTTCTTTCACATATTGTTCTGCCTTAATTAGATCAAACTGACGAACCTTATCACGTCCATATTTGGTAATTAACGCTTTTAACATATCTACTAAAACATTGATATCTACCACTTTTAATTTGGTTTCCATCTCACCACGGCAAGATTTGCATAACGTTTTTTCGCATCCATCAATATGCATATTTGTTACATCGGATTCTGGTATTACATCACCGCAAATATCGCACCATTCGCTATTGTCAAACAACGCACTGAACATAAATTTCATCTCCCAACCTTTAATTTTTAATCGTTTATATATAACGCACTTATTGCATGGCCGCTAGTGCGTTTATGTGTACTAATGTGTTATAATTGCAAATGTAAATTCTTTCTTAACTACCCATCTCGCAAATGGGTATTTTTTTATATACTTTTTTTGATTTCTTCTACTATCTTCGAACTTCCACTAACCTTTTCTAGATGCTTAGCAACCTTCAAAACTTCATTTCTTTCTTTACTTTTATTTTGTTGATCGTTCTTCTGCTTTTTCATGTACAGATCCATAAGTTCCGATTCAATCGCAACTGCTTCACTAGATTGTTTGTCGCATAGTGTTTTTAATTCTTGAGCAGCTGTAAACTCACCAGAATTCATTGCTCTTTCACATTGAGAAAGTAATAACTTACGATTCATCATATATTCCCGAAGCTTCCCCTCTAAGAGTTCAGCTCTTTGTACATGCTCAGGAAGCACTCTGTCTCTTATTCCCAATTACATTCACTTCCCGTTCTTGTTTACGGTCATCTTCATCGAGTTTTCGCTCGATGAAGCTACCGCCTTTGTATGCTGCTAATGCTAGTAATCCAAGTCCTAAACCAAAGATACAAACGGCATTGGTACTCTCAACTAAGACAATATCCATTACGCTATGATAAATACCTTTTTAGATTGAATTTCCTCTGCTAATGCAGCAGTTAAATACTTTTTGATGTTATCAATTGCTTCTAGCTCCCATGCGCCACCGTCAGCTTCAAAAAGGGAACATCTTGGACCATCTTTCATACGGAAAACAAAATTACTTTCTGGCTGTTCTACCTCAATAAATGTTCGGTACGGCTGTAAAGCTACAGGATTAGGAACTGCTACATCCGCTGCAAGTTGAGTTCCTGCACGTGCTACAACCATTTGTGAGTAGCCACTATCACCATAAGATTTAACATTTTCTTCTTTTATATTCCCAACAACTTTTAACATTACTTCTCGGTCATCATTTAGTACAAAACCCGATTGGAGGCTAATAATAAAATTTTCTACGTCGTGCCAATGGCCAAAATCAAATTCAGGAATAAGTGCTTCTGTTTTTACAAATGTGCTGCGGTTATAGTTCCCGTTGATAGCTGTAAAGCAGTTTACTGTAGTAGGGCTTGCAATATGAATCATTAATTGCTCCTCTACATCAAAATTTGATTTCACATAGTCTACTAGTCCAGATAAATTGCGTACTAATAATGCTTTTGCTGTTGGTTCTGCAACAACATGTAATGGCTGCGTTGAAAATGTTTGACCATCAATTTCCTTTGTTTCTGTATTTCCTAATTTCACTAAGTACTGAATTGCTTCTTTAATCATTTTTTATTTCCCCTTTACAATGTATTAGTTAGTTTGTTGCTTACGAAAATCTACTACTTGTCTTTCAGTAGGTGCAGGTGTTGCTTGCTGTTCTTCTACAGGAACTTTCTCACCAACATCAGTAGCTACATCGCCTTCACGATCAATGTACATTTGACCTGGTATACCAGATGATAGCTCTTGGCCAATAACAGTTCCATCTGAATCGCGACCTATAATAAATGTAGAATCAACATCTTTTGAAGGCGCCAATTTTGAAACTGCTTTTACAGAGCAATCCCATAATTCACGCTTTTTATTCCCCTTAAATGTTAGGGTTAAAGTAATTGACCTAGCTTTTGTAGGATCTGTATTAGGATCTACCATGTTTTTCAATACTTTTTGAAACTCTGCATCGAGTTTTTCTGCAACTGCACCTTCTGCTAAACTATTTAAATCAATATTCACTTCTAAAACCTCCCTAATGTATTAATTAGCCTTTTATACTAAACGCGGACGCCATGATTTTATGTAATTTATAACTTCATCAAAATCCCTCTGGCGTACATTGTGATAACTATTTACAGCAAATGAAGCATAAACGTCTCTCCAAAGTGCAGAAAACACTTTGCGCTTGGTATCATGAATATTTCTATTTACTATCCCATCATCCCAAAGCTTATAAACCCTACGATTTACAGCATTCCTAATTGCTGTTTGTTGGCTATAATCAACGGTCATGCGTTCTTGTACAGTTTGTTCTAGTTTCCCTAAGCGATCTCCATGATTCATCATCTCTGTTGTCATGATATTGATCATTTGCAATGGATGCATATTTTGTTTAATTTGTTGTTCCATACGGTTAAATTCATGTATGTAACTTTCTTTCATATAAGCTGCTCTTTCACCCGTATATCCCATAACCAGAAACATCAATCCATCTCGTTTAAGTAAATACTTAGGTCTTATCTTCTGTTGAGCATCTTTGTATTCGGCCAACGAAAAATTTCGTTCGCTAAATTCTTTGCTGCAGTTTAATGATTCAATACTTTTAAGTACATCTGCATGACGTCTGTTGAATACATCTGCAACCGTTAAACTGTCAGTAACTAAATCATTTCCCTCCAGGAATACTAGATGACTAACTGGATGCTGTATCGCTTGAAGTCGACTCATAATTTCACCTCCTCAAAAGTTCCTGATTTCCGAACTATGTATCAAAAAAATAAATCGTACAAAGTTCGATTTTCACATTACATATTTTCTACTTCTTCATCTGCTTTCATTAAACTATCTATTGGTGTATCTAGAGCTCGTGCAATTGCAGTCAAAGCGCTAACTCCTGGTGATCCTGTACCATTAACATATTCTGAAACCGTTGATGGCGCGCGATTTATTGCAGCAGCCAGCTCCGATTGTTTAATCTTTTTATTCCTAAGCATGGTAGACAATCTCTCGTTGTCAAATTTCATTAATTTCACCTCGCTTATCCTTTGCAATTAACATCATACCAAAAAGTTCGGAAAATGTGAACTTTTTTATTCGGAAATTCCAAACTTTTTTTATTGATTATTACAAAAGTTTGCTTAAACCGAACTTTTGTAATACAATATTGTTGTGATTTTATAATTAGAATGGTTAATTAAGATACTTTTATATAAAAGGGTGAAGTACTTATGCGTGGAGATAGGGTAAAATACGTTCGAAAAATGAGAGGTTGGACGCAAGAACAGTTAGGGGCAGCGGTTAACTTAAAAAAATCGACTATATCCGGTATTGAAAACAATAAAGAAAATCGAAGTGAAAAAGACGTTTCTAAATTTGCAGAAGCTCTTGGATGTACTCCTGATTACTTACTTGGTTTCTCAGATGATCCTCGATTAGATAGCGATCAACATAAACGACTGAGAAAAAAATTCGATGAGCTATTTCAAGAACTACAAGATAAACCTGAACATGAACAAGAAATGTATTTAAGAATGTTTGAAGCAGCTCTTGGTATCGATAAAAAATAAAAACACGGTTGTTAGTAGACACTAACGATCGTGTTTTTTGTTATTCTTAATTGCATTTTCTATGGTACTAAATTGTTTTTTTACATTTTCATCTTCATTTATTTCCCCTTGCACTAGTAAATCCCATAATCTATTGCCTAAACATCCTTTTGAATTATTTAACAATTCGCTTTTTTCAATATTCAAAACTGCTACTTCCATTTTCTTTTCCCCCATATCATCCATCTCTTGATAGTTTGTGAACTTTTCACATACGTAAAACTTTAACTAAGATTTTAAATACTTTTATAGTCTATAAACCACGAAAGACGCCACCGAAGTAGCGTCTTTTTAAAATCCTTTAGTTAAGCCTTAAAGCCCACCAGGATCAGTCATCATATATTGAATTTTAGGTGAAACGTTTGGATTTGCATTGTTTGTTGTATCAGTTTTATGTACCAACGTGAATAAAGCGAAAGCACAAATTACTGTTGCGATCATTTTTTTCATTTAACTCACCTGCTCTTTCGTTAAGGCTTCACGAACAGCCTGCATATAATATATATTACCATTTTTAGCAAGTTCTAGCAACGCTTTATTGAGATATTCTATTCTTTTTTCTGGTCTAGCGTAAGCATAATAATACCATTGAAAACCAGTTAAGCTGCCGTTCTCTTCTAACAATTCGTTCAGTATCTTGATGGCAATTTTTCGATCACCATATTTCGCCTCGTAAAAAGCAATTTCGGCTTTATCAATGTTAGAAAAATCGATTTTATTTAGATTAAAACCATTCTCTATGTACAAGAAAGCTAATGTTGTATGAAATGATTTGTACTTTCTTGTTTGTTGCGCTGATGATACCTCACTTAATAAATCTAAAGCTTCTAATATAAACTTCTCAGCCTTTAATAAATCACTTGAATCCGAAAAGATAAATGATTCACCTAAGCAGCACAATGCTGTAGCTTTAGTTATTAAAGCATTGAAGTTAGATTCAACTACTTTATTAGCTATTTTTCTACTTTCAGCAAGGTTATTATTCAAAAGCTGCACATACGCCTGACGCTCGTAGAAATAAAATTCCATACACTGTTTTATAAAACTATTTTTCACTTTTGGTAATTCATTTTTAGCATTCTCTGTATATGGAAGCATCGCACTATAATTACCTTTATCATACATACAAACAGCTAACAACATTTCTTTAAGGATCTTACAATCAACATCTTTTGTTGCACTGAGATTATTTATTAGATTAATTAATTCTTGGCCACGCGCTTCATTTCGATTTCTTAGATTGAAAAGTTCATATACATCAATATATTTTGTTAGATTTGAATTGTTTTTATGTTTTCTAATTAAATATTGTAAAGTATCGTATTCACCAGCAGCCTGGCAATAAAAAAGAGACTTTTTCAAATTCAGATCAGTCGTACATTTCATTGCGAATTTCTTTATTTTCAACCTAATTTCTCTGGGACTATCATATACTTCACTTAACAGGTTTAAAAAGTTTTCGAACTTCATTTCAAACTTTCCGTTGAGTCCGTTACTAAGCGTCATATTACTAATACCTATTTTCGTTGCAAGATCATTTCTAATCATGTTGTTAGAATCAATAAAATTCCTTACTTCTTCAACTAACTTTTTCATTATTTGCTCCTCCTAATGGAACAAAGACGCTTCGTTCTTTCCCTCTATTTCTAAACAGGAAATTCATACCATAGTAATGATTTAGTAATATCGGCATGTTATAATGTAAGTGTTACTCGTGAAGTGACCGAAAATAGACTTATGGCAGATGTTCCCCTGGTGAGTCGGGCGAACGGTGTGAGGGTGTTGGAGCACCACTTGCACACGCTGTGAGTCTTTTTTTCGTTCCGTATATTTTGTTTTCATGATAACACAAATTTTCCAAAATTCGGTCATATAGTTTTCTGAAAACTCTTGAGAAAGTTGAAAAACCGCTATACATCAACGTTTCTTGTGTTTAACGGAACCAAATATGCAATTCTGCATATCATTTGCAGGATTACCTATATGCATATTTTACCACAGAACCGAACTTTTGTTCTAACTAAATTTCAAATGGTTTAAAACTAATCATAACATAAATAAAATGTTTCCTAATTAATCGTTCTATCCAAATATATACCATTTACTTCTCACGTTCGCTTATAATTGTCACAGATTATAAAGGGCGGTGAATAGTCATTGCTGAGCGAACGACTTATATACTTTCGGAAGAAAAACAAACTAACTCAAAATGATGTTGCTTACCATCTAAATGTAGTGCGTTCTACTTATACCAATTGGGAAGCAGGGCGATCAGAGCCGGACATAGCAACTCTTATCAAGATTTCTGATCTATATAACATTAGCCTGGATAACTTGGTCGGTCGAGAATATCGTATTCCACCACAAATCGAGGTCATACTAGATCAAATCTCTAATTTAGATACAGAACCACAAAAGAAAGCGTTAAATCTCTTAGTGGAATATACATACTTGGTAAAAAAGTATTTTACGTAAACTTCACACCCCTTATTTTCAAGCGTAAACATCTTTGGATATCAAGATAATACGAATCTATTGTTAAGATTCTAAAATGAAATTTGAAGCGTTGTAGCGCTTTCTATTTTAAATTAAGGATATTGTATTTGAATCCATAATATAAGAAAACTTTTCCAAAAGAAAGTGGTAAAATTTTACATAATATTACCATTTTAACCAACGAGGGCTGCGGCTCTCGTTTTTATTTTTATTCGACAAAGTACGACAAAACGGCCGTATTTAAATTTGTTATGATGTATAGAGAAATCTTATTCTATTATCGATTGTATAAAAAGGTGGTTTTAATTTGGGTCAGTTAGCATTTTTACTATTCCTTGCCGCAATTATACTTTTTGTCTTATTTATAATTGCGTTATTTAGAAAAAAACCTAAGAAAAATCTTGTTATCGCAATGTTTACGTGCTTTGTATTGGCATTAATAATCGCTCCGTCTGCAAAAGAAAGCAAAAAAGCTCAACAAACTGTATCTTCTGAGATAAAACAAGAAGATAAAAAAGAAGAAAAAAAGATTGAATCAAAAGAAAAAATATATAAGCTAAATGAAATAGTGAAAACTAAAAAAATAGAAGTAGCTCTTACTAAAGTTGAAGAAAAAACAACCGTGGGAAATCAATATATGAAAAAAGATGTTAGTGAAGGCGGAACATTCCTTGCTGTACATTACACTATGAAAAACATATCTGATAAACCTGTAAGCAGATTCTCTTTTCCGTCTGTGCGCTTAATTGATGAAAAAGATACTAAGTATGATTCTGATATTGATGCCAGTAGCAAATATGCGGTAGAAACGAAAGCGGATAATTCTAAAATAGCTAGTGATTTAAATCCAGATATCCAAGTTACAAAAACAAAAGTATTTGAGATCAGTAAGGAAAAATATACTTCTGGTAAATGGTATCTTCTTATTGATGGTAAATATAAAATCGAAATAAAATAGAATACGCCTGTGGATAACCTTACTTATCCACAAAAAAGACCGTCATTTATCTGACGGTCTTTGCTTTTACTCTTCTTTTTTCGACGAAGTTCTGCTATCATAAAGTGGTAGATATATAAATTGCAAATGTAAATTTTTCATATAAATTTCAAAAAACAAATAGAAAAACCCCGACAAAATTTTCAAAGGTTCACGTAAGTTTGGCCGCCTACAAAACCGATGGAAATTGGAACGCGAGGTTTGTTTTCACATAGTTATTTGTTATCTCTATGATAGCATAAACTAAAAAAAATGTGAACAACAATCCTCTATTTTCCTATACCCATTTTTGGGCGGGGTGGAAATTGGAGGATTTTTTGTTATGTCAAACTTAACAGAACAAATAGAAGAACAAGAAGTAAGAGAACTTCAACGTGTAGTAATTAAAGAAGAATTAGTTGAGTTAACAGGAAAGCATTTCGAAGCAGCACTATTAAACAATTTAATCTTTTGGCACGGAATCACTGAGAAAATGGACCAAAGCCTATTAGTGCAAATTAGCCAGTTAGAAAAACGTGGGGCGAAACAAGGTACTATTAATAAAAAGAAAAAACAAATTCGTGATGGTTGGTTCTTTAAAACGGCTGATGAACTATCAGCAGAATTAATCGGTTGGGGAAGTCCTCAAAAGATTGGTAGAGCACTAAACGAGTTATCCAAAAATGGTTGGATTAAAAAAGGTAATAATCCCGACCCAAAAATGAAATGGGATAGAACAACTTGGTTAAAGGTAAATATCAATAAAATTGCTACTGATTTATTTAAAATCGGTTATGCATTAGAGGGATATACATTAGTTCAAGAAACAGAAGAAAGGCCCAAAGTATTTGAATCTAATAGCGCAAAAAACGCGTCGTTACGCAAATTCCATTTTGGAATATGCAAATTCCATTTTGGTAGTTCCAAATTCCAAAACGGTAGAACAATACCAGAAGGTTTACTTCAGAAAGTCACTTCATTACCTATTACTGAAGAAGAAGAAGAAATTATAACTAACCCTATTGCTGAATCTATGATTCTTGATTTAATGAATCAAAAAATTGAAGAACGAGAGATTACAAACCAAAAAACTATTAAAGCAATTCATGATGTTGCATCTAAATGTAAAGCGATTGGATCTACAGATATAACTGCAGCTGAAAACTATGTAATAAAAGTTGTGGAAGAAAAGATGTCTAAATTTGGCCAAAAACAGAAGGTTAGAACAGGTAAAGCAAATGTACCAGGATCTAAATCTGTACGTAGTGAAATGGTTCCTGATTGGGTTAAAGAAGATAGAGAAGAACAAGAAGAACACTCTTATACACCAGAAAAACGGGAATTAAAAAATTGGGATGATTTAACACCGGAATTTAAAAATGTAATTTTCCCTTCAATTACGAAAGCAATTAACAGTGATAAGGATGATGAAAGTATTTCAGCTGTATTCGGGATTGTTGTTCAAGATATTGCTGCATTACGTAAAACAATAACAGAGGAAAATCAAAAACGTTTAAATGAAATATTAAAGAAACGTAAAGAAGATTGACTACATAGAAGTAATGGTAGTATGAAATTTCACTTACCGTAATAATTTTATACTTTAATAAACCCAGCACTTAGGGGATTTTAACGAATTTTAGGGAAGACGAGCCCCTATCCCCTTACTTTGTAACATTCTTTTTTATAGATATTGCGAGGCCATTGCGAAGACTAACGCCCCCGCAATACAACATCCAATGATTAACCAATGATATTTTATTGTTTTTGGTATATTTCATTGAATTTAGGCGTAAACATCTGTTAGAATCAAAATTACCAATGATTAATCAATGGTAATGAAAGGGGAATGAATATGTTATTAGGAAATCCATATGCGATTGACTTAGGAAATGGCTTTACAAAGCGTGCTTCAAAGAAAAACAAATCACTAGAGGCAGATGTTATTACAGAATTATCTGTATTGGCTCCTGTAGACGATTATTACAATGAAGCTAGTTTCACGAAAATTGAACTAACAAACACTGACTTCCCATACTACATAGGAGAAGAAGCTAGAAAATCAAAGCTTCCATTAATCCGCGCGCTTGGCGAGAACAAAGCGAAACGTTACGAAGATCCAACGTTTAAGAAACAACTATTCGGATTCA
>NZ_CP152438.1:0-665485 GCF_039134555.1 Bacillus sp. BR3(2024)
ATTTTGTTCAATCATCTTTGCCACAGCTTCAAAATAAGCTTGATTCTCAAGAACCTCAATCTGCTTCTCTTTAGAAAGTGATTGAAGTATTTCTTTTATTTCTTTACATTCGTATATGTTATTCTCCGAGTTTTCGATTAATTTATTACGACGATTGGTGTATTCAAGTACACCTAAAGTCGCTAATGCGCGAGGATCTAATCCTATAATTTCCATTTATTTCTCTACTTTCCTCTACAATAATTCGATAGGGGGAAGGAGATTCTTTTAATGATTTAATGGAATTATATATAGTTATATAACCCACCTTTATACTAATAAAAGAGTTATTTAACTTAAAAGATAATAGAGATAAATTTATAAATGCTTTTAGTTAGAATTAGAAGAAGCACAGAAAGTGGTGAATAGTCGACTGTACAAAACGTAAAGGTTATATTAAAATACTGTAATAAATGTAAAAAAAATCAATAAGTTATTGGTGGGTTATTTATTATCGCTAAGTCTTTAAATAAGTAAGCATGTGCTTGCTTGGCTGATATTAATATATGAAATGGAGTAATAAAAATAGAGAACTATGTAAAGGTATCTGAGGAATGCTTAGGAGAGGATTAGGAAGATTGAAAGAGTGGTCGCAGGTAAATTATTGAAGCATATATACGATGAAAAATGTGAGAAATAACGGCTGTTAAGACGATGAAAAATACTATAGTAGATCCGACAAAGTTTTATAAATTAGCAAAAGGATATGAAATGAAATTATAGCTGGAAAAATAAGACCGTATTTTTTATTTAAGGGTGTGGTTTCATAATTTCTGCTCGCCAGATGCATGGTAAATCTAAAGAAAAAAAGAATATAAAGTACAATATCAGGGTTTTCATATCAATGTAGAATATGTATTTTTTAGTATTAGTAAAAAAAGAGCTGTATCCTTGTTAGGATAAGACTCTAAAAATATAGAACGATTCATATTTTTATGAAATCAAATTTTATAAAAAATGATTTTATATTGGTTCGAGTGGCCATTGGAGTGTATGTACGATAACATCACTTCGTGGATCTATCCAAAAAGTACTTCCACCTTCTAGCTGAACGAGAAAGAGTACTTCCAATTCTGCAAAAATACTAATACCAGGAAATATTTGATTGATTATCACTGGTGGCATAGGTTGTGATCCAGTGAATCGGTGCTCCTGAAATTTATTAGAGCCCTCTAGAAAAATGAGTGTCTGAACCGCGGTGTTTTCACTAAGTATTTTCTTATTATCAACTCCAGGTGGAGCAAAGATACGTTGAAAAATTGTTTGCCGTGTAATCATCCAGCATTTACTCCATTGATCACCACTAAACCAATCTTCAGCGGTCGTAGATCCAATAATATTTCCAAATAATTCGATGTTAGGCGCAGAACGCCATGGACCTTGATCTGGCCGTGGAATTCGTTCTGCCTGGAGTTCAAATAAGGAAGATACACCGAATTGTAGTTTAAGTAATGAACTACCGTCATAAGTTTTCATCCCCGTAAAGTGGAAACCATCTGACTTTAACTCGCCTATAAAAGGGGCAGTATTTTTAAAAATTGAATTCGCCCAAAAGAAAAATGTATTCTGCCGATTTGGAACATGGTGCATTTCATCACATCCTTTCTACCTTAATGTATGAAGGCAGAGCATGACCTATACCTGCTATGTATTCAACATTTATATCCCGGAAAAAGATAATGTTAAGGCAAATATCGATGGGTATTTACAGTGAAAAATGCATAATTCGAAAGAGAGACGTATTACATTACCATTAGCTAATTTTACATAAACATTTACTAATAAACCGAAATCGTAAACCATAAAGGAAGCGTATGTAGAATTAATCAAGCATAAGTTTGTTATTTCTGAATTAGCTGTAGAGCTTTCATCTGTTCTAAAAGAATTAAATTGTTTTGTTCAATCATCTTTGCCACAGCTTCAAAATAAGCTTGACTCTTAAGAACCTCAACTTGCTTCTCTTTAAGGAATTTTATTTCTTTAGGCTCAAATATGTTATTTCCGGATTGTCGGATTAATTTATTATCGATGCACAACGTATTGTAGAATATGTTTTATTTTAAATAATATATGTGTGATATAATATATAAACCATTTTTGGGGAGGAATTATTTATGAAGTGCAATAAATATAATTGGGTACATTTAAAGAGGGAAAGCGTATCAATGACCCTATAAACTACGTCTACCCTTATTATTGGAGGGTAAAGTGTGAATTCATCTCATTCACATTCAATATTACGCCATAATCAAGTTTTATTATGGCTCTGTGTTCTTTCTTTTTTCAGCGTTTTAAACGAAATGGTTTTGAATGTTTCATTACCTGATATCGCTAGTGATTTTAATAAGGAGCCAGCAAGTATAAACTGGATAAATACAGCGTTCATATTAACTTTTTCTATAGGAACAGCTGTATATGGAAAGTTATCGGATCAGTTAGGCATTAAAAAGCTACTCCTATTTGGAATTATAGTAAATTGCTTCGGATCAGTTATCGGGTTTGTTGGACATTCGTTCTTTTCTGTACTTATTTTGGCTCGGTTTATACAGGGAGCTGGCGCAGCTGCATTTCCAGCACTTGTAATGGTTGTTGTTGCGCGCTATATTCCAAAAGAAAATACAGGTAAAGCATTTGGGCTTATTGGGTCCATTGTAGCAATGGTAGAAGGTGTCGGACCATCTGTTGGTGGAGTGATTGTCCAATATGCTCATTGGTCTTATATACTGCTTTTGCCTGTTGTAACGATTATCACTGTTCCCTTCCTTGCAAAACTATTGAAACAGGAAGATGTAATAAAAGGAAGTATTGATGTTAATGGAATAACATTTATGTCCGTCGGTATTGTATTTTTTATAATGTTTACGACATCTTATAGAATTTCCTTTCTAGTTGTTAGCATTATATGTTTCTTGATATTTGTTAAACATATTAGGAAAGTGTCTAATCCTTTTGTTAATCCTTCGCTAGGAAAAAATATATCATTTATGATTGGAATCATTTGTGGAGGACTTATATTGGGAACAGTAGCAGGATTTATTTCTATGGTTCCTTATATGATGAGAGATGTCTACCAATTAAGTACTGCCACAATTGGAAGTGGGATTATTTTTCCTGGGGCAATGAGTGTTATCGTTTTCGGTTATATTGGGGGAGTGCTTGTTGATAAGAAAGGTTCTCTATTTGTATTAACAACTGGAGTTGCATTTCTTTCTATAAGCTTCTTAGTAGCTGCCCTTTTTATAGAAACAACGCCTTGGCTCATAACAATTATAGTAATGTTTGTTTTTGGCGGGCTTTCTTTTACGAAAACAGTTATCTCTACCATCGTTTCAAGTAGTTTGGAACAAAAGGAAACAGGTGCTGGAATGAGTTTGCTTAATTTCACAAGCTTTCTATCGGAAGGAATGGGTATTGCAATTGTAGGTGGATTATTATCGATACATTTGCTAAATCGAAAATTATTACCTATAAGTGCTGATCTGTCCACTCATTTGTATAGTAATTTGCTATTAATTTTTGCAGGAATCATAATTACTAGCTGGTTAGTTACAATGAAAATGTATAAACGTTCAAGAAAAATATATAAAAGAGCCAAAGAATTCATTTTTAAACAAATTTATTGTTATATTTTTTGGTAGTGAATATCTTACATCAAAAATTAAACGATTTTAAGTATAACCTCGTCCTAATTATAGAACGGGGTTATACTTGTTTAAACTTTTAAACGTAAATAACTCCATTGTCGCTTTATTACGTATATTTACATGGGAAATAAGTAGAAAGGATATCTTGCATGGCTTAGCTATTATAATGGATAATTTTTTTTGAAAGTGTATGTGGGTACGATAGCTTATGCAATTTAGTAAGTATGAGTAAATAAATTCATGATTTCTGCGCAAGCGGAGGGAGTTTGGTTCGCAAGGTGTCTGAAAAATTTATGTAAAAATTAAAACTTCGGAGTGATAGCAAGTAGACGGCAATTAAATTAAATGTAAAACGTGATGCAAAAGGTGTAGTAAATCAGCTTTATCCTTTTGCCGGCGGAAATGTTGATATCATTCTTGAACCTTCGTAAATGTCTATTGATGAGTTTTATGAGGAGTAATATAGAAGGGATGACAGACAATATTAGCTTAGATGGAACAACTAGTGTTACTTAATGGACAATGAGTAATTAACTATAATAACGAGGCAATAGAAAAAGGTTCATTATTTAATTCGTACCAGTGAAGTTACTAAATGGGAAGGAATAGGACGAAATCTATAAATAAAAAAACTGGCGAATGCCAGTAGTTTTATCGAGCTGAAAGCTCTGCGTGTGTAGATTGAGTGAACCTGTTTAAAGAAGCGAGTTTCTGTTCTTCTTCTAATTTATGAAGTTTTTTATCTAGTATTAGCTCAATCGCAATTTTAATGTTAGGGAACATGCCCAAACATTCTTCTTCACTGAGTTCGTGAATTCCTTTGCTTATAATGTCATAAAGATTTTTATTTTCAACAAGAATAGGGGGGGGAAAATCTTTAAGTAGTTCAATTTTTTCATTCATGTGAGAACGATTATATACTTCTTCGTTCCATTCAGGAAGATCTTTAGCTAATAAATGCTGTTCTTCAACTAAATTTTCGAAAATGCGTCTTACATAAACGAAGGAACCAATTCCAACGCCGTGAGAGTTTAAGCCAATTGCCGTTGAGAAATCAATATAATCTCTTTGAAGTATTTTACGATATTTTTTAATATCATGTTTTTCAATAGTTGCCAAGGATGGGTATTGTCCGCTTTTAATTAGTTTACGATTCCCATAAGAATTTAGTGTTATTGAATATTTATGTGTTCGATTTCTTTGACATGAAAATTCAAGTTGTGCTGAAAAGACATCCCAATATATTTCAGGCTCTCCCTCATGAAATGCTTGAGCGAAACCGCTTGTATAGTAAGGGTTTCGAACGTAGCTATGACTACATTTAAAGGTGCTACTTTTTTCACAATTTATACAAAAACAGTCAAATTGAAGTTGATCAATGGGATCGATAAAAAAATCAGGAAAAATTGTTAGATAGTTTGTGGGAAAATCTATTTCTTTATACAAGCTTGTAGATAGAAATAAACTTTCTATATTAAATGAGTTCAAGTTACCTTCCTCCTTTATTTTCTTTAAAATTATATAATTGGTTGTTAATAATTACGAATATTCATATATGAAAAGAGTAGAAAGTAGGGGAATCATCATTTGTTTGACTGGCTGAAAGACTATCAGAAATTAGAACAGGACATTGCTTATTTGGAATACGACTTAGATAAAACAAAGGCTGAATTAAAACGCTGGATCAGTGGCGACTTACAGAATGTTCGTCTAACTGCTGAATCAGATGGCTCAAAAGTAGAAGTACACATTGAAGCAATTGAATATGAATTGGCACATAAGCTCAATGATATGTGTAAGCTGAAAAAGTTAATTAATACATTCAAAGGATTGGAACATAAAATTGCATATCTCAAGTATGTGGAGGGAATGACACTGGAGAAGAATGCTGAAAAACTTAACTACAGTCCACAGTATATTTACAACAAACATGCTGCTATGCGAGATAAGGTTGAATACTCAAATAGAACTTAACATTTACTTAAGGTAAGGTATCATTATACAAACTATTGAAAAAATGAATTATAGTAATAACATAAACATAATAAAAGAGCAACTGGTGCACGGTTGCTCTTTTATTATGTAAAAATTATATAGGTGGTTTTGTATTAAGATTGGGGAGACTTCTTGATTTCTTGTTAATATAAGATGAGATTTTTTATGAATAATATTTTTCTGACAGGGAAGTATAAGAGAGAATTAAATAAAAGGAGGAAAATTTATGCCAACTTTAAATTTGGGTATACCAGTAGCAGGTGGAGAGGTAAAAGTAGAGTTTGAGGGAGATCAAGACAGAGTTACGGCAACGCTATATTATGAGGGTATCAAATTAGGCAGTAAAACACTTGATATTAAAGATGCTGTTGAAGGGCAGTTTGGTTATTATAAGGAAACATATGAACTAGGAATAGGTAGAATAGAACCAGAATTTTGGGTTCGTTGGAAAGAAAATAAAGTAGTATTTGTATTGGTTTCACATTTTAATGGTAAAAGATATCAAAATGAAGTATGGGCAGATCTTTAAAACATCTCTTTATGAGATGTTTTTTTGTTGGAATAGGGAAGAGATTAGATAAGTTCAGAATGTAAATTATGTCTATTCTTTTAAATGAAACTTGTGCTGATATTCGATTAATAAGCCCTTAAGTGTTGCATACTTACAATATATTACGAAATTAGGTTTAATAGATTAGGCGAGCTGGAGATAGCCAATGCTTATACTAAAGAAGAATCGGAAAAAAATCAAGAGAGAAACAGAAGCAAGAAGCTAAACAAATTCGTTATGCAGAATTAAAGAAGAACCCTAATAAATTTAAAATGGAACTTGTAAAGTATCAAGGTGAGATATTGAAAATAATGGAAAATGGAAACTCTACAATGATACGGTTAGCTGTTACAAAAGAGTCCTATGGCTATAATTCTAATGATATTATCTATGTCACTTATGATGGCACAACGCAATTTGTTGATAAAGATATAGTTATAGAATATGGAAGGGTAATGGGTTCTCATACATATGAATCAACAGCTAATTATAAAATTACGCTACCTCATATTGAAGCGAAAATTATAGAATAAGAGTTAGATATCGCATTTAAAAGAGCATTCGTGAGATTGCTCTTTTTTCTTTTTGAGAGAATGGAAAGAGTTTATGCATTCTTTTTCAAAAAATGTCATTAATACCTCATCTCATACGGTTTGATTAGTATAATTGTTAATTTTATTGGAAAGTGTGCGCGAGTGTGATAGCTCCTGCGACATAGTAAGTATAAGTGAAAAAAATCATGATTTCTATGTGAAATAGGTGAGTCTTACGTCATATAGAGTGTAGTGGTTAAAGGACATAAAAAAATTGCGGAAAAGCGAAAGATTGTTACTTTTCAAAGAGCAGATAAAACAAATAAGAGGAGAAATCCAAGCAGAAACAAAACGTTAAAAATGGAATGTCATCTAAAGGAAGTGACTGTTAGGTATATAGTGAGAGAGCAAACAAGTGATAAAGTGATTTATTTGTTATTACAACAAATTAGTTAAGAAAGACTTAAATACAAGTGATTACTAAAATAGTGTCTTTCTTAAATTGTTCTCCTTTAATGTACCTCATGTATCAGTCTTCTTATTTCATTTTTTCTAAGAGTCATCTCAGCTTCAGAAACTGTGTAACGGAAATCAAAGAAACATGAAGCTAAATTAATACAGTAAAAGAACAATTTAAAAATATGTTGAGATTATAAAATGGTGCCAAGAAAGGATTGCTCATTTTATGCTTCTACAGTTCATACAATAAATTGATGAATTTCTAAAAACGGAACCATATTCGGAAATTTAGGCTGATGGTGAGTGAAGTAAAGATGCTTGGTGTTGTAAAAAATTAGGTAGTTTAAAAGGGGATTTTTTATGAAGAATGAACGAGTAGTAACTTGTAATAAAAAAGGAAGTATGGCAGTCGTTACAATTCAAAATCCACCAGTCAACACTTTAAGTTTAGAAGTAGTTCAACAATTAGTAGATGTATTAGAGGAAATAGAAATTGATAATGATATTTCAGTCGTAATTATAACTGGAAGTGGAGAAAAGGCCTTTGTAGCAGGGGGGAATATAAAAGAATTTCCAGATTGGATGGGCAAAGGTGAAAAATATGCCGAGATGAAATCATTAGAATTGCAACAACCTCTTAATCAACTAGAGAATCTGTCTAAACCGACTATAGCTGCTGTTAATGGGTTAGCACTAGGTGGTGGATGTGAATTAGCACTTGCTTGTGACTTAAGGATAATAGAAGAACAATCTTTAATTGGATTACCGGAAATTACGTTAGGTTTATTTCCTGGGGCTGGAGGAACCCAACGCTTACCTAGATTAATTGGAGAAGGGAAAGCAAAAGAGATGATGTTCACAGGGAAATCGATTACAGCTAAAGAAGCAAAAGAAATAGGCTTGGTTAACTACATTACCCCTCGAGGAGAGGCGTTAAATAAAGCAGAAGAGATTGCAAGGGATATAAGTAAATTTTCTCTTCCGGCTCTCGCCTATATGAAGTTGGCAATTCGCGAAGGGGCAGCAGTACCTTTACAAGAAGGGCTTGAAATTGAAGCGCGTTACTTTGGAAAAGTATTTCAAACAGAAGATGTGAAGGAGGGGGTAAAGGCATTTATTGAAAAAAGAATGCCGCATTTTACAAATAAATAGAATGGGACGAAAAAAGTAATCCAGGTTTATTCTACACTATGACAACATAGATGCTGTTTTTAAAGCTATTTATTTGTTTTTCGCAACACCTTTCAGATCTAGTTCGTCTAATAAATAGATTTGTAGTAGCATGTCTATTTCAAAAGTGAAAATAAATAAAAAGGCGGAGGAATAGAATGGAAAATGGTACAAATGAAAAGGAAATAAATCAAACGCCTTTAGTAAGTGTATTAATTCCTACGTATAATCGTCCACACTACTTTGAAAAAGCTTTATGTAGTGTATTAGAACAAACGTATCCTAATATAGAAATTATAATAGGGGATGATAGTACAAACGACGAAACAGAGAAAGTGTTACAAAAGTACTTGTATGATCATTCAAATATTATTTATATAAAAAATAAGTCAACTCTTGGACAATTTGAGAACTCACGTATGTTATTTCATAAAGCGAAAGGTGAGTATATAAATTTCTTAATGGATGATGATTTATTTCATGTAAATAAAATTGAAAAAATGATGAAATACTTTTTAAATGACCTAGATAATGAAATTAAGCTTGTAACATCCCATCGCCAAGTAATGGATGCAGAAGGAAACCTATTGCCAGATGTTTATGCAACGATGCGTTTATTTTTTACAGATACGATTA
The DNA here is from genome assembly GCF_039134555.1 of Bacillus sp. BR3(2024). Taxonomy (NCBI): domain Bacteria; kingdom Bacillati; phylum Bacillota; class Bacilli; order Caryophanales; family Bacillaceae; genus Bacillus; species Bacillus sp. BR3(2024). The sequence continues at coordinate 9,027 of NZ_CP152438.1, forward strand.
TAGATGGGCTACAATTAGGAAAAATGGTGATTATGAATCAAAAGAATTATATAGGAGAACCGACAACGGTTTTATTTCGTAAAAGTGATTTAACAGAACCGTATGGTGTATTTGATAAAAGGCGGTATCTTTGCAACGTAGATGTAGCTTCATGGTTATCCTTACTGAGTAAAGGGAAAGCAGTATATATAGCGGAGACACTCAGTTACTTTCGATTACATTCAAATCAGCAGTTAAATGAATCTAATAAAATGATGGATGGGTTAGAGGATTTTTCTCATAGTATTATTATAGCTGGAGAAAAATATGGTTTCTTATCCTCCGAAGAGGAGTTAGACAGAGCTATTACAAATTTTCTAGACTATGCAAGAAGAATTGTTCCATCATCCATATTATATTCATTGGACTACTATCAACAAATCAAGCTAAAGAAAATAAATATTGAAAAGAAAAAACAGTGTATGAATATCAACTCGCACCTCCCAAAAGTCAGTATACTAATTCCTGCCTACAATAGACCTCATTACTTAGAATTAGCCCTCAAAAGTGCTTTGAATCAAACCTATGAAAATATTGAAATTATAATTTCTGACGATAGTACAAATGATGAAGTAAAAACAATGATCCAGCCATACTTAAAAGAACATGAATGTATAACATATGTTAAAAATGAAAATCCATTGGTGGCTGAAAATTTTAATCAATGTATAGAGCTTGCTACTGGTGAATATATAAATTTTTTATTAGATGATGATTTATTTCATCTTGAAAAGATTGAGAGAATGATGAAATACTTTTTTGAATTAGAAAACATTGCATTTGTGACGTCGTACCGTGAACTGATTGATGAGAATGGAGAGGTATTACCCCCCTCAACATTGAATATGAAAATTGCCATAGAAACTACAATTTTTGAAGGGGAAACACTAGGGAATTATATGTTGAAAAACTTGAAAAACGTAGTTGGAGAACCGACAACGGTTTTGTTTAATCGCAATTTTTTTGGAGGAAAATTTGGTTATTTTAAGGGGAAAGCGTATTCTTCTATTAATGACATTGCAACTTGGTTAGATATGATGAGGAAAGGGAAAGTAGTTTATATAGAGGAACCTCTTAGCTACTTTAGACAACATAGTGGACAAAATCAAAAACAAATGTACTTTATATTAATGACAATTGAAGAATGGATTGAATTAATTACAGATGCACATAATAGTGGATTTTTAAATACTGAACAAGATTATAAAGAGAGCTTATCTTATTGTTTGGAGAATGCGGGATTTATACTTAAGGATGCAGTAAGAAGTGGAGAACTAGATCAAATTTATAATGAAAAGATAAAAAACGGGTTAATTAAACTAATTACTCATATATTTGAGAAAAATATTTGTTATTGCCAATATTGCAATCAAGAATTTAAAAGTTTTTCTCCTTGGCCAGCACATTATGATTTTCTAAAATATGAATTTGAGATGTGGAATAAAGATACAGGTATCTGTCCAGTTTGCTATTCGATGGATCGTGACAGGTTGTATCGTGCGTACATTGAAACAGAGACGGATTTGTTAAGTAGGAATTATACTATGCTTCATATTGCACCTGAAGAGAAGGTAAGAGGGTGGCTTAACCAGTTTAAAAACATTACTTATACATGTGGGGATTTAGAACCAAAGGATTCTTTAATGGAGGAAATTGATATTACGAGAATTGCATACGAAGATAATACCTTTGATGTTATTTTATGTAGTCATGTATTAGAACACGTGCCTGACGATGAAAAAGCAATGCGAGAATTATATAGGGTACTAAAGCCAAATGGATGGGGAATTATTCAAGTGCCAATCGTAATGAATGTAGATTTTATTATAGAGGATAAATCTATTGTAACGCCATTATTGAGAAAATTAGCCTTTGGTCAAGAAGATCATGTTAGGATTTATAATCGATCGGGATTTATTCAACGATTAACAGATGCGGGCTTTAAGGTAGAATTGTATAACATAGCTGAGAAACAAGGAATAGAAATTGCTAGGAAATTCGGATTATCTGAAACGGATATGCTCTATATTGTCCGAAAATGATAGAAAGGAATAGATGCATATGGAGAATATTCCTTTTTTACGTGCGTCAATTGTACCTGCAAACGAGTACTTAGATAAATTAGAGCAAATTGATATATCCCACATATATACAAATTATGGACCTATAAATCAACGTTTTGAAGAAACAATTATGTCGGAATTTTTTCAGAACAGGGGAGCAGTTACAACAGTAGCAAACGCAACGCTAGGGTTAATGGCGGCAATTCAATGTAAGAAAAGAAAAAAAGGAAAGTATGCTCTTATGCCTAGTTTTACATTCCCTGCTACTCCATTGGCAGCTATTTGGTGTGGCTTGGAGCCTTATTTTATTGATATTTCATTAGATGATTGGTGTATGGATAAAACGGTACTTTTGGATAAGATTGATGAATTAAAAGAAGAGGTTGCAGTTGTTGTTCCATATGCAACATTCGGATCATGGATGGACTTGAAAGACTATGAAGAATTAGAGAAAAAGGGGGTTCCGGTTGTTGTAGATGCGGCACCAGGGTTTGGATTAATGCATGAGGGTGTACATTACGGTCAGAATTTTAGTGGTATGATTGTATATAGCTTTCATGCAACAAAGCCTTTCGGAATTGGTGAAGGTGGTATGATATATAGCCATAATGAGGAAGAAATAAATCAAATTAAAAGAATGGGTAATTTTGGATTTGATCATAATCGTGAATGTACGATGATGGGGTTTAACTGTAAAATGACTGAATATGCAGCAGCTATTGGAATTACAACGATAAATAAATGGAATCATAAAATGCAAGAACGAAATCGTATCTCTGAATGGTATAAACAGTTATTACAAAGTACGGGATTAATAAAAAAAGGCTGGCAAGTTCAAAAGACAAAAGCAGTTATTCATCAATTTATGCCAATTCTCGGTTCAGAAAAAATTAACAATATGCAGATAATAGAAAAGTTGAAAAAGCAAAAGATAGAAGCTAGATCATATTTTTCACCATCTTGTCATCAACAAGATTTCTTTAAAAAATATAAGTCTACGGATTTAACAAATACAAATAAAATAGAAAAACGAATAATTAGTCTACCTTTATGGGAAGGAATGACAAAAGAAATCGTAGAGAAAATTATAATGTGTTTAATACAGAAGGTGGTGTCCACAGATGAATAGTTTTTATAGTCAAGAAGAGTTGAGCGAAATTGGCTTTCTATCTGTCGGGGAAAATGTATTAATAAGTAAAAAAACCAGCATATATAATCCAGGTGCTATATCTGTTGGAAATAATGTAAGAATCGATGACTTTTGCATTTTAAGTGGCAAAATTACAATTGGAAGTTATTCGCATATAGCGGCATATACAGCGTTATTTGGAGGAGAAATGGGGATTGAAATGCATGATTTTGCAAATATTTCATCAAGTACAATTGTATATGCAGCAATTGATGATTTTAGCGGAAATACATTAATGGGACCGACTGTTCCACATCAATATAAAAATGTGAAAGTTGGAAAAGTTATTTTAAAAAGGCATGCCATTGTTGGTGCGCATTCTATTATCTTTCCTAATGTAGTAATAGGAGAAGGGGCGGCAGTTGGCGCGATGAGTATGGTAAAAGAAAGTTTAGATGATTGGTATATATATGTTGGGGTGCCCGTAAGAAAAATAAAAGCTCGTAAAAAAAATATAGTAGAATTAGAAAATGAATTTTTAAAAAGTATTAATTCCTGAGTGTTTAAAAGATTTTGTTGCAGCATTTCTCAAAAAAATAAAAATAGAAGAAATGACAAATGTATCAAAAGCTACTCTTTACAGAGCAATTAGAAAAAGAAAAAAGGATATTGTTTAAGTACTCACTTAATACGTGAGTACTTTTTTGGTTTAAATAAAGCATTTAAAAAATATCTGAAACAAAAATGTAAAAGTAGATGATTTAGAAATATATATTAAACTGGTGATAGTTATGATGAAAAAATATACTGGTTATAGGTTACTTGAAGAGTAGTGATTATTTGTTGAGGTCTGGAGAAGTCAAAAACGCTAATGGTGGATATCGAGTGTTATTTAAAAAAGAGGTTGGGTATCTAAAAGTTCCAACCCTTTTTGTAAATGAGTAAATTCAGATAGAGAATGATCTATATTACAATTATTGCTGTGAATGTAAAAAGTAATAATTTTTTTATAAAAATTCATGATATGAATACTCTTTTTTCTTATCTTATCTTGGTAGTTGTATTATAGATTTATAATCTTCTTGCTCCGCTGGTGTTAAGCATATCAGTTGGCATTCTAAGAGATTTAATCGTACACATCCCATTTTCTTTAAAAGAGAATATTCCTGTAACCATCTCATGACCTGCTTCATGGTCAATTCTGTGTACAAATAAACGTGTTCCAGCAGGAATTACAAATAGAAAAGGTGTTTGACCAGTAAGGGTCATTTCTATTTTCAAATCTTTTTGCGTGTCATAAAAATGTCCAACCTCAAATGCACGAAATTCATTTGAGTTATTATAATAGTTATATGGATATAGATTCTGATACATAAATCTAACCTCTTTCTTTTTGTAAATTTATTTAATACATTAACCTATATATTCATTAATTTAATTTGTGTATAGGCTGAAACATAATAATAGGGAAAATCGTATGGGGGAATGGATTTGATATTTTTACAATGGATTATATATTGTCAGTCACTGCCGTCTGATAGAAATACGAAAGTAATTTTCGTAAGTAGTTTGATGTTGTTGTTTATATTAGAAGAACAAACTTTTGTACCATTCTGAAATTTTCTGATTTAGTTAGTTACAGAGCATTCAAGATTTATTTAAGTAAAGAGAGAGAACACTGTAAAAAATCAATATAGATAAAATATGGTTATATCTTGTTTATATTTAATTCTCTGATATATGAGAAAGTTTTTTTGTTAGGCAATTCCCCAATTTTGAATAGACAATCATCTAATACATAGACAGCAAAATATAATACCGTGAAAAATACATTAAAATTGAGGAGTGATTATCTGTGTATTATCCGTATAACCCGTATTATCCACCTTATACTTATGACGATGGTATAACGAATCGTACAACTGGTCCTAATTCAGATTTATACCAGGCTGGTTATCGAGACGGCTATCAAGCTGGTTATCAAGATGCGCCACAACCTGGGCAATATGTGGGGGAGGAAACTTCCATTAGACAAAGCTATCCACTAGTTGTCCGGGGAGGTGGCGCTCTTAGTTTTAGTGCGCAACCGGGAAATCAACAGGGAGATTTCAATATACTTGAGTTGTTTTTCAGGGGAGGGAAAAGACCAGCACCTTCAGGATTAGCTCCTGGCGAAGGTTCTTGGGTTGATCGTGGACTGAGTGAAAACGAGCCGACCGTTATTCACCAGTGGGTTCCCGCGGGTGTTACATCTGCCCGTTGGTTCGATGATTTAAGGGACCCGAATAAGTACTGGACATTCTATGTTTATAATACCGGTCAGGGAGTAATGAGAGCAACACACTCATTTCCAGGTAAACCGTTTTAGTTAAAGGTTTTGAACGTATATAACATCGGCCTAGGATTCTTAGGACTGGAGAGCATAGCAATTTTGAACATACACTTGTCTTTAATAAAAGATTGATAAAGATTAGTCCCCTTTTAAAAAAAGATACCGCACATGCCTTGAATGGGAAGTACAATCTGAAATAGATTCAACATTCGTTGTGATAATGGTTCGCCCATTACAGGATAATAATCTTAACATACGGATAAGATATTACACAGGCCTCTTTATAAGTAGACGGAATAGGAGCAGCTCATACTTCATACGCAGCAAAGATAAAGGCTAAATGGCTTACTTCTTATTACAACAAAACAAGGATCTTAACCTGGTGCTACCTGAAGGGTAACACCAGGTGCAAAAGTACTATAGAACTTATCAGTGCTGTAACAGAGAAAATGGAAAAGTAAGAATTAGAGTCTACTCCAGGTTTATTAGAAGATATACTCGTACAAGTGAAAGAACCCATTCAAATTCAAATTATGAATCAACGCATAACAAAAGCCTCTGTAAAAACAGAGGCTAATGGTATAGATAAAGATACATTATTTATGGAAGCGTATGTAGAATTAATTAATCTTAAGTTTCTTATTTTTGAATTAGCTGTAGAGCTTTCATTTGTTCTAAAAGAATTAAATTGTTTTGTTCAATCATCTTTGCCACTGCTTCAAAGTGAGCTTGATTCTCAAGAACTTCAATCTGTTTCTCTTTAGGGAGTGATTGAAGTATTTTTTTTATTTCTTTACACTCGTATATATTATTCTCCGAGTCTTCAATTAATTTATTGCGACGATTGGTGTATTCAAGTGCACCTAAAGTCGCTAATGCGCGAGGATCTAAACCTAGAATTTCCATGTATTCCTCTCCTTTCCTCTACAATAATTCGATAGGGGAAAGGAGATTCCTTTAATGATTTGGTAAAATTGTGAAAGGTGACACTTATGTTAACTTGAATATCTTTTACTAACTTATTCTGTATAAAAAATAGCTGCACTCAAGTACAGCTAGTCTTCTTCACAAATTTATATGGCCTCGATGACAAATTGAGATTGAGGTATATAAAGTAATTGGGCTGCTAAGGAAGTTGTTGTATTAGCAAATGGATATGCTTCCTTATAAAGAAATTTACTATACACTATTTCATTCATTTCAAAGGTCGTATACAGTTTTTTAAGGATTTTTTGAGAAATTTTATTTGTACAAGCAGCAATAAAATCATAATCTCTTTTACTTATTTCTTGAATGGCATGAGAAAGAAGGGTAGTGACTATACCACTTCCCATCCAATCTGGATGACAAGCGCCCATATCTAGATAGACCAATTTTTCTTTATCTAAATGAGAAAACTCAATAGATTCTGTCTCTAATGTATCTAAAAGTTGAAAAATAGGTTCCATTTGCGGGCATAGTTCAATCGCTTTCTCTGTATCTATTAGTGGCTGGGTTACTTTTTTTGTTAAAAGAACTCCAACAATTTGAAAATTTTCTATTGCTACAAATGACATAGCTTGAGATACAGCTTGTTTCATCATTTCTTCGCACATTTTGTGAAAAGGAGCAAAAGGAATTTGTAAACTGCTTACAAGAGGTTCATTATTCACAAAAGAATGTGCAAGTAAATGTGCTGCATCTTTCACGTGGTGTGTATCAAGTAGCTCTATATTCATATGTTTTTCCTCTTTCCTGATATAGTTAATAGTAATTAAAAGGATTAAAAATTTTATTTCATTTAGTTAAGTTTAACTATTAAAGCGCTAACAAAAATGGTTATGAAACATATGAATGAATCTGTTTAGTAGCAATCGAAATATGTTCATAAAGAAATGCTACGATCTCATCTAAACATTCAACAGTTGTATATGGGGAGATAGAAAAGAATTTTAATGTAGAAATCGGATTTCTATCACAACTGTTTATTGCGTCTACTACACATGAACGAGTTGTATCGCCTAAAAATATTTGATCACGATTTTTTCCTAGATAATTAAATAGTTCTATATTTAATCGGTTTGTATCCTCAATTTCTTCCTTTGTTGCAAGGCCTATTCGTTCTTTTTCCCAATTTTCTTGGCCATCTCCATTCATATAGAACCGAAAAGTTGTAATTGGTCCATATGTAAAATCATTTGTGATTGCGACTTGAGGGAGGGCCTTGCGCAACTTCTCTCTAAATAATAGATTTACACGAATATAATTTGCTAATATTTTTTGATATCCTTCAATTCCAAAGGCTAATAGATTGATATACATTGGAATAGCACTACCAGATCGTGAACATTCTAAGGTATAGCCTGTATGATAACTTCCATATGACCTATTACCAAGATAAGGTGTGTCATCTTGTTCAATGTCCATCAGTTGTAAATCAGTATGATTTTTTACGATTAAAATACTTGAAGCATAAGGTGTTTGTCCTAATTTATGAAAATCAAAACATACACTATCAGCAAGTGCCATGTATTGCATTTTATCTTGTACGTATAGTAAGGCATTTTTTAAGTTAGGCTCAAATGAAAGTGGATTTTCTGCGAAATTATAATTATTAAAGAAACTATAGAATCCACCCATTGCAGAATCCGCATGGATATAAATAGGTTTTAATTTATATTTTTTTTGTATTGCTTCAGCGCTCTCTTTTATTTTTTTTATATCATCAATGGTAAAAGTATCTGTTGACCCCATAGTAGCTAGAATATAAAGGGGGATACCACCATTATTAATAACTTGTATCATCTTTGCCTCTAAATCATCTATATCCATAGAATTTGAATAAGGATCAGTTTTCACTTTAATTAAGTGATTTGATCCAATGCCAGTTGCTTCAGCTGATTTTAATAAACTATAGTGTGCATTTTCAGAAGCAAAGCAATATACATTTTGTGGAGCACCATATTCTTTTGCTAATGGGAATTGTTTAGAAATTGCTAAGCGTAAGCTCGAAAATACACAACCTTGTCCACCCCATGTTGTATAACCGCCGCTATTATGCGGATTATAACCAATCAGTTTTGAAAGCATGGATACAACTTTTACTTCTGCTTCTGCTGCCCCTGGGCCATAGACATCCCAAACACCATTACCATTTAAAAGAGCCATGGTTAGTTGACCCAATAATGACGGAATACTTGGTAGTGGTACGGCGTTCGATAAGTAGTATTTATTTGGATAAGGATGGCCATTCATAAATTGGTTTAGCTCTTCTATAACCTCAGACATAGTGACGCCAGCTAGTGGAATATGACTTTGGTGAATTAAGCCATTGTAGTATCCTTCTGATTTTTCCTCACATTTACCTAAAGTAGCTCGCTCTTCATTTTTTAATCGGTCAAGATTTTTAATTATTTTCTGCATAGATTCTAATAAAAGTTGTTGTTTTTCTTCATTTCCGTCAACGCTCGGAAATAATTTTAAAATATCTTGCATGCAGTCACTTCTCCTTGTGAAAAACTGGATTTTTATTTTACTTGGTTAAACATAAGAGTGTAATAATTTGTAATTGCCCTTTTGAATACTTAGAAATGAGGAGCTATTTAGAAAAAAATGTAATTCCATAGAAGATTATATGAATTATAGAATTTAAAGTAAAGAAAAATTTTTTGATTTATTTCAAAAAAATTAATTGTGAGATAATGAAGTTTCTAAAAATATTTCTGAATTAATTGTTTATTTGGTTTGCATGATGCCCTAGCATGTATTTAACTAATGTAGTAGATATTTTAATATAATGTAAAACGTATTATAAGGTAGTTGAATAAAAGGGTTCAACTACCTTATAAACTGTAGAAATTGTTGGGGAAAGATAAAAAATAGGGTGGAAGTGCTAAAGATATGTTCTAGTTGGGAAGAAGTAGTAGTATGGATTTGGTAGAAAAATCAGCATAATTTTTTTATGGAATAATAATTATTCGATCAAAGTTTTTTAATGAATTCAATTTCATTGTCTAATAATAATGGACGAGTTAAGTGTGAAGAGTTTTCTTCAACCTGGGTAGAATTTTTTGCACCAGGAATAGCAACTGAAACGGCTGGGTGACTTAAAACATAACGTAAAGCAACTTGCGCTAAACTTCGATTTGAACGTACAAGTGAACGTAATTTCTCTACTGTATTTAAGCTATCTTTAAACCACTTTTCTTTTGGCCAATCTTTTCTTAAATCATCGTCTGGAAATTGAGTTTCATGATTAAATTTCCCAGTTAAAATTCCCATCTTAAGTGGACCTCTTATCACAGCACCTAAATTATGTTTTTCAATATAAGGAAGGATGTCTTTTTCAGGTTCTTTATTCAAAATACTATAATCGAATTGTACGACATCTAAATCATTATTCTGATTAAAATGTTTTATATAATCTAAATCATTAGTAGAAACGCCAACAGCTCTCACTTTGCCAGATTTTTTTAAGGTTTGGAAAGCTTGTAGAAAGGCTTCAGTTTCTTCCGGTTTATCCCACCAAATATGACAAAAGTACACATCTATATAATCCGTTTTAAGCCGTAGTAAACTAGCCTCAAACGCATCAATGATCTTTTGAGGATCTCCATAAACGGCTGGTTGATTTGGGTCATAATGATGACCAATTAATCCACCTTTTGTAGAAAGAATTATATCCTGCCTGCGATTATTTATGGTTTTTGCAACTAGCGTTTCACTATGACCTAATCCATAAACATCAGCAGTGTCAATAAAATTGACCCCTAGGTCAATTGCTTTTTCAATTGCATCAAGTGATTCATTATCTTTTACTGCTCCCCATTCATCTCCACCAATTGCCCAAGAACCGAATCCTATTTCTGAAACTATTAACCCCGTGTTACCTAATAATCTATATTCCATTATGTACGGACTCCTCCTTTGCAGCTTATGTTATAAGAAGTATATATAGTGACCAGTTGGAATATTCTTGAATTTATTTTCGGAGTATAAATTAGACTATTTCCTTTAATAAAATATGTAAGATTGCTGTATAAAAAGAAATTAGAATTATTAGTGAAATGGTTTTTTATGCTTAAATTGAATAAAAGTATGAATTGATACAGTATAAATATGAGTTTTATTCATAATTTTAATAACTATGCAATAAGCGAAATAAATGTTGAATTTAGTCGGAAAATATAGATTTACAAATTGCAGAATGTGTACATATAGTTGTAACTGTAAATATTATCCGTTTTTAAATATTTATAAAAGGAGAAATTCATATGAAAGAAATACAAAAGAAATATGAAATTGTAGAAGAATTGGATGTAACAGTAGGCCAAGAAGCATTATGGATAGCTCATCAAATGGAAATAGAAAAAGGAATGAACAATGAACCGATTATAATAAAGTTAAAAGGAAATCTTCAAATAGAGGTTTTAAAGAAAGCGCTTACTACGATAGTGCAATCACATCCGGCGCTACGTACAATATTTAAGAAGAGGGATGAAAAAATAAAGCAATTAATTCAAAAGAATGTAGAATTTGATATACCAATTAAAGATTTAACTGCTTTTAAAAACACAGAACAAAAATCTATTTTAAAAAATTTCTTAGAATCTATAGTGAATGAGAAATTTAGTTTAGAAGAGGGGCCTTTGTTTAAATTCCACATTATTAAATTCAGTGAAGATACATTTGTTTTACATTTAATGTTTCATCACATTATTTACGATGGATGGAGTTTAGGAGTTTTCATCCGACAATTATCCAATACGTATGGTGAATTACTTCAAGGGAAGACGAATGTAGAATTTGAATCTCCTTATAAGAACCTCGTAGAGTATGAGGAGGGTTTTATTGATAGTGCAATATATAAAGATGGATCATCGTATTGGAAAGATTATTTACAAGGTGAATTAACTCCTACAGAGTTTCCTATTGATTTTAATAAAATGAATGAAAAAAGATATACAGATAAAAATATAAGTAAGAATATTAATTCGGATTTATTTTATCAAATACAATGTTTTGCTAAAAAAAATAATATAAGTATTTATCGAGTAATGTTAAGTACTTATTGTACCTTGCTTCATCAAATGACAAATGCTAAAGAGATAATTGTTGGTATTCCAATTAATACTAGACCACATACAGAAGAACGAAATACTTTTGGCTATTTTGTTAATACAGTACCTATACGTATAACAATAGAAAAGGGAGAAACATTTAAGGGAATACTTAATAAAGTGAATAAATCTATTCATCTAGCTATTACGTATAAACATAATCCATACTCACATATAGTAAAAGATTTAAATCTAAATACAAATACAAATCATAATATGGTATATTCCACAGCATTTAATACGATGAAGATACCGGAATTAAAAATTCCTGATATTGAGTCAACAGTTTTAACAGATTGTAAAAGAGTAAATCCTTTTAATATGACTTGGAGAATAATGCGATATGAAGGGGAAACAGAGAATAAAATTGAGGTTGACTTTAACTCAGCATTATATAAACCAGAGAGTATTAGTGATTTAGTCGAAAGATATATATATTTGTTACAAAAACTAATGAAGAATGTGAACGAACCTATCCATTCATTGGATTTACTTGTAGAGAAAGATCATCGTCTATACAAAGAAATGAACTCAAATGCTCTTACATATCCTCATTCAAAAACACTAGATCAATTAATCGATCTACAATCATTAAAATCACCAAATCAAATAGCGATTTCAATGGGGGATAAATCCATTACCTATTATGAATTACAGCAAAGGTCAAATCAAATAGCGAATTATTTACGTGAAAATGATTTGAAAAAGGGACAACGTGTAAGTATTACAATGGAGAGAGAGATTGATACCATTGTATGGATTCTAGGCATCTTAAAATCAGGTGGAGTTTATGTACCAATTGATCCAAAGTTTCCTGAAAAAAGAATAGAATACATCTTAAAAGATAGCGAAAGTCAAATGATTATTACGAAGAAAGAATACAGGGGATTGGTTGAAAGGTTTGCGATTCATACAATTTATCTAGAAGATTTTCATTACGCTAATTCTATAGAAAATATTGCGTCTACACATACCATAGAAGATGCAGCTTATATTATCTACACGTCAGGTTCAACAGGTTTGCCAAAAGGAGTCGTTGTACCACATAAAGGCGTAGTTAATTTATCATATTCAGTAATCAATACATTTCATTTAGGAAAAGAAGATGTGTTTTTACAATTTGCAACGATCATTTTTGACGCCTCCATTATGGAAATATTTCCGATTTTGCTATGTGGAGGAAGAATGCATTTAATTTCTGAAATCGAAAAACGTTCAGCAGAGGAATTTATAAATGTAATTCAAAAGAATGGTATTACAAATGTGGTTTTACCAACTGCGTTTTTTAAATTAATAGCTGATATGCCAAAAGAAATGTTACTTAAATTAAATTCTGTAAAACGTGTATTTGTAGGAGGGGAAACTTTACCTGCTGAATCAGTTCGTAAATGGCAAAGTAAATTAGGGTTAAAGATTCCAGTTCTTAATGCATATGGTCCTACTGAAACTACTGTATGTGCAACGATGTATGAAGTAAATAGTGAGATACAAAAAGAAATCTCTAATATCCCAATAGGTAAACCAATTGCTAATAGTGAAGTTTTCGTGGTTAGTCCGTTCAATACATTATGTCCGTCAGGTGTAGTAGGTGAGTTATTTATTGGCGGTGATGGAGTTGCCAACGGATATTTAAATCAACAGGAAAAAACAAAAGAGGCGTTTATTTCTTTTGATAAATCCTATAATCACGATAAAAAGATGTATCGTACTGGAGATTTAGTACGTCTTTTACCGAATGGAAATTTAGAATTTATCGGAAGGAAAGATAATCAAGTAAAAATACGTGGGTATCGAATTGAGCTGGATGAAATTGAAGGAACATTATTTAAACATCCAGAAGTGAGAGATGCTGTAGTATTCACGTATCAAAACGACAAAATCGTTAGCTTTTATTTATCAAAAGACAATACAGAACTAAAACAAGAGGCATTAAAAACATTCTTAAGTGAAAGTTTACCAGATTTTATGATGCCAAATTATGTATTTCACCTTGAAAGTTTTCCTGTATCGCCAAGCGGGAAACTAGATAGAAAAAAATTAGAATTACAAATCCCATCTTTACTTGCAAACATGCAGAAGCAATATGTTCCACCGATAAGTGAAACAGAAAAAAGATTGGCAAAAACATGGACAGAGATTTTAAATTTAGGGAAATATAGAATCGGCAGAGATGATGACTTTTTTAAACTTGGGGGACATTCATTAATTGCTGTGCAAGTGTTAAATCAAATTCAAAAAGAGTTTCATCTAAAAATTGAAATTAGAGATATTTTTGAGCATACAACGATTGCTAGTCTATCAGCTTACATCGATAAATTAATGATAGTAAATCAAGATAGTTCAGAACAGGAGATGCAAGTATTAAAAGTTGCAGATAAGGAAAGTTATCAGTTATCAAGTGCTCAAAAAAGAATCTGGTTTTTAAATAAGTATAACGCCATTAATAGAGTATATGATACACCACTACACATATATATTGAACCGAGCTTGAAAAAAGATATCTTACAAGACACCATAAGATTTTTAGTTGAACGACACGAGATGCTACGAACAGTGTTTATTGAAAGAAATGGGGAGCCTAGACAAGTCATCTTAAACTCAATAGCGATTGATTTAATTCACGATGAGATTGAACACATGACTAAAAAAGAACAACAAGAATATATACGCACAACAATAAATCAAACGGATCATACACCATTTGATTTAGAAAATGGCCCTCTTTTTAGGATTAGAATTTTTAATCTGGATAAGAAAAAGTCTTATTTATATATCAATTTACATCACATTATTACAGATGAGTGGAGTGTAAGGAATTTATTAGATGAATTAATGAAGGTATATAGTGCCTTTGCAAAACGTAGAAATCCTGAGTTACCAATTATCTCTAATCGATATGTAGATTATGCTGAGTGGGAACAGGAGCAGTTAAATTTAGGTCGGTGGGATACGGAAAAATCTTATTGGATGGCCGAACTTGCAGCACCTCTTCCTATACTAAATCTTCCTTTAGATTTTAGTAGGAATCGTCAAAGTACAAATAAGGGTACAGTATTTGAAATGAAGTTAGATAATGAAATGAAAGAGTCTTTGAAACAAGTATGTGAACAAGAGAATGTTTCTATGTATATGCTACTTTTAGCAGCGTATATTCAATTGTTACATTATCTAACGGATCAAAAAGATATTATTGTAGGTACACCGGTTGTTGGAAGGAATCATCAAGAATTTGAAAAAATACAAGGATTTTTTGTAAATACCTTAGCGGTTAGAACACAATTGAATGATGTGAAAAATTTAACACAGCTATTACAAGTAGTGAGAGAGAAGTGTTTGAATTCATTCCAAAACCAATCGTACCCATTTGATAAAGTAATTGAACAAATAAATCCTGATAGAAGCTTTGGAAATAACCCGATCTTTTCTACTATGTTTAGTTATCAGAAAGATATTCTGCAGCAACATGATGCGTATAAGCTTCAGTTGTTACCTAATAAACAAGATATTAGTAAATTTGACATTTCTTTAGCTGTTGAAGAAGGATTGGATTATGTAGGGATTTCATTTGAGTATGATATTAATCTTTTCAAGGAAGAGTCAATTAATAGGTTTACTCAAAATTTACTTGCTATACTGGACGCCTTTATTCATCAACGAACAGTAGCATATGAAAATCTTTCATTCCTATCACAGGAAGAAGAATCTTTATATAAAAAGGTAAATCATACAGAAAGACCATACCCTTATTTTCAAAATATACAGGAGCAATTCTATATGCAAGTAGATAGACAATCCAATCGGATTGCTGTAGCGACTGCAACGGAATCTTTAACATATAGACAATTAAATATGAGCTCTAATCAAGTAGCTCAACATTTACTCGGAAAAGGTATAAAAAGAGGTGGTAAGGTAGCCATATTTTTAGATAAAAGTATGAATAGTATCGTTTCTATGCTTGGAATATTAAAAGCCGGTGCTGCCTATATACCAATCGATGTAAAATACCCTGAGGATAGAATAAATTATATAGTTCGTGACAGTGAGGCATGTAGAATTATTACGAGTAACAAATACAAAAGTCATTTGAATTTAAGTGATTATAAGGTTTCAATAATAGAGGATATATATCGTACGACTATAAATGATGATGTGAAAACTTTAAATAAACCAGATGACTTGGCATATGTAATTTATACTTCAGGATCAACAGGAAAACCAAAAGGTACATTATTAACGCATAAAGGAGTATTAAATTTAGTTGAATGGAGAAATGAAGTATTTCAGATTTCCCCAAATGATAAAGTAACACAGTTTTATTCCCATAGTTTTGATTCTTCTGTATCGGAAATTTTTTCAACCTTGTTAAATGGGGCAGAACTATATTTATTAAGTGATGAACAACGTTATTCAACTGTCGCATATGCACAAGCAATTCAAGAAACGCAAGCAACTATTTCCGACTTACCTACAGTATTTTTTAATGAATTATCGACTTCATTAACGAAACTGGATAGCGAAAAAATAAGTTCTTTAAGATTTATAATAATGGGAGGGGAAGCTGCATCAACAAATGCTATTAGAAGTTGGCAAAATACTTTTAAAAACCAAGTACAGCTGGTAAATGAGTATGGCCCTACTGAAGCAACCGTTTCAGCAATGTATTATTTCATACCAGTTTTAGAAGGCGACAATAATCTTTTAGGAAGTATACCAATTGGTATTCCTATTTCTAATACAAAGGTTCATATATTGAATTCATATATGCAACATTGTCCGGTAGGGGGCATGGGTGAATTATATATTGAAAGTTTAGGATTGGCCCAAGGGTATTGGAAGCAGGAAGAGAAAACAAAACAGGCATTTATTTCAAACCCATTTTCAGAAGACAATAGTAAAAGATTATACCGAACTGGTGATTTAGCAAGGTGGTTACCAAATGGAAATATAGAATTTATGGGGAGAAAAGATAGGCAGGTTAAAATTAGAGGGCACAGAATTGAATTAGGTGAAATAGAAGATGCAATGTTACAACTTGAGGGAATCAGTCAGGCTGTAGTAACACAAACGGAAGATGGAATGTTACTGCAAGCTTATTATAAAACAGTGGACGGTATAGGGATGGAGAAAAATAAGTTAGCTTTACATTTATCAAATGTATTGCCAGAATATATGGTCCCTAAATATTACTCTCATGTGATAGAAATACCAATAACGGCGAACGGTAAAATTGATTTTGAAAAGCTGTCAAAAATAGAGTTTGATCATGAGCAAAAAGATGAGTGTAAACTTAAACCTCAAACTAAAGTACAAAAAAACATTGCAAAGGTATGGTCTGAAGTTCTAAACGTAAAATCTATAGGGTTAAAAGATGATTTCTTTAATTTGGGTGGACATTCTTTAAAAGTTATGCCGGCATTAGTCAAATTAAAACCGTTATACCCTAACTTGAAAATTCAAGATTTCTTTAAGTATAGAACAATAGAAAAATTAGCCTCTCATATTGAAGAGATGGAAGATATGTCGTTCAAGAAAGAGAAAAATATGAATGTAGCATGTATGGAAAATGAAACGAAAACGACTCCTGTTTATGAAACAACTAAATTAGAAGAATGTGAGTTAGATATGGTGAATTATCCAAAAGTAGTTTTCCTTACAGGGGCAACGGGATATTTAGGAGCACATATTTTAGAACGATTATTACAGTTACCATCTACGACTATTTACTGTTTAGTAAGAAAAAATGAGGATCAAGTAATTGGTGCAAAGTTAAAAGAAAGAATGGAGTTTTATTTCGGTAAAGAAATTCTCCAAAAGTTGAAGGTGAGAGTAGAGTTAATTGAAGGAGATTTATCTCAGATGAATCTAGGTCTAGATTCAAAGCAATTGGACCATTTAAAGAATAAGGTAGAGTCAATCATACATTGTGGTGGAGAAGTTAGACACTATGGAGAACGTGAGCATTTTCAAAAGGTAAATGTTCAGTCTACAAAATACTTATTGGAATTAGCTAAGAACACAAATGCACGTTTTCATTATATATCGACTTTAAGTGTAGTAGGTCAGGCTGAAAGCGATCCAAAAGAATTTGAATTCTTTGAGTCTAATTTTGATAGAGGGCAAAATTTAGATAATCTGTACCTAGAAAGTAAGTTTCAAGGCGAGAAAATGGTCAGAGAAGCAATGGAAAAAGGAGTTCGTGCCACAATATACCGTGTGGGGAATTTAGTGGGTAACTCTAAAACAGGTAAATTTCAATACAATATTAATGAAAACGCATTTTATAGATTATTAAAAGGGATATGCCTATCTAGCATAGCTCCTGACGTCAATACGTATGTAGATTTAACGCCTGTAGACTATGGAAGTTTAGCTATTACTGAATTATCTTATAAGGCCAATACAGTAAATAAAACCATGCATATCTGTAATCCAAATCAGCTTAAATGGGATCAATTTATTAATAGTTTACAAGCTTTTGGATACGATATCCTGTTAATGAAACAAGAGAAGTATATAGAGAAGTTTTTTAATACGAATCTAACTACTGATGAACAGAAAGCTTTAGAGCTCATAATGCCTTTATTAGAATCTGTAGAAGAGCTATCAGTAGCTATACCATCTTGTTTATACACGCAAGGATATTTGAAGAACATACATTGTTTAGAGCCAAATCAAGAGTATATCAATTTGTTATTAAATTATGCTATGAGTATAGAGTATTTACCATTAATTAAAGAACCTATACTGTTGTAGCATACTCTATCTATTTTGAGAAAAGAAGAACTTGTTTTCCATTGAGAACAGGTTCTTTTTCTGGAAAGATAGCTACTTAGTGGTATGGAACAGATTCCTTCTCAATAGGGTTGGGAACGCACTATTGAAAATATGAATATACAATTATACGTTTTTATAGTAATAAAATCTGATATATAGTTGAAAAGTTTTTGATAGATAGTTTTAAATTATTTTTAGAAATTTATTTTATGTGTGGAATATAAATATAAAGTAGGAGCTGGTGTATAACAGTACAAATGCAAAAAGCGTGACCAGTTTAGCATTTTCATGCTTTTTGTATTAAATGAATCATAAAAAATATAAAATATAGGGAAATGTGGAAAGGATTAAATTGATTTTAAAAATTGAAGGTGATACCTTGAAGTTAAACGACATTTAAAACATTGTTTAATTTATGGATTCTAGGTGGGGGAGATAAGTTGAGAGAAAATGAAAACATAGCAACGAAAGAAAAGATTTTGAATACAACTTTGGAGTTAATTAAAGAAGAAGGTTTATAAAGGTATTCATAAAAAAACTTAATCACCTTTATAAACTTGACATTCTAATGGTTTGAACATAATTCCTTTCTGTTTGTAAAGATATACCTTTACAAACAGGATTGTGTAATAAAATTCTTGTGGTAATTAATGTATAATTGAATTAGAATGAGCAAATTAAAGTATCGCTTATAAAGGGGATGAGAAAATGTAGTTATTATAAGAATTAGTTATTTTAATAAATTAAAATTTAAATTGTTTGAGAAAAGGGTGTGGAGTTAGTTGGATGATTTAACAGAATTATTAAATATAGTAACGAAAATGGGGTTTATTCCATTCTTAATACCAATTATATATTTTATGATTAATAATTTTAATATTACAGATATCGAAAAGAAGTTTTTAACTAATTTTCAAAGACTGCAAATCTTCTTAGCTAATATTTTAATAAGTTTTGGTTTTGGAAGTATTTCCATGGCATTTCCTTTATATAATGAGTTTGGAGATGAGAATGGTACGAAATTATTTTTTTTACTAATTAGTATAATGTCCCTCCTTATATCTTTATATGTTTATATAATAATTAATTCATTTGAAAAGTTTAATCCTATTGCATCTAAAATGTTTGTTAATTACGGGGATAAAGAATGGAGAATATTGAGGGTTATCAGTAAATCTCAGGTGGTGTTAAGTAGGAACGGTAAAGAAGATGAGGGATGTCACGGGGTAGTGATATATCGTGATTTAAAATCAGTAAAAGAGAAGGATATTAAGATATACTATGAGTTAAAAAAGAATAGATACTCTATTTTTATTAGGAACATTTCTAAGAAGGGTAGTATTTTTGTAATTGGTAGTAATATTCTTGTTTTTATTGTTATGTTAATGATAATTGCGATATTGAAATATCTAAATTATATTAACATCATAGCATTACTAGGCATCTTCTTTATACCAATTCTTTTAATAATAAATATGCATGTTTTCTATCTGAAAAGGGTTAATAAGTTACGTCCACAAGTATTAGCAGGTTCAACAATTAATTTGGATTGAAGAAGTATATATTCAATTTATCAACAGTCTTTTAAATTTAAGCTTTCAAACTCAATTTAAGTATTGAAATTCTCTAAATTTCGATGTATTATATTTGGGTATTTTCTCACTTTCCAAAGCCGAGAAAACATCATCACTTCTGAAAGAACCTGAACTCCAGCGGGTTCTTTTTTATTTCACCAAAAGTTTACTTTCACTTCCCCTTAAACATTGTCTTCCATCTAATTTCATTGACATTATAAAAACAGAAAAAAGTATATATTTAAATCATTGAAAATAAAGGGGTTGAGAAACAGATGGATAAAAAGCAACATTTAATTGATGTAAAACCAATACGAAGCGAAGAACAGCTCGAAGATATGAAATGATCTCTTAAACGTCATTGTTTAGATCGTGATTACATTTTATTTCTAATTGGTATTAATACGGGGTTACGTGTAAGTGGTTCACATAAAATGGAAACGAGTGAAATTTTAAAACTGAAGCGTAAAAAACGAAAAGAATTTAAAGTATAAGAAGGAAAGACAAAAAAGGAGCGTATCATAAATATTACGTCCATTTTTGAGGAAGTACTTCCATAAGCTGAAAGTCTAAAAGGCCCTTGGTTATTTCCTTCTCGAAAAGGTGATAAATCCATTAGTAAAATTCAAGCCTATCGACAGTTACAAAAAGCCGTAGATTTTGCCGGAGTCGAATCTTTAGGTACCCATACCATGCATAAAACATTAGGATATTGGTTTTACAAGCAAACAAGAGATATTGCTATGTTGCAAGAAATATTGAATCATAGTACACCACAAATTACACTAAGATACATTGGAATTAATAAAGAAGAAAAAGATAATGTACTTGATACATTTCGAATCTAAATTAACTCTCAACTGAGAGATTACAGTAGTAAATTTACAGAAATACAAAACAAAAAAGCTGAGACAATTTCTTCAGCTTTTTTGTAACGCTTAAAGTTGAATCACTTCACATATTTCATTCTAAATATAATGAGGTATGTCGTAAGAACAATTAGTCCCATAATTACAATAATATTATACGGTGTTGTCCAACCGAGTAAATTATTGGACTTTATAAAAGTCATACCTATTGCCGAGAAGAGAGAGAATATGAGTGACGATATAAGTGGAACCATTGTACGTCGATATTCCTTCCGTTTTTGTCTCTTTTCCCCATTTACAACACTTCCCCCTATAATTCTACCAGAGATAGTTATTCGTTCGAATTTAGTGGATATAATCTTTAATTTTACATAATCTTTTGGATTAAAAAGTATTGGTTTTATATATAATGTTCCTTCTCTATCTGTATATTCGAATTCAATATTAAATTCCTCAGGTTTAGATTGATATATTTCAACATCAAATACCCTTGATGGCATACCATCTTCTTTTACAAATTTGATCTCCAAAGGCTTCCCTTTTTCGAATTCATCTTCCTTAATTGGTTCATTTCCAATACTTTCAATACTTAAAATAGATAAATAGGCATTTTCTTTGATTTCCTGTTCCTCAAAAAATATTTTAATCTTGCTATGTAATTGATTAAAAAGTGCTGTCTTACTAGAAATTACGTATTCTAGCTTCTTATATTTTTTATTCTTTATAAAATAATATAAACCTGCACCAAGACCCGTTATAGTTAGAAAAACAGAGATAATAGGACCGTAAATTTTAAAAAATGCTAACACTGAATCCATCTTCATCCTCCTTATTTATATATTAATTTTAATTCAAAAAAGTTAAGTAAACTAGTATAAATAGCTTAATTTTTAGTTTTTTAATCATAGGGTCCAGCAACTTAAGGATGGAAACAAAATGAACTTTCATTCAAATAAAATAAAAAACTCAGTAATGATATAATAATATTAAGATTCTAAAGAGGGTAGGCGGGTTGAAAACATGACAGATATAGAAAGCAATTTAATTGAACACTTAAAAAAAATAAATACCTCTCCATTTTTATTTATTGGTTCTGGATTTTCCAAAAGATATTTAAATCTGGAAAATTGGGAAGGCTTAATGAAGAAATTTTCTAGTCTAATGCCTTATGAATTTGAATACTACTCTTCTACGGCAAATAAGGATTGGGCTGAAGTAGCCGAATTAATGGCAAATGACTTTCACCCTATTTGGTGGAAAGAACAAAAATATGAAAATAGTAGAAAAAAATTTAAAGATCAAATTAGCAGTAAGCATAGTCCATTAAAAGTGGAAATTGCAAAATACTTAAATGATAAAGAGTATACATATGGTTTAAATGAACAAAATGATAAAGAAATTACAGCTCTAAAAAATGTTGTAATTGATGGCATAATTACAACAAATTGGGATGTCTTATTAGAACAAATTTTTCAAGAACATGAAATGCAAATATACATTGGCCAAAAGGAGCTTTTATTCTCACATCCTTTAGAGATTAATGAAATATATAAAATTCACGGCTGTAGCTCTGTTCCGGACTCATTAATATTAACGACTTCAGATTATAAAGGGTACAATAAAAGAAATGCATATTTAGCGGCTAAACTTCTTACAGTATTTATTGAGCATCCTGTTGTATTTCTTGGATACTCCCTATCAGATAATAACATCCAACAAATATTAAAATCTATTACTTACTGTTTAGATCAAGACAATATCGATAAGCTCAAAGATCGACTTATATTTGTTGAGCGAGCTGGTAAAGAAGAAGATTCTTTTGACAATAATTCATCACTAACAATTGGTAAAATTACAATTCCTATCACTAAAATTAAAACAAATAATTATGAAAAGGTTTATAATGCACTAGCTCATAACAAAAGAAAATTTAGCATGAAAGTAATGAGACAGATGAAATCTCAAATTTATGAATTGGTTAAAACAAATGATCCTGAAGAAAAAATTTATGTAGTAGATGGAGAGCGCGATGATGCTGAAGATGTTGAATTTGTAATTGGTGTAGGAGTAAAAAGTATAGCTGAACAAATGCAATCTAACCTCGAGGTTTCTACAACTAGAGATTTAAGTGAACACGGATATGGAGGTATGTCAGATAATGAGCTATTTTACGAACTATTATCAGATGAGCCTAAGTATGACTATAATTCAATAGTAGAGCTTGCTTTACCTCAAATTCTCCGCTCTAATCAATATGTACCCTTATTTAGATATGTAATGGAAAGTAGTGTAAAAATTGAATTAATAGATTTAAAAATAAAAAATAAAATGGAAATGTGTTATGAAGACTTCTTAACAAATAAACAAAAATTAAAACTAAAAAAATCACCTTGGGATTGGCAATTTAAGAATATAAAGGAGGTTCTTAAAGGTTACCCAGATCTTAAAGTAGCAGTTAATGAAATTCCATTGTTAGGAAAAGAAAAATTGAATTGTGATGAGCTAAAAGATTTTCTAAAAGAAAAATCAAATCTTATAACAGATAAAAAATCACAAGAAGGAATTGGTATTAGAAGACTATTTCGCATATATGATTGGTTAAAATATGGTCAACCTGAAGACCTGCAGAAACGATTAGCAGAATAGGCCACGTTTATCAAGAAGAACCCCAAAAGGTTCTTCTTTTATCATTTTTCGGAAACACACATCTTTTAGAACATGCTAAATGATATGTCTGATAAGCAAAAAGTTGAAATTCTACTTTAAGGCTTTATGACTTATGCAATTTACGACAGAGATAAAAATGAAGTATATCGCTATGATAAGGGATTTACTGTCGGTGCAGACCTTACCGGTGCGGCTAAAAAAAATGATTCGGAAGAAGCTGAAGTTATGGGATGGAAAAGGGAAAACAATATTTAAGGTTGCAGCAACTGGAGACTCTTCTGGACTACCTAACTCAATCGGTGATATAAAAGATTTTATTGGATTTGATTTTTTAGGAGATTTTGAAGGTATTAAAGAAATTGATGGATGGATTATTGAAAGTATAGGCTAATTACATTTTTTGAATGAGTTAGATCAAGGCGAGATTATTTCTCGCCTTTTTTTGTTAATGATATAGGGATGTATTTTCACGTTTTACTAACGGTATGGGCAAGATGGACTGGTAGTTGGTTCATTCACACTGTATAAAGATAATAAAGTCGTTTAATTATATTCTTAAAAATAAAGTGACCATTTATCTGTACGTTGATAGATGGTTAATAAAGATGTCTAAAAGGTTAGCTTTTCTTTCGCTTTACGATTTTTTTAGAATATTAAAGTTGTTTAATCTTGGAAGGCGAATAGTTACACATAGCTTCCTTTTTTAATTATTTATTTTAGCCAATATAGATTTAACAAAGTTTGTTTTACTATCTGCATATTTATGTTTATCATTGATTGGGATTAGCCTGCGAAAGTTGAATTTTTAACTGTTCATACTCAATCCGAGAAGTTTTATTATTTTTCAAGTAATTTCTAAAACACAATTGTTCAATTAAATATTTATTACCCTTTTAATACATATGAATTTGTTGTATTCTCGGCTATCCCTTATTAAAATAATACCTTTCAGGCAATACATCTTTTCTATACTTATAATTTAGATGTTCTAACTTAGCAATACATTTCACACCATTTTCAAAACTCTTTAATTCAATCGTAATATCAATAATAGGTTTTGCACTCAAGTGTGGAATAGAAGTACTTCCAATATGGTGTATTGCCAAAATGTCTTCTCCAATTTGTTTTTAAATTAGTTTTACTATTTTGAAAATTATACTTCCCATTCCTCAGTCCAAGGAACTAAAAAACTTCACCACTGGGTAACCCTAACATTTGATTAACTACTCCTGCATACAGACCTTTTCTTAGTGAAATATCGAAATATTTTTTCTTTTATTATATAGCATAAAAATGAATCTATGGTGTAAAATCCCAATTCAGACCTTCTTCTTAAATAACAATTTTATTTTTTGTGTACACATACAAAATAAAAAAATAATAATCATCATTACTCTAAATTTAAAGCTTTTTATATAGGTACTTATCTACACAATTCAAAACCAGGTACATATCATAACTATAAATCAAAAGACAAATGACTATTTTTAAAAGAAAGGATGATATAATTGTATAATCTTTATAATATAAAACATTATCCGTATGACATATACAATCCATATCTAAACCATTCTTCAAATAATCTTTATAACAATCAAAGAATTGATCCTATAATACAACTTCGAAATAACGCCTACGGTGGATTTTATCTTGATATAGATGGCAGCAATGGTAAAGTTATTTTATCACGACGCCCAGGAAGTGGAGTCAATTGGAAAATGGATGAATCTGATAATTTTGTAACCCTTCAAAATCGTGGTAGAACTCAAAATTTCTTCAATCATTTTTTAAGTATAAACCCAAATACTGATATTGTTTCTTTGTCACGTTGTATAAGCAACAGTATATATTGGAAAATGAATAGACAAGGTAATATTGTAACTCTAAAAAATTCTAGTAATAACAAATTCCTTGATATAGACGGAAATACTGGCGCTATCATGTTATCAGATCAGCAATATGAAGGAACAAAATGGACTATATCAACTCAATAATATTTTCTATACCTTTAAAAAAATAGATAAACTCACTTATCAGCGTCAATTCATGTGAAAAACTAGAAAAAGTCCCTTCAGATTTACGAAGGGACTTTTTATTCACATAATCAATTAATTAGTTTTTAAACAAAACGAAAAAACCTTTCCGTTTTTGTTCCTGTATAGCTCTAATGTTTTCAAGCAATAACTGATCTCGCTTCTCTAGCTTCTTCTCTATAAAAACTTCTAATTCACTGTTTTTACCTCCTACTTAGGATTTTTTACACTATAAATCAAGACAAAAGATCAACTACAACTATCCCGAAAGGTACCACTTTGTACATAATCACTTACAAGCGTACTTATAAGTGCACTTGTAAGTGATGTATTTGTAAATTTAAATCATGGTAATACAGTGAAATTTCATTCACAAAAATATTCCTTCTACACTATGTTATAGGTAGCAAGTTAACCTTATTATCTACGACCTGGACACGGTAACTCTCCATCAGTTTGATTAAGCCTTCAAAACTATCTATTTCAGTCTCGTCTATGTCTGTGGGGATATTGATTTCTGTTATGGACCAGCCTGGCTCGGTCTGCAAGACCGGCATTGGTGAGGACACAGGACCGGTGACAACCTCTTTAATATATCCCGTCACATCATGGATAGCAAATACCCTTCTCTGGACTCCTACTGGAGGGCTGGACACATCCTCCTCCGATTTTAATGTCTGTTGTCCGATTAGGCTAATGTAATACCTGTAGCCTGAAATGCCATTGGAAAAGTTGAAAACAACGAAGGTTAGACTGGGCCCTGCGTTTATTGAGTATCCAGTTTGGAGATTTTGTACTTCTAAGCCTTGAACAGAGTATTGTTGCCAAGGATGGGCCATGACCATAGCGGTCCAAGTTGTACTTGCAACAAACGGGCCGACAGACCAGACATGCTTTTGGCCTGTTAAAAATCCAGATTCCCCTGGACGTTGTACCCAGTTATACGGCCCGTGGAGTTGAATAGCCGGGGTAACCATCACCTGTTGAGAAATGAAGTCTTCACTACGATTAGACATAGGGTTGTGTTTCCTCCTTATATTTTTATTCGAAATTATCTTCTCCACTTTACTAAGAACCATACATTTTTAACATTCCTGATTGTAATTTCTAAATTTTCATTCTGATACAACCAACATGCAGCGTTAATCCTATTTAAATTTGAAAATATGGGTTGGAGGGACTTAATGCAAGCATGTTTAGAAGAACTTGGTGAAAGTGCAGCCTTACAAGAAAATTATAATATTATAAAAGACACTGAGAAGGCTCAGATGAATCAATTTTGAAAAGAAAAGATTTCAGTAACATCGCAATTTTTTTATAAAAATCGTAACTTTATTTCAAATCCACATCTAGCTAATATAGCAAGCCAATATATCATTGTTTGGTAAGGGAGCTGGTCGCCTCGTTCAAGACATAAAACATTCATCTCTATGGAGTAAAGTAATGGATTTCCCTGTAGATAATTTACCTACTGAATTTGTCTTCAATGCCCCACTCCCATCGACTGAGTATGTTGTGGTTCACTCGTATCTTGCGCGGCTGTCTTATTTTGGACGACTGGGTCCTGGAAGTAATATAGTACGCGCTTTGTATCATCCTGAGAATCTACCTGTCCCTCCACCGTTCGAAGTAGAAATCCTAGGTATTGATTTTTTCCGTCGTACGATGCTAAAAATAAAATTTATGAGACCTGTAAACTCAGGCCTATATACAGTTTGGTGGGCTGATGGTCAAGTTTCACCAAAAGACCTACCAAAATAGGGTGCAACAGGACTTTATGGAGCACAAAAAGTACAAGAAGGAAAGATACTCTATGATGTTATCGCATTACCAATTCCACAGTATGTCAACCGTACGATTACTATCGGCGTACAGAGTGTAAACGAATGTGGTTTGCAAAGTAATTTCTATACAACACAAGTGCCAATTCCTGCGCTTACGATTTAATGTTTTAAATTCTAAAATTTTCTGTTTATAAATAAGATAGCTTTAATTATTAAAGATTAAGCAGTGCCAATAAAAAGGCATAATCATCAACTTAAGAAAAGTAAACATCAAAAAACAAACGAAAGTTCCTATTTCACATCCATAGATAGAACTTGACGTAAATGATATTGGAACAACTTATAAAATTCTTGGTATGGAATAACTCTTAGATTTAAATGACTTTATTTTAACTGCAACTTAAAATAAGTACGGGGTTATACATGTTTGAGGCTTTATAACATTGCACGACTAAAAAATCTATTCCTTTATGGGTGGCCCAAAAAGGAATAGATTTTTGCCGGGCTTCAAATATGGAACAAGCACATGAATTTATACGTGCTGAACGTGAAAAATGGAAAATGATGAAAAGGATTGAACGTTAACATACTCTTACCAACAAAAAGAACCGTCTATCGGCCCTTTCTCTATTCAAATTACGCGAGTCCGCCACATTCGCAATGGCCATTTCCATCACAACAACAAATATACACTTCTCCATTGAATTCCAAAGTTTCACAACTCAGTTCTTCCGATTGTTCTGGCTTAGTTTTCTTTGCTTCTTCTCGTTGAATAGGGGAACCTTTGACTTTTTGTTCTTTCATGAATATCCCCCCTTTCTTTATATATTAAGGTCTACTTCTTGTAGCAGACAATATTAGCGTAACCTGATAAAAAGCCAAATAATCCTTCCTTATTTAAACAAAATAGAGCAGTATACAGAATTCAAAACGAAAATCCTTTTCCGAAACAATCTGCATGTTGTCAGTGTATATTAAAAGGAATTGCTATAACAATTAAGGAATGTGAATCAAGTGACGAAGTCCCTTGGTTACTAAGCTGGTTATAGTGTTAAAAATGATAAGTATTTTGAGAAAATTCATATGAGACATTTGCAAACCTTATTTGATGCAAAAGTGATTTAGGCCCAATAGAGTAAACCCTATTGATACAAGGATTTTTACCTTAACGTTGTAAATCCACAAAATCCTGATGCTACCCCTAAGTTTAAAAGAGGAAGACATAGGGGAAGATGTGAATGAGGCAATGAAAGTGTACGGGTTGGATTGATTGGAATGGAATTGTACGACTTCAAGTAAAAAGAGCGTCAAAGCTAAGTACAGCTACTTATCTCTAAGTTTTGTAATGATATAAAATACAGACCAAAGTTCAGTACAATCCTTCAGATTGTTAAAGGTCTAAAAAAATTAAAGAAGGATATACATGAAAATGATTTTTGGATGCGAAGAGCATTTTTGAGAATATGAAAGAAGGTATAAAACGCAAAATACATTTCTTATTTTTTAGTTCTCTACAAGTATTAATTACCAACCATAAAATCTATTCAAAACCGCTTTTTCTCTATTATGTATTTTGAGCGATTTAATGGCGGGGATTGTATACAAAATAAAAAATAATCGTCTTAAAATTGCACACTGAGGATATAAGAGATAAAACAATTGGATATACATAAAAAAATCTAGGAGGGATACTCAATGTCTGAACAAGAAAGAAAAGTTGAAAATTTAATATATGAGAAGTTAAAAAAGGAAAGAAGTGTTTTTATATTAGATCGAACGTTACCTAGTCATGAGGAACAGAATTCGCATAGTTTACTCTTTGATAAACATTTAAAGGCTAATTTCGAGCATCAGTTAAAAGACCTATCAATTCCAAATACAGATTCTAACTCTTTCAAACAACATTCCAATAGCTTCGATGATGCTACTATTTATGAGGATTTTAACTTGCAAAATTTACGTTTAAATAAACTAAATGTTTTACTAAATCCACCAATATATGATTTAAATATCACTGTAAATTCAGGAAGTAGAATAATTGGTCCCCCATATGATAAAACTCATTCAATTGGCAACGGAATGACGTTTGGCAGTAAGTATACTGGTAAAATGCTTACGTTTTCTACCCAGGGGTGGTCTGTAGCTGCTTTAGGTTTTTACATTACTTCACCTGATTCTTTATTAGCAGCAATTACACCACAGGGATTTTACGAATGGAGCTGGTTTGCATCAAGTTCAGACCAGGAATTTGTATTTACTACAGGAGGGGTGGGGGTGAATGTATTTTTGGGTAACGGTGAAAAACTAATCCATGAACAAGAGGCAACACTTTGGAACTTTAGTGGAAACTTGAATCAAATACTAATAGGTGATACAGGTAAGGGGAAAATTGCAAATGCTTCTTCTCCAGCATTTGGATTGGGATCGATTCCTATTGCGCCGATATATATAAATATGGAGCCAAGTCGTCGTTACCTAGTTTGGATTTATAGTTGGCAATTTAATGAATTTAGAGGAAAAAAAGAGTTTTTTGCAGGAATGACCATGGACATGCCCTTTTTAACCGTTGACGCAGGACCCCCAATTAAGCTTCATTAAGAGTATCAAATTAATAATAGGAGTCACGTCACCAAAAGTACAATTTTTCACTTTTGGTAATGTGACTCCTAATTTTTAATACATACCATTAGACTCTCTTGGATAATTTGATGCCCTTTTTAAATACAGTTCAACTTTATTTTTAAGCCACAATCCTTCTTAAAATACAATTTTCCCTCTTGGGAATTCTGAGAGATTTAATGATAAGTTGTACAAAAAAGAAAAGATAATCTCCTTAACACATTATTTCTTTTTTCTTTCTCTGCTAATCGTTTCTTCTTTTTTCGTTGTAAGGTACTCACACTAATCCCTGTCCATTTCTTCCACTTGCAAAAAAACGCTCTATAATGTGTGTTTTTATCCTTGTAACAAAGATAAATAAAAAATAACATTAATATAATGAGTTTTTAAGATTTACGTAATGTTTCCTGCTAATTATTAAAGCAGGGGGTGTTTATATGACTGTAAACTTGTTTTTTGTTAAACTCATTTCTGCAATTGTAGCATCTGCATGCGTAGTACTTGCTATAAATGGTATCTTTAATAAAATTGAAGAGTATGTAGGTTAAAGGACACATAGCGGGTGCTTTTTATATGGGTTAGCACCACATCACTTTTATTCCATGATATATCAAAAGATATACCTTTTGATGTGTATTTAAAGATTAGAAAGAAAAATAGGTTTTACAAAACATACAAAATGTTAAACTCATAGAACCTAGTAATGTTAAGCAAACATACCTAATATCACTGGAATTTTATTTGGTTCTTTAATGACGGGTTTTACAAATTATAAAAAATGTAAAATTAGTTTTACTGTTGTAGTTGAATTTTCCCAAAAGTGATATTTTAAATTGGATACTTATTTCATAGCAAAGCAAAAAGCACCAACCATGGATGCTTTTAAAATTATATATGTTTGTACTAGAAACGTTATTTAAATTCTTAGCAATAAAAAAGAATTTAAATAACGAAAATTATAAAATAAATCCAATCATTATATTAATGAATTGGCCAATTTTAGCTACGACTTGGGAGTCATGAGCAACCATTAAGTTAATATCAGTTAAAGCCGCTTTTGCTTGTCTGAGAAGAGAGGGTTTTACAGCTGTCCTTGTTCTGCATTTTGTGCTATTTCTTCAACAAAATCCAAAGCATTCTCTTTAACATCTGAGTTCTCTCTAGTTATCTCATTTAGTAATTCTATTTAGTAGAATATTCCCCTGTATAGCATCATTTTTGAGTCCTGATTCCATGAGATTGAAGTTAAGATATATTGAAAAGATCTTATTGAGATTTCTTGTCAATTTCTCATGAGTTTTCAGTTTATTCGGAAATTTAGTGGTTTTAATTTTACAGTTTAGTGAAATAGTGGGTTTGAAGATAATATAAAGTGTCTGCAGGACAATAGTAATGGATATAAGATGAAAATATTGTATGTGCATATCAAAACATAACGGAAAATCAACAACATGAACGGAAAGATAAACAGTACTGTAGAATATGAAATTATTTGATCTGTCTTAGGAGTCGTACAAAGCAAAATTGTAAGTCAGCGATCCTAGAAATAAGTTTGCCTTCGGTAGTAAGCGCTCCACTAGCAATGTTCATGTTCATCCTCAATATTTTCTTAAAACGTTTGAATGAATTCACTTATAGATCCTCATCTAAACTAAAAAATTTCGTATATAACTTCATTTATGTTTAATGATTAAAAGCTCACCATAGATGATTTATAGAGAATGCAATTATAAATGCAAGAAAATCTAATTTAAAATTGAAAATTCGTTCTATTTTGGTTAGATATGGAATAAATGAATTTTATTTCTCAATATTCACTGTATGTCACTTTTTTGTTTTTTTCTATATGATATTGGAAAAAGTATGCTTAATTTCATAACATAAAACCCCTACAAAATTATTACTCTACAAATTAATTTCTTAAAGAAAACTTCTTGTGAATATGTTACTAACTACATAAAGTGTAATATTAACAGAATTATTACCAAAGTATTAGGCTTTTAGAATAAAAATGTGTGCTTAAAATATCATTGAAATCCAGGAATAGAAATCGTAATTGAAATTTTTTGTTTTCTGTCAGGTATGTAAATTACTTTAGCTACTTTATGGGTAATTTCATGTGTTTTTTCTTTTGCTTAAGTTTATGAAATAGGAGTATTAGCACTAAATATTGTAGCTAAGAGTATGTAAAGCATAGAAAATACGAATTAAACAAAATAGGAGGAAAGTGAAAATGAAGCATCAAGATGATAGTAAAACTGGTTTGGAAATAGCGATTATTGGAATGGCAGGTAAATTTCCAGGTGCAAATGAAATAAACCAATTCTGGGATAACCTAAAAAATGGTGTTGATTCAATTTCTACATTTACTGAAGATGAGTTAATTAAAGAAGGTGTTAATTTAGATGTTTTACAACATCCTAATTTTGTGAAAGCAAAAGGGTATTTGGAGGAAGTAGAATATTTTGATGAATCCTTTTTTGCTTATACACCTAGAGAAGCGAAAATAATGGATCCTCAAATCCGTATGTTACAGGAAACAACATGGGAAGCATTAGAGATGGCAGGCTATAATCCATTTAATTATGAAGGATTAATAGGGTTATACGTAGGAGCATCTACTAATTTTAATTGGATGAAGCACACGCCATTATTAAACAGTGATAGTGTGGTTGAGTTTTCAGAGGCGGGTACTCTTTCCTATAAAGATGCAATTTCAACGCTTACATCCTATAAGTTGGGACTTAAGGGACCGAGTTTTACATTGTATACAGCTTGCTCTACCTCTCTTTTGAGCATTCATCTTGCATGTAGATCATTGTTAACTGGAGAATGCTCTATTGCAGCTGCAGGTGGAGTATCTATAACGTATCCTAAAAAGAATGGTTATAAATATCATGAAGGAATGACAAGTTCACCTGATGGCAAAGTACGTACTTTTGATGCAGAAGCTCAGGGTGCAGTTTTTAGTGATGGTGTAGGTATGGTAATACTAAAGAGATTAGAAGATGCAATTGCTGATGGGGATACAATCTATGGTGTAATTAAGGGATCAGCAGCAAATAATGATGGTGTTCGAAAAGTAGGCTATACTGCTCCGAGTGTTGAGGGACAGGCTGAAGTAATTCAAGCAGCACATAGTTTTGCTGAAGTTGATCCTTCTACAATTAGTTATATAGAAACGCATGGGACGGCAACGCCATTAGGGGATTCTATCGAAGTAGAGGCTCTAAAGAGAGCGTTTCAAGATGTGGACAAGAAATCTTTTTGTGCAATTGGTTCTGTTAAGAGTAATGTAGGTCATTTAGATACAGCTGCAGGTGTGACGGGACTAATAAAGACAGTTTTATCTATGAAACATAAACAACTCCCGCCAACTTTAAATGTGAAGCGCCCTAACTCGAAAATTGATTTTATAGATAGCCCATTTTATATTAATACTGATTTGGTGAATTGGCAAAGTGAAGATAATGATCTTCTTCGAGCAGGTGTGAGTGCTTTCGGATATGGTGGAACTAACGTTCATATTGTATTAGAAGAAGCGCCTAAAGTTAAAAGTTCTGCTTCTACTAGAGAGAAAAAGTTAATGGTTCTTTCTGCTAGATCAAAAGAAGCTTTAAATAATGCTACAGTAAATATGGTTGAATATCTGGAATCTAATAAAGATGTTGAATTAGCAGATGTAGCATACACATTGCAAACTGGCCGTCGATCATTTCCGTATAGAAGAGCGGTCTTATGTAAGGATATAGATAGCGCCATAGACAATTTAAAAACAGTTAAAGATTTTCACGTAAAAACGCAAGAAAATCCAGATTTGGTATTTGTGTTACCTAGCGAATACTCATCAATTATTGAGAATGTAAAAGAACTATACCAAAAGGAACCATTATTCTTAAAAGTATTTGAGCGTAATATGACTGATGCCCAAATGTATACTGGAAAAGCATTGAAAGAAGCATTCTTTAAAGGAACAGATGATAGCTTGGTTGAAGATTTAACCTTCTTCGTCTGCTTGCAATCGATTATTGATGTATTAATTGAATGTGATGTACGTCCTTCTAACATTATTGGTACAGGCTTAGCTGGAATGGTTTCAGATATTTATAATAAATCTCTTAAGCCAGAAGATGTCCTGAATCCATTAGTTGAGAACTATATAGAGTTACAGACAGAATGGTCGCATGGAGAAAAAGTAGAACTTCTAACACAAGTTAAGGATGTAGATCCTAATTTTGTGATTGTACATATTGGAGAGTTATTAAATTCTGAAATTAATAATAATCAGATTATTTTACGGAACGACTTGTTAGAGGTATTGGGACAAGCATGGGAGCTAGGGGTAGAAATTAATTGGAGTAAACTATATGAAGAGGAATATAGATTACGTATTGCCTTACCAACTTATCCTTTTGAGAAAAAACGATATTGGATAGATCCAGCTGAACAGCAAAATATAACTAATAGTGAAGAAACATCGATAAAGAAACGTTCTAATATAGCTGAGTGGTTCTATACTCCAGGGTGGATGGAAAAAGAAATTGTAGATGTAACTAAAGGATCTACTAAAAGTTGGTTGTTATTTTTAGACAATGAGCATATAGGCTTAGCTCTTAAAGAAAAACTTGAAAGAGATGGACATCGTGTTATAACAGTCGGTGTGGGTCCTTCATATAAAAAGATTAGTTTAAATGAATTTACAATATGCCCTACTGAACAAGAAGATTATTATCAGTTATTTAATGAGCTACAAAAACAAGAATGTTTACCAGAGGAGATTGTTCATCTATGGAATGTCGATAATAAGGATTTAGGTATCGAGACCTTAGATACTGGATTCTATTCATTAATATCACTTGCAAAGACAATTAGTAAATTTAATTTACTTTATCCTATCAATATAAATGTTATGACGAATAATATGCAAAAGGTAGTAGGAAACGAGTCTATTATTGCAGAAAAATCTACTCTTTTGGCTCCTATAAAAGTATTTCCGCAAGAGTATCCAAATATTAGATGCCGTAGTGTAGATTTTATGTTGTCTGATAATGAAGAAGCATTAATATCAAACTTATATTCTGAGATTCAAACGGACATTATTGACACTGTAATAGCAATTCGAAATAATACTCGTTACATTCGAATTTATGAGCCTATACCTGATGAAAAAGTAAGTGAAATGCTAGTAATAAATGAAAATGAATCAGCTTCAAAAATACAGAATATTCGATCGGAAGGGGTTTATTTAATTACTGGTGGAATGGGAGGAGTAGGCCTTAAATTAGCAGAATATTTGGCGCGTACAGTAAAGGCTAAACTAATATTAGTTAGTAGAACAGCTCTTCCTGATCGTGAAGAATGGGATCAAATTCTTCAATCACAGATTGAAAATGAACAATTATGTCAACGTATTAACCATATTCAGAAGTTGGAGTCATTGGGAGCAAAAGTAATGACAGCTGTTGCAGATGTAGCTGATGAAGAGCAGATGAGAAACGTGATTCATCAGGTTGAGGATAATTTTGGACACATAAATGGGGTAATTCATGCAGCAGGTGTCTTACGTGTTAAATCAGCTCAGTGTCCAATGGAAAAGATAAGTAGGATTGAATGTGAAGAGCAATTTCTTCCTAAAGTACATGGTGTGCTAGTTCTTGATAAGTTATTTGGTAATTATGATCTTGATTTTTGTTATCTTGTTTCATCACTTTCACCTATTTTGGGTGGATTAGGATTTGTAGCCTATTCAGCAGCAAACCTTTACTTAGATAGTTTTTCAGACAAAGTGAGTAGTACATCTAATAATCGATGGACTAGTATTAACTGGGGAGATTGGCAGTACACGGGAACTGAACAGGTTAATAAAATATTCAATGCTCAAAGTATAGAAGCACTTGAAATGACATCTGAGGAAGGACAAAAAACATTCCAATGTGTGCTTGGTTTAAGTGGTTTAAATCAGGTAATTATTTCTTCAGGAGATTTAAATAAACGTTTTGATCAATGGATCAATTTGAATTCTCGCAAACGAATTTCTGAATTGGAAACTCAAACGAAAACGGGAGATAAGTTCAGAAATCAAGATGAAGTAGAGGAAATAATTATAGGGATTTGGAAAGATTTTTACAGTGTTGATACTGTAAATGTAAATGAAAATTTCTTTGATCTTGGTGCAACTTCACTTCATATAATTCAAATTCATGAGAGATTAATTAATAGATTAGAAAAACATATTTCAATTGGAGTTATGTTTGAGTATCCAAGTATTCGTTCTTTAGCGAAATACTTAAGTGGAGATAAACAAAAGAATCAAGTTAAACATACAAAACGATTTAATCGAAAAACGAAAGAAGATAACGATATTGCAATTATAGGAATAGATGGACGTTTTCCTGGAGCACAGAATGTAAATGAATTCTGGAATAATATAAAGTCTGGTACAGAGTCTATTCAATTTTTTACAGATGAAGAGTTAATTGAATCTGGTGTAAATCCTATGGAAGTAAAAAGCCCTAATTATGTTAAAGCGAAAGGGTATTTAGAGGGAACTGATAATTTTGATGCTCCATTCTTTGATTATACACCTCAAGATGCATCGTTAATGGATCCGCAACTACGAGTATTTCATGAATGTGCGTGGTCTGCCCTTGAACATGCTGGATATAATATCGAGACATACCCGGGCCTAATTGGTGTATATAGTGGGGCATCTCCTAACTTATATTGGCAAGTGTTATCTACTCTTTCAGAGGCAAATGAACCAGCTGGGCAATTTTTAATTTCATTACTTAACGACAAAGACTCGCTTAGTACTCAAATTTCTTACAAATTTAACCTTAAAGGACCAAGTATGAATCTCTTTACGGGATGTTCAACATCATTGGTGGCTATTCATAATGCATGCCAAGCATTATTACAGGGGCATTGTGATATTGCTATAGCTGGGGGAATTACATTAACTCAACCTGAAAAAGCAGGTTATACCTACCAAGAAGGAATGCTGTTTTCTTCAGATGGTCATTGTCGTCCTTTTGATGAAAATGCAAATGGAATGCTTTTTGGAGACGGAGTTGGGATTGTTGTCCTGAAGCCTTTACAGGAAGCTATAAATGATGGAGATACTATACATGCAGTAATAAAAGGAACGGCGATTAATAATGATGGGAATCGGAAAATTGGTTACACTGCACCTAGTGTAGAGGGCCAAGTAGAAGTTATTAAAATGGCGCAACATGAAGCAAATGTAGAACCTAAGTCCATTTCCTATATTGAAACACACGGAACTGCTACTAAACTAGGAGATACCATTGAGATCAAGGCGCTTAGTGAAGTGTTTAACTCTAATGAAAAACAATCTGTACCAATTGGATCTGTTAAAGCAAATGTAGGCCATCTAAATGCAGCATCCGGTGTTGCTGGTCTAATTAAAACGGTCTTTGCGATGAAAGATCAGGTTCTTCCGCCAAGTGTGAATTTTACAAAACCAAACACGCAAATTGGATTTGAAAAGACACCTTTTTATGTAAATCAACAATTAAATGAGTGGAAAAAGGATAATAAACCATTACGTGCAGGTGTTAGTTCATTTGGTATTGGTGGTACAAATGCACATATTATTTTGGAGGAGGCACCAAAGCTTGAAGCAACATCAAATAGTAGACCATACCAGATGTTAATGATTTCGGCAAAATCGAAAGATGCTTTGGATCGTATGACTTTGAATTTAGGGAATCACCTTGAACAGAATCCTCATGTGAATTTGGCAGACGCTAGTTATACATTGCAAATTGGACGTAAGGAATTCAAGCATAGGAGAGCTGTAGTTTGTTCCAGTACCCAAGAGGGAATTGAACAATTAAACCAGCCAGAAGGAAGAAGAGTACAATATGCAAATGTAAAAGAGGAACATCCTAAAATTAACTTCTTGTTTTCTGGGAACGGATCGCAATATGTAAACATGGGGTTAGAATTATACGAACAAGAGGCAATTTTCCGTGAAGCTATGGATGAATGCTTTGCAATCCTACAATTTGTTACGAATGTAAACATGAAAGAAGTGTTATACCCAACTACTTTCAGTATTGATGAGGCGACGGAAAAATTGAAAAGAATGGAATTTAGTCAACCAATTCTTTTCGCGTTTGAATACTCAGTTGCGAAACTATTAATGGGTTGGGGAATTAAACCTGAAGCAATGATTGGATATTCATTTGGTGAATATGTGGCTGCTTGTTTAGCAGAAGTATTTACTTTGGAAGATGCGCTTAAATTGGTTGTAAAAAGAGGTCAGCTAATGAGTAGTCTTCCTGCAGGAGTAATGCTTAGCGTTCCACTTCCAGAAGAGGAATTAATTCATTTGATTAATTCTTTTGAAAAAGAATATCAACATACCATTTCTTTAGCGGTAGTTAATGGTCCAGCTTGTATAGTTTCTGGGACAGAAGAAGCAATTGTAGATTTTGAAAATGAATTAAAGAAAAAGCGTTTAATGTGTATGCGAGTAACAATAGAAGGAGCAGCACATTCACACGAACTGGATTCAATTCTGGACGAGTATGCTTCCTATGTTAGTACATTAACACTCAGAAAACCTAAAATACCTTATTTGTCAAACTTGACTGGTACTTGGATACGACCTGAAGAAGCAACAAACCCAGTTTATTGGGTAAAACACATGCGTGGAACTGTTCGATTCTCTGATGGAATTCAAGAGTTGAATAGGGACAATACAAGTCTATTCATCGAGATTGGTCCTGGAAATGATCTTAGTAGGCTTACTAGTCGCCTTTTAGATTATGAAAATGGTAATGAAAGAATATTTAATACGGTTCGATCCGTTCAACAAGATGTATCAGATATGTATTTCTTATTTAGTCACATCACTCGAATGTGGGTAACAGGTATTTCTATAGATTGGGAACAATTTTATAAAGATGAGAAGAGAAGACGTATCCCATTACCAATGTATTCTTTCAATAAAATATCTTATAAATTACAAGGTAATCCGTATGATTTAGGTCAAAAGCTTAATAGTAAGCAATCTAAAATTAGTAAGAATAACAACATTTCTGAATGGTTCTATACGCCACAATGGAAAAGTTCTACATTGTTTGAACCAAATCATGATGTGAATGAGACATGGATTGTTTTTGTAGATCAAGAAGGATTAGGTAATGAACTAGTTAAGGACTTATTAAATAAAGGGCAGAGAGTAGTTATAGTAGAACCTGGCTTTGGTTTTAATAAGGAGAATAACGATCGCTTCATTATAAATCCTGAAGAACGTACAGATTACGTTAAGTTATTGGATGAAGTACAAGAAATATGTGGTTTACCTACAAGAATAGTTCATATGTGGGGAATTACGGATGAGGAAAGACAAGCCTCAATTGAATATGTAAATTGTAAACAAAACTTAGGATTCTATTCAATTTTTTACTTAACTCAGGCACTAGGAGACAAGAATATCTCTGATTCAATCTCAATTCGAATCATTACAAATGGTGTTCAACAAGTGTTTGGTGATGAAGAATTAATTCCAGAAAAATCAACTGTACTTGGAACGTCATTAGTTGTTCCGCAAGAGTATTCTTATCTTTCTTGTTCAAGTGTTGATGTTGTTTTACCTCTAAACAAAGAATTGAAGAGTAGGCTAATAAATCAATTAGTAGAAGAATGTCTTTCAAATACGAATGATAAAATGATTGCTTATCGAGGAAATAAAAGATTTGTTCAAACTTATGAGCCTATACAACTAGAACAGCCAGCTAAAGAGAAATTGCCTTTACGAAAAAATGGTGTTTACCTTATTACAGGAGGACTCGGAGGTATTGGTACAATTCTTGCGAAACATTTAGCTCAAACTGTACAAGCCAACTTAGTTCTTCTTACACGTACTGGTTTGCCAAATCGTGATGAGTGGGATATGCATTTGAAGGAAAATACGATGTATTCGGACAGAATTCGTAAAGTTTTAGAGATAGAAGAAACGGGATCTAAAGTTTCTGTACTTGCTGCTGATGTTACAGATCAATCACAACTATACGAAGCAATTCATAAGGCAGAACAAAAATTTGGAAAGATTAATGGTGTAATTCATGGTGCAGGTATTCTTGGTGGAAAGACTTTTAATTTGATTCAAGAACTTGAAAAAGAGGACTGTGAGGAACAATTTTCTGCAAAAATTTATGGTCTTATCAATTTAGAAGAGTGCTTACGAAATAAAGATTTAGATTTTTGTGTTCTAATGTCTTCAATTTCAGCGGTCTTAGGTGGATTAGGTTATGTATCATATGCTGCTTCAAATATATACATGGATGTTTTTGCACAATATATAAATCGTTATTCCAACATGCCTTGGATAAGTGTGAATTGGAGTGATTGGAAATACTGGGAAGATGAAGAAAAAGATATGCAGATAGGTGCAAGTGTACATGAATTATCTATGACACCTGAAGAAGGAGTTCAGGCCTTTAATATAGCACTGTCATGGAAACAAGGGGAAGTACTGATTCATTCTCCAGGGGAACTGCAAGCGCGTATTGATCAATGGGTGTTATTAAATTCTTTCAATGATGAGAAGGAAGAAGAATTAGATTCTACGTTATACCATTCTAGACCACAACTCTTGACTGAATATGTAGCACCTCGTAATGAGGTAGAAGAAAAGCTTTCAAAAATTTGGAGAAATATATTTAAAGTTTCAGAAGTTGGTGTTCATGATGATCTTCTGGAACTAGGTGGAGATTCACTTAAGGCTATTACTATTGTTTCAAAAATTCATAAAGAGTTTAATGTTGAAGTTCCTATTAAAGAACTCTTTACTCTATCAAATATTGAGAAACTAGCAAATTATATTTCAAGGGCAGATAAGAGTGAATTTGATGTAATTGTTCCAGCTGAACCTAAATCTCATTATCAGCTTTCTTCAGCTCAGAAGAGATTTTATGTATTACACCGATTGTATCCAGAAAGTACAGCTTATAATGATACTTCCGTTATTCTTTTGAATGGAAAATTAAACATTGAACGTTTAGAAAAGGCGTTCACTCAATTAATTAAGCGTCATGAGATATTTAGAACTACTATTGAAATGAAAAATGATAAACCGGTACAAATTATTCATGATCATGCTGATTTCCATATTACTCAAATTGAGGGCTTTGAATCTGAAGTGGAACAAATAATTAATGAGTTTATTCGCCCATTTAATTTTAATAATGCTCCATATTTCCGTGTAGGGTTAATTAGATTGGAAGAACAAAAACATATTTTAATTATTGATTTACATCATATAGTAACCGATGGAGTTTCCTATGATATTTTCGTTAGAGATCTATTTGCGCTTTACTCTGGAGAGAAATTACCAAGCTTAAAAATACAGTATAAGGATTACTCAGAATGGCAGCAGAGTGAAAAAGAAAAAGAAATTGCTCTCAAACATGAACAGTATTGGTTAGAGCAGTTTAAAGATGGTGTACCTGTCTTGAATATGCCTACAGATTATACAAGACCTGAAATAATAGATCTGAAAGGTAGTAAAATATTCTTTACTATTGATTCCAATGTTACCCAGAAAATTAAGCGTCTATTAGCAAAAGAAGAAACTACATTATATACGCTAATGCTCTCTGTATATAATATTTTGCTAGGTAAATATACTGGCCAAGAGGATGTTGTTATTGGTTCACCAATTACTGGTCGCCCACATGCGGATTTACAAGATATTATAGGAGTATTTGTAAACATGTTAGGGATAAGGAACTATCCAAGAGCTGAACAAAGGTTTACTCAGTTCCTATTTGAAGTAAAAGAACAAGTCTTACAAGCTTTTGAACATCAAAAATGTCAATATGAGGACCTGGTTAATCAATTAGGACTTCAAGGAACGTATAATAGGAACCCACTTTTCGATGTTTCATTTGTTATGCAAAATATGGATGCAGATCATATGTTTATCGATGGTTTAGAACTAAAGACATATGATCACGACTTTAAGCGCGCGCAAATGGATTTATTGCTAAGAGTGGTTGAATTGGAAGATACAATTGAACTGACTATGGAATATGCAACCTCTTTATATACTAGGGAGACGGTTCAAAAGTTATGTGAGCGTTATGTTGAGATTTTTGAACAAATTGTAGATCATCCTGAAATTTTATTAAAAGATATTTCATTTAAACAAGAAATTCAAGAACTGCAACCAGTTAAGGTATCAGTAGATTTTGGGGATTTTAACTTTTAATTGATTATTGTCAGGAGTGAGTAACTATGGTTGAACGAATAGCGAATAAAGATAAAGTAATTGCCGCAAATGAACGAATAAAGGAAAGAGAATTTTGGTTAGAAAACTTATCAGGGGAACTGGCTGACTGCCATTTCCCTTATGATTACCGGACATCAAACAAACAGGTGAATTTATCAAATGTTAGCATAAAACTAAAAGAGGAATTGTCCGAGAAGATTTTAAAGTTAGCAAATGGATCAGATCTTCAATTGCATATGATTCTTACTGCTGGACTTACTTTGCTGTTAAATAAATATACTAGATTGCAAGATATATGCATTGGTACACCTGTTTTAAAACAAGACAGTGATACTAACCTTATTAATACTTTGTTAGTTTTAAGACATGGTCTTGAGGAACATATGACATTTAGACAAATTCTCCAGCAAGTTAGTACAGTAATGGTTAATGCTTTAGAACATCAAAATTTCCCATTGGAAAGTTTACAACCGGTTTTGAGTAACTACCTTCCAGAGGGGCGTAATTATCCATTCCATACTGCAATTTTGCTAGAGGAAATTCAAGATTTAAATTATTTAAGTGAGAGCAATGCTGAGAT
The DNA here is from genome assembly GCF_039134555.1 of Bacillus sp. BR3(2024). NCBI lineage: Bacteria > Bacillati > Bacillota > Bacilli > Caryophanales > Bacillaceae > Bacillus > Bacillus sp. BR3(2024). Next base: position 51,853 of record NZ_CP152438.1, read on the forward strand.
TATATTCTCTTTTCGTCAAGTAAATGGGTGTATAGAAGGTGATATGTATTTTAATGAACATCTATACAAAACATCTACTGTTACGCGATTTGGTCATCATTTTATAGACTTGTTAGAGCAAGCTTTACTACAACCGAATACGCCGCATATAGATTTAGATTGGGTTAGTGATAATGATATAAGAGAGTTAATCACATTTAATCAAACTGAGTTAGATTACCCGCATCATTTAACGGTGATACAGTTATTTGAAGAACAAGTCATGCATAATCCAAATAAACTTGCTGTTTCTGATGACAAAAGAGAAATAACATATGCTCAATTAAAAGAAAAGGTAGATCTGGTTGCCAGTTCTCTACATAAAAAAGGAATTGGAAAAGGACACATTGTTGGTCTTATGATGGATCGATCCATTGATGCAGTCATTGCAATGCTAGGTATTTTAAAAAGTGGGGCTGCTTATTTACCTATTAACATATATTTGCCGTATAAACGGATAGAGGCGATGCTAAAAGAATGTAAATCTCCACTTTGTATAGTAAAACCAGAGGTTATTAGTGAAGATTTTACAAGAGAAATCCAGGATTGTAGTATGGTGAGCTTTAATGAACTACTTGAAACAGAGTTGGTTAGTTTCCCTTCAGTAAGTACACCTTACGATTTGGCATATGTTATTTTCACCTCTGGAACTACAGGTAATCCTAAAGGAATTATGGTGGAAAATCGTAGTGTTGTAAATTTAATATTTGGGTTAAAAAATGAAATATATGATAAATATAGTTCTTCTATGCGGATCGGGTTAGTTTCACCTTTTGAGTTTGACGCTTCAGTACAAAACATGTTTGGTGCGCTTCTATTAGGAAATAGTTTATTTATAGTACCTGAGGAAGCAAGAACTGATGGGCAGAAGCTAATTAATTTTTATCAAGAAAAGCAAATAAATATCGCGGATGGAACGCCGATGCATCTTCGATTATTAACTAATTTTATAGATGAAGAAATAGAATATTCATTTAAACATTTTATTATTGCTGGAGAGGAATTACCACCGAAATTAGCACGGAAATTCCTTGGTTTATTTAATGAAAACTGCCGACCAAATTTAACAAATGCTTATGGACCTACAGAGACAACTGTAGATTCTACATGTTATCATGTTCAGCACGCTGAGTTAGAATTTATGAATCAATTACCAATAGGAAGACCTCTAGCTAATCAAAAAGTTTATATTATGGGTGATAATCAACAATTACAACCCGTTGGAATTCCTGGGGAATTGTGTATTTCAGGAGAAGGATTAGCAAGAGGTTATTTAAATCAACCTAAGTTAACTATGGACAAATTTGTTCCTATACAAATCAACAAAGAGGGTTCTTCTATTATAGATGACAAGGTATATCGTACTGGAGATTTGGCTCGCTGGTTACCAGATGGAAATCTTGAATATTTAGGCCGTATGGATGATCAAGTCAAAATTCGTGGATTACGAATTGAATTGGGAGAAATAGAAAAGCAACTATTACGATATCCTGAAATAGGTGAAGCTATTGTAATTACACGTAAAAAAGAGGGAGAAGATGCTCCGGTTTTATGTGCATATGTTGTTATGAATTCTTCAGCTAAAGTAGAAGAGGTACGCCAATTCCTTAGGGAGTATTTACCTTTTTATATGATTCCTGCATACATCATCCCGATTGAGCAGTTTCCAATCTCATCAAACGGTAAAATAGATCGGAAAGCTCTTCCAGATCCAATTTGGGAGCAATCCACAGCTTTATTTATTGAACCACGTAATGAAATTGAACAAATGCTCTCTGAGATATGGAAAGTAGTACTTGGAATAGAGAAAATAGGTGTGAATGATAACTTTTTTGAATTAGGAGGTAATTCTTTACAAATTACTTCTGTTGTTTCTCACATATATAAACGTTTAGGTGTAGATGTACCTATACGTGAAATGTTTCAAAGGCCTACAATTATGCTATTAGCGGAGTATATAGAGAAATATGAAGGGAAGAAAAATTATTCTCAAATTGAGATTGTACCTGATAGAGAATTTTATCAAGCTTCTTCTTCACAAAAAAGATTATATATATTAAACCGCTTTGCTGGAATAGGAACTGCCTACAATATACCAGGTGCAATGTTAATTGAAGGTGAGTTTGATTTTATAAAGGCAGAACAATGTGTCAAAGAATTAGTGGAACGTCATGAATCATTAAGAACTTCATTCCAATTTATTAAAGGTGAACCAGTTCAATTTATTCATGATAGTTTAGATATTAGAATTGAACATTTATATAAATCTGATAGATCAACAATTGAAGAGTTAATACAGGAATTTGTTCGTCCTTTTCAGTTAGATAGGGCTCCACTTATGCGCGTCGGTTTAATGAAATTAGAATTCAATCAATATCTGTTACTATTTGATCTTCATCACATAATAGCAGATGGAGTATCTTTAGCGAAGTTAGAAAAAGAGTTTATAGATTTATATTCAGGCAAAGCCTTAGAGCCTATTAAAATACAATACAAAGATTATGCCAATTGGCAAACCAATCGTTTACACGATGAAGGGCTGAAAGAAATTGAAGAGTATTGGGTAGATAAGTTTAAAGGTGAGTTACCAATTCTTATGTTCCCAACCGATAAGCCACGTGGGCTAAATCAAACTTTTGAAGGTGATAGATTAGTATTCCATCTAACACCTGAACTTTCTAATAAATTAAAATCCTTTGCGGATGAAAGAGAAGCTACTTTATATATGGTACTTCTTTCGTCACTAAATATAGTATTGCATGTGTATACACAACAGGAAGATATTATAGTAGGTTCTCCAATTGCAGGAAGAATTCATCATGATCTTGAGCCTATCATAGGTATGTTTGTAAATACACTACCTATGAGAAATCATCCTAAAGCGGAAAAGACAATAATTCAATTCTTAAATGAAGTAAAAGAAAATGCGCTAGAAGCATTTCAATATCAAGAATACCCATTTGATGAGTTAGTAAATAAGTTAGACATGGCTTATCATACTAACCGGAATCCTGTATTTGATGTCATGTTAGTGATGCAGAATATCGGAAGAACATCAGAAAAAATAAAAGATATTACATTTAAATCTTACGAAATTCAGCACCAAGCTTCAAAGGTAGATATGAGTATAGAAGTATTTCCGGAAGAAGAGGGTCTACGATTAGAATTGGAATACGCGACAGGACTATATTATCCGCAAACTATAGAGCGGTTTATGATGCATTTTATAAATACGCTAGAGTGGATGGTAGCTAATCCTGAAGCGAAAATTGAAGATGTTAATGTTTTAAGTAAAAGTGAATCCACAAGGATGTTAAATGAACTTAATAATACAAAATTAGATTTTACTCAGGGTAAATTAGTTCATCAATTTTTTGAGGATCAGGTTGAAAATAAACCAGAAGAAATCGCAGTTATTTCAAATGATGTATCGTACACTTATTCATATATCAATAATCGAGCAAATCAGCTTGCTCGTTTTCTTAGACAAAAAGGGGTAGATCAGGAAACTAGAATTGGTATCGTTGTGGAAAGATCCGTAGAAATGATTATAGCTATATTTGCTGTGATAAAATCTGGAGCTGCATATGTACCAATTGATCCTGAATATCCAAAGCGTCGAATGGAACATATTTTAGAGGATTGTAATCCTCAATTGGTACTTACAGAATCTAAATACGTAGGTGAAATTCCATTTGTAGGAGAGATTATTGATTTAAAGCAAGAAAATTTGTACGTTGGTGATACAAGCAACCTGGAGGTTACTGGAAAACCAAATAACTTAGCTTATATTTTATACACCTCCGGTTCTACAGGTAGACCAAAAGGAGTCATGATTGAACATTGTAGTATTGTGAATTTCTTATTTTCAATGTCTCATTTATATCCTATGGATGAATCAGATACGTATTTACTGAAGACACCTTATATATTTGATGTATCTGTTCTAGAGTTGTTTGGGTGGACCATAGTAGGTAGTAAATTAGTAATAATGGACAATGGGGAACATCGAAACCCAAGAGCAATTTTAAGAACTATAGATAAATATGATGTGAAATTATTAAATTTTGTACCGTCTATGTTTAGAGCTTTCGTAAATACACTTAATAATGAAAATAGCCAGGTTTTAAATAAAGTAAAGTATATATTACTTGCGGGTGAAGCTTTGACACATGAGGTGGTTAATAAGTTTAAAGAGCATCGACTATCGACTCAAATAGAAAATATGTATGGTCCTACTGAGGCGACAGTTATTGCAAGTACGTTTTCACTTCAAGAAAGTGAAAACTATAATACTATTCCTATTGGAAAGCCTATTCCGAATGTAAGGCTTTATATACTTAATCAAAAACAGAGACTTCAGCCTATTGGCGCGGTAGGAGAGCTGTATATTGCGGGAGAAGGTCTTGCAAGAGGATATGTAAATCAAATGAGATTAACTGAAGAGAAGTTTTTACCAGACCCATTTGTAAAAGGGGAGAAAATGTACAGGACAGGAGATCTTTCACGCTGGTTACCTGATGGGAATATAGAATTCCTCGGTAGAAATGATGAACAATTAAAAATTAGAGGATATCGAATTGAGCCAGGTGAAATTTTAGATGCTTTATCTTCACACCATGCAATTAAAGAAGCAGTGATAGTAGACATTCAAGATGAAGATGGGCAGAAAAAACTTGTAGCTTATTTCGTAGCAAAATCACTTGTATCCATTTCTGATTTGAAATTGCATCTTGCGAAATTAGTTCCGAGTTATATGATACCTACTTTCTTTGTTGAAGTTGAAAACATACCATTAACACCAAGTGGAAAGGTTGATCGACATTCCTTACCTTCACCTAGATCTTTACCTAAGAATGAGGAGGAGAGTATGATGTCTCCTAGTAATGAGTTAGAATCTCGTTTGGTTGAAATATGGAAAAGTATATTGAAGATTGAAGTTGTCGGTGTAGAGGATGATTTCTTTGACTTAGGAGGAAATTCTCTACTAGCTATTGAGCTTGATCTTGCTTTAGAAAACGAGAATCTTAATACGGATGACTTAGTCGCATATACAAAGCGAAATATTAAACAACTAGCGGCTTATATAGCAGAAAAGAAAAATAATTAGTATTACTTTTTATTGTAAACGCGACTTTTAAGAGTTTAAATTTACACTTGCTATACTGTGGGATTAAAGGAGCTTTCCCTCTTAGCTTTCTGGAATGTTAGTGTTTATTCTGGTGACTATGAGTTAGGGAATTCTCCTCCCTATTTTAGAATGATTAAAATAAAAAAAGTGATTCGAGAAATAAGATTCTTCATATGAAATGTATTAATAATAATTGATAGCTTTTTAAAGAAGATATACATATCTCTGTCAACTTAGTATAGAGAAATAACCAAATTACAATAGTTTTTCCTGTTGGTAAAAATATAGAGGTGAGTAAATGGGAAATTATACTTCTTCAATCTTATATGATGTTGAGCCTTGTAAGAGTTCTGAACAGAATTGTATTGATGATGTAATTGCTACGTTAGCTAATTGGTTTAAGCGTAAACATTATTTAATGTACGCTAGATTATGGGGTTTTGGTTTTTCTCCTGTGGATAAGGGAAATTTAGGGGATGGTTTATATACAGAGTCTGGTTATTTTGTAAGTGATTTGGAAAAATATCATGGTATAAAAAGTACTATATTTGATACAGATTCATCCGATGAAGGATTTGAAATTATATTAGAACAATTATACTCGGGATTTCCTGTGGTGGTAACCATGAATGCGTACTGGCTTCCTTGGGATGAGAATTATCTAAAAAATCATATTGTTCATTCATTTGTTATTGTAGGATATGAGCCCGAAGAAGACTGTTTAATTATTACCGATCCATATTTTATGGTTAAAAATGCACAACTTTCAACAGAACTTTTTCATAAGGGTTATCAAAAAGTAAGTACTTTAAAAGTTACTGAAGATGAGATCACAGACATACAATCGATTACAACCGATTTGTCAAATTGGATAAAACATATAAAAGATGAAAAACATATTTTTTCACAAATGCACCTTTTTGCTACGCAACTAATAAGTAAGTTTGATTTGAATAAAGAGACCGATGGATATTTAGACTTTAATGATGTTCCGTTATTCTCACATTTGGGTCAAGTTGTAGATGGCCGAGTAAAGTTTTCAAAAATGCTTTCGTTTCTTGGTGAGTATTATCACTCGGAATTCCAAACTATCGCTGAATCTATGAAGGCAGCAGCTGCCAATTGGGGAGTAATTCGTGGATCATTGATAAAAATGCACTTAACAAAATCAGTAACTAAAGAAGGAATAGTAAATATTTCAGATAAAATTCACCATGCTGCAGAATACGAGCAAAATTTAGCTGAACAAATAATAACATTTCTTATTTCTGTTATAGAAGGTAATACAAAGAATGTAATCATAGATTCTTCTCCATCGATAGAAGAGACTACTAATTATGTAAAACCGCTCGATAATATGGAAAGAAAGCTAGTTGAAATATGGAAAGAAGTTATAGGTAATCCTTGTATTGGTGTGGAAGATAATTTTTTTGCACTTGGTGGTCATTCCCTTCATGCTACTGTAATCAACGCTAAAATATGGAAAGAATTTAATGTGCAATTATCATTAGCAAATCTTTTTGAGTATCCAACAATAAGAACTTTAAGTCATTTTATTAAAAATTCAAAAGAAAATAGGTTGCAAGAGATAGAAATAGTACCGGAATCTGAGGTATACCCGGTTTCATCGACTCAAAAAAGAATGATGTTATTACAAGAGATGGATGGGGTACAGATGACATACAATGTACCAAGTTGTTTTATTCTTAAAGGAACGGTGGACCGGAAAAGGATAGAATTGGTCTTTGAAAAGCTTATTAAACGCCATGAAATACTCAGAACACAGTTTGAGTGGCAGGGGGATCAATTAGTACAAAGAGTATTAGAACAGGTAACATTTGAGCTAGAAATGATAAAGGGAGATTATAAAGAATGGTTGCAACCATTTAATCTTTCTAAGGTTCCGTTAATGCGGGCTGGACTAAAGGAGCTAAAAGATAATAGTTATTTACTTGTAATTGACCTTCATCACATCATAACAGATGGCGTGTCTTTAAGTATCCTTATGCATGATTTTAAGGCCCTATATGCTGGGGAAACATTGCCGGAAAATCGTTTGCAATATAAAGATTATGCTGTGTGGGAACAAAAATTATTATCTTCTAAAGAATTTGATATCCATAAGAAATACTGGGAGGAATTATTCTCAGGGGATATACCAGTTCTTGAATTACCATACGATCGAGGTCGACCACCAGTAAAGAGTTTTGAGGGTGAACAATACAATTTCCAAGTAAACAAGGAAATTACTCAAAAAATAAAAAAAATAGCACTAGAAACTGATACGACACCTTTTATGTTACTTATGGCTACTTTCACTATTTTTCTGTACAAGCATGGAGAACAAAAGGATGTCATTATAGGATCACCAGTTGCAGGTAGACCGCATGCTGATTTATTACCTCTAATGGGGCTGTTTGTAAATACAATTGCATTACGTTATCAAATAAATCCAGATCAATCTTTTATTAATCACTTGAAAAAAGTGAAAAACGATACGTTAGAAGCTTTCGAACATCAGATGTATCCATTTGATCAGTTAGTGGAAAAATTAGATCTTTCTAGAGACTTAAGCCGAAGTGCTTTATTTGATGTCATGTTTGTATTACAAAATTCGGATGAAAAACATACAGTTGTGGATGGATTAGAAATTAGCACGGAAACAAACACAGATACACTAACAAGTAAGTTTGATTTAACTCTTATTGCTGAAGAAAATAAAGATATATATGAATTCACTTTTGAATATGCTACATCTTTATTTGATAAATCAACAATAGTAGAATTTGGACGGCGATTTAACCTTCTATTAGAAGAAATAACAACTCATCCTAATGTTAGTCTAAAAGATATTCAAATGTTAACAAGTGAGGAAAAAGAACTTGTTTTATCTGCGACTCAGGAGAAAGAAAAAATAAAAATAGAGACCGATTTTAATTGGGATATTGGTTAATTGATTTCCCAGGTCTCAGAAGGAGTAATTACATGGATAATCATGAAAAAATACGTCAATACATTAAAAAAAATCTTATTATTTTTAATGCAGAGGAAACTATTGTTGCTAATGATGACAACATATTTGAAAAAGGTTATGTAAATTCGCTCTTTGCTATGCAAATGTTAAATTTCATAGAAACGGAGTTTGATATAGTAGTAGATAATGATGAACTTGATATTATTAACTTTTCTACTATTAATAATATGGTTGATCTAATTAACAAAAAGAAGAATGGGAATTTCACAGTATGAGTAATGCAGAAGAGATTCTGGGAGTAGTTGATGAGTTTGCGGAAAAGAAGCTTCGGCCTCGAGCAAGTGAGTTTGAAAGTAATGAAGAGCTTCCCTATGATGTGATACAAGAACTCTCAAGGTATGGTGTATTGGGTGCAACGATACCAAAAGAATATGGGGGACTTTCTCTTGATTCTTTAGATTATGGTCGTCTTACTGAAATCATTGGTAAAGCCTGTAATTCGGTTCGTGAATTACTTACAGTTCATGTATCTTTAGTAGGGGAGTCAATTAAAAGGTGGGGGACTGAAGAGCAAAAGAGAAAATGGTTACCTGAGATGGCAACGGGGAACCTATTATTTTCATTTGCCCTAACTGAGCCAGAGGTTGGTTCTGATGCAAAAGCCGTTGGAACTTCCTATAAACAAGTTGATGATCATTTTATTCTTAATGGGCACAAAAAATGGATTTCTTTTGCAGACATTGCAGATTGCTTTTTGGTTTTTGCGTCCAGTGAAGGAAAAGTTAGTGCCTTTATTGTTGAACGGTCAATGACGGGTGTTTCTACAAATAAAATGAGTAAACTGTTAGCAAGTAATTCTTCGCATATAGCTGAGATTCATTTGCAAGATGTAAAGGTACCAGCTGAAAATTTGTTAGGACCAATTGGGGGTGGATGGAGTTATGTAGTTAACACAGCTCTTGATCATGGTAGATATAGTATTGCATGGGCAGGAGTAGCCATTGCTCAAGAAGCACTAGAAGCAATGGTAGCTTATTCAAGAAGAAGAAAACAAGGAAATAAATATATATGTGAATATGAAGCAATTCAAACAATTTTAGCAGAAGCAAGTGTAAATATAAAAGCAGCTCGTTCGTTATGCCAAGAGGCTGGGAAAAAGCGTCAGGATAGACATACTGATGCTGTAATTGAAACAACCATTGCAAAATATTTTGCCTCAAAGATGGCTATGAAGGTAGCCACAGACGCTGTCCAAGTGTTTGGTGGAAACGGATTTTCTAGAGAATATCCTGTTGAGCGTTTATTTAGAGAAGCAAAGGTTTTAGAAATTATTGAAGGTACCTCGCAGGTACTTCAGCCAATTATTGCGCAGCATGCACTTCACACTTGTTCTCAAAAGGGAGGACTTTTAAGAATATGATTTATGAATTGGTAAAAGAAAAGGATGAATTCAAACAAATATCTCCACTTCTCGTTGATTATAAGAACCATCCAATACTTAATGGTATAGCTCATGGTTACAATAAGGGACATATTTATGTGGATAATCCTAATAACCCTAGATGTGCACTTGTATGGGCAGAACAAGAAATTTTTTATTTATTAGGTGATCCTACAAGTAATTTTGTTTCAAGTCTACCAACTTTTATTAAAGAAGTAATTGCACCTGAGGCTCAGCAGATAGGGGATGACTTTTTTCAGGTTGAATTATTACCCGAATCAAAATGGAAACAGGTTGTCGAGGAACAATTGCAAATGTTTATTCCTAAACCTTACACTCGAGTAACATTTACTTTTGATCCGGAGTCTTATAATAAGTTATCTAAACCTAATATGCCTGATGAGGTAACGGTGGAACGTATTACAATCGACATGCTATCAGATAAAAAGTTCGCAATGGTACGGGATGATATTGTTGATTTTTGGGAGTCAACTCAGGATTTCATCCGAAATGGATTTGGTTATGTAGTAATGGTACATGAACAAGTTGTAACTAGTTGCTTATCGGTTTTTGCAACAGATACTGATGTGGAAATTGGAATTAATACTTATGATTTATTCCAGCGAGGTAAAGGGTATGCTTGGTTGGCTGCAAGAGCATTCTTAGATGACTGTTTAAAACAAGGAAGAACACCACATTGGAAGACAGAGGATTTTCGTATTCCATCTATTAAACTAGCGGGAAAAGTTGGATTCACAAATCTTCAAACCTATACAGCTTATGTGTTTCCTTATAACGAATTAGATAATTTCGTTTTTACCGCGTACCATCAATTAAGATACTATTCAAATTTTAATAAAGCTAGTGAGTTTGTACAAAAAGCTCGTACTATAGGAGATTTAAATGCATGGCATCACTTTTTACTTTCATGTGGTTATTCATTAATTGATAGAATCGATCTTTCGTTAAAGCATATGAATCTGGCACTAGATCTAGGATGGAATGATGTATCAGATATTCGCTATGTAGTTGATTTAGTGAATTTAAGAAAAACTGAAGAGGGACGAGCTTTATTAGATAGAGTTGAAGATAGCTTAAGATGAAAATAAGGGAGATAAAAAGATGAATATTGTATTTATGTTTCCTGGCGTAGGATCCCATTATTCTGGAATGGGTAAGTACCTTTATGAAAACTTCCCTGTAGCACGTGAGATATTTGAAGAAGCAAGTGACACTCTAAAAATAGACATGGCTTCCCTTTGTATGGAGAAGATATACAAAGCTGACCTTGAAAAGTTACAAAATTCACAGACTGCTTTAGTAACAACTAGCATGGCAGCTTTTCGAGTTTTTGAACAGGAAATAGGCAATAAACCAGAGGCAATGATTGGATATTCTTTGGGAGAATATACAGCTCTATGTGCTTCTGGAGCAATTGCATTTTCAGATACCTTAAAATTAGTACAAGAACGTAGTACGATTTTGAGTAGCTATGCATTGACTATAGATGGAACTATGGCATGGGTTAACAATCTTGCTCCAGAAATTGTTGAAGGTATTTGTTCAGAATTGTTAACCAAGGGACAGGAAGTATATATATCGGCTTATGACACTCCAAATAAAACATCAATTTCTGGTACAAACTCTGCGGTTCAGTTAGCTTGTGAAATGGTAGTAGAGCATGGGGGAATTGCAATCCCCCTTAAATTAAGTGGGCCATTTCATTCTCCTATGATGCAACCTGCTGCTGAAAAATATAAGAGTGTACTAGAAAATATAGATATGAAACAGCCATTAGTACCTGTCATAGCGAATCATGATAGTTCAATGTATAAAGGTGTGGAAAATATAAGAGAAAACCTTTACTTACAATTAATAAAGCCTGTGAAATGGTTGGACATGATTCACTATCTAATGAATCAAGGGTCTATGAAAGCTATTGAAATGGGACCAAAGGAAGTCTTGAAGTATCTTCTGCAAGCTATTAACCCTGCTATATCGACATGTAATTATGAAAGGGAGAAAGATATCCTAAATACAAAAAATTCTTTTACATTACAAGAATCTGATTATGAAGAAGTTATATCAGGGTGTTTAACTGTAGTTGTAAGTACAAAAAATTATAATACAGATTTAAGTGATTATCAGAAAAAGGTAGTACTCCCATTTCAAAAGGTCCAAAGTCAATTGGAAGAAAAAATTAATTCGGGGTATTCAGTGGAGAAAAGTGATGTAGAAGAAGCAATCCAAATGATGAAAACAGCACTTACTGAAAAACAGATTAAAGAGAGAGAACAAAAACGTTACCTACAAAGAGTTCTTCAATGTAAAAGTTTTTAGATATAAATTATAAATATATTAAGGGAGCGATGATGGATAAATGTTCAAGAAAATTGGTATTGTAGGTGCTGGAACAATGGGGATCGGCATGGCAGTAGATTTAGTGCTGCATGGTCTAGAAACGGTATTAATTGATGTTACAGAAGAGCAGTTAGAAATAGCGGAAGAGAAAATATTAGAGACAGTTCGCTTTGCTCCTCTAATTAATAAAGCATTTCCTAGAATGCATAAGGAAGAAGTACTTTCGTTAATAAGTAGCACTACTAATCTTGATGAAGTGGCTGAATGTGATTATATAGTAGAAAATGTTCCGGAAAACTGGCAAATTAAAGAGCCGATCTATAGAAGATTAGATGAGATATGTAAAAAGGATACAATTTTTGGAGTCAATACGTCTTGTATCTCAATAACAAAAGTAGGAGGAGTAACAAAGCGTCCAGATAAAATAATAGGAATGCATTTTATGAATCCGGTATATATGAAACCATCTATAGAAGTTATTAGAGGGTATTTAACTTCAGATGAAACGGTCGAAAAAGCTCAATCTTTCCTCAAACAATTAGATAAAGATGCAATTGTTGTTAATGATCAGACTGGTTTTGTTTCTAACCGTATCTCCCACTTATTCATGAATGAATCAGCTTGGGTTGTAATGGATGGTGTAGCAACACCTAAACAGGTAGATGATATATTTAAAAAATGCTTTGGACACACAATGGGTCCATTAGAAACAGCAGATTTAATTGGGTTAGATACAGTATTACATTCATTAAATGTACTTTATGAGGAATATCAAGATCCAAAGTTTAGATGTTGTCCATTACTTAAAAAGATGGTGGATGCAGGTGAATGTGGTAGAAAGAGTGGTAAAGGTTTTTACGCTTATTAAAATTAAAAATTACAAATAGGGGTGTATAAAATGCAAGATAAAAATTTAGAACAAATTATTCATATGTATATTCAAGATCATGTAGGTATTGAATTTAATGATGATACTGAGATTTTTGAAGAAGGATTAGTTAATTCTTTATTTGCAATCCAATTGATGACTTTTCTTGAAAAAGAATTTGCCATAAAGGTAACTATGGATGACTTAGATATGGATAACTATAAGTCTGTAAATTCTATTGGTAATTTTATAAGAAATAAGCAAATGGTTCGGTAATGGACATGAAACAATACTTAGAGCCATCTCAATATAAAATGTATCAGAATTTTTCGGATTTTGTTTGTGAAAATATAGAACCTCACGCTAATAGTTGGGAGATTGAACAGGGCATTCCATCAGACATAATAAAGACTTGTGCTAAAAATGGTTATTTAGGTGGAACACTTCCAGCGGAGTATGGTGGATTAGAGTGGGATTATGTAACGTATGGGTTATTTACTGAAGCGATAGCAAGAGGTAGTGTCTCTCTTTCGGGATTATTTAATGTCCATACGATGGTAACAGAAACGATTTTAAAATGGGGAACAGAAAATCAAAAAAATCAGTGGTTACCATTACTTGCATCTGGTAATCAAATAGCTGCATTAGCTCTTACTGAACCTGGAGCAGGATCAGATTTAAATATGATTAAAACGAACTTCGATCAACACGGGGATAAATTAATACTTAATGGAGTGAAGAAGTGGATCACTTTTGGTGCAGCTGCTGATGTGTTTTTGGTATTTGGAAAACTAAATGGTGAACAACCAATTGCCTGTTTAGTACCAAAAGATAGTGTGGGTGTAAATGTTACTCATATAAGAGACATGCTTGGATTTAAAGCTGCATATTTGGCAGAAATTGAATTCAATAATGTAGAAATACCTTTAGAAAATATCATTGGTAGACCAGGATTTGCTTTTACTTACCTTGCACCGTATGCTTTAGAATTTGGACGTATTTCAATTGCCTTTGCTGCTCTTGGTGTATTACGTACTTGTTTAGAAATCTGTGGGAATCATGTATTACATAGAAGCGCATTTGGTAACTCTCTAATTGATCATGGCATGATTTCACATATGGTTACGGATATGGGAGTAGATTTAGAAGCTTCTATACTCCTTAGTTTAGAAGCTTGTAAGGCCAAAAATGAACATCGAGCTGATGCTACTGAAAAGATTATGATTGCAAAATATTTTGCATCGCGCTCAGGTACAAGGCATTCAACGAATGCTGTACAGATTATGGGAGCACTTGGTTGTAATGATAATTATTCAATATCAAGGTGCTTTAGAGATTCTAAAACAATGGAGATCGTTGAGGGGAGTAATCAGATTCATCAGTTATTACTTGGTAAGGGATTTGCTAAAAAAGCGAAACGTGCCATTGAAAAAATACCTGTAACTAAAGGAGTGATACAACCCGGATGAGTACATGTATACAAAAGCTGTTTGAAGAACAAGTAGTCCGTACGCCAGATGAGGTTGCTGTTATCTTTAAAAAAGAAACATTAACCTATAAGGAATTAAATGAAAAAAGTAACCAATTAGCTCGTCTTTTACGTGAAGGTGGAGTTGGTCCAGATACAGTTGTAGGTATTATGGTAGAGCGATCTATCGAAATGGTTGTCGGAATTTTCGGGATATTGAAAGCGGGCGGAGCATATCTTCCGCTTTCCCCGAATCATCCATCATCACGATTACAATTCATTATAGAAGATAGCGGTGCTAAATTAATACTTACGCAAAAGCAAATTCTACATCGTTTTCAAGATAGTTTGAAAGCTGATATGTTGGCTTTAGATTCGATTTCCTATGAAGGAAAGGGTGAAAATCTAGAGTGTATTAACAAACCCTCGGATCTTGTGTACGTAATATACACTTCCGGTTCAACCGGGAAACCTAAGGGTGTTATGATTGAGCATTCGGCCTTAATAAATCGAATTGAGTGGATGCAAGAGGCTTATCCAATTAGTTCAAAGGATACTATATTACAAAAGACCCCTTATACATTTGATGTATCCGTATGGGAGATGTTCTGGTGGGCCATAGTTGGAGCCAAAGTATGTATTCTTGCGCCGGGGATGGAGAAGTTTCCACAGGCTATTATTGAGACAACTGAAAGTAATGACGTGACAATTATGCATTTTGTACCATCTATGTTAAGTGCATTTTTACACTATCTTGATGTGACAGGTGAAACTAACCGAATAAAATCGTTGAAACAAGTATTTGTTAGTGGTGAGGCACTACTGTCTCAACATGTAAACCGTTTTAACAAGCTGCTAAATTTCTCTAATGGTACACTTCTTACTAATCTGTACGGGCCTACTGAAGCAACCATTGATGTGACTGCTTATGATTGTCCGACACATGAGATTACAGAAGGGAGCGTTCCAATAGGGCGACCAATTAAGAATATTGAGATGTTTGTTGTTGATAAATATGGTAATAAACTTCCGGAAGGCCATATAGGAGAATTATGTATCTCAGGTATAGGATTAGCACGTGGATATGTAAATAGGCCGCAATTAACGGCAGAAAAGTTTGTACAATATTCCCTTGATACCCGTATATATAAAACCGGTGACTTAGCTTTAATAAGATCGGATGGGAATATTGAGTTTCATGGAAGAATTGATTTTCAAGTTAAAGTTAATGGGCTTCGTATTGAGTTAGGGGAAATAGAATCGTGTTTGATGTCTTGTGAAGGAGTTTTACAATGTGCGGTAATTGTAAGACAAGAATCTGAGATGGTAGTTAAGTTAATAGCTTTCTATGAGTCAGAAAATGATATTGAGTTAGAGAGGTTAAAAAAATATCTACGCTTATTTTTACCAGATTATATGATACCTAACAGTTTTGTACGTGTAAATGAAATGCCATTAACGGATAGCGGAAAGATAGATAGAAAAGCACTTGCCTTATTAGGTTCCGATAAATATTCACACCATACCACACTTGTAGGAGGTTCTGTTAATGAGGAAAGCAGTAAAGATTCATAAAGAAGATATTGAAGATGTAATCGCCCTTACACCAGTGCAGGAAGGTATTCTTTATCATTATTTGAAAGAACCCGAAGGAAAGCTATATCATGAAGAACTTCGACTTTGTTTAACTGGAAAAATTAATATTCCAAAGTTTGAAGAGGCGTGGAATTATGTAACGCGGGAAAATGAAATGCTGCGTACAATTTTTCGATGGGAAAAAGTTAAACAACCTGTACAACTTATACTAAAAGAGCATACTCCGAACATTATATATAGTGATGGTAAAGTCTCTAATGATACAGAGAGCTTTGATTTACAAACAGTTCCCTTTTCTATCGAACTGTGCCACTTGAACGAAGGCGAATATGAAATGGTTTTACGTCATCATCATATTTTGTTTGATGGTTGGAGTAATAGTATTATTTTACAAGAGTTTATTAAGGTATATCGAGAGTTAATAAAGGGAGATGTACCATCATCTAAAAATAAAAAGAAATTTAAAGAATATATACTATGGCAACAAAAACAAGATAAATCAAAACAAAAGCTTTTTTGGGAACAATATTTAAATGAATTGACTGAACAAATAAATTTATCCAATAAAAATTCTAATCAACTAAAAAAAGCAAAAACATATGTAAAAGAGATAGATAAAGAGCGAAGTGATAGATTTCGAAGTTTTGCAAGTAATCAAGGTGTAACATTGGCTACATTATTCTATACAGCCTGGGGTCTATTACTACAAAGGTACAAAAATTCAGAGGACGTAATATTCGGTACAACAGTATCCGGGCGTTCAATTCCAATGCACGGTCTGAGTGACATGGTAGGTTTATTTATAAATACACCACCACTTCGTGTAAGTACTGATGGGAGAATGACTGTTTCAGATCTTTTACAAAGAATTCAAAGTGATGTCCAAAGAAGAACTGAATATGAAACGACTCCAATTGTTGATTTAAACGTGTCATTTGACACTATTATGGTAGTTGAGAATTATCCTCTTGATATAGAAAAGCTGAAAGAAATTGATGAAAGTGTAAGAATTTCAGGTTATGAAGTAAATGAAATGACCAACTATGATTTAACCGTCTCAATAGAGTGTTTCGATTCTATTAAACTTGCAATGATGTGGCCTGAAGATGTATTTGATGAATCCATTATTACCAGTATAACTAACCATTTTATACAGCTATTAGATTCAATGCTTTTAGATGAAGGACAACCAATACAAACTCTTAAAATGTTAGATGAGGCAGAAGAAAAGTTTTTGCTTCAAGGTGGTCAAAATCAAAGTGCTACATTCCCACACACAACACTTCATCAATTAATTGAGATGCAAGCTGAAAAGCATCCCGAGAGAGTAGCACTTACATTTGAGAATAGTGAGATGACTTATGGAGAGTTGAATGAGCGTGCGGATAAAGTGGCATTTGCTCTTCTAAAAGAAGGTGTAACTTTAGATTCTCCAGTAGCTGTAATGTTGGATTACTCATTTAATATGATTATCTCTCTACTTGGTATTTTAAAAGCAGGTGGGGCTTATGTTCCAATCGATCCTGATTATCCGCAGGAACGAATTGATTTTATTCTTCAAGATAGTGGTTCAAATGTAATAATAACCTCAAATTTATTTGAGGATAAAGTTAAATTTGATAGCACAATACTTTTTATTGAAGAACTTAATAAGACACCGATGCAAGATTTCGAGAGAGTAGATGTTGCTCCAAATAATTTAGCATATGTCATTTATACTTCTGGAACAACAGGACGTCCTAAAGGGGTTATGATTGAACATAGTAATGTAATACAACTTGTCATGCATCAACCAAATAGTTTTAAATTCTCTAGTAATGATGTGTGGTTACTATTTCATTCTTTCTGTTTTGATATGTCAGTTTGGGAGATATTTGGATCACTTACTTATGGTGGACGTCTTGTCCTTGCAACAAAAGAAACAATCCGTGATACGTATAAACTTGCTCAGTTGATTGCAGATGAGGGAGTAACGGTATTGAATCAAACTCCATCTGCATTCTATGTTTTTCAACAAGTAGTTGAAGAGATGCCTAAACTTGCTTTTAAAATTAGGTTAATTACATTTGGAGGGGAAATGTTGAAGCCAGGTTTACTGCAAAGTTGGTTTAAGCGTTCACCTAATACGGTCATAGTAAATATGTATGGAATAACTGAGACGACAGTACATGTTACTTATAAGGAAATTGGAGAAAAAGAAATGCACAGTAATCTTAGTGCTATAGGTGTGCCTCTTCCTACGTATTCGTGCTATGTATTTGACAAACATATGAATCCTACACCTAAGGGAATGCAAGGGGAACTTTATGTTGGAGGACATGGAGTTGCGCGGGGATATCTAAAGCGTCCTGAACTAAACAGTGAACGTTTTATACAGAATCCTTATAATCCAAGTGAAAGATTATATAGATCAGGAGATTTAGTTCGTATTCTTGAAAATGGTGAGATGGAGTATATAGGTCGTAGTGATCATCAAGTGAAGATACGTGGTTATCGAATCGAAACAGGAGAAATAGAACATCATTTACAACAGCATGCGGATGTGAAGGAAGCGGTAGTTTTATCTATTGCTTTTGGAGAGGAGCAAGAACTGTGTGCTTATATACTAACTGATCAAGATATATCTCCAAATGAATTACGTTATTATCTTACTGACAAAATACCTTCGTATATGATACCTATGTATTTTGTGCTTTTAAGTGAAATGCCATTAACTACGAATGGAAAAGTTAATCGTCGTGCTTTACCTAAGCCTACTAAGTTAGTACAACCAAATGATTTGCTAGATGAGCTTGAAACAACAGTAGCTGATGTTTGGAAGGAAGTTTTGGGGTTAGAAAAAGTAGGATTGTATGATAATTTCTTTGATGTTGGAGGGAACTCCTTAAAAATGGTTCGATTGTTCTCTCGTTTACGAAGCAAGTTTGAAAAAGAACTTACAATGCCTATGTTATTCCGATACCCAACGGTTCATGATCAAGCTTCCTACTTTAGAAGTGATAATGATATGGACCGCCAACCTGAAGAAGTTAAGAAAGAAAATCTTTTATCTATGAATAAAAATGATGTAGCAGTGGTTGGTATGGCGGTTCGTATGCCAGGCGCTTCTAATCTTAAGCAATTCTGGTCAAATTTAGAACAAGGGATAGAATCCATTCGAACATTTACAGATGAAGAGCTTAGTGAGATGGGCATACCAAAAGAAGTGATTCAAAAGCCTAATTATATAAAATCTAAAGGGTATTTAGAAGATGTAGATGCATTTGATAATGAATTTTTTGATTACAGTCTAAAAGAAGCTGAAATGATGGATCCACAACTGCGTATACTTCATGAATGCGCATGGGAAGCACTAGAACAAGCAGGTGAGGTTAATTCTTCTCATATGAATACAGGAGTTTATGTTGGAGGATCACCAAATTTCCACTGGCTTCGTTCTATTGCTAGTGAATCTTCTAATACATTAGAAGATTTCCAAGCAATGTTGTTAAACGAAAAAGATTTCTTTGCTACTCGATTGGCTTATAAATTAAATCTAAAAGGACCAGCGATTACAGTACAAACAGCTTGTTCTACTTCCTTAGTTGCTATTCAAAACGCATGGGCAGATCTTATTGATGGACGATGCGATATAGCCTTGGCCGGGGGAGTAAGTATAACTTATCCAACAAAAACAGGATATTTATATGAAGATGGTATGATTTTCTCACCAGATGGACATTGTCGAGCTTTTGATAAGGATGCTCAAGGAACAGTAGGTGGAAATGGTGCTGGTATTGTAGTACTGAAAAGGTTAGAGGACGCTCTTCGAGATGGGAATTTAATACATGGAGTTATTAAAGGAGCTGCAGTAAACAATGATGGGTCCAATAAGGCTGGATTTACAGCGCCAGGGGTGGATGGACAAGCTGCTGTTATAAAATCAGCTCATGAAATAGCTGGTGTTAAGCCTGAAGAAATCTCATATATAGAAACTCATGGTACTGGTACGCAACTAGGTGATCCTATAGAAGTAGAAGCATTGAAGTTAGCTTTTGGTAAGCAAGAACCAGGTAGAGTTTTAATTGGATCAGTGAAGACGAACATTGGACATTTAGATGCTGCAGCAGGAGTTGGAGGATTTATAAAGACGGTCTTAGCTTTGAAAAACAAGAAAATTCCGCCAAGCCTTCATTATAATAACCCAAATCCTAGCATTGATTTTGGGAAAAATCCGTTTCGAGTAAATACGGAACTTATCCCATGGAAAGAAGAGGTAAGAAGAGCGGGTGTTAGTTCGTTTGGGATGGGTGGAACTAATGCACATATAGTGTTAGAGTCTGTTCCTGACAATGCTAAGAATTTTGAAAAACAATCTTGGAACTTATTAACTGTTTCAGCAAAAACAGAGGAATCTTTAGATAAAGCTACTAACGATCTATTATTGCATTTGAAGGAGAATCCAGAGATATCACTATCTGATACAGCTTATACATTACAAAAAGGTCGTCGTGAATTTCCATATAGAACTGCAGTAGTTGCTAATGGAATAGAGGGTGCCATAGAAAAACTTGGTGATACGGGACTAGAGAAAACAAACGCAATGGAGAGTAGACCTTTAGCCTTTCTTTTTTCAGGGCAAGGATCACAGTATATCAATATGGGTAGAGATTTATATGAAAATGAACCTGTATTTCGTGAACACGTTGATCAAGGTTTAGCCTTACTTTCAAATTGGCTAGATATAGACATGAAAAATATTTTGTATCCTACAAAGGAGACAGAGGATAAAGCAACTGAACAGTTAAATAGAACTTCAATGACGCAACCTCTACTATTCACTATTGAATATGCATTAGCCAAGCTTCTAATGAATTGGGGAGTTTATCCAAGGGTCATGTTTGGCCATAGTATTGGTGAGTTTGTAGCAGCTTGTTTAGCAGAAGTAATGTCTTATGAAGATGCATTACATTTAGTAATGATTAGAGGGAAGTTAATGAATAGCGTATCAGAAGGCGCTATGCTAAGTGTAAATTTATCTGTTGAAGAATTACAAACCTATATAACAGATGATGTAGATATAGCAGCTGTAAATTCCTCTCAACATTCAGTAATTTCTGGTACTGTACTTTCAATCAATAAAATTGAGGAATTACTTTTAAATCATGGAGTAAAGACAACGCGTCTATTTACTTCGCATGCTTTTCATTCTCGAATGATGGATGAAGTTCTAGATTCATTTGAGCAAGCTGTAGGAAATATAAAATTATCAAGTCCTAAAATACCTTATATATCTAATGTTACAGGTGAAATGATTACAGCAAATCAAGCCACATCACCTTCTTATTGGGCACAGCATCTACGAAGTACTGTTCAATTTTCAAAGGGATTATCTGAAATTTTTCATTTGAAAAATGTAATTTGCCTTGAGATTGGCCCAGGTAATGCATTATCAACTTTTGTATTAAAACATTTAAATAGAAGTAAAGATCAATTGGCTTTAAACATGTTACGTCATCCTCTGGATAAATCAAATGACTTCGAGCATTTATGCAAGCAAATGGGACGGTTATGGATGCAAGGTGGAACTATAAATTGGAATACTTTTAATAACAGTGAGAATAAAAGTTTATTAGATTTACCAACGTATCCTTTCATGAAAAAACGATTTAAAGCTGATCCATTTTTTAATATTCAATCTCAGAGTTTAACTCAGGAAACAAGAGGCCATAATAAACAGGCTAATATTAAAGACTGGTTTTATTTGCCTTCTTGGGAACGAAAAACATTAAAATCTATACAAATAAAGAAAGAACAAAAATATAAATGGCTTATTTTCAATGATCATCTAAATCGATTCAATCGACTGATAGAAAAATTAAAAAGAGAAGGTCATGATGTAATTGAAGTTAAAACAGGTGGTGTTTTCTCTGAAAAGTCCGACGGTTTATATACGATATGTCCATCTCAAAAAATGCATTATGAAATGCTATTTTCAGAATTAGAACAAAAAGATTTATTACCAAATAAGATTATACATGCTTGGAGCTTTAATCCAGTTAATGAGGTTATTCTCGATCAAGAGAGAATTGAACGGTCAATGGATGAAGGATATTATTCGTTACTTTACATTGCACAAGCAATTGGGAAAATTAATTATGAAGGAGCATTACAGTTAAATATTTTTACTGACCGTATGTTTGAAGTTACAGGTACAGAGCTGAATTTAAAACCAGAGCAAGCTACAATTCTAGGCTTTTCAAAAATATGCAATCTTGAGTTTCAAAATATAAAATGTCGTACCATTGATATGGATACAGATTCTCAACAAATGTTTGAAGAAGCGGGTTTAATGGAGAGTTTTGTGGATTCTACTGATATAGTTGTAGCTTATCGAGGACGTCATCGATGGGCGCAAACGATTATTCAAAGTCCTTTTGAGGAAGAAGATGTAGAAATTGATAGATTACGAGAGAGTGGCGTCTATCTAATTACTGGTGGACTTGGTGGAATTGGATTTGAAATTGCAAAAGATTTAGCTAATAGAGTACCAAATGCCAAACTTATAATGATTGGTCGCTCAGAGTTCCCACCTCGTAATCAATGGGAACAGTACCTAGAAAATAAAGACGAGCGTGTAAGCCGAGTTATTTCTGATTTGTTGACAATGGAGTCTCAAGGTGCAGAATACATGATCCTAAGTGCTGATGTTTCCAATCAAGATGATATGAAACAGGCAATTGAAAAGGCTAAATCTCGTTTTGGTTCTATTAATGGCGTAATTCATGCAGCAGGTGTCGCTGATTATCTGGGTATTATGATGAATCGTGAAAAAGAATCTAATAATAAAATTTTAGCTCCGAAAATTAAAGGTACACTAGTGCTCGATGCTTTATTAAAAGATGAACCAATTGATTTCTTCGTACTATGTTCATCAATTGGTAATGTGGCGTATCATATGAAATTTGGTCAGAGTGGTTATAATGCAGCGAATGAATTTTTAGATGCATTTGCATTTTATAAGCGGGCTCATGATGGAGTGTTCACTGTAGCTATTAACTGGCCAGATTGGCAAGAGGTGGGTATGTCACTTAAGTCTGCTGAAATATGGGCAAAGCAATTTAATATGGATATGGAAAGTGTATTACATGATGGTGTAACTGTAGAAGAGGGCTTAAAAGTATTCCGTAGTATTATCAATAGAAATCAACAACAAGTTGTGGTTTCTCCAATAGATTTACATTGGAAACTTTTAAATGGTGCCAACTATTATAATGAACTATTGGAAAAAGGAAGTAAGAATAGATTAAAGCAGAATCGTTCAGATGTTTCAACAACATATAGACCACCAACTAATGAAATTGAACAACAATTATACGAATTATTAAAAGATATGTTTGGAATCGAAGAAATAGGAATTTACGATAATTTCTTCGATCTAGGAATGAGTTCTTTAGATCTTGTTCGTATTAATGTGAAATTAAAAGAGGCCTTTAAACGAGACTTACCTATAGTTGTTCTTTATGAGCATACGTCAATTAAATCTCTTGCTAAATATTTAAGTAATCAAGAAGTAAATAACAATTTAACAAATAAAAAAGAGTTATTGAAAGCGAAATCGGTTATGAAAAATACATTATCTGCTTTAAAAAGTAGAAAGTAGTAAAGGGAGGGGAACAACATGATTAATAAAGAAGTAGTTCCGTCAAAAGTTGAGTTTTGCTGGGGATTACCTGTTATTCCAACGCCACAAACAAAAGAACTTCTAGAGGAATATGTTAATCAAGCTAAAAGAGCTGAGAAGAATAACTTTGACTCGGTATTGGTTTCGATTGCACCAACTTCTGTTGATCCAATGATAGCAGCGTCTATGATTGGAATGAATACGGAGTTTGTAAAGATTTTGGTTGCGCAAAATACAAACCAGATGCTTCCTACCGTAACAGCAAAAGCATTGAATACTTTAAATAGTTTAATTGGTAATCGTGCAGATATTAACATTGTAACTGGTAGTGCCTCGCTTGTCCTTGCGCGTGATGGATTACCAGAATCGCACCATGTTCGATATGCTAGGACAAAAGAATATATTGAGCTGTTACAACAATTAAGACGAGGAGTAACTAGCTATAAAGGTGAGTTTTATCAAGTAGAAAATAGTGATATTTATCCAAAGGAAGATCTCTCTCGAAGTGCCCGCTACTTTGTAGCGGGGTCCTCCGAGGAGGCAATGAGAGTAGCTGCAGAATATGGTGATGCTTATATACTTTATGCAACAGACCGCAAAAGTCTTAGAGAACACTATCAAACAGTTAATAATTACGCTAAGCAATATGGGCGCGAGAAAATTCCAGGTGCTATTTTAGTAGACATCATTGCTCGTGAGACTTCGGAAGAAGCATATGAAGAAGCATATGAATTACTCGAGAGAACACCAGCAGCCTTAAAGAGGATGACTAAGCTATTTTTAGATAATGCAGATTCTGTTGGACTTCGCCGATACAAAGATTTAATTACAAAAGATAGTATGTGGATAGATGATCATCTTTGGGGAGGTCTAAGTTTAGTTAACCCATCTAATTCAATTTCTATAGTTGGTAGTTATGAGGAAGTCATCTCGACGTTAACTGATTTTTGGGAAATAGGGGCAAATTATTTTCTTATTACTTCTCAGATTAGTGAGCATGAAATTGAACGTATTGGTCAAAATGTTGTGCAACCATTTAAAAAGAAAATTGAAAAGTTAATCCAAGTTAACTAAAAGAGGGCTAAAAATATGAAGTTAAACATATGGTTGAAGTTTATCATTTTAATGACTTTAATAGTACTCCCTTATCGACAGGTGGAAGCACAGGAAACGGTACAGTTTAATGAGAAGAAAATACAGAAGCATATAGAAGAACAAATATCTCAAGCGGGTATTCCTGGACTTTCAGTAGTAATTGTAAAAGGAAATGAAACGATTTATAAGAAGAATTATGGCTATGCCGATACAGACAAAAAACGTCAAGTTACGAATGAGACGCTTTTCGAGCTAGGTTCTACTTCAAAAGCTTTTACGGCATTAGCTGTATTGCAGCTAGAAAAAGAAGGGAAAATTAAACTTAGTGATTCTTTAACTAAATATGTTTCATGGTTTGAAATGGAGTATAAAGGCAAACCTTATGAAATTACACTTTATGACTTATTACACCACACTAGTGGAATACCGGAAAAGGCCATTGGATATATTCCTATAACCAATGGCAAAGATTCTATTGAGAAAACGATTAGAAATGTTATGCCAATAGGACTAAACCGAGAGCCGGGTAGCAGTTTTGAATATTCTACGGTTAACTACGATCTATTAGGCTTAGTAATCGAGAAGGCAACTAATCAATCATTTGAAAGATATGTTCAAGATCATGTGCTATCAAAGTTGGATTTATTGAATACATACGCTGGACGTGAGATGGCCCCATTAGATAACATGGCCCAGGGTTACAAGCGTAATTTCTTACAATCATTACCCTATGACGCTCCTAATTATAGGGGGAATACACCGGCTGGATATTTTATTTCAAATATAAATGATATGGAAAGATGGTTAAAATTACAGCTTGGGGTTGAAAAGCCTAGGATGTTTCCGGAGGAATTGATTAACGATTCTCATAAAGCGAATAGAAAGGTTGCCCCAGATAGCAATGGAGCTTCATATGCAGCTGGATGGGAGGTCTATCAAAGTGGTGGAGGGGAAATTTCACATGGTGGAAGTAACCCAAATTATTCATCGTATATTGGTTTCCGTGATGAGGAACAGATAGGGGTCGTAGTATTAGCAAATCTGAATAGTAATTACACTTACTATATCGGTAGCAGTCTTTTAAATATGATGATAGATAAAGAAGTTAAACCGCTACTCTATGATGAATATAAGAAAACAGATCAAATAGGAACAGCCTTATTTGTGATCTCATCTTTGTGTTTACTAACGTTATTGGTCATGTTATTTCATTTAATCAGAGAGATTATTTTTAGAAAAAGAAAATTTATATTACCAACGGGAAAAACATGGTTACATATGGTATTAGTTGTTGCGATATATGGGCTAATGATTTATGCACTTTATCAACTACCAAATCTCTTGTTTGGAGGGCTTCCGTGGGCATTTATAAAAGTTTGGGCTCCTTCAACTGTTGTACTTGCAATATATGCAATTGCTGGGGTGGGTTTGGCCTATGTTATCCATACATTCTTAAATCTTAGTTTTCCAAGACAAAAGGGAAAGTCGCTTTTGACTTTAATTGTTTTGGGATTAATATCAGGATTTGGTAATGCCTTTCTCATTTTTGTGATTAATGAAACGTTTGTTAGATCAAATAATTTGGAAAATGGCTTGTTGTTTTACTTTGTACTTGGAATCGTTATGTATGTCTTTTCACAACGTATTATTAGAACTAGCATTGTATCGTATACAAACGAGCTAGTTTATGAAAAAAGGATGGAATTAACAGATAAGTTGTTACAGACTCCTTATTATAAATTGGAGTTGATTGAGAAGGGCCGAATAGAGGCGACATTAAATAACGATACGGAAGTTATCTCTCGTTCTCTCAATCTATTAGTTACTGCTGGAACAAGTTTATTAACGTTACTGTTTTGTTTTCTCTATCTTGGTGTAATGAATATGTATGCCTTTTTACTATCCTTGTGTATCATCTTTATTACTGCAGGGGTATATTCTCTGATCGGACGACAAGCAGATAAAGTTTGGAATGAAACAAGAGATATTCAGAATGTATATTTTCGTTTGATTGGTGATTTAAGGCATGGTTTCAAAGAGCTTAGGCTTCATACTGGAAAACGAAACGATTTTCGAGAAGTTATGAATGAAAGCTGTAATAACTATCGTGTTAAACGAACGATAGGAGATATTAAATTTGCAAATGTGTTTGTTCTGGGAGAACTATTATTCATTTTTGTTATTGGTATTGTAGTTTTCGTATTTCCAGAAATTTTTGTTAATATGCCAAAAGAGACGATAAGTAACTATGTAATTGTTTTTCTGTATATGACAGGTCCAGTTAATGAAATACTGGGCGGTATCCCTCAGCTCGTAAATGTACGTATTTCTTGGCAACGTATTCAACAAATGGTGAAGAGTGTAGATCATATAAAGGCAAATGAGCAAATCGCTACAACAAAAGAGTACTTAGATGTGCCAATTTGTTTGCAGCTACAAAATGTAAGTTATAAGTATAAGAATAAAGATGGAGATTTTACTGGTTTTGGTATTGGTCCAATAGACATGGAGTTTAATTCTGGAGAAATAGTCTTTATTGCTGGTGGTAATGGGAGTGGAAAATCTACTTTATCAAAACTGATTACTGGGTTATATGAACCTAATGAAGGTAACGTTTTATTAAATGGAAAAGAAATAGCTCCAGAGGAATTGAATCAATACTATTCAGCTATCCTTAGTGATTTTCATGTTTTTGATAGGCTATATGGAATTAATACAGAAGGAATGAAAGCAGAAATTGATCATTATTTAGAACTTCTCCAACTGAGTGACAAGGTTGGTATTGAGAATGGGCGTTTTACTACTACGCAACTATCAACTGGACAAAAGAAAAGGTTGGCATTGCTGGTTACGTATTTGGAAGATCGACCAATACTTTTATTTGATGAATGGGCAGCGGATCAAGATCCTGGTTATAGACGCTTCTTTTATGAAGAATTGTTACCTCAAATGCGAGCGAAGGGTAAATGTATTATTGCTATTACTCACGACGATCAATATTTTCATTTAGCAGATAAGCTTATAGTGATGGAGATGGGAACTGTGAAAATGAATAAAACAAAGGAGGCATTATCATGAGTAAGGAAATTAAATGTGTTGTTTGGGACTTAGATTGTACAATTTGGGATGGTGTTTTATTAGAGAGTGGCACAGTTACTTTAAAACCTGGAATTTATGAAATTATATGTGAATTAGATCGACGTGGAATACTGCAATCAGTTGCTAGTAAAAATAATTACGAAGATGCAATAGCTAAATTACGGGAATTTGGAATAGAAGAGTACTTTTTATATCCAGAGATTCATTGGAACTCTAAATCTAGTTCCATTGAGAAAATTAGTAAAAATTTAAACATAGGTATTGATACTTTTGCGTTCATTGATGACCAACCTTTTGAATTAGAGGAAGTACAGAGTGTTCACAATGATATCCTGTGTATACATGTAAATGAATATAAGTCGTTATTAGACTTGCCACAACTACAACCAAAAAGAATTACAGAAGACTCACGTCGTCGAAGACTGATGTATTTAGAAAATCTTAAGAGAACGAAGGATGAAGAAGAATATGAAGGCCCAAAAGAAGAATTTTTAGCTTCACTTGGGATGAATTTTGTGATTAGTGAGGCTCGTGAGGAAGATTTGCAGCGTGCAGAGGAGTTAACAGTACGTACGAATCAATTAAATTCGACTGGTATTACCTATGATTATGATGAATTAAACTATTATCGTAATCATCCAGATTATTTATTATTAGTTTGTGAGTTATCAGATAAATATGGCTCCTATGGGAAGATTGGTTTAACACTTGTAAAAAGGACGGAGGAAGCCGACTGCCTAAAACTTCTTCTCATGTCTTGTCGTGTAATGTCCCGTGGCGTTGGTACTATACTCCTCACATATCTAATGGAAAGAACAAAACAGGCAGGTAAACGCTTTTTGGCTGAGTTTCGACAGACTGACCGTAACCGTATGATGTTTGTTACGTACCGATTAGCTGGATTTAAGGAAACTAGCAACGAAAATGGAATATTAATTTTAGAACATAACCTTGAGAATATAAATCCTTATCCTCACTATATTAATATACAATTTCCGGAAACACCAACGGATGTGGATAGAGGGGAAGTGGAAATATGCAACAAACAATTGTAAAGCATTCTCTTACGCATCCACAAAAAAGAGTTTGGTATAATGAACAAATTTATCCAAACACATCTATGTATAACATCGGAGGGATGGTTCTTATTAATGGGGAAATTAATTTTACAATTTTAGAAAAAGCAATTCAATTATTCATTAAGAAAAATGATGGTTTACGTCTACGGATTTTTCAACAACATAGAGAACCCCACCAATATATATCACCATTTGAACCTACACCAATACGTTTAATTGATTTTTCTAATCACCATAATCCAAGTTTAGAAGCTAGAAAATGGGCCCAGGATGAATTTCAAAAACAAATTCCACTTGAAGGAGGCCCCCTGTTTGAATTTGTGCTCTTGAAAATAAGTGATGTAGAAAGCTCCTATTTTGTTAAGTTTCATCATATTATAGCTGATGGTTGGACAATCCAACTTATGACGAGTCAAATTATCGATTTCTACTCTAAGTTAAAGAATGATGAGCATATAAATGATACGGTTGAATCTACTTATCTGTCTTATTTACAAGCAGAGGAGAAATATCTGGGATCCCCTCGATACGTAAAAAATAAGAATTATTGGAATGAGAAATTTATGAATCTGCCAGATTTCTTTTTATCAAAAACATCTCATTCTCTAGAAGGGAAACGAAAGATATTTTTAATTGAAAAAGAAAAATCGGTTGCACTACAGTCTTTTATACAAAAACATAGAATATCTATGAATACATTATTTTCAACCTTTATGCTTATTTATATTCATAAAATGTATGATCAATCAGACATAATTATTGGATCTCCTGTACTAAATCGTTCCGGCGTACTAGAAAAGAAAATAGTGGGTATGTTTACTAGCACAATGCCGTTACGGTTAAATGTGGATGAAGGTGAGAGTGTTCTATCTTTCATTAAAAGAGTAAATCATGAAATAAAACAATGTCTATTTCACCAGCGTTATCCTTATAACTTATTGGTAAAAGACTTGCAATTGACTAGTAAAGGATACGATGGTTTATTTCAATATAGTGTGAATTACTATAATACAAAACTTAAAAATACTATTGATGGATTTTCTTTAGAAAACGTGGAGTTTTACAGTGGTTACCAAGCCTATTCATTGCAGTTAGTTATTAAGGAATGGGCAGATGAAGGTTTAGAAATTCAATATGATTATAAAGTGGCGGATTTTGAAGAAGATCAAATCAATTGTATGCATGAGAGGTTTTTAGCTTTAATAGAACAAGTTTTACGTAATGAAGATCAATCGGTAAAAGAATTATCTTTGTTATCGGATGATGAGCAAAAGTTTATGTTAGAGAAATTTAACAATACAGCTGTTGTGTATCCGAAAGAAAAAACTATTCAAGAATTATTTGAAGAACAAGTAAAACAGACACCAGAAAAAATAGCAATTCAACATGCTGATAGATCAATGACTTATCTTGAATTAAATAAGAAATCTAATCAGTTAGCAAGAAAGTTACGAGAAAAAGGAGTCAAAAATGGTCAAGTCGTGGGTATACTAGCTAAACATTCACTTGAGATAGTAATTGCAATTTGGGGAGTTATTAAGGCTGGAGGTACATATTTGCCTATAGATCCTTCCTACCCAGAGGACCGAATTCGTTATATTTTGAATGATAGCGGCACAACATTACTTTTAACTGACTATACAAATGAGGGTAATTTAGAATATTTAGGTGAGAAAATTAATATATGTGATCAGAAACTTTATGAAGGAGATAATGCCAATCTAAACCTAGTAAATGCACCAAATGATCCAATATATATAATTTATACCTCTGGAACCACGGGGAATCCTAAAGGAACTGTAATCACTCAATGTGGATTGGTTAACTATATTTCCTGGGCTAAAAAGAACTATATTAGTAGTGAAAATGATGTTTTTGCATTATATTCATCCGTTTCTTTTGATTTAACAGTAACTTCAATATTCACTCCTTTAATAAGTGGTTTATTGTTAGTAATATATCATGATAATGAAGATGAGTTTATTTTGTCAAAAATACTCAAGGAAAATGTAGTAACAGTGTTGAAAGTTACGCCTTCACATTTAGCATTGTTAAATAACTATTCACCCCCAAGAGTTTCATCTCTTCGCAGATTGATTGTGGGTGGAGAGGATTTGAAAACCTCAGTAGCCGAAAAGATATATGATCTTTTTAGCGGTAAAGTTGAAATAATTAATGAATATGGACCAACTGAAACTGTGGTTGGATGTATGATTCATCGTTATGA
Organism: Bacillus sp. BR3(2024); assembly: GCF_039134555.1. Taxonomy (NCBI): domain Bacteria; kingdom Bacillati; phylum Bacillota; class Bacilli; order Caryophanales; family Bacillaceae; genus Bacillus; species Bacillus sp. BR3(2024). The sequence goes on from NZ_CP152438.1 coordinate 82,894, forward strand.
TCCAGATCTAGATCGAAGAGCATCCGTACCAATTGGTACACCAGCTGATAATGTTCAAATATATTTATTGGATAAGAATCTTCAGCCGGTTCCTATTGGTGTAAAAGGAGAAATTTATATATCGGGTGATGGGGTAGCTAAAGGTTATTTAAATCGTCCGGATTTAACAGCGCAACGTTTTTTATCCAATCCATTTATTTCGAGTGAGAAGATGTATCGAAGTGGTGACTTAGCTGTCATGTTGCCAAATGGATTAATCGAGTATCAAGGACGGATGGATTCTCAAGTGAAAGTTAAAGGATATCGTATTGAAATAGGGGAAGTTGAGAATGCACTGTTACAACACAAGTCTGTTAAAGATGTAGTAGTGGTGAATTGGCAAGGTGAGGATAATTCAAACCATCTAGTTGCTTACATTGTTTTGAAAGACAGTGTTCAAAATATAGAAATACGCAGCTTTATTTCGCATATGCTACCAAGTTATATGATTCCTTCATTTTTTATCTATATGGATCAGCTACCGCTTACTATCAATGGAAAGGTAGATCGTCAAGCGTTGCCAGATCCGATGTTAAATAACGGTTCTAACCATACTCGTTTAGAAGAAGTAGATGAAGATGTTACTGGAATGGTTAGTGAAGTTCTCAAGGAAATATTACAGACTGATAGGATCGAATTGCATAGTAATTTTTATCATTTAGGTGGAGATTCTATTAAAGCGATCCAAGTGAGCGCTAGATTACAAGAACTGGGATGGAAAGTTAGAGTTAAAGATGTACTAAATTATCCAGTTGTAAGTGAATTGGCAGCAATGTTAGTTAAACAAAAAGATGTTACAGTCTCACAAACATTGGTAACAGGAAAGGTAGAGCCTACTCCTATTATGCGTTGGTTCCTTGATCAACAGTTTAAGAACCCGCATCATTGGAATCAATCGGTATTACTGTCTTTGAAGAAGCCGGTTAAAGAAGAATATGTTAATAAGATGTTAAATACGATCATGCATCATCATGATTTGTTACGGTTAAGGTATGAGGATAAGCAGGATTACTTCTATTATGACGAAGATATGTCCATTGTTGATTCTAAGGTTACCATGTTTGATTTGTCTGAAATTCCAATTGAAATGGCTTTGAATCAGGTTCATATAAAAGGTGAAGAGTTAAAAGGAAGTTTAAATTTGAATGTAGGACCATTATTTAAAGGGGCCTTATTCCAGCTTTCAAATGATCAACAGTTGTTGTTATTAACTGCACACCATCTTATTGTTGATGCTGTGTCCTGGCGTATTTTAATTGAAGATGCAAATCGATGTTTGAATAGCTTGTATTTAGGAGAAGTTCCATCGCTACCATTAAAAACTAACTCTTTCCAAGATTGGTCTGAAGTTTTAAATAGTCGAGGCGTTAATTTAGTACGTGCTGAATTAGATTATTGGGAATCCATAGATAACACGCTAGATAATAATTTTCAAATTAATAGAGAAAAAGAAAATAGTACTGTTGAAAGTTGTACTACTCTTACCTTTACATTGAATGCAGATGATACAAGAAAACTATTAACTACTGCAAATGTGCCTTACAATACACAGCCAATGGAGTTGTTACTTGCTGTGTTGACAGAAAATTTAGGTAAATATACAAACCAAGATCAAATTAAATTTGAGTTAGAAGGTCATGGTCGAGAGGAATTATTTGAGCATCTTGATATTTCACGTACAGTAGGGTGGTTTACGACGATGTATCCTATTGTATTACAAGTTTCGCATAATATTGCTAATCAAATAAAGAGTGTTAAAGAAGAAGTTCGTAAAAGACCTAATAAGGGAATTGGATATGGAATTCTTAAAGAGAGGTTTCCTTCTTGCAAAGATTTAACTCAAAATACAATTCGTTTTAACTATTTAGGGGAGATAGATAATTCTCTCGGAGATGGATGGTTTACTATTGTTGATTATCAAAGTGGCAGTGAACAATCAAAAGATAATCATATTACTGCATTATTAGATATTGTGGCCATGGTTAAGAATAAAAACTTAGAAATTCATGTGACATTTAGTACAAGTCATTTTCAAAAGAATTTTGTAGAAAATTTATTTTCAGATTATCTAGAACGACTACAGATATATATCCAATCCTGTTGTCAAATGCAAACAAAAGAATTTACTTCATCAGATTTTGAAACCTTAAACCTTAGTGATGAAGAAATTGATAATTTGTTTGACTAAACAACTATTTGATGAAAATTTTATTTAATAAAGGAGAAGTCACTTGAGAAAATTAATGAAAGATTTATCGCCAGGATTGAATAGTAACAAATATTTGGTTTGTGTTCCTTATGCTGGGGGCTATTCGAATTCTTTTTTACCTTTAAAGAATTATTTGCCGAAAGATCTAAAACTTATTTCATTTGATCCCCCAGGCCATGGTCCCAATCTTTCTCCACTAGTTGATAACATAGATGATCTTGTTAATTTATATTTAATGGAGATGCAACCAATTTTAGAGGGAGAAGTTACATTATTTGGCCATAGCATGGGAGGAATTATAGTTCACCGTATGGCTCAAATTTTAGAAAGTAAAGGTATAAATCCTAAAAATGTTATTATCTCAGCTATGAATCCACCGGAAATAAGAAGAAAAACAAATCATTTAGATGATAAAGACTTTATAGATTATATAAAGTCTTTGGGAGGATTACCGGATGAAGTATTACAACATCAGGAGCTTTTAAACTATATCCTTCCAGTCATTCGATCAGACTTTCGCGCCATTGAGAATTATATAAATGATGACACAACATTGTTGAAAGCGCCCCTATACATAATTAGTGGAACAACAGACTCCAATTATACAGTAAAAGGGGCTAAGAAGTGGGTAGAATGGGGCAATGAGGTTCATTTTCTAACAGTGAATGGTGGTCATATGTTTTTACTACATCAAGCTGACATCGTGGGCGAGTTAATTATGAAAATACTAGATAGGGTAAAATCTGTGAAGTAAAAAAATTAAGAGATGTATCTGAGTAAGAGAAAAGTGCATTTCTATGCTTTATGTTGAAACTTCTATCGCTAAAGTAGCAATCCAATTGGTCGTCATTGGGAGTTTTATTACCGAGGAAGAAAACTCCCAATGACGAGTATGATTGTGCCCCCTCATGATAAAACGGATGGGTCTATGGGGAACATAACCACTAAATATGTAGTATTTAGTATCAATATCATAGAGAATGGTGGGAAGAAAAAATGCTTGATAAATTTACCCAGCAGGTTTTATTATCTAGTGAAAAATTTAAAAAAGAAAAAGAATATTGGTTAGACAAGTTATCAGGTGATGTTGAGTTAAGTAGATTTCCCTGTGATTGTCTGTCTTTAAATAGTATTCAGGCTTCTAAAGAAAGTTATTATTGTCAATTCCCATCGGATATTGCGAAGAGAGCTGTAGCAATTAGCAATAATTCTGATATGTTACTGTACACTATTTTATTATCAGGTGTGAAATATCTCTTAAGTAGATATACCGATAGGGATGATGTAGTAATTGGAATGCCAGTTTTTAAGCAAGGTCAAGAAGAGACGATTTTTCAAAACAACTTTTTATTATTACGTACTCAAATAAATCAAGAAGATAATTTCAAAGAAATAATATATAAAATTAAAGAAACAATTTTAGAGTCAAATGAACATTGTCATTTTCCTTTTAATAAACTTACTCAATTATTAAGTCTAGGTGGAGAGAGTAATAATCTTCCCTTATTAAATACAATAGTAATGTTAGATGGTATTCATTGTTATGAGAGTACAGATAAAATAAACTCTGATATGGTTATTAGGTTTATGAAAAATGAAGAACAGCTAAAGGTTCAAGTGGATTACAATTCTACTTTATATAGTGAAGGATTAGTTAGTAGAATAGTTAATCATTTATATAATATTTTAGATATATTAATGAAAGATCCAAATAAATCTGCAATAGATCTAGATGTAATGTCTAAAACAGAAAAGAATCAAATATTATATGATTTCAATCATACGACTAGAGTTCATAAAACATTACTTTGTGAGACTGTAACAGCTCCTCAATTATTTGAAGAGCAGGTAAAACAGAATCCTAATCAAATAGCGATTGTATGTAATGAAAAAGAAATTACATATAAGCAATTAAATATAAAAGCTAATCAGTTGGCGAGAAGGTTATTAGACCAGGGAGTTAAAAGAGAATCCATTGTTGGTGTGATGATGGAACGCTCTATCGAGATGATTGTAGGCATATTAGGTATCTTAAAAGCGGGTGGGGCGTATTTACCGATTGATACCGATTTACCAAAACAAAGAGTGGAATACATGCTGACAGACAGTGGGTGTTCACATGTACTAACATATCAAAACTCTATTATAAAGGGAGTAGCATTCCAAGGTAGTGTAATAAATCTAATGGATATTCCTTTTGAAGAAGAACAAGTAGAAGATTTGCAGATAACGATGGAACCTCACAACTTGGCATATGTTATTTATACATCAGGTTCTACAGGCCAGCCCAAAGGGGTAATGATTGAACATCGTTCCTTAACTAATTTTTTGTGTGCAATGTATGAGGACTTCTCTCAAGATATAGGGATAACTGATAATGTTCTATTCTCAAGTAGTATCTCTTTTGATGTTACTATATTTGAAATATTTGTCCCATTGGTATATGGCGCAAGAATGACTATTTATCAAGGTGAGAAGTTTGATGTACCAAAACTTGTACAAGTCATTCTTGAGGAACAGGTCACTTTAGCATATATTCCACCTACTTTATTAAATGAAATATATGATTATTTTGTAAGGGCGAATCAGAAGATATTGTTAAATAAACTTTTCGTGGGAGTAGAACCAATTAAAACAAAATTACTCGCAAAATACGATCATCTATTTGAGGGGAACCTCCAAATATTAAATTTATACGGACCTACAGAGGCTACAGTCTGTTGTACATCTTATCAATATGAGACGAATAAAGAAATTACAACACAAAACGTACCGATAGGTTCGCCATTGTTAAATACTCAAATTTATATATTGGATTCATTTCATAGGATACAACCTATAGGTGTTCCAGGAGAAATATGTATTTCTGGCATAGGGTTATCTAGGGGATACATCAATCGAAAAGAATTAACAGCAGATAAATTTATTGATCATCCGTTTGAACCTGGTGAGAAATTATATAAAACAGGAGATATAGCGAGATGGCTACCTGATGGTAACATAGAATACTTGGGACGAGTTGATCATCAAGTGAAAATAAGGGGATATCGAATAGAACTAGGTGAGATAGAAGCAAGTTTGTTAAAATATGAGACAATCAAAACCGCCGTAGTAATACAGCGAGAAGATGAAAGTGGAGAAAAGTATTTATGCGCGTATGTAGTTACCGAAAAAGATATTCCTATTCCAGAGGTAAGAGCATATTTAGCAACAAAGTTACCATATTATATGATACCTCAACAGATCATACCCATTCAAAACATACCGTTAACACAAAACGGAAAAATAGATAGAAAAAAATTACCTCAACCTAATTATAATTTAAAATCTAGTCATATAGAGCCGACAAATTCTACAGAAAGAAAATTAGTTGAGATTTGGAAAGATGTTTTAGGAATTCAAAGGGTAGGAATACAGGATAACTTTTTTGAGATAGGTGGTCATTCGTTAAAGGCTGCTAAGTTAATTTCTATTGTTAATAAAGAATTTGATGTGCAATTATCTATTAAAACCCTATTTGAATTTCCTGTTTTGATTGATTTTTCAAAATGTATATTAGAAATGGAAAAAAGTAATTATATTTCCATAGAACCTATAAAACAACAAGAGTATTATTTAGCTTCTACGTCACAAAAGAGAATGTTTATAGTAGATCAATTCGAAGATGGTACAAATACAACTTATAATATGCCCACAATACTTAAAGTAGAAGGGGATATTTGTAAAGATAAGTTTGAAAATATATTTCAATCTTTAATACAAAGACATGAAATATTAAGAACTTCTTTTCAAATTTTAGATGGAGAATTAGTGCAGAAAATTGAACCTAATGTAGAATTCAATATTAAATACGTTCATGTAAATGAAAAAGATGCGGATTATTTAATACATGAGTTTATAAGTCCATTTGATTTATCAAAAGCGCCATTATTAAGAGTGTTGCTTTTAAGGATAGCAGAAGAAAGACATATCCTTGTAGTAGATATGCATCATATAATCTCTGATGGTTTATCAATGGGGATATTAATAAAAGAGTTTGTAGAATTGTATAAAGGAAATGAACTTCCAAAATTGAGAGTTCAGTACAAAGACTATGTGATGTGGCAAAATGGAACTTACTATAAGAATCTAATTAGTGAACAAAAGAATTATTGGTTAACAACTTTAAAAGGAGAACTCCCGGTTTTAAATTTCCCAACCGATTTTCAAAGACCGACTATACAAAGCTTTAAAGGTAAGGTTTGTTCCTTTAATTTGGGAACAGATTTAACTTTTAAAGTAAATAAGCTAGCAACTGAAACTGGTACCACGCCATATATGATTTTATTGGCCATTTATAACATACTTTTATCTAGATACACAGGTCAAGAAGACATTATTGTAGGTTCACCAATTGCTGGAAGGTCTCATTCTGATACTAATCATATGATTGGTATGTTTATTAATACTTTGGTAATGAGAAATTATCTAGAAAATGACGATGAGTTTATTGAGTTTTTGAGTAGATTAAAACTCAATACATTAGAAGCTTATGAAAATCAAGACTATCCTTTTGAAGAACTATTAGAAGATTTAGACTTGCATAGGGATACAAGTAGAAATCCATTATTTGATACCATGTTTGTTTTTCAAAATATGGATATGAATCCAATATCTATTGGTGAATTAAAATTTACACCGTATCAATTTAAACAGTCAGTTTCAAAATTTGATTTGTCATTAGTAGCAACGGAAATAGATAATAACATTCATTTAAAAGTAGAATATAGTACTAAGTTATTTAAAGCGGAGACAATAGAAAGGTTAATGGTACATTTTACAAATATAGTTCAGGAAGTAACTAATAACCCTAAAATACGATTGCGTAATATTAATATGTTATCTGTAGAAGAAGAACATTGTATAATGAATGAATTTAACAAAAAAGAGAATTCAAATTCTAATCATTTTTTAGTGCATAAAATGTTTGAAGAACAAGTGAAACGGAACCCTAATCAAATAGCCGTTGTATGTAATGAAAAAGGAATTACATATAATGAGTTAAATATAAAAGCTAATCGGTTGGCGAGAAGGTTATTAGACCAAGGGGTTAAAAGAGAATCCATTGTTGGCGTGATGATGGAACGCTCTATCGAGATGGTTATAGGTATATTAGGTGTCTTAAAAGCAGGTGGGGCGTATTTACCGATTGATACTGACTTACCAAAACAAAGAGTGGAGTATATGCTTATAGACAGTGGATGTTCACATGTATTAGTACATCAAAACTCTATTATAAAGGAGATAGAATTCCAAGGTAGTGTAATAGATCTAATGGATATGTCTTTTGAAGAAGAGCAAGGAGAAGACATGCATATGATGATAGAACCTCACAACTTAGCGTATGTTATTTATACATCAGGTTCTACAGGACAACCTAAAGGCGTAATGATTGAACATCGATCCTTAACGAATTTTGTGTGTGCAATGTATGAAGATTTCTCTCAAGATATAGGGATATCTGATAACGTTCTATTCTCTAGTAGCATCTCTTTTGATGTTACCATATTTGAAATATTTGTCCCATTGGTATATGGCGCAAGAATGACTATTTATCAAGGTGAGAAGTTTGATGTACCAAAACTTGTACAAGTCATTCTTGAGGAACAGGTCACTTTAGCATATATTCCACCTACTTTATTAAATGAAATATATGATTATTTTGTTAGAGATAACCAGAAGATAGTGTTAAATAAGCTACTTGTAGGAGTAGAACCAATTAAAACAGAATTACTCGCAAAATACGATCATCTATTTAGAGGGAACCTCCAAATATTAAATGGATACGGACCTACAGAGGCTACAGTCTGTTGTACATCTTATCAATATAAGACGGATAAAGAAATTACAACACAAAACGTACCGATAGGTTCGCCATTGTTAAATACTAAAATTTATATATTGGATTCATTTCACAGACTACAACCTATAGGTGTTCCAGGAGAAATATGTATTTCTGGCATAGGGTTAGCTAGAGGATACATCAATCGAAAAGAATTAACAGCAGATAAATTTATTGATCATCCATTTGAACCTGGTGAGAAACTATATAAAACAGGAGATATAGCAAGGTGGCTACCTGATGGTAACATTGAATACTTGGGCCGAGTGGATCATCAAGTAAAAATAAGGGGATATCGAATAGAACTAGGTGAGATAGAAGCGAGTTTGTTAAAATATGAGACAATCAAAACGGCCGTAGTAATAGATCAAGAAGATGAAGATGGAGAAAAGTATTTATGTGCATACGTAGTTACCGAAAAAGATATTAGTATTCCAGAGGTAAGAGCATATTTGGCAACAAAGTTACCACATTATATGATACCTCAACAACTCATAACAATTCACAATATACCATTAACACAAAATGGGAAAATAGATAGAAGCAAGTTACCAAAGCTAAATACAATGAGCAATAGTAATTATGTACCACCAAGAAATGAAATAGATAGTAGTTTAATTGATATTTGGAGTAGTATATTAGGCGTAAATAATATTGGTATAAATGATAATTTCTTTGAATTAGGTGGTCATTCTCTTAAGGGATTAAAGTTATTCGAAAATATCAAGAGAATGTTTAATGTGCAACTGCCATTAAGTTTATTATTTCAAAAGGCTACTATTGAACAATTAAGTGATGTAATAAGTAGGAATAAAGGAATAGACAGTGAGTGTTTAATTCCAATTCAAAATGGAACAAACAAGGATAGTCAATGGTTCATTGTTCATGGGCAAGGCGGGGGTATATTAAACTATTATGATTTGGCTAGAGAATTAGGAGAGGATAAGACTGTATATGGGTTACAATCTATAGGATATGATGATGGTAGATTTCCAAACTTATCTGTAGAGGAAATGGCGGTAAGATATATAGAAGAGATTAAACAAGTAAAAAAGGAAGGGCCATATACCTTATTAGGATGGTCTTTTGGAGGGATAGTTGCATTTGAAATGGCTAGAAAATTAGAAGAACTAGGTGATAAAGTTAGTTTTCTAGGTTTACTTGATGTTCATCCTATTGAACAAGGTAAGGAGATTCTTAGTTTAAATATTAGGAATGCATTTGAAGAATTGGAAAAATTCAATGATCAGTTAGGGATTGAGAAAAATAGTTTCGAGCAAATGAGTGAAGAACAATTAATAGAATCTTTACTGAAAAAATTTACATTGAATGAAAATAGTTGTCAGCAAAATTTTGAAGATCCAATGATGAATAAGTTAAAAGTAATGATAGCTAATAGATATGCATACCTAAAATATAATTGTAAACAAAAAATAAAAGCAGATATCTTTCTATTTAATGCATCTATTAATGACATTCACCCACAAGTAGATTATAACAGATGGAATGAATATACATCAGGGGAAGTATACGCTTTGCAAGTGCCAGGTTCCCATCTGAGTATGTTAGAGAAACCGCATATTCATGAATTGGTAAAGAGTATAAAAATGAATTTTAAACAAATGCTCTTATTAGCACATGTAAATAAGTGAAATATTATTTAAAATTGTACACTATTAGTTTTCTAAAAGTCTCATAAATTCGTGTATAACATATTATGAGACTTTTTTCTTTGAGCCCATTCAATAATAAATATAAAGGGATTGGAAAATAAGTGGAAAATATGAAATAGAATATTATCCTCTGAAAATGTTTTTTACTATCAAAAATAAATAGGAATTGTTCATTGAGAGTTTTTAAATTTATATAAGATGTTAGGTGGGAAGGAAATAATGAATATATATAAGGTACGTGTGCCAGGAAATATAGAACATCATATTATGCAGAAACTTATGCGTTTGGTCTCAAAAGAAAAGCAGATGAAAATACAGAAATATAAAAGAAAGCCCGATCAATATAGCGCCTTAATTGGAGATATTATAATAAGATATTTAATTACTACAAATTTCTCAAAAGAAAATAAAGATATTAAATATAAATACAATGAATACGGAAAGCCTTATGTTGATGAGTTAAATAATTTTCATTTTAATATATCACATTCCGAAAGTTGGGTTGTTGGAGCTATTCATGAGGAAGAAGTAGGAATAGATGTAGAAAAAGTCCGGCCCATAGATACTACAATGATTAAAAATATTTTTACTGAGGAAGAATTTAATTATTTAAATTCATTAAATGTAGAACAACAATTAGATGTGTTTTATGAATTATGGACTATAAAAGAAAGTTTTGTTAAATGGATAGGGAAAGGACTAACTATACCTTTAAACTCTTTTGTTATTAATAAAAATACAATATTTTATGGTGACATGCTATCTAATGAGGTTTATTATAAAAAGTTTACTATTGGTAAAGATTATAAGCTTTCTTGTTGTGCTTCTTTAGATAGTTTTCCAGAATCAATAATTGAAATTGATTTTGTTGATTTGTGTAATTACTTTATAGAAGATAAGCATTCTTACATAGTTTAAAATGATCGATATTTCCCTAAGGAAAGAAAATTTTCGGGAATTTAATTTTGAAAATTCTAAAAGTAAAGATCTGAATAAGTAATTAAACTTGCTGGATATGCAATCATTTTACGCTTAATAGATTACTTTGTGTATATATTAGTATGTCATTCATTGTTTGTTTACTTAGATCAATGGTTGAAATAACAATTGTTAACGTTGTAGTTGTAACAATTAAGAGATTATCATAACTACTAATAGCGAGCCAGTAGAAGGAGTATATCTCTTTTAAAGAGGGCTCTTTAATAACTGCAGCAGTAATTTGCATCTTAACTGACAATCTGGAAAACGATACTTTTGAATGGGTGGGTTTTTTAGAGATGGGGCTATAAAAGAAACGGCCAACATTGTATGTATATTATTAGTAAAAAAGAGAATACAAGTATGAATTGACAGAAAATTGATAAAAGAATTGAGAAAGCTGAAAATTCAGTATTTTGAGTATATTTTTGGCGTTGTAGTGTGTAATATATTCAGCAGAGCTATATCATAAAAAATAAGAATATAGACTAACAATAGAATTATATTTAAGTATGTATGAGTAAAAATAGCATTCGAGTTCATATAGGCTATATGTCAACTGCTATACATTAGTTTAAAAACAAATATAGAAAAGTGTGGTAATGGATCCACATGAATTATATTTGCAATCTATTATTTTTTACCTTAGCTGTTTTAATAGTTTTTATTTACATATATACGTAAATACATTTTTGTTACATGCACTTATTCAAAAGGGAGGTAATATGATAATGGCTATTCGAAAACATTTAATTACTCTTGAGGATCTTACTGATAGTGATATTAACCAAATTGTAACTCGTGGGGTAGAGTTTGCCACAGGTAAATCGCAACCTAATCAAATATTAGCTGGAAATATAATTGGGATTTACTTCCGTAAAACATCGACTAGAACTCGATCGGCATTTTCTGTTGCAGCATTAAAGATGGGTGCACAAATTGTATCGTATGGTCCAAATGATTTGCAAGAAAATACAGGGGAGTCTATAGAAGACACTACTCAAGTACTTTCGCGAATGCTGGATGGACTAGTAGCAAGAACTGCAGATAGTCAAAAGGAAATGGAAAAACTGGCATCTCAAAGTCGTATGGCAGTTATTAATGCAATGAGTGCGGAAGAACATCCAACACAAGCACTAACAGACCTAACAACAATGAAACAAAAATTTGGTGAAATAGCTGGATTACGGGTTTTATATATGGGAGAAGGTAATAACAGTGCAGCAGCTCTAGCTCTTTCTTTATCTCGTTTTCCAGGTACAGAGTTATATCTTTTTACACCTGCTGGTTATGGAGTGTCCCCAAGTGTACTTGAAAAATCAAAAGAATATGCACGATTTTCTGGTGCTAAAGTTATTGAATGTCATGATATAAAAATGTTACCTAGTGAAGTGGATGTTGTATATACAACAAGGTGGCAAACAACAGGGACAAGCAAAATAGATCCTTTATGGAAAGATGCATTTAATCCATTTGCAGTGACAGAGGAAATTTTGACTTTATATCCGGAAGCTACTTTTATGCATGACCTCCCAGCACACCGGGGTGAAGAAGTAGCAGCAACAGTTATTGATGGACCGAAAAGTATTGTATTTACCCAAGCCGAAAACAAGCTAAATAGTGCTATGGCAGTACTTGAATGGTGCTTAGCTTACCGATACTAAATAATCTAGCATTTATTGTCTTTCAGCTATAAGTTCTATTTGAGCTACATTCGAAAGGACATTTAAAGTAAACCTGAATATAAGTTATTTAAAAGTGATTTATATTTGAATTTGCAAATGTTTAATTAATTTTTTTAGATTTTAATCAAGAAAGGAAGCAAATTATGCTCAAGAAATTAGAGAGTTTAGAAAGGGTAATCGGCAACACACCTATGATTAAATTAGAGCATGAAAAGATTAATCTGTATGCAAAACTAGAATATTACAATTTAATGAATAGCGTTAAAGTACGTGCTGCTTACCATATTTTAAAATCAGCAATAAGTCGCGGTGAAGTGACTGAAAATTCTACGATTATCGAATCTTCATCTGGTAACTTTGCGGTTGCTCTTGCTACTCTTTGTAGGTATATTGGTCTAAAATTCATACCAGTTATTGATCCAAATATTAATGATAGTTATGAGAATTTTTTGAGAGCAACTTCCTATCAAGTAGCTAAAGTGGATGAACGAGATGAAACAGGTGGCTATTTGTTAACGCGTTTAAATAAGGTGAAAGAACTTTTAAATACTATTCCTAATGCATACTGGACAAATCAATATAATAATGCCGATAACTTTGAAGCTCATTATCAAGGAATTGGTGGAGAAATATCTAATGATTTTAATCAGCTAGATTATGCCTTCATTGGAGTGAGTACTGGAGGAACTATCGCTGGGGTATCTACACGATTAAAAGAAAAATTCCCTAATATTAAAATTATTGCGGTAGATAGTCAAGGATCCATTATTTTTGGTGATAAGCCTCGTAAACGATACATACCAGGAATTGGTGCCAGTATGATACCTGGTATGGTTAAGAAAGCATTGATTGATGATGTAATTATTGTACCGGAGGTTCATACTGTTGCAGGTTGTTATGAGCTATTTAATAAACATGCAATATTTGCTGGTGGATCATCAGGGACTTCATATTATGCAATCCAAAAGTATTTTGAAAATAGGGATGTTCAAAATACACCTAATGTTGTTTTCTTGTGTCCTGATAATGGACAAGCTTACACATCAACTATTTACAACGTAGAATGGGTAGAATGGCTTAATACACAAAAATCAGTAGAAGACCAATTAGTTTCTTTATAAAAATGATATAGAAATGAGGAAGCAATTATGATGTATTTAAATACTAAACATATCAATGAAATGGGTGTTAATTGGGAAGATACAATAAATGTCATTTCAAAGGCAGTACAAAGTCTTGATGCAGAAGATTTTTCTCAGCCAATTAAGCCATACTTACGTTTTGATGATCCGGCTAATAGAATTATTGCTATGCCAGCTTATATTGGAGGAGAATTTAAGGTTTCAGGAATCAAATGGATAGCTAGTTTTCCAAAGAATATTGAGAAAGGTATTCAACGTGCTCATTCAGTTACTATATTAAATGATGCTATGACTGGGAAACCATTTGCGACACTTAATACAGCAATGGTTAGTGTAATACGAACAGCTTCTGTTACAGGATTAATGATTCGAGAGTTTGCCAAGTTAAGAGATTTAAATCATATTAAAGTTGGAATTATTGGATTTGGACCAATTGGTCAGATGCATTTAAAAATGGTAACTGCCCTATTAGGCGATAAAATCGAAAGTGTTTACTTATATGATATTAATGGAATTAAAGACGAATTAATTCCTGAGGAAATTTATTCTAAAACTCAAAAGGTTAATGCATATGAAGAAGCCTATATTGATGCTGATATTTTTATTACTTGTACTGTTTCTGCAGAAGGTTATATTGATAAGAAACCTAAAGATGGGGCGCTACTACTAAATGTTTCTCTTCGTGATTTTAAGCCTGATATCTTAGAATATACAAAATCCCTAGTTGTTGATAATTGGGAAGAAGTCTGTCGTGAAAAAACTGATGTTGAAAGAATGCACCTTGAAAGAGGTTTACAAAAAGAAGATACAATATCAATTGCTGACGTTGTAATCCGAGGAGCACTGCAAAATTTCCCTTATGACAAAGCAATATTATTTAATCCAATGGGTATGGCAATATTTGATGTAGCCATTGCTGCTTATTACTATCAAAGGGCTAGGGAAAATGAAATTGGTGTTTTATTAGAAGACTAGTAAAATTAATAAACGTAGTTTGAAATAATTGTCTAATAGCTGCTAAATATCGGTATATACGACTAATCATTATAGAAAATTAGTTATTTGATAAGCTTAGAATTTATGTAATTATTTGAGGAGCTGTTTTTATGAGTGAAATTATTTCGGCCTTAGATCTCTTACATCCCAAGCAAATTCGCTTTCATGAATCATATGAACACAAAAGATTGGAACAAATTTGTCGTGTAATGGAAAGCGAAGGTGTTTTACGGAATCCTCCCTTAGTATCTGAGCTTAGTGATGGTAATTATCTGTTACTTGATGGTGCCCATCGTATGAAGGCTATGATGGCATTAGGTTGTAAACGCGTTGCTGTACAGGTAGTACCTGATGAAAAAATAAAAATTCGTGCTTGGAATCATTTATTACCAATGGGGGAATGGGTAAATAATTTAAAGAAAGAACCTACAATAATTTGGTCAGGTAAGAGTATTGCTAATAAACGTTTGCTTGCAAAAATTACAGAAGCAAATAAACAAGAACATTTTTTATATGCAAGGGATTTACATAGCGATTTATTTACCCATTTAGAGATATGGCATCGTATTGTCGGCTTATATCAACATGAGTATACGGTACGCCGTCATTCAAATGATACTGAGGTCTGGCCTCATTCAAATGAAATATTGATGAGTTATCCAGAATACTCGTTGATGGAACTGAAAAAGGTAATTGAAGCAAAGTTTTTAATGCCAGCGGGAGTTACTCGTACGACGCTTAGTGGTCGGTTATTGAATTTACGTATACCACTTCATATATTGCGTACGGAAGTATATCCTGCTGGTGAATGGGAAGCGTTATGTGGAAATTGGTCAAAATGTTTACGCCTTTATGACGAGCCGATATATGTTTATGATGCTTAATAAATTGTTTAGTGATTATGATGTATATTTTTTATTTATTTGTAAAAATTTCATTATATGATTTATATTAATTCCAAAATATTTTTATTATGTTATAAAAACTTTTTGAATTAGTATTTAAGACTAATCTAAGAGAGGTTTGTTATTGGATGGGGTAAATATTACCAAAAAGGATAAAGTGGAGATCTCTAAAAAATTAAAAACTTTCTTGGGTGATCAATATTCACTTGAATTAGGAGAGTACATAAGCTTTGAGATACTTGAATTTATAATAAAAGAATTAAATCCACATTTTAATCTAGCTACAAAAAATAGGTTGGAAATTCTCTTGAAAAATATAGAGAAAGAGATATATAGTGAATTAGTTTCACATGATAATAACAAAGTATAGGCAATATCACATGTATTTAAATGTAGAATAATATAAACCTATACCTACATAATGTGTTGCTATTAATTTGGTAGAATAGCGAGGATCAAGAGACTTGATGATATACAATTTTTAAAAGAGGTGGAATTGTGGAGTGAATATATTTGCAATTTCATCTTTTTATTTTTAACACGCTTTTTGCAATTCAAGATTGATACTAGATCCTTACAGAGGCTTTAAGGCAGCGTAATTCTGTAAAAGAATTTAAATATATTAAAGTTATTTCATGATTAAAATTTTCTGGCGAAGCATTATACAATTAAAAAAAGAGTCATTTATTCCTTTTTGTGGTAAAATCTCCTTAAGGTATATCTTCTATAAATCTAATCTTTTTCACAAGCTTAATTACAATTCTTAATCGTTATTCAGATATTAGAAGAATAATTTAAATATATAATAAGTAAGTTCATTTTTATTATATTGATATAGTTAAATATCCTATTATTTTATTTTTTATAAAACACATCTTTTTTTCATTAACATTTAATGGTATATTGTTTATAGACAATGTTGTGGTAAATTATTGAATTTATAACATCATTTTCAAAAAAATAAGAAGGTAGGTATTAAAATGGAGAATGAAAAATATTTACAAGTCGTAGAAGATGAAGAGCTTGAACAATTAGTTGGTGGTATTGGACCTGGTTGGGTTGAAACTATAACTAAAGATTGTCCTTGGAAGATGCCTGTAGCATGCGTCACAATTATGGGACAAACAATTTGTAAAAAATGCCGCTAATAGTTAAAGAGAGTAAGGCGAAAGGCCTTACTCTCTTTAATAATAATAAATTTCTAACTGTTTCTCCTACCTATAAAAAGAAGAGGTTATTATGAAAAATAATTCACATGGAATTTTGAATACAATAGATAATGGGTCTTCTTTAGTAACAAAAGAAGGCCTAGAAAAAAATTTTGGTATCTTTTTAGAGGATTTTTCATGTAATGATATCATTAAGAATGACGAAAACTATAACTTTCAAAAAATAATACAAACATATGTAGTATTCTTTAAAAATATGATTAAAAATAAAATCGATTTTTTTGGAAATGTTGAGAGGGTTTCTGAATCAATAATGTTTGATTTAGAAAGAAGACTATACCAAGTTTTAAGACCATCCTTAATTGTATACATAAATAAACTTAGAGTAGAAAACGTTTTGATAGGAATGGATAGCAGTGAAGAATATAAGTATTTTACAAAGAACTTCTTTCATTTTAAAAGGTTCTATATAAAATTTTTTGAGATATTACCTTTATTAAATGAAAAAATTTTTACAATCATTGAAAATGAAATAAATTATATGATTTGGTTACAAGGAGCTCTTGAAAAAGATCAAAAAGAAATTCATAAAATGTCAGCTTTTAATATTATGCATGTAGAAAAAGTTACTAACCTAGGTGACTATCATAATAATGGAAAGAGAACAATACTTTTAGAAGATAAATTTAATAATAAGGTAATCTTAAAACCAGTTGATTTAAAAAATTCTATCTTATATCATAGTTTAATTAATCAACTGAATAAGGATTTAAATACTAATATCTTTATTCCGCAAGTAGTTAATAAAAGAAATTATGGATATATGGAATATATTAATCATGAATCATGTGAATCTACTGAGCAAATTAAAGATTATTATTATAATTTAGGTGTAGTGCTTTCTGTAATGTATTTGATTAATGGAAGTGACATACATAATGAAAATATCATAGCTAAACAATCCTCACCAGTCATAATTGATTTTGAGACATTAGGAAGTACATTAAATCCAAGTACTACTGAAGAAACCAGTAGTTTTATATTATCTAATTCAGTATTAAATTCTAGAATGTTACCTATAAAGTTTAGTGGAGGTAGAGAGGTAATAAGAGATTACAGTGCCATTGGGAGACTAATGAAGAATTTGGTAAAAACAATTAAAATAAAAAATGAATTTACATCGAATCCTATTGAAATAAAAGAAGAGAAAATAGTAGAAGATACAGTTCAGAATTTACCGTTTTTTAACGGTGATATATACGAGTATGATAATTATATAAAAGATATTATTAAAGGTTTTGAGGATGCATATAATACAGTCTTAAAAAATAAGAAGGAATATGTGTATATATTGAAAAATAGTGTTTCTAAATGGAATTATCGAAAAGTATATCGAAATACAAAAATTTATTCTCTTTTATTAGATAGACTAAATGTTCCAGATCTATTAGAGAATAAATCAAAGACTATAAAGTATTTAAAAAATATACTTGAGAAAAATATCTACTTGGCTACTAGGAAAGATATTATTCAAAAAGAGATAGAGGCACTATTATCTTATGATGTTCCATATTTCTTTAATAAGTATGAATGGGGGGCTTACGAGAGTTTATCAAGTAATGAAATAGATTTAGAAATGAAATTCAAAAAAATTTCATATGCTGACTTTTTATTACAAAGAAAAATCATAGAAATGTCTCTTTCTAATCAAAATGATAATCTATATAAGCTGAATACAGTAAAGGAAAGCATTAATTTTCAGACTAATTTACCTACAAATAAAATAAGGGAGGTAATTACAGAGAAAATTCTTGATGGTTGTTATATATCAAAAGACGGTGATGTAGATTTTATTGGATTAAAAACAAATTGGCAAGGGGAGCTCGAGATAAACCATTTGAATAATGGAATATATGATGGGGTATTGGGAATAAGTACATTATTGAGAAATAACGCTGACCCTAATCACATTGAAATTATAAATAAACTCGAACAAAAAGCATTGCAAGAAATACTAAACAGAAATAAAAATAATTATGGTTTTGTAAATGGTGTTAATGCTATCATTTCTTATTATTTAACAAATTTTCCGGATACAACATATATTGATGAAAAGGTAGTATTGCAAATATTTATGGATATCAACTCTGATATTGAAAAAGGTCGATATAACGATAAACATTTTGACATATTAGGGGGTTCAGCTGGTTTAATTTTAACTGCAGTTAAGTTCTATCAAGTTAATCCTAAGTATAAAATATTACTTGAAGTGGCTGAAAATCTCGGTGACTACATTGTCAATAATATGCAAACACATAATGAATTTGTATATTGGAAAGCTCACGATACTCTAAATTTAGAGGATTCATTAAAGGGGTTTGTTCATGGATTATCAGGACAACTTCTTGCATTTTATAAGTTAAAAGACATATTAAAAACAAATAAGTACGATAGAGTAATACATGGTATACATAAAAGTGAGAAAATGAGTATGAGTAAATATGAGTATACAGATAGCTGGTGTAAAGGGTTTAGTGGAATGGGAATATCGAGAATTAAAATTTTAGAATCGTATCAAAATGAAGATATACAATCAGATTTAATCTTTTTTAAAAAACAAATCTTAAGTACATTACATGAAAATAGTGATTATTGTTTATGTCATGGTTTAATGGGGAAACTAGACTTTTTATTGGAGTTAGAAAATAGAGGTATGCTAGAGCGCAATGAAAAACAAATTGTTATGAAAGTAACAAATAACTTTTTGAATAATTTTGATATAGAAGATTTTAATCCTCATAAAATCGCATTATTTACAGGTCTAGGAAGTATTTTGTATTTTTTACAAAGGTTAGAGGATAATAAACTAAATAGCATTTTATACTTTAATGCCTAGAATAGGTGATAAATATGTTAAGAAAGAAAATTAAATTTATACCGCAAATGACATCTTTTGATTGTGGGCCTAGTTGTCTAGCGATGATTATGCATTATTATGGTTCAGCAGTACAAGCTTCGGAAATTAGAAATAGTAAAATTATCAATAAAAAATCGGCATGGAGTTTGTTGGATATTAAAAAAGTTAGTAAATCGTATGGACTTTCTGCAACTGCATATAGGATAGAAAATATAACTGATTTACAAAGGATACAAAAGCCGATGATAGCATTTTGGGGCTTTAATCACTTTGTAATTATTGAAAGGGTTAAAGCAAATAAATTTTATATTGTAGATCCTAAGGCAGGGCCGATGATAATTGATATAAGAAGTTTTGAGGAAATGTTCTGTGACTATATCCTAGTAATAGAAAACAAAAAAGATATACAGCCAAATACTAAAAGGCGTGAAAAACATATATTACTTAGATATATTGATCATTTTGTATCTCCTAGCCAGATTGTTTTATTAGCACTATTAGCATTGTTAGCACAAATCTCAATTCTTGCTTTTCCCTTTATTTTGAAAAAGTTTATGGATATTTTGAATGCTTCAAAGGAAGTGGATGTAAGATACCTTTTAATTATTTTGGGAAGTTTAATCGTTGTTATAGGGATAAAATCTATAACTTCTATTATAAAAGTAAACTTTCAGAAAGAAATTGATAGAAAAAGTACAACAAAAGTTTTTGAGCATATGTTTAATACCCCCATAGAAAAGATTACTACACGTCATGCAGGGGATTTAAATGTAAGAATCATGAGCTTAGAATCAATAAGAGGATATATTTTAGAGGATCTAATTGAAATGATTATATCAATAGTAGTTATCATTCCATTATTGATGTATCTATTATATACTGAGACTTTTTATACTTTAATATTGATGTTTTTTATTGCTAGTTCCCTATTTATCAATATTTCCTTAGGGAAATTCATATATAATGCTAATTTAGTCGAAACGTATTACCTAGGAGAACATAGAGGGAAAATTAATGAATCATTAAAAGCGATGTATTATGTAAAGGCTACAGGGATTTTTTCTAGAATTAAATCTGTATGGCAAAAAGATTATAATAAATACCTAGATACGGTACATAAACGAGCGCTAAAACAAAATGCTTTAGAATCATTTAATAGTTCCCTATCAACAATATTTATTATCATAATGCTTGCTGTAGGATTTTATAATTTTAGTAAAGGAGAAGGGGATTTAAGTAATATTTTCTTCTTTATTGCTATATCTAGTATTATATTTTCTCCTGTTTCAATAATTATAGGATCAATTTTAAATTGGAATTCAGTTAAACCACTTTTATTAAGAACTTTAGATATCTTGGAAGAGGAACTAGAAAAAGATGGATCAGATACTAAAGTAAACATTCTTAGAGGATCGATTCAATTTAATAATATTTCGTTTAGTTTTGATGACAAAAAAATAATAGAAAACTTAAGTTTGAACATTAAAAATAACGAAAGTATTGCTATTGTTGGAGAAAGTGGCAGTGGTAAGTCCACTTTAGCTAACTTATTATTAAAATTGCATACTCCCGATAAGGGGAATATATTAATAGACGATAGAGATATTAAAGATTGGAACAGTGAGGAACTAAGAAAAAATGTAGGACTAATGACTCAGGATGGAGTTTTATTTAGAGGAAGTTTATCTGAGAATTTATCTTACTTTGATATAAATTATGATCCTTCAAAAATCCAGGAGTCTATTGATAAATTGAATCTAAGTAATTATATTCAATTTCAAAGTATAAATGATATTTTAATCTCAGAGGGAGGAACAAATTTCTCCGGTGGCCAAAGACAAAGGTTGGCTATGTTACGATTGTTCATGAAAGAATATCCGATTCTTATTTTGGATGAACCAACTAACCATTTAGATAGGGAAACGGCAAATGCTGTTATTGAAAATATATTTGCCATGCCATCCACTAAGATTATTATCACTCATGATGAAAATATTTTAGAGCGTGTAGATAGAGTTTATGAACTTACTGATAAAAAATTAAAACAACGAGAAATATTTTCTAAATCTAAATTGCAAACATTAGTTAAAGGGTAAATAGAATATCTAATAGATCAAGAATTTAATAGATACTTACTTTTATTTGAGAATAAGAAAGTGAGGAACAAAATGAAATTAGCAATCCAAACTAAAAATCTAACAAAGTCTTTTGACAATCAATCCATTGTAAGGGATTTAAACTTATCTGTTCCTGAAGGAAGTTTATATGCTTTTATTGGACCAAATGGTGCAGGAAAAACAACAACAATGCGAATGCTATTAGGGTTAATTCCATTAGATAATGGAACGATATTATTTAATAATAAAGATATCAAAGAATGGAAAGAAGAATTATTTGAAAATGTGGGTTGTTTTATTGATTCACCTACCTACTATCCTAATTTGACAGCATATGAAAATTTAGCCTATGTACAAAAAATGATTAATAAGCCTTTAGATGAAATAGACAGAGTATTAAAAATTACGGGAATATATAAAGCAAAAGATAAAAAAGTGAAAGATTTTTCTTTAGGAATGAAACAAAGGCTAGGTATTTCCTTTGCTATTCTTAATGATCCTAAAATACTAATTCTTGATGAGCCGACAAATGGATTAGACCCAGAGGGAGTACACGAGATAAGGCGCTTATTACTTCATTTAGTAAAAAATGAGGGAAAGACAATATTTATTTCTAGTCATAATTTAGCTGAAATTGAAATGATAGCAGATCACATAGCATTACTACATAAGGGTAACTTACTCTATGAAGGGAATTTAAACAGTATTATTACTTCTAGAGAATATATTGTTCATGTTAATGACACTACTGCCACAGAAAGGATTTTAAATACAAAGGATATACCTTATAGCATAGAAAAAGAAGGGGTATTCAAACTAATGATAGATCAAAATAGTGTTCCTAATTTAACCAGAATATTAATTAAAAATGATATAGATATTTTTGAAGTTAGCCCTAAAAAGCTAACATTAGAGGAAGTATTTTTATCTTTAACTAAACAAAAGGAGTTACTATCATAATGCAATTTATCTTTAAAAGTGTGAATAGTGAGATGAGGAAAATTGGTGGGAGAAAATTATTGTTATTTTCTTTGTTTTTTTCATTATTATCAAGCTTTTTGTGTATAAGTTATTTTATTTTTAACAAGAATAATCCCGATATGTTTCAATCTACGAATCTTATAGCAATTACAGTAAACTTTAATACACTAACATTAAGCATTTTTTCTGCTTGTATGTGGTATTTTATCATTTCTTCTGAAAATAAATATGGCACTTGGGCCATTATCTATACAAAGCCAATTTCAAAGTTTAAATTATTGGTAGCTAAAAATTTATTGTTTATACTGTTTTATTTAATCTTTAATATTTTAAATTTTTCAGTTATGGGTATCTATATTTTTATAAATGGATATGAAATATCTATACTTTATTTTTTGAAAATGTTGATGCTTTGTACAATTCTATCTTTAGCAATACCATATTCTCAATTACTTTTTCATTTGATTATAAAAAAGGGAATTCTTGCGGCGTCCTTGTCAGTTATTTGGATTTTTTTTAGCGTAACTTATGGATTATTTCCTGTAGTATTCACAAAGACATTTCCAATATTTTATGCATTGAATATAGTAAGTGATGTAATGATGAAAGAAACAACTATTTTAATATATCTTGCAAGTTCTTCAATCTATATTTTAGGAATTATGTTATTAGCTGTGAGTTTTAAATATTATACATATGAATAATAAAGGGTGAAATAAGTGGGTATATTAGGTGAATATAAAAAAAGTCTTCATAATGGATTGTATATCCTGTTACTAGTATTTCTGTTGATACCAATTAGTTTTCAAATCTTTCTAACTGTATCATCTCAATCAAAAGATGGCGTTTTCATGCATATAGCGATTCTAAGCCTTTTTTGTAGATTATTTTTACCTATTGCAATAGGTCTATTAGTGTCATTTTCTTTTGTAAACGAGTTCAGAAGAAAAGGATATATGTCTGCTATTTATCACGGAATCACTTTAAAAACTATATTAAGTAATAAGTTTTTGTTTTGCTTAATAATTACTTTTGGTTATTTAATATGTGCTTTAGTCATAACTAGTATACCTATAGTATTAACGGTTGATAATCTTGGGACTGTTTATCAAAGATTAATTTTTTCTATACTTTTTATGGTGATTAGCTCTTTAACTATTGTGAATTTACATTTTTTAATAAATATAATATTTTATAAAATCCCGTTACTTTCATTATTAGTAGGGGTTATAGGCGGGTTGGGTAGCTTTTTTATCTCTCATACAAACTATTGGATACTGTTTCCTTGGTCATATCCAATTATGAGTCTTTATATCGATAGCATTGAACCAAAACAGTTGTATATTATTCTTATTGTATATCTATTATCATTACTAAGTTGTATATTTATTATTAAAAAATCGATGCAATGGAATTAAAGTTAAAATAAGAAGAGTAGTATTATTAATAATAAAGCGTGTTGTAGTTGCTATAAGCTGAATCTCGATACGTTAAGTGGAGGAATAAGACAAGCTGATTAAGTACTATTGAATTCAAAGAAGTTAAAATATGAAGAATATAACTTATGGCTGATAGAATATCTATTAAAAATTCACCATATGAAAAAGGTAGCTGTACAAAAGTACAGCTACCTTTTTCACAAAATCATTCGTATACAAGAACAATTTTAGCGTAAACTTGCGCTTAATGGCACTTGAGAATAAACTGTGAAACTGTTACCATAAGTACCGTGTTTAGAAAATGAGGAAGAAATTGAACCGTTCCAACTTTTGTAGTTAGCTCCAGATGTATCTGTTCTTAGAAGTACGTTTGAAAAACTAGCTTGGCTAAAAGAATTACGTCCAGTATCTTCAACGCCCTGAACCATTTTTACTGGTTCGTATTGAGAAAATGAGCCATATACAGGCTGATTTGCATATCTAGGAATTCCATTTACATACATAGTAACCGTACCATTTCCGTTATTAATTATTTTAAGGTTTACTCGATCACCATCTTTAATTGATGTATCATATTGTGTGTTCCAATACTTACTGTTTTGACCTGATTCATTATATCCTGAATTAAGAAATACTTTATATCCACTAGGTGTTTTTGAAATACCACCTTCAACTTTAGATGCTCCAATACCTAAATACCAATTCACATATCCATCTTTGACAACAACTGATTTTGGTAGATTTATGTCAGCTGCAATCCCGGTATAGCTACTATTTGTAACACTTTTTACAGCACCTTCTGTAGCTGCAAAACTTGTAGTTGAAAACATTGATAGAGAAATTAGAAGTGAACCGACTAGATACATCATTTTTTTCTTACTTTTACTTAATACTTGATTCATTTTAAACCCCCCTTATTTTTAATTATTAAAGTGTATTGAAAGCTGGCCAACTAACTACGACTTACAAATCAAAGATACATTAGGTTTAATTTAATGTATATATTTTCCTGTCATAAGTCATTGAAATGTCAAATATATTGGATATTTCATATTTATCAATATAAGAGGAGTTGACAGAATAAAGTGTTATATCTATTTAAAATTAAGTAGGTTTTGTTAAAAATACGATTAAAGCTTATAAATGTGTTGGGTATAATATGTATTACGATTTATTTAGGAGAGATAAATATGGAAGGAATACAGGGGATTTTTCAAAAGATATATATCAAATTCTGAGAAATAAAATACAAACAAATGAAATAAATGGATTGTTTGTGTTAAAGAATTTATTGCAATAGTTCGTAGGTAAAGGGAAATATATGATTTAAAAGGCGTGGAATTCTTATATAAAAAGAAGAAAGGGGGTCCAGCTATGGAAAAGACAAGATCAAAGTTAAATAATGCAACTATTGAAGGGGTTATAGAGACATTAAAAGATGAAAATGAATGTTTACGTATGGAAATCGATTATTTAAAAAAGTTAAAGGCCTTACTTCAAAAAGAGAAGAAATTACAGAACAAGACTAAGTGGAAGTTCTAGTCTACCATTCTACGTACAATTATAGTAACGAGAATAGTCCGAAACAAATCTGTTTCGGACTAGGGGTTCAATATTTTATCCATTGTATTCTACATTTTTTATAAAAAGTTGAATTTTCTGATTTTTAACCTAAGAAAAATGTATTACGTTAATCAATAGATACTTCTGCAGAGACACTAGGTATTGTTGGTGATGGTGTATCTCCACCATTAGAAGAAGATTGTTGAGGTGAAAGTAAACTATTCATGCCACATGCTAATGCACTTATTACTACCATACTTAGTACAATCTTTTTTATTTTTTTCATCACTTTAACGCTCCTTTTTTCAAATGTTTCTTACCAGCATTACTGCTAATGTAGAAATATTTGCTCGCCTTAACATGGTTATCTGCCTCATAAAATTGAAGTGCTAAAACCTCTGCATATTCTTTTACACAATCCCACATTTCTTCTTTTTCAAAATAAGAAATTGCATCATTGACTACTTTTTCTAGTTTAATTCTAGGTAATTCTGTGAGTAGTTCATTTAAAACTGCGAAACGGTGCTTATATTCCTCATTTCCTGCTTCATTCGTATAGTTTATTCCTTGTTTGATATATGCTTTAGCTGTTTCAATGCCTTCTAATTTATAATATGCTCTTGCTAAGACAAATAATGCTTTAAAATGATTCGGTATTTTATTTATAATTTCAGAACTCTGTCGGATCGCCAATGGATATAAATCTTGAATATTATATAACCAGCCTAAATTGTAACGTGCTCTTAATAATAAATGTTCCTCATCATGCTTATTAAAAACATCAATAACCGTATTGAGACATTCTTCCGCTTTTTCAAATTCTCTTAGATCTATACAGGCTAAACCATATACATTGTCGCATAAAGCAGTATTAATTTCATATCCTACATGGTTCAAATATATTTTTTTGGCTTTTACTACATGTTGAATCGCTTCAAATGGTTGATAAGATTGATAACAGTAAGTTGAAAATCTATACTCAAACTCGGCCTTTTCTACTTCATCAGGTATATCAATTAAAAGCTCTTCCGCCTTTTCATAGTGTGTTTTCGCTTCAGTATAATTTGCTATAATTGTAAAGTGGATTGCCTTAAAGAAATGATAATAATAAGCTAAAAATAAAAAATCCTCTTCGATATTAGGGAATTTTTCTATATTCTTAAAGGAATCTTTTGTAATACTCACTCCATCTACCAAGACTTTATATCTAAAATCTAGTAGTGAGTAATAAAATGATAAATATGGATCAGTTTCTATTACTTTTAAGCTTTCCTTTACTTGTAGATATGTTTGTTTTGCTTCTTTTACATGATATAAACGAATTTTTTCATACCATTCATCTAATAATTCCATCAATTGCTTATTACTTTTTTCTTGAACAGTCATAATATCCCCCTTTTCTCTGTAAAGGCTTAATCTGATAATAACAGGAAATGGATAGTTTATATTTAACTATGTTTTTTTTCATGAATAATAAGAATATTCTGAATAATTAAGGTGTCCTTATTCTATTGATATAGTCAATTTGTTTTAAAACAGACCGTCTGTAATAGGCGGTCTGTTGTTTGTTATGGTCGGCGACTGCTATTCTTTTACTCATCTCATATTATATTTAGTTTAAGAATTGAGAATAGAAGAATAGGATTAGAAAAATTAATGTTTTGCCAAATAATTTATTGAATAGACTTAAAGGGATAAACAGCTCTCCTATGGTAAGGCTTTTGAGTTTATTCCTGTTTGGGTTTTTTAACAACTCTTTAAATGTTCGAAAGTTTATTTTATTAACGAAAGACCAATTTGGCATAGCTTTTGTATCTGAATCTATTTTGAAAATGATATGAATACTATGTGGGTGAAAGCCGCCTATACTTAAAATAAGCATAAATCCTAAAATAATGAACCAAGTCATTTTCTAGCGCCTCCTTGCAGTATTTAATATTAAGATATTATTAACGTTGAGGAAGTGTGCTATTGTCCATGAAAAATATTGAGAAATTGTTGAGGGAACGTTGAGAATGTTGCAATGCAATTGATCGTAGCATAGTTAACTATGCTTGTCCTGTTATTTTTGTAAAAAAAGGAAAAGAGAACAGTTGCGTAGACTGTTCTCTTAAGGAGCGGAAGCGCTGAACATTTTTCAATGACAATGATTCAAGCCTTCCAATTATAGTGTGTGCAAATAGTTACAATTCATACATTAAAATTACTTTATTATAGAGTGAGTGTATTACAAAGTACAAAGAGCACTTTTCAAAAGTGCTCTTTGTACGGCGTACATTAGGACTTGAAAGAGGCATCATTGCAATTCGAAAGGAGATATCTATATACAACATATGAAGATGATTTGAAAAGGTGATGATAAAAACAAAAAGAACAGTAAGGATGTACCAATTGCTCAGATTAAAGGGAATTGGAGAGGGAGGATTTATCATTTTAGCCAAGAAGACTCCTTCCTCAAGGAGCGCGAAGGGTCACAGCCCAGTGAGTAGGTGGGAGATGAATTGGCTTCGAACAAGGGATGGCAGGAAGCCATCTTAATTGTTCGACATACAGAAAGTGTTACTCCACTACCTATCGAATGTACGTTTGGTGTATAATAGTCATATACCAAAATGGAGGTGAATCAAATAATGATGAATAAAGCCTATAAGTTTCGTATCTATCCAAATCAAGCACAAGCAATTCTAATCAAAAAAACGATTGGGTGTTCTCGTTTTGTATTCAATCATTTCCTATCCTTATGGGATAACGCATACAAAGAGACAGGAAAAGGCTTGACCTATGGTACATGCTCTGCCAAACTACCTGCCATGAAGAAAGAACTTGTTTGGCTAAAAGAAGTGGATAGTATTGCGATGCAGTCGTCTGTTCGCAACCTTGCAGATGCTTATACGCGCTTTTTCAAAAAACAAAACAGCGCACCGCGCTTTAAATCTAAGAAGAACAACGTACAATCTTATACCACAAAACAAACAAATGAAAACATTGCCGTTGTAGGGAACAAAATAAAGTTGCCGAAACTAGGCCTTGTTCGATTTGCCAAAAGTCGAGAAGTAGAGGGGCGTATTGTAAATGCTACAGTTAGACGGAACCCTTCTGGTAGATATTTTGTGTCACTATTAGTTGAAATAGAAGTACAAGAACTTCCGAAAACACATTCTTATATTGGAATAGATGTAGGACTAAAAGATTTCGCTATTTTGTCAGATGGAACACACTATGAAAATCCGAAGTTTTTCCGATCATTAGAAGATAAGTTGGCGAAAGCACAGCGTGTTCTTTCTAGAAGAATGAAAGGATCTTCTCGCTGGAATAAACAACGAGTAAAGGTAGCTAGAATTCATGAATACATATCAAATACTAGAAAAGATTACTTGGACAAAATTTCAACTGAAATCATCAAAAACCACGATGTTATCGGTATAGAGGATTTGCAAGTATCGAATATGTTAAAGAATCATAAGTTAGCAAAAGCAATTAGTGAAGTATCATGGTCACAGTTTCGAGCCATGTTAGAATACAAAGCAAAATGGTACGGAAAACAAGTCATTGTTGTATCGAAAACATTTGCTTCCAGCCAATTATGTTCTTGTTGTGGATATCAAAATAAAGACGTTAAAAATCTAAACCTACGTGAATGGGACTGTCCTTCTTGTCGTACACACCATGATAGGGATATTAACGCAAGTATCAATCTAAAGCATGAAGCGATAAGGCTTCTAACCGCAAGGACTGCGGGGTTAGCCTAATCAATTAGAGTTCGATAGAACTCTTTACTTAGGAATCCCTCACTTCTAAACAAGTGAAAGTGGGGGTAGTTCAAATTGTTAGGGAGATTTTTGAATGCTATCCCATTATAATATTGATACACTATTGAGGTGATTAATAAGAGTGACGTCGAAGCGTTTAAGAGAATAGTTTTCTCATCTCGTGCTTTTTGCCAAGCCTGTGAACACGTTCCTATTTTATTTTTACGTCTGGGAATGTCACGGTCAAAGTTAAAGTGCTTCCGCCGAAAGAACAAATTAGACTATTGGAAAAAGTGGTTCTGATTATATTAAACTCATTAATACACTGGTATCTGAAATGGTTGAAGTGAAAAAAAGCACGAAGAAAAACACAAAGGATATTGAAGTCAACCTTCCAAGTGCAGTTAAAAATCAAGCGATTAAAGATGCAAAAAGTGTGTTTTCTACAAAAGTGAAAAAGAGTAAATATAAAATTATTTTGATTCTAAAAAGACCTGTTTGTGTGTGGAATAACCAAAACTACTCATTTGACTTCACACACATTTTAATCCCCTTTATTGGTGAAGAGGGGAGAAATCTCTCTTCTTTTTTGTTCCATGTAAAGTTCGAAGGTGACTTAAGGGGGGGAAAAGGTGGATATGTATTAACAAAAACATGTTTGTTCACTTTCGGTAATTTCTAGAGATATTTTTTTAGGAATAGAATATTATAAGTTCGTAGAAATTGACTATATTACAGGAGCATTCACGCTGGGATATAACGGAGAATTAGAGAGTAAAGTAGGATTTGAAAGTATTGTAAAAAAGTTGAAAAAACACTATTCCTTCCTTTAATTTGCAAGAAAGAATAGCGTATTTATTTTGATAAGATTAACAATATAATATAAAGTTTGAAGATTTTTGGAATTAATCCAGAAATCTTTTTCTTACTTCTGGTGACGGTAACATACAATGTTCTTGTTTACCAAACCATCGGTATCTATTTTTTGCGAATTTTTCATAGCAAAAGTTTCGAATCGGCCTTGGAATTAATATAAAAATAGTGAAAATCTTCCATATACCTTTCAAATTTCTACAAATGTTTAGTATGGCATCTGATTTAATATAACTATTATTTTTATCTATTAATACTATGCTGTCTATTGTTTCGTCTATTTCATACTTTTTTAATAATGTTTTACCTAATGCACTTTGAAGTGATGCAAATTGAAAATATCCTTTAGGATCCCTCTTAATAATGAATTGAATACTCTGATTACAGAAATTACAATCACCATCAAATAATACAATGCTCTTCATAATTTTCTCCTTCCTATAATTATTGGCATTTTATTTAATTATTACCAATATATATTATTTTAGTTTAAAAATTAAGAATAAACAAACTAAAAGGTAAAAAATAGCTTAATATTATGAAAGGAACTTAAAAATTCTAAATATGGGTTTATATGTAATTTTTAATTACAGTTGTAATGTGTTTTGTGAAAAACATATTACCTTAGTACAAAGGGGAGAGTATTAAAATTATTCAATAAATTTGTAGTGATAACAATAATTTAACATAAATATACAAAAAAGAAAAATTAATCTAATCATTCTAGTGAATATTTTTTGCCTACTTCAACCTTTTTAAAATTTCTTGAAAGGATATATTATAGTTAATAGTTATAAAATTTAAATTTAGATATTATTAAACATGAAAGTATTTTGTTTACTGGAAAAAGTGGTAGTGGGGAATCGCCTTTAGTTGATTTGCTATTAAAAATACGTGATCCTGATAATGGTGATATTTTAATAGATAGGCAAAATGTTAAACAATAGAAGAGTGATGAATATAGAAAGAAGATCGGGTTAATGCTCCAAGATGAAGTGCTTTTCAGAATAGATTTTTGATAATTTAGATTATTTTGATATTAGATATTATATATAATCATTTAAAAACACAAAATTCTATTCAATTTCAAAGAATAAATGATGTTGTTATATCCGAAGATTGAATGAATTTATCGGGTGGACAAAGATTAGTTATATTACGTCTATTATTGAAAAATATCCCATTTTAATTTTAGATGAACCTACTAATTATTTAGATAGGGAAACAGCAGATTATGTAATTGATTTCATATTCCTTAAACCAAAATTATTAATACTCATAATGAAAAGATTTTGTAACATGTTGATAAGATTGATGAACTTACTGAAGGACATTTGGAGCAAAAAGATATAGATTTAAAATATAAAATGATATGAATAAGACATATATATAGCAGCACTATTTTGTTGGTCAATACCAACAACTTTAAAATAGCTAAAGAGAAAATAACCATCTTATTAATATGTAATTAGTATTTTTACTTCAGATAATAAAGAATATAATAACATGTTCTCAATCAGTTCTTTTATCGGCCGAGTTAATTTGTTTTCCTCCTTAATGTTTTCACATATGCCGTCAAACTGTGTTGTTAATACTGCAAAAGGAGTTCATTTTACCATATTATCAAGCTGAGAATCCTAGCTATATCAATGTCTTTATCATTTTACATATATATAGTTTCTCATAGTGAGTTTAGGTGTCAAAAAATAAGATATAAAAAAGACCTGATATAATAATATCAGATCTGTTTTATATCTTACTTTACACCAATTGCATCATAAGCCTTCGTTACTGCCTGTACTTCTTTCGAGTTCTCACCATATAAATCTTTTGCTGATTGAATTGCAGCTTGACGCATCATGCTAAAGTTCGAATTTGCTGTTAAATATTTTGTAAGTGCACGATAATAAATTTTCTCCGTTGCTTCGCGGCCAACGCCTTTTACTGATACTCCATAATGTGTTCCGCCTTCAGCAATTAAATATGCCGCTTTATTGTTTATACTACTGTTAATATGAACACCACCGTAATCCAACTCACCAGTGTAAAGCTTGCTGTAATGATCTGGGTAATGATCTGGAAAATCATGCATTGGACTTGGTGGAATTGAAATTGATGTTGGGTCACTTAAAGAGCGGAGCGCATCCCCATCGGTGTCTGGTGTATAAATATCCTCACCAAGCTGCCAGTCATCACGGTCTACCATCGCTCCAAAAATATCAGATATAGATTCGTTCAATGCACCTGGTTCGTTTTCATATACTAAATTCGCAGAATGCTCTGTTACTGCGTGCGTTAACTCATGAGCAATAACATCTAAACTTGCGGAGTACGGTAAGAATATTTCGCCATCCCCATCCCCATATAGCATTTGTCTTCCATTCCAAGCTGCATTGTTCCATTGATCGCCGACATGAACAGTTGAAATTAATTTTGCCCCTTTATTATCAAACGAGTTACGGTCAAATGTTTTTTTGAAATAATCGTATACTTTTGCTGTATTTACGTGGGCATCAACTGCAGCTTTATCCTGGAACATTTTTGATTCACTTACTACTTCCCAACCTGTGAAGCGAGATCTTTCCCATTCCTCATACAGCCATGGTACAGAGGAATTTCTTGCGTCAAGAGTATGAATTCCATTCCCTCGTGTACCATCCAACAAATGATATGAACCTGCTTTATTTTGCTCAATTTTAAATGAAGTTCTTTGTCCGAGTACGCCATAACCGAAGCCTTCCATATGATCGATTGCATTATATTTATTGATAACATTTCCATTTGTCGCATTAATGAAATAATGCCAATATCCTGGTTGTGGCTTAGAAATAGAAGCTTTTACTAAATATGATAAGTAGTAATTGCCGTCTTTCTCATATACAAATAAATCTTTTTTGATACTAT
The DNA here is from genome assembly GCF_039134555.1 of Bacillus sp. BR3(2024). Lineage (NCBI taxonomy): Bacteria > Bacillati > Bacillota > Bacilli > Caryophanales > Bacillaceae > Bacillus > Bacillus sp. BR3(2024). The sequence continues at coordinate 116,114 of NZ_CP152438.1, forward strand.
CGTAATTCTCTACTTTTCCAATTTCTTTCTCGATATCTGCTTTTGCAATTTTCTCAGCTTCTTCTTGTGAGATGTTGGGTTCAGCTGGGATGTTTTTACCAGCCACATCAGGAACAACCTGTCCAAAAAATGCTTTTACATTGTTATTTTCATCAAGTGCAATCGTTTGATCCGATCCATAAACGGGCACATTGTTATGCGTCTCAACTAATTTCACATGCGTTGTATTTGTCTTTTCATCTTTCTCTTCAGATACAATTTCAAAGTGCTTTTCCATATTTCCTGCTAATTTAAACATTTCTTTCTTACTTTTTAAATACTCGAACACCGTTTCTTTTTTATCTAGTCCTTTCGGTGCTTTCCACTCTTCCCCAATATAAGATGGTGTCTGGAATTCTTGGTTGTATTGAATTTTTTGCTCTGCTGCATATGTACGTGGCGTACCTAATGTCGCAAATGTCCCTAAAGCCATAGATAAAGCTAGTGTTGAAGATAAAACTTTCTTTTTCAAAAATAACACTCCCCATCCCTAATTTCACATATTCCATTTTTTTGCATATATCTATCTTTTTGACACTTTTATATAATTCTGAATATGATAATAATAACCTCTGAATAAAACTTTAGAAAGTTAATGCAGAAAATTCTAATAATTGTTATATAAAAAAGTCCACTTATTTTTATAAGTGGACTTAAAGATAATATGTTTTTATATTAACCTTCAATCGTTTCAACAGTACTTTCAAAATAATAAAAGAATAAGTTGGGATGCTGTATGTAATGGAAGTCGCATGTGTAGTATTAAGCGGTGGAAATATCGTGAAATATGATATAGAAGAACGTCCGGAATGTAGCAAGTTAATTAAAACTCTGTATAGACGATCAATAGAACATGAAGGACCTAATCTTTACTATTGGTGTTATCTGAAACGTGTGAAGAAGAAAAGGAAATGCACGTGCAAAAATAAAAATCCAAGCACTTTAAGCAGAGATTTAGAGCAGAAAATTTGTTGCAATTGTCGATTTCATAATAATAACTGTTAAGAATTTAATAGTATAATTTATCATTTTAGCCAAGAAGACTCCTTCCTCAAGGAGCGTGAAGGGTCAAAGCCTAGTGAGTAGGTGGGAGATGAATTGGCTTTGAAAAAGGGATGGCAAGAGCTATCTTAATTGTTCGACATACATAAAGTGTTACGTCACTATCCATTGAATATATGTTTGGTATATAATAGTCATACATATAAAGCCTTTTAATATTAAAATGTTCAACAATTCCGTTACAACTATTCCATAAATGTTAATATTATCTATTAATGGAAGTGTTTTTGTGTTATAATTCACTAGGTGAACTATTGTTGTTCCTTTCATCTTTTGATGGATGTATGCCCTTCCTTAATTGTAAATATGTTCGATTTTATTGGTGAAGAGGGAAGAAATTCCTCTTCTTTTTTTGTCTCTTGTAAAGTTCAAAGGTGTCTTTTATTCATAAAAAGGGGAGTAATATGAAATTGACATCAATCTAAGTTGTAACTATAATAGTTACAGTTAGTTTCGTAAACTAACTCAAATTTCTATGTTATTGATAGTATATTTTCATTTCTTTTTAAGTGTGACAGTTAGCAACTAAATATAATCCAATAGAGGATTATATTTTATCTCGTATTTAAAGAGTAGATAAGTTGAACCATCCAAATTCAAGATATCCAAATACTAAAAAAACTCCATTTCTCAACTTATCCTTTTTGGAATCCTCAGTATTAAAAATTGTAAACATCTAAAAAAGTTAACAAGACAGTTGTATGTAGAAAGAAATCTTTTAAAAAGGTCATAATATGGATAATAGGTAGCACACATTTTAATTAGTAGGAGTTGTGCCACTATCAAGACATTTTTAATAAAAGTATAGAAAAAACTCAAGAAGGTGAGTCCATTGCGTAAACATGCATATGTGCAATTTTATGTATTGATATTGGCTTTAATAGCTTATATAAGCTTTTGCTTTATATTTTTATTTGTTTTTCCGAATCATTATTTCATATCAGATTTTAATATCCGACTATCATCTTTAGTCGTTGAAACTACTGTATTTATCTCATTACTGTATTCTATATTATCCCAAAAAATTAAGTTAGGAGTATTCTGGGTTTGCATTACTATTGCAATAGGGTGTTTTTTGATAGGGAATTTCATATCCGCTTTTCAAGTACTTAATGTAGAATTACCAATACAAAATTTTAATATTTCTGATGTGTTTCTACTGTTTTTCTTATTTTTCTTTCTTTTTGCGTTCTTTTATAAAATCATGATGGAATGTAACAAATGGGAGAAAGCATATTTACTTTGTGATTTATGTATTGTTGTTACTGCTATTTTTACATTAGAGTGGTATTTATTTAATAAACCTTCTGCAAATATCTTATTCTTATCAATTGGAGATGTTTTTCTTTCATTTATTTTTCCAATTATAGATTTATTGCTTCTATTGCTAGGAGTTACCCTAATCTTTCGACCCGCTATTTTCAATGCAAAAAGTAAATTATTTATTTTTATCCTAGTATTAACTGGATTGGCTATTACGGACTATTTGTATTTTTATTTACAAGATGATTTATCAGATCGTTCCGTTATATTTTTAAGGTGTTTGTATAGGGTTTTCCTATTATTTATCGCTATTGCTGCTACAATCCCAAAGAATACGTCTTCTAAAAGAAATTATTTTATTATTAATCCGACATTTGGAGAGAAACTTCTTAGTATATTCCCTTATCTTGCAGTTGCAGTCTTAATTGGCTTTACTTTGAAAGAGCAAACTTCTTCAGCTACATTAATTACGGGAAATTGTATTGCTTTTGTATTTGTACTGATTCGTCATACAATCGTACGAATGCAAAACAAAGAGTTAACTAAAACATTAAAAGTGTTTAATAATCAATTAGAACAAACAGTATCTCAAAGAACAAGGGATTTAATAAACAAATCTAATGATTTGGTAAAAAATCAAGAGAGATTTAAGTCATTATATGAGTATCATCCGGATCCTATTTTAACGATTGATTCAACTGGTACCGTATTAAATATAAACCAGGCTGGAAGTATGTTATTAGGAAAAGACAGTGCTGCATTAATAGGGAAAGAATGCTTCTCTATTTTTTTAGATGAAGATAAATCTGAGTTGGAAGCAGCTATAAAGAAAGGAAGACGATGTAGTTCATCTTCACTACAGTTACGTGTGAAAAATAACAATGAGAAGGACATGCTCTTTTGGTATGTCACTATAGTTCCTATTATGATAGAAGGTCAAATTTTGGGGAGTTATGTAATGGTAAAAGACATAACGAGGATGAAACAACAACAGGAAGAGATAAATTACCTTGCATTCCATGATACGGTGACGGAGATTGGAAATCGAACATTCTTCCAACAAGAATTAGATAGATCCATTAAACGTGCACAAAAATCACAGGATAAGTTTGGACTCCTATATATTGATTTAAACCGCTTTAAGACTATTAATGATACACTGGGGCATTCGATTGGTGACAGGGTTTTAAAAGAAGTTGCCAAACGTTTTAGGACATGTTTGTCACCGACTATTCCTCTAGCAAGAATAGGTGGAGATGAGTTTGCGATCATTGTCCATAACCGCACAGAGCAACAGCTATTGGAGTTATGTGAAACTCTATTTCGTATAACTGAAGAACCATTTGTAGTTAATCAACATAGTTTTTACTTAACTCTTAGTATAGGAATATCAGTGTATCCGTTTGGAGGAATAAATACTACTACACTTTTACAACATGCTGATATTGCTATGTATAGTGCAAAAGAAAAAGGTAACAATGCTGTTTGCATGTATGACGAGACATTATCAAAAAAAATAACAAGACGATTGCGATTAGAACAGGATTTACCGAATGCATTAGAAAATAATGAGTTATTTTTATTATATCAACCACAAATTGATAGTAAGACGGGTATCGTTATTGGTGCAGAGGCTTTAATACGTTGGCAACATCCAGAGCTAGGGCTAATTTCACCTTTTGAGTTTATACCTATCGCGGAAGAAACTTCGCAGATTATTTCAATTGGGAAATGGACGTTACAGGAAGCATGTCGACAACTGAAAGAATGGCATTCAGCGGGCTATGTAAATCTAAAGATGGGGATAAACTTATCAGCTATAGAGTTTGAACAGAAAGGTTTTGTTCAAACAATCATATCTACCATAGAAGAGGTAGGAGTACCCGCCAATTCGATTGATTTGGAATTAACAGAGCGAATAGCAATGGTAGATGAAAAAGAAACCTTATCGAAGTTAAAAGCATTGAAATCATATGGTGTACATTTATCAATTGACGATTTTGGTACAGGATATTCCTCATTAGCGTATCTTCCTTTGTATCCAATTGATACCTTGAAAATTCCAAGAGAATTTGTTAACAGGATCGGAACTTCTACGGATGGAAATGAAATTATACAAACCATTATTTCACTGGCACATACTTTAAACATGAAAGTGATCGCAGAAGGGGTAGAAACGAAGGAACAATTAACAGTGTTACAGCGTAATGCATGTTATCTAATTCAGGGGTATTACTACAGTAAACCTGTAAATGAAGATGAATTTATCGATTTTTTAAGTACAATGCGATTTAAGTAAGTAAAAAATCTTTATATGTTATGAGATAAAGTGAAAAGACGTTCTACCTATATGGAGTAGAACGTCTTTCTTATGTTTGTTTTCAATAGTTATGCAGCTATGTTTCAGCCTTTAAGGGGGACCGCCCATGCCCATCAACCTAAGGTTTTTAATTATTCCCATAACGAAAATTTCAACTTCTTACAATTATTCATGAAAATTCGGCTCAATTCTTTCGTTTTGAACAACAATCAATTTCTTAAGTTGATGGCAATGGGGATTTTCCTATTTTTAAATAAAACGGACTGATATTAAAAAAAGAAAAAACTTACGTGAAATTAAAGTTAGATAATCTTGGATTGATGGGGATCTAAAAGCAAAAATGCTCAAGATCAAACAGGTCAATAATGTGCTATAATCTCATGTGTTGAGGTATCGATTGGAAAAAGATATCAGGCACATTAAATTAGAAAAGGAGAAGGAAGGATATGCCACTTATTGTTGACAGAGAACAGGTACGGCAAGAAATACTGCATGCACTTCAGCAATGTTTAGAGGAAAAGCCTCTTCTAAAGGTTTCTATGCGAGATATCGCAGCAAAGGCCAAAATTGCTCATTCAAAAATCAACTATTATTTTAATACAAAAGAGAAACTTCTACTGGCTTATATCGAATTTTTTGCTATTTCATATAAAACGGAGATTGAGCATTGGTACATAAAGTATAAACAAAATAACGCCAATCTCAACGAAAGTTCACAAACGATAGTAAAACATTTCATCAAAGATATGGTTTTGATAAGTCATCAAAAACAATCGTGGGCTTTTACGCAAATAAGCACTATGGGTCAATACAATACGGAAATAAGGTCTGCAATCAAAAATGTTTATAACGATTGGAGAGAGTCCATCATACGTGTTTTAGAAGAGATTTATCGAGGCGAGGATGACCACATGGTATATAAGGCAGAAGCAGTTTTAATCATTATCGATGGGCTTCTTATTTATTCACTTCACGAAAAGATAGATGAGTCAAGAATAGATGCTGTGCTAGCAAATATTATGTTTTGATTTTTTATTATTCAAAAAACTTTGACAAAATTTGATGTGAGTAATATGATTTATTTAGTCCAAGTGGACTAAATAAATCATATTGGAGGTCGATTATGTCAAAAATTACTGTAGTTGGTTGTGGTGTTATGGGAAGCGCTCTGATTCGCGCGTTTATGAAAGCAGGTCATACTATTACCATTGTTGATAAAAATCCCACGGTAGCCAAGCCATTTGTAGCTGAAGGAGCTACGTTTAAATTATCATTGGATGAAGCTCTAGATTGCGATTTCGTTCTGTTAAACTTACCAGATCATAAGATAGCAATGCAGGTTATTGAACAATGCAAATCGAAAGCTATCAAAGGAAAAATCATTGTAAACACTACTACAACAACCCCAACTCAAGCCCAAATTTTTGAGCAAATGATTAAAGACAGAGGCGCTATCGCCCTTGAAAGTGTGATTATTTGTTATCCTCACGATATTGGCACACATCGCGCATATCTTGTATATTCTGGCCCCAAGGAGGCTTTTGACCAAATTGAAGATCAACTTTCGGCACTTTCTTCGCCACATTTTGTTGGGACAGACATTCGCTTTGCAGAAATAATTGAGATGAGCACGTCAGCTCTGCAATTTGGTCTTTATTGGTTTGCCCTACTAGGTTCAGCGCTTTGTATACGAAACAAATTACCTATCTCCGAGTATTGCAAACATATTAAGGCAGCACTTCCAGTGGTGGGTCACCAACTGGTTACCCACCTGCCTGATAATCTAGAAAACTACACTGGCAAATTCCAAGATGCTATTGTCGCATCCTTGGATGTTCATACGCATGGACTCCAAACGGTAATGAAAACATTAGAGGATAATAACATTGATACCAGTGTATGTGAAGTTATGGAAAATCAGATGAAAGCAGCTATTGATGCAGGATATGGAAAATGTGATTTTGAAGCAGCAATTACTCAATTATTGAAATAAAGAATCTTCTTTAATCATCCTTGATCTTACATATATGCTTCAACCTGAGACTAAAAATAATATACTAACTACTGTATAATAATTGATTAATTGCAGTGATACCTACTATCAAAAAGTTAACTGAATTGGTGATGATTTATAATTTAGAGATGATTGTGTTATAATCTCGCTAAATTGCTATTAATCTAACGAAATTAAATTATCCTCAAATGAAAAATACGCTATTCTTTCCTATAATTCTACAGAAAGGATAACGTATTTTTGCTTTATGGGTAGTGTAAAACCTTAGATTGATAGCGATGTGATAATGCCCCTTTTTTAGATTCATACTATCAGTATGTACAAGATTAGGAGATTACTTGTAAGAGTCCTTGGATGACTGCAACCGTGCTGTGTTATACTTCTAAAGTACTGATATTTCATGTAGGACTTATAGATGTCGGTTTGGCATATGAAATGTAAAATCAATCCGTTATTTTGAAGGTTCAGACTACCATTATTTAAACTAACATTCACACTAAAAGAAGTACAAGGAGGAAGGTATATCTATTAAAACAGTGAGGTATACCAAATTAGAAATGAACATTAAATTTAATAAAAAAGTAGTAGCATTCACGGCAGGATTAACGGTATTATCTTCACCATTGGTATCGTTTGCAGAGGAACAACAATCAGTAAACAATAAGCAACCTACAAACGTTCAGGAACAAAGTAAAACAACATCAGATGAACAAGCTTTAAAAAGTATTGAAGCTAGTTTTGAAGGGGTAGATGGACGTGGTGGAGGTACTGTCGATAAGAAAAAAACAGACAGTCTTCAACGTTCAGAAGGTATTCATGAAGAAACAGGTACATTAACTGTGCCTAGCAATTCAAACAGAATAAAACGTAGTCTGTCTCCCATATCACCTAGCACCTCTAGTACAATAAACGGTGTTCCATTCACTGAATGGATTGTTCCAGCAGGTAACGATAATATTCGCCCTCAAAACTACATGAGTCCAAAGTATATTACAATTCATGAGACTGATAATACAAGTGTAGGAGCAGGTGCTAGAAACCACGCTCAATACCTATATAACCAAGCAGTAGGGAACACAGACCGAGCTGCATCGTGGCATTTTACAGTAGACGATAAAGAGATTTATCAACATCTACCATTAAACGAGAACGGATGGCACGCCGGAGACGGTGATGGTCCAGGTAATAGAGAATCCATTGCAATTGAAATCGCAGTTAACAGTGACGGTAACTATAGTAAAGCAGTAGATAATGCTAAGAAACTTGTAGCTTATTTAATGAAAGAAACTGGTGTACCGTTAAATAACATTGTAAAACACCAAAAATGGAGTGGTAAAATCTGTCCTGCTAATATGATTAATAATGGACAATGGGATACATTCGTAAATGGCGTTGGTGGGTATTATAATAATCTTTATCAACCAAAAGATGACATTACTGGAGGTTGGTATGAAGAAGCTATTCGAGAGTTAAATAGAAGAGGTATTATGATAGGGGAAGGAAACGGAGTTTTCGCACCTAATAGAGCGATAACAAGAGCCGAATTTGCTCAATTAATCTCTAACTCTCTAAACCTGCCAGCTGGAGATGCTTCATTTAAAGACCTAAACGATGCAAATTCAACTTTACGAGATGGTATTAAACGTACTGCAAGTGCAGGTATCATTCAAGGTAGAGGAGATGGTTATTTTGACCCAAACACACCTATTACAAGAGAAGAATCAGCAATTATTGTAAACAAGGCTTTACAATATAAAGGTATATGGGGACCAGTTGTAAACCTACCATTCTCAGACAAAGACCAAATTATTTATAAAGAAGACGTACAAAGACTGTATGGCCTAGGTATTGTAAGAGGTAAGGGTGACAATCAATACGACCCTAAAGGAACAACAACTCGTGGTGAAACAGCGACATTCATTCTAAATATGCTACAAGTAATTGAAAATGGTAGTGTTGAAAAGGTAATTGGAACGGCTCAAATTAATGGTATTGGGGTAAATGTTCGAAGCGGATCGGGTACAAACTATTCTATTGTTAGAAAGACAAGTAAAGGCGAAAAAGTTACAGTATATGAAGAAGAGAACGGCTGGCTAAGAATTGGAACAGGGCAGTGGATTTATTATGACTCTAGTTATATCGACTATAACAGATTATAAAAGACTTAATAGTTAAAAGAACAGGTCATATTTGGATATATAACTTACTCTCAGGTTGTGAAGAAGACTTTCTCCACAACCTGTTTTTGTGTCTGGCCCCTCTATTACCTATCAATATTGATAAAAAGAGGAGAAGGGGAGATTCATTATGGTGCTGGTATTGGGAAATCATCGTAATTAGCGTGTACGCAATTAAAGACTAAGGTTTTTCTGATAATTAAGTGGAGGTCACTATACGTACCCATCCAGCTCATATTTTAAAACGAAAAAATGAGCTGGATGGGTAAAAGTTAGCACAAAATTTCGTTCTGAGGGTACTATAAAACCTTCGCTTGATAGAAAAGAGATAACATTAACTTTGTTGCCTAGAATTGCTCGTGCTAGATGTGGGTAGATTCAAAATTTATAGGCTTTATTAATCATCATTTGATTCACCTTCATTTTGGTATGTGTCTTCTTGGTTAAAATGATAAAAAATACAAAAAGAACTTGTAGGCATCACTACAAGTTCTTTTTTAGATAATATAAAAAGGTAAAACAAACTATCTCATTACTCGTAACAGGGAAACTATCTTACTTAAGGCTTGGTTTCATTATATAACAAATATCAACATGCAGCGTTTTAATGTGTGAAAATTACGTGAATTAGCAAACGAAATTTCATCTCTATTCCTTAAGAATTCCACTTATTCGTTTTTTAACTCCTTTAAATCAACGTTGAATAGATTAACAATATTTGCTAAAATAATATTTTTAAAATATAATATACAGTAATTTGTATGATGAAAATAAAAAATTTACATATCATTAATTGAACGCTTAGCCGCTGGTTTCTGGAGTAAGGTAAATAACGAAGTACATTTAATATACAATTCTTTCTGTAGCAGAAGATACGTAATTAAGACATTTGATAGGAATAGAGTGCGAATAATGAGAAAGATGCTAACTTGTGAGTTACACTAATCAACTTGAAATGTTATGGGGGTGTACAAGTACTGCAGCCAAAAAGTGATCTGTAATGAATATCGAAGAGGCTTACGCAAAGTTATATGTGAGTCTATGTGCGAAGGGAAAGGATAACGTTTATAGGAGGAAGCATGAGGGGGCAATTTAACGAATTTCCGGAAAGAATTCTCCTTCCTCAAGCGTGTGAAGGGCGTAGCCCAACGGTAGGTGGGAGATGAATTTCGGTTTGGCGTAGCCAAAAGGTTTTCCTTTTTATTTTGCCTCTGATATAATCAGTCTTATAAATTATAAGGGCTGGTATATAAATGAAATTAGATAGTAATAACCATTCAGTATTCTTGTTATATTATCACCTTGTGTTGGTCGTGAAATACAGAAGAAATGTGTTTGATGATGATATGTCAAACTATGCAAAAGATATGTTTGTTCGACTATCTGAAAACTATAACATCACGTTAGTTGAATGGAATCATGATGTAGACCACGTTCATATTTTGTTCAAGGCACACCCTAATACAGAAATGACAAAATTCATCAATGCTTATAAAAGTGCAAGTTCTCGACTTATTAAAAGAGACTTTCCACAAGTGAAAAAGAAACTTTGGAAAGAGATGTTTTGGTCAAGAAGTTTTTGCTTGCTAACTACTGGTGGTTCGCCAATAGACGTAGTAAAAACATATATTGAAAATCAAAGTGAAAAGTGAGGTGAAATGATATGACAAAGCAGAATAAAGCATATAAATTCCGTTTGTACCCAACAGAAGACCAAGCACATCTTATGCGTAAAACCTTCGGTTGTGTACGTTTCGTGTATAACAGAATGTTAGCTGAACGGAAAGAAGCGTATGAAAAACATAAAGATGATAAGAATCAACTAAAGAAACAAAAGCTTCCCACTCCCGCAAAATACAAAGCAGAATTTGAATGGCTAAAAGAAGTTGATTCATTAGCTTTGGCAAATGCTCAACTAAACTTGCAAACTGCCTATAAAAATTTCTTTCGTGGTCAAAATGACTTCCCAACATTCAAAAGCAAAAAAGACAGAAAGTCTTATACAACGAATGTAGTGAACGGAAATATTATGTTGCTTAACGGTCATATCAAATTGCCAAAACTGAAAATGGTACGTATCAAACAGCATAGAGAAATACCACAAGGCCATATAATCAAGTCATGTACGATTTCTATGACACCTACTGGTAAATACTATGTGTCCATTTTGACTGAATACGAAAAAGAGATCGTACAAAAAGAAGTAGAAACAGTTGTTGGATTAGACTTTGCGATGGATCAATTATACGTCAGTTCTGAGGATGAGAGAGCCAATTATCCTAAGTTCTATCGTGAAATGTTAGACCGATTAGCAAAGGCTCAACGAGTATTATCAAGACGTACAAAAGGTTCAGGGCGTTGGAATAAACAACGTATCCGTGTAGCTAAGCTGCATGAAAAAGTAGCAAACCAACGTAAGAACTTCCTTCATCATAAGTCTAAAGAGTTAGCTACTCATTTTGATGTTGTAGCTATTGAAGATCTAAATATGAAGGGAATATCGCAAGCACTTCATTTTGGAAAAAGCGTCGCTGATAATGCTTGGGGTATGTTCACTTCTTTCTTAGCTTATAAACTACATGAACAAGGCAAACAGCTAGTGAAAATAGACAAATGGTTTCCTTCCACAAAAACATGTAGCAGTTGTGGAAATGTGAAAAATATGTCATTGTCTGAGCGAGTCTATTCTTGTATATGCGGTGTAAATCTCGATAGAGATTATAACGCAGCTATCAATATCAAAAATGAAGCAATACGCCTATTGGCGTTAGTATAGATAGCAATAAAATAACCCTTGGAACAAGGGAGTTAGCTCGGCTGTCTTAGGACGAATTCGTTAGCTACCAAAAGTAACGACTAACCGAGAAGCCCCCACTTCAAACAGTCCGTTAGGGCGTTAAGTGGCGGGTAGTTCACTATATGTAACGGGGGAATAATATTATGAAATTTAATACGAAATTATTAAAGAAATTACTTGTATTAAGTACAACGTCTGTATCAATTTTCAGTGCCTGCTCTGCAAAGGAAGATGGGGATTACAAGCCATATAAGGAACAAGACTCTATAGAAGTCGCAAAGGTCGAAGAGGAGAAGCCTAATCCCCCTAAGATTGAAGAGAAGAAGTCCACTCTGCCTAAGGTTAAAGAGGATACAGAAGAACCTAAGAAGAAAAAAAAGGTACAACAAGTGGAGGAATCTCAGAATAAAGATGAGGAAACTAATGACAAATATCCGCATTATAAAGATGTCCATGAAGACGGATCAACAGTATCACTAGAACAGTATAATCAAATCAAGACTGGAATGTCTGCGGACAAAGTCATAGAGATAGCAGGAAAGCCTGGATCCAGCGAAACAACTAAATTGTTCTCTATCTACACATATTTAGGTCACGGTGGACACGGTTCGATGACTATAAAGTTTGATTCTAATAGAAATGTAACGAACAAAGAGCAAGATGGTCTTAGTAATATTGCAGTTAAAGATGAGAAGGCTAGCAAAGAACATGAAGACCCTAATCCTGAATCTGTTAAGAAATCTAGTGCTATAATTCCAAACGATTTTTGCGGACATGGACATGACGAAACGAAGGAGCTAGCGCACGACTGTGAAAAAATTACTGATAAGAAGGCATATAGAAGATATCAACTACAACAAAAGAGAGAAGAGCGAAAAAGACAAATTAGGGGCGAAGAACAGGAATTAATTGATTACGATCAGGGGGATGCAGCTTACAAAGAGCAGCAGCGTATATACGAAGAAATACAACGTAGAACAGAAGAAAGGGAATCGATTGACTACGATTACGATCAAGTTAGAGCTGTTAACAAAGAAAGGCAGCGTATGTACGAAGAAATACAAGAGTGAGATGAAGAAAAAGAGTGTAAAGTGTAAACTAAAAAAGCTAAATGGTACGAGGAGTATATTTCATAGATAGGAATTTGAATTATTGAAAAATCAAAATATGGAAGAGTAAATAAAAGACGCTAGTTGGCGTCTTTTATTTATCATTATTAGTAAAACTTCACTGGTGATTACTATTACTATTATAATATTTGATCTTGGAATTAACTTATTAGATAATGCTATTGATTGTATCACATCTGACAAATGACTAAAGATAATAAAAAAATTCTTGATACAAAAATCTAAATTGTATAATATATAGGTATATTGTTATTTGTTGAATTCCGTTTATTCCCACGCCTTATGTGTTGTGGTTGAGTTGCAGAAGCAAGTTGTGTTCTTGTTTCAATTTTGAAAGGGCTTCTTTGAGCCGATTAGTGCATATATAGCTTATTTTGTTATGCACATTTTTAATCGACTTGAAGAAGTCCTTTTTATGTTGTTTTCAAGTTGCAGGTGGGATTATTTATGATTCATAACAAAATGAAATAAAATATTGTTTGAATAGTATTAGTTGATCTAAAAGAGTAATCTAAAGAGCCGGATGATATATTGATTGATATAGATAAGTTATTAGGGAGTGCAAATGAAGAACTACGATATAAATCATGTGATGGTAGTTTATACAGGGGAAAAGGAAGAACTAAGTGATATGAATACTTGGAGCTTCCTTTTTTATTGCAATTAGAAATCTGGTAGATGATTATGCATATAAAAATGATTTAGCGGAAAAATTTCATTTAATTTCAATACATAGAAGAAAAAGGAAAAACAAATTCGTAAAGAGCTAGTTTAAGTACGATTCATTTGAATAATTGAGAGGGAAAATGTATTGGTGAAACGTCTTGTTTCTTGCTGACCAAGGGAATGCAGGATGATTAGTAAGGAGTAAGAGCGTATTACTCTCATAAAGGAAATTACATTAGAAAAGGGTCTGTCAGTGTTTACAATTTATTTGTTACATCGGTCTAAAAGAATTTGGATGGAGAAGTAAATGCTAAGTGAGAACATGAATGACATTTCTAGAACTTGAACAATTGTGCTTTTTGTTAATAGTGAAAATCAGAAGTAGGAGAGGCACAAGCGTTAAAGTGGACTGCAAAAGTGACAGAAAGAGAACAAGGATTAACATTATTTATAAAGATATCTAATAAGAAGTGCTATCTGATTTATATAGAAGGAGGGGTAATACCAGAAAATATATGAATGTATATAAAATTTGAGGTGAATCCACCTAATTTCTATACATTAGTTGAATCAAATAATAGATGACTAGGGAGTGTATAACATCCATTTCCCAGTTAAATTTTTTTAGATAAATAGCATGAAATACAGTATGTTCTCACTCATTTGTATAAGGGTAAAATAGCCTTTTATTTTTATGCAAATGAGTGAAACAGAACGATTCACCATATAAGAATATTCGACTATAATGAAACACTGTACGTCATTGTAATATTAAGATGTTTTAAGATTAAAGTGATTATTAGTCATAAAATATGAGTTTCGAGACCTCAGCAAAATATTGCAATGCTTTATATACATGAGATTGTAAAAATTATTTTATTAAAATTACTGGAGGCTGATGAAATATGATAATAGATCATATAAGCAACAATGTAGTAAAAAAATTGGAACAAACGGTGCGCTATGAAAAGAAACAGGTACAGGTATTACGTGTAAGTAAAAGTAGTTCTAATATGCACGCTTACATGATTTTCCCAGAATTCTCAGAGGTTAAAATTTCAAATACTGAACTGGATGAATATATAGAAAATCTATCAACAAGTCTGAAATATGTTATTGATCGCAAGCTAAATCAACAAGAAATTGAAAAACAAAATCATTCTTTCATTATGACGTGCGCAGTTGAGGAAGATGGTGTTATAGATGATGAAACGATTCATTTTAATACGACGTATGTTAAGCCACCTACACTTGCGAGTAAGGTATTTAAGCTAGTGTGTGGTTTAGGAAATCGTTTGAAGAGCTTAAAAGAGTTACATATAACAGTATTAAATAATAATATTAATCGAATTGAAATAGAGTTTTATAATGAAAATGAAACATATGTAGCAGTAGAAAAAGAAGAAATTGCAAATGCGATTATGGGGGCATATACAAAAGCCAATATCTATTATTCCGCAGATCTCCGTTATGTTGCAGAAGGAAATGAAATCAAATTAAAGAGTATTAAGCCAAAATTAGCGGGTGATGTGTTGTGAAGCGAGAAAAAGGGATGATTGGAGTTTTATGTACATTTGTTTTTATGATCCTAGTACTCATACCTTTACATACAGCTTATGCATCTGTAAAAGTGGATTTTAATGAATTGAAAGGAAATGATGTTTCTTCATCTTTTAACGAAGGATTAAACAATCGAACAAAAACGACAGAGAAAGACGATTCATTTGGGTCATCAATTATACAAAAAGTTGAGGGTATGTATGCACCAGCTTTTAAAGTAGGGGTAAATATCTTTTCTATCTCTTTCATATTAGGTGTTATTGTCATGGTTATGGCGTTAATTACAAAGAATGGTCAATGGATGAAATGGGCAACAGGGAGTATGATTTTCTCATTCGTTAGTATGATGGCAATGAGATTAAGTGTATATTTCTTATTTAGTTCGGATGTATTTTCGTTTATGAACATTTTTACGGATTTTTTAGACCTGTTTAAAGCAACAGCACTTATTTTTACACCCTTTATGTTAATTGCAGGAATTCGTTTACGAAGAATTCATGAGAGTACAAAACAACCTGAGTATTATCGTTGGTCTAATCGCGTTATAACGGGATCTTGTTTACTATGTATGTTAGCCGTACTGGCTCCATGGTTATTTGCGAATATGTAAAGAAATATATATAGATGCAAAAGGTACTGAATGTTCATTCAGTACCTTTTATCTACCCATCTGATTTTTCCTTTCGTATTCTGCAAATATCTCCTCTGATATAGGGGATAATTCGTTCGATTTTTAATCGTTTTTTTGTTGTGAAGGATTTCCATTTGTAGAATGAACACTCCTTGTAGTAGAGCTGGTATGCCTACAAAACAGACGAGGAAGATAGAAACTAAAATAATATTTTACTTAGAAAAGTATTTCACCTGTTTAAAAATGCCTTAATTTATTTTGAAAGGATTGCTTGTTTTGAAAAGAAATCAAGAATATGCCGCTTTACGAAATTCTATCTTGATAGGTTGGCTGCTCACAATTATCGCTATGGGCCTATCTATCTTTTTTTCTTCTATTGTATATTTACTAATTGGATGTTTCATTTTGTCATTGAAATATGGATTAATGGGCACTATAAAAAATGTAGAAAAGCGTTTGCCAACCTGGGCTAATTTTGGAGTAATTGAAAAGCCAGTGAATCGGAGGGTGACAAGACCGTTTCAATTTCGGGGCGGACTCATTGTTTCATTAGCATTAGGATTCATAGAGATGGTGATAAAAGGTTTATGTATCTCATATTATATTTTAGGATTAGAAACTCATGTATATCGTTTAATGCGTAGAAATACAAGAGTGTGAAAAGGAGGCTTATATTATGAAAGTATTAATATTTGAATTAATTCTAATTGTGCTTCTGATACCGATAAATATTATGGTAAAAAAACATGCACCAAAATGGAAAGGGAAAGCCGGAGAAAAGATGGTAAAACGTATATTAAGCAAATTAGATCACGAAAGATATCGGGTGTTAAATGATGTGACGGTTCATACAGAGTATGGTGATACAACTCAAATTGACCATATTGTAATCGCAGAAACAGGTATATTTGTTATAGAGACGAAGAACTATGAGGGCTGGATCTATGGAAGTGAGAAGGCAGCAAGATGGACACAAGGTATTTTTAGAAAGAAACACTCTTTTCAGAATCCATTTAGACAAAATTATAAGCACATGAAAACAATTGAATGGGTGATGGAACAACAGCTGCCGTGTATTTCTATTGCAGCGTTTCATCCAAAATGCAGCCTAAAAAGAGTAAATGTTCATTCTAAAGATAAACATGTCCTATATTATAACGATCTAAAAAAATGTATCGAATCCTATATTGATGTGAAATTAACAAAAGACGAGGTCGAGCATATTTACCAGACTATTTTGCAAGCAAATATTACTGATAAGGATACTGAAAATAAACATGTGAAGTATTTACAGAATAAGTTCGCTAAACAATAAGAAACGGAGAAAGGAACAATGTTATATATAATAGGATTTTTGGTAATCATCGTAGTAGTTATTCGTCTTAACGTGAAGTATTACCAATTAAAAGGTAACCCAAAAGATTTTGTGATGAAAAAGAAGGATTAAGGATTTATTTTAGAAATAGAGGTAATAGAATACATATAGTATTTTAGCCATCATCAAAGGTCATAAGAACCGTTTTACGATCGATAAATACATACATTACTATATTTTATTAATGAATTTAAGTGATAAAATAAAAATAAACAGGAGGTTTAGTTGTGAAAGAAGTGTTAGATGTAGAAACGTATTTAAAGAAAATGAAGAATCAGAAAATAAATTATGATAAAGTATTAAGAAAAATGATTAATGATTGGGAAGCAAGGAACGAAAGACCAAAGGTGTTACTTCATTCATGCTGTGCTCCTTGTAGTACTGCTTCTTTAGAATTTCTTGCAGAACATGCAGATATTACGATTTTTTTCTCGAATTCGAATATCCATCCGAAAAGTGAGTACATGCGACGCTCTAATGAACAAAAGATCTTTGTAGAAAAGTTCAATGATCGTACTGGGCACACAGTAGGATTTCTTGAGGATGACTACCGTTCAAATGTATTTTTTAAAATGGTAAAAGAAGAAGGTTTGGCAGAAGAGCCAGAAGGCGGGCTTCGTTGTTCAGCTTGTTTTGATATGAGATTGGATCGTTCAGCTGAGGTAGCACAAGAAAAAGGTTTTGATTACTTTGGGAGTGCCATTACTCTTTCTAAAAATAAAAATAGTCAATTAATAAATGAACTTGGAATCGGTGTGCAAAAAAATTATGATCCGCGTTATTTACCAAGTGATTTCAAAAAAAGTAATGGATATCAACGTTCAATTGAAATGTGTAATGAATATGATGTTTTCCGTCAGTGTTATTGTGGATGTTCATTTGCAGCAGAGAAACAAGGTATAGATTTAAGATCGGTGAACAAAGATGCAATACATTATCTGAAAGAAAATAATCTTAATTTTAAAAAATAGATTTAATGGAGAGAAATTCGATGTAAGATTAACCGATGATTTACATACGAAACGCATTATGTTTCTAAAGGAAAAACGTAAAAAGCTAAAATAGTTCGGGAATAACTCCTTACTGGTTAAAGTTCTAGAGAAGAAAAAACCAATAAGGAGTGTTTTCTTAATCTCGCATTGCCCCTGCCTCTCGGGAAGTCATTGCTCCTTGTCCTGCTCTTACATCATTTTGAATTTCTTGTTTCACTTTTTGTGCATCTGTTTCAGCAAAATCTGGTTTCATAACAGAACCAGGACTTTTTATAGCTTTTTTACGATCTTGCATACAAACCCTCCTCGATTTAACATTTAACAATCTTAGTATTTACAAAAATACACTCGGTATACTCCGAGTAGTATATTGTTTATTGTAGAAAAAATTGATTACTATAAGGTGGTAGAGGAACATAGGGAATAATAATATTCCATTAATATCTCTCTCAAAAGTTTAGAGAAATATCTGAGGGGAAAACGCCTTTCTCTCTGTGGAAATATAAAGGAAGAATAGTGTTTTTTAATTTTGGATACAATAGTCTAATTATGCAAATAACCACTTGTTAAGGTTATTAGTAAAAGTGGAATCCAAGAATGACTAAATAGGGAATCTAATAGATGGATATGGAAAAATTTAATTCAATATAATAAAAAACCTTTATTTAAGGCAATTAGACTTGCTTTAAATAAAGGTTCCATCAAAAAATCACTATCAATTGTTAGTTTAAAACCAAATTGAAGTGTATATATTTTATTGGGAAATCGCTTTATAGACATCAAGCAAACCATTACCAAAAAAACTTTTATTAGTAGGGGTATCATTGCTAACTCCATTTTTATAAAGATATCTCACGGCCTTATCTGGATTTTTTTTGAAATTATTTTTATCAATAATTAATGCTAAAGCACCTGACACTTTTGGAGCGGCAAGTGAAACCCCTATAGAGAGAGCATAGCCACCACCAGGGGCGGTAGTTAATATTAGTTCTTTTAACATTAACTTATTTTTTACCCACTGTTCTAAACCATATTGCTGAAATAATCTATTATCTCCTCCAGGTGCAGCAATATCTATAAAACTTTCACCATAATTTGAAAATAAGGAGAGTAATTTAGATGGACCAACAGATGAAACTGTTACTATATTTGGCAACTCAGCAGGAACATCTAATACTTCTCCAGTAAATGTTATCCCAGTATTTTCATTTTTTTTTCTGAAAAAATCATTCATTTCCTGCTTGTTAGTAACATCAAGAGCATCATTACCAGCCGCAGCAACTATAATACTTCCCTTTGATTTAGCATATTTAATGGCTTTTCTATAAGCTTTAATTTCGGATAATTCCTCACTAGATTCACCGTCTGAAGAAGATACTATACCATTGATGAGGTATTCGCCTAAACTTAAATTGATAACATCAACATTATCTTTCGCAGCTTCAACTATGGCTTTAATAACCCAAATAGCCTCACCTGCTCCATTACCAAACACTCTATACATTTTAATTCCAATACCAGGAGCAACCCCTTTCATAAAACCATTAGCTGCAACCTGTCCAGCAGTAAAAGTTCCATGTCCTCTTAGATCTATTAGGCGATTTAATTCACCTGTTTCTTGAGATTCTTGCTCTCTAAATCCACCTTTAGGTACTAAATTTTTAGATCCAGGTGAAATGTTATCTTTTAAATCAGGATGATTTATATCAATGCCTGAATCAATGATACCAACAGTTACATTTTTAGTTCCTGGATATAGTCTATAGCTATCACCATTATGGGTTACTTGTTGCATATCCCATTGATTCTCCCATATTTCATTTAAGGGTAGGGGGGAAGAGACATTGGTTGCTACTTCTCTTGAATTAAACGATTGTAATGACTTATTATATGAATCTATATTAGGATCCGAATGAACAATATTCATTGCTTTTTCGGTAGCTTTCACTTGTATAACACCAATCTCTGGGACACTATAGACTACTTGCATATCATATTTTTGAAACTTACTAGCTAGTTTTTGGTTATTTTCATAATTCTTCAACATTATAGTATAATATTGTGATTTATTTTCAGCATGAACTGTAGTAATAGGTATGAAAGTTCCGGAAATCAAGTTAATTAACAAAAGGAATTTAATTATTTTTTTCATAAAATCACCTCTTGATATATTATGTATAATCCTTAGTTTACTAAATCGTTAATGAAAAGAGATGTTAAGGGAATTAGTGATTTGAAAAATTTATTCACTTTGATATCGATAAAATGTATTTTAGGAATAAGTTCATTAGAGAAGAGAATTAAATAAAAGGGAATGAGTAATTAAATATATAAAGTATTTAATTACTCATTCCTATGATTTCAAATTTAAATTATAAATCTTTTTTTGCATATACTTTCAGAGATATTATCATTGATATAAAACCAATAATAATTGAGATGAAACAAGGCATCCATGTTAGGACAGTTGGTGAGAATGGAAAAATACTTTTGAAATCAATATCACTTGATTGTAGTCCCCTTATAAGAGTAGGAGCAACAAAAGGTATTAAAAAAGCAGTTAAAAGTGAAATGATTTTGGTTTTGTCATAACCAAATTTAAACTGAACAGGAAGTAGTACACCAAATAAAATACTTAGAGTTAAAAAAGTTATTCCAAGAGCGCTAGCGCTCAGGCTTTCTATACCCGATGGTGCGACAACTGAAATGATTATACGGATAATAGCTGCACAAATAAAAATTACAAAAAGAAAAAGGTACTTCGCTTTTACAAATGCGCTTCGTGTGTATGGGGTAGCACAAAGTAAAGCCGCTCCCTTGTACTGATCCTCAAATTTGGATACCGTTCCGAACAAAATATATTCCATCAAAATAACGGTTAAAAGAAAGCTAACAAGACCGCCATCGTTTAATTGTAATTGTGAAGAAAGATAAATAGGAGCTATAGCAGCAAAAACGAGTAAGATTAGAAAATATTTTTTGACTAACAAAAAGTCTTTCATCACTAGGTTAATTAACATGGATGTTCCCCCCAATATATGAAAGCATAATCTCCTCAATAGTTGGTCTTTCTATTAATACATCAGGCATGAGTCGACGTACATCATCTTTTTTATTAGTAATCCCTTCAAATCCATAGTGAGTTTGATGTAAATTTAAAAAAAGAGGTCTTGTTTGTTTATTAATTAAGCGGTTGTCGCCCTTTACCAATGCATGTGTATCTATTAAAACATCTTTTTCATCATTTACTAAAACTTTTCCATCATCAATTAAAATAATCATATCAGCAATTTTATCTAAATCAGATGTAATATGAGTGGAAAAAAATACGCTTTTCCCCGGCTCTTTCATGAAATCAAGGAGAATATCCATTAATTCACTCCGTACTAATGGATCCAAGCCACTTGTTGGTTCATCCATTATTAATAGATCTGCATGATGGGATAGGGCTAATGCAACTGCAAATTTCATTCGCATTCCTTTGGATAGAGTAGAGATTTTTTGTTCTAGATTTAAGTTAAACTTTTTAATATAATTTTGGAAAACTGTTTCATCCCATTCAGTGTAGGATGGAGCAATAACATTTTTCATTTCCTTTACTGTTAATTCATCATAAAAATAGCCCTCGTCTAGCACAATACCAATTTTGTTTTTAGACTTTCTTTCATGCTTATCCATATCTTTTCCTAGAAAATTAATTTTCCCAGAATCTTTTAAAATAAGACCCAAAATCGCTTTAATTGTAGTGGTCTTTCCAGAACCATTTGTACCGATAAATCCTGTTATACAGTCTGTATTAAGTGAAAAGGTAACATCTTTTAACGAAAAATTTCCGTAAGATTTATTTAAATTATTTACTTCTAACACAACATTCATTTTTCATTCTCCTCCTCTAAAATTAAATCTAAAATTGAATGGAGATCATCTGCATGAATACCTATACTACGAGCCATTTGACAAACTTCAGTAAGTTTAACTTCTACCATCCGGCGTTTGGACTCCATTAACAACTCTAAATTTGTAGGAGCTACATAGGTCCCTTTTCCAACCTTTGTAATAATAAAGCCTTCTGTTTCTAATTCTGCATAAACTCTTTTTGTAGTAAGTACACTTACATGTAAGTCGTTAGCAAGTGAGCGGATTGATGGTAATTGTTCACCCTCTTTTAATTCATTGTTAAATATGGATTCCTTAATTTGCTCCTTTATCTGTTGATATAAAGGCAGACTTGATACATTACTTAAGACTATTTTCATTAAACAACCTCTCTATCGATGAGTGTTATGTTATGTAATGCACACCATACACACCATACACAGTTAACATTATAAATTATAAAAAGCAGTTTAACAAGATATACTGCGATTAAATAACTTTTCATAAATAAAATTTTTAGTATCAGTTAATAAAGATATTTGTTATTTTAAATAAACCAAAAAGAAAGTTTTGTAAATATATGTCACAAAATATTAAAGAAACACACACAAAATGTTTGAAATTTTTTGATTGTTTTTAGAAAACATAGGGAGTTATACTTTAGTCGCACCACACAATACAGAAAAGGGGGTAGGTCAAATGGAAACACCAGTAGTACAACCAAGGGACTGGACTTGTTGGAGTTGTTTAGTATGTGCAGCATGTTCTGTGGAATTATTAAATTTAGTTACTGCGGCAACAGGGGCTAGTACTGCAAGCTAATATCCTTTCAGAAGTTTTTTGGTTAAAAGCACTAAGAGAATGAGCACTTTTGGTCAAATTAGACTTTCTAGGAGAAAAATAAATAATCAAAAAGGAGATGTTCTAAATGGAAACACCAGTAGTACAACCAAGGGATTGGACTTGTTGGAGTTGCTTAGTATGTGCAGCATGTTCTGTGGAATTATTAAATTTAGTTACTGCGGCAACAGGGGCTAGTACTGCAAGCTAATATCCTTTTAGAAGTTTTTTGGTTAAAGGCACTAAGAGAATGAGCACTTTTGGTCAAATGAATTTTCTAGAAGAAAAATAAATAACCAAAAAGGAGATGTTCTAAATGGAAACACCAGTAGTACAACCAAGGGATTGGACTTGTTGGAGTTGCTTAGTATGTGCAGCATGTTCTGTAGAGTTATTAAATCTAGTTACTGCGGCAACCGGAGCTAGTACTGCAAGTTAAAATTTAAAAATGTGAGAGTGTTTATGGTGAAATTAAATTAGGACTTATTCTAATGACAAACAGTTATGTTAAGAATAAGTCCTATAAATTTATCGAAAACGAGTATGGGATTTTTGTAATACATAAACTAAAAACAAATTTAAATTTTATAGGAGATGATTAAAGTGAATGGCTATTTATTTTGGAAAGAAAAGCTAGAAATAAGAAAATTCACATCAAATTATGAATCTATGTTGGTAGTTCATAAAAACCCAAACGAAAGCGCTCCCACACTCAAAAACGAAAATACATTTACGATAAATAAAACCGCCACTGAAATTATTGAGTTAATTGATGGTACTAAAACATATGGACAAGTTGTATCTTTCTTGTCTTTAAAATACAGTGAAGATCCAATAAGTATTGAAAAGAAATTAAATGCATTTTTAAATAATGTATCCAAAGTTTACAATATGAACATTGGTACGCAAGAAGAACCTATAAATGTACCAGTTAATTTAATTGAAGAACAGACTATATATCCAAAAGTGGCTTCAATTGAAATCACAAACAGATGTAATGTAAGATGTCGTCATTGCTATGGAGATTTTGGAGCAGTAAAGCCAAAAGTAATGAGCTTAGATCAAATAAAATCCTTATTAGATGACTTAAATAATATAGGAGTGAAATTAATTGAACTTACGGGCGGTGATATAACAGTACATCCAAATCTAAAAGAGATATTGTTATATGCACTTAACTTGGATTTTTCTCAAATAACACTGTTGACCAATGGTATAGCTCTTTCTGATAAAGTTATGGACATAATAATAAAAAATAAGTCGAAAACATTTGTGCAAATTGATATGCATAGCTTAGATGATAATTATTTGACTTGGTTCTTTAAAGTTCCTAATACACTTCATAAAATTAAAAATAACATAATGAAATTAGCCGAAAATGATGTTCGTTTGCGGATCGCCACAATAGTTACACATTTGAATGTGCACGAGGTAGAAGATATAGCTGAATGGGTACATAATTTAGGGATTGATAGTATTGGGGTATCTCCAGTAATACCCATGGGAAGAGCCTTAGGATGTAGTGATCTTTATTTAAATGAAGAGGATGTTAAAACATATGGTGAAGCATTGTTGAAAATAAATAAAAAATATCCTAAATTTGTTTCATTATATGAAGGTGCGCGCGCTGAGATTAGGAATTGTGGTGCAATAACATCACATATTGTGATTGCGCCTGATGGTGAAATTAAAATGTGTACTATGCATAGTTTAGATGATTTGAAAAACAGTATAGGTAATGTTTTTGAACAGAATATTAAAGATATTTATGATGAAAAATTCAAATACATTAATGCATTTTTTAACTTACAAGCACCTCAAATGGACTCTGAGGAATGTAAAGAGTGTGAAAATAAACGTTTTTGTAGTACATGCTTCTTAAGAAGCTTTATAAAAGTACAAGAAATTGGCGATAAATGTAAATGGTTTAAAAATCATGTCCCTGAAATAATTAAGGAGCCATTAATGGTAGGGCAAAATTAGTATGATTGGATGAGATGAATATTGTTAAGTTTCTGAGGATAAACCAATATAATTCCATAGATAATGCGTCGGGATAAGGTCTCAAGATATCTATGGAATTATATAAACCTCATTATATTGATTCGTAAATTAATATAATAAATAGACAAAGGAGGAGAAAGAGGGTGAATAAGAAGATAAATAAACAAGATGAAATTCAAATTTCTTATAAAGAATTATTATTTTTATATCCGTATTTGAAAAATACAAAAACTTTGTTAGCTTTTGGTTTAATTGGGATGGTTATAGCTTCTTTGATTATCGCACCGATACCATATATTATTGGCTACATTATTGATAAAGTTATACTATTAAACAAAAGCTACGATCAATTATTAAAAACAACTCTTATACTGTTATTAATTTATTGTATTAACTATTTAATATCGATAGGTTATGAGTATTTATTTACTCGTGTACAACAAAATGTAGTTAATGAAATTCGATTATCTATGATAAGTAATATTATAGATGCGCCTCTTTCTTATATTAATCAGAAGGAGAAAGGTTACATTCTTAGCAGAATTGCTGAATCTGGTAATGTAAGTGCATTATTTTCTCCAAATTTATTAAGGGTTTTTTCAGGTATATTCGATTTTTTCTTTGCTTTATTTATAATGTTTAATTTAAGTGTTAAACTTACAGGTATCATAGTAATTATTATCCCAATATATTTTATAATATCCAAACATTCTTCTAAAATGATATCAAAAAGTACCACAAACGTATACGAGTCATCGGCAGTATTAAACGCAGAAATGTATGAAACCTTAAATGGAATAGAGGATATAAAATTATTAAACGGTAAAAATATACAAACCAATAAGATTAAGAGTAAATTAAATAATGTAATTAAAAGTGCGCTAAAACAAAGTTTACATTTTATTTTCTTTATGCAAAATTTAATAGTAACAAATAACTTTGTTACAGTAATAGTATTACTGGTATCAGGTATTTTAATTTTACAAAACCAGCTTACTATAGGGGTGTATACTTCATTTTCAATTTATATGGCTAAACTCCTTGCGACTACCCAAGCTTTAGGCAGCTTAGATATAACTCTAAAACCCGTGTGTATTAGTATTAAGAGAATTAAGGAGTTCTTCAATTTAGATGTTGAAAATACACTAGGTACAAATATAATGAAAGAACCAATTAATTCAATAGAATTTAAAGATGTTTGTTTTAAATATAATGGAAATAGTGATTTGATATTTGATCATTTAAACGTGCAAATTGAAAAGGGTGACAAGTTATTAATTGATGGTATAAATGGATCAGGAAAATCTACCTTTATAAAATTATTAACAGGTTTATATCAACCTGAAAGTGGAAAGATATTGATAAATAATATTGACTATAACTTAATACATAAAGAAAGTGTTAGAGATAGAATAGGTATAGTTTCACAAAATATATTTTTGTTTAAAGGAACTATATTAGATAATATATTATATGGACAAACAAATAAAACGAAAGAAGATGTAGTTAAGTTAATGAAAAGGTATCATTTAACATCACATCTCAACAGATTTGAGAATGGATTAGATACTATAATTGTACAAGATGGTTCCAGTGTTTCAGGAGGTCAAGCACAATTCATAGCCTTTTTAAGGGCTATCCTCACAAAAAGGGATATAATAATATTAGATGAAGCAGCATCTAATTTACATATTGATACAAGAAATCTTATGTATGAGATACTTCAAAATTACAATCTTTGTAATATATTAATTATGATTTCACATCAGCAAGATGGCTTGTATTTTCTCAATAAAACATTAGAACTTACACATGGTAATAAAAGAATTGCTTTAAATGGTAGTATGCTTTAATCATCATGCTTTCATAGAAGGGAGCATCCTAATTATGTCAAAAATGAAACTTATTAATTTTGATACATATAGAAATTCAATAATTTTATTTGAGAACACTGGCGAGATTATATCAGTGTCAGCTCATTTTCAATTTTTTGAAGGAAGTGAAAGCTATATTCAAGGTTTTATTGATAATGAATAAGTTATTCACTTTAAATCTAATAATCCTGGTCCAACTATTTCTATATATCGATTTACGCCTAAGAATATTACCAAATTAATTATATCAAGTGAAAATAGAACACATGGAATGGTCACATTGTATACTTCAGAAATATAGCTAACATCTAAATTTTTTAATAGTTAATACGATGAAGTCTTGGATTAAGATCGCTTGTATAACATTATTTGTTTTTAAATAGCAGCTATATAATCAAAAAAAAGGAATCCTTTATTATAAGGTATTCCTTTTTTTGATTATAATATTAAATTTATTATAGGGCTTCTTTACCCATCGGCATTTAACTAAAGCGAAATTGTAAACCTAAAATAAAATAACTTTATCCTTTCCTATAATTCTACAGAAAGAAAAGTGTATTTTTTACAAAATGTATGTGATGTCACGAATAATTAAAAAGTTATTCAATAAAAAAGCTAACTGCCGCATTTAAACATATTGAAAGTAACTAATTTAGTTATATATTAATCAACCACGTCCAGCTTGGAAAGATGGATATAGCGACATACCACCATCAGCAAACAGTGTAATACCTGTTACATAGTTCGCTTGTGAAGAAGCAAGCCATGCTGCTACCGCTGCAATTTCTTTCGGTTCCCCGATATATCCCATAGGAACCATACTTTCAACATCGGCACGTTTTTCTGGATCCGCAAATTTTTCAGCATTAATCGGCGTATTCATAGCACCAGGCCCAATATTATTTACACGGATTCCTTTTGGTGCATATTCTAGTGCTAATGTTTCTGTCATTAGCTTAACGCCACCTTTACTTGCTGCATAGTGTACAAATAATGGCCATGGAATTTGCTCGTGAACGCTTGACATATTAATAACACTACCTTTAATATCATGCTCAACAAAATATTTAATTGCTTCCCGGCTCCCTAAGAAAGCACCAGTTAAATTCGTAGCAATTACCTTATTCCAATCACTTAATGGCATTTCATGTGATGGTACTGAATTTTCAATACCCGCATTATTAATCATGACATCCAGTGTACCAAATTCTTTCACAGCAGATTTAACGAGATTGATAACATCTGATTCAACTGTTACATCTCCTTTTACCGCAATCGCTTCTCCACCTGCTTGTTTAACTACTTGTACTACTTCATTTGCTTCTGATTCGTTTGAATAATAATTAATTACAACTTTGGCTTGTTCTTCTCCAAAACGAATTGCCATCGCTCTTCCTAATCCTGTGGATGCACCTGTAATAACAACAACTTTCCCTTTTAAATCTGTATACATAATTTTTTCCTCCTTTTTATCCTTTAGCAATTCCTAACATAATGCCAGCTGCAATAATGAAGATAATTCCAATGACAATCGCAATAAATTGTCGTTTTGTTTTCTTTTCACCTAATATAAAAATTCCACCTAAAGTTGAGATCACGATCCCCATTTGGGAAAGGGAAAAACTTGTTGCCACCCCTACACGCGGCTGAGAAATAAATAAAAACATATTTCCTGCTGCCCAAATTAAACCAGGAATAATATTGCGAATCGCATATTTATTAAATGGTTGATGCTTAAAGGTTAGTAGAATTCCACCTAACACCATACCAATGGCTTGTGGTAATAACGCTGACCATCCGTCTATACCGAATAGGCGGATAATTACCACATATACTAAGTAACCAAGAGTTGAAATTAATAACATCACAATCCCTTTTTTGAACTTTCCTTTTTGTTCATCGTTTTTCTCCTCTTTGCTTTGAAGGGATGTGAGAACGATTCCGATTATGATACAAAGAAGTGCCAGAACACCTAATACAACAGATGTTGTTGTTGACCATTCATGAAATACAATGACCCCAAATAAAGTAGTCGAAACTAATTGCATCCCTGTTGAAATAGGCATTGTTTTAGAAACCCCAATTAAATCAATACTTTTCAATTGATTGGCTTGTCCTAATCCCCAAAATAGGCCAGATATAATCCCGATAATTATCACCACAGGCGTCAAAACGGGTTTTATAAAAATATAAACACCGATAGAAAAAACTAGAGCGCCAAGTGTAGTTCCAAGTATTTGACTGTAAGGACCGCCTCCTAGTTTAACGTTGAAGAGTACAATACTTCCCCAAAATAAGGCTGGTAAAATCGCTAATAAAATATCCATTTTTCTAACCTTCCTAAAACATATTTATTAAGTTGAATGCTTGTACGAGATAGTATCTTTGTGTCGAGGGAATTATTTTAGAATAAGAGAAGTTTTTCTACCCGTAATAGTTGTTTACCCAAAATAAAAGATAAATAACATCATGTTGAAAAAGAAAATAACTAGCACGAAATAAAAAAGGTTATTAGAAAGAATATGACCAATACAATTTCAAGTTTTGAAAATAGGAATAATGGAGAAAAACTTGATGCAAAATTAAGGTATGTTATACAAAAACAACGCATTATGTTTATACATGAGAAAAAGAAATAATATCGTAAAATCTTTAATTTCATATATAAATTTAATAAGAAGTATGATATGATGAAAGTAACAAAATACTTCTAAAACTATCTTGCAAAAGGACACACCTACGCATACATATGCGATAGGTGTGTCCTTTTTTATTTGTTTTTAAAGAAACAGCTAGAAGGGAAAAGTGTAACATTTGTTTATGATCGGGGACCAAAAGGAGAAAAATACGGTAGAAAATTGGCTTATGTATTTTGCGATGGAATACACATCAACGAATTAATGGTCAAGTCGGGTTATGGGATTATAGCCTATATTTCTAGACCTAATACTATATTTCTATCTGAAATGAAAGAAGCAGAAAATGAAGCAAAAGAATCAAAGGGTGGCGTATGGAGCATTAAAGGCTTTGTAGATGAAAAGAACCAGCATTATAACCGTAAAGATTCGCACGTATGCATTTCCATTTGCGTGTATTGGTTTAATGTTATCTGTATATCAAATTACAATTCAAGCGTTTCCTAATTAATAGTGAGATGCAGATTTGTTCAATAGGAGTTTCTTGCACAAAAGATTACTTAAATTTATTCGGTTTCATCTCGATATTTATGCTATCTTTTATTGGATTTTTAGCTATCATAATACTTCTATATATTAAACTTGAGAGAGATAAAAGATTAAACAATACAGTGATTATGAACAATATGTTCGAATAAACACAAAATACCTATAAATAGATAAAAAAAAAGAGTTAAAAAAGGAGAAATAAAAAATGACAACAATGCAAGTAAGTAATGAAATGTACAAAATTCCAGAGGCGGATATAGAACTATTAAAAATCATGGCCCATCCAGTTAGATTACAAATTGTGAAAGAGCTAGAACGCCACAAAATTTGTAATGTAACACAGTTAACAGAGCTATTAGATGTGCCTCAATCTACCGTATCTCAGCATTTATCTAAAATGCGTGGGAAAATTCTTCGCTCAGAAAGAAGGGGATTAGAGATGTATTATCATATTGTGAATTCCAAGGCATGTCAGATTGTCGGAGTATTAGGTATTTAATTCTAACTCGAAATAGGATGATAGAAAGAGTGTTGTTAAATATAGCTGCAAAAGATGATGTACTGCAGAATGATAAATTCACAAGCTTAAAGTTTAGTCCTTCTAATAATGGAGGAGCTGACTGTGGTGAAAAATTGATATAGAGGTTACTAAAAAAGAGTGCAGTACATGTCTGCATTCTTTTTCTTTGTGCCATAGCTACAGTAGATAAAGTATTTTGTTTTGCATGACTCTGAATAGGGAATACCGTGTTTTGCTAAGCGAAAACGATATTTTTGACTTTTTAAGCAAATAAATTGTTTAGTTTACTGATTTGTATAGTTTGAATTAAAGTTTAGAATATTCTGTGTCAACATTATCAATTTACTATAGTTTCCAATTGTGTAAAGATAGAATTGATTATAATTTTCCGTAAATATTAGATTGAAAACTATTATAAGGGGAATTTGAGTATTTATAGCTTGTTTATAAACGATGATTGGGGATACAGACAATAGGGTGATCAAGTACTGGTAGAATTTATCAAACGAAATGAGGTGACTTTAACTTGAGAGAAATTGCGAAAAAAGTACAAATGATACGTTTACAGGAGGAGCATTCCGGGCGTAAGGCAGACGCAGAACAGTATTCTTTCAAGCGATGTAAAATAGAAAGAGAGGGTATTAATTTAGAAAAAAATAGAGTTAAAAAAAGAACTCAAAAATTTCAAACGTCAGAAGAAAAATGGGACATAAAATGTAAAAAAGCAGTACAATTATTTAATCAAGGAGAGGAATATCCAACTATTGCAAAAAATCTGAGGTGCAATGTGAGTAGTTTGTATAGAGAACTTAAGAAACGGGGTACATTACAAACACCAAAGCAGGTAGCAGTATCTAAATCATTAAAATCACCCATAACATCAACACGAACAAAAAAAACAAATTTTGAGAGATATAAAGAATATTATATGTACAAATAGAAGAATTCATGGCTATAAATCTATACTTAATTCTTTAGTGTTAAAAAGCTCAGATTATAAAAGGTACAATGAAAAAATGCATGTTTAGCAGCAAATCTTCTTACAGTATTGATAGAGCATCTTTTTATTTTTTAGGATATTTTTACATCTAACAAATATTGAAGGCTATTACCTGTTGCTTAGATCAAAAAAATATTTATAAAACTAAATCCTTACTTATATTTGTTGAGTAGTTGGTTAAGAAGAGGTTTTTTTGCAAATGTTAAAATAAGAATACTTTGTCCAAAGCAAAAGAATCCCCATGTCATAAAGGATTCTTTTAGGAGAGTTAGAGAGATGTTGTCACTTGACTCATATTGATTTTACGATAAAAAGAAAGAATATTCAATTTTATTATATATTTCTCAATATATTTCTTTTATTTTTATATTATAATTAATTCTTTTTATTGATGTATATCTTTCTGTGGTGAATCCTTTTAATAAGGATTCCTTTTTTAGTGCCTCATATATTAATAATGAGCCACTAGAGTTTAAGATAGTTTATACAACAACTATTGAAATTGCTTGATTATAAGGGAATTGTTGATTTCTATTGCTGGGGGGATCAGCCCTGAAAATTTATCTACAGTAATAATGATTCCAGGTATTCTAACTCCGTTGATTAGAAAATTTGTTATTCCTTTTGTGTCTCTATTAATTTTTTATAAAATGTTTTCTTGTGTATACATCAATATTCTCTTACTTTTTTTAAAAATTTTAATCTTTTTAAGTTTTTCTTATAGATGTAATAGGTTTGGTGTAATTATGATGTTTTTAAATATAGTAGATTTTAAAAATGTTATAAGTGGGATTCTTATAAAAAAAGCCCTCACAATGAAGTGAAGACCTTTATTCATTAAATATCCGTCAGTATGGCTATGAGTGTATTGTGCGATTTTATGCTCGTTCAATTAAGACCTTAACCACCATGATTTCCGTGTGCATATTGAATAACATCAATAGCTTTATGTGTTTCTGTAGGGGATTGGGCACCAAACATTAAAGTAAAAATAGTAATTACACCAACTAAACCGAGAATTGTCTTTTTCATTTTAATGCCTCCTTCTCAATAACTTTTTTTCCTGCTTGAGAACATGAATAGAAATAATGACTTGCTTTAATATGGTTATTCTCTTTATAAAATGCAGTAGCAAGATATTCTTCGTATTCCTTAATGAATTCGAAAAGTTCTTGCTCTTTAAAATATGATACGCCTTTTAACACTGTCATTTCAAGTGCTTCGGCAGGAAAACCTCCATTCATTGCATCTAATATTTTAAAATGGTGTAGATACTCTATATTTTCAATCTCTTGACAAACGGAATATCCTTTTGCTATGAGATCTTTGGCAACGGAGTGGTTTCCTTCCTTCATGTGTTCCCTTGCCTCAATAAAAAGAGCCTTATAATTGTTAGGCATTTTTTGATTTACTTCTAAAAGATATCTAATGGCTAATGGCGAAAGATTTTGAGTAGCATACATTAACCCTAAATTTTGACGCACCATTAAAATAAATTGTTCTTCGTCTATTTTTTGGAACATATCCATTGCTTTCATGAAATATTCTTCAGCGAGCTCCCATTCTCTCAAATGAGTACAAGCTAAGCCTATAAGATTATCACAGAATGCTACATTGATCTCATACCCAGCATGTTGAGCAAAGATTTCTCTTGCCTCTGATACTTTTTTATAAGATAATAGCCCTTGATATATGTCATAATGGAAAGCTCCAACTTTATAATAAAATTCCGCTTTTTCCAATTCATCAGGAATGCAGTCTAAAAGTTTTTCTGCTTTTTCATAACTCTCCTTTGCGATTTGATATTCGCCAATAGTAGAGGCATGAATCCCTTTGAAAAAGTGATAATAATAAGCTAAGAAATTATCTGTAGGCATATCAAAAGCCTCAACTTTGTCAAAACTGCTTTTTGAAACGCTTAAATTATCAATTACAAATTGGTATCTAAAATCTAGTAGTGAGTAGTAGAGTAATAAATCTTGATCCTCTTCAATATTATGCATCTTAGAATCAATTATTTCTTTTGATTGATGTGCATTACCTATACGCCTTGAGCGGATTTCAACATACCAATCGTTTAATAGCTTTGTAATTTCATTATTCCCCTTAGCTGAAACCATCATTATATATTCCCCCATCCTATAAAAGTCTACTAATGTTATATATTACCATTATAGCAAAGTATCCAGTTCGTTTAATTGTATTATACTTATTTTTCAATAAAATTCAGAAAAATAAGTTAATGATGATAACCAAATTATATTTGATTTATAGTTCTCTCATTAATAATTCAAGCAAACGTGATGTGATTGAATTGAGTCGGAAAATAGCATGTTTGCATGAAAGGGGAATGAATAAATATGAAAGCCTCTCTCTACTATAATGGCAGCTTATTGAAGTTTTAGGCTAATAATTAATAGACAGTTTTAGTTAAAGAAATTTAAAATCCCTGTCTTTAAAGACAGGGATTAAAAAAAGGGATGACAGTTAACAACTGAAGGTACCATTATATTACCATTATTGGAATTTTTATTCCATGTTTTTGTGTTGAGAAATAAATAATATATGATGTAAAAGGTGAGATGAGTAGAGGGTTCTTATAGGTTTAGCAATATGAGAAAGTAAATATTTCAATTAAATTTTTCTTGAAACGAGGAGTGGAAGTATTGTTTTTGCTTAGAAAACATTATTCAAAGTAATGTAGAGATTATGATATGAATAAAAAGAGTCTGGTAAAAAATTATAAGACACCAATTCATTGGAACGGTAAAAAACTGTTTTCGGAATAGGTGTCTTTTTGTATTGAGTAGAATGTATTTTCTCAACAGGAAAAATTGTAATTATCTATAAGTATTACTTATAAGGATAATAGGAAAGTAGAAATTAATAATAAAGGAGAATGCGAAATGTTAACAGTAATATCTAATAATGATCTAGCTAAAATCCGTGAAGAAGATGTAGATGTATTGAAGGTAATGGCGCATCCGGTTCGATTAAAAATCATAAGTGAATTAATACATCATAAAATGTGCAATGTTACACAGTTAACAGAAATATTAAAACTTCCACAATCCACTGTTTCACAACACTTAGCAAAGTTAAGAGGAATTGTACTCCGTGCAGAAAGAAAAGGACTAGAGATGCATTATTATATTGATAATACTAAAGCTCGTCAGATTGTAGAAATTTTAGGGCTATAGGTAAATTATAAGTAAAAGTTTCCTATTATAGGGGAAACTTTTTTCTATGTTGATCAAAGTATAATCATTTGAAGAATGAAATTTGGAAAGGGTGAATTTCAGAATATTATATTGAAGTGTAAGTTTTTAATTCAAGCTATAGAACGTATAATTTTTAAGTAAGAAAGGATGGTAGTTGAAGAAAGTCCAATAACTGTCACAATTTCTTTGTAAGCTTAATAAATTATTATGTAATAATTTGATTATAGAGTTATTTGAATGTAATGAAGATAAATGAATAGTTGAGTATGAAGTTATTTATATTTAGCTTTCATTTACATTCATGCTCTTAATAAAGTGAAGAAATTAGTAAGGGGGACTATTAAAATGAACAAAAAATTCTTTAAGCAGTTAAAAAAAATGGCTACAAATAAAAAAGGATTAAGTGCCGCTGCAGTAGCAGTAGGAATTATGGGTACAACTTTAATTCCTCAAAATGCCTATGCACATGGGTTCGTTGAAAAGCCAGGTAGCCGTGCTGCTTTATGCAGTCAAAATTATGGGGCGCTGAATTCAAATTGTGGAAATATAATGTATGAACCGCAAAGTTTAGAAGCACCTAAAGGATTCCCGCAAGGCGGGCCAGCTGATGGGAAAATTGCTTCAGGGGGAGGCCTATTTGGTGGAATTCTTGATCAACAAACAGCTGATCGATGGTTTAAGAATACTATTAAGGGCGGGGAGAATACATTCACTTGGAAATATACTGCTCCTCATTCAACAAGTCAGTGGCACTATTACATTACAAAAAAAGGATGGAATCCAAATAAACCTTTAACAAGAGTGGATTTTGAACCAATAGGAACTGTAAAACACGATGGTTCTGCAGCATCTAATAATCTATCACATAAAATCAATGTACCAACTGATCGCAGTGGATATCATGTCATTTTAGCAGTTTGGGATGTAGCTGATACTGTAAATGCTTTCTATAATGTGATCGATGTGAATCTAATAAATAATGAAAAACCAGATACAGAAGCGCCAACTCAGCCATCTGGAGTACAAGTCGTAAAAGCTACTTCAAATAGTGTAGAACTTAGTTGGAAGCCTGCAATCGATAATGTAGGGGTCAAAGAATATCAAGTATTACGTAATGGTCAATTAATCAATACTGTAGTGGGTACAAGTGTAGTTGATAAAAAATTAAGCTCGAACACTGAGTATACGTATACAGTAAAAGCAGTAGACGCTGCAGGGAATATATCAAGGGAAAGTGAAGCGTTAGTTGTAAAAACAACAGTGGAAAAACCAGATACAGAAGCACCAACTCAGCCTAAAGGATTACACAGTATGGGAACCACTACGAATAGTATCGACTTAATGTGGAGTCCGTCTGAAGATAACATAGATGTGAATCATTATATTGTCTATAGAGAAGATGGAGGTGTTATGAAAGAAATAGGCACTGCTAATACAACTTCATTTACGGATAAAGATTTACAAGCGAATACAATATATAAGTATGTAGTTTCTGCTGTTGATACAGCTGGCAATGAATCAATGAAAAGTGATGCCTTAACAATTGCTACAAAAGGACAAGAAAACACTTATGAACAATGGGATGCGTATAAAGCGTATAAAAAAGGGGATAAAGTAGTTCATGAGGGTAAGGTTTACGAGGCAGTTCAAAGTTATCAAGGGAATGGAGATCCAAACTGGATTTTTGCTTTGTCATTATGGAATGAAGTAAATAAATAATTAAAACAGTTGCTCATTTTAACGAATTTACCGAAAGAATTCGCCTTCCTTAACCGTGTGAAGAGGGATAATAAAGCGGTAGGTGCATTTCAGTTTGGTATAGCCAAAAGCTAATGATTATTGGTGGAAGAACATAAATCTTTCGTAAGTGAGTCTAGTATAATTAATTTCTAAACTCACATCTTTTTATGAAAATAAAGAATTGAATTCTGTTTATTCTTATTTGTTTTGTATGAATTATAAGGTATACTAAAAGTAGGTGCAAAAATGCACTATTTGAAAAAGAGTGCAAGGCAAAAAGGAATCCGTAAAGGATTCCTTTTTTTGTTTTTCAGCAAATAAAGCAACTTTCTAATTAACTCTTTCTTTTTATAAACTTAAAATGTATTTTTGAAAAATTGCCATATTCCTGTAACAAAACAAAGGTAAGTTATGTGTGTAAAATATAAAGAGAAAGAAGGAAAAGTTGTGAAAAAAATTTTGCCAATTGTTGCGTTATTAGGCATGATGAGTTTTGGAGTACAGGAAATGAATGTAAGAGCTGATACTTATCATAAGAGCGATTCAAAAATTAGTTTTTGGGATTCGAAAAGAAAGGGTACTAATTTCATGAATAGTACGTCATTACCTGAAAACTATAAAAGTGCAAAAGAAGCTAATATTGAATATGTTCGTTTAGCACCTGATAAATGGGCGAAAGATAAAGATTTTCTATTTGAAGATAAACCAGATACTTCTGGAAAGGATTTTCTCATAGGTAATTCAGATAACTATCAGGGATTAGTAAAGGAAGATCTAGAAAAATTAAAGGCGGATTTAGATGCCGCACAATCACAAGGAATGAAAGTCGTTGTTACAATGTTATCCTTACCTGGTGATCGATGGCGCCAATTTAATAATAATAAGAATGACGACAGAATATGGGAAGAAGAGAAGTATCAAGAACAAGCAAGTCAATTTTGGAAGGACCTCGCTCTGGAACTAAAAGATCACCCCGCGGTGGTTGGTTATAATATTATAAATGAACCACATCCAGAAACAGCTAAAAATAATAGATATAATGATTTTTGGACAGAAGATTACGAGAAATGGTATGCAAAAGTGGAGGGAACGACAGCGGATTTAAACAGATTTTATCAAAAGGTGATCAATTCCATTCGTGAAGTAGACCAAGAAACACCAGTTATTTTAGATTCAGGTTTATATGCTACTCCATGGGCCTTTAAATACTTAAAGCCAGTAAAGGATAAAAAAACGCTTTACGCATTTCATATGTATGAACCATATGAATTAACGAGTCAAGGTGAAAAGAAAAATAAGGAATATCAATATCCAGGATTAGTAAAAGTAGGAGACTTAGAGAAACCTGTAATGTGGAATAAGGAGGGATTAGAGAAGTTTTTGAAGCCAATTCAACAATGGTCTAAGAAAAATCATGTACCATCTAATCGAATTATTGCAGAGGAGTTTGGAATTAACCGTACTGTTCCAGGTGCTACCCAATACATGCAAGATCTTATTTCTATCTTTAACCAAAAAGGATGGCATAAATCATTCTATGCATTCCGTGAAGACACTTGGACAGGGATGAATTATGAATTGGGAACAGGAAAAATAAAATGGGATGAAGAGGATAAACCGATGCGTCAAGATAATTCACTCTGGGATGTAATAAAAAAAGATTTACAAACGCGTAAATAGTTTAGAATATTAGGCTTAAGGACTAAATGTAAGCATCTAATTCAAATAGAATTAGATGCTTTTTATTTCGAAAAAAGGTGGAGTTGAATTAAAGATTCCATCTTTTCTTTTGCATAAAGAGTACCAATCAGGTTTATTTACAACGAAAAATAAGCTTTTTAGAGAATAGCTTAGAAAAAATTGTGGAGGTTCAAACAAATGTGGTCGTATTTGTCTAAACCTTTAAAGCGAAAAAAGTTTTATGAATTTTTTGTGAGATTCCAATCTTTAAATGTTGTAATTTATTTACTTATTTCTCCAATTGGATATATTTCTCCAATTGGATGTAAGTTTAGAATACAGAATCAAAACATAATAGGCTGTTATCGGTGAGTTTGTCGTAAAGTTGTTATTTAATGTGTCATCAAATAACATTTATATACAATAATAAATAAAAAAGAGGAGATACTTATGAAAAAATATAGAGTAATAGACACAACTTAAATAGTATGAATAGTTTAGATTGTAAAAACATGAAGAAGAAAAAAATCCTTAAGAGTACTAAGGAATAATGAGGGAGAAAATATGGGGAATAATTCAAAACATAAAACTAGAAAAATACTTGCAGCTACCGCTACAGTAACTTTGCTTGCCACTGGAATGATTTCTTCATCAGATGTCTTTGCGGAGCAAAAGGAGCAGCAAAAAAGTTTATCGACATCACTGCAAAGTGAAAAATCAGTTAAATCAGAAAATAGAACATTTACAGTCCCAGGAAAAGGGGATGTTGAGGTACTGAAACAACAGGAAAGAAAAAGTATGGCATTTAGTCCATATGAACCAACTGGTTTATATGCAAAGCCAAATGAACAAATAACGATTAATGTAGAAGGTAATCAAGATATTCAGGTATATATTGGAACGTATTCGTATGATGCTTCTTGGAGAGAAGATTCTAAGATAAAATCATTTACATTAAAACCTGGTGTAAACACAATCCAATCTCCAAATGGGGGGCTGATTTATTTTTATAATAAACAGCAAGGTGGTAGCATTCGAACAACAATTACAACAGGTGGAACGACTACGCCTTTATTTGAACTAGGAAAGCATACGAAACAAGATTTAATAAACATGCTGGACCAGTATCCTAATGCACATGCAGTAGAGTTAAAAGGAGAACGTGTATTAATTACGGCTAGCCCTGCACGTGTTAAGAAATATTTGTTGGGTTCTAATACAGATCCTGTACAACTCTTAAAAAAGATGGATGAAGCTACTCGAATTCAAGACAAAGTAGCTGGATTATCTGAAGAACAAGTAGATAAACATTATGTTCATTACGTAGAAGAAAATCATTCTCCTGATTATTATATGTATGCAACTTCTTATCGAACCGCATATGTAGGAGATGCAATCCAATACGTGTTAGATATGAATAAATTTGTAACAGATGGCTGGGGCCCTTGGCATGAGGCAGGGCATTTGAGACAGCAATCACCTTGGAAATTTTATAATATGACAGAAGTACAAAATAATATATACAGCCTTTCTGTAGAAAAAGCATTTAATCAACCATCCAACTTAGAGAAAAGTGGAATTTATCCAAAAGCATTTCAATATCTAGAACAAGTGAATAAAAATTATGATGAAATTAGCGATGTTTTTGTAAAGCTTGTTATGCTTTGGCAACTACAGTTAGCGTATGGAGAGGATTTCTATCCTAAATTGCATCAATTGTATAGAGACATGCCTTCAAGTGAACTTCCACAAACTGATGAAAATAAAAAACAATTATTTATGATTTCAGCATCAAAAGTAGCCAAACAAAATTTGATTCCTTTCTTTGAGAAGTGGGGATTACGTCCAAATAACGATACCATTCAAAAAGTAGCTGCATTAGGATATCCAATTTTAACAGCAGAGATTTGGAAGGGTACGGATTCTAATCCAATTAAACCAGATATACCTAATGTAAATAATATTTTAGAAGGAAACCAGTTTGCATGGTCGCTGAAAGGGATTGGAGATTTTGAATTCGCAAAAGTAAATTTAAATAAATCAACAGAAGAAATGCAAATTGATCTAAAAGCAGGTGTACCACATAACTATTTTGATAGTACATATGCAAGTATTAAAGTACAAAATGCATCAGGTAAAGTAGTGTACAATAAAGACATTTATGGAAACAAACAACAAAATGCTGAATCACAAAAGGTTCCAGTCAAAGTAGGAGATTATATTGAGCTGACACATTTAGAAGGTGTGCATAGAGCTACTTTAACAAATGTAGGAAACAGTAAACAAGAAAGCTTTGGAAAAAAAGCAATGTATGAAGTCACAAAAGAAGGCTTGAAGAAAGTAGAAAAAATGCCAGAAACAACAGTTTTAGATGGAAATCATTTTGGTTGGTCTTTAAAAGGATATAGTGATAGAGAAATCGCAAAAGTAGATTATAATAGGACAACAGAAAAAATGCAGGTGAATTTAGAAGCAGGCGTACCACATTCTTACTTTAATAATACGTATGCAAGTATTACAGTAAAGAATTCAACCGGTAGTGTTGTATACAATAAGGATATAGTGGGAAATAGTCAACAAACTGCTGAAAGTCAAACCGTGCCGGTAAAAGTGGGAGATTACATTGAGTTTACCCATATAGAAGGTGAAGCAGTAAAGGAAAAGACACGCGCTACACTTATTAACTTTGAGAATAATAAACAAGAATATATAGGCAAAAAAAGAATCTATCAAGTTACTTCAACGGGATTAAACAAAATAGATTAATATGAAGAACATTCTAATTATCAGTTAGATGCAAATAGTCGTTCATTATGAACGGCTATTTGGCTTTTATGTAACAATACGCTCTCTTTTTTATATACTCTCGTTGCCATCAAATGCTACATTTTTTTATAAATATGTTTTTGAATTAATAAATGTTTAAGTGCAATAGATTTGAGAAAAAAGAAACAGAATAGTAGGGTATTTGTTGATAAATCCTCTCAAATATTACAATGTTTTACATATTTGGTATGATGTATATGAGTTCTATGTATATTAAGGGAGGAATGGGAATGAAAAGGTTTATAACACGTGCAAGAGGTAATACAGTCTCAAAAAATTTAGTTTTAATGGTGTTGTCGATGATTTTAATGATATTTATGATTACACCATCCAATGATGTATCTGCAGCCAACCTATCAAAAGCAGCTACATTAAAAGGCGTGAATTTATTTAATGGAAGTTGGACAGTTGCTATACAGGCAGCAAATTTACAATATGTTTCTGCTGAGCCTTTAGGAAATGTAACAGCAAATCGTAATGCAGTTAATGAATGGGAGAAATTCGAATTAATTCCGACTGGAGAATTATATACGTACGCTTTAAAAGCCAAAAGTAATGGGAAGTATGTTTCGTTTGAGCCAAATGGTAGAGTAGTAGCAGATCGTACATCAATTGGGGCATGGGAAAAGTTTATCTTATATAATGGTGGAGACAATAGGATATATGTATTACAAGCACTCAGTAATGGCAGGTATATATCAGCAAATGGTGGTAGAGAATTAACAGCTACTAGTTATGTAGCTGGAAGCTGGGAACGATTTGTTATTGTATACTTCTAAACTTTAAAGTGTTATATGTCTAAATGATAATGGCATGTTTAGTATGTATGAATGCCTAATACAATAAAGTGTTAAGTATTTAATACAAGTGTATATTAATGTGTAAAGGGCTGCAGGTAATTAGCAGTCCTTTTTGTATGGACTTACTGAGGTTATAATGAGAAGAAAAAGAACCCTATAGGGTTCTTTTTCAAGGCATATTAACAGCAAGGAGAATCATGAAATGCTACTTCAAATCTTTATTAGAGGAAAGATTTTGAAAAAGCTTAACATACATCCATTTTTACATATATGTAATATATAGTAAATTGATAATATTTATACTTACTATTACTAATATTCAATTAACATGGTTAACACTATTTAAATGATGTTAAATGGCGCTTAGTACATTATACATTTAGAAATCTAATAGTAGATTTCATTTGTTAAAAAAGGTAATAAATATATTATTTCAAATTAAACTATAGGCATATCGAAATAGGTGAAAACGCTTGAGTACCGTGATTAAATTGCCTTTAAAGATGAGGTTTAGATTAGAGGGCTAATTGGATCTTACTGAAAAGGAAAAATGTTTTTTAGATGAAAAGAAGAAAAGACACCTTTTGGGTGTCTTTTCTTTAGGCAAACAGTTCACATATTGCTGAATTAGATACGAAACCAAAATTCGACTATGAAGTAAATTTTAACATAATCTGAACAGAAAAAAATATGTAATAATCCATTTTTAGTTTTTAATTATTTTATGAAATATAGAGCAGCAACGTAAATAAAAAGGGCATGCAGTCGTATCTGCAGCCCTTTTTAGGAGGAA
This sequence comes from Bacillus sp. BR3(2024), assembly GCF_039134555.1. Lineage (NCBI taxonomy): Bacteria > Bacillati > Bacillota > Bacilli > Caryophanales > Bacillaceae > Bacillus > Bacillus sp. BR3(2024). The sequence continues at coordinate 158,499 of NZ_CP152438.1, forward strand.
TTCAAGACACCATTAGGACACGTATTGGTAAACAGGTTCAAAAATAGTATATGTGAAAAGAAAAATTCCTATACCAACAGTAGTCAGGATCTTATCTTTTTTACATTTTCAAAAATGAAATTCCGTCCTTTTTGAAATCAGTACAGCCCACACTTGGTTTGTAATGAATTTAGAAAAGTATACATAAAAATGGCAGACAACTATTTTGTTGCCTGCCGGTGCTAGTGGGTTGAATGAGTTAGTCAATTCAATAAATTGTGCTATCTCATTACCAGAAGAGTGAAGCCGCTAGTTCAAACGGCTTAGACATAGTTTGCCTAATAAAGAAAAAATTATGAGTCGAGATTTTGTTTGCTCTATATGAAAAGATAAATAGATATTCATCAGACAAGGATAATTTAGCATATCTTGAATAGGGTGTAGGAACGAATTAAAGAAAGGGATATTTGTTTAGGAAGGGACTGACTCAGGAGTGGGACTTTCGGACAGGGTTTGGGGAGCGGTGATTGCCTTTGGCATTGCGACTAATATCGTTGCTTGTATAATGGCAGTATACATTCAAAAATATGAGCTAATGATAAATCATCTTACAAATATTTTATTTTTAATAATTATCTCTTTAACGTTTATAAAGATGAAAATTAACAGATGGGTGGCTTTAGGATTTACATTAGTTGTAATAGAAAAAGGTATTAAAGCGGGCTATGACTTCTACACACATAATTATTATAGTGTCAGTTGGAGTTTAGCTATTATTGTCTATTGCATATACGAGATGGAAAAGTATCATATTGAAATAAACGAATAGGCGCAACAAAAAGGTGTTAGTAGGTGGAATTCTTTTTAAAATACTATAAAAAAGACACTACAAGAGTGTCTTTTTTTTGAAAATACTCTATAATTAACTTTGGGGAAGGTAATGTTAGAGTATTCGTTTAGCATTATCTTTATATTTGATAAACCATGAAATCGAAAGATTTTGTGGTTTATTTTATGAACAATAGATATTACAGTATTGGCAGTGAGCTATTGATCATTATAAGCATTAGGAGAGAAGGGATTAAAAGTCTAACATCGAATAACAGTTCCGGAATATAGCGTTGCGAAATGATCTCCCATATCCCAGACGGTACTTGCTTGTATATAGCCCTTAAAGCCTTCTGAAGAATAATAAATCTCTTTTGGTATATTTTCTTTAGTTTGGAAATGTGCTTTAGAATATTTTACATAATGGTTTTTAATAACTTTTGATTCTGGAACAATATTGTTTTTTTGTTCCAATGTTTGCCTAGCACTAGAAGGTGGTATGAATTTTTGAGTGTCTTGGTAATTATGATCTAAGGTGTCAGCCTGTACACTGTGTGACGACATAAAAACGCTTAAACTACTTCCCACAATTAATGTTGCAAATGCTAACTTTGAGACTTTCGTTAATCTAATCATTTGATAATCTCCTTTTCATTATTTTGTAAGGTACCTCCTTACACCTCACAGTCTATATCCACTACATAAGGGTGTACATACATATTGATAGACAAAATTCTACAAAATACCTCGTGTTTTTAAGTTTGTGTATAATAATTCAATATTTGATAATTTATCAGAAGCAAAAATGTAGGCCTTATATAAATGAAAATGAATAATTTATGCAGAGCTTGTATATAAAATTATTGTTCAAATATTCTAAAATGAGTTGATAAAGATGGTGTGGTATTATTAGACAATAATTGATTCGATAGGTTGGATTTGAAAAGTGAATTCTCTTTTTGAGCTTTTATGAATCATCAGTGGAGAAAGTAAAACAGAGATTCAATATATAAGCAGGAGCTTTAGTGGAGTAGCTACAAGAAGGGGGATAGTTATAAAATTGTTAAAGCAAAACATAATTATCGAAACTTTCCCTTGTTTCCTTTTCGGATAGGATAAGTAGAAGAAGACAGGAATTTTTTCTTTGAACTGAGCATTTTTGACAAGAATAGATATTTTGATAACTAGAACAAATAAATGAATAATTGCATATACTGTCTTTTCATTAAAGCAAAGCATTATTCTCTCAAAGGAATCACTAAAACAATATGTGAGTCCTTTGAGAAATGCTATTAAATGCTAGATTAATTTCTAATGGTCCCAGTATCTTTTATTTTGACGTGTGTCTTTACATTTATTTTCGCCTCTGCTAACGCTTGCAACCAATCTCCTTTTACTTTTTTCCATTCTTTATATTGAAAAGCTCTAGCATATAGGGATAATCCGATTGGATCAATTTTATTCTGCTGTATTTCATTTAATATATTTTGTAAATTATTATTAATTTCTTTTTGAATAGCACTTTTTAAATGATATATATTTTTTTTATTATCATAGTAACCCTTAATTAAATTCGGATTGGTTTTTTCTATTAAAGCTACATTAGCATATATATCGAGATTAAATACAAACTTTCCGTTTTGAAAAGTAACATCTACCTTCCTTGTCGCGTTCTGTACAAAGATAGAAGTATTTGTTTTTTTGTTGGAATTTTTAGGAGGAAGTGCAAGGTGTAGTATCATTCGCCCGTTACTTTTTGGCTTATTTATAAGATTGAAAAATTTTACATCTTTTTTAGGGATATAAGTTAAATATTTCCCTTTTCGATTTAAAAATGCAATTCCTACTGTGTCGATTTCATTCTTTGTTTTTTTGATAATTGGAACAGTTTGCGTCATTCCATCTTCATTTTGCTCTCTCATTAATTGCTGAATTGTAGAAGAGACGGATTGGTTATTTTGAATTGAGGATTCGATTACACCATTTATATAAGATGATAGTGATGGTTTACTAGGCTTATAAATTTTGAAAATTTCTTCTGCAGGCCCATCTACAAGTACTACTTTAGCATTAATGGTAGCGTAAGGATCACGGTAAGAAGAATCAAGCTCCTGCAACCAGTTTGCTTCTTGCGCTAATTTTTTCCCAATTAAAATGATTTCAGCTTTGGAAGCTGTCAGATATCCCGTTAACTTCGTATCTATCTTACTGAATCCATTATATACAGTTGATGCTTGTGTCCAATGCTCTATAGTACTTTTTTGCTGCTTATGATGAAAGAGTGGTATGCTTGTTCCAACTTTTATGTCTCCATTAGAGGTTCTATCCAAGCCAATTAACAGGATTAATGAAACCTTCTCAAGAGGAATTCTCTGACTACAACCAATTATATATACACAACAAATTACAATCCATATCCATTTTCGAATCAAAGTTGTTTCCTCCTAGTAACCCAAGTAAAAAGAATACTGTAAGCGAAAAATAAGATTGGTAATAGAATAAAGAAAATGACATTTAAGATATCCATAAGAGAATATATAAACAAATATTGATCCACATCGGGATTTAGGAAAATAAATACTCCAACTATAAATAACATAAAAGCAAGCAGCGCCCAATTTCGGGCGTTTTTTTGAAGTGATATGGTCATAGATTCAAAACTGAAAAATAAATACGGATATAAAGTAGTGGAGAATACAATTAAATAGTAAGCGATATAAATAATTTCTAATCGTTCCATGAAAGAAAAACGAACCCCTTGTAACAAATGAAATACGGGCCAAATTACGTCTTTTATCCCCTCGGGGCTAAAGTATATATAAGAAAGAATAGTCACATATAGATAGAAAATCATGGTTCCAGTATTAGCTATTAGTAGTCCTTTTATGGCCTTTTGTTTTTTTTGTAAGAACGGATATATATAATATGCAATTTCTAAGCCAGCATAAGGAGTAATAGTTTCTTTTGTTGCCTTTAAAATAGGGTATAATCCCTCTTTAAAAATAGGTAGTAGGTGTAAAGGGTTGTAGTTACTCTTTAGTGAAAAAAGAAGAAATAGTGGCATCCAAGTAGTGAAGAAGAAAACAAGCATAGAATAACTAGTAAGAGCCCTTAACCCACTCAGAGCTAAAGTAATAAAAGGTAATAGTAATAATATGGTGATTTGATAAGCAGGAGTGGAAGGGAATATCCAAACTTTTACAATATCAGTTGCCTTTAGTAAAGTATTAAAGCCAGCAAAAAATAGATAACAGGCATATAAAAGAAAAAGAATCGTCCCTAGCCATTTACCAAAGTATGTTTTTAAGATTTGTGAGAAATTTTTGTTGGGATTTTTTTGTAACATTAATATAATAAATACACCGATTATAGAAGTAACCATCCATCCAAGAATGATTGAAATCCAGCCATCTGTGCCAGCAATAGTAGCAAGTGGGCTTGGCATAATTAACATACCAGATGCAAGTTGCAGCGAATGGATGAAAATAATAAATTCGAATAAAGTTATATTTTTGAATTTAAGATTCCCCATGCGGACCACCTTCTTTTTTCTTTTCTTGTTTCGGCTGTCCAGTACTCGAGCGGGTGGTAATCATCGAAATAGGAAACCTTACAAAAGAATCTTTTAACTCTTGAAGCCGAAATGGCGCGATTGGCAATCCGTATGGTGAACCATAGGAAGTCAGTGAAACAAAATGAGCAAATAAGAGCATTAATCCACTAACAATACCCACAATCCCATAAAAATATGCCAATAACATCATTGGAAAACGAATAAGGCGTATAGAACTTGATAAATCATAATTAGAAACAATAAATGATGCAATGGCTGTAATAGATACGATAATAACCATAACGTTACTCACAAGTCCAGCTTGAACAGCCGCCTGTCCAATTACAATCCCTCCAACAATTCCAATAGTTTGTCCAATAGGTTGTGGTAAGCGAATACCAGCTTCACGTAGCATTTCTAGTGTAATTTCCATTATAAAAGCTTCCAATAAGGGAGAGAAGGGGACCTTAACTCTTGACGTTGCAATAGAAGTGTATAAATCTATAGGAATGATCTCAAAGTGAAAGGATACTATAGCAATATAAAATGCGGGTAAAAAAATAGCTATAATAAATCCTGCAAATCGTAATAAGCGAAAAAAAGATGCAATGAGCCAATGAATATTATAGTCATCTGGGGTTTGAAAAAATCCAATCAAATTCATAGGAACAACCATAGCACCAGGGGATCTATCCATTAACACTGCTACTTTTCCATCAAGTATATGATTTGAAATGGCGTCTGGACGTTCGCTTAAATAAGCCTGTGGAAAAGGAGTCCAATTTTGATCTTTTGTATAATTAGATAGCTCTCCAATACTTAATACCGCATCTGTTTTGATTTTGCAGATTCTAGTTTCTATTTCTTGGACTACATCTGCGTTTGCTACATCACCTAAGTAAATTAAATAGACTAAAGAAGTGGCTCGTTCTCCAATCGTCAGCTTTTTGATTTTTAACTCTGTAGAAGGAATATATCGACGAATTAGGCCTATATTTTTTGTGACATTCTCAATAAAACCATCATGTGAGCCTTTAATAGTAACTTCTGAAATTGGTTCTTGAATGGCTCTCTCTGCCCAGCCTTTTGTATTTATTAGAAGTGACCGATTTTCTCCTTCCATAAATAGTACACATTGACCCTCAAGTAATCCTTCTTTAATTTCATTCCATGTATATACGATTTTTGTATGAGTAGCAATAATATTAGAATTAAAAATTTTACTGTCTTCATTTACTTCTTGTAATAATGGTGTAACAACATTGGCTTTTAATGCAACACCATCTGTAAGGCCTTCAAAATAATAAAGCAAAATATTCGTGTTTGTTTTTAATTGCAAAGGATGTTCAATCAAATCTGCACTAATATCAAAGATATTATCTAGTGTATTTTTAAGTTGTTTTAGGTTATTTGTTTCGATCTTTTCAATGGTTTTATATGTCTTAGTTTCTAAGGTCTCTTCATTTAAGGACAAAATTGACACCTCTTTAATATATACCGATTAGTTGTAGTTATTATTTTTATATAATTGAATTTTATTCATTAATTTAATCGAATTGGAGATCAGAATTGATAAATTTGATGTGCTATATTATTAATTCAATAATTGAGAGAAAAAAAGTAGAGGTAATTTATGTGGAAATCTAAGTTTCAAGATAGAATTAAAATTTGAATGATTATAATAAAAAAGAACCCTTGATAAGCTCTTTTTCATAGTTGGTAAATATGTTATCAACAATAGATGGCGATTAAGGTAGTAATTTAGATGCCTTTAAGTTAATCAGCTGAATTTTGTAGGAAGAATTCTTTTTCCATACCTTAATGCTCAATGAAAAAGAATATTTCATTTATTTAGGTGTTATAGTGTATTTGAATTTTGCGCACTAACAAATTTTGTTTAGGGACAAAATGTATTTTCTTAATAATCAGAAAAATTAATGCGACAAAATTCTTATTAATTATTTTGCTAGGTATCAAATATTTCTTTGGCCTTATTTTCTTGATATTACCGTTCGTTTATATGTTTCTAAGGGAAAGAAATACTTTCATTTTTATGACCATCTATTGTTTGATTAAGATGGTAACACGAAATAGAAGCGTTTACAACCAGGAAATAAAGAAAAAATATTAAAATGAGACTTTTTTCGACAATTATTTTATGTTTGTATTTCATTTTATTATAGGAAAAGGCAGGGGGAAGCGGACCTTTTCCTATAAAATGTTTTGTTGGAATTAGAAATAACTAAAAAAGTAATATTAGCTTAAAATTAAAATGAAATTCAATGATAAGGTTATAATTGAATTTTAAACCTCAGGTGTATTGAAAGTATGGTCAAATTTTAATCCACGTTGCGTTTCTTCCCTTTGTAACTAGCTTAATATGGCCAAACACTTGCAAGGAATTCAAAGCCTTACTGATTGTACTTTCTGCAATGTCTGGATAAGTGTTACGAATACTTTCCTTAGTAAAAGGTTGTTTTTGTTTAAGTATAAAATCCTGAATTCTCTCAACTTTAGTATGTTTACATATAGAATCTAGAACTGTGTTATGAAGATCTTTGTAAGCCTCTAATATAATTGTTAAAAACGTTTTTAACCAAAAGCTATTATTATGTTCCTCGCAGTACCAATTGACCGAAGATTTATAAATCGAATTGTAATAATCAGATTCATTTTTCTTAATATATTTATCCAAACATACATATTTTACAAATGTATGTCCACTCTTAATTAACAGCAATTGCATTAACATAAATGCCAGCCTGTTATTACCTTGATTGAAAGGGACTATGCAATAAAAATTTAATATAAAACGAGCTATTAATAAAAGTGAATGTAGTCCCTTACTAGTATTTAATGAGTTGTATTGATCACATAATTGCTCCATAAACTGTGGGATAAGTTTATGCGGAAGAATGCGGTAACTATTCAAGTGCATTCCATGTTCTGGAACTCCTGGAATAATAAAAGGCTTTTCACGCCATTTGGCACTGTCAGAGGTAATATAATGTATTAGTTGAAAATGTAATTCCTGTATAGTTGCTGGATTAATTAATAAAGTACAGGAGTTTTTATGTACAAAAGAAAGTGTTTGATAATAGCAAAAAATAGCATCTTCAGAAATATTTTGAGGTACTATATCATCTAAAATAAGTTCTTTTAATCTTTTATTAGGAACTTTTATATCCTCATAAATAGTTGTGAAATTTTTTATGTAATGTAGTGGTATAGTTTTTTCTAAACTATTAAATATGTCAGGGTTTTGTTCCTGATAAGCAGCTAATTTTCCTTTGAATTCGCTAATTTCACTTATTAAATTTATTAACCTCCTTTTTAATTCAATATTTTTGTACTTATCATCAAAAAAGTCTCTCATTTTTGTTCCTCCTGTAACCCCTTAACACGTTGTTGCATATATCTTTCCATTCTAAAGGTATGCTACGATATCGTTGTAAAATAAATACATTTTAGGTCTGATTTTGAATATATATCAGAATCTATATTTTTATTTAACAATTAAAGTATGGAAATTATAAAGAAGAATCGTTAGGATTCAATTTTAATAGGCATAATCCTAACATCAAATGCACAAATGTACAATAAAAAAATAAAACTATCGCTCCTTTTGAAATATTATCTAAAAGAGTTTTAAGAAATTGTAGGTATAGATGTACCTTAGTTTAGGAGTAAATAATAAAGTGGTAATAGAGTTTTCATAGGTGATTAAAAAGTATATAGACTATTAATTTGTGACAATTACGTGCCTAATCTTTTATGCGAATTCTAAAATTAAATCCTAACGAGCTGAATTTTCTATATTTAGCATAAATATTAGGAGAGGCTTGCTGATGAAATGTATCATTTTATATAGAAATATGTAACGTTTAACACTCGAATTGTAAAATATTTTGACATACGTTAATTTAAATATTAGGTACAGGAACATTTAATAAAAACTCAGTACTAAAGTACCCTTTAAACGTTTCATCCTAAGAACGTTTCTCAAGCACACTGAAGTTTACCCTATGTTTCTGTGCCTTATTAGATAAAAATAACATAATAATTTTTTGGAATATGGTAATGAAAAATGGGTTTTCAAATCTTTTCCTTAAATATTAACAATCTATTGATGATCTGTTTAAAGTAAGGAAATGCAGGGTAGACAATGGTATTAATAAAGAAAATACAGTTAAGCTAGATACTTTAAGTTATTTTATAAGTAATTAAGCGTTAAATTGAATTAGTAAGAATATTATATGTGTTTGCTAAATGGCTTGTTTTAATTGGTCTGTTACTATTAATTTATGAATTTTAATATTTAGAAGCTAGTCAACATATAGGTTATATTAGTTATGTGGGTTCTAACCTCAAGTGTATATGTTAAAGGTTAAAGGACTTGTGAGTGGTATAAAAGAAGTGAAAGTCTGGAAGGAACGGATATAATCGGTTTCTTCCAGACTTTTTTTGCTTTTTTGTAATACAAAAAATTTATTTTTCCTACAGGATTTAATTATCTGTTTTAATATTTGAATTTTTTGTGAAATTAAACAAAGTTTTTATTCTTCTTTAAATACATAATGTTACAAAATAGCGTAATTATATTTACTTTATTTTTATAGGAGATTAAAAATAATAATAAATGTACCAATTTATGAGAGATATTAATATATTAATTGGTGATTTGTTCGTTTATCCCTATATTGCTATTATATTAGCGAGAACAATATATTGGGGGGACAAGAATGAATTTGAAATTAACATCTAAATTGGACAGATTAAGAAAAAGTAAAAAAGGAATTGGTGCTTGTGTTCTGGCTGCAGGGGTGACGGCAATTACAATGATTCCTCAAAGTGCGTATGCACATGGGTTTGTTGAAAAGCCGAGTAGTCGTGCTGCTTTATGTAGTCAGAATTATGGGGCATTAAATTTAAATTGTGGAAATGTAATGTATGAACCTCAGAGTCTAGAAGCGCCTAAAGGGTTTCCAGATGGTGGGCCGATTGATGGTAAAATCGCTTCGGCAGGAGGACTATTTGGAGGAACTCTTGACCAACAAACAACAAATCGTTGGTTCAAAAACACAATTAAGGGTGGAGCAAATACATTTACATGGAAATATACAGCAGCACATTCTACAAGTAAATGGCATTATTACATTACAAAAAAGGGATGGGATCCTAATAAACCATTAACACGTGCTGAATTAGAACCAATTGGAACTGTGAAACATGACGGTTCGGCCGCATCAAATAATTTAACACATACAATTAATGTACCAACTGATCGTAATGGTTACCATGTTATTTTAGCTGTATGGGATGTAGCAGATACGTCAAATGCGTTTTATAATGTAATTGATGTAAATTTAGTAAATAATGAAACTCCTGATACAGTAGCTCCAAGTCAACCAACTGAATTAAATGCTTCTAAAGTTTCTGCTAATAGTGTTGAAATAACTTGGAAGGCCTCTACTGATAATATAGGTGTAAAAGAATATCAAGTGTTACGTAATGGCGAAGTAATTGATACGGTACCAGGTACAACTTTTATTGATAAAAAACTAAAAGCAGATACGGAATATACCTATACAATAAAGGCATTAGACTCTGCTGGAAACATATCAAAAGAAAGTGAAAAACTAAAGGTTAAGACAACACAAGCAATCCCAGATATAGAGGCTCCAAGTCAACCAAAAGGATTACATAGTATGGGTACAACAGCGACAACTGTTGATTTGATGTGGAGTCCGTCTGAAGATAATGTAGGTGTTGACCATTATATTGTATATAGAGAAAGCGCTGGGGTTATGAATAAAATTGGGACAGCGGCTACTACATCCTTTATGGATAAAGATTTGAGGGCTAATACATCGTATAAATATGTAGTGACGGCGGTTGATTTAGCTGGAAATGAATCTAGTAGAAGTGATATTTTGAATGTAACAACAAAGTCAGAGAATTCCACATATGAACAATGGGATGCAAGAAAAGCATATACTAAAGGCGATAGAGTAGTACATGAGGGAAAAGTGTATGAAGCAGTTCAAGATCATCAAGGAAATGGCGACTCAAATTGGATTTTTGCCTTATCGCTTTGGAAGCCAGTTTTGAATAAGTGACAGGTGGGAAAAGGTAGTTAACATTTTTGGAGTTTCTTTTAAAAATTAAGGGCTGTTCCAAATATGAATTATCTTATGATTTAAATGATAAATCAATAAGATTTAAACCCCATCCTAATGTTTACGAAATGAAATTAAAAAAGAATCCCAATGGAATTTCATTGGGATTCTTTATTTTCTAATTTGTAATAGCGTATATTTTCACTGTGAATTTGTTAGTGGCACCCATTGGACTTGCAATATAATATTTAGTATTTGTGTAAGCTTCAGTCCTAGATCCATGTGAAATGTTTTTCCAACGAGTAGAATCTATTCCTAGGGAAACATCAATCATTACATTGAAAGAGATAGTAGAAGAATAATCTTTTTCTGAAGGCTCAATAACCCATTTTAATTCTTTGGTACCTACAGGTAAACTATCAATTTTAAAGTTTTGACTGGATCGATTTTGTTGTCCGGATAATGGACTAGATTCAGATGATATTTGCGAAATTAATATTTCTTTTTCATTAGAATGTATACCATTTAATTTAATGATACTATCAATTAAACCTGGACCAGGAAAATCAGCTGCGATGATACCAGAATGTTTAATTATGCCTTGTTGTAAGAGTTCGGTCCCAAGTGTATTCATTCCCCCATAGTATACTTGTCCGTTTCTATCGCGAGGGAAATCACTCCATGCATTTGTGGAATTCGTTTGAATCAATTTAGGACTACTATCAGTATTTCTGCTCTCTTTTCCGCTTGCAATAAACCAAGGATATACATTATTTAAAAATGCTGCTGCGCCTCCCGTACCACTAAAATGGTTGAGATAAATTTTTCCATTATTAAAGTTAGTATTTGCATTTTGTAGATGGGTTTTTATCTCAATCCATTTTGCATATATTTCATCTGGTCCGCTTCCAATTTCAAACTTATCTTGTATATTCAAACCTTCGTAATCAATACCGTACAATTGAGTGGATGTAAAGTTTTGTAAGATTACAATTTTCCCGCGGGTATCTCCTAAAGCAGGGTTATTTCTATCTGAAGTTGGTACGGAATTAGGATTCCAAAAATATGAAGCATTAACGTTTTTATATTTTAAAAATATCTCCTCAAATGATAGAGAGCCGCTTTCAGGAGTAGTTTCTTCTTTTAGGCGCATTAATATTGTTTCTGTTGGATGATCTTTTAAAAATTGAATTGTCTCTTTTAATACATCTTCAAACATAGCTTTTTGATTTACAATGCCATGATACATTGCAAAAGAATCTTTTACACGTTTAACACGCATATCTACATATCGGATTCCAGAATTTAATTGTTGGGATATACTCAAAGTTTGATTTCTTGTCAAATTTTCATCAAGAAAGCTTGCTCCATGTAAAGCCATAGTACCATGAGTCCCTGGAATAGATATTTCACTTAATTTTGTAGAATCTTCTATTTTCGACATCCACGCTGGATTTTGATATCCTATATTGGATTCATAGGAATAACCTGAATGACTATCAGCTAAAATAGTAGATGGTGTACTTAAACTTGCTAGTGTAATACAAGTGAGGATGCTAATTTTAATGGAATTTCTCATTTTTATTTTCTTCATTTGATCTCTCCTGACTTTTAAATAATCGCTAGATGATTTTTTACTATATTTATTGTTTTTCATTCTTAAGGTAATAAATTTTTGGAGTTGATAATAATTAAAAATAGGGGGAGTAAGTTATTTGAGACTTTAATAATTTGTTTTTATAAATTGTACCTAATAGCCAAACGGATTCTTGAAAAATCGAAATATAGCCTCCAAAAACCAACCTTTGCTCGTATTGTATACAAACAAAACAGAAGCCTTAAAAAAGACTTCTATTTTATGACATATAATGAATGATAAGGTGGTAAACAAATCAAGATAATGTGACTGAGTGGTAAAAATTTATTAATAGCTGTTTTAGAATCTCTTATAATAAGGCTAATTACGAAAAGTGGATCTCTACAATGCTAATAAAAATTGGGAAATCCTACTCATTAAAACTTAGACTAACTACAGTTGCGATTGATTGGGCTGCATGTTCCCAGCTTCCATCTATAACTTTACCAATCTGCTGACCAAGTGTATTTAAATCATTTGGATTAACTGGAATTCCATTATACGCAGCAAGAATTGATAAAAGTGGAGCAGCAAATGGTGTCCAACCACCTCTATCAATATTAAATACAGGTTTATCTAGTACCTTTCCATCTTGTACGGTAAACTCATAATAAAATTGATCATCTGGACGAAAACTTAAATGATGAGAAATTTGCCCCTTAACATATTTTTTTCCTGCACCTAGATTTACTACTTCTATTTCTTTCACATTAAATTCATGCTCAAATACTTTGATTTTTTTGACTTCTGGACCGTTTAAGGCAGCTTGAACGGCTGTTTCCAAATTGTTTTGTGCAAAAGGTTGAATACTCATTTGTGCCTCTTTTTGTTGAATAGGAACCTCTTTTTCTGCAGCAAATACCGAGGTAGTAGGTAGTGCACCTGTAGCTAATGTAGCTGCAAGGGCTGTTGTCATGATGCTTTTTCTTTTCATCTTCATAGTTTTCCTTCCTCTCTTAAAGTTATGATATATAATCTTTTCAAGACTGACACGGTAGAATTTTTTCATAATGTACGTAAAAATTAGTTTAAGAATAATGTGAAATTGTGTCAGAAAATTAAAGTTAATTATATATATTTAAGATGATATATATCTACACATATTTTTTCAATTTTTAGATAAATGTAATAGTAATGACTTCTTAAGAACCAATTTAGCACCTTGTTTATCTAGAAAAGTCCTATAAAATACATTTAGTTCATAGTAAAAGTAATATATTTGATATCAAGTGTCTTACATAATGCGATAAAATTTAACAATTTTTTATTATTATATACAGAAAAAGGTAACGGAAAATAAGCAATATGTAATACCTGTTATAGGTGTGAATTATGCGAATATACTTATTGTAACAGCTAAGATGTTAGATAATATTTTGCTTAAAAACATTACTTATCCGGATTAATGAAAAGCATTTTAATGTATTAGTTTGATTTGACATAAAAAGAGGAAGCATTTTTATTTGCGTCCTCTTTTTATAATAATTTATTTAGTTCATTTTCTATCAATCCGTTTAATCCTTTAATAATACTGTAGGCTCAGGAACTTTTTCTTTTGTTTTATTGATAATACTCCTTCTTGGTACTATTCTAAGTATTTTTCGGCTAGGTAAGAGGGATATGATGAAATAGGGAGGCCCATTTTAAAGTAGGATAAATGACTTTTTGAAATTGGTATACAGTTCTTTAATAAATAAAGTTTTTGCAATATGCCTTTATCTATAGGATGAAGCATGGAATCTGTCATTATGAAATAATTGTGATGATAGATAAATACTTTTCCTTCCGGTAGGATCGTGTAATTAGATACATTCGAATAAATAGGTGGTCCATCTAAAAATTGATCTAAACTACGTTGTGAAACTTTAATAACATCTTGAATTGAAAATTTAAATTTGCGAAATGCTACGGTGTTAATAAATGGACGTTTTTGATTATTTTCTATATAAAATAATTCTCCTTTTTCATTTTGCACAACCCGTAGATTTGGTATTGATGTTGTAAGGCTTATGGGTGGTCCTTCTGTATATTTGTAGATAAGCAGAATTATGTGAAACGAGAGATTACGAGAAATTCAAACATAGCTATGATAAATACGTTGAGTTATTAGCTAAAATCCTTCGTGATTGTGGATTATCAGTAAAAGGATTATGGACTCTTTACTATGTAACAGCTTGGGAAGAAGTGAAGAAAGATGAGCTTCCTACGAAGGTAAAAGAAAAATTAGGTGTGCAATAATCAGTTATTTGTGACGGCGGATTTTCCTACGGGGTGGGTTTGCCGTTTTTCTTATTTACACCGAGAAACTCATGTGTTCTATGTTAGAGTGCAATTTATTTAAAATAGTAACCTCCATAATGAGTGAGTTATTTTTATAATAAGTTAGTCTTTTACAAAGAGCTGGTATAAAGGAAGTAGTTAATTTAAAAGGCGGATTTCTTGAGTGGAAAAAGTTTGGATTACCATACGAGAATTAATTTTTATCTAGTAATTCATCAAATTAGATATTTATCTTATTAATAAATTACTTATGTTATTACAATTATAATAAATATTGGGTAATAAAACCAGTCTTGTAGTATAATGTATATTGTATTAATATTTATATATTCTTGTTAAATATTATAGGATTGGGTGATGATATTGATGAAAACAATTAAATCTATAACATGTATGTCAGTTTTATTATTCATTTTTACATTATTTTTACCAAAAAATTTAGCATTCGCAGAAGAGATGGATAAGGTTTGGGATCCAGAGAAAGGGACTATTTCTGGTTATATCTGGTTTGATGAAAATGAGGATGGGTGGATTGATCCTGAGGAACAAACACTCGCACCTGAAATAGGTGAAATAAAGTTATATTTAATTAATGAAAATGAAGAAATAGTTGAGGAAAAAATAGTTTCTAGATTACAAAGTGGTCAAGCTCATTACTATTTTGAGGTAGAAGAAGGAAAGTATAAAATACGAGCTGAGTTTACTGAAAAGGGAAAATATCAGCTTACTAGAGATGGAAGAGATTCATTTTTCAATTCTACAACAAATGAAACAAGATATTATGAAATTATGAAGTCATATAATATAGATAGTATTCAGCTGGGATATAAAAAAGCATCTTAAGCATATTTAAAATAAGGAAAAAAGCTAAAGATGATAGTAATGAGGTTGGATTTAAATTTTAAGTGGGGCAATCGCCTCTCTTTTTTTATATATGAGATTTGTTGATTATATTATTTGATGTGATGTTATATGAAAAAAGTGGAGGCGTTTATCGTTGCTGAGTTTTGGACGATTAGATCGTGAACAGAGCTTTAATGTTTTATCTTGGGGGCGACCATTGTAAGGGAATCTTATACAACTACAGCATCAGAGCTTTGTGTTCTCCAGTTCTTTAAATTAAAGACTTGTAACTTTATTTTATCACTAGATTAATCTCACAGAACGAGAAAATGTAAATGTTTTATAATGTAATGTGCTCCTAATTGAGGGATTTTCTTATCATTGGTAATTTCATGTACCGTATTTAATAATAAATTTAATTGGGAAGAAGTGAAACAGGAGGAGCTTCCTGCAAAAGTGAAAGAAAAACTTGCTGCGAAATAATAAAAAGGATTTGGCCTTAAAGGTCAAATCCTTTTCTGTTTTCAAAATCTTTTTGTGAAATGAAAAAAAATCCATATCTTTTAAATTGAGCTGTTGTTACGTCGTAACTAGTTTGTTTATTTCTACTAATTACTTAAGTTTTATCATTTTTGCACCAAAACTTATCTGTCCATTTGGTAAGGCATCGAATAAACCTTACGTATACCACTGCGATTTCTGATAACTTACATGTATAGGTATCACTCAATATAACAAAAATGTAATGTTAATAAAATGTAATTCCACCGATACCATTAATGAAATTATATAAAATGAAGGGGAGTTAAAGAATTTGTATAATGAAAAAGGAGAAGTATTAATGCGAAATATATTAAGTGTAGAAAAAATCGAAAAATATTATGGTAATAAAGATAATGTAACAAAGGCTATAGATAATATTAGTTTTAAGGTAGATGAGGGGGGAATTTATCGGGAGAATGGGGCCCTCAGGAAGTGGAAAACTACATTACTTAACTGTATATCAACGATTGATAATGTTACGACGGGAAAAATAATAATCAATAATAGTGACATTACACGGTTAAAATCAAAGTCACTAGACAAGTTTAGAAAAAATGAATTAGGGTTTGTATTTCAGGACTTTAATTTATTAGATACTCTTACTGCTATCCTTCCACGAATTTCGTATGAAACTTAAGAACAAACGTAAAACGGTATGAAAAGACTAGAAATTCTCTTCATACCGTTTGTATTATTTAGTCATTTAACATATTGGTATATTTAATTGTGAATCAGATCAATGTTAATCTGGATTAGTCATTACTATTTTTGATGCCCACTAATACTTAACGTAAGATTTGGTTTGATTGCTACACAGACCTCGTAAGCGAGGAATTGTACACTATATAAAACAGTAAAATAAATAGCCGATCCCTTAGCGTAAAAGGAATCGGCTATTTTATGTCTAAATTCTGTTCAAACGCACAGTTTTCTTTTTTGATATTGTGATTCTATGCCCATCAAGCTAAGATTTTTAATTACCCCTAAAACGAAAAAGTTATTTCTCTACAGTCATTTATGAAAAATTAATCGAATTTCTTTTTTTACAGATGATTAATTTTTAAAAATTATACTCAAGGGTTAGGGATTCACAATAACTTTTATGAACTATTAATACTTCATAAAAGTTATTGTGAATTTTGTGAATGAGTGTTTTTGACTTTCTACTTTAATAAATCCATGGTGAGCTTCGATAATTGACTTCGCTAGTGCTAAGCCAATTCCAATGGAGCCTTCTTTATTAGAATTTTTTGTTTTGTAAAATCTATCGAATATATATGGCAAATCTTCTGATGCAATACCTTCACCAAAATCTTGAATTATTATTTCAGTATGAATAGGAGAGTTTGTGACTTCAATATAAATAGAACTATTATCATTTGAATGTTCAATGGAATTCTTTAAAATATTTAATAAAGCTTCTTGCATCCAAATACTGTCATGGAAAAGTGGTATTTTTTCATTGGTTTTTAAATGTATGTTCATATTTTTTTTATTTAATTTACTGTTTAAACTAGCAATGACCTCATAAATTGTATCAATAATATCAGAGTTTTCTTTTTCAAATAGTATTGCCCTAGCATCTATTTTTGAAACTTTTAATAAATTATGTATTAAAAAGCTGATTCTTGAAATTTGAACATCATTATTGTGTAAAAAATGATATTGTTGTTCATTTAATTTACCTTGTAATAAGATATCATTGTTCACTGTTAGTGTTGAGAGTGGTGTTTTTAGTTGATGAGAAATATCTTGTAAAGTTTGAATTAAAAATTGTTTCTCTTCCATTAAATTATGCATACTTTTTCTAATAACATTTTTCAGTTTATGAAAAGAATTAGCAAGTTTAGCTAGATCACCTTCTCTATTTTCCTTGATATCAATGGTGTAATCACCTTCAAAAATTTTATTCGCTGCAGCTGTTACATTTCTAATTTTTAAGAAAAAAGATTTATATTGTAAGTAATTTAGAAAAATTAGGATTAAGCTGAACCCTATTGCTCCAAGGAACATGTATATATTGTTTTGGGATATATGTTTATTTAAATAAGGAAAAAGTCTTGAATCCAATTGAGCAGATAGACCATATTGTTTTAATAGCATTTCTCCATCACTGGAATAATCTTTTTTATTGGCTGTATCATTTGTAAGTGCTTGTATTATTTCGTATTCATTTTCTGGGTTTTGTTCAATTAGTTTTCCAGTAATTTCACTCCAAATAGTAATATAATCATTTTTTAAATGGTCATATAGAATATGAACTGTGATAACTTGATATATAATAAATAAAAAAGAGATTAATGCTAATGTAAGTATATTAATTTTTATTTCTCTATTTATCATTAAATTACTCCTTACTGACGTCTTTATTCCAGAAATATCCGACACCTCTTTGTGTGATTATACAGACAGGATTTTGTGGATTATCCTCAATTTTACTTCTCAATCTTTTTACATAAACAGAAAGAGTATTTTCATCGAAAAACACTTCACCTTCATCTGCTATTTTTTTCAATATCTCATTTCTTTGTAACACTTTATGAGGATTTAGCATTAACGTTAATAAGAGTTTGTATTCTAAATGTGTTAAATTTATACTTTTCTCATGCTTAAAGGCTCTGGCCGCTTCAACTTCAAGCTGTATATTTTCAGACTTCAATATAGTATTAGAAGCTGTTTTAAGTTTTTTTCTTAATTGTACTTTTACTCTAGATAATAGCTCTTTTACCCTGAAGGGTTTTGTTATATAATCATCTCCACCAATATCAAGGCCCATTACTACATTTGCCTCCTCATCCAGTGCTGTGAGAAAAATAATAGGTATATCACCTTTTCTTTTAAGATAGGTACATAAATCATACCCATTTCCATCTGGGAGTCCAACATCCAATATAGCTAAGTCAAATTTATTATTTTCGTATTGGTCTTTTGCATCTTGTACAGTAGAAACTCTTATGACCTCAAGTCCTTCTCCTTTTAGAGTAAACTCAATAGCCATTCCTAGATCTTTATCGTCTTCAACGAATAATACTTTATCCACAGTATCTCTCCTCATTTGTCTTTGATTATGACAGTTATTTTACACGTTGATAGGCTAATTTAAAATAGTTTAGTATGGAAATGGATTTTTGAGGCTTTTCTGAGTATAAGCATAATACTCAAATCGACTTAAAGCTTTTCAGTACATAATGAGATACAACAATTACTTAAAGCAGAATATTTATGTAATTCATACATGTACTTGCTTATATTTTGAAAAACCTTGTAATAGTGTCTTGTTGAATTTGTACGTTTTTATACAATCAGTAAAGTTTTGTTTAAGTTATCTTATACAAAAATGTTAAATGAAATTTGAATTCACATTAATTATGTAAATGAATTTTAAAAAACAGATCATTGAGAATAAGAGCCGAATGGGAGCGGATTTTTGAGAATTTGAAAAGTATGTGTGTACTTAAATAAGTATATAAAAGCCGTTTAATTTTAAAGTATATCTTAATCAGAGTTACGAGTATATAAAAAGTTAGATTTAGTAATCTTACTAAACTGTAAGATTAAAGTATATATAGTAAGACAAGAGTTATTCAATTAACAATTAAAGACGTCTATACTGAAAGTAATCATTCTTTATTAAGACTTGTAGCATTTTAGCCACTGTTTATATAAAGAAAAAACCTACTGTTCTAATCCCAGATTAAACATAGTATATGAGGAGGAAGAAAATGAAAAAGATAATAGGATTTCTAGTAGTAACAGCAATTTTTATAGGTATAGGGTTTGCTGTAAATCGGTATATAAATGGTCCTTCACAACCAGTAAACGGTATCATGGTATCTGGAACGAAAGAAAATATATCAGCTGTCAAAAATCTGTATAAAGATCAAAACGTACGAACAGCAGATTATAGTTATAAATTGGTCACAGAAATAATAAAACAAGAATTCACTACCGAACAGAAAGAAGAAATTAAGAAAGAATGGAAAGAAAAAGGAGGAAATATGACTGAAGAAGAGATAGACAAGGAACTTAATAAACCATCTGTTACAAAGAAACAATATGCGGTTATTACAAAATCTACAGCTGAAAAATTCTTAAAAAAAGGAATTATAAGAACACCCTTATCTAAAGAAGATAGTTCAATGACTTCAACCCCGGTAAAAGAAATAAAAGAATTAGCGAGTGAAAAAAACTTATTTTATAGAAAAAAAGCGGAAGATGAGGAAGTTAAGGATGGAAATTTAAATTTAAATGGACAAATGATACCTGTTCAACATATTGAACAAAATAATTGGATTGGCTATTTTTCATCACCGATAGTAATTGTTAATGAGGAAACATATAAACAATTAAAAGAAAAAGAAGTAAGCCTTTCGTTAATTCAGTTTGCAAAAGAAAATTTTGACTATAAAAATAAAAACAAAGTAAAAAAGGTGGTCGAATACGTTTCAAAAGTGTATGCAGTGAAAGACGAGAATGGTGAGCACGATAAGGATAAAATCTATTTTGTAGAGATTCAAAATTAATCTGTGAAAAGGATGAGTTGTATGGAGGTTGTTAGATTAGAAAATGTAGTAAAAACATATGGAGAGGGAGAAACGCAAGTACAGGCGTTAAAAGGAATTAATCTTTCCATTCATAGAGGAGAATTCGTAACCATAGTTGGAGCATCAGGTTCTGGTAAAAGTACCTTATTGCATATTTTAGGAGGGCTGGATCGTCCGAGTTCGGGAAATGTGTTTATAGGTGATGAAAATATCTACAATTATAAAGATAATGAACTCTCTATTTTTCGCCGAAGAAAAGTTGGATTTATATTTCAGTTTTTTAATTTAATTCCTGTCTTGAATGTACAAGAAAATATTTCTTTGCCAGCTCTATTGGACGATGAACAGGTAGATGATCATTACCTGGATGAAATTATAAGAACTCTAGGGTTAAATGAAAGACGAGATCATTTGCCTTCTGAATTATCGGGTGGTCAACAACAAAGGGTATCTATTGGTAGATCTCTTATAAATAAACCCGATATTATCTTAGCGGATGAACCAACCGGAAATCTAGATACAAAAAATACAAAAGAAGTTCTGAATTTATTAAAAGTAACGGCTAAAAAATATAATCAGACGGTGATTTTAATTACCCATGACCCTGCTATCGCATCAAACTCTGATCGAATTATAACCATTACAGATGGCATGATTATTTCAGATAAAAAATTAGTGCAAAATCAAGAGAAATGTGGAGGGGAGGAGTATTGATTCATAGTTACAAACAGTTAAGTCAAAAATATCTCAGAAGTAATATAAAACGTACTCTACTAACATTAACAGGTATTATTCTAGCATTGGCGCTAATAACAACGATTGGACTTTTTTTAAATAGTGGATACACTTCGGGAATTGATAATGCTAAAAAAGGTTCTATGGGTTCTGCAAATATTTCAGTTGAAAATTATAATCAAAAGCTTTTCAATATGATAAAAAGTAATCCAAATATATCTTCTTATGGCATCATAACTCCAGGAGAGGTGCTCCATGTTGATGATATAGTTGTTTCTTATATGTATGCAGATCATCAAGCATTGAAGCTGTTACAGTCTAGTATTCCTGTAGAAGGTAAGCTGCCTTCCAATGAACACGAGGCTGTTTTGGAAAAATGGATGCTGCCTTACTTCGGTCCCAATCTTAAATTAGGCGGTATGTTTACTATTCATGAAAAAAAATATAAACTTGTTGGTTTGCTAAATAAGTCTAGTAGTACTCAGGAAAATAAAACTGGTCAATTATTTACATATAAAAATAAGTTCAAAGTTGGTGAAGGTAGCGTATTGATTGAATTGCATAAGTACGCAAACTTTGATGAAGTTGAAAACCAATTTAAATTATTGACGAATAAAAAAAATATAAGAGTAAATGAGGAATTAAAGAGAGCTTTAAAGCCTAGTGTGGAGATAATGGTCGCAGCCGCTATTAGTATTGGGATTGTTGTGATTTCTACGATTGTTATTATTTACAATGCATTTCAAATTAGTATAGTAGAGCGAATGAAACAGTTTGGGCTATTGAGGAGTATTGGAGCTACAAAAAAACAAATCAGAAAAATTGTGATAAGAGAAGCAACATTTCTTTCTATTATCGCTATCTTTTTTGGGATTTTGTGTAGTATATTAGTAGTCTTTTTACTTAATCAAGTACTGATAAACGTACTTAAAAACTCTATGGGATATACAATTAAATTAGATTGGTTAATTATATGTGTAAGTTCGTTAATTACATTGATAACTGTTTATATTTCAAGCTATTTTCCTGCTTTTTTTGCAGGTAGAATTTCACCGCTACTGGCCGTAAGTAGCCGATTGGCTATAAAAAAAGAAAAAATAAAGAAAAAAAAGAGAACAAAACTAAAGAAACCACTATCTTTTCCGTTAAGTATGGCATTGAAAAATATCCAAAGAAATCCCAATAGATATACAGTTACAATTTTGTCTATTATTATAAGTAGTGTACTGTATATCACGTTTACGTTTCTCATAGATACTGTCATTCAGCGTAAACAACCGGAAATTCAAGCTCTAAAATCGGATATATCCGTTACGGTTAATTCAAATTTAGACAAGCCTAGCATAGATCGTATGAGTCGAAATATTTATAAAGTTAATAACGTAGAGAATCTGTACAAGCAATATCAGGCACATGATTTTTATACGAAAGTACCAAAAAATAAACAAATTAAAGAATTACAAGGAAATGAATCGCTGTATCATAAAGTAAAATACAATAATCAAACTGTAGAAATTATGGAAACACAAATAAAAGCATACGATGAGAATAGTTTAAAGAAACTAGCTGAAAATGTAACTAGTGGAAAAATTGATATTTCAAAATTAAATCGTGAAAAAGAGGTTATTTTAGTAAAGCAAGCTGCATCAAATGATATGAATACAAGTAAAAAATATATAGGTTCTCTAAGTACTTTTCAGGTAGGGGATGAAATCCAAATAACAAGTCGGCAGGAAAGAAAACCTACAGAGGAAATCTCTTACAATGAAGATAAACTAGAAACTTTAAAAATAACTGCAATTGTAGAATTAGATATTTTTAATATGAGTAGAGTGATGGATGCCATAACTTTTATTACTAGTGAACAAATAGCCGAAAATATAACACCATCTCCACAAAAATTAACAGGTTTTGAAATTGATTTAAAGAATCAATCTCAGGCTGATGCTACAATTTTAGATATACAAAAGAAACTGGGTGGAGATGCATCTATAGAAGTAAAAAATAATATTGTTCAAAGTAATTTCCATACAGACAATATACTTTATATAAAAATATTAGGGTACGGATTTATAGCTGTTATTACACTAATTGGTTGTGTAAATATTTTAAATACCATCACAGTCAGCATCATTATGAGAAGAAAAGAATTAGCTGCTTTAAAATCGATTGGTATGTCGCAAAAGGATTTGAAAAAGATGGTTATATATGAAGGACTCCTGTACGGCTTCTTTGGAAGCATACAAGGAATCTTTTTCGGCTGTATGTTGTCGTATATTCTTTATGTAGCACTATCAAATACGGTTTCGTTTGAATGGATTATTCCTTATCAATCTAGCTTTATCACTTTTATAACCGCACTGTTGATTAGTTATGTATCGGTACTAATTCCGCTGCGAAAAATTAAAAAGGATAACGTTATAGATGTAATTAGAGAAGAATAGCAGTGATTATAACAATATGTGATTCGGAAGTTCAACCGAGATACGTGTAAAACGGTTCGTAATCTGTATTATATTTCAATTATTGGTTTTTTAGCTAAAAATATCTGCCTGACGATTAACAAATAGCTGAGTACCTAAATGCTATAAGGCCCGACACGAACGAAAAAAGAAAATTGTACGTTTAGGGGTTCAGCCACATGCCCATCAAGCTAAGAAAGGTAAATGCCCCCAGAACGAAATTTTGTGCTAACTTGTAGCAAAAAAGCTCATTTTTTCGTTTTGGGGTAATTCTGAACTCTTAAGTTGATGGGCACGTATAGTGATCCCTGATAGCCTTTTTATCCAGATGTATTCGTTTCATGAGCAAAATTACTTTACAAAAATCCTCTACAGTTAAAGTTTAGTCCCTGACATACATCAACGCTCATAATCATAAAAAGGCTGCAGTTGTTATACTGCAGCCTTTCAAATGTTTAATCCGTTTTTTAATCTATCCTTTAATTAACCTAGATATGCTTTTTGCAATGCCTCTAGACCATCTTTATAAATTCCATGGAACAGATTAATTGCCTCTTCATCACTTACTTCTACAGGAGTGAAACTACCAGACCATTCAACTAATGATGTGTTAGCATCTTTACCTTCTTTAACACGGATTGTAGATAAATAGTTCGTCACAGGGAATGGCGCTTGCATAATTGAATATGTGTAGTAGCGCTCTTTCTCATTAAATGCTTCTAAACGTTCTACAATTGCATCGCCATCAGGGTTTGCTAAATGACGTACACGTCCGCCTTCCGTTACTTTACTGCTAGGAATATACGGTAACCAATCTGGAAGTGCATCAAAACCTCCAATTAATTTCCATACTTGTTCAGGTGAAGCTGGAATTTCAATAGATGTAATAGTATTTGCCATTTTCATTACTCTCCTTTTTATTTAACGTTAATTGGTAGTGGCGCATTAGCTGCAACTAATTTTTGTTCACGCATTTCTTCCCAGAATGCTGCTGGAATTACTGTTTTCAATGCAGCTTGGTCTTCTGCAATTCGTTCCGGTTTACTTGCACCAGGAATAACAGCAGCAACTGCTGGATTAGCCAATGCAAATTGTAAAGCAGCAGCTTTAATGCTGATTCCATGACGATCTGCAAGGTTTTTCATTTTATTAACTTTTGCAATGATTTCTGGTGACGCTTTTTGGTATTCGAAATGAGTACCTCCAGCAAGAACACCTGAGCTATATGGTCCACCAACAACAATGTCCATATTGTTTTTTACAGCCGCAGGCATTACGCGTTCTAAAGCGCGCTCGTGGTCTAATAATGAATAACGACCAGCTAGTAAAGAAACATTTGGTTTTGCTTCTTCTAAATCCAGCATAAGTTCAATTGATTCTACTTTATTTACTCCAAGGCCCCAGCCCTTGATTACACCTTCATCACGCAACTGAGTAAGTGCACGAAATGCTCCTGTTCGAGCAATTTCAAATTGTGAAATCCACTCATCTCCATAAAAATCTTGTGCTACATCATGAATATAAACAAAATCTAAACGATCTGTTTTTAAACGTTTTAAACTATCTTCAATAGAACGAAGAGTTGCATCAGCACTGTAGTCGTTGATAATTTTATTTTTACGACCAAATTCGAAAAGTCCGCCTTTTTCACCTAAATCACGTGCAGATGGATCTTCCAATTCATCTGAAATAATTCGACCTACTTTTGTACTTAAGAAGTACTCATCACGATTTCTTTTCGATAATGCTTCACCAAGACGAATCTCTGCTAAACCAGATCCATAAAGTGGAGCTGTATCAAAGTAACGAACACCATTATCCCAAGCAGCATCCACTGTTGCGATTGCTTCTTCTTCCGGAATATTACGGTACATATTACCTAGTGGTGCCGTACCAAAACCAAGTGTACCTTTTAATAAATCTTTCATTTAAAATCTCCTCCTAAAATCTATTTAAAAATGTTTAATGAATATCAATTAATGTGACAAGGGCTGACCGATCAAAGTACGATAGTTATGAAAAATAACGTATATGCTTTTTAGTTCTACACTACTCATTTCCCTCTCACGTATGTAATTATGTCTTATCTACAACACAATAAAAAGTACGCACTTTAAAGTGTTATAGATACTAATAAGTAACAATTTTATGTTTCAACGTCTGTAGCTCCAAAATAAAATTATTAAAAATGATTTTATATAAAAAAATCCACTATTCTTGCGGAGGTAACTATAGAAATTATCAGTGGAACATAGAAAGTTGTTATACTTTGTCATTTAAAAAAAGACAAAAAAAGAACGAGTGAATTAAAACGTTTAATGCCTGATATTACACAAAAAATGCTCACGCAACAGTTACGTGAGCTAGAAGAAGATGGTGTAATTCAAAGAAAAGTATATGACCAAGTACCTCCTAAAGTAGAATATTCTTTAACTGAGTATGGCTGTTCTCTAAATACTATACTAGACTCTTTATGTACTTGGGGAGAATGTCATCTTGAAAAGTATGGGAACACGTCTATGCTCAATGCAAAAGGAGAATAGTAAAAAAGAAAAAACGAGCTAAATTTACATAAATAACTGTAGAGAAATAACAATTTTATTTTGGGAGTACTTTAAAATCTTAGCTTGATGGTGATGGGGTAGCACCACATGCCCATCAACTTAAAAAGAACGAGTTACCCCAAAACAATAAAAAACGAGCAAAATGCACCCATTTTTCGTACAGAGGGTATTACGAGATCTTAAGTTGATGGATGTGTGGCGAGACTATATGAAAGAAGGTTTTGCTTTTTTAACTCAAAACGGTCGTTTATAGTTAGATCAACTACTCACAGCTATTTATGTGATACCCATTTTTTTTAATGTAATCAAAGGTAGAACAGTTGCATCATGAATTTGCCAAATTCCTTGTATCTGTTGTCCCATATGGAAGAATCTCGTATATTTTTACAGCAAGTACTTGGGGAGATTCATTTGCCCCTCTTTTAAGCCAATCGTTAACAATATTATAGATACCGCCTGCTAAAAATAGGATTTGCATTCTGCTCATGTCATGATTGCGGGTAATATTCGCTTGAAAGACCTTTTCCATTGTGTAATTCAAATAATCAAGCATCATACTAGATATATTTGCATCAATTAACTTTCCTGATGGTTTCTGTGCGGACACAAATCCCTCTATGATATATTCAATAATTAACTGCATACTTTCATATGGATCCAAACTATCAACCTCTTTCAAGAAATGTTGAACAATTTCATCCACAGATGCTTGTACGACGTCGTAAACGTTGCGGTAGTATTTGTAGAATGTGACTCTGGCAACTCCAGCCTTTTTGCAAATAGCTGTTACAGTTATATCTTGCAGTTTATGTTCATGCAGCAGTGCGCTTAATGCCTCTTTAATGTATGTCTGAGAGTGTATACTGTCTTCTCTTGACTTTCTCAAAGCTAACACATCCCTTCATTCTGTTCGTTTTAAGTGAAAATCATCACATAGTGCTTGAAAGATGAAAATCCCCTGCTATACTTACAACTGTAAGTACAATTGTTAGCGTAGTGATAACGTCATTGTATAAAAGGACATTATTGCTGTCAATGTGTTCCATTTCCGTTGTTTCCTATTGGAAGTTTACCGCCATTTTACAAGTTATAAATAAGGAGGGATATTCAGATACAATTTATGATTAATATTTTAAAAACATATTATATTAATAATGCATAAATAAGTGTTTGTGCGTTTGTTGATTACAACATAAGAAAAAGTGAAATTTTCGACAAGAATAGGGTGAGGTTTAATTGGCAAAATATTTGTATAGGTTAGGACATTGGGCAGTAAATCATAGAAAAAAGGTTGTATTCAGTGCACTCGCAATGCTGATTGCATTTGTGCTTATTGGATTCAACATGGGCTCCTCTTTCAATGATGAGATGAGTATTCCGAATACACCGGCAGATAAAGCGGGAAAAGTAATTGAAAAAGAGTTTAAAGCGATGCAACCCGCAGGTGCACAAGTAAAAGTAGTATTTCAAGCACCAAAAAATGAAACCTTGGAATCAGCGGAAGTACAACAGAAAATTGCAGAAGTTCTAGGTAAGATTAAAAAAGATTCAGCTGTTGATTCTGTGGCAGCACCGATGCAACTGCAGAACCTTAGTGAAAATAAGAAAATTGGATATGCAGTTGTTACGTACAAAGTGGAAGCGGAAAAGGTCACAGAAGCTTCTAAGGATAAGATTTTAGATAGTATTGAAACAACAAGGGATGCCGGCATTCAAACCGAGCTATCAGGAGGCGATATTAAGTTTTCCGACTCAGAAACTTCAGGTATGACTGAAATTGTTGGAGTACTTGTTGCCTTCGTAGTCCTAACATTTACTTTTGTGTCTTTTCTAGCAGCTGGACTGCCGATTCTCACTGCGATAATCGGATTAGCGATTGGAATGCTAGGAATCATGATTGGAACCAATTACGTGGAAATCCAATCTGTTTCCTTAACATTAGCTGCCATGCTGGGACTCGCAGTAGGCATTGACTATGCGCTCTTCATTATCAATCGCTTTAGACAGCAGCTCGCACAAGGAGATTCTGTTCCAGAATCTGTTGCCATTGCAACGGGGACAGCGGGAAGTGCCGTAATCTTTGCAGGATTAACTGTTATTATTGGTCTTTTGGGACTGTCTGTTACAAAGATTCCATTCCTAATAGCGATGGGCGTATCCGCTGCTTTTACTGTGTTCATAGCTGTGGTGGTTTCCGTCGTCATATTACCGGCCATATTAGGACTTATAGGCCATAAGATTGCCCCATCTAAACAAAATCGATTCTTGCAAAAGTTGACAGGGTCAGGTAAGAAACGTACTGGTTCAAATAAATGGGGGGAATTTGTCGTACGACGTCCTCTGGTTGTTTCGATTTTCGCAATCGGACTACTTGCAGTGATTACGATTCCATTTTTCCATATGAACCTTGGGCTGCTTTCTGATGGAACATCAAAGTCCACAGAAACGACAGAACGAAGGGCATATGATTTATTGACGGAATCATATGGAGAAGGAATTCATGCCTCTTTAGCGATAGTGGCAAAATCGGAGGAAGCAACAGCTGAAACACAAAATGTTATGAGCACCATTACAAAAGAATTGGGTAACCTATCTGACGTGAAAAGTGTAACGCCAGCTATCCCTGGTCCTTCTGGAAAGATTTATATGATTTCAGTTACACCAAAAACAGGACCTGACGATACAAAGACGAAGGATTTGGTAAATGCGATTCGGGACAAATCGAACCAGACCGAGAAAGAAAATGGAATTGAACTAATGGTAACCGGCACAGCAGCGATGAATATTGATATTGTGCAGAAGCTGAGTGACGCCTTGCCAGTTTTCGCTGCTCTTATTGTGGGACTCGCATATGTACTTTTAGTTCTAGTGTTTAGATCTCTACTCATTCCATTAAAAGCAGTATTAGGGTTTCTACTGTCTCTTGGTGCTACGTTGGGAGCCGTGGTATTTTTCGTGCAGGATGGGCATTTCCAAAATTTATTTGGTTTCCCAGCTGCCAGTCCAATCTTAGCTTTCTTGCCTGTTATTCTGATTGGCATCCTGTTCGGACTTGCCATGGACTATGAGGTGTTCCTAGTGAGCAAGATGCGGGAAGTATATACGCATACAGGCGACCCGAAGAGAGCTATTTTAGAAGGAATGCGAGAGAGCGGTAAAGTTGTAGTCGCAGCAGGATTAATTATGATGTCTGTATTTATTGGATTCATGTTGGCACCTGATAGCATCATTAAATCCATAGGCATGGCTCTTACATTCGGTGTTTTCTTCGACGCATTCATCGTGAGAATGACAATCGTACCTGCGGTCATGGCTCTCATGGGTAAGTCAGCCTGGTACTTGCCAAAATGGCTGGATAAAATTTTACCTAACATTGATGTTGAAGGAGAAAGCATTATACATCACATGGAAAACAAAAGTGAAAAGATATATAAACAGAACAGTTAAAGTTAATTCATAGTTGTATTCATAAAAAACCGCTTCCCTATAAAAGAGAAGCGGTTTTTTAGAGAAAGTATAGATCCTCCTTCGCTAATTATGTAAATATATAAAAGGAACCAAGGTATTGCACTATCCATAAAGCAAAAAAGACGTTATCCTTTCTGTAGAATCATAAGAGAGGATGGCGTTTTTTGTATGTCTATTTCTGTATCTGACGAACTAAAACTATTCGCACAGGAGATTCAAAGCTTTTTATCCCCAAATATCTTACGAACTCTTGCTAGAGATGTCGGTTTTGTGCAACGAACCAGTAAGTACCAAGCAAAAGATTTAGTCGCTTTATGTGTATGGATGAACCAAAATGTCGCTACGACGTCTTTGACCCAGTTATCTAGCTGTTTAGAAGCATCAACAGAAGTACTCATCAGTCCTGAAGGACTGAATCAACGATTTAATCAAGCATCCGTCCAATTTTTACAACACATACTAGCTGAACTACTAAACCAAAAACTGGCCTCATATATGCCGATTTCTTCTCCATATATTTCTGTTTTCAAGCGTATCCGCATTTTAGATTCAACTGCATTTCAACTCCCAGAATCCTTTTCATTCGTTTATCCGGGTGCAGGGGGATGCAGCCATACAGCGGGAGTAAAGATTCAGCTTGAGTATGATTTATTAAGTGGACAATTCCTTCATATTCATACAGGTCCAGGTAAACAACATGATCGAACCTACGGTTCCCTGTGTGTCCCAACTGTAACAGCGAATGATTTATTTATCCGAGATTTAGGTTATTTTCATTTGAAAGATCTTCAACATATACAAGATAAAAAGGCTTATTATATCTCACGTATCAAATCGAATACACGTATTTATCAAAAAAATCCTAACCCTGATTATTTTAAAGATGGCAGAATTAAGAAAGGTACAGAGTATATCCAGATAGATATGGAGGTTTTAATGAACTCTCTTCACCCAGGACAAACATGCGAAATATCCAACGCTTATGTAGGAATGACTGATAAAGTCCCAACTCGTGTGATTGTTCATCGACTAACAAAAGAACAATAACAAAAACGATTACACGATCAAACTGTAAGAGAAAAAAAGAAAGGAATGAAGTATTCTGCTCGTAGTAAACGACTTAGCGGTATCAATGTATATATGACAAATACTTCTATAGATATTGTCCCGATGGGACAAGTACATGACTGGTATTCTTTACGTTGGCAAATCGAGATTTTATTTAAAACGTGGAAATCATTCTTTCATATTCATCATTGTAAAAAGATAAAACGAGAACGATTGGAATGCCATTTGTATGGGCAACTGATTGCCATTCTACTCTGTTCTTCTACCATGTTTCAAATGCGGCAATTACTTCTTATGAAAAAGAAACGAGAACTGAGTGAATATAAGGCACTATATATGATTAAAGATTACTTTTTTCTTCTTTTCCAAGCTATACAAAAGACACCCAAGAGCTATCAAAGATTCTCATTCGCCTGTTCAATCTCCTACAGCAAAACGGGAGAAAATCTCATAGGTATGAGAAGAAAACAGTCTTTGATATATTAGGTGTCGTTTACAATTGTACTATGTCTGATAATCAAGCGGCTTAAATCCCAAAAATGAAACCCGTTAGGGTTTATTTCGTATGCAAATCTTTAAATTCCCTATACGTAGCCTTTAGAAAAAAGCAACAGTCTCTACTATAATTGACGTTGTATGAGCTTAACTTGATAGCGATGGGGTTCAGCCACATGCCCATCAACTTAAGAATCTTTACAACCCCCAATTGTAAAAAAAACGTTATTCTTTCTAAAAAGCTAAATAGAAAGGATGACGTTTTTTTATGAATCTTTCGATTCAAGATGAACTACAACTATTTTCTGAAAAATTAAAGCGATATATTACACCCGCATTTTTAGCAGAACTTGCAAGAGAAATCGGATTTATAAAGCGAAAACATAAGTTTTCTGGCTTAGACTTAGCTACGATTTGTATTTGGATCAATCAACGAGTAGCAAATGCTTCCTTAGTACAATTATGTAGTAAACTTCATGCAGCCAATGGTACCTTACTCAGCCTTGAGGGCTTAAATACAAAGGCAGTTTTGTTTTTACAACATATTTTTCTTTATTGTTACAACAAAAATGCTGTGAACAAACACAGACTTTAGCATTTAAAACACATAAATATATTTATGCGTTTCAATAAAATATGAATACCATCTTAAAAAACTTTAGATAAATGTTAAAAAAAACTTTAGATAAACTTTATTTTTTCTTTCTATAATTCATACATGAATATGAAAAATTTCTTTAAAAGATACACAACTTTTTTTGTAGTATCGAGGGGGTAAATGACCTTTATTAAAAGGAAAAGTCTACAATTGACAAGGAGAACACTTTATGAGTAAGAGAATAAACGAATTAGATTCTATACGAGGACTAGCGGCTATCACAGTGGTATTTGGACACTTTTGTTTAATGCTACCATCGTTGCCTAATTCTATTAAATTTTCCCCGCTTAGGTTTTTATGGGCTGGTGGGGAAGCTGTAATCGTTTTTTATGTACTCAGTGGTTTTGTGCTATCTATGGCACTCTATCATTCAAAAACAAATTATTGGGGATATTTAATTAAGCGATTTGTACGAATCTATATCCCTTATTATTTCTGGATATTCATCACCTTTGCTTCATTTATTTGGTTTTCACCACATGAAGTTACGGGACTACGAGATTGGTTCTATGATAAGTGGCAAGGGCCAATAACAAAATTAGATATTATGAATCACTTTGTACTTCTTAATAACTTTTTTACGGATAATTATAATCCGGTTATCTGGTCATTAGCTCAAGAAATGCGTATATCTATCGTGTTTTCCTTGTTATTCCTTCTGTTTTATAAACAGAGTTGGAAGAAAACGATACTGTTTGCTATGAGCTTTTCTTTAATCGGTATTTTCCTTAATATGTTGCATATTGGGAAAGCTGAGGGGTTTTATAATGGTTATGCCGATACACTGCATTTCACATCTATGTTTATGGTTGGAATGCTACTTTTTAAACATCAGGAAAAACTTACTCAATTATATAAAAGGATGAAAAACTTAAACAGAAAACTTCTTATCGTATTAGGGATCTTTCTATATCTATATTCCATTATGATTTATGGGCTTTCTAGTAATGATACTACTTTCTTATTAAAAGATTGGGGTGTCGTAATTGGTGTGAGTATAATAATCATTACGGCAATGAATAACCTAAAGGTAAAAGCTATTTTAAATAAGGGCGTATTTGTATATTTAGGGGAAATTTCATATAGTATCTATTTATGTCATTTTCCAATCACGATGGTACTCTTTAAACTTTTGTATGCAAAGATACCCACCCTTTTTCTTCTTATCTTATGTATTACAACGACAATACTTTGTTCTATATTATCCTATCATTTAATTGAAAAGAAATGTATCAATTGGGCAAAACAAAGAACAGAAAAGTTCCAAAAAAAAGTGTGATATTTGTAGGGGTACGGAAACGATTCAAAGAATAACCCGCTTTGAAAAAACCTCCAATTCAGGCGGCTGTTTTTCTTTAAATTACCATATTAAACTTTGCACTTAAAAGAAATAATTTTGAGTCCGAAAAGGTACGAATTTTTAATACGAGGAGGAGTATATGAAGGATACGATTAAAACACGGTTTATTATATTATTCTATATTGGTATTTTAGGTTTAGGAACCATGCTTGGAATATTTTATGTTAAGCATAAAACCAATATTCAAAAAAAACAAGTGATTGCTGCCGAAAAACGTGTATTGCAATATGAGTCTACCTTGAAAAAAGAATTAGAAAAATATAATTTAGGAGAGAAAACAGCAGTTTTATTAGGAATTATGTACCAAGAGAGTAGAGGTGAGGGAAACGACCCTATGCAGTCTTCTGAATCACTGGGATTAAAGCCAAATGAAATTCAAGAGACAAGATTGAGCATTGAACAAGGGGTAAAACACTTTGCTCAAATGTACAAATATGGAACGGAAAAAGATGTTAGCATGGATACAATTATTCAAAGCTATAATATGGGACCAGGGTATATTGATTTTATTGCGAGTCAAGAAGTTAAACAACACTCGGAAGATTCGGCCAAAAATTTTTCTAAGATGAAAGTTGATCAAAATCCAGAGATGTACACTTGTGGTAGAAATAAAAATAATTTTAGGTATCCATATTGTTATGGTGATTTCACATATGCAACAAAGGTGAATGAAAAAGCAAAACTTATTGAAGAACTTCTCCGAAAAAATTCAAAATATAGTTCAGAAAATTTTTAATGCAAGAACTTTAAGATTCATGTGAGAGATCTATTAAATCAGGTCATAGTGATACCCGTATTCTAAAAATAGTCTGACTACATGTCTGGTTCAGGTAGTTTGGAGTAACTCATGCAAAGTAGGCAGGATTTAAAAAGCACTCTACCAAATCACGAAAATTTAGGTTTTACCATAGGTACCATTTTACGTTCAACAAAATAATATTAGTTTGATAATGTATCCATGTAAATAAACTTTGCTTATCCACACTAATCGTACACCTTTTTAAAGTAGTCTAATTAGTATGGATAATTTTGAGAATGTTCAATCTATCCTTATTATTGTAAAATTATATTAATAAATGTTAATGTACACATGAGAAACAGGATAGTTCCTATAAAAAGTAGATACAACAATGTCTAGGGGGGTAATGGTGGAAACAATAGCTTTTTTAAAAAAATTAGATAAGAAACTAATATTCATTTTATTTATATTATGTGTCACCAGTATTGTTGCAATATACAGTAGTCAGCAAACCGGGCAATACGGTAACCAAAATTTTGCTATGAAACAAATGGTAAATTACGCCATAGGTTTTGTTCTATTGTTAATGGTTGCCAATATCGATTTAGATCAATTACAAAAATTAGCTTGGCCGATTTATATTGTTGGGTTCATCTCAATTATCATTTTAAAAGTATTACCAGTGTCAAGTTTTACACCTGAAATATTAGGGGCAAAAAGATGGTTTAGATTTCCAATTATTGGTGCTATTCAACCAGCTGAATTTTTTAAGCTTGCCTTACTTCTTCTGGTCGCAAGTTTAGTCGTAAAACATAATGCACAGTATATAACACGGACATTTAAAACTGATTTACTTTTGATTGGTAAAATATTTTTGATAACTATTCCACCTGCGTTACTTGTATATAGTCAACCCGATACGGGAATGGTGTTCCTATATATAGCAGCCATTGCATGTATTATATTTATGTCAGGAATTCAAAAAAAGTTAATCGTACTATTTGCAGGGATTCCGATGACTGTATTGTCTGCTTTAATATTTATATACGAAAAATATCCAGATATTTTCTTCAATAAGTTAGTTACTTTATTAAAGCCCCACCAACAATCGCGAATTTTAGGCTGGTTAGATCCATTTCAGTATACAGATCAGGGATATCAAACTCAACAAGCACTTTTAGCTGTAGGTAGTGGAGGGATAGAAGGAAAAGGCTTCAGTTCTGGAAATGTTTATATTCCAGAAAAACATACTGATTTCATTTTTGCCACAATTGCCGAAGAAGGCGGTTTTATAGTTGCCACTTTTATAATATGTATATTCTTCTTAATGCTTTCCCGAATACTTATAATTGGTAATTCCGCAGATAATTTATTCGGCACCTTACTATGCGCAGGAATTGTAGGCGTTCTAATGTTACAATTTTTTCAAAATATCGGTATGATTGTGGGATTAATGCCTGTCAAAGGTATTGCACTTCCATTTTTATCATATGGCGGAAGCTCTTTATTTTCGAACATGCTAATGATGGGGCTTATTCTATCCACACGAAAAACATACAAAGAATATATGTTTTCAGTGAATCAGTACTAAATATCAAATGAGAAGTACTTATACCTTAAACTATTCGTAGAATAATATGTGATGAATAAAAAAGGTTACAGAGCTATAATTAAGTATTGTTAATAGACAGAGGGAGGAGAATAATAAACATTCTTCTCCCTTTGTCTGTAATTAGGGTTTGCATTATAAATATACGTTGTAAGGAATTGCTGAAATGAGTTTTAAGGTTACAAAGGGGAAGCACGCACATTTTAAACTCATCCATACACATAAAGCGACTAAATGCTTCGCTTGATACTTACTAA
Source organism: Bacillus sp. BR3(2024) (assembly GCF_039134555.1). Lineage (NCBI taxonomy): Bacteria > Bacillati > Bacillota > Bacilli > Caryophanales > Bacillaceae > Bacillus > Bacillus sp. BR3(2024). The sequence goes on from NZ_CP152438.1 coordinate 194,239, forward strand.
TTCGTTGTACAAAACCAACATCTCTAGCAAGATTTCGTAAGATATTTGGAGATAAATAGTTTTGAATCTCTTGAGCAAATAGTTGTAATTCATCAGGTACAGAAATAGACATACAAAAACGCCATCCTTTCCTATGATTATACAGAAAGAATAGCGTACTTTTTCATTTTAGGGTGGATTTTGTTGTATTAGCTTGATAGCGATGTGATGATCCCCCTATTAATAAACTATAAAAAAGATTGATAAAAATAAGCTATTTTACCTCATGCAAATACATTATTTTGCAAAAAATCCATTTTTTTATATATAAAGAGTTCAACCCAAATTATTTCATCGTTTTTATTAAACTTTAAATTAATTCCTAAAATGATTGGTTCGATTAACTATCTTTCTTTAAATAATGGTTTGGTCTTTTCTAAAAATGATTTAGTACCTTCTCTGAAGTCCTCTGTGGACGCTATCAAACCGAAATAATCTGCTCCAAGACGTGCCGACTCTTCTAAAGTTAAATTACCTCCCCGATGAATTGCCTCCCAAGTCATTTTTACTGCGATAGGAGCCTGAGATAGAATTTCTTGGATAAGCGCTTCTGCTTCTGATAATAATTTATCAGGCTCAACAGTCCTATTAACCAGTCCTATTCTATAAGCTTCATCTGCGCTTATCGCGGTTCCAGTGAGCAACAGTTCTGTAGCACGCCCCTTACCTATGAGTCTGGGCAATCTCGTAGTTCCTCCAAATCCGGCAATAGCTCCAATACGGACTTCAGGGTGTCCTAATCTAGCATGATTAGCACAAATACGAATTGTACAGGATTCAGCTAACTCTAGTCCACCTCCTAGTGCAAATCCATTGATGGCAGCAACAACCACTTTTCCTAATGACTCGATTTTATGAGTAACCGTAACAGCCAACTGAGCTAAATCCCGTACTTCTAGTGAAGTGGCTTTATTGAGAAACTGAATGTCAGCACCTGCGGAAAATGCCTTTTCTCCGGCACCGATAATTATCAATGCTTTTACACTTGAATTAGTTTTAACCCTGTCCAAGGTGGAGGAAAGTTGCTCAAGAACATCTCGGTTTAACGCATTTAGTGATTCCGGTCTGTTTAATGTAATTCTTGCAATACCATTTTCCTCAGTGTAGAGGACGGCACTTTTGTTTAACATTTTAATCCCTCCAATAGTTTAGTGTGCAGACACAAAAGGCTACTAATCTCTATTGCTTCTTTTATAACATTAAGAGAGGATTTTTCCTGAAATGTCATCACCGATTGATTGCTCGTTCATAAGTGAGGTTATATTTAGAATATAATGCGCAATTCAAAAAAGTTTTTTATTCATCAATTTAATCTCGTAGGATGCCCTTGTGGCGAAACATCTTGCATTTTTAACCACGACTAATATTCAGACACTGAACCTATCCCACAATCCTCTTTAAACCGCTTTCAATGTAAAATGTTCTTCTTTGGACATAAAAATCCTCTTTAGGAAAAAATACTTAAGGGGGATTAGAAATATGGAAGGATCAGTCCGGATTGGGCACTACAATTTAAAGAAGAACAACTAAAAGGTACAATGGGAGCATTGTTGTTACTAGTTGGTGGAGTTATTTTCTTAAAACATAAAAATACATAAAAAGAGAAGTAAGGACGAGTTACGTAAAATTGAATATGATTACACGTAGTGAGAAACAAGAATTAGAAACGTGTATGATGTATTGATGGCTACATGTTATGGGGGGAGGATACTTGTTATTGGAAAAAGTATTTAGTGAAAACATAAATTGAATTGTTTGTATAAAAAACCTCCCAAAGGAGGTTTTTTATGAAGATAAACGTTTTGAAGCAGTCATCTTTTTAACTTTCATAATAATTTCACGTTCTAACATTTCATTTTTCTTACCAATTCGGCTTCCAATAAAGAAAACATCGATTAAAGCCCAGAAACCAAGCCCGCCAACAGTCAGTGTCATGGCAATTGCCATACCAAAGTCACGTGCGTAGTAGCGGTGACCACCAAGTCCGCCTAGAAAAAACCAAATTAGGTAAGCAAGTCCTTTTGATTTTTTCTTTTTCTCAAACTCTGAAGTAACAAGAACCATTTGATCCGTTGTTAAGTCCTTTTTCAATAGTAGGTTATCCATTAAAATTCTCCCTTTAAATGTAAGATATAATTATTCCGAATATAAATATATCATAATATTAACTTTAATGTAATAACCCAGAAAAATATTATTGGTAATTCAAAAATTAATGGTTAAATACAATTTAAAGAATATGGTCAATCATTTGTGTGAAATAGCTTGTATATACCATTTGGGATACTATAATTAATTTTCAATTTCATTTTAAGAATAACGGAAACAAAAGAGAAATCGAAACGAAATCATGAAAGAAACTATATTAAAAGCACTACGATTTAAAAATAGAAAAGGCCTCATCAAATAAAGATGACATTGGTGGGGCAGTTTCAAGTTGTATAAAATTTAAAGCGCATTTGTAGAATCATGGAGAAATAAGAGATTGTTTGTTCGGTTCGCATAGCGAATCTGTTATTTAATTAAAACAAGAGGTTTAGAAATATATAACATACATAATTATTATAGATGTCAATGGAATTCAAAAAAGATGAAACTGTTGAATACAGAAATAGCTTTTTCGATGTTGCCTAGCTTTATTAATGTCCTTTACAAAGGAGACAGATTACTTTATATATATAATCATTAAGAGTATGTTTTGTTGGATCAGTATTTCTCAATAACAACAGCTACACATCCCATTTACATTTATTGTATGTAAAGCGTATGCTAGATTTAGTTGTAATAAATGGAAGGGAGCTGTATTTTTGAACAGAAAAGTTTTTTCTTCAGTTTTACTATCGTCACTTTTGTTTTTAGGAGTAACTGGTTCAGGAGGAGTAGAGGCTTCTATGATTACACAAATAAAGTATAAACAAGGCGGAGCAAAGTACATATATACAAATGCACCAGAAAGTGTATACGATAATCCAAATATGGGATCAAACTTTGAAGCTGGTAAGTATGCTTACTACACAAATGAAAGAATATTAGAAGCAAATCAAGAGTATAGTGCTGAATTTTTTAATCGAAATTATACTGGAGGTCAATTGAAATTTGGATATGCTATACACAATGAAGATCGCCAACCGCGAACTATAAGAATTAAAAATATTGCTGTAAATGCAGCATATCCGGTTAGTTCTGATGGTTCATGGGATATAATGGGCATTACATCTAGTACTATAGTTCAATATGGAAATAGTAACAATGATCAAGTTATTACAATTCCAGCAGATGGGCATGTATTTATATTAGAAAAAGATGTAGAAAATACTTTTGCAGTTAATGGAAAAATTAAGTTTATTCCGAACGCAAAATTAACCCTACGTCAATTTGTTTCAAAGAAAAAACCAGATGGACAGTTCTCTAGCCCATCAGAAATTTTTGATCCTATAAAAACATCACAGGTTAAAAATTATAATAAAACTACTTCAACTGCTAATTATAATTACGATGAGAGGTATGCTGTTATTGATAATGTAACAACAAGTACCTTTTATGTAGGTTCAAAGACAAGTAAAGCCTATCCTCAACCTCGTGTTGGTATTAATGAATACGAAGCACCTATATGGTATCTAGAAAATTCTAACCCGACGCTTGAAGGAAACTATGGAATTGTTTATGATTTTCAATTTAAAAATGCGGCAGGAAAGAAAATTAGAATTAAGCCTGAAATTATATCAGAAAATGATAAGTCAACCGATCCAGAGAAATTCCCGCCACTAGCATTTTTTTCACAAGTAACGTACTGGACTTCAGGAACTTGGAAAAGTACAACCAAATTAACTAAACCTGATCAATATCATTATATAACTATTCCAGCAGATCAACATGTGAAATTTATATTACCAGGTGGTAATAATGGCAATAATCTTTTTGAAATTATAGAATAATGTTTTGGAAGTTAGAATTAAATAAATAGACAGAGTCATATTGTTGATGCTAATTTAAATAAAAATGTAAGAGAATAAAAAAATCGTCAGTTGCTTTTTAAAAGCGCTGACGATTTTTTGTATAGTCTCATAGCTAGACTTAATTATTAAAAGTTAAATAAATTTCTATATAGTGTAAATTAAAGAAATTAAATAGGAATTGGGGGCTATATTTGTTTTAAAGGGATTGAGGTGGATCTAATTTCATTGAATCTATCATAACTTTAATATTTTTCAAATTACCTTTAACAGATAGTTTCACTTTTTCAATTTCCAATGTTTTTGAAAAATCTTCATTTCCTATTGAACCAATTAACTGATCTAATTCATTAGTCCATGTAATGTTAGTAGCTTGAATCATTGCCTTAATCGTAGGTATATCTGCGTAGCCAGTATACATAATTCCATCAATTACTTTTCCGTTTTCTCCTAACATGACACTTATCCATTTCATATCTTGATCTGATTTATCTACTTCTTTAGGGTAATAAAACCTATATGTATTGGATTGCTTTTCTAGTTCAAGATTAAATGGAAGAATTTCAATACCTTGTTTAGATACAGTGCTCTTAATGTTATTATAGTTTTTTAAATATTCTTCTGCTGTCATATGTTTAAGTGCAACTTTTTCTTTTACATCCACTGGTTCTTTTTCGGGTGCTTCTATTTTGTTGAGAGTATCTTTGTGTTCTATATCTGTGCAGCCTAAAAGGCTAGCCGCTATCAGAAATGTTCCGAGTATAAGTATTTTCTTTGGCATAAAAATCTCTCCTTAAGTGATATAGGAAAAATGCCGAAAGAGTTAATATCCTTAACAGTTTCGGCATTTTTCAAGTTTGGATACTTGAATTTTTTTATAACGAAAAAGAATCATTTATATGATCTAATTGATTTAAGAAAGAACAGTACAACTAGTCCTGAAATAAATAATAAGACCCCATTTATTAATAAGATTAATGGTGGACCATAAATGTCAGCGAAAAATGAGGAAATTGCTAAAGCGACTGGTGATGCAATACTCGTAAGAGAACCAAGTGTTCCAAAAGTCCTTCCCTGTAACTCAGGATCTACCTCAACTTTAATAATCACATTGACAAGCAATGTACAAAATGAAAAAAGTATTCCTAAGAGGAGAATTAATGGTACTGCGTAAAGAACAGATGGAGCAAAAGATAGCCCTACAAAGATTGGAGCTAGTAAAACCATACTAAGGATTATCCACCAACCCCGTCGATGTAACTTATTATCAAAAAAGATAATAATGCCTGCGCCTAACATATAACCTATTGGAATGCTAGATTCAATTATCCCAAATTCAATCGGATTTGCTTTCCACACTTTTACAGACATTACTTGAATAAGCATTAATGAAGCAGTGAAAAATGTGATTAAAGTAGGCGAGAGTATAATAACAGATTTAGCAAAAGGGTTCTGCCATATATACTTGAATCCTGCAACAAGGTCCTCCTGAAATGAATTTTTGATTCCTGTTTTTTTTGTAGAATTAGGAAACTTTCCACTTAACAGCACTAAAATAGCGGATAACATAAAAGTAACTGCGTCAACTGAGATAGCAATGCTACCACCAAATGCTGCAACTACAACGCCCCCTATAGCTAGCCCCGAAATACGAGATACATTATCTGCTACATTTAATACTCCAGTAGCTTGTTGAACTTTGTCTTTTCCTACAATATCAACTAAGGAAGCATGGAATGCAGGAGACTGAAATAATCCTGCACAAGAAGTAAGAGCGGTTAAGATAATAATAAGAATAAAGGGGGTACCGGGTATTGCAATACAAAATGCGATACTTAGTATTAAAAGACTTCTTATTATATCTGTTATCCACATTAGTTTTCTGCGATCTACCCTATCTGCAACAGTACCTGCAATGGAAGAAAACAACATGCTCATGACCATATGAGTTATGGCAATTGTAGACATCAATTTGGCACTTCCTGTTGCTTGTAGTACCCAAAGGTTTAAAGCAATACTGTGAAATGAATTTCCGAACATTGATAAGGTATAACCTGTAAATACAAAAGTAAATGTACGATTTTTCCATAATGTCTTTTTCGAAGAAACAGCAAGAGCGGAATCTAATTCGACCTGTTGTTGCATAGTATTGTCACCTCACAAATTTAAGTATCTAATTTATAAAAATTTGTTTGCAAACTAATAGTGGTGAACTTTAGTAATCAAGTTAATTAGATGATTAATGAAATGGAATCTAATTGTAAAATAGATATATTGATATAATATATTGTTATTTTGAGGTAAAAACGGTAGGTATGAAATGGATTTAAGTACATACATGTTTGAAAAATAAAACGCAATATAAATTGACCATAGAAATCTTAGAATGTAAGTGGATTTAAATTGTTATGAAATTAAATTACTAGAAAATATCTACTAATGGCATTATTAAATTTGTAGAAGTAAATCTTTAATTTATAGAGAAAATTTTAAATAGCATTTAGGAAGGAACATTTTAACTGTACAATAATGTTTTAATTTTTATATAAGATTTTTGCAAATAAAATATTTCTCCAGATTATTTTGAAATTTCTTTACAGCTTTTCCCTAGGTTTTTAATATTTGTAAGATCGAAAGCTATATTTATATTTTATAGTTTATTTTGGAATATAAGATTGGTATTAGTAGTATAAATAGTATTTTTATTAATAATCTAGTATTTATTTTTAATACTCCTCTCCGCATAAAGTTTTACCAAATATTTTCAGGTGAATATTACCAAATAAAAAATGTTTTGTCTATGTATTTTATTGGGGCTATATTTTGTAAACATAATTCTATGTAAGAATTTTCTATATTTACCTCCCCTATATAATGACATTTTTTCCCTTACTTCGACATAAATCAAATGGTACAGTTTATAGGACAAATATAGAACCCACTTGTAGACATTATTTTGTATGAAAAATTGAATCGAAACATGAGTTACTAGTTAGGAGGCGAAATATATTTTAACTATTTTTCAAATAGTACTTAAGGGTAGAGTGCTAAACGTTTGAAAATAGCTGGTAAATGCTTCTATGGGATGGAGGTTGTCATTTGAAAGAAAAAGATAAGCTTAAGGTGAATGGGAACAACGTTAATTTTTCTAAAGATATAATCTATCAAATTGTAACGGACAGATTCCATAATGGATGCCCATCATATAATCCCAAAGGGGGATTATACGATGAATCTAGGAAAAATAAAAAGAAATACTTTGGTGGAGATTGGATAGGGATTATTGAAAAATTAAATACAAATTATTTTACTGAACTAGGTGTGACGTCATTATGGATATCTCAACCGGTAGAAAATATCTTTACTCCAATAAATGATTTGGTAGGAAGTACTTCATATCATGGATATTGGGCTCGTGATTTTAAAAGAACAAATCCTTTTTTTGGGACATTTGAAGACTTTCAAACCTTAATAACAACCGCTCATGCAAAAGATATAAAAATTATTATGGATTTTGCACCTAATCACACTTCGCCTGCATTACATGATGATGCGACCTATGCTGAAAATGGTAGATTATATGATAATGGATTGTTACTTGGTGGATACGATAATGATTACAATCATTATTTTCATCATAATGGTGGAACGGATTTTGAAGAATATGAAGACGGAGTTTATCGTAATTTATTTGATCTTGCAGATCTAAATCATCAAAATATAGCTATTGATTTGTATTTTAAAGAAGCTATTAAACTATGGCTAGACCAAGGGATAGATGGTATACGAGTTGACGCAGTAAAACACATGTCATATGGCTGGCAAAAAAGTTGGCTAAATTCAATCTATAATTATAGACCAGTATTTATTTTTGGTGAATGGTATATCAATCCGAATGAGAATGACCATAGAAATATTCATTTTGCAAATAATAGTGGTATGAGTTTATTAGATTTTAGTTTTGCTCATAAAGTACGTGAAGTTTTTCGAGATGGAATGGATTCCATGCATGGATTACACAAAATGATTGAAGAAACATATCAAATTTATAATGATGTAAATAATCTTGTTACTTTTATTGATAATCATGATATGGACCGTTTTCACATTAATGGACAAAGTAAACGTAGAATAGAACAATCATTAGCATTCTTGTTAACTTCAAGGGGAATACCTTCTGTATACTACGGTACAGAGCAATATATGGTTGGAAATGGAGATCCGAACAATCGTGGTCAAATGGAATCTTTTGATGTGAATACAGATAACTTTAAGATAATACAATCTTTATCTTCGCTTCGTAGTTTAAATTATGCACTTCCATATGGAAATACCAAAGAAAGATATATAACGGATGATATTTATGTATATGAAAGGTACTTTGGAAGTGATGTGGTATTAATAGCGTTGAATCGAAATTTAACAGAAGGATATGAAATAAAAGATGTTAAAACAATTCTTCCTTCTAGAAAGTATAAGGACATATTAGTTGGTCTTTTAGATGGTGAAACAATTAGAGTTGAAAATAATAATATAGATTCATTATGGCTTGGACCTGGGTCAGTACATGTTTGGCACCATAAAGGAGTAAATAGTATACCTTTAATAGGAACTGTGGGACATAAAATGACAACCGTTGGTCAAATAGTTTGTATTGAAGGATGTGGCTTTACTTCTAAAAAAGGATCAGTATTATTTGAAGAAAAAGAGGCGGAAGTTGTTTCGTGGTCACATACTAGTATAAAAGTAAAAGTTCCAGCAGTGAACGATGGTAAATATGAAATTACTGTTGTAACAGATACAGGAACTAGGAGTAATATCTATAAACATGTAGAGGTCTTAAATACAAAGCAAGTTTGTATTCGATTTGTTATTGAAAATGGATATGAAATACCAGAGAGTGAAATTTTTATAATGGGGAACACATATTCATTAGGAAATATGAATCCTTGCAAGGCAGTAGGGCCATTTTTTAATCAAATAATGTATCAATTTCCTACGGGTTATTTTGATATAAGTGTTCCGGCTGATACCTTGCTTGAATTTAAATTTATTAGAAAGATCAATAACACACTATTGATTGAAGGAGGAGAGAATCATAAGTATCGGACCCCGAGTTTTGGAACTGGAGAAGTAGTTGTAAAATGGCAAACTGCAGAAAAAACTATCTTGGTGGAGTCTTAACTATGGGGGTCTACTTTTTTACAATTGTAATTAAAATTGGGGGAATTTCATTTTGGTAGCTAAAATAAAAGCTTATACTGAAAAATTCTCTTAAAAGTTAATAAAGGGTACGGTTTTAAAGAAAAAAACTAGAAAAGAGCTGTATTAATGAAAGTGAAAAATAGAAAATTGGAGGTTACTATGGAACGAGCTTCTAAAGTGATTACGATTGAAAATTTTCATTCTGAAATACTTGAGAATAGTAGGAAACTATTTATATATTTACCACCTGGTTATGAAAGCAATTCGTACCAAAAGTATCCTGTATTATATATGCATGCTGGGCAGCGCTTGTTTGAGCCAGTAATAAAAAATGATGAATCATGGAATGTCCACAAAACGACTGATATGCTAATTTATGAAGGTAAAATTCAAGAGATAATAATAGTAGGTATAGCACATAAAAGAATCATAGAAAATAATGAGTTTTGTCATTTCATTTCACCAGATAAACATATAGAATGCTCAGGTTTATTATATGAAAAATTTATAATCAATGAGGTGAAACCTTACATTGATGAAAATTTTAGAACATTGACTAATGCTGAAAATACAGCTCTAATAGGGTCATCAGCAGGTGGTTTATCAACTTATAATATTGGTTTCCGCAATCCTGAAGTGTTTGGAAAAATTGGGATGTTATCTCCATTCTTTGTGAAAGTTGAAGATGACCATTCGGAATTAAAATTATTTGAAATGTATGAAGGAAAAAAAGACTTGAAAATATGGATGGATATAGGTAGTGCGGAAGGTTTTTTCTTGGTAAAACATGTGAGAGATATTGCAGAAACTTTATTGAAAAATGGTTACAAATATAGAGATGATTTAATTTTTTATCAGGATCCAAATGGTGCACATTTTGAGAAAGACTGGGGAGAACGTATGCATCTACCATTAATATATTTCTTTGGAGATGTTGGTAATATAGTTAATGTTACATTAGATGGTCGAGATGTAGTTGGATTAAATGGAATGAAAGTGAAAATTAATCCAATTGTTACGTACGATAGTGGTTTTGAAATGAGTGTTTTAGATGGTGTATTTTTAGTTGATAACCCAGATGTGCTAGAGGTTATGGGGGATGGAACAATTATACCTAAGAAAATAGGAGAAGCCGAAGTTACCTTTGTGACACAAGGTGTAAAAGGAATACCTAAAAAATATAAGGTAATAGAAACATTATCAGAATTTGTGGATGTTTCTGTAACAGTCGAAGTACCTGAAAATACACCAGTTGGTGAACGAATTTATATGAGTGTAGGCATGATACTAGATAGAATAGAAAAAAATCGTTTTGCAGGGAATTTTAAAGTGCCAAGGGACCTTGCATGCAGGTTTAAGTTTTCAAGAGGCTTTAGGCTCTTTGAAGTGGATAAATTAGGACAACCTATTCCAAATAGAAAATTTAAAGCTACTAAGGACTTACAGTTGAATTATACTGTTGAGAACTGGATAGGGCTGTAAAAAAATAAATATGGGGTGAGTGCTGTAGTGAAAATGAAAGAATTAATTCCAACTTTTGATGTCCCTTATTATTATTCATGCTATATACCAATTCTTCACGATAAATTAAAAAGTATGGGTAGCATTAGTTACATGAGTTTAATAGCTAATGAAGAATTATATAGTATACCAGCATATCGAATGGATACTGTCACATCGGTACCTTCTGTAGCAAGATATACACAGTTGTTAGAATATAATCAAACATTTCGTATGGAGAAACATGTATATTCTAATTTTGAAAAGGGGCTTCAATATATAAAAGAATGTTTGAATCGTCAAGAAGTATTTATTGCATTAGGAAGCACCTTTTTTCTACCATATAGTAATGATTATTTGAACCCCAAATTTATAAAAAGTCATATAGATGTCCATACGGATAAATATGTTACAGACCATTACCTCGCAATTAACAAACTTACAGAAGATAGAGTATTTGTTCAAGATCCAGTTCCTAATAAATTTATGGGTGAGATATCAATGGAGGAGTTCCATTCTTTTTGGAAAGGAGGAAAAGCTATACCTGAATTGGCTCAAGCAAAAGGTATAGAAAAAATTTCATCTTACTCATCAATTGATGTGATTATACAGGAAAAAATAAGCAAGGAAAATCTTAAAGATATTTTTTTGAGAACACTAAAAAAAATATCAAGTGAGTATGTTCGAGGTTTAATTATGCAAAAAAACAATAAGATATATTATTTTGGAAAGATTGCAGCCCTTGAACTTAAAGAAAATATAAATGAAGATTTTCATAAACAAAGAAATATGTTTCCTTTGTATTTGAAATGTTTATTTGATATGAGATGGAGTAGATATTTTTTATATGACTTACTTATAGACATGAACGAGTTATTTAAAGATAAATTTATTCATATTACTAGTGAGTTAATGGATATAAAACAATCATGGGAAAGACTGTATAAGATTGCACATATTAAATTATTAAAAAAAGATAGTAACTTAAGTGATCTCGAATCTTTTAATTTGATAATGATGGATATTATTAATAGAGAGTGTGTCTTACATGAGAATATTTTATTTCTTCTGCAACATAATTATAGCCTTCAGTCTTAATAGGGGAAAGATAATTGAGAGAAGGAGAGTAAGGCTACTACGTATACTTACAAACTTTATCAGTAGAAGAATAAGTGTATTTAGTGTTCATATTATACAGTACTAGAGTTGCTGGAAGGGAATCTTCATAGTAAAAAGATGATTCATAAAAGGAGTGTATTTACTTGAAAGATACAAATAAAGAAAAAATTATTCAGATTGTATTGTGCTGTGTTGAAGAAGTGAATGAAAATCTTGAAAATAAAATTGATCTTGAAAAAGGCTTGAAAGCACATCTTTATGATTGGGAGGGGTATTTAGATTCGTTAGGGCTGGTATCTTTACTGGTAAGTATTGAACAAGGATTAGAAGATGAATTAGGTTTATCAGTTGATTTGGTGAATTTAGATACAATGTCACAACATAATAGCCCATTTAAAACAATAGAAGCATTAGTTGCGTATATTTTAGAATGCCAGGAACAATTAAAATCACTAACATAACAAAATATTAAAGGAGAAAATTAAAAAGGAGGTTAGGTATGTATATTGATTTTTTATTTGAAAGATTTGAAATGAATAAAGATTGCGAAGCCATTGTTTGGAAGGAGAAAACTTACACATATGAGTGGTTTCTAAATCAAATAAAGATTTATACAAAGGAGTTAAATGAACATCGAAAGATAGATTATACAACAGTCTCTTTGGAAGCTGATTATTCTCCATACTCTATAGCAATGTTTTTAGCACTTATTGAATTAGGGTGTACTGTAGTACCGATCTTAAATTCATTGGTTGAAAGTAAGAAGAAAGAATACTATGAAATAGTTGAATTAGAAAATGTGATTAAAGTTGAAAGCGGAAGCTTTGAAATAATTAATATACAAAGAGATTACATTCAAAATGAATTATTATTACAACTGAAAAAGTTAAAACATCCAGGATTAGTATTGTTTTCATCTGGTACAACTGGACGTAGTAAAGCAATTGTACATGATTTTACATTACTTCAAAAGAAGTACAGTGTTGCAAGGAGTGCAAAACGCGTTATACCATTTATGTTATTTGATCACATTGGAGGAGTGAATACTCTATTCCAAATCATTTCCAGCTCAGGGTGTTTGGTAATTATTGATGATCGTAGCCCTAATCGAGTATGTAACATGATTGAGAAACATCAAGTACAAGCTTTACCCGCATCACCAACTTTTATAAATCTACTTATACTGAGTGAGGTTTATAAAAAGTATAATTTAAATAGTTTGCAGACCATTTCTTATGGATCAGAAGTTATGCCTGAGGCTACACTAAGTAAAATAAACGAAATATTCCCTCATGTTAAAATTACACAAATGTATGGGTTGTCAGAATATGGAGTTTTATATTCACAATCTAAATCGAATGATTCTTTGTGGATCAAACTAAGCGATAAGAATATTGAGTCAAGAGTAGTGGATGGAATGTTGCAGATCAAATCAATGTCTACAATGATTGGTTATATTAATGCTCCAAGTCCATTTACTCAAGATGGCTGGCTTATGACAGGAGATATGGTGGAAGTAGATGGAGATTATATTAAAATTTTAGGAAGAAAATCAGAGATTATAAATATTGGCGGAGAAAAAGTATTTCCAGCTGAAGTTGAAAATGTAATACAGCTAATGGATGGAGTAGAGGAGGTTGCTGTTGTTGGTGAAAAAAATGGAATCACAGGGCAAATGGTTAAGGCTGTGGTTAAATTAAGAACAAATGAAAGTGTAAGTGAATTTAGAAAGCGATTAAGAGAGTTCTGTAAAGATAAACTACCATTATATAAGATTCCACAGAAAGTGGTATTAACAACTGAGAAAATGCATACAGAGCGTTTTAAAAAAGATAAGAAGGTATTTATGTAACCAAAAGTTGAAGTCCTTTTATACAATAATTTAAAAGTAAATTATAAATCCCTTATATTTTGAAAAAACTTTTTCAAAATATAAGGGATTCTTTTTATTTTTTTCGAATCTAAATTGAGTAATTCATATAAATAAGCCTCTTCGCAAAATAAAAATTTACGTGTTGAGGAGAAAATTTATGTTTATAGAGTTTGTTGTTGTTTATTATTACGATTCGATAGGAATTTATCTAATGAAATAGAGTGGCTGTTATTTACTACAAAAAATAAAGAAACAGCCAATAATAATAAATCAAATTCATACCCTCCTATAAATCCTTGATCAAATTTCACAGTAATAATGGCTCCGGCTATAAGTAAAGAAAATAAGGTTGAAATAATTCGTGTACCAAGCCCCAGAATAACTAAAATTCCACCCACTAGTTCAAGAATTGCTACTGGATATGCAAGCCAATCGAATATTCCTAGGCTGTTGAAGAAATTTTCCGTATTATGAATGCCATCTTGAAATTTTGTTAGTCCATGAGCAAAAAAAGTTAACCCCAATACTAATCTAATAATGAAAAAACTTAACTCATTTTTGTTTGACAATTGATATTCCCCCATTCAGTGATTTTGAAGTACGATTAGCCATAGATTTTTCCCTTTCCTTATTCTAATGATCTATATATGATATAGAATCAAAAAACAGTATATTTTTTTGTTTTTTAACTTTACTACTTGATCACTTTTTGTTTATAGGAATAAGGTTCTATCCCTTTAATATCCATTTCAATATCCTGAAGTACTGTATTGTTAATAGATCCTTCAATTATTCCAAATGTTTTATTTAGGATGTGACCGGCACTTTTAAACCCAACATAATGTCCACGAACCATACGTGGAAAACATGCACCAAACATGCCTTGTACTGTTATAATTGATTGGAAATGTAGAACTTCAGTAATTAATGTTCCTATCATTGCTATTTTGATTTTACTATTTGGAGGCACTTTAATAGAATGTTCAATTGAAGGAGAGATATGAATTGATTTTGAATTACTTTCGCCTACAAAAGTCGAAATATTAAATTCATTACCCGACTGAAATTTACCTGCAATGATGAGATCTGATTTTAAAGTTAAACCTGTAATAGATTTCGAAGTCCAAGATTGTATATTTACCCATTGTTCTTCTATGGTCACTACAATCTCTTTTTCTTCATTATTAGGATTACATACAAATTGTTCCTTTAGGGTTATTTCATTTTTCGAAGGTTTTTCAGGATCTCGAAATATAAAAGGTCCCAGCATTTTATAACAAGCATGATCATAACGTTCAGTAATAGCAGGCTTATTATGAATTGGAAACGTCTCATTATTTACTGAAATTTCATCAGGAAGTATTCCATAAAGATCTTTAAACGCATCCATTATGGAGTCGGTAGTTGAATCTAATGAATCTAGATCTGAAAAAGATAATTTTTCTTGTATAATCATACTAATGCTCCTTACCTATTTGTGTATTTTATTTGTTTGATCGTGGTTAAAAGACAATTAAAATATGAAGAAGAGATAAACTAATAGTTTGACAGATAGAATAATTAATAACTTTTGAGAATAAATTCCATTTTATGCCGTGGGATTCCTATCAATTAATACTCGTTAGAAATTTATAAAGATTTGATTGAATTTTAGGAAAATAGAGGTTGTTATTGAAAATCTAACTAAGGATAAAGTTATGGAACGCATCAATAAACGGATTACTAAGGATGAAAAATAAAGGATAAATAGCAGAGAGATGAATACGAACGAAAGAAAACTTGTGGATCATAAAGAATTTAAGAGCTAGAGGTGTAAATAACAGCACAGATAAGGTTGAAGAAACGTACAAAAAGTTTACCTATACCAACCTTTAGCTAAATGATAAAAGCCCTGCAGGGGATGCAGGGCAAGACTAAGGGTATTGAAGAATTGTCGATTCTAAAAGTAAAGGACTTCTTGGAATGTTTTAAGTTTAACACATAAAATATTAAAACTTTATATAGAGATGTTACAAAAATATGAATATAAAAAAATCTAATAAATATTATGAAAAAGTTGATAATCTATAGAAGCTAAAAGGGATTATGTTTGTAATGGTGTCTTTATAGAGTTAATAGGGCAGGCTTTTGTTTGTCTTAATATTCGGGAATCTAGTAGAATTCCCCAACTAATAGGCAGGTTCCTGGGTATTACGAAGCGTGTAAGCATCAAAAAAGCCCGTACAGAAGCACAGGCCGGTTGATACACATATCGGTAACTAAATATTAACAGAAATACTTAGTAAGTACTATCGAAAAAATAAAAAACTGCTTTTCACCTAAGACAGTTTGAAGAAAACACATATAATAAAGCACTTATATTATACCAAATGTTTTCTCCTACCTTAAATTAAGGAGGAATGTGGAAATGATTGAGAATCCAGTGTTAATTGACAATCATCATGTTTCATCAGCCGATAATTCTATTGGAAATTGCGAAAGGTGTTCTCAAGAGTTTTATTAAGGTAATGAGTATTTTTACTTTGATGGTGTTTATATACATAACTCAACGGAATGAGTTGACAAAACAAAATTGAAGCTGAAATTCAAATTATGAAGAGTTTAGTTAAATGATATAAACAAAGTAAAGAACCTAATGCTGTATTTCGATGTTTTTTATGAACGCCAAGGAAAATCTACTATACACTAAGGAATAGTAATAAAAAGATGATACCAATAAAAATGTATACAAACAAAAAGAATCCTAATAGGGGTAATTCTTTATGAAAGTTGAGCATGACAAACCTCCTTGGATATATAGAATATTTTAATATATTGTTGTTCTATTTAAAAAGGAAAAAATAACTTGGTACATTGGATTAGAGGATATCTATATAAATAGGTAGAATCTAATTATTTGGTTCATATTTTAATCCAAGGGGTACAAATTCGATGCGACATGAAAAGGATTTGTTGAAACAATGGAAGGCGGATTTGCAAGCTATTCAAGAAGAGAAAAGGCTGAAGAAAAAGGCTAAGAAAAAGAATAAGAAATATAGCATTCCGGGTAAAACTGCTGACTTCATGGATGGCAAGAATACTTATCGTAAAGATAATGGGGTATGGAAGCAAAGAAATAAATAATGTGAGGATAAATAAGTTTGATCAAGCTTATAGCAATTATCGGAGGCGCTGCCGTGATTTGGGAGGCGTCTTGTTTGTTTTTAAGGAAAGATAATAAAACAAACAAATACAATGAACGAAAAAATACCTGAGACTATTGCCACAGGTAGGCTTGTACATTAATAAAAACAATTTTATTAATGTACTATTTTGAATGTAGATTTAATTCAGTAAGATTCGAAACTATAATGCCATGATTTGAAAATGAGCTCAAGAGTGTTTGTAAATTCATGCCGCTCTATAATCTTTGTTTTTAATCTTTTTTCTAATATCTATAAATCCTATAATCATTATTGTTATGCATATTAACTTGAGCCAACGAACCTCCTGATGGAATATTAGGCCAGAGAAGAATTCATAAGCGAATAATAAACCGACAATTGGGAATAGCCAAGTCATAAATTTCAAATCTTTTAGATGAAACTTATAATTATTAATCTTTTTCCACATATGAATCAACTCCTATTTTCCTAATGTTTTGTAGTTTTTCTTTCTAATATCTCGCATGTTTAGGATAAAGAATAGAAGGAAAATCAAGGCTATGATTCCGTTAACCCAGTAGTATGTATGTCCTGCTATGAATCCAGTATAGAAAGAAAAGGAATTCCAAACTAAAAGGATTGTTGAACAGATAGTAGAGATCAATAATGAACCAAAAGTCCTCATGATTGTCACCTCGATTCAAAATGTAAGTAGTTAATTATAATTATACATTTAAATAAATAGATCCAAAAGGGTAGGATATAATAAAATAATATAAAGGAATCACTGTGAGGCGAGAAATATGGATAGGTAGCGAATCCGCTGGTTTTTTTATTTTAAATAGAAAAAGGAATCTCGAAAGATCCCTTTTTCTAATTCCGATATATCTTAATCGCATATAAGTAAAGACATGAAATATTATATAACAATAAAAAAATATAAACAATAAGTATTTTAGTTAACATAAGGAGGATTTATACAAATTACTTCCTATTAGTACAGAGAGTGGTGGGTGATATGAAAGGAAAGAGAATACGTATCGAAAAAGTGCATGAGGTAAACAATAGCACTCAAAATAATGATGATGTGTGGATTTGGTCTTAATTTGATTAATAATACCAGAATCAAAACAGTAAGATGTTCTTATGTTATAAAAGCTATACTGAAGTGAGTATGGATTATAATATTCATTTCAATTAAACAAAGGAGAGGAGTCTATTCTATGACTTCTCTCCTTTGCTTTATTCAAACTTTGTTTGAGTCTATGTATATGACCATATTTAAGCAAAAATAGCTTTTAAAATCGACACTTTGTTTGTAGTAAATAATACATAATTTTGTTTTACAGTTCTAATTAATATACGGTCAGTTGTCCCATATGCTGTTCCAATACGGATTGCAGTTGGTTCTTCAACTCCCGCATAGGTAGCATCTTCGGTAACCTCAAGCACATCACTTAATGGGATCGTAACCTCCGCCAATTGCCATGAAATTATTAACTCTTCTTTTGTTTTTTTTACATCAATACCTAGCATTATACCAAGACCCTTCTATAATAGAATGCTACACTTCATATCTTATTATACAAATTCTTAAATTATTTTTCTACATGTATGAATAGAACTGATATTTTAAAGGTGTCAACAGAATGGAGGATATACTATCAATCTATTAAGTAATACGCTATGAAGAAAAGTTCACAAAGAATTAATATGGATATGACATGGTTACAGTATGATGAATGAGTAATAGTAGGCGTTGCAGGAAGGAAATGAATGATGAGACTTAAATTAGTAGGAACCTTAACTTGTATAGTAGTAATATTAGGTATCTTTATAGTTTACACTAATATATCTATTGGTAAAGAACCATATAAGACAAACCATGAAACTAGTGAAAACTCCATAAATAATGAAAAAAATAGAAAGCAAAATGGAGCTTCAAGTAAGATAGCAAGCTCTTTTGCTAGTATACAGGCTGTAGTAAATAAGGAATATGGTTTACCCGAAAACTATAAGCCAGAGGATTTAGTTGTACCCAATGTACCCTTCTCATTTAGTGGAACGGTAGAAAAGAGTCACCTTCGTAAAGAGGCAGCGGAAGCGTTAGAAAAACTATTTCTTTTAGCTAGGCAAGATGGTATACAGTTGAATGCTGTTTCAGGATTTCGTTCCTATGAATATCAAAAAGGCCTGTATGCCAGCAATGTCAAAAAGAATGGGCAAGAGCATACGGATCGCTTCTCGGCAAAGCCAGGGCACAGTGAACATAAAACAGGCTTAACTATGGATGTTTCTTCTAAAAGTGCAAACAATGAATTAGAGCTAGCCTTTGCCAATACGAAGGAAGGGAAATGGTTGAAAGATAACGCACATCGTGCAGGGTTTATCATTCGTTACCCAAAAGGTAAGGAAAGTATAACAGGTTATGCATATGAACCTTGGCATATTCGTTATGTAGGAGATATCTCTGACAATATATATCAAGAAAAGCTAACTCTAGAAGAATATATGAATCTGAAAAAATAAAGAATTATTGGCATATATCATGTAAGTGCGAATGCAGATGTACTGATTCGCACTTACATGAAGCAGAAAGCACACAGAATGAGGTTACACTGAGTGAATATAGTAGGGAGGAATGTTGCTTAAAAAAAGGCAAAGGTATTTACAATAACATACTTTTAACCAGTTTACATAACACATCTCATAGATATTTGTAAAAAACAAGTGAATAAATCTCAAAATGAAAAGAATACTTATATCATTGAGACAGAAAGAGAAATTTAGTAGTGATATTTTAAAATCTGCATTTAAATAATATTTAGCGGAATGCTCAGCTAAATCAAGTACAATAAAAAGAATTAAAGGAAATGCTCTATTTCGACATCACAACAATTAAATTTTGTAAAATACACCATCTATTTAGTCTTAAGGAGTTAAAGTTAACTGTTTTGTATTAAAATGTTATACACTGGCTATGTCCTATAAGCAACTATTTAATCAATATCAATATCAATATTAATATGTATAGCTGAATGTATCTGAAACTAAAAGATATTTGTACTGATGAAAGGTAAGGTATATGATACCTTTATAAAAGTGGGAAAACAAACACTTATAACTTCGCACGAAATACCAATTTTACGAACAATAAGATATATAATTAAAAATCTAATACAGTATTTAGGGATTTCGAGCTCGATAGCATGAATCTCTGTATATTGGTATGTGTCTATATAATTCATGCTTTATATAGAAATCATAAACTGCTAAGTTAGTTATTAATATTTTTTATGGTAGATTACATTTTAATTTATAAGATTTTTTCTTAAGTTGATCTAATTAACCCCTCATAATCATGATTAAATTAGCCAATTCATGTTAGATAACGAATTTTGAACTGTTTTCATATATTGATTTTTTGTATGAATTTATATAAAAAATTGTTTTATTTTACTTACATTTATATGTAGTTTTTACACTAATTTTTATGGTCTTATACAAATTTATCACTTAGTTAGCTATAATTTTCATTTGACTAACTACACTATATCATTCAATTTTGTGTATATTTTAGTATTTCATAATTTAATTATGTAAATAAGTTTGTGTAAAAATTGAATTTAACGCGAACTTGTGTTCGATTCTGTTTTCTGTTATATTATATATGAGGTGATTTTTATGGACTACAGCAAGCAACGTCAAAAATCCGTACATCGTAAAAAATTATACGAAAATCTAAACGAAATGCCCTTTTACATAGAAGAATTTGTGGAGTACAAAGAATTGCATGACGCCTCTCCCTCCACCCTACTGAATTATGTATATGATTTTAGAGTCTTCTTTAATTGGCTATTATCTGAACAAGTTATTGAATTAAAACCCATTAAAGACATATCCTTCGCTGATTTGGAGAATTTAAAGAAAAAAGATGTTGAGAACTTTATGAGATTTCTAAAACTACAACAGAACATGCAGAATTCTTCTGTTAACAGGAAAATTTCAGCCTTAAAATCCTTATTTAAATACCTTACCTCCCTATCAGAGAATGAAGATGGAGAATGTTATTTTTATAGAAATGTAATGGCTAAAATCGAAATACATAAAGATAAAGAAACATTAAATGCTCGTGCAAAACGTATGAGATCTAAAATATTTCATAATAATGATGATCAAGAGTTTTTAAATTACGTTAAGTATGAGCACGAAAAATCTTTAACAAAACATCAGTTGTTCTATTTCCTAAGAGATAAAGATCGCGACGTAGCAATCCTCTCGCTTTTTCTTGGCAGTGGCATTCGTGTAAGTGAATTGGCGGATCTTCGTATGGAAGATATAAACTTAAAAGAAAGACTCATTGATGTAATACGAAAAGGAAACAAAGAAGATTCTGTATGGATTACCCCAATTGCATTAAATGATCTTGAAAAATATATGGAAATTCGAGATAACAAATATGCTCCAGGGAAAGAATTGAAAAATGTGTTTCTATCAAAATATAAACATACTGCACAGCCTCTTTCAGTTAGGGCTATCCAAGATATAGTAGAAAAATATACTAAAGCTTATGGAAAAAGAATGTCTCCTCATAAATTAAGACATACATTGGCAAATAAATTATATATGGAAGAGAAAGACTCATTACAAGTCATGCAGCAACTTGGACATACGAGTCAAGATACAGCTTTGCTATATACACAACTTGGGGAAACAACTATTAAAGATAGTTTAGGCAGAATAGGAAAGAATAAGGAATAAAAGTTCAGCAATTTTGCATTGTTGAACTTTTATTTTTTTACATACTTACGTTAGCTTTAAAAGCTATTTATTATTCGTTTTAAATTTGATTTTATTATGTAAAAAATACATAATTTGAATCCTTCTATAATTGGTATATAAAGACTCTCTCTTGTGGATTATAAATGAAAATTTTAGATTACTACAATTGTTGGTTACTTTAATACTCATAATAAAACTAAATACTCGTTTATTCTCAATATGTTGTACGTTAACACTTTTTTTAAAACATAAACCAGAGGAGATTCATACTATTTAGTAACAAAGTAAAATTGAATTTATCAAGGATAAACCATTTAACAATTAGTTTGCAGCACTGAATGATTTACAAAAGAATCCCCATCGATACACTACGAATAAAAATAATCAGCTAATCGAGGGAATATAATTATTTTTATTTAATTCGCACTTGTACTTCTTGTTCTTGTATTACTTGAATGATTAACTCCAATACAATATTTTGTATTAACTGATGCTCATTATCATGAAGTGTACTTTGTTCTGATATGTATTGAATACATTGATATATATACCCTTCTACCAATAAGCTCCCTTTTTCAACTGTAAGTGTATTTTGCCCATTCTTTTTTACCTTTGGTATTAAAAATTCGTTTTTTGTCAAAATAATCTCCTGTTCAACCTCTTTTATTCCTATGACTTTTTCTTTAAATACAACCTTTTCTCGTAAACTAATTTCACCTTTATATCTTCCTATTTCTATTGGTAGTTTCGCTGTAATAAAATTATTTACGTCTTCCCCATTTTCACTCTCTAATATTATACTGTGAATAGGAATCCATGAAGATGCCTCTACCTTATTCTCTTCTTTATTCCCTTTATTTTTTTTGTTATATAATTCAAAATGAACTCTCTTCTCATGAAGATTTAAAGAAACTAATTTACAATAACTATCCGAATGATATTGTTGCACTGTATTTAATAACTTACAATCTAATTCACGCCCTTCTACACCTTTTTCATTCCTAAATACAAATGCTTCTTGATTTTTTACATTTATTTTTGGAAATATTTTAAAACTAGTTACTTCTGAAAAAATAGAAAATGGAGTTTTGACCACCAGTGAGCGTATTAAAGGCCCTATTTGTGATCCAGACGCTTGACCTTCTTTCTCTAATTTTGATGCTACATCTTCTTCCTTTAATTCAGGTGGTACTTCTTCTTTTTCACCTCTTTTTTCGTGTAAATTATCTTGTATATTCAGGTTTTTATACTTGTAAATTTCATCCCATATTCCCTTACCAATCCATGGATTTTTCATCACCATCCCCCCGTCTGATGAAATTCAAAAAATTTGTTTTTTTGTATGTGACCATTTCATCATTATATATGTTGTATAAAAATAAAAAGAAATTGTCTTTATTAAAAAGACAATTTCTTTTTATTTTTATAGTGCTACTTGTACTTGTTGTACTTGTAAAACTTTTAAAGTAAGATCTAGTACAATTTTTTCACGAAGCGTATCAAATGGTTCGTTTAGGTCTGTAGAACAAGGTGAAAAGTCTAATTCAAAAAATTGAGCGCTTACTAATTCACAATATGGTTGTTCGTTATAAAAAACTGCATTTTCAAAGAAATATTTGTCTAGACGTGGTAAATCACCGTTTTTAGGATTTATAAAATGAGAAGTAGTGTCCGAAGAAGAAGCTACTAAAGCTAATGATAGAAAATCACCTTCTGTCAGATCTGCAAAACCAGAAAATGGAACATTTGCAATACGATCATATAGAACTCCATTACATTCGTTATTTGCATATTCAATATTTTTACGAATATAGCCTTGTACAAATAATTTTGCTCTTGTAACTCGTCGGTAAGGTGTACCTGGTACTGGTACGAATGCTACAGGCACTAACTTACATTGTGTTAAAAATACGTTTTTTAAGATGCGTTTAATTTCGACTGCTGGAGGATCTAATGAAATATCGGACTCTACAACAATTTGAAGTGTTCTTTCAGCTAATACAACTGGAATCTTTACAATGGGTGCTCCTGGAGTAACAATTGGTGTTGCAGTCTCATCACTTAATGGTGTTTGGGTTTGTCCTTCTACCTGACATGGTACATTAATTGGACATTGTTCGCTCATGTTTTATGCTCCTCTTTTTATAAGATTTTAGAGTTTATGAAATTTTCAAACTCATAGTACCTGTATATGTCTTTCTTCTATTAATGTTTGGGTTCTATAGTAGTCTCTTTAATCATTATCATTAAGTTGGTATAATTTAATCATTTTTATTGAAAATTCAGAAAACTAACATTTTTAGACAGATACTAGATTATAGTAATTAAAAAGCTGACTAAAATTATTTTCAGTTTTTTAGCTTGCGAAGCTGAAGCTTCAATGTACTTAGAACCTTTCACCGTTTTTATCATTGACCAGGCTTTCTTTAATTCTTGCCAAGATGTTTCGATTACTTGGTTTAATTCATCATTTTTACCAATTTTCATCGTGTTCCCATTTGTTGATTTTCTTTTTAAATATTCTACCGTGTTCTTTATTATGGCGATCCACACAGATTGTTTCGAGATTATCTATATCAAGTGCAAGCTCTTTGATATGATGAACAACTAGTTGTATCTTCTTACACTGGGCACTCTCATTGTACTCATTCGTATCAAAACGAACCCGACCATTACGTTTACATTCTGGATATTCATAGTTGTCACATTTCTTTACTTGTTCACGTATACTATTCCCGTCACCACTGTCATAGAACTTACGCTTCTGTTGTTTAGTTTTATATTCATTCATCTGTCTTTACACAGCGTATTCGATTCCCTCTATCTCTTTCCAATAAATCTTTTATTGGCGTTTGTGTGAGATATTCTACAGAATAAAACATCGGCTTCTGTTCATATAACTTATAATATTTGAATTAATTAACATCAATCCCAGACTTCTTGTACGCTTTCTCATGAGGTTTAATGTATTTGATATATGCTTTTTTATCAATAGGTATAAGACCGTGTGCAGCAATCTTACCGTTTAATACACTTTCCAATTATCCTCATTCCTCTCTTAATTTTCTCCAAAATATAAAGCACCCAATTATGGATGCTTAGATATACTTTAGACGTATCTTCATTCTTTTTTATTAAATTGTGATCTATGTCTTTTAATGTCAACTCTTGGTGTTTTACTCTTTCAGACTAACAGCACATATTAATTACATGTAACCTTTTCAAACTACACCAATGCATACTATCCTACACTTAATTACAGAAATTAATATCCTTAAGCTTTTGCAATTAAATAAAATTAAATTGGTCTTGGGCTCCCTGTTCCTGGCGTTGAATTAAACGTAGTAATTACCCATTGATCTATTCTTCTAGGAAAACTCTCCATTGCATAGAAAGGAGCGTAATCCTTTGGTGCCCATCCTCCATTTATAACTTTCATTCCAGGCGCATTTAAAAAAGCAACAAGATATTCGTCTGTATTAATATCATAGCCTGTCCATCTAAATGATATAAAACCATTTCCAAGGTCGGTTTGTGACGCTGAACCAGGTGATAACTGAATTTCTCTTCTTGTAGATCGTTCATCTTTATATTTAGTACCAGGATTTGAATATAGATGGTAATCCTGTTCAACAGTCGACATATCATTTTGGTAATACTGGCAATCAGAGTTCACACTTGAAACAGAGTTTTGATACAAATTATAATTAGATTTATTTCGTCTATACGTACGCTCACTCATACCAATTTTGTTATAAACCATGTAATCAAAGACTTCTTCATCTTCTAAATATCGTTTTACAATAATATCCCTTTGGTTTTTACTAAAACGACTTAATGCCTTATCAATTTGAAAAGATAAACGTTGTAGTTTCACTTCTCTTTCACTCATACAACATTTGCTAAAGCAATATCTTCAGCTGGCTTCCCTACTATATTTGTTGGACCGTGATATCTTACCTCGCTAGATGCTGTAACCTTCATCTCATGTCTAAGCATCCCAAGTTGTCTATAAATAGGAACATTTTCAAGAAACTCTTCTAAACGAGTCTGCGTTGCTTTGCGATCAATTTTAGGTGAAAAAGTTAATTGCACCATATATAAAAATACCCCTTATATATTTTGTTAATAAAAACAAAATAGCGGACACCAAACTACAGAGCAATATCACTAATGCTCTTATAGTTCGATGTCCGCTGGTTCTTCCAGTAGGACTAAATGTTTAATTTGGATTATTATATCATTTTCTCATATTTTAGTAACCTTTTATTAGAAAAGGATTATTTTGTTAAAAAATTTATTTCGATTTATAATCGCTATCTTTTTCTTTAATTTTCCAGTAAAATCAAATGTAAATATTTTAATTATATAGGAGAAAGCAATGAAACATAACATCAATCTATGGTCCTTTATTTTTTCTTTTATTTGCATTGGTTTATTCCTCTTATATCTTGAAATGGGTTCGATAGCCTCATCTGAAACGAAATTGTTTATTATGAATTCGCTACCTGTCCATCCTTTATTTTTTTTACTAGTTTTAACAATAGGAACTTTTTTTGCTGGTATGAAAGGCTTTTCTAAAATAGATAATTGGGTTGCTATGCTTAGAAGCATAGCGACAGTTCTACTAACACTTTTATTATCAGTGTTTTTAACACTAACTTTAATCGTTGGCTATGCATTAAGTTAAACGTCATTCTTTGTGTTTAAAACTCAATATCTCGTCAATAATGTAGACACATGGTTATCTTTCTCCGATTTCCTTATAAGATCAGTTAGCTTTTGCTAGCTGATCTTTTATTTTCAAATCATTGCTGTCATTACCACTGGCGGCCCATTGGTTCCGTATTTCATAATTTTAGAGATTGATTTTAATTGCTGAATTCCTTCTTTTTCATTACGTTCACCTGGGATAATTACTGACGAACAATATAACGGTTGAACTGAGTCGCTATATGGAGACTCTTCAGATAAATAAAACTGCGCGACCATAGGAAGATCTTCTCGTTTACATATTTTTAGGATTCGTTACAATAAAGGTGCAATTTCCTCATCGTATACTTTCTCTTTATCGTACATATCAATCCATTCCCCTTTTATACAAAATGAAATTTTTATGCTAATTTCTTTCGTCCCTCACAATCCAATTCAATTTCATAAGTACATGGTCTAAAATGCCTATTTGTTTATTAACACCCTCTCTATATTCCTCGCTATGGATTCTTGAAAGACCATTTTGGATCCGTTTTACCTAGATTTTCTACATTCTAAATCAATGATAAGCTGATTAACTTCTTCAGGTTTCAATCTGCACATCCTTTTCTACAAAGTGAAGTTTTTGTTATACTCTCTCTCAAAACCCACAATATGTTAATATATACATAGATTAACAACATTTATCATTTAGACATTTAAGAAAGGATGATAAAATGGTTATTTTTCAATGGTTAGAATCATGGTTATCTAGTGACATTCTTCATTTTAATTTATTTGTAGGTATAACAACCTTTCTTACTCTAGCATCTGTCATCTTATTCTCTATAACATTTAAGAAAATAGGTACCAACGACACAGAAAGACTTAGAATCAAGCTCCAAATCTCTTATACAATGTGTACTTCACTACTTGTCTTTTTAGCCCTCTTTATTCTGTGGATGCCTACAAATACTATCTATTCCAGACAGTATCTCATCATGATAATCTCCATCTCACTTCTTTTGGGATCAATATCTGGCCTGTACAATTATAGAAAAGAAGCACTCACACAGAGTTAAACTCTTTTTTAGAACTCGTTGCAGTTAGCGGGTTCTTTTTTTATAAAATAGCGTTTTTGTTAAGTACCTGTAGTTAGATTTTCTCCCCACTTTACCAGGTCTTCAACTGTTGCATGTAGTGCCCCATCACCTGTATGTTCCCAAGGACTTTCATAGATTTTATATGATCCTTGCTCATTCTTCGAATACCCACTAGTAATTGGTACAGTAGTTGGGTAGTAATCTATAATTGTTGTGTCTCTCATATGTAAAGGATCAAAAATACGATCCTTTGTAAACTGACGTAGAGACTTGCCGCTTACCTTCTCTACCACTTGTGATAATAAAAAATATCCTGTATTGCTATACTCAAATTTTGTACCAGCTGCGAACCTTGCAATTTGTTGACTATTAAGGTGGTTTAGCGATTCTTTCACAGTTAATGAATCAGTAAATTTAATATTTACTGATTCAGCTAATGCCATATAATCAACTAGTCCACCAGTATGATGAATTAGATGTTTCAATGTTACAGGTTCAGCATATGTTCCTATAAAAGGGACGAACCTTACAATTGAATCATCTAAACTCAATCTTCCCTCTTGTTCTAAGAGTAATATAGAAAATGCAATGAATTGTTTAGAAACTGAGGCAATATTAAAAATATTTTTTTGTAGTTATAGGTAAATTTTTCTCTATAGAAGCTAAGCCAACCGTACCTTTATAAGTTACCCCGCTATCAACACTAGCAATATATGCAAAGCCAGGAGCTTTTGGTGAAAACTTGTTAAATAATTGTTTAATCAATGTATGTGACTTTTCATTATATGAATTATTCATCTCAATCTCGTACCCCTTCCATTAAATAATTCAAAATAGATTACCCTATTATCTTTCTCATATTGAATTCAATTAACCTTCATATCGAATGTTTGA
This sequence comes from Bacillus sp. BR3(2024), assembly GCF_039134555.1. Lineage (NCBI taxonomy): Bacteria > Bacillati > Bacillota > Bacilli > Caryophanales > Bacillaceae > Bacillus > Bacillus sp. BR3(2024). Next base: position 222,542 of record NZ_CP152438.1, read on the forward strand.
TATGGGGAAAATCTCAAGTTATCTCATTTTAGTTTCCGAGGAAACTAAAATAGAGTATAATTATATTTGCACAATAGATATCGTTTACAAATCCATTGTGCAAATTCTTGTATTAGCTCTTAATTAAATAAAAAAATGGAGGGCATGACATGGAAAATTATTATGATGTAGCGGTAGTTGGCAGTGGTCCGGTTGGACTTATGACAGCATGTGAATTAGCTATTCAAGGTGTAAAAGTTGTCGTTGTAGAGAGAAGATTAAATCGGATAAGAAATTCTAGAGCACTCACACTTCACCCCCGCTCCTTAGAATTAATGGCTATGAGAGGTATTGAAAATCGATTTTTATCTAGAGGGAAGAAATCAGATACAAGCCATTTTGCTGCCCTAGATACAAGATTAAACTTTAAAAATTTAGATACTGATTTTCCATATACGCTTTTTATTCCCCAATCTATTACAGAAGAAATATTAGAAGAGCGTGCGTTAGAATTAGGTGTAGATATTAAACGTGGTTATACATTAAAAGATTTAAAACAGCATGAAACATTCGTACAACTAGAAATAGAACAAGCAGAAACGATAAATAAAATAGAAGTTCCATATGTAGTAGGCGCTGATGGCGCAAGAAGTGTAGTTCGTGAGTTATCACATATACCTTTTAATGGAACAGATACAACAACTACAGCTATATTAGGCGATGTCATTTTAGAAGATGTACCAGATAACCCATTTTTTTCTACATCTAATATAAATGGGTTAATAATAATGGTACCTATTGCACCTAATGTATTTCGTTTTGCAATTGTAGATCCTAAGAATCAGACAATACCTGTTCATGTTGCTGTCACAGAAAAAGAGCTTATCGATAGTATTTATAGTATTACAGGTGAACATGTTCAAATTAAAAGCTCAATATGGCTTTCTCGTTTTGGAAATGCAACCAAACTAGCAAATACTTATCAACATAAGCGTGTATTCTTGGCAGGTGATGCAGCGCATATTCATTTCCCTGCAGGAGGACAAGGTTTGAATATAGGTTTACAAGATGCTTTTAATTTAGGATGGAAATTGGGACTCGCTATAAAACAAAAAAAATATGAAAGCCTATTAGAAAGTTATCATTTTGAACGACATGCTGTGGGAAAACAATTTTTAAAGGATGTACAAGCACAAGAACAATTAATGATAAACTTTTCAAATGCAGGTATAGAATTAAGAGAGTTATTCTCGCATTTACTCACATACCCAGAGATGAATAAAGATTTAGCTGAAAGAGTAAGTGGCTTAGGGGTTATATATTCCTCTATGCATACGAAAGAAAAGCATCCATTAATAGGGAAAAGATGTACAAATCTTACTATTTCTTCTCAAAATAAGAAAACTTATAAACTCTTTGAATTGATGCAAGATGGTAAATATATTTTATTAATACATCCTTCTTATAAAGAAGAAATAGATAAAATAAACATTGATTCGCACACAAAGGTGGTTGTAGGAGAAATACAGGATTATCAATTAAAAAATATTGATGTCATTTTAATTCGCCCCGATGGTCACATAGCTTACATTGAGTATGATGAAAGAAAAGACTGTACAGATTTGAAAATAAAATTGAATAATTTTTAAAAACTACTATTTATGTAATGTTCTTATGGCAGTTAGCTTTTTATTATTAAGTATGTCCTCATCAAAATGATGAATCCCTAACTATTAGCTCAGCTCTTTCTATCTAGAAGAGTAGTTTGTACTTTTGCTTAAAATTCCTTGAAAACAATTTGAGCATAAATTTTTCACATTAAAAAAGGAGAGATTATAACCTCTCCTTCTAATCCATACACTATATAATTAGCGAGTGAATCGACCGACAAGTTGTTCCTCAGCCATTGCTATTAGACGTTTTGTAATTTCACCACCAACAGTCTGTTTGGACGAGCGGTTGCGTCTGCACCAAGTTGTATATCAAACTCTTATGCGATTTTATATTTCATTTGATCAATTACACTTTCAGTACCACGAACTAATAATCCGTTACGGCTTCCACTATTCTTATGTATACTCGTCAAATTTCATGTCCATACTGTTTAGAGACGGTAGTCCATGCCATTCGGATTGACCTCCAGCACATGATAAATTTATAACCGTTCCTATAAATTAGGAGCGGTCTTATTTCATTTCCTATAATTCTAATGATAAGAAATCATTATTTGTTCCCTTTCGATAGCTATCTATAGTCACCTTTAGAGGAAACATATCAATTTATTAGGAGAATACCTTTTTAATATGGATAATATAGTATCATTAGATTCCTTAAAGCCACTACAAGCTAAGTAATTTTGCATGTCTTATTCATGATAAAACACCCATGTCATTCCAATATTTTATTTACCACGGAGATATCTACTTCTTTTGGAACTGTAACATCAAACTTATAAACATCTGTTTGATCAGGATTAATCATATTTCCTTTTACAAGCTTATTAAACCTGAGTATCTTCTCTTCTTCAAGCAATCCACCTGTTTGCGAGTCTTTTTTACAGTAACTTTTATTTGTTCTTTACTTTCTTTTCCTCTACTATCTTTAACTGTTAGTTCTACATTATATGTTCTTTTTTCTCCATATCCATAGCTAGGATTGGCTTCTGTACTTGTTCTACCCTCTCTAAAATTCCATAGATAAAAAATAATTTTTCCATTTTCACTTTCTGTACCATCACTATGGAATTGAATTTCTTCATTAGAATCATAGGAAGGATAACTTATTAGTTATTTAAGATATATTTTGTAAGTAAGTTCAATTTATAATTATAGTCTTATATACATAAGGATTATTATTAATCCTCTCAATTACTTTAAGCGATGGTAACTTATCTAATTCAATGACCATAATATTATTTATCTTTTGAGGAGAACTTTGAATTTTTATAATATTAATTTCATAATCACTGCATAAGGATGTTATAAAAGCGAGAAATTTACAACTATTTTTATTCCTCACTAAAATAGTTGGATTATTTTCTGATATGTTAAAATTAAACCCATTAATTTCTGAAATAAGTAATTTTCCTATATCATTTTTATATGTAACAACTTCTATACTTTCTTTTTCATTAAACAAAGAAATTTTTGCAGTATAAGAATAAGGTGTTTTTGCAAATTCTTCTACAAATTTAATTCCAGTGCTATTACCAATCCTAAAAGGATCTTGTTCTAACATACTTTTTTCTGTAAGATTAAATATCCCTTTCAAAAACGCTATTTGCAATTCATATTTATTTGTAACGTGTTTAAAGCTTCCATAGACTGAAATATTCACTTGTTCTGGTCTTAAAATAAATAACTCTCTAACTAACTTACCCATTTCAGTTCCTAAAATTTCAGGTGATAAATTATTAGTTTTTACAAGATCGAACATAGGACAACTCTCCATAATTAACTCCCCCTCACTTAAAATACCCCATATAAATATGGGGTATTTCAAGTAGTAAACTACATGTAATTTTAATATCCTAAAATATCATTTGATTTACAATCAAAATAATTTTATATATAGATATTATACTATTACTTGTTCTTCCTTCAAGAAAGGTATATCGAATGCAATAAATACCTCAGTCAATGCATTTGTTAATTGTATTATCTGTTCTTCAGTGTGATTTGGAGTAATGTTTACCCTAAATCTCTCAGTCCCAATTGGTACAGTTGGTGAATTAATTGGTTGTAAATAAACATTATGTTTCTCAAGTAACTGACGTGCAGCAGCTTTACACTTTGTTGCATCACCAATTAAAACTGGTAATATATGTGTCTCGCTTGAATTCATAATTGGAATTCCCGCTCTTTCAAAAGATTTTCTTAACATTTCTGTTTTTTTATGTAAACCATCTCTTTCTACGTTAGAAACCTTTAAGTGCTCAACACTTGTATAACATGCCGCTACTATAGATGGTGGTAGTGAAGTCGTAAATATAAAACCTGAGGCAAAAGATCGGATTGCATCAATCATTGGTCCCGAACCCGTAATATAGCCTCCGATAACACCAATTCCCTTAGCCATAGTTCCTTGAATAATATCAACTGAATCTGCAATACCTAGATCAGCAGCTATCCCTGCTCCTCTAGGTCCATACATACCAATTGCATGAACTTCATCAAGGAATGTTAAAGCGTTATACTTCTTAGCAAGTTTAACAATTTCTTCAATTGGTGCAATGTCACCATCCATAGAATAAACTGACTCAAAAACAATTACTTTTGGCCGGCTATATGGTTGTGATGCAAGTAATTGCTCTAAATGTTTTGTATCATTATGTTTAAATATTGTACGCTCTACCTTCGTACTACGTATCCCATTAATTATAGATGCATGATTAAGTTCATCGGAAAAAACAATACAATCTTCAAATAAACGTAGTAAACACTGAAGTGTTGCATCATTTGATCCATATCCTGTCGGGAATACAAGTGCAGATTCTTTACCATGCCATTCAGCTAATGATGACTCCAATTCCTCATATTGGTAATGTGTACCACCAATATTTCTAGAACCACCTGATCCCGCACCATATAAATTGATTGCGTTATGCATGGCTTCAACAACAACTGGATGTTGTGACATTCCTAAGTAATCATTACTGCACCAAACAACTACAGGCTGACTATCTTCTGATCCATTTAATTTAGCTAAAGGATATTGCCCACGAATTCGATTTAATGTAACAAACTCACGATATTGCCCACTTTTTTTCAGTTCTACTAGTTTTTCATTTAATATTTTTGTATACATATAGTGCCTCCAATTATAAGTTCTCTAACTATCAATTTAAAGGGGGTAATGTAAAAAAATGTTAATAAAGTTATGGTGCTCTCTCATTATAGGCATAATACAAACAAAAAACAAACAAAAATTTTAAAAATAAAATTTTTTCGGTAAATTATATTTTTACTCTTCCTATATATATATTTATATTAAATTTTAAGCTTTAGTTCGATTAGAAATAGTGAAAAGCTTATAAATAGAGTGTTTTTAGCCACTTATTTAACAAGAAAATAGATTTTTTATTTTTTTAATTTATTTCTAAAGAGTTAGAAAATTAATATTGATATAATATTTAAGTCGTGATAATATTTGGCTCGTGAAAACTAATTTTACAAAAAAGGTATTTTTAGGTTATTAAAATTAATAGTTAAAGATCAACTATACTTTCTCAAATTAAGTTTATGATTATCGAAATAATACATCATTATATTTTAATTAAGGGATAAATTTGCTGTCTTTAGTCTGGTTATTTTACCCCCTAAAAATACAGATCCATCACACAATGAACTTTAGGAGGAATTTTGATTATGCAAGAAAAATTATTAATTCGTAAAGCTACCATTCAAGACACTGAAGAATTAGTGGAATTAAGAAAGATTTTATTATCTGGTGGTGACACACATTATGCAGCAAAAAGTGAAGAAGATAATTTGGCCTGGCAAAATGCTTATCGCGTTTGGATTAAAGAAAATATTTCAAATGAGAATGTACTGATTCAGGTTGGTCAATATGATGAAGATGCAAAAATATGTTCATGTGTTATTGGAATAATTGATTCACGCGCTCCTATGGTAGGTGCACTTAACGGACGAGTTGGCTGGGGACAATCTCTTGTAGTAAGCAAAGATAGACGTGGTCTAGGAATTGCAGAAGCAATGATGGATGCTTTTCATAATTGGTTTAAAGAAAATAATGTTCAAAAAATTGTTGTCCAATCTAGTAAAATGGCCGAAGAGTTCAATAGAAAAAGAGGCTATCTCCAAACTGGGGAACAGTTATTATTTAAAACAATAGAATAGGAGCGTACCAAAATGAAAGTTTTAATTATTGGAATGGGTTTTTCAGGTCAAATGTTTTTAGAAGCTTTCCAGAACATCTCATCTCTCTACAATAATGATATTGATATTGCTTATACTTCAAGATCTCAAAAAGATATTGATTTAGTGTATTATCCGACTATTGAATCTGCCTTGGAAGTATTTAAGCCAGATATTTTAGTAATATCCGTTAACGACGAAAATCATGGAGAAGTATTATTTTCAATTCAAAATTTCAATGGATTTGTAATATGTGAAAAGCCTTTTGTTGATCCAAATTTCAAGTTAGAAAATGCAGAGAAACTATTGAAATACACATCGGGCTTTTGTTTAAATATGGTTGCAAGATATTCACAAGCCGCTCGATTATTAAAAGCATATGTAAATGAAAATAATTTAAAATTAGTACGTGCCAACTTCTTATGGGAAAAAAATAGAATTAATGATTATCGACCTACAACAGGAGTTATCAGTGAAATTATACACTCTTTAGATCTTGTTCAATGGATCAACGGTAATTCACCATTACAATTAAGACATATTCAAGGAGTGAAGTCTGATTATTCAATTTCTGGAGATGAAATTTCAGATAGCGTTTCTGTTATGGGTGAAATAAATGGTGCTGTAGTGACAGGATATAGTAGTTTTGTAAACTTATTCAGAAGAAGAGAATTAGATTTTGTTTTTCAGGATGCTAATAATCAATTAATTTTTGCACAACTCTCTTATGACACACCAAACTGGTATGAAGATTCAGTAAAAATTTGGACAGAAACTAGCACACAATCTGAAGAACTGTTATACTTTAACTCCCTTGAACACGAATATAATGGGGATAGAAAAATAGAGCGAATTATAAATGTAGTCAAAGATGTTACTGATTTTGTTATGCTGGAAAAAGAACCTTCTTTTGGTTTTCCAAATCTAAAAGATGCAGTTCGCTTACAGGAATTACTTAATGAAATTGATTCTAAGAAATCGAGCTTTTATAGAGTTAAATATAACAGTTCTGAGAAAAGAGTCTTGCTCAACGAAAATAGTGGATTTGGACGATTAGGATAAAAAATAGCAAGGAACTTAAAATAAGTTCCTTGCTATTTTTATAAATTCCTGAACATAATGTCCTTCTGCATGTGTTAATTCTGTAGCATGTTTATAAGATATGTATATATTTCTATAATGTCTATCCGGCAATTCATATATCTTTATATTATCAAATGATTTTAAGAAAAGCTTTGGTCCTATAGAAATACCTATTCCTAGATCAATCATTTTCACAATTGTATTGCAGTCACTTATATACGAATGAACCTTAGGCTCTATACTGTGCTGATTAAAAAATTTCTCAACTTGATTTCTGTATGGCGCTGCTGGCATAATAATATTATTTTGATCAAAGAAATCCTTTAAAGAGCAATCTTCAGGAATTAACTTTAAGTTATTTGGTGTTGCTATAACTAACTCGTCTTCCCAAAATGGGACGGATTCACATCCGAATTCCCCGTTAATTGTAAATCCTAGGTCAATTACTTTATTAATAACCCATTCTTGTATTTCATCATAAGTCCCCTCAAATATTATAATTTCAATAAACGGATACAATTTATTAAATTCTTTCATAATTGGAGGTAATATATGTTTTTTTACACTTGTAAAGGCTCCAATCCTCAGTGTTTTAGGCAATAATTGATCATTAAAATTTGTCTCTATTAATTTACGGTTTATATTTAATATCTGACCAATATACTCATAAGCTTTAGTGCCTTGAGGAGTTAAAGTAATCGTCCGACCAGTTCTCAGGAATAAAGACGTTCCTAATTCCTTTTCTAAGCTAGAAATTGCATGGCTTACTGCAGATTGCGTCATGTTTAATTTTTCGGCAGCCTTTGTAAAACTCCCCGTTGTAATAACTGATTCAAAAATTTCATACTTAATAATACTCATGAGTTTTTTTCATCCCTTGCATTAATATTATTCATTTTATTTAATCCCATTCATTAAGTATACTAATATTAACCTACTTAAGCTAGACGAGTAATGATTATCAAATGTTATTTTACCTTAATTTAATCTGCAGATTTTTTAATTACTATGGCATTATTCAATAATTATATATAACTCAATTATTATAATTGTAAGTAACATCATTATAGAGTTATATATTGATTCAATAATCATTCTCTATCTGTATAAAACTAGCAACTAGAGTGTATAAGATTGATAATTTATTATAATCTTGACAATGTAAAGGTGGCAGAACTATGAAAAAAGTTATCTTTTTAGCTATTGGTATGTTTGCCTTGGGATTCGATGCTTATATTATTGCTGGACTGGTTCCTGGAATTAGTGATACCTATCAAAAAAGTGCATCCCAAGTTGGGCAAGCTGTAAGTATATTTACATTATGCTATGCAATATCCGCTCCACTGTTTGCCTCTCTCTTAGCAGGTAAACCTATAAAAAAAGTTCTATTGACTTCAATAATTGTATTTGGACTTGCAAATGCATTAACCGCAGTATCTCCAAACTTTTCGATATTCTTAATATCAAGGGCGATTGCTGGTGTTGGTGCTGGATTATTTTCTCCTTTAGCTGTTGCAGGCTCAACTATGTTAGTACCTGTAGAAAAGAAAGGACGCGCACTTGGCTTAACAATCGGTGGCATGAGTATGGGAACTGTATTAGGTGTTCCCATAGGTCTTTATATCGCAGACAAGTTTGATTGGCAATCAGCAATGTGGTTTGTGGTAATACTTAGTTTAATTGCTGCTATTAGTATTCTTAAGTTTCTACCACATGTTCCAGTCACTGCACCACCTGCTATGAAAGAAAGACTTGCAATGTTTTTAGATAAAAGAGTTACTATCACTGTTTTAATAACATTCTTTGCAAGTATTTCAAGTTTAGGTTTATATACCTATCTATCTCCATTATTACAAGATCTTGATAGCACAAGTGATTTAACAATTTATTTATGGGCTTGGGGATTGGGTGGATTATTTGGAAGTATAACAATTGGATATTTAATTGATTACTTCAAAAAACCAAAAACTTTAATGGCTCTTATTTTAATTATTTTAACTGTCTCAGTTGTATGTATTCCTATAATGATTAATCTAACAATTATAAAATACTTACCATTTTTCATATGGGGAGCAATGGGATGGGCATCAGGAGCACCACAGCAACATATTTTATTATCCTATCAACCTAAGCATGGAAGTGCAGCTGTGGCCCTCAATAGTTCGATAAACTATCTAGGAAGTTCCGTAGGTGCCACATTAGGTGGAGTAGTAATTTCTCTTGGAATGGGGACTATGGCTCTAATCTACTTTGCGATAATTTCTATGATTATTTCATTAGGCCTACAATTTTATAGCATGAGAAGTAATACCTTTAAAATAGCCACTACTAAAAAGGCTGTTTAAAATAAATCTATTACATTTATAAAACATAAAAATGGGCATTAATTAATCTGTATCTTTTTATAAAGAAACAAAAAGAAGACGGTTCTTTTGAAACCGTCTTCTTAAAATAATAATACCATCTATCATATAGCTAGTTATTTAATCTTTTTTTATTAGAAAATTTGATTAAACAATTTATATTTCTATCATTCCTCTCTTCTTTCATATTCATCTGAAATAATATTTTCATCCCACTATATTTATAAATTAGCACCGCTTTTTATATTAAATTCTTTATTTTATCTAGTTACCCCGAAAAAAAGTCTCTCAGATTCGTTTGTATCGATCTTTAAATACCACAACAATATAAAAACATGCAAAACAACTTAAAAGTCTATTTTAAGTTGTTAAGGCGTTTAAAAAGATTCTAACTGTTTTCAAACGGTTTTGTTAAGCAATTTCTATATACTATAAGCTAATCTCTCAATTTTTCACCTTTGATTTCTTCTAAGCCTTTTTTTAATCCCATTTCTTTCGTAATATGCTTCATTTTTAATTATACTAGGCTTAAATATAAACCGACATCTTCTTCATTATTTATCAAATGATTTTCAGGTATGACCACTACTTTATTCTGCGTATTAATTTTTACTCATCTGATTACAACAATTCGTTGTACAGGTTGTCCATTTCATATAGCTGTAGCAAATACTACTCAATTAAAAGAATTTCCATATGATTGAGTGTTTCTATAAGCACTTCATTAATATATATTAAATGGTAAAAGTATTAATTTAAAACCTCTTTGGATGTTAGTCTTTAAACTTTAATTAAACCTTCATTTTCTTAGAAATTTATAAGTCAGTTGAAATATTTATATCAAATTCATCTGGTATTTTAGCATCTATTTTTTTCCCATCTATTGTCATCCTTATTTTCTGTTTCGGATTTGCTGTTACCACCCAAGCATTAGGTAAATAACGATCTTCATGTGATAATGTAGAAGGTGAATTTATAACCTTTCCTCCTAAATATAGAGTAGCAGAAGAACCACCATCCATAGCCATTGCATTTATAGCACCTTTTTCATATAGAATATCTTGACACTCTTTTAACGTAGCCCCTATACTATGCGTCTGTCTACCGTCAATGACTAGAAACATAATTGTACCATCTTCTTTTTGGGCCATAATACTTCGCGGAGCAGAACCCCAACCACCGTCTCCTTCTGTAATCATTTTTTCTCCATTTACAATTAACTGTGGCATAAATCCTGCTGCTGAAACGACTTGTTTATCCAAAAGTTGTTGTGTAGAATAATTTCCTGTTATCATTTGTCCAAACTTTGTTAAGCCTGTAATAATTGTAGGGGTATTTCTATCCATATTCGTATCAATAACTTTCCCATTTTCTATTACAATTCCAGTAGCAACATTTCCTCCACCCCTTCCTGTTTCATCTGCAAATCCACTTGCATTCACAGCAACAAGTGCATGATTACGCTTTGCCATTACGCTAATTTTTTCCCCTCTGTTAGCGCCCTGTGTTCCTTGATGGCTAACAAGTTTAACATTGAAGGGATTGCTAATAGTAACTAATTTTCCTTCAAAAAGAAAGCGACTATCTTTGTTACTTTTAATCGTTTCTACATCAATTTCTAATGGCTGATTTTTAAATTCTTCTAATCTTTTTCCTGCTATTTTTTTATAAATATGCTCATCACTATTTGACCATTTCGGATGATTAATTCTATCTTGCAATTTATCTAGTTCCTTTTGGGATAGGAATGTATATTTCGCATATTGCGGATGCTGAGAAGTTAGTATACTCCCAGCCATTGTTATGCGAAGCTCTCGGCCATAGCTAGTACCAAATAATATGCCTATGCCAATAAGCATGAAAATAGACAATAGAAGCAAAATTCGTTTGAAGATTTTTCTGAGATGTTTCATAGTTTTATCCTCCAGCATTCATTACATTCAATAAATCCATTAAAATATTATTTATCTAAATACAAAAGTGTTTGATTTCCTCATGTCTGAATTCCCCACTATACTTTAGCAATTCAGGCAAAATACTTATTCCGAATTTCATTTTTTAGTGTATATTTATAAATTTAATAACGTTTTTGCAACTATGAAATAAATTAATAATCCTGTTCCGTCAACAAATGTTGTAATAAATGGACCTGAAACAACTGCAGGATCTAGTTTTAATTTTCTTAGAATTAAAGGTAAAACAGCTGCTACAAGAGAGGCCCAAATAACAATAAATAATAAAGTAATTGCTACAACTTGTGCAACTTCTGTTCCAACTCCTAACATATAAGCACGAGTGAGCCCAGCTATTCCAAGTGCAAGTCCGAGAAGCATACCTATTGCAAATTCCTTTTTCATTACACGGAAAATGTCTTTAAATTTGACCTCTCCAATACCGATTGCACGAGTAATTGTTGCTACAACCTGTGTTCCTGTATTCCCACCAGTACCTACTAATAACGGAACAAAGAAAGCAAGGGCAACTACAGTTTCAATTTCATCTTCAAAATATTTTAATACTGTACCTGTATATGCCTCAGCAACAAAAAGAAGTAATAACCATGGTAGGCGTTTTAAGAAGATGCTCCAAATGCTAGCTTCAAAGTAAGATTGATTCAATGGCTCACTTCCGCCTAACTTTTGAATATCTTCTGTAGCTTCTGCTTCCATAACACTCATTACGTCATCAAAAGTGATAATACCAATCATTTTATTATTTGCTGTTGTCACAGGTATTGCTGCTAAATTATAATTCAGTAGCTTTTTTACAACTTCTTGCTGGTCAACTTCAGCTTGTACTGAAATTACCTCTTGAACCATAATAGTAGATAATATCTCTTCATCTGCTGCTAGTAATAACTCATGTATGGAAACGATTCCCTCAAGATAACCATGACTATCAAGAACATAACTATAAGATATTGATTCTACATTTTCAGAATGTTCCCTAATGTACTTCAATGTCATTTTTACTGACCAATTTCCTCTAACTGCAAAAAAATCACTTGTGACAAGACTTCCTGCCGTTTCAGGTTTGAAATTCATCAATTTTTTTACGTTATGTTTTGTAATTTTGTCTAGATACGCCATTAATTTAGCTTGTTTTTCAGGATGAACCGCTAGAAGTAAATCTACTAATTCATCAATCGGTTGTAAATTTAGTAACTTTTTAGCTTTGTTTTCAGATAAGTGAATTAAGATATTATATTTTTCTTCTGCACTCATATATTGAAGAATTTTAGAGCTTTTTAATACGGGAATCGTATTTAGCAATATGATTTGATCTTCAATTGAAAATCTTTTTACTTCTTGCGCAACATCATACGACGGAAGACGTAAAACTTTCTCTGCATCCAAATTATTTTTGGTTACAAGTAATTCTTTTAATAATTTCTTCATGTTAACTCCTCCTCATATTGCTAAGGGAGACTCTAGAGTTTCATGAGTGGTTTTGTTTTATTTTATCTGTCTTAGATTTTTTATTAGAGCAATAATAGTTACATTGCAATCAATTCATTATTTAGAATTACCTCCTTTTTGAATATAGACAAGATAAAACAAATAACATTAAACAGAAAAACCTTTACTCAAAAAGGAGTAAAGGTTTTTTACAATACAAATAAATGATTATTAAGACAGCTCTGCCAAAATCACAGAGGTGCCTTTCTATCAAATCGTATACCACTCCCTCGTTGAGTTTTAGCACTGTATAGCATAGGTTTTTATAACCAGCTACATTAAGAAGGGCCTTAATCCGACCGTTCCTGTTGACCCATTGGCGTCTCTCGACATTTTTGGGCAGCAGCGTTTCTCTATACAGGAGCCTCACCTAACAAAGTTTATTGAATTACTTCAAAATTTAAACCAGAATTTAATATTTGTCAACTGACTTTCAATTCCATTCATAAAAAAATCTTTTATGGAAAATGAAATTATATTTTATTATAAATTTAAAATTCCCCTAAAAAAACATAGAATTCAAATAAATTTAATTCGAAGAAACGTTATAAAACATATGAAACTTATTGTTTTTAAACAAATTCCAACTTTATAACAGAAGATGAATAATTAGTCATTCTGTATATCAAACGAACATTCATAAAAAAATCTTCTTTTATGATTAAAATCTTCTTTACTGTTTATCAAATTTATATGGTTAAACTACTTAATCAAACTATACACTACAAGTTGAAAATATATACTTATACAGAATGATTACATACATTTTCTCATATCATTTCTCAAAGGACTATAAAGCAATATAACAGATAAAATTAGCAATATGGTTGCTTGACAAGCAAAAAAAATATATTTATGCTTGCTACACGAAACAAATACATAAAATTTATGTTGCTTAACCTGTTAGGTGAGGCTCCTATGCAAACACAGGCTATTGCCCAAAAATGTCGAAAGACGCCAATGGGTAGAACAGGAATTGTCGGATTAAGGCTCTTCTTAAGATAGCTAAGTAATGAATTTTCATTACTTTACGTTGTATAGTGCCAAAGCTCTACTAGGGGGGAGAAAAGCCTTATTTAATCATGCCATTTTGAATCCCTCTAGTTACATACTAGGGGGATTTTTGCGTAAAAAAAACAGGGAGTTAGTGATAGAATCTTCCTAAACACAAGTCATATTTAGTAATTGACGAGAACAAGATTCTATTCATTAGCAAATGTAATATTATGTTTTGTTTTAAATCAGGAGGATATTAAAATGAAAAAAATATTAAAACTCGATTATCTATTGCTCCTTTCTCTATTCATAACATGTATTTTAGGTATTATCATGATGTATAGTGCAAGCTCCATTGTCGCTGTCCAACATTACGGTTATAACAGTAGACATTTTGTTGATTCTCAATTAACAAAGCTACTTTTAGGAACAATAGGGTTAATAGTTTGTGCTTTACTCCCATATGAAATATGGAAAAAACGAATAGTCTCAATCTGTATTATGGTTGGGGGGATTTTTTTATTAATTATGGTTTTATGGAAAGGAAAAGTGGTAAATAATGCTCAATCATGGATCTTTGGAATACAGCCAGCTGAATTTCTAAAATTAGGAACAATACTTGTAACAGCCCGTTTTTTTGCATTACGACAAGAACAAGCTAAAAATAACTGGAGTGGTATCGGAAAACTTTTATTTTTTTTAGCTACAATTTTTTTTCTTATCTTTAAACAACCAAATTTAGGATCTGCACTTTTAATATTAGGTATAGGTTTTAGCATATTTCTATGCTCAGGAATAAATATAAATCTACTAATCAAAAGAACTATCATCAGTTCTATTTTGTGGTTACCTATTTTATATTTCTTGATTCAATATAGTTTGTCAGAAGTTCAAAAGAAACGTATTACTACGATTTTCAATCCATTTCTTGATGCGCAAGGAAATGGATACCAGCTTGTAAATTCTTTTATTGCCATTGGCTCCGGAGGAATCACTGGTCGTGGATTTGGAAATAGCATACAAAAAACAGGTTATCTTCCGGAACCACATACAGATTTTATAATGGCAATAGTTTCTGAAGAACTAGGATTTATTGGTGTATTTATTATATTGGCTGGAGTTTTGACTATAGTACTTCGCTCCTTAAAAATTGCACAATTATGTGTAGATCCATTTGGCAGTTTTATAGCAATTGGTATAGGATGTATGATCGGTATGCAATCTGTTGTAAATTTAGGTGGTATTACAGGACTATTTCCTCTTACAGGTACCCCATTTCCATTTGTAAGTTTTGGTGGAAGTTCTTTAATGGTCAATTTAATAGCAATAGGAATATTAATTAACATTTCAATTTTTAATAAAATTGAGTTTGATAATCATAATATATAATTTTTATATATCAATTTAAAAATTTTAAAATTCGACCTCATTAATTAATCTATATTTAAAAAATTTCTAATTATTTTTTTAACTGTATAAATATTAATATTAATATTAATATTTATGTTCGTTTTAATACGAAAAAAGGCAGGCATATATATATGCTTGCCTTCCGTTCTCAAAATCAATTACACCTAAAACAACGTGAGGTTAACCAAATCTAGATACTGTCTTCTACGCCCTATTTTTTACTTTTCTAAAACAATTTCTGCTATTTCATTAGCACATTTTTTAGAGTCAAATCCATCATAATTACTTAGTACTACAACAGTCAAATATTCTTTTGGAAACCGCATGAAGTGTGAACGATAACCTGCCCAGCTACCTGAATGTTCCAAGTATCGACAGTTAAAACCTTCTGCAAGCCTTAGCCCAAAAGCATAATCTTCATTGTCAATAATCGTCTCCCCAGTTGGAGAAATTTTCGGACCTATTTCGCTCATTCTTTTAACAAGTTCTTTTCCACCAACGGTGCCTGTAGTTAAATTTTCTCCCCATCTTACAAGATCTTCAACATTTGTATGAACTGCCCCATCACCTGTATGTTCCCAAGGGCTTTCATAGATTTTATATTTTCCTTGCTCATTCTTCGAATACCCACTAATAATTGGTATAGTTGTTGGGTAGCAATCTACAATTGTTGTGTCTCTCATATGTAAAGGATCAAAAATACGCTCCTTTGTAAATTGACGTAGAGACTTGCCACTTACCTTCTCTACCACTTGTGATAATAAAAAATATCCTGTATTGCTATACTCAAATTTTGTGCCAACTGGGAACCTTGCAATTTGATGATTTTTAAGGTGCTCTAACGATTCTTCCACAGTTAATGTATCTGTAAATTTAATATTTGCTGATACAGCCAATTCCATATAATCAACTAGTCCACCAGTGTGATGAATTAGGTGTCTCAATGTTACAGGTTCAGCATATGTTCCTATAGAAGGGACAAACTTTACAATTGAATCATCTAAACCCAATCTTCCCTCTTGTTCTAAGAGTAGTATAGAAAACGCTGTAAATTGTTTAGAAACTGAGGCGATATTAAAAACGCTCTTTGTGGTTATCGGTAGATTTTCCTCTATAGAAGCTAAGCCAACTGCACCTTTATACGTTACTCCACTATCAAAACTAGCAATATATGCAAAGCCAGGGGATTTGGGTGAAAATTTGTTCAATAATTGTTTAATGGGAGTATGTGTCTTTTCATTATATGTATTATTCATCTTAATCACGTACCCTTCGCTTAAAATGATTACAAATATAATAAAGAATACTATATATATAAATATCAGTGTAAGTGTGTAAAAGTTATACCATAAGTCGTATGGCCTATTATAAAAAGCAAACTTAATTAAGTTTGCCTTTTTGATGTTATTCCAAATCTAATTAGTTTTGATAATATATCTTTTGTTTACGCTGAAATGGATAAGTTTTAATTTCATCTGTATCTAAATTTTCATGAAATAGATGTATGGCTATAATTTGTCTACAATCATAGGTATGATAATAATATATGCCAGACTCCATACACATTGCACTTGTATAAATAGTATTATCTATTATACCTTCTTCAGTTATCACTCCACCTTTTGGAAGCTCACAATTTGATAAGATATGAAAAACGGCCGATACCCCTTCCTCTTCGTTATCTCCCCCTTGAATATTTTGTTTGCTATACGCCGCCCGAACAAACCTTGATGGTGGAGTAAAATCCCCAGGGAGTCCCATCGAACCTGAACCTTGTCCAAAAGCACTTAATGATACATCCCCCCATTGGGTTGGTGCATATGGCTGCGATTTAAGACCTATATATTGTCTTAAATTTTGTAAATGCCAGTTAAACTCAGGACTATTGGTCATTACCCCTAGCGGATTATCATAAATTTTTAGCCCCTCAATTGTGGGCTCTAATACAATACATTCTCCCCGCTTATCCGCTAAGATCCAATGTAGCGGTGGAGTAACTCCTAAAACAGATAATGATATATCTAAAAAAGAAATACTCTCTACAGATTTCTTTAACTCTTCGACAGAATTGAATTGTGTGAGACTCCATGCCACAAAATCAAATGGAGCCAGATTTGTTTTATTGTCATCTATACTGTTACTATAAGTAGCGAATCCTGGAAAATAAAGTGTTGCACATGTCATACCTGATTCATTTACTCCATCTGCCAGAATGACCCTTCCTTGATAGTTAATCCCCATCCCGACAACTGCTTGTTTCGCCTTGATATTTTCACCAGTTATATTGTTCCATTGATAACGCCGAGGAATGATTATTACTTCTTGATTGAAATCTAATGTAAAATCCATCGTTCGTGCAAAAAGGTGCTGACCGTTTTTTGTCTGTAATGTCAAACTAGTACACATAAAGAACACCCCTTTATTTAGTTTATATGAACAAAAACTCGTTTAATTTCTACCTTGATAAGCAACCACTTATTTCCTATTCTTTTTTCTTGCCTATATTGATTGACTCTCCTTTCAAAATATTAAATTTTTAATACAGTATGCCAAATACTATAAGGAAAATAAAAATTATCAAAGAGGTTAATAATCTATTTTAAAATTCATCCCTATCAACTTAAAAAGCTATTATAAACAAACTTCAATAAAAAATGCCATCCCCCTCTTTTTTTATAACTCGATTTTTTAATTAGAAGGATGTTAATCAGTATGCATAGATTTCGTATCATCAAAATTATTATAATTATCATTTTGAGAAGAATAACCACTATTAGAATTATTATTAAAATGTGGGTACTGAATAAATTCATTATACAAAAAAAACCACCATTCTTTTCCACAGCCTAATTTAATACCTAAATAATTCATATATTTAAGTTAATTATTTTCCCTATTATTCTTCTTCATGTACAAACAAAAAGAAAAAATTTTTCTAGATCATTTTATCAATAATTAAGACACAGTTATATAGTGAATAAGCCTAGTTAATCCTTAAAATAGGCTCTTCTAATATATTGCTAAACCATCTTAAAGGTTTTCACTGGATACCTTCATAAAAACATAGATAATCAGATAGTCTTGCTTCTTTTTACTGATTTGAATGTCCTTTATGCTCCCTTCTTTATCAATTATTCACTAGAGATAGTTAAACCCGTTTCCTTTAAGTTATAGACCGTATAGCAAAAAAATGCTTAAAATATTAAGAAAATAATCGATTTTTTATTATAAGCACATATATTTTTTTAATCTTTTTAAATTCAAAATTTATATATTGATAAATAATTAATGGAATACCCGAAAAGGAATAATTTACCTTTTATTGGTTAGAATGATGTACGAATCTATCTAATAAAAGGAGTTGGTTTTATGTGCCAAAAGCACAGCAAGTGTAAATGTAGTTTTGTTCCACCATCTATTCTATCTAATATGGCTAGATCCGGAATTGATGGAACACAATTAACAATTAAAAATAGTAGAGACTCTAGGTTAAAGAGAAAAGAAAAAGACATTCATGTGTTGGAAGTTGAAGCTGGAATTAGTAAAAATCCATCATTAGAATTTTCATCAAATGAACAAGCGCAACGTCAAGTATACGATTGTGAAAATCAATGGGAATTGCGTCATAAAATGGTTCGCGCTGAAGGTGATCCTAATACCGCAGATGAAATTGTTAGTCACGCATATGAATATGCAGGTCTTGTACGTGATTACTTTAAGAATGTTTTAAATAGAAATTCCATTGACAATCGTGGATTAGATTTAATTTTAAATGTTCATTATGGTGTGAATTTCTTAAATGCATTTTGGGATGGAGATGAGATGGTTTTTGGAGATGGGGATGGTCAAATCTTCATTAATTTCGCAAACTCTAAAGATGTGATTGGTCATGAATTAACTCATGGGGTTACACAATATACTGCAAATTTAATGTATGAAGGCCAATCTGGAGCTTTAAACGAACATTTCTCTGATGTTTTTGGAACTGCGATTAAACAATATTCTAATAAACAATCAGCAGATGATGCAGATTGGTTAATAGGAAATGATATTATGGGTCCTAAATTATTTGGAGAAGCTTTACGTTCAATGAAAGCACCCGGAACAGCTTTCGATAATCCTTTAATGGGGAAAGACCCTCAACCAAGTCACATGAATAATTACTTTGACGGTCCTGCAGACAATCATGGTGTACATATTAATAGTGGAATATTCAATAGAGCTTTTTATCTAGTTGCAATGGACATTGGGACGGAAAAATCGGCTAAACTATGGTATCATGCACTACAAAACCTTTGGACAAACGCAAATTTCAAAGATGCCGTACAAATATTAGTTAGATCTGCACAAATCCTTACTAAAGATGGAGAATTGCCGTTTGGTACAACACAGACTGTACGTGCTGCATTTAGAGACGTAGGACTCTAAATACTCATTTATTGAAGAATTAAGAATGGAACAAAATAATACTAGGTGGAGAAAAACTTATGGAAATTAATTTTACCTCTCATGGAGGATTTGCCAATTTACAATTAGTTTATAATGTAGAAACAAATAAATTACCAACAAAGATTTCAAAAAAAATACAAAATATAATAAATAAATATCAAATTTGGGAAATAAACGATACTATTACTGAAAAGCACACTTCCCTCCCGCCTAGTATTTTCTATTACGAACTATTGTTAAAGGAAAATGATAAACAAAAAAACTTTATCTGTAATGATTTAAATGCCCCTGTAGAACTTCGTCCCTTATTAACATTTTTACAAGAACTTGCTATAAACCATAAATTAGATTTACAGTAAAGTATAATTGTATTGACCAATACATACTTACAAATATTAAATAAAATTCATCTGAAAATAGTCCAGTATAAAATTAAAAAAAGGAATTTTAATGCACGTACTAATAACTATTGAACTGAAATAACTCCAAAGAGACCTCTATAAATGATCTAAAAGCCTTCCAACAAGTAAGCATAGTAATAACAATCTAAGTTGATGGTAATGGAAATGTACTGGTACTTACCTACCCTTCCATCGCCTACAATGGAATTCTTGCTGATTTGTTGACAGTCAATCCTGGTCAATTAAATTAACCTTATCAAGAATTTATCTAATGAATGTAGGTGAACATGAGTTAAATCTCGCCCTTGGTTTATCCCATTCAAATGTTCGTGATGCACTTATGTTTTCAAGTTACAGTATGGCTCTTAGATCATTAAATAAGGTTGATACAGGAAGAATCCAATCTATTTATTGTCTAAATACCTAAATCTTATTATTAAATTATTAACAATGCATTAAAGGAATATACAAATAACATTATATTTTATCAGCTAATACCACCAAATCCTTTGGTTACAGAGATTCTTACTGTTAAATTACAATTCACATAAGTGTTAATAGGATTTTATACGCATGTGAAATTCCTTATTCTATAAGTATTGAATTACCTATCTAAAATAATATATTTAATCTAACTTTGAAGGACACAATTAATGAATGAATTATCTAAGCTTAACTATTAAATTCTTATGAAAGGACTAATATATTATGACAAAAAATAATTCGAGTATTCCAGAAGATGATTTTTCGACCTTATTCGTGAAAGAAAGTGAACAAGTGGAACTTCTTAATGAACTTAATAAAAATAAAGAAATTATTGGAAAAGATGCAGGGAAATATTTAGATTTGGACTTGGAAAAACACATTTTAGCAACCTATTATGCAGCAATTGATTTCGAGGAATTAAAATCAAATGAATTATTCAAAGCATTACAATCCTTGTTAAAAAATACACATAAACCAGTTAAGTATAACCCTACACAATATTTATATAATTGGGTGGATTTGCAAGAAGACGGAAAATTAAAAAGTATCTACTCAGGGAAGATACGAAACCCAGAAGACATTATTGCTGAAGACTTTGAAATACTCACCAAACGAAAAAATGAATTAAATTTACTTCTTGCTAATCACTCATTAACAAAAAATGAATTAAAAACCCAAAAAAAGCGAATTGAAGAAAACAATAAACTGAACTGTGAACATGTAGTACCACAATCATGGTTTCATAAACAGGAACCAATGAGAGGTGATTTACATCATTTATTCGCATGTGAACCATCCTGTAACTCATTGAGAAGTAACTATCCTTATCATGATTTCTCAGATTATGAAGGAGGTAAAGAACTGAAAATTATTAGACAAGAGTGCGGAAAATTAGAGGAGAATTTATTCGAACCTGAATATGCTAAAGGCATAGTGGCTCGAGCTACTTTATACTTTTTACTAAGATATCCAGATGAAATTACAAACGATAAAGAAAAAAATATAGATATTGAATTATTACTTAAATGGCATGAAGAATTTCCAGTAAGTATATATGAACGACATCGAAATCAAAGTATTCAAGACACCCAAGGGAATAGAAACCCCCTTGTAGATTTTCCTAACTATGCCCGTAAAATTGATTTTTCATTGATTTTATCTTAAGTTTTTGCATAATTAAATAAATATTAATTAAAAAACTTACTACTTACTCACTTACCTTTTTTAAGCAGAAGATTTTTAACAAAATTAACCAAACACAAACTTTTTAATAATAATATACAGAAAAACCATATAGCTTAATTATTTCTACAGTTTTTATTTATCTAAGTTTTTATAATAAACTTGAATCTATATGCCATTTGTGGTTGTTTTGCAAAATTACAAAAAGCGTAAATGGGTAAGTAAATAGGAAACAATGTTTAGAAATTAGCAAGTAATTGTTGAAATTCCTTAAACATTGAAAAGGCGGAGTCTTTTTGAAGACTTCGCCTTTATTTAGATATAGCATGATCGATCACGATACCTTTTGAAGAAGATTTAAAAAACTGTGTATTTGGCAAAACTTCTCTTTCCATGTCTATAATCCTGTTCAACAAGGTTGTTTAAATGTTTGATTGTACAGTGCATTGTAGTTTGAAAAAATCCTTATTTTTCTTCCTTTGTTATATGCATAAAGGAATGCGGGCGCATTGTTTCTATTAAGAACTGTTTGTTCTTTTAAATGTTTTACAAATCATTCTATTAAAGCATAGACGGCCTGGTGTTCCGGTTTTTCACGTAGTTAAATATCCCAAATGTGTGTCCATCTTTATCAATTGCAGAATAGAGGTAACAATACCATCAATTAACCTTGGAATAAATCTCTTCCAAATGACAAAATAATTGTGCAGGTATATTTTTCACTTTCCAATTTAGATACATTAGTTTGCCATATTCATGAATCCCTAGCATGTTGGCTTTTGGGCGAACTGAAATAACACACTTTTTCAGGAATTCAAACACATTGTAATAGATTAAAGAAAAACGTCAGTAGCAACCAACAACCACTAAAATAAATTTTTCGGGTGATTTTTCTTTAAAATATCTCATGCCTTATTCTCCATATTTCTACTTTAAAGAGTATATCTTCATCTGAAAAACTATGCTAAAGAACCATAATTAGTATAGTATTCCAAATATTAATTATACGTATCTTGATTGAACTAAATGAACAAACCAATTTTTGTCTATACCCGTTCCAGGGCAGCTTTTAGGTGGTAGACCATTGATTAAACATTCTCTATGAAAAAGAATTTTTGCACCTTTTTGATAAAAATAACGTGTAATTTTTATTACAGTGTCTAATTGTTTATCTTTTAATTGGTCAAAACCTAAATCAAAGTTCCCTACCATTTCTAACATAAATGGATGGTCATTATCATTTCCATTACAACCTTTGGCGGAAATTGGTTTTTTATTTATATTTCGTCCTGTTATTATTTTACCATCTGGGAATATAGTAATGTGTTGAGCGATATCAGGAAAATGATTTATTTCTGTATGAAATTTTTTCATTTCATTTTGTAGGTAATGATGATTATTACCTTTAAAATGACTATGATTAGGTACGTAAGTATGATGAATATGTATACTTGAGAGTTTTGATTTGATTTGTATACTTTGAAGCCACCTAACGAATTCATCTGAATTATTAAACAAAATTCCATATAACCAATTTCCCATGTATAACTCCTTTCTCTATTCATAATATTTTTAGTTGTTTTTCGAATAATCAATATATATGCCGGTTCAATTCTAAAAATGTCAAAGTTAATTATTTGATTTATTTCAAAATAAATCCATTGGAAATGTATATTTTTAGTAGCTTTTTTAAATTTTTTTGTTATATATTTTTAAATCCGGAGCGTTTATACTACGAAATTCACAAGAGGAGTACCCTCATGCAAACTCCTCAGAGATCACATAAGAAGCGTATTTTTTGTTTAATACATATATTCAATAATAGTTGTAAAAAATATGAAGGATTTTAGAAGTTTTATCAATCTACAATAACTAAGGAGAGAAAACATATTGCAAAAAATAGCAGTTGCAATAATCCACGGTATAGGTGAACAAAAAGCTGAATTTGCTGATAAAATGATTGAAGAAATAAAAAAACGATTTGCAAGTCACCTTAATCATATAATTGATGATCCTACGTCACAGTTAGCATTTAAGCCAATACATTGGGCAGAACTATTCGCTGAAAGAGAAAATAAACTTTTTCAGACAATTGTGTTGAATAAGAATTTACACTTCAATGATTTAAGAGATTTCATTATTCATTATTTGGGTGATGTAATTGCATACCAACCTGTAGAAACAGCCAAGCAGAATTATGAAAGAGTACATGAAAAAATTGAACAGAATCTAAATGACCTTGTTAATGTAGCCGGAGAAAGTGCTCCACTTTGTGTGATCTCGCACAGTCTAGGTTCTGTTATTACAAGTAACTACTTCTATGATTTACAATTCAAAGTAAATCATAAAGATTTAGAAAAAAATAATTTATCACCTTTAGAAAAAGGAGAAACCTTAACATTATTTTATACATTAGGAACAACATTACCACTATGGAGCTTAAGATACTATAATTTTAATCGTCCTATAAATATTCCTTCTGCAAACCTTAACGATTTTTATCCAGGGTTACAAGGTGAGTGGATCAATTTTTATGATAAAGATGATGTATTAGGTTATCCATTAAGAGATATTGATGAAACTTATGCAAAAGCTGTAACTGAAGACAGAGAAATTAATGTAGGAAATGTAATCACAAGCTGGAATCCATTAGCTCATAATGCATACTTTATAGACAATGATGTAATCAATCCAATAGTAGAAGCTTTAGTTCGGGTATGGAAGTATGTGAATAACGTGTAGGTTTTATTAACCTCCCCCTCTTTCACTTTGTTTAGAACTGGGGATTCCTAAGTAACGTGTTCGATAGAACTCTAATTTATCAGGCTATCTCTGCAGCCCTTACGGTTAAGAGCCTTATCGTTTCATTACTATTCTTTATCTGATGTCGATTCATCTCCTACATGCTGTACTGGGCCATGATGATCCTTCGCGTTCTAGAGGAATAAGTTTTCTTAGCTAAAATGATAAAAATATTTTTGATACTCAAAAGCGTTTTTTTAACTTTTAGCAATCTTATAATTGGTGAAAGTAATAAATATAATTGGATTATATTAAAGGAAGGTTTTATTATGCAAAATACACTTACATCCGAATTGCCACGAATAATTTATGCCGAGGCCTCCGTTCACTCCATTGGTGGTCAATCCATATTCACAACTTCAAAAAACATTACAAGTGCAACTGTTGAAAAATTTTATTCTGATAAATCTAAAATACAAAATGCTGTTGAAAAATTGAAGAAACATGGATTTAGAGTACTAAACGTAGGAGAAACATCGATTTCAATTGCTGCTTCCCCTTTAACTTTCGAAAAAGTTTTTCATACTAAAATTGTAGCAAAAGAACTAAAGGTACCAGAAATAACAGGACAAACATCTACAACCATACTAGACTCAATAAATTCGAATATGCTAGGTTTAATTGATACAAAAAATAGTGAATTAGCAGATGTATTAGAGGGCATTGCTATTAACGAAAAAGCGATTTTACATACACCATCAATGGGAAACGTAGAAAATACTAATACCTCTGGAATAATATCTCCTAATCCTCCTAAAAAGGATTATTATTACCTAGAACCTCCACACGATTTGATTAAACTTCTCTTAGCAAAAGAAGCGCATGATATTGGGATTACTGGAAAAGGAATAAAAGTTGTAATGGTTGATTCTGGATTTTATAGACATCCATTTTTTCTTACAAGGCAATACCATATAAATTCAGTTATTTTGGGTCCTGATACCTTTGAACCAATACATGACGAAACGGGGCATGGGACAGGTTGCGCTGCCAATATTTTTTCTTTGGCACCAGAAGTAGATTTAACTGTAGTAAAAATGAACATGTTTATGGCAATGGGTGCTTTTGAAAAAGCAGTAGAACAAAATCCTGATATTATCACTTGTAGTTGGGGATTTCCCACACCACCAAATGCGTTAACAGCCCAACAAACCATTTTTGCAGTTAAAATAGCGGATGCAGTAAAGAAAGGCATTACAGTTATCTTTGCCAGCGGAAATGGAGGACAACCATTTCCAGGGATGCATCCAGATGTCATTTCTGTAGGAGGTGTTTTTGTAGCAAAAGACGGTTCTATGGAAGCAACACCATTTGCCAGTGGTTATAAAAGTGAGATTTACCAAAACCGTCAAGTCCCTGATATATGTGGTTTATGTGGTCTCCCACCAATCGCTGCTTATATAATGCTACCAGTCGATCCTGATGAAAAATATGATCGTGAAAGAGCTGAAATAAAATATCCACTAGGTGACGAGACTTCACCTAGTGATGGGTGGGCAGCTTTTAGTGGAACTTCAACTGCCGCACCACAGATAGCCGGAATATGTGCTTTATTAAAACAAGTAAATAAAAAACTAACTCCATTGCAATTGCGAGACATTTTAAAAGAAACTGCTAGAGATGTAATAAAAGGTCACTCCCAACAGAATAACCCTGCTCAACCAGGGCATGATGTTGCAACAGGGTTCGGATTAGTGAATGCTTCTAAAGCTGTAGAGGTTGCAAAGAGTATGCAGTAAAACAAAAAAATTATATACAAAGCATACTTTCTAATAAATAAAAAATTAAACTATTAAAAACATGTATTTATGTGTTAACTTATTCCACACTTCGACTTTATATCAACAAGATACATTCAATCTTTCCTTAAAGGTTACTGAATAGGGCCTTTTAGGAAAGATTTTTTCTGTACATTTGAAAAGTTTACTACTTTTATTGGAAACTATTTTCCTCTTAAAAATGTTAGTAATTTTCCACCGTTTATTATACCGATGAATTCTTAACTCATCCCTTGACGTCTTGGCTTTTAAATTACAATTTCTAAAAATTCCAACGCCTGTCCTAGCCTTGATTAAACAAAAGAATAGTCATAGTGAATAAAAAATCTATAATAAATTTCATATTAGATATCGTTTCAAACATTTTAAATACTTTTTCTTTTCATTTCTTTTGTTTCGTCTTTTAGATACTCACTATCCAAAGAAACAATATTAGCTACCCTTCAATCTCCTCTCAAACATGGGCTGAATTTCAATTTGTATTCATTTTCTTCATATACTATAATAAAAAATTACTACTAAATATACATATAATCAAGAATTGAGAACTCCAAATAAATTCCTTTGATTTTTCCGTTAAAAGAACATACTTATCTTTAATGATTTTTATCTGAGACAATGCAATATCCTGATTTTATATCAAGCAATTCAGCACTTTCAATTTTATTCTTTTGCTAAATCTAATAACCCATTACCTACTAACCGTTTAGAATAATTAAGAGTCGTTGTCCGTCTAATTAATTGAGCATAAATCTCATTCTCAGATAGTGTTCTATCAAATTCATTGTTATTTTCACAATGTTTAATAATTAATGCAGCACCCCCTGAAATATGAGGGGTTGCCATTGACGTTCCACTTAATTTTGCATAGCCTCCACCTATATAAGTTGACAAAATTTCTACTCCAGGTGCAACTAAATCAACATTCTTATTCGTATTACTGAATGTAGCCACCTTTTTTTCTAGATCAACTGCACCTACTTCTACAACTTCTGGGTAGCAACCTGGATAACTAAGCTCATCTGTATTACCGTTATTATCTCCTTCATTTCCAGCTGCACAAACAACTAATATACCATTATTCACCGCATTTCTTACAGATTGATGTAGTTCTGGAACATCATAAGGTCCTCCTAAAGACATGGAAATAACTCTTACTTTTTCTCCATTAGGCCCTCTCCAACTTACTGCATAATTAATTCCATTTATTATCCATTCATAGACGCCCGAACCATCCGCCCCCCCCAATACTTTTACAATAAGCAACTTAGCTTGAGGTGCTACTCCTAAAACACCTTTATTATTTTCTGTAGCAGCAATTGTTCCTGAAACATGCGTTCCATGTCCATTTAAATCTAAATAATTATCAGGATTGCTATTATCATCAGTAGTAAAATTTCTTCCTCCAATAATACGATCCTTTAAATCAATATGATCGCTTTGACATCCTGTATCTAGTACCGCTACCACAATATCTTTTCCTTTTTCACTTTTATCCCATGCTACCGGAGCGTTTATTAATTGTACACCTTCAGGTATTTCATGAACTTTATCAACAACTTCCAACACTTCAAATGGTATTAATCCTACTTCATTTTTCTTTACATCATTTGAGTTATTATGAATCATTTTTTACCCCGTTTAGTAAATTTAATTTTTAAGATAATCAAAATTAACAACAGCATTATAAGATTTAATATACAGTACCATATATAATGTGCTATATATTTTAGAACCTTTAACCCTTAAAGAACGCTACTTAGTCTCCCCCACCTCTTTGCAGATACTATTACACCTTTATGCAAATTGAGGTGGGGGAATTTTATCAAAAAATGATAAAACATTTTAAAAATATCAGAAATCAGATTTTTATATCTTCAGGTGATTCAATAATATGACCAATTAGACCTTCTACGTGAGCAATTGGATCGTAATTCCGTAATTCTCCAAAATCAAGCCCCGTTAAATCTTCAATTTTTAGCACAGGTACTTGATATGTTTTATATGCACCGTACGCATCTTCTAAATTATCAATTAAATGTTTTTGAGATTGTAAATACGCCGTAGCTGATAATTTCCCATCTTCCTTAACCATAACAGCTACTTTCCAAAATTCTGCAGGTATTTGTACGCCGCGATAAACTATGTCATCACTACGAAATACTGGTCCAGTAAAAACTGTTGCTTTAAATTTAAACTTTGAAGCTTTCTCTAAAATATAATCCTCCAAATCCAGCCATGTCTTCTGGTTAAGGTTTTTATGTTGAGGAGAACAATTTGTAAAATGGAATGTATCTCTTTCTGCTTTCTTGGCTAAGTCTCCCCAAACAGGATCTAACCTACGAACAAGATGCCCTCTGTCGATTTCATTTCTAGCGTACAACTCAGGTCCACACTGGTATTTTTGATCTATCCGTGAATCAAACACCCAACTATCATTCCGTCCCAGATCTACAAGCTTATTTCCATCAAGATTAACTACAGTATAATATGCTAATCGACGGGATTGACTCATGACAATTGAAAAGTGTGTATAATTTAGTATTCTCTCCCCATTTTTAAGAAGTGCTACATCTGTTTCAAGATCAGAACGTAATTTAGGATGGGGAACTTCATAATTATCACCTAAAAACTTCGAGTCATAACCTTTAGAGCCCTTATACCAATCTGGAGCTAGACTCTCTGAAGATAATATTTCAGAATTATCTTCAGCCAATTCCCACCCTTTTGCAAGCTCATCAAGTAGTTTCTTCTTATCATCACTTAAATTTTGTAACTGATTCATAACAAACTGAACTATACTACTAATACGTATACCCTCGTTTGCTATATATTTTGTACTATCTTTTGGATCCGGAACACCTGCATGATGAAGCGCGATAACTATCCATTCATCATTATATACAGCTGATCCAGAAGATCCTGGTTCAGTATCAGTTTCATAATGAATAAAATCATCAAATATGTCTAAGATTTTATTCTCTCTATTTGCTACCATTTTTGGCGCACCAGAAGGATGCTGAATTATTGATAAGTGTTCACCTACCAATATTCCGCCTTTACGTGATAGTAATGGTAGAAAGTTATAATCACTCAATTTTGTACCGTCAGCAGATGTTTCTTCTACGGCAACTAATGTAAAATCAAGTCTCTCATTTGTCATAAAGAAACGATTTGGTGCTAAACGAAAATTTTTTATCTCTTTTTCTTTTAAATCTAAACCCAATTCATAATCAAATTGTGCGAGGCTAAATAATGCATCGTCTTCATCTGTTAAAACATGATTATTTGTTAGTAGCAAAGAAGGCGATACAAGGAAACCTGTGCCATGTCCGCGAACCCTTCCAATTCGATCCCGAACCTCGATTCTACAGACAGGTTTAGCAGCTTTAAGTCCTGCTTCAAAATAAGAAATGGGAAATAAATCACTCGCACCAATTATACGCTCTATCGCTAATCCATCTCGTGGATTAATAATTGCTTTTCGAAAAAAAGCTCGTTCTGGTTTACTTACTTCTAATGGGTTTTTATACTGTAATTCATTCTGCAGGTTCTCACGCTTGTTTGAACGTTCAATATAACGATTCTGGGCTTGCTGTTGTTGCAAAGCTATTAAGTTTTGATTAAAAAGTAAATCTTTTTCAAATCCCATATTAGACATTTTTCATCCTCCTAAGTACACATTTCTTAACATTATTTATATTTTGCCCTTTTCTCTATTTTTATAATGCATTGGTAATATGAATTTTTATCCTTACAGTCTTAAAGATTTCGAATTATATTAAAAAATTCATGTAATCAAATTAATTGTTTTTATTTATTTTAAGGTTAAGTAAACTTCTCTTAATTACTTAAATATTCTTTTTCAAAGTAAACTCATAATGAGGGCATGATTATCAACTTGTGCAAATTAATGTTGAATTGAACTACCCCACACTTTCACTTCGTTTAGAAATGAGGGATTCTTAAGTAAAGAGTTCTATCGAACTCTAATTAATTAGGCTATTCCCGCAGTCCTTACGGTTAGAATCCTTATAGCTTCATTCTTTAAATTGATACTTGCGTTAACATCCCTATCATGGTGTGTAAAGCAAGAAGGGCAGTCTCATTTACGTAGGTTTAGATTTTTAACGTCTTTGTTTTGATATCCACAACAAGAACATAATTGACTGGAAGCATCCGCAAGTTTGCGAACAGACGACTGAATTGCAATACTATCCACTTCTTTTAGCAAAACAAACTCTTTCTTCATGGCAGGAAGTTTGGCAGAGCATGTACCATATATTTCTTTGTATGCGTGATCCCATAGGGATAGGAAATGATTGAATACAAAAAGAGAACATCCAATCGTGTTGTTAATTAGAATTGCTTGTACTCAATTTGGATAGATACGAAACTTATAGGCTTTATTAATCATTTTTTGATTCAAATACATTTCCGTATATAACCACTATAAACAGAACGTACATTCGAAAGGTGATAAAATAACACTTTATGTATGTCGAACAATTATGGTGGCTTCCTGCCATGCCTTGTTCGAATCCAATTCATCTCCCACCTACTCACTGGGTAAGGCCTCTTCACCACTCCTTCAGAAAGGAGTCTAGGAGACTTCTTGGCTAAAAATACTTAAAAATCCTAGTAGCTTTCTATTAACTCCAATAAAAGTAACAATATTTTTTATAATTTTAACTTGAATTAAACTAAAGAAATTAATAAAAACCGAAGAAATTATTTATTCCACGGTTTTATATTTTTTATTTTTTGAGTACTTCAAAATATTATTTCTAAAAATAACACTGTTCAGTTGCCTTTCTAACTTTCCATTGTTACTTATTGATTATAAAAAGTTAATCTCTGATAGTGGATAAAAGGCACGAATTATACTAACATAATCTATCCCTTGATCAGCAAGGTACTTGCTTCCCCATCTACAAAATCTTTCATTTGGATAATTTCTTATCCCACTACTATATACGATTAACATCGGTTCAACACTATATGGTTTGGTAATGTATTGATTAAATATTTCATCAACTAACTCATCAATTTCAAAAAATGTATTTCTACCATAATGATACGATTGATCAAACGAAGGAGTGCTACTGATTGTAAATCCTCTTTCCAAATAATGCGCATTATATATACGATTTAATACAAAAGATGTTATACAAATTATATTAGCTCTAAGAGCTTCTTTTGGCCATGTAGGGTATAGTTCTGAAGCAGCTACGTTTTTTATATATTCCCTAAATTCCACCTTATATCTTGGAGCCGAATCATTAGGATTTCCATCATGAACTATAATATATTGGGGTATATTTAAATTATGCGCATATGAAGAAAAAGCTGAAGGATTAATAAAGGACGACTGAATTTGTCTTTCTAAATACTGTTTAGTTAATGTATGCTGAGGTACATCAATAATTTCAATTGAGTGCAGCTCTTCTGTTCGATTAGCAGGAAGCATATCTACTCTTTGTTTTGCTGTAGTTCCCGCAAAGATTTGTACACCTCTAATTACTTTTACACCATAGTTAGGTGCTTCAATTGTAAGGATATATTCTGAATATGGTTTAGGACCTGAAGGATCCGAGGCATATTCTTTAGGAGGAGCTGATAGAGAAACGACACTTGTTAAACCAATGTCATTTGTTTGTAGTGTGGCAATAATTTGACTACTCTCATCTTGCTTACGAACGAATACCTTTGCACCTTTTATCGGTTTATCTGTATTCATTTCATAAACAGATACAATTAACTTACCAGTTGATGCACGATAAAAATTCTGTGTATCATAATAAGATTGTTGTCCATTCCAGAATGGACATGGTTGATAATAAAAATGCTGTCCTAACTCCAATGGATAAGAAGAATTTTCATTCAAATCTATTCGTCTCCCTTCTATCTTTGTTGATTTTTTCACTTCTTGATACTTTTGAAGCATCCGATAATTAAGGAAATGGATAGTACCTATTATTATTGTAAAATGATTGAGATTGCTGATAAGCGGACGAATTTATTATATTTTCCATGGAAGAAGAATTATTATACATTGGTTTTAGATACTGTGAAGGCATTTGTGTTTTAACATTTAATCCTGTATTAGTTTGCTGTGGAATTGAATTATTCGTTAAAGACGTCCGGGAAGTTCCCACAGTATATTGTATCTCTTCAAGAATTATCCATAGTTCTTTACGCACAATTCCTGTAACTGTAAAACTTTTAATCTTCTGAAATTCTTTCACTGATTTTTCTGTTCCAAGTCCAAAAGTCCCGTCTGATGCCCCTTCGTAAAAACCGTATTTCTTTAATAAATTTTGTAATTTTCTTACACTTTCCCCTTGACTACCATTCTGCAAAATAGGATAAATTCCCGGTAAATTTGTAACATACACATACATATCATTTAGTTTATTCCAAGTTACCTCATCCACAATTCCATTTTCAGGAATTCGAAACTGTTTTTGAAAAACTTTAACTGCATTTGCTGTATTTGAATCAAACATACCGTTTACTCTTACTTCAGGAATGTCTGTATATCTTAATCTAATATGGTATAAATACTTTTGAATAGTTTGAACAGCAGCATTTTGATCTCCTGGCTTTAAATTATATCCCGGGAATGAATCAATTACTTGAATAAATTCAGCTAAACGGACTTCGATGTTTTTATAAAAGTATTTCAAAATCTCTATATAATTCATTCCTTTACTAGCTAAGCAAGCTGTTCCCCATTGATAAAGCATGCCTGGTCGATTTGTTAATAAACAAGTTTGTTTTTTACCACTTCGATATTGTGTAAAAAACGGTGAATTTTCTCCATGTTTTGCAAGATATTGTTTAAATACCTCCTCCACTGCCTCATCGGTTTCTTCATAAGTATTTCTTCCGTGAACATACATTTGATCAAACTGTGTACTACTTGTGATGGTGAACCCTTTTCCTTTATAAGGATTTACATAAATTCGGTTTAATGTAAAGGTCATTATACAGAGTGCATTGGCTAACAACGCATCTTTTTTCCAATTCGGATAAACCTCAGAAGCAAGCACATTTTTCACATAATCTTTAAATCTCACCTTATATCTTGGAGCAGGCGTATTAGGATGACCAGCATGAACGATAACAAATTCAGGTATTACAACATCCTTATCAACATCTTCTCTTGTCTCTTGTTGTTTCTCAAGTTCTTTTTGCAGTTCTTGTTGAGATTCCTGCTGAGGATATTGTCCGATTAATGTATGTTCCGGAATATCAATTATTTCAACAGTATCCCGTCCGTCTGCTCCACTAATGGGGATAAGCTCCATTTTTTGAACAGCTGTAATATCTTCAAAAATTTGCGTACCACGCAGTACTACAGGTGCATAACCTGCAGCCTCGATGGATATAGCATACTCAGAATACGGTTTAGAACCTAAAGGATCAGTCGCATTCTCTTTAGAGGGTGTAGGTAATGCAACTGTATTAGTTTCACCGAATTCATTTGTAAATAAAGTAATAACATCACTTTGGCGGGATGCTATGATACGCCCTTCATTTGTCATTTTATAAATTAATACTTTTACACCCTTAATTGGCCTTTCCGTGTCTTTTTCATATATTTTTGCAAATATTTTGCCACTTGGTTGCCGAAAAGAAGCTTCCTGTCTTTCATCACTCGCCCTTGCTATAGAATATGGTGGTTTCGAACTCCCTGAAAAATATGGATGTGAATTATACAAATTCATCTCTCCTCTCTTTAAAATCCTATTTACATTAAAACTTTCGTATATAAACAAAATAAAAAAGGCCCTTTATCCAAGATATTATGCTCAACTCTATTTTTTGGAAATCATATAATTGCCTATTTTATCTAAAGTTTCTCTAAAATTTTCAAAAATTACATATGGACAACTCTATTAAAACTTCACCCTCTTCTGCTAGTCTATCCGAAATATCCCTTCGATCCAAAAGGTTAATATAGTTATACTTTTGCTACATACTATATAAATTAAATAACCTTATTTATAAAGATAACTTAATGTAATTCAAAACTATATTTGTCTTTTACAAAGAAATTTTTGAATAGAAGATTTAGATTAATTTATAAAAAAATTTTTATAGATTACCTCTCTTAAGTCTATATTTAGAAAATAGCAAAAAACTATTTATAACTATTGAATATAGTAATTTTCACTTTAAAACAAATTTAATTACAAAAATGTTACTTTTGAAAACCATGTAAATATAACAGAAAACATTTGCTATTTCTTCTTTTACTACAGGTGTCTGTCATATTAAAGTTTAAATCATCTATAAATAAGTAACAGCATTCTAAAATCCAGAGGTGACATATGGAGAATTTACCCACTATTAAATTAGGTTCTACAGGATATTATGTAACAATTCTTCAATTAAATCTAAGCGGTTTGGGAGTATACTATGAAAAACTTGCTATTACTGGTTTTTTTGATGAAAAGACAAATAAATACACAAAAATTTTTCAAGAGAAAACTAAATTAAATCCAAATGGAATTGTAGAAATGAAAACTTGGAAATCATTGTTTGAGAACGTAATATTAATACAAAAAAAGCTGCAAACTGAAGGCGTTTATTCGGGACAACTTGATGGAATATTCGGTATATCAACTATTCAATCCACACAAGAATACCAAAAGAAGCAAAATTTATACCTTTCTGGAGATATTACACCTAGAACACGCCACAGATTATTTAACCCTAATTCTAAAAATGAATTTTATGCTAGCTCTAGTCACTTAAACTCCTTACACCCATTTGTTAAGATGTTAGCTAAAGAGTTTCTAGAATTAACGAAAGCTAATGGTTTAGATGTTCGAATATATTCAGTGTTTAGAAGTTGGAGTGAACAGGATCAGTTATTTTCTTTAGGAAGATGGAAACTTGGTAAAAAGGTAACAAACGCTAGAGGCGGGGAATCATATCACAACTGGGGATTAGCCTTTGATGCTGCGCCATATATAAATAATTCTATCCCTTGGGGGGACATCAAAAAATTCAAACAAATGGGGTATATAGGAGAAAAACTTGGTTTAAGTTGGGGTGGGCATTTTACTAGCATAGTTGATTATCCGCATTTCGAATATTCTTTCGGATTAAGTTCTTGGGATCTCCTTAACGGTATTAAGCCTCCTATTTTAGATATATAGCTTTTCATGAAACTTAAATCACATCAATAGGTTTTCAAATCATAAAGGAAAAACATCCACTAGGAAAAACTTTTCATTATATATCGATTGATAATGGACCATAGGATTATGTTCAAAATGATCCATTACATCCTGTACCAGACCAATGAATTCATGTTGTTTTTCCAGTTGCTTCTAGTCTTTTTGTTTTAGCATGTAGTGGCACACGTTTAGAATAAAATAATTAATGAGGGTTTTTACTCAGGACTTTTTTATTAATGGACAATTTACTACATTCCAAAATTAAACATAACATATATGATTAATTCATCTAAATTGGGAGGTGAATTCATGTTTGAACCTATTCTGTACCATTATCTTAATAGATATAATCAATCTCCTTATGATTATTATAATGAGTATTTCAGGCAAATTGATCCTGAAGTAACTCGAATGATAAATCTTCTTAATCAAGCAAGACAAAAAGTAGGACTAAAACCTTTATCTATAAATAACCGCATAACTCAAGTAACCCAATTAAAAGTACATGACGTAGCTACTACTGGAATTTGTCAACATTACAGCCCTACCTTCAACGGAGACGAGGGTAAAATGTTAAAAGACGCAGGTATTTCGGGATTAAAACTTGGTTGGATCCTTTATTGCGGCCAACCTGGAACTGCTAAAGAGGCAATAAACTGGTGGATGAATATCAGCACCTTTGGGCATAGGGCGCAGATTTTAACCCCAGATTTTAATTACTTTGGAGTTGCGACTTCTGTATCACAAAACGGAACGCGTTCTTGGTCAGTAATCTTCCAAAAGGCATAGCAATTTCTGCTGCTTACTCCACCTCCTTCCTCACAATTTCCGCAATAACAATTGATAGACATTAACTCAGCACCTTTTGATTTCACAGCTGATGAAAACTATCTATATCAACTACACAATAATGGTCGTATCTAGAAGCATACATGTACTTCGCTCTCTGGCTGCCAGGAACTAAATAATAAACCAACAATGAAAAAACTACAATGGAAGGTAACTAGCTTTATCAATTTTATAAAAATGGGGTTATTAGTAGATATACATGATAGTTGCGGTGATACTAAACAATGTAGCCATTTCCACATAAAATTTAAAATTCCAATGAGTCTAGTTTTATATCCGATAAGATATAAATCCCCTATTAAAACTCCATTAAAAAATATAATATTAAAATAGACAGTTCTATTGAAAAAAGGCTAAAAGAATGCCTCCTGTATAAATACAGGAGGCATTTTTCATTAATTGCTTAAAGCGTTTATCAAAATTCTCTAGTTTACTTCAAATTTATTCTATATTTTCAACGGTTTTTAATAAACATATGACATTTCCTAGTAAAATTTTTTACGCTTCCTCTTAATTTCAATATTTTACAAACAAACCCTATACTTCACTACCCTAAATATTGAACTCTTATATTTGTTCTATATTGGAAGATAAAGTTAAAAATGGTGTTATTTACATGAAGGCAGGTGAATAGTTCACATGAATAAAATCGATATTGAAAGAATTGATCAAAGATCAGGTATTTGGGATTGGATTTTTGGAGGTACTACTGGAGGAACATAAGATTTAAAAAAGGTGTTTTAGAATTTAATTCTTAAAGCACCTTTTTTAAATCTTATATATTGAGGTGGTTTTTATCATGTTTTATAAAATAAAAGATATACATCCTGTCACTTATATAAGTGATACAGAAATTATTATTGGCAAAGATCGAAATTTTATGAGTGTATTGAAAGATAGCGATGGTTTTCTTAAAGAACTTCTTAATTTATTAGATGGAAATAAGAGCGTGACAGAAATTTTTAAAATATTACACTCTAAATTCCCTTCATTAACCAAACAAGATGTATGGGATACTATCAAAGATTTAACTAATTACGGTCATATAGAACAGTGCTTACCTAATCCTATTATAGATAATAATCGACATTTAACAAATCTTCATTTCTTTTCAAACTTTTCTTCTATGGATAATCCAGCAGGGAACATTTTAAAAGAATTACAAGAATTAAAAATTGGGATTATTGGTCTTGGGGGACTGGGAAGTAATTTATTGTTACAATTGGCAGGGTTAGGCGTAAATACTATTTATGTAGTAAATCCTGATAAAATTAAATATAAAAATTTGAATAGGTAATTTTTATATAAATTATCTGATATAGGTGAATATAAAGTGAAATCAGCTATAAATAATATCAAAGATTTCACTGATGAGATTTCTATAACAGGTTTCACAAAACGCATAAATAGTGTAGAAGATTTATTAGAGATATTCCCTGAGGACATTGTTATCTTAGTTTGTGCAGCAGATTCCCCCCCTATATATATTCAATTATGGTCTAATTTATTTTCACAGATAAGGAAATTTCATCGGGTTTAATCATTCTTCTGGCAACTGCATGTGGTATCATCGTGGCTAATCTTTATTATGCGCAGCCTTTAATTGGGGTAATTAGTAATGAAATTGGGCTTTCTAATAGTAGCGCTGGATTAATTGTAACGCTAACTCAAATTGGATATGTTGTTGGCTTACTATTTCTTGTGCCTTTGGGGGATATTGTTGAGAATAAAAAATTGATACTTATATTGTTATTTTCAAGTGCATTTGCACTCATTTATATGGTTTTTGTAAAAAGCGCAACCTTGTTGTTAATTGCTTCATTCTTTATCGGACTGGGTTCGGTCGCAGCGCAAGTGCTCGTACCTCTTGTATCATATCTTTCATCTGAAAATGTACGCGGTCGCGTAGTTGGCAACGTCATGAGTGGTCTGTTATTAGGTATTATGCTTGCGCGACCGATATCTAGTTTAGTAGCCGGTATGTGGGGATGGAATGCAATATTTGCTTTATCTGCTACTGTAATTATTGTTTTGGCATTTGTATTATCGAAAGTACTCCCTACTAGGAAACCAAAGGCAAAAACAAATTATACCACCTTACTTAATTCAATGTGGCAACTACTACGAACTACTCCAATTTTACGCCGTCGCGCCATTTATCATGCTTGTGTATTTGGGGCTTTTAGTTTATTCTGGACCACTGTTCCATTATTATTATTATCTAGTCCTGCTTTTCATTTTTCTCAGACTGCTATAGCATTATATGCACTTGTCGGAATTACAGGTGCAATAGCCGCTCCAATAGGTGGTCGTCTAGCTGATCTTGGCTGGACACGACCCGCCACTGGGATAGCTCTCACTGTTGTTATTATTTCTTTATTACTACCACTTATTATTCAAAGTAGTTCGCCCATCGGAATAGCTGTTTTAGTAATTGCTGCAATTCTGTTAGACATGGGAGTATCTGCAAACCTTGTGCTTAGCCAACGTTTAATTTTCTCGTTGAGTCCAGAAATTCGTAGTCGATTAAACGGGCTATTTATGGCTATTTTCTTTTTAGGAGGTGCTGTTGGATCCTTTATTGGAGGATGGGCATATGCCTTAGGAGGATGGAATCTAACATTATGGATAGGAATCGCTTTTCCGACCATAGCCTTGCTTTATTTTGCCACAGAAAAATAGTTCTATAATCAAATTATTTACGAATTGTATTGAGCTTTTGGTGCGGATTTCAAGTTTTTAAAGACTTCTAAATTCTAGTTAGAGAAGTATGAAATAGAAGTGATGGGACGTCAGGGGACAGGAAATCAAGAGCCAAAGATGGATGCCGGCTGCAAATGTATATTTTTTGGATCATCATGTAACAGAAAGGTACTTTCTATAAAAATGAAGTGTTTCTGTAGATTTTTTAGTACGAATGGCTCCAACTAAATCTTAGTGAACATTATTCGATTGAGGACATATCAAAAATTCGATTAATGTCAAAAGCTAGTTAACTCAATGTTAGGTGATTTTCTGTAAAAAGATTTCTACATTTCTTTGGTAACGTATCGCTCCTTTCTTACAAAAAACTGAACATTATTACAGCAAAAAGGTTCTTTATCAAAACATGTAGAATTAGCACGTATGCAGGTTTATATAAATGAAGAGGTGATTGTGTTGAATTATTTAACAAAATCAAAAAATTCATCAACAGGTTTGAGAAGGTATTTGGAATTCTATCCGTTAACTTCATTTTTTTTTATGGCATATGTATTCTCGTGGGTTGTATTAATTCCATTTATCTTGTCACAATGGGGTATTTTCCCGAAAACAAAAGTGTTTAATCTTTTCTTTTATGCCATGCATTTGTAGGTCCTATGCTAGCAGCGTGTATTATGTTCCGGATTCTTGAAGGCAAAGAGTCATGGAAAAAATTAGAAACATCATTCTAACTACTAAGGTCGGTTTGAAGTAGTACTTGTTTACCCTCATCGTTATCCCAGCTGCAATGTTTCTGGGGATGGTTATAGTAAATGGAGAGATACCTACTTTCCGTAACCTTAATTTTGAATTTTTTATAACCTATCTCTTCTCTTTTGTAGCAATTTTCTTTCTCGGTGGGCCTCTACCCGAGGAAATCGGATGGCGTGGTTTCGCTCTGCCTCGATTACAATCAAAATTGGGACCGTTAAAAGCTACATTACTACTTAGTGTTTTGTGGACTTTTTGGCATCTTCCACATTTCTTAACGGCTGCACAAAGGGGTGGCCCGGGTTCTGACCTTTCTCTTCTATATATTCATTTACCAATTTTTATTTTACTATGTTTGCCGATCTCAATTATTCTTACTTGGGTCTATAACTGCAATCACGGTAACTTATTTATTGTCATGCTAATTCATGCGAGCGTAAATACGTTTAGTTTAGTACAAACTCATTCCACCAACCCTGTTTTAAAGAATACGGATATATTTGTAGTGATAGGATTGGGATTTGTCGCTTTACTTATTCTTATTTTCACACGAGGCAATCTAGGGTATAAACAAACTTTTACTGAAGTAGAGTTCAGTAACAATGAAAATATAAGTAAATAAAAACAAAAATCATAGAATAATAGGTTGATGACAATAGTGTACAGACACACTGCTATCAAGTTAAAAATCATATTCTTCTCCAAAACAAAAAACGTCATTCTTTATTCAAGGTGAAATATAATTGTTTGCAAAGAGATTCTCCCGATATTTGGTATCATATACCTTGGATAAATTAGATAGAAAAATAGGATATTTTCAACAGGAAAATAATTTATAGCGGAAAGAATATAATTATATCGATTATAATAATGTGTTTTAATTTGTACCTTTAAGGAGGCGTTGTCAATGAGAAAATATTTCTATTTCATTGAGCAAAAAAACAAGAGGATAACGTATCACTAGCCCATAAACTACGTGGTTCCTCCTCAATATTGGAAGGAGAGTATCAGATTGAAGAAAATTTATTTAAAGGCTATTGACAAAAGTAATTGGAAAGAAGCAATTAGACTTTCTGTTAAAAAAGAACAACAAACATTTATTGCATCCAACCTTTATTCTATTGCAGAAGTTCAATTTCTAGCTAATTTCTATGCAAAAGGTATTTATTTTGATGAGAAAATGATAGGGTTTACTATGTTTGGGATAGACCCTGATGATAAAAATTATTGGATTTATAGACTTATGATTGATGAAAAATTTCAAGGAAAAGGTATAGGAAAACAAGCTATATATCTAGTTATTGATGAGATAAAAAGAAATAATAACGCAAACATTTCTATAATAATGATTGGATATGCTCCTGAAAACCTTACAGCTAAATTTGTATATAAAAAAGCAGGATTTATTGAAACAGAGTTATCAGCTTGGGGTGAACAGTTAGCTAAATATTCTTTGTAAGTACTTGAATTCTCCACAATGACTTGTAGACTTATTAAAGAAAAAAATCTGATAGTGGAGCATTATAAGTAGAATAGGATTAAACTTTTTTATAAAAGAATCAACTAACTGAAAATATTAAGAGCGTGTTTTGATTAACTTTTTTCAAAACACACTCTTTTCTATGATTATATATCAAATTTATTAGTATCAATTTGAATAAACTCCATTTAAAAGCAAAAACAATGTTCAAATAAAATTACGTCTAAATTGAACATACAGCCACAATTTGCTGTTTTCTAATCTCAAAGTTTACCTCTCCAATAAGTGGAAATAATAAACTATAAAGCATAATAATGCCATTTTTCCATCTTATTCTTCTTGTAGTTTGCGATAAGCTTTTATTATTTAATTTTGTTATTTTATAAGTATTCAGTTGCAATCCGGTCCTATTTGCGGTTCTCCTATTTGTACAATCTATTTATTTTGTGCAATCTTAGCACCTTCATATAATTTATCCGTATAATTTTTAAGGTCCTGCCAATTATCCTTTGCTGTATTCAGATCTGCTCTTATAATCTCATCAAACAAGTCTAGACTAATGTTGTCAACACTGTCAATCAATGATTTATATTTTTTCTCCACTGTCCCCCACTGAGTCTTTATATTTTCAAGAGCAGTAACAGCTGTACCAACTGTTGCAGCCATATGTTCCGTTTTATTTTTGGCATCAGTCAAAATAACTACTTCTGCCTCTGCTCCAGAAATTCTGGACTTTAATTGTTCTATTTCTTGTTGTGCAGATGCGATATTCTTGTCAGTAGTGACAATCAATGGTATACCAATCGGAGGCATAAATACAGATAAAGCTATATAGCCACCACGTTTATCATAGTTTTCTTTAATTGTATTATTACAATTCTCAATTCGTTGTTGTAGAAGCGGAATACCAGCGTTCGTACTTTCTAGAATATTCTCCAATTGATTAA
Organism: Bacillus sp. BR3(2024); assembly: GCF_039134555.1. NCBI lineage: Bacteria > Bacillati > Bacillota > Bacilli > Caryophanales > Bacillaceae > Bacillus > Bacillus sp. BR3(2024). The sequence goes on from NZ_CP152438.1 coordinate 264,728, forward strand.
AATCTTCTTTGAAATTTCTTGTATTTTCTGCTATTTCACCTTGAAAATTTTTCAATTTTTCTAACAGTACATCTAATTTTTGACTATTGTACAAAATACTATTGTACAAATTTTCTAGTTCATATTTTAATTTCTCTGTATCTTTTTGCTCTATAGCAGTTAGTAAAAGCTTATAACTTGCTTGAAACGTATCATTATAATTTACAATATTCTGATGCGTGTACATAATACGAGTTTTCAAATACATGAACCAAAAGTCGGCATTCTCTATTGCATCCCGTTGATGCTTAATCATGTTTGCTTGTAAATCACCATTTATAGAACTTATTTTACTTAAATCTGTCAGCTGTTGATTACTGATTGTATTGGCATATGAGTCCATTGTAAGGATATTTGCCACCATTTTTCCCATTACTTCTTTAAATTCACCTGGACCAAGGGAATAGTTCTTCAAACTTTCTTGCTGTTGGGACACAGTTTGTTCTGCTGCCAAAGTATGAAGTGGAATTACATTACTCGCTGCCATTCCCGTAATGATTGTTGACAAAATAATTTTCTTATATAAATTCTTATTCATCTTTTTCACCTACTCTTTCACATGCATCACATATTTTATTAAATTCATAAGCTTCTATTCTTTACTTCAAATGAATTACGATTATTGTAAATAAAACAACATATTAAAATAGAGATTCTCGTACTTTCTTATTCTATAATCTTTATTAAGTTTCATAACTATATAGGAAGTCTCCTGCTCAAACTTGAACAGGAGACTCACATTATGTGTTCTTCAAAAGAGAAACTCAGTATATTATATTTTTCATTACTTCGGCAATTTCTTGATGTAATATTATTTATTCAAGAATGAAATCTCACTACTTTGAATATTTTCAGCATACTTTCTAATCTGCTCCCAATTATCCTTCGCTGTATCCAGATCTGCTGTTATATCCATAGCAAGGAATTCTGGATCAACAGCTTTAGCACTCTTAATCAATGCTTCATATTTTGTTCCCATTCCATCCCACGCAGTCTTTATATTTTCAAGAGAAACAATAGCTTTATCAATTGTATCTGTTAAATTTTTAATATCACTTTGCACTATCGTTAACCTAGCTGACTGTAGTTGCGCCATTGAAATATTTTGTGTTAGCGTTATAATTTCTTCTTGTGCCTTGATTATCTGCTGCTGCGATGAAACTACTCCGTATATCCCACCTCCTAATATAGGTGCACCAATGGGCGCAAAAGGTGAAAGAATTAAATATGCACCAGCAGCAGTTGCAACCGACGATGCAATATAAATTTTGTTATTCTCATCGATTAATGCTTTATTTGTTTCGATTTGTTTCTGAAACAGTGGAATTCCAGCTTCTTGACCAGTTAAAATATTTACGATGCCTTCAGCATTCCCTTTTAAATTTTGTGTATCTTTTTCTAATTTGCCGCGAAAGTTTTTTAAATCCTCCACTAATTTGGTCACTTGATCTTTATTCTGTGAAATTTCACCATTCAACTTTGTAAGCAAAGCTGTTAGTTTGACTGGATCATTTTTATATTGTAATAAATAACGAGAATAATTTTGGAATTTTGTATCATAACTGATAATATTTTGATTCGTTGTAACTATCCCTGATTTCAAATTATTTAACCAGTATGTTGCATTTTCTCTAGTAAGATTTTGGTTGGCTTTAATGTCTGTTTTTAACTTATCGCCAACTGAAGGTAAACCATCCAAATTAATATCTGCTTGTTTAAGAATAGTTAAAGCATACAGGTCCATTACCAACATATTGGATTTAGTTTCCTTCATCGCATGATCAAGCCCTGTTGGTCCAAGGTAATAACTAGGGTATTTAAGGTCTTGATTTGCATAAATAGGTGCTGGTTCCTCTGCCGAGGCATATGATGGCATAATGCCACCCGCTACGATTGTTGCTATTAATGTAGATAAAGCCATTACTTTATAAGGTTTTTTCATCACATTTTTCTCTCCTTACATTATTAAGAATTATTGTTCTGAATTCTACAAATTTCATCCTGTTACTTTTATTTTTGTAACACTCTCTTGATATTCCGTTGTTTGTTTTTTCAATTCATCCGTAAACTGTTTAAGCTCTTTTAATCGTGCTTGTAATGAATTAGAATCTATTTTCACACCAGTATTAAGACTTGTCCCTGTTTCAATCATTATGTTATTAAAGGTGTACCAACTACTTACTAGATTGTCAAAACTCTGAGTTTGCTTTTTAACTGTTCTTGTAAAGTTATTTAATTGCTGCTCAATAAGTGTCATTTGAGTTGCTTGCACTTCAATATTCGATAAATTTTGTACCAATTGAATTAGTTTCTGTTGCTTTTGAGCAATAGCTTTATTCAGTTCTGTTACTTTATCATTTTTGAGTTGTCCATATTGGTTATAAATCGCTTCCAAATTAGACACGTCTACAGTTTTATCCTTAACTCCGTCTTTTAAAATATTAATAACCGACTTTGTAATATTTAAAGAACCGTCTAGATTTTCTTTTGGTAGAGCTAGAAGTTTTTCAAAATCTTCTTGAATGCCTGCATTAAGTTGTCCCATTTCCGTTCTTAATTTTTCAATGTCTCCGTCTGAACCCTTATAAGATTCAAACGCTCTGCTAACTTTACTAGAAAAATTTTTACTATCTTCAGCCAATTCGTTTTTAGAATTGTTTAAGTCTTCTGAAGTTATTTTCATATTATACTGAATTTTTTGCACGTCACCTTGAAGTAAGTTAAAAATACGTACAAATAATGCTTTTGCTTCCGGATCTTCATTCATTTTTCCAGCTAGTTCAACTAATTTATTGTAATAATTTGCAAATCTTATTCCGAAACTCTGTATGTCTTGATTTACAACGGATAATTTGTGGTTATTTATATCCAGGTAGTCTCGAACATGGTTTCTTATAGTGCCTTGATCAGTAGTTATTCCATATATAGTACTTACATCAAGATCTGGTTGCTGTAATATGATTAGCCCATATCCTTGAATTAATGGCGTCTGTGATCCTAAATTCGTAATCGAATTTGATAACCTATCCATAGCGGGTCCAAGTATACTACTTGGTTGTAAATAAGTTGTATTACTTTCTGCAAAAGTATTTACAGGTGAGAAGCAACTTGTAGATACTGCTGTAACTAATAACCCTGCGACTAACGCTTTTTTCATGGTGATCCCTCCCATTTATTGGTGTCTTTTGATAAAATAGTTGGACTAAATTTTAATTAACTTGAAATCTAACATTATAACTATTAATCTATATAGACTGTTTTAAAGATGTTTTTTTAGGAATATAAATATAGATTGTAAACATTTGTACATAATGCCCTACTATAAACTTAATCCCTAAGTCATTACATAAAAGACATATACGAAAATAATCCTGATTTTATATGTCTTAAAATGCAACTAACATCTTGTGCCCTTATTAAAACATCAAATTTCAAGTGCGTATATAGTAAAATTTTGTAGTTTTTTGTATAATTTTGTCCTTTTTTATTTTTTTATCTTAATTTTTTAATATGTGTACAAATTAAAATACTATACTTCTAAAATTGCTATGCAACTTCACTACTATAATTAAAATAATTATAATTTAATAATGCTGATAAAAAGGTACCCGATTTAATTTAACTAGGTGAATTTTCATCCCTAAAAAATTATTTCAGTATAATTTTTAGTACTCTTCACTTATTTCTTCCTCTATATGGATATGTAAAATTGCATATCCATATAGAGGAAAGTTAATTATTATATATAGTCATAAGTGGTAATTTTCCAAATAACTATTATGTACTACCGCTACATCAATATTAAGTTTCCATAACTTGTTGAAAACGTTAGAGTAACGGAACTTATCCATTACTTCTATAACAATTATTCGTTGGATTCATCAGTCTTGGACAAAAGAATCCGACATGATCTAAAACAACTAAATGCCCCCTATAAAGTCAATGAAACATATATGGGGTACCGTCACATCACTATCAAACTAAGAAAATGCAACTCCCTCCCAGAACAAAATTTTGTGCTAACTTGTAACAAGATAGCTCTTTCGTTTTTAGATTATTAATTTCTTAAGTAGAAATGATAGCGGTACATTATTGGTTACATAAAAAAGTGCCAATCTTATCGATAATTTTATCATTTTAGCCAAGGAGACTCCTTCTTCAAGGAACGCGAAGTGAGTAGGTGGAGATGAATTAATTGGCATAGGACCAAAAATATCAGAATTTTGGGGAGTTCAAAGTGCTTAAGCATGGTATTATTTAAGTTTTTTCATTGAGAATGCATAAATACAAACAAAACCAGTAACACATCTTTTCTGTGCCTTACTGGTTTTGTTAAAGGTCATCTTAAATTGTAGTTAGTTCAACGCAATTGTAAATTCTGAGTTCGGTGCGCCAGCAAATACAACCGTCCCGTTCTCTGGTAGTTTCACTGTGTTGTTGTCACTAACAACCGTAAAATTGACGCATATGCCATTCTCATCATACACCGCGAATGAACTTCCTGATGGCAACTCCACAGTCATCGTTTTCCCTGCTGCCTCTTGCGGGATTGTAAACCATTTCGCATGCCCATTTTTTTGCAGTGTAACTTTCGATAATTGACCTGTATCAAGGGATGTTACGTTAGATTCACTGACGTATAAAAAGCTGGCCATCTCCATATATTCATTACCATCCTCTGTATAGAAATGAGCTTCCTTTGTATCCCTCCCATTCATCACGGGAATCTGAATTTGATGCGTCGCCGTATTCGGACCTGTAATTTTTTTGCCGTCCCAATAGCCATCTTTGAGCGTAATTTGTGTGTTAAGAGGTATTAGCTTTCCTAGATAGTTTATAGAATTAAATTTTTCGTTAACGAGGTAGAACTTGCCGCCCTCGCGCTTCGCCCATGTAGCAGCTGTTTTCTTCGGTAACACATTGTTTTCTAATTTCTGGGCTAAATAGTGAGTCAGCACATTTTGCCCCAATCCCGGTGATAATTCATATGTGCTCTCTCTCAAATAAACTTTTCCATTCTTCTCAGTAACGAAGTTAAGCCTGGAGGTACCCTTCTCATTTATAAAGCTTCCATCCGCCGTATATACATATTTTTCTTCCGGTTTAGTTGGTAAAAACAGTTCTCCCTTCTTCGTAATTTCTATTTTGAAATGACTTTGGATATTTCCATAAAAACCCGCTTTTTTTACCACGTCTTGAGGTACTTTAGCCTTGACTGGCTTGCCGAAGGATTTATCTGGTTTTATATCCTTAATTGTCCCTTTCTCTTTAAGCCTAGCTAACAGTAATTTGTTTGCCAACAGTTGATTTGTCGTGCTGGAGCCGCCGGAGGACAATACAGCTGCTGCCATCTTCTGTTCTGGAAGCACGACCAATGTGGCATGTTGCAGTACCGTATCCCCACCCTTAGTCAACGCTTTTATCCCATATTCACTAAATGGGTATAGTTTCACACTATCCCAGCCAAGACCATAGTTGAACACGTTTTCGCTATCTTCCGGCCACATACCTCTTTTATATTCTTCTTGTTCCATCGCCTTGACTGCTTTATTAGAGAGAATTTCTTTTCCCTGTCCCATAAATATTTGTGAGAATCGCACCACATCTTCTGCAGTAGAAGAGATTCCTCCCGTACCAATCGCATTTACCATTTCACTTGGAAGCTGTCCCTGGTATTTCGGAGAATACTGTCCAGCCCGCTTTTCGTCTTCCCATTTGTTTTGTGATGTTATCGTATGATTCAGTTTTAATGGCTCTGTAAACTTTTGATGTAGAAATTCAGTAAAACTCATACCACTGACTCTCTCTACTAAGATCTCAGCCAGCGTAAAACCATCATTACAATATACTGAGAACGCACCAGGGTCTGCCTTCAAGTTTTGGTTGGACAATTGCTGCAACAAGATATCATGGGCATAAGCATCATTATCTTTAAATAAAAATACATTATTGTACGTGGAACCTTGCAAACCCGAGGAGTGATTCAACAGCATACGCGGTGTGATGCGCTTATATCGTTTATCTTTCATTTTGAACTCAGGAATATAGCGGGCAACAGGGGAATCCAAATCAACTTTTCCTTCGTCTACTAGTTTCATAACAGCCGCAGCTGTATATACTTTACTGGTTGAACCAATTCCGTATAGAGTATCTTTGGTTAGTGGCTCTTTCCCTTCTATGTCGTTCTTGCCTGTCTGCCCCGACAAAATAAGTTTACCATTATCAATCAGCGCATACTGCACGCTAGTAGTCTCATAGGACTTCGTGAGTAGTTCAGCGTTCTCTGCAGCAATCTTCTCCAAATCTTTGCTTCCAACTTCTTGGCTAGATACAACCGGAGTCTTACTGCTAGAAGAGGCTATCGCTCCTGTTGGTAGACTCATCGTTAGAGCCAAAGTAGCGGCTAACACCCCAGATAATTTATTTTCCATAAGAAAAATGCCTCCTTAGATAAATGATTGATTTCATCTTTTATTTGTTCAATTACAAACATCACATAAACTACTATTCCGTCTTTATCCCTACTGTCTAAATTCAACAAGTAAAATACTTTTAAAAAGACCAGGATTCTCAGTTCTACCCATATTGTTCAAATTGCCGTCAACATATGTGTCCCTCCAGCAAAAGTATTAAATCCTGGAATAACACCTGTATGTCCCCCTATCGAGACAACGTTAGGCAGTTTAATTTCATAGATTCCTAGACCATATCTATTGATTCCTCCCTTTCCTGTAGAAACTGTAGTGAATATTTGTTTTAGTTGCTGTTCTTTCTGTAATTTGCCACTAAGCAAATAAGAAAATAATTTGTTTAAGTCGGTACACTTCCAATACAAAAGCAAAAATCTGTTTTCATGGGTTTCTTAGTTCTTATATCCGCTACACCAGCTGCATACCCCACATGTTTCTACCCTCGGAAGTTTTAGCGAGTATCCCTGGGTATTCAAGTTGCAATGTATCTCACATTGCTTGTTCGACAGAGGTACGATCTCGTTGAGTACTTATTTGTAATGAACTAAGTATATTTTGAGTGGAACCTGTTTTTATCATTGCGGTTGGTGTTAGATATAATAAAGAGTTCGGGCAATGAAAAGTGCTAAATCTGCAAATGGGAGTTAATTATATATTTTAATAAGACACTCTTCCCCTCTATTCATATGGTATCGGCGGTTGTATATTATTTCTTACTAATTACACAGAAATCATCTTCATATTAATTATTTTTACAAGCACCATTCTGTCGTAACAAGCGGTAAAACCTCTATTTTTCACATGTATGTTAATACCATAAATGATTTTTTTATTTAGAATGCGCTTATTACTAGTTGATTTTCGTATGAATAAATCCTATTTATCCTCCCTCTTTTGTGCTTCTCTATATTTGTATCCTATACAATAAAAATTTCTTTTTTCTTATGCATTTCTTACAATTTCCTTACGTTCAAATCACTTCTATAATTAGGTAGGTTTTATTTTAAAATCTCCAGGATAATAATTTCTTATATAATCCCACGATTTCATAGAAGATGGATTAATAACCCTGTTCCAAATCATCATGCACATCTCTGATATATCCTTGGATTCCCCCTTCAACCTTTACCACAGTTCCAACCGATATCAACACTTCTTCACGTTCTTATAAATAGCAATAACTAATCAACTTCTTACCAGAAATACCTTAATATAGAAAAAGAGAGATAAGGTTAAAATACCTTTACCTCTCCTTTTTTCTCACATATTATGCGAAGTTTTTTGTTTTGGGTTTATCTCTTTTCTTAGCTTGATAGCGATGTGGTGCTACCCCATATAAGTGATATTTCTAAAAGATAAATTAAGAATTATTTCTTCATTCTCTCTTCAACCCATCTAATAAAACTAGTACTTAGTTGCCGTTCTTGCAACCAGTCTTGTAGTTTTCTATATTCATACTAATATGTTTCCCTGTTCTCTTTTACAGACTCCAGTTGGTTCAATTTAGTTGTAAAATATATAAATTGCTCTTCAGTATATACAGTCATGCTTTTCACTTCCTTTTTAGTTTAACGTTACTTAATATATGGTTTTACTATGTTTGGGATAGATCCTGATGATAATAATTATTGGATTTATAGACTTATGATTGATGAAAAGTTTCAAGTACAAGGTATAGGAAAACAAGCTATACATCTGGTAATTGATGAGATAAGAAGCAATAATAACGCAAACATTTCTATAATAATGATTGGATATGCTCCTGAAAACCTTACAGCTAAATTTGTATATAAAAAAGCAGGATTTATTGAAACTAAATTATCATCTTGGGGTGAACAGTTAGCTAAGTATTCCTTATAAGCACTTGAATTCTGCACATTAACTTTTAAACTTATTAAAGAAAAGAGTCTAATAGTATAGTAATGCAGATAGGAAATAATTAAACTTTTTTCAAACACGATTTTTTTCTATTCTTAATGGTTCTAATATGTAAATAAAAAGTAGGAGGAGCCTATCTTAACAGACTCCTCCTTAAAATAGCCATTCTATACATGTTAGAAACAAATTCATTTTACTAATAATGAATATTCACCGTTTTTATCATCAAATTTATATACATTTAAATAATATTTACCTGGTTTCGCTGTGAATTTCCCCTTTATAACATTTCCTTCATCTTCACCACATGCTACATAATTTTGCATGTCTGATTCATGATAAAGTACCCATGTCATCCCAATATTTTGCTCATTTACCACAGAAATATCTACTTCTTTTGGATCTGTAACATTAAACGTATAAACATCTGTTTGATCAGGAGTAATCAGATTTCCTTTTACAAGCGTATTAAACGGGAGTACCTTCTCCTCTTCATGGGATTCACCTGTTGGCGGATCTTGTTTTACAGTAACTTTTGTTTGTTCTTTGCTTTCTTTTCCTCTACTATCTTTCACTGTTAGTTCCACAGTGTATGTTCCTTTTTCTCCATATACATGGGTAGGATTCGCTTCTGTACTTGTTGTACCATCTCCAAAGTTCCATAGATAAGAAATAACTTTTCCATTTTCACTTTTTGTACCATCACTATGAAATTGAATCTCTTCATTTACTATCCCGCTGTATGGTCCATTCATATTTAAAATAGTATTTGTTTTTTCCTTTTCCTCTGTTGCAACACCATGAAAAACAATATCATATTCAAACTGGTTAGCTGCATTCACACGATAGTTTACAAAATAGGCTGTAACTGTTTTATAACCACTCCACCCTTTTTGGGATAACTGCTCCAAAGTTCGATTTACTTGTTTACTCATCGTTTTCCAATCTTCAGACTCACCTTTTGATGTACCACCTGTGTACTTGCCTTCCACAGTAAATGTATTAAAGAATTGCGACTCATATTTTGTAATTTTGGCATCTTTTATATTTGCTACATTCACAATTTCGTTTTTCACTTCAGCTAGCGGCTTTGGTGCGTGTTGAATTAAATAATCATTTGTTACTTGCGGTACATTATATTTATCTTGATTATCAATCAACTGCTGCATATACGCTTGATATTCTGCATTCAATTGTGTATTGTTGCTCAATGATTCACGATATGAGTCATAATTTTTCACATCGTTTGCACGGATTAAATCTTGAAGCTTATCAAACGTTTCAAATTGATGATTATACAAATATGACTGTAGTGCAAAGGAATACTTATAAAAGTCCCATGATCCATATTTTGAAAACAAAGTTTGCTTTGCTGTATAACGGCTTGCTGGATCAGATGATAAGCCACTTATCATACTTTTACGCGGAACAACATTATTTGTACGTGTAGATCCTGCAAAAAATTCTGCATTCCCTTCTTGGAACCAAGTTAATCGTTCATTTTGATACATTTCTCCGCTTCCAAATAAACCAGGAACCTCATACCTTCCTTGTAAATAATGAGTGAATTCATGACGGAATAACTCTTCTAAACTATAAATACTCTGCTTTGGCGTACGCTCATATGTAAAGAAGGTCCCCTTCTCTTCAATATAAATTCCACCGTTGTTTGTTTCATATCCATATAATTGTCTATTTAATTGATATTCGTCTGGATTATTATAAATTACTATCGTTAGTACATCATCAGCGTTACCCGGTTCTAGTGCTTTATCATTACCAATTACACGGTGATATTGCGCTTTTACTTCTTTGGCTGCCCAATATAATCTCTTAATTTTTTCTTCTGTTACTTTATCTCCCGTCTTGAAGACAATAGATCCGTCATCAAATGTATATGTTTTAGGTAAGTATTGTTGTTTCCCTTCTTCACGTATTTTCTGTAAATCTACTGTATTTCCACTATAATCTTTTCCACCATAGTTTGTTTTCATTTGTTCTACTGCTACAAAATAAGGACCACTTAGACGAGGATACAAGCTCATCGCTTGTGTAATAACTTCTAATCCTTTGCTTTGATTACTATGAAATTTTCCTAAACGTCCTGTATAATAAATGCCATTATTAATTAGCCAACTATTTTCATTTGTTATATTCCCCACGAGAGCAATTCTATTAACCTCATTTATAAAGTTATCAATCTTTCCATACCACATTGTTTCATTAGGTTGCTTATTCGTATCCTGCAAATAAGACTGTATATCATAATCAATTCCTTTTACAATTTCATATACGGCTTGTCCTTTCGCATAATCGCTTTCATACGTAGAAAGATTATCATTATATTGTTTTAAAACATTTACCGCATACTGTACTGTTTCAGTATCACTAGAGGCATTACCAATTAATTTCCCATACGCAGCTACTACTCTATCTTGCTCGGCTGTACCTAATGTAAAGTTTGGATTTTTTGCAAGTGCTTTTAATGCTGGTAAACACTTGTCATGAAAGCCCCGGTCTTTTAAGTAACTTAATTCATTATTATAATATCCCACATAAAAAGCAGAACGTAATATTTCAACAAATGTTTCAATGCCCTTTGAGTCCTCTTTTGTAAATGTCCTTCCTCGTTGTCCTAGTTCATTAATGATAACGTTCATGCGTTCTTTATTCTGATAAAAAGCTTTCGTATCCTGATTGAATTGAAATAAATCAGTAATTTGATTCCAAGAAATTTTTGATAGTGTTTCAATGAGTTCGTTATCAGGCATTTTATTCAATTCTGCCAGAGTGTAGCTTTGCTTTAATTGAATTTCATCACGTTTCATAACCAGAGTAGGACGTTGTGAAAGATCTCCTACTTTTAAACGCTCTTCAAAAGTCAAAGTTTCGTCCGCTTTTGTAGCATGTACAATTTCATCTTTGGAAGTTTCTGTCCCCATTGGTTTCATCTGTAAGATATTATAGGATGCTGTTTCCTCTGCTGATACCTGTGTTTGAATACTTCCAAATGATAATGCCATCGTACTAATCCCAATCATCATTTGAGTAAATTTTAAATTCTTGTTCATTACATTTCCTCCATTTATATATTCCACCCAAAAATATAACATTTTATCTTAATAAATCATTATAATATGTATTATTTCATATTTAATTACATAAATTTCCTTATAAATTGATATTAAATAAAACATTATAGAATTTCTTTCTTTTTTCATTCTTACTCATGAATTGGGTATATCTTTTGTTTGAAATTTACGGGTTCATCACAAGAAACCAAACTCTCTGGCAAGATTTCGTAAGATATTTGGCGATAAAAAGCTTTGAATTTCTTGAGCAAATAGTTGTAATTCATTGGATACAGAAATAGACATACAAAAACGGCACCCTTTCTTATAATTTTACAAAAAGAATAACGTATTTTTTATAAAAAATGCTCGTCAAAGTGTAAAACAAAAAAGGCTATCTCAGCCCTTTTTGTTTTATAAATCTTCTATATCATATTCGGTATATCCCTCATAATAGTAACTAATATTAATACCTTTCATGAATATTTCACGACTATTTATTTCATCTACTAGTGCATTTTGGAGTAAATGCTTAATTTCAATATCTTTAATTGGGCTGCGTTCCATTGCCAGTAAATAATCTTCTTTATCAATTTTATTCCAGTCTACCACCTGATGAATTTCATTTTTAAAGATTAAATCTAGCCATATTCTAGTCGCTCTACCGTTTCCTTCTCTAAAGGGGTGGGCAATATTCATTTCAACATACTTTTCAACAATTTCATCAAAAGTTGTTTGTGGCATTGTGCTAATGTGCTCTAATGAATGGCATAGGTACATAACAGGAGCAAAGCGAAAATTCCCCTTCGCTATGTTGACCTTTCGAATCTCTCCAGCAAAGAAATAAATATCCTCCAATAGGTATTTATGCATGTCAGAAAGCCCCTTGAATGTACCAACTTCTATGTGGTGTATCTCTCCAGAATCATATAAATTTTTGACTTTCATTTTTGATAGTCGTTCTTCCACTCGATTCAATTCCAACTGATTTTTGATACCTAATTTATTTTCTAACACAACCATTCTCCTCTTTTTCTACAATTAATTCTTTAAGCATATTCAAATCTTCTTTTGTAGCTAGATTCTTACTGAAGCTTCTAGCCAGAGTTTTAGAATTGAGTTATTTTGCGTGTTCTTGATTGTATTTTTTATAGTTTTTTTGTAGCTTCGTTTTGCGCCTTGCTGAATGCCATTCTATTCACTCGCTTTAGATCCTATAAGCACATTATATACATTATTTAGTAATATGTTTCAAACAAAAAACAAACTAGAGCCGAAGCCCTAGTCTATAGCCATATCAAATATATATATTTAGTATCTTCCATAATTTTAAACACAACCATTTTTATGGAAATTTTAGGTGATCCTATTGTGCTCAATTCAATTAATAAAGATCGGATTCATGGCTTTTCTTTACTGCATCTTTTGTTGCTTCGTTTGCAGCTAATGATCCTTGACCATATTTTGATTTACTTACTTCACGGCCAAACATGAATTAATAGAACTGGCTTCCCTATACCATAATCTTCATAATATAACTTAATTGATGCTTAATTTTCGATTTATTATCATACCCCCAAAAGTAATTATTGGTAGCCTACCTGTTCTAGATTTAGGAGCTGAAGGTGATAATTTTTGAATTTTATCTGTCCCATAGACAATCTTTCCACCTACTACTATCAATGCAGACTCGATATGCTTGTTTTTTACCTCCAAGACTAAGAGGTTAATAGAAGAAAGTATGGATAAATGTACATATTGTCTCTTTTTGATGTTACCTTGTATTTCTTTTTCTGTAGAGAACCGTGTATTTCCTGCTGTCTATAGGAAGACCTTGTTCTCAATTCAATCGGTTAAACATAAGATTTAAACGATTTTCAAGATAAAACCTCATCATTACCAATATTTTTAAAAATATCTCAAATTCAAGATTATTTGCATAAAAGCCGAAATATTAAGTCAATAATACATTTAAATTTTAACAAACTACCAATATATTATTTCTCAACATAGGAAGTATAGAATTATAAGAAGCCAATTGTTAATATATAGATATCTCAATTGCGTTATTTCTTTTTAAAGAGAGTTTGTGTTTTTACACAAGCTCTCTTTTATTGCATTTCAGATATATTCAACAAGGTGAGTCTTTTCCACTTACAGCAATAGTAAATAAAAATTTGCTTCTAATACAAAAACTCCATACAATTCACAAATAATCTTTAAAACTCAGATATAACAATAAATAAGCATTCCGTATCCTGACTGGTAAAACTAAATTATAGAACTATTTCTCTGTAGCAAAATAAAGTAGAGCTATAGTCGGAAAAGCGATTCCTATCCATAATGTTAGATTCCATCCTCCTAAGGCATATGCCCATCCTCCAATAAAGGATCCAACAGCACCTCCCAAAAAGAAAATAGCCATAAATAGCCCGTTTAATCGACTACGGATTTCTGGACTCAACGAGAAAATTAAACGTTGGCTAAGCACAAGGTTTGCAGATACTCCCATGTCCAACAGAATTGCAGCAATTACTAAAACAGCTATTCCAAAGGGCGAGCTACTTTGAATAAAAAGTGGAAGTAATAAAGAAATAATAACTACGGTGAGAGCTATCCCAGTGGCGGATCGTGTCCAGCCAAGATCGGCTAGTCGACCACCTATTGGAGCAGCTATCGCGCCTGTAATTCCCACAAGTGCATACAATGCTATGGCAGTTTGAGAAAAATGAAAAGCCGGACTAGATAATAATAATGGAACAGTGGTCCAGAATAAGCTGAAAGCCCCAAATACACAAGCATGATAAATGGCGCGACGACGTAAAATGGGAGTAGTTCGTAGCAGTTGCCACATTGAATTAAGTAAGACGATATAATTTGTTTTTGCTGTTGGTTTTCTTGTAGGGAGTACTTTCGATAAAACAAACGCCAGGACAATAATTACAGTAGCAGATAAAGCAAATATTGCACCCCATCCCCAAATATCGGCTACTAGACTAGATATCGGTCGCGCAAGCATAATACCTAGTAACAGACCACTCATGACATTGCCAACTACTCGACCGCGTGCATTCTCAGATGAAAGATATGATACAAGAGGTACAAGCACTTGCGCTGCGACCGAACCCAGTCCGATAAAGAATGAAGTAATTAACAACAAGGTTGCGCTTTTTACAAAAAACATGGAAATGAGTGCAAATGCACTTAAAAATAACAATATAAGTATTAATTTTTTATTCTCAACAATATCCCCCAAAGGCACAAGAAATAGTAAGCCAACAACATATCCAATTTGAGTTAGCGTTACAATTAATCCAGCGCTACTATTAGAAAGCCCAATTTCATTACTAATTACCCCAATTAAAGGCTGTGCATAATAAAGATTAGCCACAATAATACCACATGCAGTTGCTAAAAGAATGATTAAACCTGATGAAATTTCCTTATCAATTGCTTGATTTTTAAAATTAGACATAACTATTTCCTCCCATACTTTTATTTCAAAATTACTAAATCGCCTTATCAAGAACTACTGCGGTGCCATTTTTTATTGTAATAAATTAAGTCTGAACTACTTTCCATTCTGCTTTTAAAAGATCCAATTTCACCTCTTTTTTATCCCCCCTTTTCTAAATGTTTTTTAGCAATTTAATTTTTGAATTTTGGAACCTAAATGTAGCCATACCATTACAAGATGTTAGTTAGTTAATTAATAAACTGTACGTTCAGTTTATTAATTAACTAAAAATATATACTAAACGTTCAGTTTTGTAAATAGGCTATTTCGTTTTTTGTTCGTATTAAGTATACTAAACGTATAGTTTATGTTTTGAAAGGAATGATTAATGTGCAAAGTAGAAGAGGTCGACCACGTAATATTGAAACCCAAAAGGCCATCCTTTCTGCGTCCTATGAGTTATTATTGGAAAGTGGCTTTAAAGCAGTCACAGTCGATAAAATTGCAGAACGTGCTAAAGTCAGCAAAGCTACGATTTATAAATGGTGGCCAAATAAGGCTGCTGTGGTAATGGATGGTTTTCTTTCTGCTGCTGCTGCCAGATTGCCTGTACCTGACACAGGTTCAGCCTTGAATGATATTTTAATTCACGCTACAAGTTTAGCCAGTTTTTTGATAAGTCGAGAAGGAACTATTATCAATGAGTTAGTTGGCGAAGGGCAATTTGATTCGAAACTAGCAGAGGAATATCGTGCTCGATATTTCCAGCCACGTCGACTGCAAGCAAAGCAACTTCTGGAGAAGGGAATTAACAGAGGAGAATTAAAAGAAAACCTCGATGTTGAATTAAGCATCGATCTCATTTACGGACCAATTTTTTATCGCTTGCTAGTAACCGGTGAAAAGTTGGATGAATCCTATGTACATGACTTGGTTATAAACGCATTCGAAGGGATACGTTTGAAGTAATTAACATATAAACAAAGATTTAGATTTCCAACGTTTCCTATACTGATGTAACTCGCATTAACTTGATAAATAAAGTATCTAATGTTTTAAAACTGATGTTTATGGGATTGTCCCCCGTATACATCAGTTTTAAAACAGACTTAATCTACAAGCTAATCACGCTTCCTTTTTGATTTTTGGAAGGTTGTAATATTTATTAGTTATTGATTTTTCATTTAAAAACAGATTAAAACCACATAAGAACCCTGAATTTGTATTTTATACAGTTTACCTATTCTATTTAGTTTGCATCAAATAAATCAATGGTTTTAATTTGTCTACAATCGTAGGTATGATAATAATATGCGCCAGACTCCATGCACATAGTGCTTGTATAGATGGTATTGTCTAATATACCTTCTTCCGTGATTACTCCACCCTTAGGAACTTCGCCATTTGATAAGCTATGAAAAACAGCTGATATTCCCTCTTCTTTTAAATCGTGACATATTTAAGATATTGATGTCATTGGATTAAAGTAATAATTACTTAAAAAATTAATAAATAAAAACCCTCACAACAAGGAGGGCTTAGTATTCTATATAAGTAAATCTTTAAATGGTAAACTTAATATTTTATTGTATTGGTCCTAATAATCCCATAATTTCTTCAGCTTTTTGGTTTTCGATGCTATAGTAAATTTCTAACCCCTGACGATTTCCTCTTAGAACCTTCCCTCTCATTTTAGATAAGTGTTGGGAAACTGTTGATTGTGGAATGTTTAAAATTTCGGTCATTTGGGTTACATTTAGTGTTTTATGTTTAGAAAGCTCATTGATCAGTTTTAAACGCATTGGGTGTGCCATAAGTTTTAAAAGCTCTACATCCTCTTCTAAAATCGTGTTCTCTACATGCTGATTCGCAAATCTTGTCATAGTATACGCTCTCCCTTATTTGTTTTCTTCTAATGTAGTGTAACTTCCATATTACATAATATTAGTATGTTCGAATGTTTATTGTTGAAAAATGATACTTAAAGTATACAACTGTAGTTTGTGCTAGTAGTGGAGTTAATGTGTGGTTTGTATGAAGTTTTCATTTACTATTAATCTAGTCTGTTTAAGCTAGTATAAAAGTTATGCATATAATTAAAAAGACAAACTCTCCAAGATGAGGAGTTTGTCCAAAACCATGATCTCTTTAGTTCAACAATATAGAGTTCAGTTCCGATAAGAATTTTTATTTTTTTCATATCCCATGTTTTTTACATCAGTACTAACAACAGTGGATTAGAATAATGACTGAATACTTGCTAAGACAGTAAGGATACCTATAATAATGACAAAAACATTGCTCGCTTTCCCTTTGTATTTAGCAAGTACTGGTACTTTATGGATCGCATACATTGGTAATATACATAAGATAGCAGCGACTAACGGACCGCTAAGGGCATCAATGATTCCAAGAATACTTGGATTTGTATAAGCAACATACCAACATGTTAATACAACAAAAGTAAGAATCATTGTCTTAACTGTTTTTTCTCCTATATCTTTCCCACGTTTTTTACCGGACTTGATAATCATGTCACGCATTACCTCATACGCTCCTATATAATGGCCAAGGAAAGACTTTGTAATAGCCACAAATGCAATCATAGGAGCTGCAATAGTGATTACTGGCGAATTAAGCTCATTAGCAAGATATGATAGGATTGACAAGTTCTGTTCTTTTGCCACCTTAAGATCATCTGGAGTCAAACTTAAAGTACTGCTCCAAACAAAGAACATAACAACAGCGAATGTCATGATATAACAAACTTTTTGTATTTGAGCACACTTGGCATCAGTAGCGTCTATTCCATAACTAGCTCTCTGCTTCACAACAAATGATGAAATCATAGGTGAATGATTAAACGAGAATACGATAATTGGAAGTATCATCCATATCATTCCTAAATATCCTGTTCCTGTTGAGGCAGTAGAAACACTTGAAAAACTAAGCATTGACGTATTCCACTGTGGAATCAAAGATATTGCAATAAAAAGTAGAGAAGCTATAAAAGGATACACTAGCATGCTCATGATCTTTACAGTTATATCTTGACCAAAATTTAGTATAGCGATAAGACCGAGTACTAAGACAAGTGATAAAATGGCCCTTGGAGGCTCCGGCATGTGCAATTGATGCACGATAAAACTACTAGCGGTATTTGTAAGTGCGACCGAGTACATCAGCACGATCGTATAAATGGAGACGAAATATACAATGTTAAAAATGATACTTGCCTTATTTCCAAAATACTCTCTTATAGTACCTGTAATCCCCTCATCGGCAGAGTTCGAAGCGTAAATCATTTTAGCAAGCGCCCTATGTGAATAATACATAACAGGATAGGCAAGTATGGTAATTAACAGCAATGATAATAAACCACCTGAACCTGCATTAATCGGTAAAAAGAGTACCCCTGCTCCAATTGCTGTTCCAAAAAGGCTCAATGCCCAGGTAGTATCCTGTTTATGCCACTTTTTAGGGTCTAGATATTTCTCATCTTTTACTGCAGTATTATCAGCTTGAAATTCTATGTTTTTTGCAGTATTCCCATTCATGTAATAATTCCTCCTCATGTGCTATTCTTAATTCTCTATTTAAGGTATAGAAATATAGACTGTTCTTGAAAAATGAATTGCTTATATAGTGCATCACAACGAATATCCCTCTTCTAAATTAATCAATAGCGAAGCTGCAACCCTAAGCGTTTGTTACCACTTACAAAATATTTTAATTATATAGTAGTATATTTTATTGATAATTCCCCCAACATACAGACATCCTTAGGCAAACAATAGAGTACATATTGTTAAATATTTCACAATGCTATCGATAGTTGTTTATTGATTTGATTGTTTCTCCCCAAAGATTTTATTTTTAATGGCAATCCCTGTAGGTGTAGCCGCAATTCCGCCTAAACCTGTCTCTCTTAACTCACGAGGCATCTGTCTTCCAACCCTATACATTGCTTCAATAACTTCGTCAGCATTGATGATATTGTTTACGCCGGCTAATGCGATGTCTGCTGCTGCTAAAGCATTTGCCGTTCCAATGGCGTTTCTCTTTACACAAGGAATTTCTACCAAACCAGCGACCGGATCACAAACTAAACCGAGTAAATTTTGTAATGCAATTGAAAAAGCTTCAGAAGATTGCTGTGGGGTTCCACCCGCAGCTTCTACCGCAGCTGCAGCCGCCATCGCTGAGGCACTTCCTACTTCAGCTTGACATCCTCCATACGCTCCTGAAATGCAAGCGTTGTTTGCGACTATCGTTCCAAATAACGCTGAAGTGAATAGAAAATGAATCATATCTTCATGATTTAACTGCAACGTATCTTTAATACTAAATAGGACTCCCGGAATCGTCCCACTCGCACCTGCTGTTGGAGTTGCACAAATAGCTCCTAATGCAGCATTTACTTCATTAACACCGATAGCACTTTGAATCCCTAACACCATCAAATCTCCAGAAAGAGTTTTCCTATTTTCTCGATAGTTTTTAAGTTTTACAGCATCCCCTCCGGTTAACCCAGTTGGAGAAAATACACCGTCGCCTTCAATACTTTTATTTATTGCATGTTGCATAGTCGTTAAATTTCGTTCCATTTTACTCCAAACTTCTTCATAAGAAGTTTTAGTTTGTTTGATTTCCTGTTCGATTGCTAATTCATAAATTGGCTTTTGGCTTTTATTAGCTGCATCCACAATCTCTTTTATGGACATATACATATTTTTCACTCCTTAATGTAACTAAAGAATAATAAGGTTAGCTATATTGCTTAAATCTCCTAATTCCTTCTGAACAGTACCAGGTAATATCGAATCCAAAGCGAATGCATATAAATATCTTGTTTTATCTTCCAAACTATGAAAGCTGTTAATTTCCACATCATATTGTTTAAAGATCCTGCGTAAAACAAATTCAAAGTCAGCTCTTTCCGAAATCGCAATAACAACTGGCAATGGCCCCTGCAAATCTAAGCTAAAACCATCAATTTCAACATGTTTGACTTCAATCAACCCACCACCGACCGAAATACCCATCGTTCTAATACTTCGACTTTCATCCTCTACATATACATCTGCCGTATTTGGATGACCGGCAGGACTATTACCCGATTTTTCAATAAAGGTAATGTCAATTCCCTTAGACTCTGCTATCTTAATAGCATCTGGCACTTTGCTGTCATCGGCAGCAAAGCCTAATATACCAGCAATAATTGCAAAATCAGTTCCATGACCTTTATGGGTTTCAGCAAATGATTCATAATACTTTACCACAACTTTTTTGGGAAGACCTTGAAATAATCTATTAGCAACTGTTCCGATAGCCAAAGCACCTGCAGTATGTGAACTTGAAGGACCTATCATTATGGGCCCAATCACATCAAAACAACTTTTATATTTAACAATCTTTTTTTCTTTAATAGATGCTACATTCATGTTCATATAAACACCCCCATAATTTATTATTTTTAATTACAGTTGAATCTAATTTATTGGAATGACCAATTTAAAATAAAATTTGTTTGATAGCGCTTTCTTTATTGAGTTGAATAAACTTCCCTTCTGATTCACTACCCTCCGTATAGTAATCATATCAATATATCAAATCTTTAAAAATTTCTAGCAAGTTCTTTAGAATTTTCAAACCCAAACGAGGTTTGTTATTTTCTCTAGAGGTATTGAATTATGTCTCGACGCCCTCATTATAACTTGTATATTTATAAGTTTAATCTTTTTTTATTTTTAGAAAGATTGAATAGACAGAATTTTGAATGGGTAATAAATTACACTTAGTATATAGCAATTGTGTCCTTTGTTTGAAGCTGTATTAGTTAGTAAAAAAGCAAAAATAACACAGAGTTCCTTTCATAAACACATTGATTATATTGGAAAATCATTATAAAGATACTTACATTGTCCTTAGTTAGGATATCTTATTTTGAACGGGAAACCTGTTGCAATAAATAATTCATGCAGATGAAAAGGAATACATTAATGAAATATAAAACTCTCACGTATATTAATCACATAATCAGTATAAATATTAATTATCAGAAAAAAGGAACTTTTTGTATGAACCTTATAACATAAAGGATACGTTCCAAATAAAAAGGGGATTCCTAGTAGGCTCCTTTTATGCTGTTTTTATATGAAAAATCCTCTTCAAAACGAAAATAAAAAGGGCTATTTCAGCCCATTTTTATTTATAAATCCTCTATATCATATTCAGTATATCCCTCATAATAGCAACTAATATTAATGCCTTTCATGAATACTTCACGGCTATTTATTTTTATCTACTAGTGCATTTTAGAGTAAATACTTATTTACGCTTTTTATTTAGAATAATCTTTCATATGTAATTAAGATTTTTCACTCTCTGTAAAAAGTGATTTATGTTCTACTGGAGAAGAAAGCACTATTAAGGTTGTAGGCTTTCCATACTCTAAGCACAAATTAATATAGTCTTCGAGTGTATGTACTGATTCTGTCACTACCTTTGTTAAATAACTATATAAACCGGCAATACGATGGCATTCGACTACATCTGGATGTTCCATTGCAAATTTTTTATATTTGTTGCAATCTCTTGGTTCCATTAAAACAAACGCGGTAATATGTTTTTTTAATTCTTTCGGATTAACAATCGTACGATAACTTATAATGACACCCTGTTCCTCTAGTCTTCTGACCCGCTCTGTAACAGAAGGGGAACTCAAACCTACCAGCTTTCCTATTTCAACCATACTTAAACGTGCATTTTCCTGAAGATGTGAAAGAATCTTTAAATCTGTTTGATCCATTAATGTATCTCCCCTTGATTAATTAAGAATACAATTAATAATTCTTAAATTTTTTAAGAAAATTATAATTAATACATAAATTATAGCATGTTATCTTTTTTTAAAACTTTATATAATTGATATCAATTAACGAAAGAGAGGCTGAATATCTTGACACAACAATCATTGAAACGTTCAATTACTTGGGTACAAGGGATTGCATTAACCATAGGAGCTGTGTTGGGTTGTGGAATTCTTATATTACCCTCAATTACTGCAAATAGCGCTGGACCAGCTTCGCTTTTATCTTGGGTTATCATGTCTATATTAGCTTTTCCCATTGTCGCAACTCTGGCGCGTCTTGCTAAAATGATTCCTAGCGCAGGAGGAATTACAGCTTATGTTCAAATGGCATTTAATGTAAATACGAGTGCCATCCTAGGGTGGATTATGTTAGGATCTATTCCTATTGGAGTACCTATTATCGCTTTAACAGGTGCCCAATATATTGACTATGTTTTTCCAATAAGTAATGCAGGAATTATAGGCATCGCGGCAGTAATTTTGATTACTTCTTTACTCTTACATATTAAAGGAATTGAGTTATCATCAAAAGTGAGTGTGTTTGTCATTTGTGTAATTTCACTTCTAATAATTGTGGCTGTTGTCGTTTCTATCCCCTATGTAAAATTAAGTTCTTTTACACCTTTTGTACCAAACGGATGGTCTTCTGTTGGAGCTTCTTCTGTAATTATCTTTTTCTCATTTGTAGGATGGGAGATGATAACCCCATTAGCTGAAGAGTTTAAAAGACCTGCTAAAGATATTTCCATTAGTCTATTTTTAGGGGCAATTTGCATCTCAATTATGTACATTGCAATATCTTTTGTAACAATAGGGACTCACTCATATGGTGATAAGAACCAGATAGCTTCCCTTAGCATTCTAATATCAAAAGGATTAGGACCAATAGGTACATATATAACCACTATTTTAGCAATTTTCATTTCGTTTAGTGCTGTACATGCTAATATTGCAGGTTTTTCAAGAATGATTTACGCTCAGGCTAGAGAAGGACATTTCCCTTCCTTCTTTGCTAAATTACATTCTAAATTCCAAACTCCAACAAGGGTTTTACTAGTTTTAGGCGGAATTTTTAGTTGTATTTTAATTTTTTATGGTATAGCACGACCCAATTTAGAGATGCTTCTAAAAGGCCCTAGTGTAATTTTTATTACCTCGTATATTTTTACAATGCTAGCTGCTCTTAAGTTATTAAAAGTTCAAGATATAGGTTGGTGGATGGCCTTCCTATCGTTAGTTATATGTATTTTTGTATACTCATTTAGTGGTTGGGCGATTTTCTATCCAGTAATCTTATCATTCATAGGTGGGATCTATATACTTATGAATAAAAAGTCCAGCACTGTAATCAATCATCAATTAGATACACCTAATGAAAAATAGTTTCATAATCTCTATAAACTAATTCTACAAACTATATAATGTTATTAACACTATCAAGATTGGAATAGATATAAATTCTGCTAACTTATAATTAGCTCAAATTAACTTTATGAAATATGAATAATTATGTGTATTTAAGAAAAATCAGGATAACTTTTTAAAATCATCCTGGTTTTTTCTGTATAAAATGAATTTCGTTATTTTTATTTATTCCCCTAATTTATATATTTCTTCACAATAAATAAACAAACATATACATTGTTTAATTATGTAAAAAATACATAATTAAACACCTCTATATACTACATAAAATTTAAACCAGCATATCAGCGAAAGTAGATCCAACGTTGTTTTTACGCTTCATATGCTTTTCTAAATAAATTTTAGTTGTTTGAATATTTTCATGGCCAAGTGTTTGCATTAAATGATATAGATCTGCATTACCTTGCTCTACTGCCATAATTGCAAAAGCATGACGGAATGTATGCGCCGTTACTGGATTTTCACGATACAGTAGAAACTCTAAGTTTGTCTTTTTTATCATATCTGTTACTTGATTCGATAATGTTTTAGAGTTATAAGTATTTCCTCTTTGATTTATAAATACCGGACTCTCATCCCCTTTATCCAATACTGTTTGGCATCCTCTTCTTAGCCTCATTTCACAAATACATTGATATAAATGTTCCGAAATAAAAAGTTCACGCACTTTATCCCCTTTTCCAGTGACTTTTAACCAGTACTTTCCGTCATAATGTAAATCTTTCACTCTCGCGGTGCACAATTCTTGAATTCTTGCACCAGTACTTGCTAGAGCCAGTAAAATTGTATAGTTTACTAAATGTCCTCTTTCTTTATAAAATCCTAAAATTTTCATAACCTCATCATAGGATAGGTCCCGATTTGGCCGATCCTGCTCATTCACATTTGCGCGCTGTAGTTCTTCATGAAGAGGCTTTTCAATATAAGAAAATACATGTAGATGTTTTAGAAAAGAACGAATGAGCACTGTTTTCTTTGCAAGTGTCGCGACTGCATACGTGTCACCATTCCTACCGTTCTCTACCCGTTTCAACCACGAATTGTATTTACGAATATGCCAAGGTTGCAATGTTTTCAATAAAGAGGCCTTTTGCTTTACCTCTTCCCCATCCAATTCAAATTCTTCTGCATGCTGCACCATGCACTGACAAAATGATAAGATTTCTGAGATATAGCTCTTTTTCGTATCCTCTTTTCTATTCTTCTTCTCATCCATATCTTTTTGTAAATGTACGAAATGATAAATGACTTCTATGTCACTTAAATACGTATATTTACCCTTTCCTTCTTTTTCTGCAACCTCCATCTTATCTTCCACTATATCTACATAACTGTTGTTATATAGATATGGAACGATATCTTTTATATTCTCTACATATGTATCCATATACTCACTTTGATTGTTTATAATTAATAAATTTTCTTTTACATTTTTTTTATTCATATTTCGAATTCACCTCTCCTATAGAAGATTATGAATATAATTCTCTTTATTACCTATAATTATTATTTTATTTTACTTCTATTAATTATACAAATGATAATTCATTTTCTTTCTGTAAGAACGTTATATTCTTCTTCATTTACTTATATTTATATTTTTTTATAATTTATTAATAAATAGATATTATTTAAAAGTTAATTATTTAAAATTCATAGTGATTTTATAATAAAAACAACTATAAAAATCCATTAACATATAAAGCGAATGAAAAAGATCTTAAAACCATAACTATAAATATAATATTTAATAAAATCTATTTCTTATTTTAAATATAAATCAGATTCTGATATGATATATACATACCTAAAATATTAGCAAACGATAGTTATGGAGGTGTCCTTTCATGACACAAGATTTATTGTTCATTACAAAACCTACTGTAACGACAAAAGAGGCAGCCGACTTATTAGGAGTAACGGTACAAACAATTTTAAAAAAAGAAAAAGATGGATTAATAGAATGTGTATATAAAGATAACTGGAAGCAATTCGGTAGTAAGATTTTCTATTTAGAGGATATTGAACGTTTAAAAAATAAAAATGAGGTTAAAGGCCTTAGCACGAAAGAAGTAGCTGAAATTCTTAATGTAGCACCATCTACTATCTTTACATACATCAAATCTGGAAAATTACCCGCAACAATGGTAGAAAAACGAGGAAAACAAGTATATATTATCGATGAGGAAGAGCTAGAGATTTTTATGCTTGATTATGAAAAAACTAAAACGAAAGAGCGAAAAACATTTATTACTAAGATTCAAGATGAAGATATATATTTATATCAATTATTAAAACATCTACACACTGGAAAAACCGCTAGGGTAATAGAGATTAATGGAGGAGACGGCAAGATTCTTACAGAGGACGAAGAAATTTTCCCTCTATCCACTTATAAGGAACATGATTACTCCTTTGAACCTTTCAATAAAAAAGCGGTAATTACTAAACGAGGGTATTTATCTTTTTCATTTAAAAAACCTCAATTATTTAATTCCATTACTTATAATTTAATAAACTTATTTTATAAGGAGCTAGGTGTCACAAATATGCGATTGAGTATTTCATCAGATACTATTAGATTAGAAATTAAGCCTTTCGTATTACAAGTAGATCCATTGCAGTTTCAAGAGGAGATTAAGTACTTACATTCTCATATGAAATCTGGCACGATCCTTCCACATGTAGAAGGTATTTACTTTAAAAGTAATGTAGAGCCATTAACTTTTCATGTAGATCATCAATTCAAGCAAAAAGTAGTTCAGATGGCAGCCGGTGCTGGTATGGGGCAGGAAGAATTCTTATTGCAAGCTGTAAAATCTTATATAACAAATTTAGAAGAAGCGTAGAAATTAAACCTTTCTACGCTTCTTAAATTATTCAATTTAATCATTCTATTCTGTGGGAGCGTCACGACCCGCGACATTCTTGTTTCCTCATTTTGGTTCTTATTATCCAAATTACCCACATATTTTTATTCCCAATGGGTGCACCTGTCTTCTTTTGTTCGTACACCTTTTCTGCCCATTGGTATCTGTTCTTCTATAATTTTATCATTTTAGCCAAGAAGACTCCTTCCTCAAGGAACGCGAAGTGAGTAGGTGGGAGATGAATTGGCTTCGAACAAGGGATGGCAAGAAGCCATCTTAATTGTTCGACATACATAAAGTGTTACTTCACTATCCATCGAATGTACGTTTGGTATATAATAGTCATATACCGAAATGGAGGTGAATCAAATGATAATTAATAAAGCCTATAAGTTTCGTATCTATCCCAATCAAGCACAAGCAATTCTAATTAACAAAACGATAGGTTGTTCTCGCTTTGTATTCAATCATTTCCTATCCCTATGGGATCACGCATATAAAGAAACTGGGAAAGGTTTAACATATGGTACATGTTCTGCCAAACTTCCTGCCATGAAAAAAGAGTTTGTTTGGCTAAAAGAAGTGGATAGTATTGCGATTCAGTCGTCTGTTCGCAACCTTGCGGATGCGTATACACGCTTTTTCAAAAAACAAAACAGCGCACCGCGCTTTAAATCTAAGAAGAACAACGTACAATCTTATACCACAAAACAAACAAATGAAAACATTGCCGTTGTAGGGAACAAAATAAAGTTGCCAAAACTAGGCCTTGTTCGATTTGCCAAAAGTCGCGAAGTAGAGGGGCGTATTGTAAATGCTACAGTTAGACGGAACCCTTCTGGTAGATATTTTGTGTCACTATTAGTTGAAACAGAAGTACAAGAACTTCCGAAAACAGATTCTTACATTGGAATAGATGTAGGACTAAAAGATTTCGCTATTTTGTCAGATGGAACCCACTATGAAAATCCGAAGTTTTTCCGATCATTAGAAGATAAGTTGGCGAAAGCACAGCGTGTGCTTTCTAGAAGAATGAAAGGATCTTCTCGCTGGAATAAACAACGAGTAAAGGTAGCTAGAATTCATGAATACATATCAAATACTAGAAAAGATTACTTGGACAAAATTTCAACTGAAATCATCAAAAACCACGATGTTATCGGTATAGAGGATTTGCAAGTATCGAATATGTTAAAGAATCATAAGTTAGCAAAAGCAATTAGTGAGGTATCTTGGTCGCAATTTCGATCCATGTTGGAATACAAAGCAAAATGGTATGGCAAACAAGTCATTGTCGTATCGAAAACATTTGCTTCCAGCCAATTATGTTCGTGTTGTGGATATCAAAATAAAGACGTTAAAAATCTAAACCTACGTGAATGGGACTGTCCTTCTTGTCGTACACACCATGATAGGGATATTAACGCAAGTATCAATCTAAAGAATGAAGCGATAAGGCTTCTAACCGCAAGGACTGCGGGGTTAGCCTAATCAATTAGAGTTCGATAGAACTCTTTACTTAGGAATCCCTCACTTCTAAACGAAGTGAAAGTGGGGGTAGTTCAAGTTATTATCACTTAAATCATACTTCTCAGCTGCATCCTTATACTTCATACCTTACATTTTAGCTTCTTGAGCTAATTCGTGTTTCAGTTTTTATTCATATCACCGACCACCTTCTATATAAGTAGGAAGAAACTCGTTATAAGTGCCCTTTATAGTAAGTCCCTTTGTAAATCTTTTTATTTAAATTCACATTAATACAGAAAGTTAAAACAATTTAGATTGAAGTGGAAATTTTAAACGTAAAGTATATATAAATTCCGCAAATAGACAATTCATATATAATAAGAACGGATTGATAATTAGCTGGATTTTTCTTTATTTATTTTTACTTGCTAGTCCATTTGGAGATAATTGGGTAATGAAACTCTTTTCCTTGTAATACATATATAATCCCTTTAAAAGGCCCAAAAACTAATAAAATAACTATGATTATATATAATGGTGCTGTCCACAATATCATTGACAAACTACTCTCATTCATATCTAAATGGAACATAGAAAGCATTAAAATCCTTATTATAAAAGTATTCCAGATCAATACAATAATCCAAGTGAATAGCTGATAAACACCTGTTTCAATAGCTATTATACGAAGTTCTTTAGATTTGAATATAAAATAAAAAATGAATGGTACAAAGAAAATTGTAATGCCCAAAAAAGTAAGAATCATAAAAGAAAATAAAGTAATGGTATGCATCATTAATTTTAGTTTTTTTTCTTTAGATAAGTTCAATTAAACGCCTCCTAGATATAGATTCGCTTTTCTTAAAGCTAATGATATTATTTTTTACATAGCAATTGTGGATATAGCTTGTTTATAAATTAATTGTTGTTTTCCATTAACAATCATTAGAACCGTAAAACGGTCTAATCCAACAATTTGTCCTGGTATTCTAACTCCACTTTTTAAAACCAGAGTAATGTTCTTTTTTTCTCTTTTTAGTTGTTCATAGTTTTCTTCTTGGAAATCCCTCATTTTACGCATCCCCTTTTATTATTAATATATATCTTACCACATTAGAATTGAAAAACTGCCTTGGTACATATTTCGCAAAAAGTCAATCGAAAACAAACAATACATTAGCTATTTAGCGGATTAATTCAACATAAGATTTAAATGTATACTAGTTTTTATTCTGTTGTGTTTTTTATTAATTAATACGATACGTGAAATTTAAAATATTAGCTTAATTGGCACGGAGTCACCATATCAAAAAAAGAAAATTGGACATTTATTCACAAGCTACTTCCTAAATATTGTTCCTCATTAGCCAACTTGTTTATGGTTTTTAAATTTGCAACAGAACCAAAAATCCCCTCATATTACTTATTGTCAATTATTAGCTGGAGTCTCTCCTGTATTCTCATCATTACTTGGTGGCAATGGCGTTCCATGGTCATCCCCATTATTTAGTGGTGTTGTATTCCCTCGATCACTACCATTGTTCGGTTAATTTGTATTTCCCTGGTCACCGCCACTTTTGGGCTCACTTTGCTTTTTGTCTTCTGGTTTCTTTTGTTTTTCTTTTTGCTTATTTTCACTCGGCTGTTCAGTTGTATTTGCTATTTTCGTATTTAGAGAAGAATCACGTTTCTCACCTTTAATACGTAATTCGCTACCTTCTTGAACCAAACTGTTTGGCATTTTAAATTGCGACTTATCTGTAGCAAACTTACTCATCATTTCTTTAAAAATCAATTGAGCAATTTTCGTATTTTTACTACTAATATAATCATCTTTACTATCCTTTGTATATCCGGTCCATACAGCCATCGTATATTGTGGTGTATAACCAGCAAACCAACTATCACGAGTTACACTTCCTGGTAAATTATATTGTGCTATTTGTTCTAAAGAATAGTTTGTTGTACCTGTTTTACCCGCTATATCTAAATAACTTATATTAGCTGTTGTACCCAAACCGGATGAAACAAATGTACGAAGCATATCAGTAATTATATATGCTGTAGAATCCTTCATAACTCGTTTAGTTTTTTGTTCCAAGCTTTTTGACTTTCCATCTGGATAAACAACTTTCTTAACAAAATACGGCTTCGTATACTTACCCTCATTACCAAATGCCGCATAAGCACCTGCAATTTCAATTGGGGACGCTTTATTTGTACCAATCGCTGTTGATTCGGTCGGTGCAACATTAAATGTAATACCTAGCTTTTCAGAGAAACTCTTTGATTTATTAATTCCTATTTCTTTTGCAGTTTTTATTGCCGGGATATCTCGGGACGTCTTCAATGCATCACGTATTGTAATTGGTCCTAAATGCTTTCTATCTGCATTTCTAACTTCTTGTCCTGTTGAATACTTAAATGGAGAGTCATCAATTTGATGGTAAGTAGGCCATTTTAAATATTCAATTGCAGGGGCGTAATCAAAAATGGTTCATGTTAACATAATCAGCATGAATGGAATGTAAAAAAAGAATCGACTTCTAATTTTATTCTATAGATGGTATGGATACAGGGAATCAGAAAGCATAGGGAAAATCAATCCCCTCACTTGAGAGTATCTTAGGATTACATTTAATAGACAATTTCAGTAATAAATTTGTTCCACTTTAAAGATGAGAAAGAAATTTGAGTTGGTATAGTAACGGAGCAGAAACGTTAACAGAAGGGCTACAGCAACGAAAAATGGAATTTGATAGAAAATCCAATCTTAGCTTGATAGACATGTAATACTATCAGCATTTTGGGAACATTACCATGCTAAGCAAGAAACCTCACTTTTCATCTTTTTTCAGATAAGAAGTGAGGTTTTTCGTTTTGGTGCATTTATTTTTCTTAACTTGATGGTGTGGGTGTCAAAGTTATTATCTTGAAATCTATTCATAATATAGCTCACTTTCTAAAAGATTTATATTTTATGTAATTTTGATCTTATTATATAATCCTAATATGTTTTTCAAGCGGATTTAAAGTATGTTTATTATGATTTTTTTGTAAATCACCAAATTATTCTATTGTATTTAGAAGGGGGAAGTAATAGAAAGGTCATTTTATTGTTGAAGTAACGTTTTCTTTAATAACAAGTTTCGCAATAAAATATAAACTATAACTAATTCTAATTATGATATAATATTGCTAGTAACTGAAGGCGTGTGGTGGGAGGTTGCAGCCTTTTTTCTCTTAATTTAGAGGGAAAGGAGGTGTAACCGATATGGAATTTTTACAACAATTATTACAGGACGCTACGAAACTATTCGTAACAGTGTTCATAACAACTTTTGCAACAGCTTGTGCTAACAAGCTAGTGGCAAAACGTAATAATAAAAGTAAAAGAACCACCCAGACGTCTGCCAAACGTAAGAAAGGTGGTTCAAAGAAGAAATAATTAAACTTTGCAATCTACCACCTAACGGCAGCAGTTACAAATTAGACGGGATGTTACCAGCATCTCGTCTTTTATTATTATGCACATAGTTAGTGAGTTAAAACCTTTAATAAAAGGTTTATGTCTACAATCTCATTATACATTTTATCTCATTGGAAAACAATATCATCTTGTTTGGTATTTTTTATAATGAATTATAGATTGATACTGCTTAAGGCTTTCTTATTTTGGTGAGGTCTTTTCAATTATTCTTTTCTTTTTATACATGTCTTTTAATACCGCTTCATTTATTTTCAAATCCGATTTATAAACAAATTTCTTATATATAGAATTGTCCTTTTTATCTTTGCATTCCTTTTATGATAATTTGAGATGGATTGAGTTGGTGACTTGCACTACCTTATCAAAATTAATTAATTCAAGCTAATTCGAACACATCAGATGTAAATTTTTAATAATTTCCCTCTACAAATAAGAATTTCATTCGTTTCTGCATTCGCAAAGTAACAAGTGCACTATGTCACCAGTATGGCTTTGAGGATCTCTAGTTCTTCTATCTCTA
Organism: Bacillus sp. BR3(2024); assembly: GCF_039134555.1. NCBI lineage: Bacteria > Bacillati > Bacillota > Bacilli > Caryophanales > Bacillaceae > Bacillus > Bacillus sp. BR3(2024). The sequence goes on from NZ_CP152438.1 coordinate 296,292, forward strand.
AGTTTGGCTATCTTGTCGCTCAATAGACAAACGAATTGAATTTCATGGTAAAATAGTAAATGTTTTTAAATAAGGGGATGGAGGGGTTTTAAGTGAAACTTAGAAAGATTTTTATGATTTGTTTTTTATTTATATTCACATTAACTATTGTGACTGGTTGTAGTTCTTCACAAAGTTCTACAACTGTAAAAAATGGAAAGGCATCTTCGTCTTCGAAGAACGTGGAAATTGAAGTTGAAAATGCTGAGTACGTATTACCATTAAGTGGTTCAATGGGAGGAATAAATAAAGATAAAGTATTGAAATTCAAAGTGAGTTTGAAAAATAAAGGGGATGAAATGTTAGAGATATCACCTTATCTCTTTACACTATATCAAGATGATGAAAAAATGAAGAAATATGATAAGGCTGATTCAGATAAATTACGTTTAATAGAATTAGAACCTGGTAAAAAAACATCGGGGATTCTCTACTATGAAGTGAATAAAGCCTCATCATATGAGCTCGTTTATTCCAATGAAGAAACAAAAAAAAGAGACGATGAAACAGAAAAAGTTTCTTTCAAAATTGATACACAAGAAATAGAAAAGAATACAAAAGACTTAAATAAACCAGCTGAAGCTCTAAAAACCTATATAAACGCTGTTTATTATGATAAAGATATAGACAAAATTAATGAATTGTCCGGTGAAGATGGAAAACAATTTATTCTAAATATACATCAAGAATTTAAAAAAGATGCAATGTCCAGTACGCATAATGGAATTAGTGACCAGGAATTTGAAAGCTATTATAAAAAGTTAAAATCTGTACTGCAGGAAAAAGTTACATTTACAGTAAAATCAGTAGGTTCTTCTCCTGAGGAAGATAAAGTTGAAGTGGAATTAAAAGTAAAACCATTATTATTAAGCGAATTGCAGCCAAAATTAAATAAGAAAAATGAAAAATTGTTAAAAGAAAATCCAGGAATCGAACAGCCTAAATTATTTAGCCAATCGTTTAGTTACTTCATATCTATTTTGCCAGAAGCAAAAGTTTCAGATAAAGAAAAAGTAATAAAGGTTGAGATGGAACGATATGGAAAAGAACAATGGCGTTTTTCTAAAGGTAAAGTAACCGATTCAGAGGACGTAATGGAAATAATGGGAGAGTTTTTAAAACAATAAAAAGATATAAACGAAAACGAAGTTTGCAACAACCAAACTTCGTTTTTTCGATTTATAATAACTTACAACAACTGTTACCTCCAAACGATAAAAACACAAACCTTCAATTTAGAGAATATTTTAAAATCTTAGCTTGATGGATATGTGTCGGTACCCCATATCCATCAAGCTAAGAACTTGTTTTACCCCCTATTTTTTTGAGAGTAAGTTGTTTTTTGGAACCAGAAAGGTATATTTTTAACTATAAAAATTATAGGAAAATTTATCTGTTTTTCCTTTTTACCTACTTGCTAAATTCAGCAAGTAAAATATTTTTAAAAGGATCAGAACGACTAGTTTTATGGCCATTCAAATTGATAGCCAATGTATGCTTGCCTCCAAGTGTACCTCCAGCAAAAGTAGAAAACCCTGGGACACCTCCTGAGTGTCCCCATATCGAGACACCGTTTTGAAGTTTTGTTTCAAAGATTCCAAGACCATATCCATCGATTACTTCTGTTCCTGTAGGAACTGTAGTAAGCATTTGTTTTAGTTGCTGTTCCTTCAGTAATTTGCCACTGAGCAAGTAAGAGAAGAATTTATTTAAGTCGTCAGCAGTAGAAATCATATCACCATCCGAGCTACCTGGGTTAGAATAAGTAACGTCTTTTAGCTCACTTTCTCCCTCATATCTTTCATATCCTCGGGCATGATTGGTGCCTGGAATAACCGTTGAATTGCCGGGTAGGAATGTATTCGACAATTCAAGCGGTTCAACAATTCGATTTTCAACCTCTTCCGCATAGCTGTTTCCAGTTACTTTTTCAATAAGGATACCCAATAATACATATCCCGTGTTTGAATAAGACCAACCCTTTCCTGGAGCAAAGTCTGGGGGAAGAGAAATCCCCATCTTTACGAATTCTTCAGCTGTATACGCTTTTTTTGTATCTTTAATATCAAAGTCTTTTGACTTTATGTAGTCAGCGATACCACTTGTATGGTTCAATATCTGTCGGATAGTAATCTGGTTACTATCATATCCGTTTCCTTGAATAACACCAGGCAACCATTTTTCAATGGAGTCGTCTAAATTCAAGCGGTTTTCTCCAGCTAATTGAAGTAGTACTGTTGCAATGAATGTTTTCGTCACACTACCAATGCGAAAGCGAAAATCTGCCTTCATTGGTTTCTTGGTTCTCAGATCCGCTATCCCGGCGGCATAGCTCCAATTTTTACCACCCTTAGAAATTTGAGCGAGTATTCCAGGGTATCCAAGTTGGAGTGCATCCCGCATTGCTTTCTTAACGGAAGTACGATCGCTTTGATTACTTGTTTGTAACGAACTAGATACATTTTGCGTGGGTTCTGCTTTTACAATTGAGGCTGGTGTTATGTATAACAGGGAACTTCCAGCTATTAAAAATGATAGACTTGCACATGTAATTTTACTGCTTGTTTTCATAAAGCACCCCACTCCTTTTTTTAAATTGTATAGTTAGTTGCTTGCTGTTTCGTATTAATCACATAGCTATTTTCTCCACCAATGACAAAAAGTCAGAATTGAATTCGTAATCATATTCATAATTATTATTTTTACGGACGCTATTCTGTCTTAGCAAACGGTAAATCCCTCTTCTTCCACATGTATGTTAACGCCAGAAATTACTTCTTTTCCTTAAAACACTCTTGTTACTTGTTTGTTTTTCATAAATAAGTCATATCTGTTCCGCCTTTCACACCTCCTTATATTTTGATCTTACACATTACAAATCTCTTTTTTCTTACCTATTCCTTACAAATTACTTACGTTCAAAATAGCTTCTATAATAAAAAAGAAACACAGAGATTTTTCACTTCTATGTTTCTTTTTTTCGTTTTGGGGAACAATTAATTTTTAAGTTAATAGCGATGTGTCAGTACCCCATATTCATCAAGCTAGTGAAAAAACAACCCAAAACAGTAAAATTGATATTTCTGGGTAAAAATGTACAAAAATCTTATTTGAGGGCGTTATAAAATCCTTAAGTTGATGGATATGGGATTCTACATTTTATGCTGCACTAAAACAATCTTCAATAATCTAAATTAGATTTGTAACTACAAGTGGGTTTCTACTTGCATTAATATCATGAATGTTGCTTACTGCTATAAGATTACGCTTCTTGTAATCTTTCAAATGTAGACATATTAGTTCCCATCTTTGGTGCAGATACGGAATGTTGTTACCTTCAGTGCTCGCTTCTCTTGGTGGGACATAAATAAATAATCCTGTAATGTTCCTTTAAAGACCTGAACCCCGTTCGAGTATGCGATAACAGTTTTATCAAAATTTAACGATGTAAGTGTAGACATTAAGTTTTTCATCTTATTTATTCACTCCTGTTTTCCATTCAGATTTTGTAATGGTCCCGTCAAAGTTGTATGAAATCTCTAATTGGTCGAATCCACTCTTATAGATATGCTTCGTACTTGTTCCGTTCAGCTCGGTAACATCTGTCCATGGTAGGTTACTATCATCTATCTCAATAAAGTTTACACCCTCCTTAGCTACTTGTAACATATCCTTACTAGCCCATCTCGAAAGCTTCGGCTTAATTAGTTCTTTGTATGTCTCCTGCGCTTCTAAACTTCCTAGAGAATTGAGATTCGCATATGCTTTCTTTTCTCGGGCTGCATATTGCTCCTCTTTGAGTGTTTCCTCTTCAGATTTCTCTGGCTCCTTATCTTGAATCAGCGTCTCTTCCACCTTCTCAACAGGTTTTTCTTCAGTGTCATCAACTTCTGCAGGTTTCTCCTCAGGTAGATTCTCTATCGCATCTAGTTTAGCCTTCAGCTTAATGTAATTAATTTCTAATTCCTCATACTCTTTGGCTAATTTCTCTGACTCTGCTTGATAATGTTCTACTTGTGATGATAATCTATCGTTTTTTTGGTTATAACAAGATGTCAGCCCAAAGAATAGAAGAACTGTTGCCCCATACTTTGCAGCTGTCTTTCCTTTAATAGATTGTACTTTCTCGGTAAATGTAGATTTCTTTGATTCCATAATTTGTAGTCTCTCCCCCAAGTTACTCACTTATCTAATTATAATGATTTAGTTACATATAAAATTTTACACGACTATAAATCAGATGTCCAGTTGACTATACTAGACGATTAGTCATTTTTTCAAGGATTTAATATAGTGATAATATACGCGTATTTTGCCACTGTTTAATGACTACAGCGTATTTCTACTTAATGAGTTCTCACCACACAACAATCAGCTTAAGGTTTTAAATTATCCCCATAACGAAAATTTAAAACCATGTTAGTTAATTTTTTAAAAATTAGGAAAGCCATCCTCATAACTGAGAATGGCTCTTATAAATAAAGGTTTATGAATGCATTTTTGTACGTATACGTTTTAAATAGTGGTGTCTAATAATAAAGAAGTAAACCATTTGAATGCAAATAAAGCTTACTAATACTACAATTGAGCTTTGTAAAACAGACATTTCCCTACTTACTGTTTGTCCTAATTGATGAAACGTTAGAAATGCAAAACTACTGTGAAGCATAGCCACTACTATCGGCAGGAAAAATAGTAACATCATTTGTCTTGTCACGATTTGCTTTAACTCTCTTTTACTTAAACCTAATTTTGAGATCATTTCATATTGCTCTTGATCGCGTTCTAAATCAGTAAATAGCCGGAAATATAAAAAGCTTAACGTAAATACGAAAAATACAATCCCCACCATTACACTTGAAATAGAAAGTAGTCCGTTTTGTTGTTTCATTTCAATCCATCTTAAATACAATGATGAAAACTTATAATAGTCTTCTTGATTCGTACCAATGAACTTCTTAAGACTTGTCGAAATCGCACTTGTTTCAGACCAATCTTTAACGATAAAACCGTAAATCGTGTAATCTCGGAGTACGCCTTCTTCTTGAACATGTAGAACCTTATTATAAACAGCGTCAGAAACAATAACAGGGTTATCAATCATGGCTAACTCTGGGATATACACTGTTTTTTGTACAGAAAGTGGAATCTCGAGTTCACCATGATTTATTTCAAAAAATTTCAGATGCTCTGTACTTTTCTCTTTCTTATTAAGTCGTATAGCAATGCTATCATTTTCATTTGTTAATTTCTCTATTTCATACCCTAATTTTTTAGCGTATTCATTATACGCAGAAAGATTAATCAAAGCCAATCCGTCTAATGTCCTTTTAAACTCTGTTGCTACAAGGTTATATGAAAATCCAGCTTCCTCTAATTGTTTCTTTATCTCTTCAATATGAGCTTTTTCTTCTATATTCCCCTTATCTGAACGATAGGTAAATGCATATGGAGTCTCATGCTTAGCCAATTCAGGATTTGCAATAGCCGTACAAACTCCAATTGCTGTAAAAGATACTGCAGATATAATTGATACGATAAAAAACGTTATCGCATTATCTTTCATGCGATACATTAATTCTGAAATAACAAGGAGATTGGTTCTTTTAAAAAATGTAGTTTCTCTATTTTTTAAAGCAGATAACACATATACACACAATTGAGTAAAGAAAAAATAGTTCCCACATACAATGAATACGACTCCTACTCCTACGAGTAGGAATAATTGATTTAAACGCATGTAATCGACCGCAACGATACTGTGGTGAATGCAGGAGTAACCCGCTCCAAATAAAATAAGTACCAACAATGAGATCCAAACAGACACTATTGGCTCAGGTTTTGGTTTTTCCTCTGATTTTATAAGTTCTACAAGCTCATTCATTTTCACCATTTTTGATGTGAACAATGAAATAAGTAGAAATAAAACAAAAAAGGACATTGCTGTTACTACTATTGCCTTGAATGGAAAGTAAAATGCTAACGGTTGCTCTACTCCTAATAAAGACCCACTAACCAGTAAAAACAATTTAGAAAAAACCATTCCTAGTCCAATTCCTACTACTATAGAAGGGATTCCAATCAACATATTTTCGAAAAAAATTAATCGATGAAACTGTTGATGAGACATTCCGTGTAACATTAATAATCCAAACTCTTTTTTTCTATTTTTTAAAAATGCACTAACAGAATAGAAAATAAATAAGAAAGAAAAAACAAAGATTAAGTAATACGATAAATGAAATCCTATTTTCCCAAATGTACTCATGATGGTACTTACATGAGTTAGTTCACCTTGTAGGTTCGGATGAAAGACAAGTAGCCCATAAGTGAAAAAAATCAATACCGCAAATGTACTACTAAAAAAATGACCTAGATATATTCGTTTATTCCGTAAAACATTATTGAGTGCAAGTTGTCGAAAATTCATGTTTATTTCCCCCTAACATAGAAAGACTATCCATAATTTTTTATAGAATAATGGACGATCGTCATTACAATTAACTTCATTGAATAACTGGCCATCTTTAATAAAAATTATGCGGTCACAGTAACTTGCAGCAACTGGATCGTGCGTTACTAACATCATTGTTGCCTTTTCCTCTTTATTTAATTGTGTTAATAACTCCATTACATCTTGAGAAGCTTTAGAATCTAAGTTTCCTGTTGGCTCATCGACAAGAACCAATTTAGGAGAATGAATGAGTGCACGGGCAATCGCTATTCGCTGTGCTTGTCCATCAGAAATTTCATATGTTCGTTTATTTAAAATTTCACTGTTTCCTAATTTTTTCGAAATAGATTCTACTCGGTTATTTATTCTTTTCACATTTATGGCATCTAATACGAGCGGAAGAACCATATTCTCTTTTACTGTTTATGTATGCAACAGGTTAAAGGATTGAAAGACGAATCCTACTTCCTGTCTGCGAAATAAGGCAAAATCATTGGGTAAAAGTTAATACGGATTTTTATTATGAATGAATACACTGCCTGATGTTGGCGAGTGAATAGTAGAAATCATATTCAATAACGTTGTTTTTCCACTACCCGAAGGGCCCATAATCCCAACAAATTCTCCCTCTGTAATTGTTAAATTTATATTTGAAAGTGCTGTATGTGAAACCTTTCTTGTGTATTCTTTACTAAGATCTTTTACTATTTTTATATGAGAAATCCCCTTCAAATTTACACACTAAGAATGAGAGTTGATTGATGATACCCCTTCGTTTCCGTACCCTTGCATGCACTATAAAAACAAAAGCGAAGTCTGCAAACGGACTCCGCCTTTTCGATGTATCATGAATTATAGCCAGTACTAGTAGCCTCCTCATAATATTTCCTCATACATTCATGTCTCTGTGTATTTCGTGAAAAAATTTGCAACAGAACCAAATTTACGTTATTTCTTTGCGGAAATAGGTTGAGACCAAATATCTATATCATTTAAGTGTACTTCAAAAACATATATAGGTTGAGAAAAACCTTTAGTATCAGTGTAGTAATCTATCTTATATTTTGTAATGAATAATGTATCACCTGCTTTGAAAGATATTATAGGATCGAAGTCTCCTTGTTTCAGTTTTTGAAATGCTTCCTTTGGAGAAAGAATTTCAACATCTCGAACAGGTGATTTTTTTGTAACGTAATTTTTGTAAACAGGCATTTTTTTCCCTTCGTCTTTTAACTCTATTGATGTTTTTATAGTAACATGAGACATATCAGTTTTTGTAATGGGATCAATAGGCATATTCCCAAATTCCTTCATTTGATACGAAATCATTATCCCGAGTGCGACGAAACTTACTGTAATGGGAAGGTATAAATATTTGATTATTTTTGTATCTGTTTCTTTTTTTTTCAAAAATATAAGAACTATGTTTAACACAGAATATCCTAGCATCATGCCTAAAGTATTATGAAGTAAATCGGCTAGTTCCATACTTCCGCGTTGCAGTGTGAATTCAAGAATTTCAATCAATAAACTTGCTATAATTGAGATGATTAACATCCATTTTGTTTTTTGAAAAACCTTACTAAATAAAGGGAATAAAATTCCTAACGGAAAAAGCATACCTATATTCACAATGATATGGAAAAAGGAAGTAAATGAAAATGTATTCCATGCTTTTTTATAAACACTAAGTACATCAAAATCAATTGTTCTTGCAAAGGCCATATCATCTGAACGACCAAATGAAGTAGCTGATAATGCAAAGGAATAGTATCCTGTTATTAAAACAAACAATATAATTTGTTTTACAGTTAGTTTTTTTTCTCTTTTACATATCTTTTTGTATACTACAAAATAAATAAAAACAAATACAAGTAGTAACAAGAATGTGAGTAGTATCGTAGGAATCGCATAACTAGCGATTATATTGAAAATAATGTTCATTTTACACCTCAGTTTTTATGAATATAATTTTGTACATATGCATTTTATATAGTGATTACTAATACAACAATCGAGCTTTGAATCGCAGACATTTCCCTATTTGTTATTTGCCCTAATTGGTGCAAAGTTAGAAATGAAAAATTGCTGTGAATCATAGCCAATACAATCTGTAAGAAAAATAGAATCATCATTTGTCTTGTCACATTTGATGGTCTAGTTTTGAGTTTCCTTATTTAAACTTGGTCAAATGTTTCAAGCACTAAAATAACTTGATATCGCACCACAGATTTTTTCATGAATGTATCTGTTATCCATTGTAGTAGTAAGATTATTTTTCTCATATTTAATTACCTTACATTTTTCTTACACGCTTGTAATATTTCTGAAAATACAGTTTATAATTCTCGCAGCAATAACTCTTTTTTGAAGGATATAGCAAAGTGGGATTTTTTATATGCACAATTCTATACCGAACTAGATTTCGGTATAGTATTTTTTGCAAATCATTGTGTTTTTTTACCAAACACGTATAAAAATCAATAGTATGAAAGTAAACTACTAGATAAAAGTTTACTTTCGGTTTTATAAGAAAAACAAAGAGAACTTGTAGTAATTACTACAAGTTCTCTTTGAGATGATGAAACTACATTTGAATGCCTTCCGTTATAGTGGTTTACTAGAATTTTATCATTATGAATAACTATTAATGCGGAAGCTGTACTATAATTAAGTTCTTTTATTTTATCTACATACGAAATTAAGTGTTTATACTCATCTGTCACCTCTCTTATGCCTCCATATCTCCATATCTCCATATATATTATGTGTTTACAATACAAAATCCCACTTGTATAAGGAGGCACTGCGCTGTAAAAGGAATTACATTTAGCAAATGATGCCAACATGGGTTCCTACTGTCCCATGTCACCTAATACTATAGTTGATTCAACGCAATAAATAACATCCTTCTTTTAATATAGGATTTATCTTTATTTTTGCTTTTCTATAACTACCAAAAGTGTTTTAACTATTCTCTCAGGAATTACACCATCATTTATGACTTCAGATTCTTCAAAGGCTCGCAAAAGATGTACGTTTAGACACAATTTGGACACAAAACAACCGATTCCCTATACGTTAAGGAATCGGTTATTTTTTTACTGTTTAATGATTGTGATTTAGTCTCTTTCTAATCCCAAAATAATACCTATACCGTCAATGGAAAATTTAAGGTCCTTACGTTTGAACTCATTCATCTCGTATTTCATCCCACTTTTAAGCGACTTCTTCCATTGAATAGAAGCGGTAAAAGGATAAAAAGACTAATCAATGTGATTATCATGAAAAAGACTACTGCAACAAGATTTATTATTAGTGGAAGTAAGTAAACTATAATTGATATACACGAACCGTATAGAAAAATTCCTATTCCTAAAATATAACGTCTCGCACTAGCTTTATTCATTGCATAACGTTTGCTTGTCTCTTTTATTAATAATCTATAAATAGTTAACAACACAGCTGGAACAGTGACAAGGAAAAAGGTAATCAAAAATAATCTTGATCCAAATAAATAATATACTATTGAGGATGTGAATATCCCAAATAGAAATAATAATATTCCACCAATCATTCCTTTTGTTGAAATATTTTGCGCTTCTTTAGAATCAATAGATTGGTTCATTTTATCTCGCCCATACAATTGCATTTCTTCCACTAGGTCACTCAAATCTCCTATTGAAATGACTCCCTTTTTAAAGGCATCTTCTTCCGTATAACCCTCTTTAATCATATCTGAAATTCGTTCTTTTAAATTTATAAACAACTCTACTTTCATATCAAATAGTTGTTGTGTTTCTTTTACATTCATAAATTGCTTATCGATGTATTCTTCTATTCTTTTATCTAATTTTTTATTTCTCATTAACACTTGTAATCACTCCTTTAATTAGACGATCTATAATCTCTTTCGCAATATTCCACTCTTTTTTACCATTTTCGTAAAAACTTACACCAGATTCTGTAATGTGGTAATATTTTCGTCTTCCTCCTTGAGTTTCATCTCCCCAATAAGAAAAGATATAGCCTTCTTTCTCTAATCGACGAAAAGCTGTATATAAAGTAGCTTCTTTTAGTTCATATTGCTTGTCACTTAATTCAATAATTTTTTTGTATAATTCATATCCATAACTATCACCTTGACGAAGAACATTTAAGATAATCATATCCGTATGTCCACGGATTAAGTCTGTAGATATAATACTCATTTCATACCACCTCTTGAATTACACAATACAGCAAATTACTTTGTCTGTCAAAGTAATTTGCTGTGAATAGTAGTAAGCTTTAATGAATGATTAACGCCGACATTTCGATAGAATATATATAATTATCTATGTTTCATGTCCATCAAGTTAAGTTTTGACATTATGGTCTTTTATATGTGTCCAGAAAATTGTACCTTTTGAAGTGTTAAAATACTCCTGAAGAAATAAATAATTCTAATCATAAAGGGTAGTTAATATTAATTTGTTTTTGGAAGAGGTTTTGATAATTATAAATTCAACTTTTCTATTTTTGGGACGTTTCATTTACAGAAGATAGATAATAACATAATTTTCTCAATAAGTAATATTCTTATTTCAACAAAAAATTCTTACAATTGATGTTATACCTGTATTAAGGGGAGCGTTTTAGTTAATTAGGGAGAAAAATTGTAAAAATGATATGGGAGGAACAAAAAATGTCATTGAAAAAGAAATTAGGTGTTGGAGTGGTTTCAGCCGCTCTTGGTTTATCTTTAATTGGTGGGGGAACATATGCATATTTTAGCGATCAAGTTGTAACAAATAATACGTTTGCTGCAGGTACAATGGATTTAGCTATGCAGCCAACTACTTCACTTAACTTAGAAAATTTAAAACCTGGGGACAAAATATTAAAGAAATTCAATCTAAAAAATAGTGGTACATTAGATATTAAAGATATCCTGATGAAAATAGACTATACTGTAAACAACTTAAAACAAAATAATACTACAGAAGATTTCGGTAAACATATTAAAGTACAATTTCTTTGGGATTGGGATCCTGCAAAAAGCCCTGCATACGAGACAACCCTTGCAGAACTAAAATCACAAAGTTCAGAGATTGCCTCTCAAAAAGTATTTCATTCTAAATGGACTGAAACAGGAGGATTAAAACCTGGGAAAATGGATTGGTTTTGGATAAAGTTTATATTTGAGGACAACGGAACAGATCAAAACGTATTCCAAGGGGATAGTATTGCGCTAAAAATGGAGTTCCAAGCCAATCAAACAGAGGGAAAAGAAAGATAATCTTATAAAAATATTGTTGTGAAAATGTAAAACTGAGCTTGTAATTCTCTATAATTTGTAAAATTGACCATCAAATATCCATATAAAAAACCAGTGATATCAGTACATGTGTATAATATCGCTGGTTTTTTTGAGTTTAACATTTTGTATGCTTTGTAAAACTATTTTTCTTTCGGAAGCACAATTCTTTTATACAATTGAACTGTAATGACGTAATAAATCGAGTAAATCACTACGAAAATAACAATTGGTAACCAAATACGAAAATATGGATCAATCAAAATGGCTCCGAACATGTTCATACCAACTAATACATGAACAATGCCAACAATTGCTGGGACTAAGAACACGAAGAATAACTCCTTATAAATCGATTGTGTTAATAACTCTCGGCGAACACCGATTTTACGAAGCATTTGATAACGCGTACAATCTTTGGATGCACCAGACAAAACTTTAAACATAAGGCAACTTGCCATCATTGCTAAGTACGCAATTCCGACGAAGAAGCCCATAAACATCAATCCACTGAACATGCCATGATAAGAATCATACATTCGATATTTACTCTTTAGTTCTTCAGGTTTCATACTTGTATATTTAGCTAACTGTAATTCGTCAAGTTGTTTCCATTCCTTTAAGTATGATTTAAAATTATCTGTTTTCCCTATAAACACAGTACTTTCTCGACCCGCTATACTATGGTACATGTTTTTGTCTACAATTTTTATTTCATGATCAGGATACATATAATATGGCTGGATTATTTCGAAAGCTTCACTCCATTGTTGCGGTGACTTCTTCACGTTTGCACCAATTGGCAACTCTTCTGAAACTCTCTTTGTTTTTCCAAACTCTGCTCTCTCATTCCTATTTTTCAATACTAAAGGACGATTTTTCTCTAAATCCTCTTTTAAATAGTAAATAGACTGACCATCTATTTTGTAATGATATTCAAGCTTCTCTGTAAATAAGATAGTATTCAAAATTTTCTTTTCTTCAGTTGTTGGATTATGAACGACTGAATCGTAAATTTCACTAACATTAACCATTTTTATTACGTTGTTTTTAAATGCCATACCACCAGAAATCCCACCAGCTCCAAGGGCCACTAACATTGCTACCGTGGCAAGCACATTTGCTAGGCTATTCATACGAAAATTTAATTGTGCAAAAGTAAAAGCATTGAGGCCTTTCTCACTACGTTTTTTATTACTCTTTAACTTGGTAATCATAACTGGGAGAAGTGACCCAAATAAAAGGTAAGTACCAAAGGTTGATGTGGTCAATCCAAGGGCCATTAATCCAAGAGCAGCCATTCCCGCTTGTGGAATATAGGTCAGTGATGCATAACCAATACCTAACAAAATTAAACCAAGGAATGCAACTACAACTGTCATTTTTCCTTTTACCGCGACACGTTCTGTTTGTGCATCTGCATGTACAAGTTGTAATACGGAAAAACGTACTAATTTAATACTACTCATAATTGCTGATAGTACAAATAGTGCAAAGAAGAAGATGCACGTAACAGTTATAGATGGAATATAAAATGCTTGGTAACCCTCACCAGGAAATTCCAATTGCTTCATTAGTAACTGCCCGATACCTTCTGCAAGTCCTACACCAACTGTAATTCCAATCGCAAGAGACGCTGCGCCTAATACGATTGTTTCAATAAACATAAGTAGTGTAACTTTATGCTTTTTTGCTCCTAACATCATATACATACCAAACTCTTTTTGGCGAAGAGATACTAAGAAAGAGTTTGCATATAAAATGTAGAAAAATGTTATAATCGCTAACAGAAAGGAACCAATATGGAATATAGATACAATATCCCGAATAGAAGAGCTAGATTCAAGAAACGTTTTATTTAATGATAGCGTTTGAAACATATAAAAAGTAGAAATAGATACGATAAGACCAACAAGTAAGACAATATAATCTTGTAACTTACTTTTTAGTCCTGACATGGAAAGTTTAAATAACATACATGAGCCTTCTTTCTTACGCTTTTTGTGTGCCTAAGTCTGCAAGCACGTCTAAAATTTCTTTATAGAACTCTTCACGTGAACTACCACGGTGAATTTCTTTATATAGCTCACCATCTTGAATGAATAAAATACGCTGACAGTAACTTGCACTGTACGGATCATGCGTAACCATCATGATAGATACACCTTGTTCTTTATTTAAGTTTGTCATCGCAGCCAGTAAACTTGTTGCATTTTTAGAATCAAGCGCTCCTGTTGGCTCGTCCCCTAAAATAATTGCTGGCTCATGCACTAACGCACGTGCTGCGGCTGAACGCTGTTTCTGTCCACCAGATACTTCAGATGGATACTTTTGAAGTATTGCTGAAATTCCTAACATATCAGCTACCTTTTCTACTTTCGGCCCAATATTACGTGATGAAACACCTTGAAGTGAAAGTGGAAGTGCTATATTTTCATATATAGATAAATTCTCTAACAAGTTAAAGTCTTGGAAGATGAATCCTAATTTTTGTGAACGGAAATCAGAAAGCTCACCTTGCTTCATTTTTGTAATATCCGTACCCGCAATTTCAACAACACCGCCTGTTGCTTTATCAAGTGTTGAAATTACATTTAATAACGTCGTTTTACCAGAACCAGATGGTCCCATAATCCCAACAAACTCACCCTCTTGAATTGAGAATGATACACCTTTTAACGCGTGTGATTGATTCTCACCTTTTTTACCGTACACTTTTTGGACGTTTTTCACGTCTACAACTGGTTTCGTCATATATATCCTCCTACGTTTGTTTTTTTTCTTTAAAATAAGTTGCTATTCTTATTTGCTACTAACAAAATAGTCATGTTGTATCTACCTTTTTCATGCGGTTGTCACGATGTATCCACTTGAAAGCTGTAAAGAAAATTTTCTCTTTAATTTCTCCTCTCTCCTCATCGCTTTGAATACATACATGATAAACTATGAAAATTAGGAAACACCCTGTAAAATCCTTAAGAATTCTTAAGTTTTACAAAAAAAGCTTATGGAACCTGTAATTCCATAAGCCAATCTATTTGATTGGATGTTCAACAATAAAGGACATCCAGCCATCTTTATATTTTGCATATATATTACCATTATGAAGTTCAACAATTCTTTTTGAGATAGCAAGCCCCAAACCATTTCCCTGGTCATCTTTTCTTGCCTTGTCCCCCCTGAAAAACCTTTCAAACAATTTATTTGGATCGCTAACAGGCGGCTTCTCGACTTTATTTGATACTTTCAAAATCGCTTTGTTATCTATTAATTCAAGACATACGGATAATTCGGAAGGTTTTATGCTGTACTTTATCGCATTCATAAACAGATTTTCATAAACACGTACCATTTTTTCTATATCTATGAAGATAGGTATTATTTCTTCCGTGATTGATTTTTGAACGATTAAACTTTCCTTTTCAAATATAGGAATGTATTCTCCAACTATTTGCTCCAACAAACCTGATAGATCAACTTCATTAAAGTTTAACTTAGCATCTATACCTGATAAACGAGTATATTCAAACAGTTCATCAATTAAATATTTCAGTCTCTGTGATTTTAAATACGTGGTTTCAAGGTATTCCTGTAATTGTGTGTTACTGTTGTATTGCCCTCTTTTTAATAAATCTATATAACCAATAATAGATGTCAGCGGTGTGCGTAAGTCATGAGATATGTTAGTTATGAGTTCATTTTTTGTACGTTCTAATCGTCTTTCCTGTTCAAATGTATTTTCCAATTCCTTGGACATATAGTTGATATTTTGGACAAGTTGGGTCAATTCGTCCTTCCCCTTAATCCCAATGGTCAAACCCAGTTTTCCATTGGCAATTTCATTCACATTATCAGAAATGAGCTTCAAATATGCTATTTTCTTTCGAACCAATATCAAAAAAATTACTATAAAGTTAAAAGTTGCGAACGAGAATAAAAATAACAATGATAAATTGAATTCAAACATACCAAAATCTTCGTGTTTTTTAAATAATGGATCTATGACGAATAGCACCATAAGGATTGTTAAACCAAACGCAACAAAAAAACTAACTGCAACAGCAACAAGAAGTTTTATGATTATTTTATTTCTAAAGCTAACCCTCTTCATATTTTATACCCAATTCCCCAAACCGTTTTAATATAAATGGGATGTTTAGAATCTTCTTCAATTTTGTCTCTTATTTTTGTAATATGCACCATGACTGTATTATCTGATTTATAAAAAACCTCTTTCCAAACTACTTCATATATTTTTGCTACACTTAGGACAGTCCCTTTGTTGCGGGCAAGTAGTTCGAGAATAGCGAACTCTTTTGGAGTTAACCTTGTTTCTTTTCCCCTTATCCATACTTGACAAGCATCTGTATTCACGGTTAAGTCACCAATTTCTAGAATGCTTCTATTATGTTCTATGGACGTATTGTATTTTTTAAACCTTCTTAATTGGGATTTTACCCTAGCGATTAATTCTAGTGGGTTAAACGGTTTTGATAAATAATCGTCTGCACCAGAGGCTAGACCTTGAATTTTGTCTATATCCTCAGATTTTGCAGATAGCATGATGATAGGTATATTGCGGTCTTCCCTAATCTTCATACACGCTTCAATACCATCCATATTCGGCATCATAATATCTAAAATAATCAAATCAAATTCCTTTTCTTCTAACAGTTGTAAAGCTTCTATAGCATCTTCTGCCTTTTGAGCTTTCAGACCTTCATTTTCCAAATAAACAGAGATAAGATTTCTAATGTCTTTATCATCATCAACAATAAGAATTTTTGACTCCATTTTATTCCTCCACATTTTTTTCGTATTGAAAAACTACAAACATAAGCAGTTTAAACATTTCTATCTTCTCTTTTTTATAAACTTGCAAACGGAAGACAAGAAATAACATAATGTATATACGTAATATCGTTCTCCCTAATATATTGTTCAATATTTACTACTGATCCATATACAATTAATAAGTTCCCTTTTTCTTCAAATTTTACTTTTAGTAAAAAATAAAATTCCTTATTATTTTCCACTAATAAAATAATTGTCTTGAGATTTCTTCTTTTAATTAATTTTTCTGTGAAGCACCTGTACTCAGTCCATATTTGACAATGTAATTTACTTTCTTCAAATCAATTCCTTGAATTATTTTGTCTTCAAAAAACCTTGAACTTGGAATGGCTACACCAATTGATTTTTAGTGCATTATATACAGAAATAAGAAAGCGATTTGTTTTCATACCTAATCATCCCACAGGTTTGAACTCATAATCATACTCTAGAGTCCAAACCTTAAAAAAAAGGGGCAAAAGTTCTTAAGAATTCTTAAGCTTTCTACAGCATTTTGTCATACGTATATATGAAGACTCTTAAAATGTTAGCTGTCTCCCCAATAACACTTACTATTCGTCAATCCGAAGAACAAAAAGAACTTGTAAGAATCCCTACAAGTCCTTTTACAAATAATGTATAAAAGATGAATTAAGCTATCTCATTACTCGTAACGGGGG
The DNA here is from genome assembly GCF_039134555.1 of Bacillus sp. BR3(2024). Lineage (NCBI taxonomy): Bacteria > Bacillati > Bacillota > Bacilli > Caryophanales > Bacillaceae > Bacillus > Bacillus sp. BR3(2024). The sequence continues at coordinate 313,597 of NZ_CP152438.1, forward strand.
AACCATCTATATTCATTAATACCAAAGAACACTTCGTTAGAGAATACAAACGAAATAGTTAAAACACAAAGCATGTGGTTTATTTTAATGAAAGCTATAACCCTTTCTTTCATTGCTCCTATCTGTGAAGAAATTTTGTTCAGAGGTTTTATTCTTAGTCGCTTTACTTATAAATTCGGGTTAAAAAAAGCAGTTATATTCTCTTCCATTTGTTTCGGTGTTTTACACTTAAGCAATGTATTTGGAACCACAATATTTGGGATCATTTCTTGTTTAATGTATTTGAAAACTAAAAGTTTATTCCCTTCTATAATAGCTCACATGGTTAATAATATAATTGTAGCTTCAAGAGATATCTTTTCTGCTTTACAGACTACAAGTACACCTTCAGCACAACCTGAATTAACTATCATTCTTTTAATGTCTATTGTGCTAATGACAATTACTGTTAACGTGAAGCATGACGGAGATTTTGAAACCCTGCAGATTTGGCAAAACGTCTCGTTACATGCCTCTAACCTTGTTCAATTAGATTGTTTAAATGCTTGATTGTACAATGAATTGTAGTTTGATAAGATCTCAACCCTAACATCAAACGAACTCTCATTTTAATAAAACGATGAAAATCTTCCTTCCTGTTTTTCTCTCTATTTTTTGGTTGCTTACATTAGAAATGCTCAACTGTATAATGACTCCTGTTAAACTTACAAATAGACTTGCCAATAACCTTTCATACTGATTATCCCTTTCTTTATGCTGTAATACTTAATAGACAACCTAAATAAGAAAGTTGTTCCACATTTACAAAAAAAATAATTAAATATAAGATGAAATAGGCTACATAAGGGAGGGTTATATGTTACATACAAAAAGATGGAGATTTTTTGCGGTTCTTTCTATTGTAGGTTTGATTTTACTAATTTTATTAAAAATCAACTTCATTTCAATTACTATCGCAACTTCTTCAGCTGAAAGAGGAAAGATTTTTGATCAAAATGGTGTAATACTAGCTACAAATAAGAAAGTTAAGTCTCTATATTGCACCTCTAATGATGAAAAGCTATCGACACAAGATACATCAAACACATTAGCTTTTTTCAATCAATTTTCAAGCGAGTTTCAACATGATATTTCTACAGAGAACATAAAATCTCAATTACAACAATCTTGTAAAAAGCAGACTATGAATGATATACCGTTATACTCTGATATAACTGAGAATGAACTTGCATTCATAAACAAAAACAAACCCCATAATGTAATAATTAAAGATGAATGGGTTCGATATTATCCTAAACACGAAATTGGTTCACAAGTAATTGGGTATGTAGAAAATGACCTTAATTCAAAGCATATGGCTGTTGGAAAAAGCGGCATTGAGCTGCAATGTGAAAATGATTTAAAAGGAAAACCAGGTAAAACTCTTATTTTTAAATTGAATAATAAAAAGTTCTTATGGAACATTAAAAAAGTACAAAAAGGTAAAGATGTACGGCTAACTTTAGACTCTGAGTTGCAGCAAAAGGCAGAAGAAGCATTAAGATCGCAAATTAAGAAAACACCTGACGCTAAAGCTGGTTATGCTGTAGTAAGCGATGCAAAAACTGGCGCAATTTTAACTATGGCCAACACGGCAGTTTTTGATCCAAATATATTAAATACACGTGTATCTTCTAGAAAAGAAAACATTAACTCTCTTTCGCAAAATAAAGCAATTCAAAAATTAAAGTATGGTGAATCTTATGTAAATATGGCTTCTACTATAAAACCACTCACTATTTTAATTGGATTAAACGAAAAGCTTTTCCAACCCGAAGATACTTATTTAGATAAAGGGACTTTTCAGTATGATAATCAAAATAACATTACGAATGCACCTGGAACGCCAACAGGTGAGATTACACCGAGGCAGGCTATCATTAATTCATCTAACACATTTATGACAGCAAAAGTAGCTCTGCCCCTATTCAACCAAAATAATGGGAATATAGAAAAAGTGGCACATATATGGACAGATTATTTAATGCAATTCGGCCTACGTTCTAAAACCGGGATTGATTTACCCTTTGAAGAAGACGGACAATATGAATTCCATCCATCTAATAAGTTTGAAAATGGAATCTCCGCTTTATTAAACGCCTCTTGGGGAGGAAATGAAGTTCATACCCCTCTTCAACTCGCTCAATATGCAGCAACTTTGGCAAATAAAGGTGATAAATATAAACCTCAAACTGTAAGTGCAATTATTAGTCCGGACGGTAAGGAAACAAAAAAGTTTAAACCAATTTTAGAAAGTTCAAATCGTTACCCGATGAACTTTTGGAGTGTCGTACAAGGTGGAATGAGTCAAAATATAGAGGAAATTAAAAAGTTGCCCTTTGACGTCGCAGGTAAAACAGGTATTACAGGTTTTCCGAATGAGCAAGAAAGAATGATAAATCATTCTCTTTTCATTGCATATGCTCCTGCCAAAGATCCACAAATCGCCATTTCTGTTGTTATTCCTGGTGGTAATTCAGAAAAGAATAGTGCCGCTCTTGTTACAGCAGAAATTTTAGATTCCTGGGATACTCTTCAAAAAGAGAATAAAAATAAAGAGGAAGGTTCATTAAAGTGAACCTTCCTCTTTTACCATATAGATTCTATATTCGTTATTTTCCATATACCTTCATGATTCTTTTCGAACATGAAAGAATATTTAATATCAGTTAAAACATACTTTTTTTGTACATATCCAGTAGTATCACCGTTAATAGTCGATATTTTTATATATCCATTATTTTGCAATTTTTCTGGGATCCAAGCTTTTACCATATCATTAGATACTTCATATAAAACTTGTGATTCTCGGTTTGGTTCAGCTAAAATTTTCGTTTTGTTTCCAGTAACAGTTGCATATATAAAGTGTGCTTGATTTGATTGATTGCTTTCTGTCGATCCACTTGGCACTTTGTAAACTTTCTTCGTATCATTCACAAATTCTCCCCCCATTGTAAGAGCGACTTGCAACTCATGAAAAATATCATCATCAAACTTCAGTTCATCCTTCTTATAACTCTTCCCTTTAAATAGAACTTCATCATTTAACGCTCTATACAGGTCATTTTCATTTTTTGAATTTGTAATTCGAGATAAGTCATACATAAATTGTTTTAGTGAGGGATCTTGATCAGATTCATCTTTTGTTTTCGACTTAATTTGAGTACTACTTTGTACCGGTGATTTATTATCATCAAACCAAGGTTGTTGAACAATAAAAAATAACATTGTACAAACCAAAACAACTACAATAGGCAATACTTTTTTACGAAATGGTCTCTTAAATGTTTCAGAATCTACTTCACTATTTTGGGCTATCGATTGCTTTATTTTATAAATAAATTCTTCTTCATCTTTACGATTCTCCATTGGACCGTTTTTTAATTTGCTATACCAATCAGGATTTTTTTTACTGTTCATCACTTCTATCCTCCCCTATTAGTTTTGAAACCTTACTTCTCGCTCGGCTTAATCTAGATTTGACTGTTCCAATTGATACGTCTAATGTTTCAGCCATTTCTTCATAAGATAATTCATATTTCGCGTCCAATATAATTATTTCACGATGTTTTTTAGGTAATTTTAATACAACATCCCACACTTCATTCATTTCCTCTTGATTAAAAAATTCTCTTTCTGCCGATGGAGATTGCTTATCGTCACTAAAAAATCCCACTAAAGATATCCTTTTAAAATAAGAGGATTTCAAATAGTTTATTGCCGTATTTCTTGTAATTTTTAATATCCACGTTTTAATAGATGACTCCTTTCGAAACGAACGCCAATGTTTAAAAACCTTTATAAAGACATCTTGTGTGATGTCATCTGATAAGTGTGGATCTTTCGTAATAATAAATGAATAATTCCATACATCTTGCCAATAGTCTTTTATAACATAGTCCAGCTCATCATGATTACATTTTTTAATAAACTTCTGTTCCATTTCCACACCTCAAATTTATTTGAATAAACATAAAACTGCCCTCACTTTTAATATGGTTTCAATATATAGACATGATACAAGTCTCATTTGTTCCATAGTTTATTTTTTTATATTACCATTGTAATTAACGCCAATGGACAGTATAAAGTACACACTATGAATAGATATAAAGACTAATTTAATTAAAGACAAGAATATCATTGAAATAAGCTGACGCGTTATGATTTTCATTCGCTCTCTTCCCCACTCACTTTTTCGAGATAAATGATTTATGATTGCATAGAAAGATAAGAAAAAAGACGCTACCATTTCTCATACCATAATTATACGTTGGGTTCATCAGTATGGCCCTGAATTGGACAAACCAATTCGTCCATCAATTGTTGGAACTTGTAGCATAAGATATGATTCCGTTAGGAATATATATACTTTATTCTCTTTTACTTTATTTTTGCATCAGAAGATTTTCCATATATATTCGATAGATTTTACAAAACACAAAATTCTAATAAAGAATGGTCCATTGGAATTGGCTTAGCACTAGCAAAATCAATTATCGAAGCTCATCATGGATTTATTAAAGTAGAAAACCAAAACACTCATTCACAAAATTCACAATAACTTTTATGAAGTATTAATAGTTCATAAAAGTTATTGTAAAATCCTAACCTTTGAGGATAATTTTTAAAAATTAATCATCTGTTGAAAAAAAGAAATTCGATTAATTTATCATAAATAACTGTAGAGAGATAAATTTTTCGTTTTGGGGGTAATTAAAAATCTTAGCTTGATGGCGATGGGGGAATTTTATTTTATTAGCTTGATAGCGATGTGGCAATACGCCACATCCATCAACTTAAGGATTTAGACTATTTTTGAAGTTAAAAGCACGTTACTATTTTCTTATGTTAATGAGAAAGGGTGACGTGCTTTTTATGAATATGAATCAAAAACAGGAATTATCTTTATTTGCTGAAGAGTTATATCGATATATGTCTCCCGCTACACTTAATCAATTAGCCATAGAAGCAGGCGGGATGAAACGAAAACGTAAGTGCCACGGGCACCATTTCTTATCTTTGTGTGTATGGCTAAATCAACAAGTCGCTACTACCTCTCTTACTCAACTATGTAGTCGATTAGAAACTTCAACAGGAGTTTTATTAAGTCCGGAAGGACTTAATCGGCGATTTAACTCGGCTTCTGTAGCCTTCTTTCGAACTGTATTTACTACACTTCTACAAGCTAAAATTGGAGGCGTATCTAAGATTTCTCATTCTCTTTCTTCCTACTTTGAGTGCATTCGCATCCTTGATTCTACAACCTTTCAAGTTCCAGATCGATTCGCATCTACTTATCCTGGTGCCAGAGGATGTAGTCATAAAGCTGGTGTGAAAATTCAACTAGAGTATGACTTGTTAAGTGGAGAATTTTCTGATGTGAAAATTGAACCAGGAAAACGAAGTGATCAGGCGTATGGTGCGACTCGAACAGGCATGATACAAAAGAATGAGCTGTATATTCATGACTTAGGATATTTTCGTCTACAAGACTTTAAGTCTATTCAAGACAAGCAGGGGTATTATTTATCTCGTCTTAAGTTACCAACTAAAATATATAGAAAAGAGTTCGAAACAGTGGTATTTAAAACAAAATCCTCTCAATTAAAACCGGTATATATACAAATTCATTTGGAAGACATTATGAAACAACTACAACCTGGCCAAGTGTATGAATTACACGATGTATATGTAGGGAGTAAAGACAAACTGCCTACTCGTATTGTAGTTTATAGGTGTACCGAGGAGCAAAAACAAAAACGCCTACGTGACCGAGCTATTCGCGAAAAGAAAAAAGGAATTACATATACAGAGCGCACGAAGCTTTTACAAGGTATTACGGTATATATGACAAACATTCCTACGGAATGGGTACCAAAAGAGAAAATCTATGATTTATATTCATTACGTTGGCAAATTGAGCTGTTATTTAAAATATGGAAATCTTGGTTTCAAATTCATCGTTGTAAATCTATTAAACAAGAGCGATTAGAATGTCATCTTTATGGGCAACTCATTAGTATTCTATTATGTTCTTCTACTATGTTTAAAATACGAGAACTCCTATTACGTAAGAAACAGAAAGAGCTAAGTGAATATAAAGCGATGTACATAATTAAGGATTATTTTTTACTTTTTTACCAAGCATTACACAAAAACACCCAAGAATTATCAAAGGTTCTCCTTCGTCTGTTTAACCTCCTACAGCACAACGGACGAAAATCTCATCGATACGAGAAAAAGACAGTCTTTGATATTTTGGGTGTTGTCTATGAGTATACCACTTCCATTCATCAGGTAGCATAATTATAGTGAAAAAATTGTAACCCGTCAGGGTTTATTTGATATGCCTACTTTTAGGATATCTATAAAAAATAATGAAAAACTAAATGGAAATATCTATCTTTTTATAAACATATACCTTAAGTTGATGGATGTGTGGTGCTACCCCTAGATGCACTCAAGGTAGACAAAGAAATGAAGGGAACTGTTATAGAAATTTGTATATTTCTTTGGTAACGTATCGCGCCTTTCTTACAAAAAGCTTAACTTTATCACATCAAAAAGGTTCTTTATGAAAGTATATAGAATTAACAAATATCGCAGTATTTTATACTTGAAGGGGGGATTATGTTGAAGTATTTAACAAAATCAAAAGACTCATCAACAGGTCTGAGAAAGTATTTAGAATCCTATCCGTTAACTTCATTTTTTGTAATGGCATATTTATTTTCATGGGTTGTATTAATTCCATTTATCTTATCCCAATGGGGTATTTTCCCTAAAACAAAAGCGTTTGATATTTTCTTTGTTGCCAATGCGTTTGTAGGCCCTATGTTAGCAGCATATATCATGTTTCGAACTCTTGAAGGCAAAGAGTCATGGAAAAAAGTTAGAAAAAGCATCATATCTACTAAAGTCAGTTTGAAGTGGTACTTTTTTACTCTCATCTTTATCCCGGCAGTAATGTTTCTAGGTATGGTGATATTAAATGGAGGGATACCTACTTTTCATAGCTTTACTTCTAAATTTTTTGTAACCTATCTCATCTCTTTTGTAGTTACTTTCTTTCTCGGTGGACCCTTACCTGAGGAAATCGGATGGCGCGGTTTCGCTCTGCCTCGATTACAATCGAAGTTTGGACCGTTTAAAGCTACATTACTACTTAGCGTTTTGTGGGCTTTTTGGCATCTTCCACATTTCTTAACCGTTGCACAAAGGGGTGGACCAGGTTCTGACCTTTCTCTCCTATATATTCATTTGCCAATTTTTATTTTGATGTGTTTACCGATTTCAATCATTCTCACTTGGGTCTACAACTGCCATCGCGGTAACTTATTTATTGTCATGCTAGTTCATACGAGTGTAAATACGTTTAGCTTGGTACAAGCTCATTCCACCAGCTCTGTTTTAAAAGATTCGGATTTATTTGTAGGGATAGGATTGGGCTTTGTTGCTTTGCTTATTCTTATTTTCACACGAGGCAACCTTGGATATAGACAAATTACTAGTGAAATAGGATTTAGTAACAATGAAAATATAAGTAAATAGAAACGAAAATAATAAAATAGGTTGATGACAATGGAATCTCCCCACATGTCCATCAACCTAAAATTTTATAGTACCCCAGAACGACATTTTATACTAACTTGTAACAAAATGCTCATTTTTTCGTTTTGGGTTAATTCTGAACTCTTAAGTTGATGGGCACGTATGGTGATCCCTGATAGCCTTTTTATCCAGATGTATTCGTTTCATGAGCAAAATTACTTTACAAAAATCCTCTACAGTTAAAGTTTAGTCCCCGATATACATCAACGCTCATAATCATAAAAAGGCTGCAGTTGTTATACTGCAGCCTTTCAAATGTTTGATCAGTTTTTTAATCTATCCTTTAATTAACCTAGATATGCTTTTTGCAATGCCTCTAGACCATCTTTATAAATTCCATAGAACAGATTAATTGCCTCTTCATCACTTACTTCTACAGGAGTGAAATTACCAGACCATTCAACTAATGATGTGTTAGCATCTTTACCTTCTTTAACACGGATTGTAGATAAATAGTTCGTCACAGGGAATGGCGCTTGCATAATTGAATATGTGTAGTAGCGCTCTTTCTCATTAAATGCTTCTAAACGTTCTACAATCGCATCGCCATCAGGGTTTGCTAAATGACGTACACGTCCGCCTTCCGTTACTTTACTGCTAGGAATATACGGTAACCAATCTGGAAGTGCATCAAAACCTCCAATTAATTGCCATACTTGTTCAGGTGAAGCTGGAATTTCAATAGATGTAATAGTATTTGCCATTTTCATTACTCTCCTTTTTATTTAACGTTAATTGGTAGTGGTGCATTAGCTGCAACTAATTTTTGTTCACGCATTTCTTCCCAGAATGCTACCGGAATTACTGTTTTCAATGCAGCTTGGTCTTCTGCAATTCGTTCCGGTTTACTTGCACCAGGAATAACAGCAGCAACTGCTGGATTAGCCAATGCAAATTGTAAAGCAGCAGCTTTAATGCTGATTCCATGACGATCTGCAAGGTTTTTCATTTTATTAACTTTTGCAATGATTTCTGGTGACGCTTTTTGGTATTCAAAGTGAGCTCCTCCAGCAAGAACACCTGAGCTATATGGTCCACCAACAACAATGTCCATATTGTTTTTTACAGCCGCAGGCATTACGCGTTCTAACGCACGCTCGTGGTCTAATAATGAATAGCGACCAGCTAGTAAAGAAACATTTGGTTTTGATTCTTCTAAGTCCAGCATAAGTTCAATTGATTCTACTTTATTTACTCCAAGGCCCCACCCTTTAATTACACCTTCATCACGCAATTGAGTAAGTGCACGGAATGCTCCTGTTCGAGCAATTTCAAATTGTGAAATCCACTCATCTCCATAAAAATCTTGTGCTACATCATGAATATAAACAAAATCTAAACGATCTGTTTTTAAACGTTTTAAACTATCTTCAATAGAACGAAGAGTTGCATCCGCACTGTAGTCGTTGATAATTTTATTTTTACGACCAAATTCGAAAAGTCCGCCTTTTTCACCTAAATCACGTGTAGATGGATCTTCCAATACATCTGAAATAATTCGACCTACTTTTGTACTTAAGAAGTACTCATCACGATTTCTTTTCGATAATGCTTCACCAAGACGAATCTCTGCTAAACCAGATCCATAAAGTGGAGCCGTATCAAAGTAACGAACACCATTATCCCAAGCAGCATCTACTGTTGCCATTGCTTCTTCTTCCGGAATGCTACGATACATATTACCTAGTGGTGCCGTACCAAAACCAAGTGTACCTTTTAATAAATCTTTCATTTAAAATCTCCTCCTAAAATATATTAAAAAATGATTAATGAATATAAATTAATGTGAAAAGGCATGACCGATCAAATGCACTATAAAAGTTTTGAACAGTCACAGAAGCATGCACTTCAAAGTACGATAGTTATAAAAAATAGAATAGATACTTTTTAATACTGTATTTCTCAATTGCTCCTTACACATGCTATTGTGATGTGTATTTAATATAATGAAAAGTACGCACTTTAAAGTATTATAGACATTAAAAAGTACCATAGTTACTTTTTAGTATCGTACTACTCGTTTGCCTCTTACATATGTTATTATGGAACATGTTTAAAACAATAAAAAGTACGTACTTTAAAGTGATATAGATACTAATAAGTAACAATTGTATATTTCAAATAGTTTAGCTCAAAAATAAAATTATGTAAGGAGATTTTATATGAAAAAATACAATATTCCTGTGGAGGCAACTTTAGAAGTTATCGGTGGGAAATGGAAAGTTGTTATACTTTGTCATTTAAAAAAGAAAAAAAAAGAACGAGTGAATTAAAACGTTTAATGCCTGGTATTACACAAAAAATGCTTACGCAACAGGTACGTGAGCTAGAAGAAGATGGTGTAATTCAAAGAAAAGTATATGACCAAGTACCTCCTAAAGTAGAATATTCTTTAACTGAGTATGGCTGTTCTCTAAATACTATACTAGATTCTTTATGTACTTGGGGAGAATGTCATCTTGAAAAGCATGGGAACACGTCTATGCTCAATGCAAAAGGAGAATTGTAAAAAAGAAAAAACGAGCTAAATTCACATAAATAACTGTAGAGAAATAACAATTTTATTTTGAGAGTACTTTAAAATCTTAGCTTGATAGTGATGTGGCGGTACCCCATCGCTATCAAGCTAAGGAATTCATTGTACCCCAAAACGAAAAAAGATGAATTAAATTCTCATAAATAACCGTAGGGATATAAAATTTTCATTTTGGAGATATTTCAAAATCTTAGTGTGATGGATACCATTCGTTATCAAGAGTTTATTTTTGAAATGTATACAAACAAATAATATAAAAAAAGCTAATCGTCTATTTATATTTTTTAGATAGACGATTAGCTTTTTGATTTTTAAAGATACTATATTTAGTCGATTTTTAATTGTTTCAATAAATCCTTAATTTCCTTTAAGTCACCTTCTATACGGTGAAGATGACTTTGCATATCATCAATCTCTTGCTCTGCTTTATAATTAATCGCAAAATCAATGACAGATTCATGCTTGTCACGCGCCGCTTGACGGTTCTGACTCATCATAATAACAGGAGCCTGAAACGCTGCTATAAAAGATAAACATAAGTTCAATAAAATGAATGGCGGAGCATCAAAATGTGCTCCTTTTGTGATAGACAGGCTATTCCAAATAATCCAGGCACCAAGAAACACTGCAAACCAGGTGATGAATCGCCAGCTACCTCCAAATTGAGCAATTTTATCAGCTAGTCGATCTGCCCACTTTGTTTGTTGAATATATGCACTATCAAGTTGACTAAGAATTTCTGACTCGTAACGATCTACAAGTCGGTCAATACGTGTTAAACTTTCTTGGTTTAAGTCAATATCAAAGCCTTGGATTTTCGTAGCTTCTTTTTTTGATCCTTTAATTTGATTCCAAATTTTTTGTACCATTGTACAAACCTCCTCACTTATAGAGAAAGTCATCTTTCCAAAATTCACATGAAGCGGTAACTATTTCAATAGGGTAATCCGCTTCGAATATTCAGTTGTATGACTGCCTCTGATGTTGATTCTATATCCGACTCTCCTATGCTCAGATTACTCATAAAACAGTTTAATTTTTTTCAATTCTTTTTAATCTAACCCACTCATTTTTCATTAATTTAAAATACAGCGTTTCAAATCCCCTAAAATACTTACTGTAAACGCCTAACGTTTCAATATATGTATTTATAACTTCACTTAAATCAAAATGAACACCATCTTTAGCCAAGTCATAGCTATCATCCAGACTATATAAACCAAAATATTCATCTTCTCTATGATACATGTGAAGAATAATACTTATAGAATGCCCTTGTTACTTGTTTTCCAGAAAAAAGCGAAGGAAGTGCTAAAATGGCAAGATTAAAAATATTAATGAGCTTTTGATTTTATCATATAATTTGAAATGACTCACATTTATACTGTTTTTTGTATCTTGATATTTAAACATTAAAACTATATTTTTAGATGTTTAAAAGGAGATAAATTTAGTTGAAAAACATATGGGATATTGATAAAGAAAAGGTGAAGTTAACAGATACTATGGTTAAAAATACTGAAAAAATTAGGCGTAAAGTTGTCAAATGCTTATATTGATTTGTGTAAGATCCAAAATGGAGAATATATAACTTATCAAGATTTTCCGACAACTGCTCCAACAAGTTGGACTAAGGACCACGTAAATGTTGAATACATTAACGGAATTGAAGAAGAAGGTATCCTATCGAATAACTATTACATAGAAGAATGGGAATTACCGAAAGATCTTTTACTTATATGTGGGGACGGACATACGTGGATTGCAATGGATTACAGACATACGAACGAAGAACCACTTATCATTTTTATTGATTTAGAATGGGCAGAAGATATTTTCATCTTGGAATTAGCTCCAAATTTCAAAACATTCCTTGAAGGTCTTTACAATCAAGAAGATTAAAAAGAAATACTTATTTAGATTTGAAGCTACATAAAAGATAAAATTTTAACTGAAGCTTTGAATGTGTTGCTTTTGGTTTATCAGAATTAAATAAGTACATCATAAAGATACAGCAAAATAGGTAAAGATATCTAACTATCTTTACCTATCCAATGGATAAATAGGTTCTCATATGAAATAGAAAACTTCACTAGAAACTTATAAATATATTATTTCAAATTAATCGGTTGTTGTTGCGTAACACAATGTATCATGCCACCATTTTTATAAAGCTCTCTTACATCAATCCCCACCACTTTACGATCAGGATATAGTTTTTGAATCATCTCGTTTGCTATTTTATCATTCGGATCATTATAGTTAGGAACTAAGACTACTCCATTCGCTATATAATAATTAATATAGGAGCCTTTATAATCAAGCTGTTTCCCACTTTCTAAAGTAACATTATTTTTGCTTAGCGGAAGATATACATACTTGTACTTGTTACCTGCAGCATCTTTTGCTTGCAGCAATTTATTAATATCTTTGTCTGGTGTACCCCATTCAGCTAAATCTTTTTTGTTTAATGTAATAATAGTTGATCTATCGTAGAATTTAGCAAATCCATCAATATGAAAATCGGTAATTTCTAAGTTAGGTACACCATCTAACCAAATAAAATTTGTTACCCCAAGTTCGCTAATATATGTCTCAATATCCTTCTCTGACAATTTAGCGTTCCTATTTTTATTCGTCACAGCACTTCTAGTTAATAAGGCAGAGCCATTCCCGTCTAATTCCATTGCGCCGCCTTCCAGCACAAATTTACGCCAATCAATTCTTTCCACACCTAACTGTTTGCTAAGATTCTCACGGAGTAGAGCATCTTTTTTATAAGGTGTCTTCTTACCCCATCCGTTAAATCCTGGTTCTAATATCTTTAAATTTTTGTCTTGATCGTAAACAAAGATTGGTCCCGTATCTCTAGCCCATACATCATCAGTAGGCGAAATAAAGAAGTCAATTTGCCCCATATTTACCCCTTCATATGTTAAAAGCTCTAGAATTCTTTCTTTTTCTTCCTCATCATAAGCAACAATATGAACTTTTTCTCCTGCGCTTAAAGCTTGTGTCATTTCGACCCAAATCGGCTCTACTTCTCGCTGATAACCTTTTCCATATGTAAATTCATGTGGCCACTGTAGCCATGTTCCTTCATGTTTGCCTTTTTCATCTGGCATTGTGTATTTCCCCACTTTTTTTTGAGCCTCTACTTTCTTTACTTCTCCACTCTGTGTTTTTTCAACCTCCTTCGCTTGAACTTTCTCAATTCCCTTACCCTGTGAACAACCACCGATAACGGATGTTGATAGTACCGCACTCAAACATAAATATGCTATTTTTTGCATAGCTTCCCCCCCCTTTTCTGTCTTATTGTAAACCTTCACATAGTGTGAAGCTCAAGCTTTTCTTATTTTTTCTACATATGAAATACAGATTCATCCATGGATTAAAGAACGAATGCCTTTGTTATGTACAAAACATTGTCTACCTTTCCTGAATGGAGAACGTATACTTTATAATTTCTAGTTAGTATTACTGGTAGCAGTTAAACTAACTAGGAGCTACTGTTAACTAAGTAAAAATCTAACTTTAACAGAATTCATATAAAAAAGGTGTTTTCAAGTATGGAAAGCACCCTTTCAGTCTAAAACATTTTCTTAATTAAGCAATTAATAGTAAAAAGCCGATCATCCCTTAGCGTACGAAATTCGCGTTTTGTTGGTGCTACTCCATCGCTATCAAGCTAACAAAACAAAATACCCCTAAAGTGAAAAAGACGTTATTCTTTCTGTGAAATTATAATGTATAAAGACAATAAAGTTATTTAACTTTAATATCTAAAACAAGTATAACCCCGTACTAAATTTAGGACGGGGTTAAAATATTGTTATTTAATTTTCGATATAAGATACTTCACTGTACTCAAAAATATAACAATAAAGTCGTTTGGAAAACTAAGGTTTATTCAACAATAGCGCGCGATCTTGGAAGATTTCAAAATCGTTTATTTTTCTTTTAACATTGAATACTTTCGATAAACTTTATAGAAACTGCTACCTAAAAAAACAAACAGAAGTGCGGGAGACAACTTCACAAGGACAAATGGAGTTTCAAATAAAAATGCCTTCCAAAATAATGAATCTTTCATACTCCAAAGGCCTTCATGATATAATCCCGAATTCTTGTAAAACATATAAGAATAAGCTAAACACAACGTACCAAACCCAAATGAATAACCCATTAATCTTTTATAATAATTATCCTTTGATTGGCGATCCGAGAAGATTTCATTTTGATCATTATCTTCTTTTTGCCAATACCGTATTCCACTAAGCCAGGCCCCCTTTATATAGTTCCAACCGAAATCCTTATATATCCCTTTGTATTCAGCCAACTTTTTCTTAGGTAAATAATCTTGATAATCAAGTCGCATAACATATCTCTTGTCAGTTTTTTCAAAAGTGTATATTCCTAATCCACTAATATTTGTACAACGATAGCCTTTTTGTAATTGCTCGTTCAGCCATTGCTCCTCTTTTTCAATATCAAAAAACATCTTAAATTTCTTCATTAGATTCACTTCCTTCGTATAGGGATAAAATATGTAATAACCTTTTTTGTTCCATTTTTAAAATGGCGCTTCCTTCTGCAGTAATCATATAAACTTTTCTTCGACCCAATTCTCCAACAGGTTCAATCCAACCATGCTTATTTAAGTTTTCAATCGCACCGTATAATGTACCAGCCGCTAAAATAACAGTACCGTTACTTATCTTTTCTATCTTCTGCATTACGGCATAGCCATGGAGTGGCTCACGCATAGCTAATAAAATATAATGCATGGTTTCAGACAACGGTAATAATTTATGTTTCATATCCTCATCCTTTATTCAGTTCGACTATATAGTTCAACTTAATAATAACGTAATACAGTTCAACTGAATAGTCAACAACATTTTTAAAATTTGTCAAAGGAACTTAAAATAACTAGCTTGATAACAAGGAGGAAATCAAGCTAAAAAGTCACTTTCCTTACGTAAGGGAAAGCGACTTTTTGTGTAGTCTTATTCAATTAAACGGCTCAATTGTTGAATAACATGACCAGCATTTTTTAAATAACTTTATTATCTCTGGACACATAGGAAAGGATAACGTCTTTATATCAATATGACGGTATCCTATATGAAAAATTAACATCGCCCCCAAATGTATATATTGTATATATTGTGTACATTGTGTATAATGTGTTCATAAGTATTTAAGAGGCAAGGAGTTGAATCATGAAAATCTTACTATCTAATAAGTCTAAGTCACCTATTTATCAACAAATCATTGATCAAATTATATTACAAATATCAAATGAAACATTGAAAGTAGATGATTCGTTACCTTCTATGCGTTCATTAGCAAGAGACTTGAAAGTAAGTGTTATTACTTCAAAAAGAGCGTATGAAGAACTTGAAAAAGCGGGTTACATCTACTCTATAGTAGGAAAAGGCTCTTTTGTTGCAAAACAAACAAAGAAACAACGAGCGGATGAACCAATTGATCCAATACGTGAAAAGTTCAGTACAATCGTTCGAGAGAGTAAGGCTAATCATTTATTAAGGGATGAGTTAATACAAATTATTAATTGTATTTATGAGGAGGAATAAATATGGAGAACATTGTAGAAGTGAAAAATGTTTCAAAAACATATAAGGGATTTTCTTTAAAAAATGCATCGTTCAACATCAAAAAGGGTTTTGTAACGGGATTTATTGGCGCAAATGGTGCTGGGAAAAGTACGACAATTAAACTTATTATGGATCTTATTAGCAAGGATAGCGGGGATATCACAGTTTTTGGTAAAGATCATCAAAAGGACCAGGTTTCTATTAAAGAGCGTATAGGATTCGTTTACGATGACAATATCTATTATGAAGATATGACAATTTACCAACTGAAAAAATTCATTGCTCCAGCATACAAGAAATGGGATGAGAATCAGTTCCAATCCTACTTACAGCGCTTTGAGTTACCGACTAACATAAAAATGAAAGAGATGTCTACAGGGATGAAAATGAAGACTTCCCTAGCGTTTGCACTTTCACACCATGCTGAATTTATACTTATGGATGAACCGACATCTGGACTCGATCCTGTATTCCGAAGAGAACTTTTAGACATCCTTTATAATTTAATGGTTGATCAAGATAAAACAATTTTTTTCTCCACGCATATTACCACTGATTTAGATCGTATTGCTGATTATATTGTATTTATTCATAATGGTGAGATTGTGTTTGAAAAAGATATACACAGTATTTCTGAAGAATATGCAACTGTAAAAGGGGATAAATCCTTGCTTACGCCTAAAATCAGAGAACAATTAATTGGGATTCGTGAAACAAACGTGGGATTTGAAGCACTCACAAGTAACGCCAGCCGTTCACGTACACAATTAGGGAATGATGTATTAATTGAAGAAGCGACATTAGAAGATATTATGTACTATACAAAAAAGGGGAATGTTCAATATGTATAATTTAATATTAAAGGATTTTCGATTGCAAAAATTAATGATCTTATTCTATCTACTTGGTATATGCTTTTTTATAGGGACGTTTGGAAGTTTTGGGTTCATAGTCGTTTTGGTAGCTGGTTCTTATATGATAAATCTACATTATTACGACGAAAAGAATAATAGTCACAAATTTATTAATAGCCTGCCTTATAGTAGAAATAAAATTATTATGTCAAAATATATCGGTACAGTGTTGTTTACAATTCTAGTAGTTCTATTCTCATTATTGATTCAAGCAGTAATTCAATTTGCATCCCCGAATTATGGAGTTGAAATTGAAACTCCACAAACAATTATGGTTAGTGTTCTTACTGTCATGTTGTTTACGTCTATCTACTTACCATTTTTCTATCGCTTTACCAATAAATATTTGATGGCTGCTGTCAGCATTATTTTTCCTGTATGTGTTGTTTTATGGAGACCAATTGAGGCATATGTAAATATTACTGGCCTTGTATATAGCGTTACTGCACAATTTACTATTAATCAACTAATTACATTTGCTTCAATCATTACCATTCTTATATTTATCGGATCTTATTTCTTAACGGTGAAAATTTATAAACGTACTGATTTTTAAAAATTCTTTTTAACTGAAATATAGAATACCTAACAAATAACTGTTGGACAGTTTTTCTTAAACGCTTTGGTGCTACTCAATCGCTATTAAACTAATCAAACAAAGTTCTCCCCTCAAATGAAAAAAATGCGCTATTCTTTCTGTATAAACATGGGAAAGGGTGGCGTTTTTGTATGTCTATTTCTGTATCTGATGAATTACAACTATTTGCTCAAGAGATTCAAAGGTTTTTATCTCCGAATGACTTACAGGATGTTGCTAGAGATGTTGGCTTTGTACAACGAACCAGTAAGTACCAAGCAAAAGATTTAGTCGCTTTATGTGTATGGGTGAGCCAAAATGTAGCTATGACTTCTTTAACTCAGCTATCTAGCTGTTTAGAAGCATCAACAGAAGTACTTATCAGCCCTGAGGGCTTGAATCAACGATTTAATAAAGCGGCTGTTCAATTTTTACAACACCTATTAGCTGAACTACTAAACAAAAAACTGACCTCATCTATGCCAATTTCTTATCCATATACTTCTGTTTTCAAGCGTATTCGTATTTTAGATTCAACTGCATTTCAACTTCCGGATACATTTTCATCAATTTATCCTGGTGCGGGAGGATGCAGTCATACAGCGGGAGTAAAGATACAGCTTGAGTATGATTTATTAAGTGGACAATTCCTTCATATTCATACAGGTCCAGGTAAACAACATGATCGAACCTACGGTTCTTTGTGTGTCCCAACTGTGGCAGCGAATGATCTATGTATCCGAGATTTAGGGTATTTTCATTTGAAAGATCTTCAACATATACAAGATCAAAAGGCTTACTATATCTCTCGTATCAAATCGAATACACGTATTTATCAAAAAAATCCCAATCCTGATTATTTTCGAGATGGAAGAATCAAAAAAGGTACGGAGTATATACAGATAGATATGGAGGTCTTAATGAACTCTCTTCAGCCAAGACAAACGTATGAAATATCCGACGCTTATGTAGGAATGACTGATAAAGTACCAACTCGTGTGATTGTTCATCGACTAACAAAAGAACAACAACAAAAACGATTAGACGATCAAACGGTAAGAGAAAAAAAGAAAGGAATGAAGTATTCTGCTCGTAGTAAACGACTTAGCGGTATCAATGTATATATGACAAATACCCCTATAGATATTGTCCCGATGGGACAAGTACATGATTGGTATTCTTTACGTTGGCAAATCGAGATTTTATTTAAAACATGGAAATCATTCTTTCATATTCATCATTGTAAAAAGATAAAACGAGAACGATTAGAATGCCATTTGTATGGGCAACTGATTGCCATTCTACTTTGTTCTTCTACCATGTTTCAAATGCGGCAATTACTTCTTATGAAAAAGAAACAAGAACTGAGTGAATATAAGGCCATATATATGATTAAAGATTACTTTTTTCTTCTTTTCCAATCGATACAAAAAGACATCCAAGAGCTATCAAAGGTGTTACTTCGCCTGTTCAACCTCCTACAGCAAAACGGGCGAAAATCTCACAGATATGAGAAGAAAACAGTCTTTGATATATTAGGTGTCGTTTACAATTGTACCATGTCAGATAATCAAGCGGCTTAAATCAAAAAAATGAAACCCGTTAGGGTTTATTTCGTATGCAAATCTTTAAATCGCCTACACGTAGCCTTTAGAAAAAAAGAAACAACCTCTACTATGATTGATGTTGTATGACCTTAGCTTGATAGTGATGTGGCGGTACCCCCAGATATGTTAAAATTCATTGAAACATTGCTCTTGGGAATACAATTACTATCATAATCGTAATTTATTTTCTACAAACTGATTGGGTTCCAACTCAAATTGCGGTGTTACTCCGCAATCCTTAATAAATTGTTAAGGACCTTTTTTATTTATCCTTTAGCTGCGAAAATATAAAATTATCATAATGGGAGTACTTCATAATTTTAGATTGATAAAAATCTGGCGGGAGTCCTTATTTAACATAAATATGACAATAACATAGTTAGTTTTTATAAAAAGAAATAATTAAGATATAAGATGATATAATAAAAATGAAATGAACACCCCTACTTATTTTTAAGGCAAGTAAGTAGATTTTATTTCATTAGTTTAAAGCTATGTACAAAAAAATAACCCCTAGGGGTTATTTTTTGTACATAGCTTTATTTTTCAAATTCTTTAAAAGTATCTTTTAAATCCTTATCTGTTATTTTTATATCTGCTTTCTTGAATAAATCTTTAAAGAATTGTTGTTGCCATTGTTGGTCTTGTAAACGCTTCTGTTCCAATTCCTTACGAATATTATCTTTTTCTTGATCAAAAGGTTTTAACTCTTTTTTCTCTGTTAATTTAATAATATGGTAACCATGAGAAGATTTTATTGGATCACTTACTTGTCCAGCTTCTAATTTATAAGCAGCTTCTTCAAATTTAGAATCCATTTCACCTGGACCAAACTCCGGTAATTCTCCACCTTTTTCTTTTGAACCAGGATCTTCTGAATATTGTTTTGCTAATGCTGCAAAATCTTCTCCATTATTTAATTTTTCTTTTATTTCTTTCGCTGTTTTTTCATCTTTTACTAAAATATGACTTGCCTTTAATTTTGGTTTATAGTAATCTTTCATTTCCTTTTCGGTAACTGAAGCTTTAACAGCTTTTTCAAAGGCTATTTGCGTTTTTATTTTTGTTTTAAGATCATCTTCATCTTTAGCACCAGTTTGTATTAAATAGGATTTAAAATTATCGCTCATTTGTTTTTTTAATTCTTCAACTTTTTTCTTTGCTTCATCATCTGAAACTTTGTATTTATCTAGTAAAATCTTGTCTAACATTACTTGTTGTAAAACAGGTTTTCCTGCTGTTTCTTTTAACTTTTTATTAAATTCTTCTTGTGTCAAATTTCCTGATTTCGATGTAACAAGATTATCAGAATTACCACATGCAGATAACAATAAAATACTGCTCATTGCAGCACCTATAAAAATATGTCGTTTATTCAATGTATTATACCTCATTCTATAAATTGATTTATAGTCTAGTATATTTTATTTCCTTAATAAAACAAAATTTTTATAAGAAAAAGTTTTTGTTTATTTCCATTAAAAATGTAATATAGATTCACTAAAAACAAAGGTATTACCCCTGCTTTTAAGCATAAGCTAATAGCTAGATTAAGGTCTAACAAAGGGATTATGCCTTTTCCGTAGACTTAAAACTCCAAAGTAAACTTTTGACTAAAAATTTACTTTCATTTTATTTAAACATCAAGTTCTTCCTCAAATTAAAGTGGAACAATTTTATTACTTAGATTGTCTATTAAATGTGTTCCTAAAATTAGATGTTCAATTTAGATATAATAAATCCCGTTTGAAATCTAATCTTATGTATTACAAAAATATGAAAGGACTTTTTATTTTGAAAAGGATGCAAAAGAAGGGTGAGTATTTAAGAGGTACAAGCTTAATCCTTTTACAGGTAAAGCATTGCAAGTGAGATTGAAGAAGGAATAACTCAAATACTAGCTTATCAATCATATAAACATCTTACATGCGCTTTAACCTATAAAATTTTAGCTGCAGAAGGATTGTTACCCCATGTTCTCTTTACTTACATCAGTATGAAAAACCTAGGAAAAACCATATATTCTTGAAAGAGGTTGAAAATTTATGTTCGTTTTAAACAAGTTCTTTACCAATTCACATTACAAAAAAATTGTACCTGTCGTATTACTTTCATGCGCGACACTGATAGGGTGTTCTAATAGTAATACGCAATCAGAATCAACTAAACAAACAAATCAAACCAATCAAGTTAAGCAAGAAAATATAGGTAATCATGCTTTTGCTAAACTTGAAAAAGAATATAACGCTAAACTTGGTATTTACGCACTGGACACAAGTACGAATCAGACTGTTGCTTACCATGCAGATGAGCGTTTTGCATTTGCCTCTACATCTAAATCATTAGCAGTGGGAGCTCTTTTACGCCAGAATTCAATAGAAGCTCTTGATGAAAGAATTACGTATACACGTGAAGACCTATCTAATTATAATCCAATTACTGAAAAGCATGTGGATACAGGAATGACGTTAAAAGAACTTGCAGATGCTTCTGTTCGATATAGTGACAGTACGGCACATAATTTAATTCTTAAGAAGTTAGGTGGTCCATCCGCATTTGAAAAAATCTTGAGGGAAATGGGTGATACTGTTACTAACTCCGAGCGATTTGAACCTGAATTAAATGAAGTAAATCCAGGAGAAACACATGATACTAGTACACCAAAAGCAATCGCTAAGACGCTTCAATCTTTTACATTAGGAACTGTACTACCATCTGAGAAACGTGAACTGTTAGTAGATTGGATGAAGAGAAATACGACTGGGGATAAATTAATTCGTGCGGGTGTACCAAAAGGATGGGAAGTAGCTGATAAAACAGGTGCAGGATCTTATGGAACAAGGAATGATATCGCAATTATTTGGCCACCAAATAAAAAGCCGATTGTTCTTTCCATCCTTTCTAATCATGATAAAGAAGATGCAGAATACGATGATACACTTATTGCAGACGCTACGAAAATCGTGTTAGAAACTCTAAAGGTTACGAATAAATAAAAATAGGTTAAAAGTTTTCCATTTTAGTCACGTGTATTCTCTGTTAACAGACACATGCATGCTACTCAAGTCAACTACCCCCACTGAGATGAAGCGTTTCAGTGGGGGCTTGAGTTAGAACTCTAGGTCTTTTTTTCTATCGCTAGACAGTTTGACGCTCTAGAATTCATGCCACCGTATGGTAACACCCCAAGTATGTTTTTGGTTGGTATTAGCAACGAACTATTGCTTTCCCACTTGCACCACCCTTTCAAAAAAGAGCAATTCTTCCTTGTGGAAGAAGCCACCACTCAGATGAATCCGACGTGAGCTACAAGCCTCGACAAGTCGAATACATATGGATGGTTGACGCACCCACTAAGCTATGCGCGAAGTAACAGCCTTATGTTTTTGCACTTCTAATAGAATCGGCGTTTTTACTTTAAGATTTTCATCTGATACAGTAAGATTAATTACTTCCTGTCGTAGACTTTTTACTGTATCTATTTTTATCTTATTTGTTTTTTCTAATATCTTGTACTTCTATTGTTTGATCGTTATGACTGGTACTTGCTCGGTGTCAGAAATTTTACTGTAACCATAATAAAGTAGAAAAAATAATAAAATAATTGTCCAAATAAATATAAACACTTTATAATCATACTTCATATGAAAAACCTCATTTTCCCTATATAAGTGAATGTACATACATCTTATAAATTCAATTACATAAATTATTGAATGTTTTAGTTGTAAAAAATCATTAAAGATTAGAAATCGTTATTCATAAACATATCCAAGAAATCTTCAAAAAAATATCATCTAGGCATTTTAACATTTCATAAAAATGCACAGATGATATTTTTACGTTTAGCTAAGTAATGCTTTTTATGTAATAAATCTTTATCTCTATTTCACCTTAATGTTTATATGTACAAGAGTCTGTGTAGCAACTAGGCTGTACTTTAAATATGTACTAATTTGTGTGTGTGGGAAAGGAAGCACATTTTATTTAAAGTTGTTACTTTAAACCCCTTAATTAGTTGGTAGTCTTCTTCATTCAGACAGAAAAGAAATTTAAAGTGTGCACGTATTTTCAACTCAGGCTCTTTACTACACACACTCCTATCCACATAAAAACATCTATAGCTTTTTGTAACAATACAGAAATTTAATGAAATAAAAATGAAATAATATTAATGTTAAGTAACATCTTTGTAATACAAATGTAACATAAAACATTTAATCGTACAATAATTTTTTAACTAATTATCAACAAAGTTCTATTAAAATCGTTCAATTTTAATAATGTTCCCATAGACTATTACAATTAGAGTTGCTTGTGTTTTAATAATTATCCTTCATTTCAGCTCCATTTCGGCATGTGTCTGTTATACAATAAGCATATACTTGAAAGGCAATGGAGTAACTGTTTATGTATGTCAAACAATTAAGATAGCTTCCTTTCATCTCTTGCCCGAAACCAATTCATCTTCACCTACTCAATTCGCGTTCCTTTTGGAAGGAGTCTTCTTGGCTAAAATGACAAAAAAGTTGAGGATTCCCCCAACTTTTTTATACATTTATTGTCTTATTAATCCTGTAGATGTAACCTGATATGTTCTTTTCTTTCCTATATATTCCTGTTTTCCATTCTCAAGGTTAGTTAAATTCGCTCTTGTTTTTTCCTTAGCTGCATCCCCTTCTATATGAGTAAATTCTATATAATCTCCCACTTTTATAGGTACTGTTTGGGTTTCAGCATTTTGTTGTCTATTTCCCATGATTTCTTTATTGTACATAACGCTACCAGACGAGTTCTGGACTTTAATACTTGCATATGTACTATTGAAGTAAGAATGCGGTACACCAGCTTCTAATTTGATTTTCAGCTCTTCTGCTGTTTGATTATAATCTACTTTTGCAATTTCTCGATCACTATATCCTTTTAATGACCATGCAAATTGTTTTCCATCTAGAATTGTTGTCTCTGGCATTTTTTCTACTTTCTTTAAGCCCTCTTTTGTAACCTGGTATCTTGCTGTCTTTCCAATAGTTTCATTTTTGTTATTTTCAAGATTCATTAATGTTGCGCGTGTTTTTTCCTTTACAGCGTCTCCTTCTATATGAGTTAATTCAATGTAATCTCCCACTTTTACGGGCACTGTTTGGGTTTCAGCATTTTGTTGTCTATTTCCTATGATTTCCTTATTGTACATAACGCTACCAGACGAGTTCTGGACTTTAATACTTGCATATGTGCTATTGAAGTAAGAATGCGGTACACCAGCTTCTAATTTGATTTTCAGCTCTTCTGCCGCTTTATTATAATCCATCTTTGCAATTTCTCGATCACTATATCCTTTTAGGGACCATGTAAATTGATTTCCGTCTAAAATTGTTGCTTCTGGCATTTTTTCTACTTTCTTCAAGCCTTCTTGTGTGACTTCATACATTGCTTTTTTTCCAAAGCTTTCTTGTTTACTGTTGTCTAAATTTGTGAAATTTGCTCTATGTACACCTTCAAGATGTGTTAATTCAATATAATCTCCTACTTTGACTGGAACTTTTTGCGATTCAGCATTTTGTTGTTTATTTCCATAAATGTCATTATTATACATTACTTTTCCTGATGCATTTTGTACTTTAATACTCGCATACGTTTCATTAAAATAATGATGCGGTACGCCTGCTTTTAAGTCAATTTGCATTTCTTCTGTCGACTTATTGAAATTGATTTTTGCAAACTCAAAATCACTAATTCCTTTTAGGGACCATGCAAATCGATTCCCTACTAAAATATCAGAATTTCCATTTGTAATTCCTACTTTTTTCTCTACAGTTCGATCAAATATATCTGTTAATGTAATTTTAGCAAAAGCTGTTTGAGGCAATTGCATAGTTTGACTTACCTCAGTTTGGTAGGACTTAATATTATCAATTACTTTTAAAGGTTGTCCCATTAACTTTTCATTGTCATAGATTTCAATTTTCCCTTTAAACTGTGGAGTACTTTGTTCTTTCAATTTCCATGAAACATTTAATTTTCCAGCTTCAAAGCGAGTATTTTGGATATCAAAATCTAAATTTCCCATTTCTGGTTGACTAGGCTGATTTATATTAAAAGTTTTTCCAGTACCAATAGTTGATTGAGTATTTCCTCCTGCCCTAACCCATAGATATTCTGAAGTTGCTCCTCCATCGTATTGATAGGACGTATCATGTTGCCCAGAGATACGCTGATTATTCCAAGAATTCCATTGTTTATCTGAAACTTTTCTGCTGTATCCATTTTTAAGACGTGCTTCTCTTACATCTTGTCCATTACCAGCCCAGTCCTCTTGAAACATCGATAAACCATAGTTAAATGCAACATTCGCAACTGGATGATCCATAATAGCAACTAACTTCCATTGATTTAATGTATTATCTTTTATCCACTGGCCAAACTTTGTATGGCCATCTTCTTGCCAAGAGCGTAGAGTCATTCTATACCATTCACTATCTTTCCAATTATAAGTTGTTTGTACCTTCAGACCTGTTCCTTCTCCACCAAATCTGCTGGCTTCTGAAGTCGGCGATAAATATTCAGCTTTTATTGCTTGGTTTGATGCTATTGGATCCCAAAGTGCAAAGTGAAGGGTACGTTTACCGAATTGATCAAAACCACTTTGTTGTTGGAATCCCGCATAACCACCACCCTCCCCTCCCTGATTCCAGTTATGCACAGCCCAATACGTATAAGGTGCTGTTTGGACTGGTGACCAGTCTATACTAATAATATCTGAAGCAGCAGTATTTTGTGGTGTTACATAAACTGATGGGGCATGCGATCGGGTTGCTGCCTCTGTACTAGAAATTGGTGCTCCATACATTGACAACATGGTACAAGCCGTTGAAACCATAACAATTCTTTTTATTTTTCCCCTTGTTTTTACTTTAAACATAACTTCCTATCTCCTTTTAAATTATTTTAGTTACATTGAATAATAACCCTATATATCCCTTTAAACAAATTATGTAATAAAGTAACATTAGCTCTATAATCTAAATATATTTAATGTTTTTTACACTGCTATTATTAATCAAATTATAGTATTTTGTATTAAAATCGTATGATTTAGGACTAAATATAAAGTGAAAATTTTATAAAATTTCATAAATATGTAGTTTTAGATATTATGATGAAAGACCCACTAAATAACTTAATTGATTTTATAAAAGATTTCCTTTCGTTATTGATTACACTATTAAACTCAGAATTGTTTACTAGAAAAATGTTATGTAAACTTCGGTTTGCCGATTAGACAAAATAGTTTATCAATTTGCTGATATCTTATCATTATTTAGAAAGAGCCTACTTAAAAACGTAGACTCCTTTAGGTATCTATACATTACATATATAACAAACATAAAAAAATAACATCGCATTCTTCTGTTAGTTTATTTAATATTTAATGACGTAGATAATGTATTCCAAGGTGCATTTGTAGATGTATTTTGATATTTAAATTGCCCATTTTGCTGTCCTGAAGCATCCCATTTATATTCCCAACCATCAACTGTTCTATCGCCATTAATATCAATCATCTTAGAATCTACTTTTTTTAGTCTTTGACCACTCATTTGAGCAATTGGATTTCTACCATATCCCATTTCATTTGTATAAATGTATAAATAGCTTCCTCCATGATCTTTAACCGTACTTAAATTGTTTGGACCAATAAATTCAACTCCGCCTAATTGAGATTCAACTTTTACTACATTTAATGATGTTAATGGTGGTGCAGGTGCTGCGGATACATCAGTCGCTAAGCCAACTGTTGCTCCCACTACTAATGATGAAACTCCTAAAATCATTCTTTTTAGCATACACTCATCCCCTTTGTATTTAATACAAATTGATTCTATCATACTAATTTCATACATTTCGTTTTCTGTGAAAGAGTTAACAAAAAGTACCTATTTATATATGAAATTGTGCATATTCATTGCATTTTTACTATTTACACTTACTACTAATCCTACTACAGCATAATTGCTTCTCTATCTTGATTGACTTAATACATTTTGCCTTATTTCAAGCTGTTTTTTGTAAGAACTAATAAATGGTGTGTAGTTCGGTGTTTTAACAAATAAAGAATAGAGTTGCAAATCCCACTCTATTTAAGTCGGCTTTTCCTCTAGCATTATAAACAAGATCCACCACTTGCATCAATTAATTCACCAGTTATCCAACGACTGTCTGATGAAGAAAGAAAACCTACAATATCAGCTATATCATTAGGTTCTCCCAACCTATTAAATGTCGATAAACCTGCGGCATATTTTTGTCCATCTCTATTCCCCAATGTCTCAGCGTTCATTTCTGTATTAATTATACCCGGGAGAATTGCATTTACTGTAATACCACAGGCACCAAGTTGTTGTGCTAAAGTATGAGTGAGTGTATTAATTGCTCCCTTAGATATACTGTAGGCAAAAACACTTGGGGAGGCTACCCGTGTGACAAAAGACGAAATATTGATAATCCGGCCTCCATCTTTTAAACGTGGCAAAGCCTTTTGAATAATGAAAAATGGAGCTTTCACATTAATATTCATAACCTCATCAAAAGACTCCTCTGTAGATTCCTCTAACGTTAAAATCTGCCCAATTCCAGCGTTGTTTACAAGAATATCAAATGTATTATCGCCTATATATTTTTGAAGAGATTGATCCATCATTGAATACAATTTATTAATACCGTTAAAGGTACTTAAGTCAGCACTAATCGCAAATGCGGAACCGCCATCTTGTTTAATTATATCCACTACACTTTCTGCTTCTTCTTTTCTTTTACTATAGTGAACAACGACTAACGCACCTGCCTGTGCCAAATGTAAGGCAATGCTTCGGCCTATTCCTCTACTAGCCCCGGTTACTAATGCAATTTTCCCCTTCAATTTATTCATCTCATCATCCCCTTGCTTAAAAATTCTACTTAGTTATATCACAAGATACCCTTTGAAATGTTGCTCTCTCATTTGGTTTTCTTAAAGAACCTAGATAGTATTGCTACTAATTTTATTTAATACTAAAAACATCTAATTTCTTTTGATGATATAGTGCCCCATGTCCGTTAAGCTGGGAAAGTGAATACCAAAAACTAAGAAAATTATTAGGTTAAGATTGTAGTACCTGAAAAATGTTTAGTTTCTAAACCCTTGTTAAGTAGCTACGATGAGCAATTATACTAAACTAATAATGAAAAAAGGATCTGATATGAATAT
Organism: Bacillus sp. BR3(2024); assembly: GCF_039134555.1. NCBI lineage: Bacteria > Bacillati > Bacillota > Bacilli > Caryophanales > Bacillaceae > Bacillus > Bacillus sp. BR3(2024). The sequence goes on from NZ_CP152438.1 coordinate 341,755, forward strand.
CAGACCCTTTTTTGCTATGTATAATTATTTCACAGATTCTTTTAATTCTTTTCTAGCTTTAAATGTCGGTGCTTTAGAAGCGATAATTTAAAATTATTATATACAGTTTCAACGAATTTCATGTTGAACTTATTATATTTCAAGAAGTCCTTTACTTTTAGAATCGACAATTCTTCAATACCCTTAGACTTTCCCTACGCCCCCTGTAGGGATTTTTTCAATAAACTAACATACTTCTTGTACGCTTTCTGAACCCTATCTCTACTATTTTGTAGCCATTTCAATGTTAAAATATTCCAAAGTGATTCTCATTAAACGGCAATTATAAATGTAGGGTTCTACTTATATTTGTGATTTATATAAATAATATGATTTATCAACTTATCTATATCTTGACTTAAACTTAGCACCTGCTGATGTCTAAATCCATATTTATCTACAAGTTTAATTAATTCTACTTTCTTGTCTTCAATTAGTTTTTGTAAGTTTCTCATCTCCATATCTATTAGAACTCCTTTTTTACGATTTAGCAGGTGAACTACCCGCCACTTAACGCCCTAACGGACTGTTTGAAGTGGGGGCTTCTCGGTTAGTCGTTACTTTTGGTAGCTAACGAATTCGTCCTAAGACAGCCGAGCTAACTCCCTTGTTCCAAGGGTTATTTTATTGCTATCTATACTAACGCCAATAGGCGTATTGCTTCATTTTTGATATTGATAGCTGCGTTATAATCTCTATCGAGATTTACACCGCATATACAAGAATAGACTCGCTCAGACAATGACATATTTTTCACATTTCCACAACTGCTACATGTTTTTGTGGAAGGAAACCATTTGTCTATTTTCACTAGCTGTTTGCCTTGTTCATGTAGTTTATAAGCTAAGAAAGAAGTGAACATACCCCAAGCATTATCAGCGACGCTTTTTCCAAAATGAAGTGCTTGCGATATTCCCTTCATATTTAGATCTTCAATAGCTACAACATCAAAATGAGTAGCTAACTCTTTAGACTTATGATGAAGGAAGTTCTTACGTTGGTTTGCTACTTTTTCATGCAGCTTAGCTACACGGATACGTTGTTTATTCCAACGCCCTGAACCTTTTGTACGTCTTGATAATACTCGTTGAGCCTTTGCTAATCGGTCTAACATTTCACGATAGAACTTAGGATAATTGGCTCTCTCATCCTCAGAACTGACGTATAATTGATCCATCGCAAAGTCTAATCCAACAACTGTTTCTACTTCTTTTTGTACGATCTCTTTTTCGTATTCAGTCAAAATGGACACATAGTATTTACCAGTAGGTGTCATAGAAATCGTACATGACTTGATTATATGGCCTTGTGGTATTTCTCTATGCTGTTTGATACGTACCATTTTCAGTTTTGGCAATTTGATATGACCGTTAAGCAACATAATATTTCCGTTCACTACATTCGTTGTATAAGACTTTCTGTCTTTTTTGCTTTTGAATGTTGGGAAGTCATTTTGACCACGAAAGAAATTTTTATAGGCAGTTTGCAAGTTTAGTTGAGCATTTGCCAAAGCTAATGAATCAACTTCTTTTAGCCATTCAAATTCTGCTTTGTATTTTGCGGGAGTGGGAAGCTTTTGTTTCTTTAGTTGATTCTTATCATCTTTATGTTTTTCATACGCTTCTTTCCGTTCAGCTAACATTCTGTTATACACGAAACGTACACAACCGAAGGTTTTACGCATAAGATGTGCTTGGTCTTCTGTTGGGTACAAACGGAATTTATATGCTTTATTCTGCTTTGTCATATCATTTCACCTCACTTTTCACTTTGATTTTCAATATATGTTTTTACTACGTCTATTGGCGAACCACCAGTAGTTAGCAAGCAAAAACTTCTTGACCAAAACATCTCTTTCCAAAGTTTCTTTTTCACTTGTGGAAAGTCTCTTTTAATAAGTCGAGAACTTGCACTTTTATAAGCATTGATGAATTTTGTCATTTCTGTATTAGGGTGTGCCTTGAACAAAATATGAACGTGGTCTACATCATGATTCCATTCAACTAACGTGATGTTATAGTTTTCAGATAGTCGAACAAACATATCTTTTGCATAGTTTGACATATCATCATCAAACACATTTCTTCTGTATTTCACGACCAACACAAGGTGATAATATAACAAGAATACTGAATGGTTATTACTATCTAATTTCATTTATATACCAGCCCTTATAATTTATAAGACTGATTATATCAGAGACAAAATAAAAAGGAAAACCTTTTGGCTATGCCAAACCGAAATTCATCTCCCACCTACCGTTGGGCTACGCCCTTCACACGCTTGAGGAAGGAGAATTCTTTCCGGAAATTCGTTAAATTATAGTATAGATATAAAAATAAAGAAACTGGAACTTTTGGAAATCGAAAGAAATTCAGACGTGTCTAAAATATAATAAAATTATATATATGCATAAATGCATTTAAATTCTTCCATGATAATGTTATAATAGAATTAACCAAGAAGTATCCAACAAATTATGATTAATCACTACACTTTCTTTCAGAATAAGTCAACATATAAAAAGACACTATGCATACTATAGTGTCTTTTTATATGTTCTAATATTAATTGAACGCCTCCCACCTACTCACTGGACTGTGCCCCTTCACACTCCTTGAGAAAGAAGTCTTCTTAGCTAAAATGATAAAAAACACAAACAATCTTATTATTTATTTCCGAAATATTATGTTAACAAAGAAGGTAAAGGGTTTGTTGTTTCCATTCCTAAAAATCCTAATTTTTAAATAAAAAAAGAAAAACACTCCCAAGAGTGCTTTTCTTTTTAATAAATATCATCTATACTGTTTTTACTAGGAGTTGATTTTAGAATATGACCTCCTAGGCTTAGGTAATGCTTTTTATTTAATAAACCGCAAAATTGGCTGATTTTGTGGTTTATTTTTATGGGCGATAAAATTTAACATGGCCACCATCACGATCAAACCAACCTCTAAATGCCCAGTTAATCCATCCGCCATCACCTTTATTCGTGAATTCCCCATCCTCAAATACCCAAATTCCAAAAGTGATTCCATCATATACTGTTGTTCCGAAGAATTTAACACCGTTAAAACGATCCTCATAGTTTTGGTTTAAGTTAAAAACCATAACATTATAACGTTGACCTGCAGAATAAAATGTTGATTCCATTACACCTTTTACAAATCCTGAACGATTAGTTTGACTATTAATAGCATTCCTAATCAAATTAGCGATACCTAATACATCTATACTTACATCTAAATTTGCACTAGCTTTCGCTGCATTTGGTAACTTAGACTCTACAAAATTAGTAGGTAATTCAGTAGATAAGTTAGTAGGAATATTAGTTTTAGCAGGAGAGACCTCAGCTGCACTTGCATCTGTTGGTGCGAACGCTCCCAATCCTCCTAAACCGATAGTTCCAGCTAAAGCAATGTTCACTAACTTTTTCATTTTTTTCATAAAAAAACCTCCTTTAAATTTTTATAAGGTATTCACCCTTACACCTCAAAGTATATATTTCTTATACAGAAGAGGCAAACGATTTTATTGAAAAGTTTTTAAAGTTTTAATAGTCCGAAATTTAATAAATATACAAATAAAACTATTTTAAATGCATATAAGGGATAAAATATAAAAGATATATACATTTATAGGAATAAAAAACCATTAACTGAATTTTTTGTAAATAAATGAAAAAACTTTTGTTTTAGTGTCTTAGATTCTTGTGCAAGAAATTCTTGCATTGTGTACAACGAGGTAGGGCCACATTGCTATTAAGGTAAAATGTTATAGTATCCCCAGAAAAAATCAATTTTCCAGACAGATAAGAGTTATATAATATTGCAAATAAAAACATATTATCAACTCTAATAGAATAGAGCTTTTAATTTATAGTAACTCAACCCTACTATATAGTATCATAGAACTATTTGTTTCTAATATTATTCCAGTTCTTATAGGGGAAAATATAAATCTCTGATAGAATACATAATAATTCCATATAAGGTGCTGCAATAAATTCGATAGAGATGTGACTAGCATTATTATATTATATAAATTACACTCTCTTTATTATTTCATAAATTACTTACTATACACTTTATATGAGGAAATGTATATTTTTCCTATAATACAACTGTTCGTTAAATCGGAATTTAACGAACACATGGATGGTGAGAGTTAACCCCTTCCCCCATCTTGTACAAATGTACAAAGACATGAAACTCTAAACTATTTAGACAAGAAAGTCTAAACTTTCATTTTGGGAACTTGAGTGGGACAAGAAAATCTAAACTAAAATTTTTTAGATTTACAGAACTAAATCCATGTAATCTTGTGTGAACGTATACGCTTAAATACTACGTTACTTTTATTTATAAAGAAAAGACACCCTAAGATGTCTTTCTACTCTGTAACAAATTTAAATACATAGTACATAAAAAATAGACAAGATAGAGATGCTAGTCTGCCAGCAATCGATTCTCTCATAAATTTCATAAGTATGACTTTGACAAGCAATGCTAAGAATAACGGTATAAACAGTACCATAGCAAGTTTGATCGCTAGGTCATTTATTGTTGGATTAAATGGTTCAAAATTAATTATAGTATTCACTTACCTTCCTTAAATTATTTTATCTATATAGTATGATTATATGAATAAACTCACTAAAAAGATACAATAAGGTTCCTTTCTCCAACTGAATCATCTTAATTTTAACCTGTTCTGGTGCAAATATAGGACACATTACAAGAAACAATCAGGAATTCCTACCGAAATTGTTCTTTTTTATCATATGCATGACTTCTACTCCTATATGATATTACCAAATATAACAAAAAAGCACTGCTATGGATGCTTTAGCCTACATATTCTTCTATTTTACTAAAGATACGATTAATAGCAGGTACTACGCATGCAGATGCTACAATTGCAGAAATAAGTTTAACAAAAAACAAGCTTACAGTCATATTAACACCCCCTGCTCTAATAATAAGCAGGATACATTACATAAATTTTAAAATCATATTATATTAATGTTAATTTTTGTTTATCTTTGTTACAAAGATAAACAGGTTCATTAAAGAGCTTGTTTTAATACAGCAACTAATTCATTTATACTTTTCATTTCTTCAATGAAGTCTTCAAGTCTTGAATATAGCCAAGATGTGTTCTTATCTTCTTCTAAAATAACTTCTTTAAGTTCGCATTCTAAGATTTAGTGATTTGCAAAAAAGCATTTGAACATCACTAGTTAAGTAGTCTACAGCTACTAAAGGTTGAGTTTGCAGTAGCTATATATATAAAGAACCCGGCATTTGTGCCAGGTTCTTTTTGGGTTATATTTGAGATTAGAGTTTTTTTAATTTAGTCTTTATTTCTTCTTTTTCTTCTTGTTCATCTTTTGGTGTACGCGTGAAGCATACGGAAATATTTCTTGTACCAATAACCTTATGAGCATCGGGTAAAAGTTTTTCCGTTTTCGCTTTATTTTCTAAACTCCGTTTGTTTCCATTTAAATCATTATTAAGGAAACTGCGAAAATATATTTTGTCCTGTTCATTATCTTTACTGGTAGGGTATGAATATGAACAAGCCAATCTATCTTTAAGCTGAATACTAGCTCTTGTTGGAATAGCGTTATGTAGAGCCTTGAAAAAATCTAGTGGTTTAAAAGGACCGTTTTTTGTATAATCAATTTCCAAGAACTCACAAAGTTTTTTGTATAAAATATCTTTCGGACCTACTAATGGTAAATGAAATGATTTGTAATTCCCTTCATTTTTGTATATTAATGGTAATTCTAAAAATTCTTTAGTGCCTCTTTTAAATAACCCCAATGTGTATACTTTATTTGCTGTATCATCATAACTTTTTTTATCATCTATATCCTTATAATCATATTTAAAAATAGCACTAATTTCCAAATTATTTTGATAGCGTATTCCATTTACAACTTGGTAATCAATATCTTTTAGTAACATATTCTCTGACAAAGAAAACAAATTTCTTAGTTCAAATGTTTCTCCCATGTTAATTCCCCTTTCTGTAAATTAAATAAACTTGTTTTTAGTGTGTATTTCTCCCTTTTATTGTATCGTGTAGTTGGGATGTATTTCAACAATTATGCTGCAGTGTCTTGTAAATGATCTATATCCCTTCCAGCATTGTAAGAACTGAAGTATTAGTATTGATACAGGGACATCATGACATATTTAAGTTATTGATATCATTACATTAAAGCAATTATTATTTAATGAATTAACAAATAAAAATCCCCCCACAATCAGGAGGGATTTGTTTTCTAAATAATTGACTTTTAAATGGTAGACCTAATATTTTATTGTAGCTGTAAACATTAAGTGACTAGTAGGGAATCATATAAACTATAACTTCCGTATTACTCCCTCATTAATTCCAGTCATATAATCTCCATACATATTCCTTGCGAAAAACTCGTTTTGTACTCCTAATTCCCACTTTTCGTTTGTAGTAGCTGCAAGATAAATAAACATATCTTTAACATGTAATTCAGTCTTCTTTTTATCATAATTGTCATAATTACTAAAGGAACTTATATACCTACAATACATCTCAAACAAGTGAGTTTCATCAAAATAAGTATCTCCTATGACACTGTAAATATGATCATTTCCAAAAAGGAACTCTGTCATTTTCGATATTAGGTCAAATTGATGCTTCTCTAGTACAAACCATTCTGCATCAAGGTGCTTAGTTTTTTCTGGTTCTGATTTATCATAACGAACTGCAGATGCAAGTTTAGAAATGTAGCTTCCTGTTATCACCACTAGCATATCTGCTAATTGTAATCCAACAAACTCTTTAGAATCCTTTTCTACCATTATATTTCCAAATCCAATACTCTCAAATGGCTTAGAAGGTATTCCTTGATCAAGAATTAGTGTGGATTGCTCAGGTTGCCATATGCCGTTTAACTTATTCTCGCTTAGCCATAAATCAACATCAGAGCTTACCTTTTCCCAGTCGAATGATACTTTTTCAAATACTACATCATTAGCTAATTTTTTCCCATTCCCAATGTCCTTTATCATTTTTTTGTAATATGCTATTTGGTTCCTCATTCTAGAAATGTTTTTATGTTTTGCCACAAACTCTTTCAAATCTTTTTGAATAGAGTATAGTATTTCATTGATTGTTTTTTCTGGATCAAAAAGATTTCTAATAACCTCTTCAGATGCTTCTAATTCACAATACTTTGTGAGGCTGTATTTAAACAAAATAGCGGAATCGATAAATCTTTTTGCTTCCAGTTGGAGAATCCACTGTGTAAGCCTAGCATCAATAACCATTGACATTTTATTTACTGAAAATAGTAAGTTAGAGACATTCGCATCTAGTAGCATGTTAAATAAATTTAGATAAAAACTACTATTTACTTCTTTCATACTTGCAACACCGAAATTGAAATTTCCTTTTAGAATATCAATTCCTTTTAGTTCTTTCTCAACCTTATTTTTTTGTCCGTTTCTATAGTTTTCAACCAGTTCCAGATATTTTTTGTTAACATTTTCTAGGGAATCTTCTGGAATATAAAGTACATCAGCTACATAAGAACGCATTAAATCATCACCGAGATTTATTCTTCTATCGTCACGGTATGTTTTTGGAATTCTGATTGTTTCTTGCGGTCCTTTTTCATCAATAAAGACTTGTCCCATTGTTAATCATCCTCTCTTCTGCTTCGGCCACTAAATTTTTACTACTGGTTTAATGCATTGTGAATAGATAAATAGTAAACTCTAAAATCACTATTTAACGCTTTTTCTTAATGTTAGTATCTATAAATATATTATATATACAATATATGTGTTTTGTATGGAGTTACTGTAAATTTTTTGGGAAGTTTTAATTGGAGAATTTTCATATAAAAATCATGCACCTGTTATCGTACGTTTATGTGTTGTTTAAATAAATTTATTCTCACTTCACATTTTTCATGTTCTTTTTAAGATCTACTCGCAGTTTAGTAAAAAACCTGAAAATAACGCTCTAAAATAAGAACCTATTTCCAGGTTTATACTGCATATAATAGAATATCGTTATTTTTAATGGCTAATACTTAATCTGCCATCTTCGAAAATTAGAATTGATTGGTATGATTCCATGAATCCCTCGGTTTCTGGGTCCCCAGCGTTAATAAGACGCGTATTATGCTTTTCCATATAATCTTGCATTTTATTAAATTTCTCTTTATCTACGATATACATGTAGGAATATACTTGTTCACCATCTATCTTGAAAGGTTCAGAAAGTTGGAATGTATCTCCATACTTCTCTTTAAAATACTTTCTTGCTTCTTCGTGGCTTTTAAAATTAGGAATTTCTGCTACTTCTTCCCGACTAATCCATAACTTTAATGACATTTTATTCACCTCATTGTAGTTATTTTTAGAAATTTTTTTAATGTATCGTATAGTATCATTATAGGTTATTGTTCTCGTGATCCCTATAATAATTATGAATATTCTGTTTTTATTAATTGTAATTTTTTCTATAAATCGTGTTTTCTCGAACAACACCTGCAGATACAAACTACATAATTATTACTATATTTCTGCTTATGTATATGCTGTACTCTTCAAGCAAAGATAAAAGCCCTCCTAATTAAAGAAGGGCTTTTATCTTTCATATAAGTGAATCCGATTTTATGATTTGAAAATGAATGTCGCCTGTTATACCCCTATAACGTTGACTGATCAGAGCTCGCTATGACTTTATTAAGTTCAATTTCATTCTTCTAATGTCTTACTAGCTGTGGTTAGTATCTTCATTGTGATAATCCCTCCAGTTGTCGTTTCATCTCATCAGCGTTCTCTTCATTACGCTTCTGAAGTTCCTTCCGTTCCTTTTCTTGCTTATGATTGTCGAGACGTTCCTGGCGGTTCTTATACTTTAGAGCATCTTCTTCAGTTTTCTTCTTGTCATCTACTTTCTTCTGTTCTTGCTTCTTTAGGAACTTCTCCCGGCGTTCTTCCCGTTGTTTGTTGAGTTCTTTCAACTCTTCAGAGTTTAAGTCCTTCTCAAGAATTTTTTTAGCCTTCTCATAGCTATCAGCTTGCTTTTCGGTCATTTCCTCTTTCGTGATAGCTCCATGCTGATAATCTACATAAATGCTTCTCTCCTTGTAAGGTACTTTTGAGTAATCCATTTTAGAATTCAGTGATACTTTCGGATCAACTTCCTTTTCTTTCGGGATTCCGCAAGCTCCTACTCCTATTGATAAGGCTAGGGTAAAAGCGATAGTTTTCTTGTTGAGTTTCATTGTGATTTTCTCCTTAGGTAGTCAATTTTTGAAGGTAATAATACCATTATATTATGAATAAGCAATAAAGATAAATACATATCGTTCCTTCTGGAACAACACCTGCAGGTACATAATACATAACTATTACTACAGTTCCGCTCATGTATATGTGTACTCTTCAAGCAAAGACAAAAGCCCTCCTAATTAAAGAAGGGCTTTTATCTTTCATATAAGTGAATCCGATTTTATGATTTTAAAAATGAACGTCGTCTGTTATACCCCTATAACGCTGACATTATTATTATACTAATGTATATAACGGAAATCAATATTATAGTAATTGGTAGATTCGCTCTCCTTCCCTATTTTTAACACTATCAATATCTTAAAAATAATATCTAAATATATATAGTTTTATAGTTTTATTTATTATATACTTATACAAGTAATTTAGCTCTTTATAAGAGTAGAAATTACGTTATATATAAGGAGTGGTTTGAATGAAGAACAAATTTACAAAAATAATCATGTTAATGGTGGTAATGGCTTTATCAGTTACAGCACTTGCAGCATGTGGAGATAATCGTGATCCTGAAGAAGTTGCTACAGCATATTTTGAAGATGCAAAAGACGGAAATGCAAAAGATTTTGGAGAGTTATTTACACCAGAAGCAAAAAAAATAGTTGGTTTTATTGGCGGAAATGCAGAATTAATGAAATCAATTAATGAAGATCTTAAAAGCTATAAGATTAGAAAAGTTGAAGAGAAAAACGAAATCGCTACAGTAACGGTTGATGCTGTGTATAAAAAAGATTCTAAAAACGATTATAAAAAAGTAATCGTAATTGAATTAGAGAAAACTGACGAAGGTTGGAAAATTAGTAAATCATAAAAAAACGGTCTAGAATTCTAGACCGTTTTTTAGTTCCCTTCATCTTCCTCTTCGAAATCACCTAGACTAGCAAGCAATTGCTGTAAAATATATAAAAGACTTATCTATTAAGTGGGTTTGCTTGTTTTCAAAACAAGCAAACCCTTCACAATAAAACTACTTTTATTTTTTATTTTAATTACATTATGAATCTCAGTATAAATGTGATATGTACCATAAGTTTGCTGGAACGGCAAACTTATGCTTCCGATTTTCTCTTTTAGTGACTTTTTCATATTTTTAATCAAACTTCACTTCAAATCTACACTATATTTAATGATACCCTGGGCATATGCTCGGATTAGGCGGCCATCCACAATGTGCAATTAGTGGATATGGAGGAGGAGATGCGGTCCAAAATGTAAGAATAAAGTTATATGCCTGTGGATGTCTCTTGTGACCACCAATATGTTTGTAATCTCCGTCGAGAAGCATAACCTTTTCGGATGCTGGGCAACTTCCTTTTTTATTAAACCCGTTATAAAACAACCCTTGACAATAGATACAAAAATCCCAATAAGGCTGCTCATTAGAATAAAGTCGAGGGGTGTCGTGCTTTAGGACAAAATGATATCCTTCTTTATGACGCTCATGAACACCTCCTGAGGGGCAGATTCCTTTATTGGGATAACCGTTAAAAAACATTCCATGGCATTTTTTGCAGTACTCCCATTCAGGTTGAGTATATTGGTTACTTGGGATACTATGATTTAGCATGTAATCGTAACCCATTCCTGTTTGTGCTTGCTTGTGGCCACCTCTTCCACCAGGACAACTCCCCTTATCAGGGTATAAGTTAAAAAACAACCCGTAACATTTTTCACAAAAAGCCCAATCTCTTTGAATAGCCAAAACGGCTTCCTCCTAACAAGATAATGAGTCATCACTTTTTTACACCAATATATGTTTTTATATATTTTTTATGTCTCGCATTATTCCAAAGCTACAATAGTCCTTGTGTCTGGAAGCCTATAAAAACCTTTAGCAATATCCATTCCCGTTATATCAATGGCTGCTCACGACCAGCTTATGTTTCCAGTTTCGTAAAAAAATTAGATACTCACTTACAAAAAAACAACAGTTTTCTGGCCAACTTAAAGGTAAAGTGACAATAAACCTCTTAATTTAGTCCCTCATATTTCCAAACGTTGACCAAAAAATAAAAATATGATATGGTTACTTTAGATTAGTTATATATTGAATGCATATTCAGTATATATAAAGTATAGTACTTAACTGAATTGCATAAACTAAAAAAGACGAGATGCTGTCAACATCCCGTCTCATAACTGCTACTGTCAAGGTGGCTGTTATTATGCATTATCTTTTTCTTTTAGACCCACGCTTGTACTTTGGTCGGTGAAGCGCGGGTTTTTTGTTGTCTTTTTTTTCGAATTGCTTTTTCAGTGCGTATGCTGAAACCTCACGCACAACTGCTCTTGCAATTTCTTTTAAAAGTTCAAACAAAAATTCCATGTTATATCACCCCCTTTCCTTCCGAATGGAAAGAAGGGATAATAACAAGCCCACCTTCACACGATATACAGTTATACTTCTATTTTACCATACTTCAACATTCTAAAATAGAAAATCTGTCCAATTTTAGTCTGTATATAATCTTTTAGTTAAGGAGTTTTATAAGATTTTAGTTTACTATAATCTAAATATGTACACTATATTTCTTGGTTTTTTTATAATTGACCTTAGTTTCATATGCTATTTTTTGAGAATATAAATTTGAAATAAAACTAATATATTTTTTGATGTATTCCGCGATGTATATCTGCCCAATTTCTCTAGCTTACTCATAGGCCTAATAAGTTCCATATGAAGTCTTTATATTTATAATCCTGGTATCATTACCTCTCATATCTTTCTTTTCACTTTTTTCATTTTAAATAAAACGCCCTTGTAATTATTCATTACCTTTTCCTCTATTTTCTAATTTATATATATTAACCCTTTTTTTGTAATTACAGTGATTTTTTCAGGAATGCACCCGAAAAACGACTCCTTAAAATCGTCTGTAATCGTTTTTGGATCATTAGATAATGCAATTACACTCGAAAGTTAAAAGGTTACTTAAAAATAAAAATAGACCCCTTATAACGTTTTTTGTTTTTTGGGGGTCTATTTTCTCTGAAATTTCTATTCTTCTATGTCTTCTTTTACTTCTGCGGTTAAAATGTCTTCAGCAAACTTCTTGTAGCCATTATACCCTTTCATTTCAGCCTTTTTCTTTATTGCTTCCAATACCTTTTCATCAAGGTATAGACTTAAATGCTGCTTTTTTTCTTTCGACTCCTCTTTTGATCTATTTTCAATTCTTTCTTTGAAAATTTCCAAATCGGATTTTAAGTATAATCGTTCAGTGGATTTCCCTTTAGCAATCTCTTTAAAGGGCAATATCCCATCTTTAGCCGCATTATGAACGTAAGTCTTAGATTTATTTAGAAATTCAGCTGCCTCTTTTAATGTTAAAGAGTCTTTGTATAATTCCTCTAGCTTTTTTACGTCTTCTTGCTCAAAACGATATCCGCCATCTGCTTTCCAGGTATCCAGATTGATAGGTTCGATCTGTTTATACTTAATTAAATAGCCTAATTGATTTTTGGTTAAACCTACCTTATCGCATACCTCTTCTAAAGATAAATAGTCCATTTCTCACCTCATCCGAAACTCTCACTCTAGCTGTTGTTTGAATTTTCTTAGTTGATACTTTGTTAAACCTGTTTCTTTTACTACATCTGTGATTGAGTACTCCTTATACTGAAGATACTTAAATGGATTTTCCATATAACGTTCTCGTACTTTATTAAATGTACTCTTTTTCGACAAAGAATTCAATTGCTCTCCTTTTTCTCGTATGGAATCGAAAATGGGACAACCTTTACAATGTTTGTAGTTTCTCTGTTTTGCCTGTTCTTGCTCATCTGTACAATTCACTGATAGGTTGTTCAGAGAGCAAATTGAACAATGGGTACTTTCTAAATTGTGGATTTCATGTAAAATTTTCAGACGAAGATGAGTCAAAAAAATCTCCTCCTACCGCATTTGGATTGAAATGTACAAAAAAACGAGTTTAACATTTCCATTATATATCATCTAAACAGAAACGTTAAATTTTAAGGTAAAAATATTATTTTAATCATTTAAGTTTATACCACGGTAAATTATAAGATTATTGTGTCAATCACTAAAATTTATTTTTAGTTACGTATTATTCTTTTATAAAAAAGTTTAATTATATCTGTATCATGTTGTTTTTTGAAGCTTTTAATTTTCTTAACTAAATTCAATAATTTGTCTTCTGTTTTTCGAACTAAGTTAGAGCTATAAAACCAATAAGCTGAATATTACTACCTGTCCTTTGGAATATTAATAATATATTTTATTATTTTTCAAATCTATTTGTATATGAAATAAGGAGGTCACAATGGGATTCATAATTAGTGATATAGAAAAAAGATGGCCAGGTAGTAAAATCCCTTTTGAAATTAGCGATGCAGATTTTCCGAAATATGGATTGGACTGGCAAGTAATTCAGGATGCTATTGAACAATGGAATAATAAATCTGATGTACCGCTTGTATTACGTAATAATGAAAGTGATTACGTAATATTCAAGTCCGGTAAAGAATATTTATCTGATATTGGAAGAACAAAAGGTATGCAGATAATTTATTGCAATATCGATGTGACAAAAGATAAATTTGCGATTGGAACTGTAATACATGAAATCGGCCATGCTTGTGGTCTTTTTCATGAACACCAACGTCCAGATCGAGATAATTTTGTAAATGTAATGAGTACTGATCCGAGAGATTATCTAATATCCCCACATGGTACTATGGTGGGCGATTATAACTGCTGCTCAATTATGCACTATCCAGAAATTCCGGGGAAAATCTCCAATGTAACTTGCACAACTATTGGACAAAATACATTGTTAACTAGGGGAGATTTAGAGGCAATTCAGGCAATGTACCCAATTGCTGAAATAACTACGTTAACTGACACAAGTGACTATGGAACCTCACTTGTATTTAGACAAGACAAACTTTTTATTGCATGGACGGGAGAAGATGATCATATTAACATAGCAAACATAAACTTCCAAGGAATTGGCCAAAGCTTTCTTGAGAATAAGGTAACATTAAATTATAAGAGTAACAGCAGTCCTGCACTGGTCACTCATCAAGGTCAGCTGTTGTTGTCACATACAGGAGAGGACGATCATATCTATGTAGCGGTTTTGGACATTGATCCAAATGGAAAAATCACCGTTCAAAAAAATAATCAGTTAGGATTTACGAGTAACAGTAGTCCTGCATTGGTTTCTCATCAAAGTCAGCTGTTATTGTCACATACAGGAGAAGACGATCATATCTATGTAGCCATTATGGACGTTGATCCAAATGGAAAGGTCACTGTAAAAAAAAATAATCAGTTGGGATTTACGAGCAATTATAGTCCTGCATTGGCATCTAATAATGTTAATATTATTTTGGCATTTACGGGAAAAGACGACCATATCTATGTAGTAGGCGTTTTCACAAGCCCAAATGGAACTGTCAATATAAGTCCAAATTACAAACAACTTAACGAAGAAAGTAAAGCAGGACCGACAATAGAATTTCATGTAAATCGACTATTTCTAGCGTGGAGAGGCAACGACGAGTATCTAAACATCATGGTCTCAGATGATTTTGGGCTAACTTTCCATGATAAACGTTTATCTTATGAATCTTCCAATAAAAGTCCATTGCTAGCCGCGAATCAGGACTCTCCCTTTGATTCGCTTTTCATTAGCTGGAAAGGTGCTGACAATGAAAACTTAAACATTGGAGCTATTACGTTACCTCCCGTTGTACCTGAGTTGGTTGGATTCCCTCATAGCGGAAATGCGTTACAAAGCACTATTGGTATAAAAGGAAACTACGAGTTACTAATAATCCAAGACGAATCATTGGAATATCTTTCTCATAACAACGATAATCTAATTTCATCTTGTGATACAGGACCTCAGGATTGGAAAAAAAATCCTCCTCCATTTAAAGAGGACCGGATTGGAATAACAAATGTTACTTTGTTTCAAAGTAATTTTATAGATATGGGTATACATGGGAATCTCGAGGCAATCGCACGAGCAAATAATACCAAGCTTTATTCTTACTCTTTCTTTGAGCAAAAGCAACAATGGGCTGGTCCGAAAGAAGTAATAGTTGACGGGAATTTAATTAATGGGGTTTCGGGGAAGCCTGCTCTGATACAAAGTACCTTTGGTAAAAAGGGGAATTTAGAAATGTTAATTCCACTTGACAATGAGTTAAAGTATTGTTCAATTAATATGGAAAAACCAGGCTCTCCACCTTGGGCAGATTGGGAATTAGTTAAGTGGCAGCCAACTGTTCCTAAGGGTAAAACAGTCAAGGGTGTAGCATTAATTCAAAGTAACTATAAGGATGATGGCTTTCATGGAAGACTCGAGGCAATCGCATGGTTAGAAGACATACTTGGAGAAAAACCAACTGGGTCATTATATTATTATTATTTGAACACTGATACCCTAACCTGGAGTAACCCGGAGGAAATATTAGTATACAAAAAGCCAATAACGGGTATTACAGGTAATCCAGCATTTATTCAAAGTACCTTTCACTCGAATCTTGAATTCAAAAAGTTTTGTAAGATACGTAACCATGAAACACTTTGTTCCAATGGTGACTTCGAAATGCTTGTCCCAATGAATAACAGACTTGCTCATTATTACCGAAAGAATGATTCACCTCTAACTTCTTGGGTAGAAAGAAAATCAGAGCCAAAAATTCCAGATATGTACTCTGTAAAAAATGTTGCGCTGTTTCAGAGTAATTTCCGTAGCAATTGCGTCCAAGGTAACTTAGTTGCTATTGTACATATGGAAAAAAAAGATGACAGACTAGGTACACGTCTATACTCTTACTGCTTTGATAGTAAAAACGAAGTATGGAAAGGGCCGTTTCCAATAACTACACAAGGAAATAATATTACAGGTTGGATTCAATTTTAATATAACTATTAGGAGGGGCAGCAACCAAACGCTATTTTCGTAGGCTAAGCGATTTTTCATATAGAAAAAGCCAATTTCCTGTACGCGAAGGTATCATTGGCTTTTTTATTTGTTAGAAAATATTGTGATTATAAACATGCAGACTTAGGTATTTGCAAAAAGAATTTCAATTAAACCTAGAGAAGAAATCTCTCAGCAACTCATAGCTCAGGGGAAAGCTCGTGGACAATCATCTGCTACAACACTTGCCGGTACGTACCGAACACTAACAACTAATTTTTCAGTAACACCTTTCTATAGCCCTTCATTAAGGTTTTATTGTGAAACAAATGAATGGAGTGGAAGCTTCAGGGGTATTAAGGAAATAAAACATATTAATATGAATAGAGATGCAAATGGTCTTTCTAAAACGTTCAATGGTACATTTCAAGCGAACTTAGAGGATCCTAACAGAATTTTCTATATTGTTAATGGTGATTTTCATAATAATGGCACAATTACTTTTAATGGCAATGTATCCATTACTGTAGGGAAGACAGGAAGTGTAGGTTTTAGTGCATCTTATGCGACAAGTCACTATAAATATATTTACAAAGAAGGATATGTATATTTTTAAAATTGATAAATTTTTAAATGGTCGATTACTTCTTAATTACATGTTAAGTTCGTTATACATGCTAATTTAATGGAGGTGATCTCTCTGCAACCTAAATATATTCTGTTTATTCAAATTCTAATAGGAATACTAATAATCATGGCACCAATTATTATTACTGGTGAATTATATGATGTTTCAAAGACTATGGGTGATTTGCTAGTTGCTGAATTAATTATAAGAACACTTTCTTTCATAATAGGACTTGTAGTTATTAGTAAGGCGTTTGAAAAGTATTCTAAATAGTTATGAATACGTTATTTTCTAGCAATTTATAGAAAAGGGTTATTCATATTGAGTAGCCCTTTTTACTATTGCACTTACGCATAAGTTTTATTTGCAGATATATAGTATGTTGTATACTTTGTAATGAACTTTTAACTTTTGTCTGATAATCTTTCATTATTATTTAATTTCACAAAAATAAGTACACCCACTAATGAATGTACTTACTTCCAAAACTTCCACCATGCTTTCCTTTTTGCTGCCGCTATTTCTTCCTGGGCTGACACAATAGTACATTTTGCTTCTTGAATCTCTAACCATCTTCATAAGATTATCGTCTCTTAGCTCTAACCTCTTTTCTATCCTTTTTTCAAATAACTGTACAGGTATAGAGTAATATTGGTTGTTTTTTTTAAATCCTCGGAAACGTTCTCTTTTTATCGAAAAAAAGACTTGCATAAATGCAAGTCAAATATAAATTATGGACTTTCCTTATATAAAATCACTTAAAAAATTTCATACCACTTATGCGTTTGGAGACGGAAATCTTGCAGCTTCAAAATGCGTACTATTTTCTACATTAGAAATAACTCCAGCTACACTACTTTGTGCAAAAATCTCGACTATATCCCCTGCATTTAACTGAATGATTGATGAAACAGCAACAACATTAGCAAAGTTTATTGGACCAAAAAAATCATTATCTATTGCAATTGCCGGATTTCCATTAACTCGAATTTCTACCCGCGCTCTATAGTTTGTGTTTAGATTATTGGGAATGAACGCAATGGTCCCAATAACAGAATAAACACCTCTTGTCTTTGGAATGAAAATTGATGTAGCTGGATTATACTCATTTGCTAAATCAAATTGTTCATTTTGGAATAAAACCTTAACAAATGTATTTGCTGGTACATTTTGATTAACTGCGCTCACAGCTCTAAAAGCAGATGCTCTTACAAGATTATATTGGTTATCATCAGAACAACAATTTACTTTTACATTAACCCAAGGTTTCTCCTCATGCTTTTTATCACATTTTTCATAACTCTTATTGCTTCTATGACAATCATGATATTTCTTTTTGTAATCCTTACAATGATTACAGTAGTAATAAGACATACTAAATTCCTCCTTTTAATTTATTACTACATACTATGTAAGGTAGATTAGTAAAGTTTGGACAATCTGTTACTAATTTTAATAGAATTAAAATTAGTCCTATCAAAAAGTAAGTCAGTGAAACAATATAACATGTAAAGCAGAAAAACTTCATTTGAACCTATCTATATCAGCACCATTTATACATCTAGATTGTTATCTTTAGAATAAGCAGTTAGCTTTTGCTGACTGCCCTTTTATATGAATTAAAATAGTCACTTGAATTAGAAAAATGAGATTACATCCTATAACTTTTTTCAGACTATTTCATATTCCATTTTTGAAAAAAAGTGCTCTGTTTTACTGGAGTTGTTTGATGGTTGTAAAAAGAACCACCTTTTTATTTATGACAAAATAAAATTTTTTATAAAAGACACACAATTACCAAACATAACTACATATGATATATTGTATCCTCTCTTTTTAGATTGAATAATCTTTACAAAAGGGCACTTTCCTAAGTGCTCTTCTAATTACATACCAAATAGATTTTTTGTTTAAAATAATCCCTACAGAACAATTGGACACATTCTCCAATTTATTTACCTCTAAATCCATGTTAAAATCGCTTGTGAGTATGACATAACTTATCCTAGTCAGGCACTGTAACATTTCATGCAAGGCTTCTTTTTTCATCATGCCGTTAGTTAATTGTACTGACTAGCTTGACGTACGAAGTAACGTTTTTGTTCATTTTCTTGCAATTCATATATTTTTATACTCAATAATTAGTTATACTATTAAAGTTTCTAACAGTTATTATTATGGAATCGACAATTGCAATAACTTTACTTCCAACATAATAATACTTCTCGATTTTCAACCCCTTGAAACGCACCTTGGGGTTGATTCAATTTTAATAAAGATTTTGTTTCAAAATTGCACCACCATTAAAAACATACATACAATATCGTGTATTCTTTTTCAATGTATGTTTAGATGAAAGAGCACTTTTCAGGGCACTCTTTCATTTTTAAAAGGATTTTTTTAAAAATATAAAAATAAAAACATATTTAGTTAAACCACTCATATATTTTTATAGTGTTGTTATTGGCATCATGGAGTGCTCTTCAGGCACTCCTATTTTTTTGGTTACTAAATAACTAATTTGTTAAAATGAACACTTTATATTTTATTATTAAAATTTTTAAATATAAATGCAAACTGTAATTATTTTCTTTAGAGCTATATCAATATAAAAAATTACTGTACAGTATCTTTTCTTTAGGCAGAAGTAAGCAAAAAAACTTTATAAAAGAACGCCAATTTATATAAAGTAAGAACAATCATCATTTTATTTGGGTAGCAACTGCACTTGCATAGCAACGGCATTGACTTCAACCGTATTTCAAAAAAGTATATTCCTTCTATCACTTCAATCAAAAAAGCCAAATTCTAATGCGTGACTATACAATAGAAGAATTTCTGATTGTTTTACTAGAACATATTGAAGAATTTTGGTATTGACTTAGAAGACAAAACAAGTTAGCTCGGCTGTCTTAGGACAAATTCGTTAGCTATAAAAGTAATGATTCACCGAGAATCCCTCACTTTAAACAGTCCGTTAGGATGTTAAGTGGCGGGTAGCTCCTGAAAACATTATCTACTCAAATGTCCATGTTATTTAATAAAAAGAAAGCACCTGTGCTAGTAGGGACTCCCTTAATGTGATAAGTAGTTTTCAATGAGCATTGAAATAAAATAAATTACAAACCTGCAAGCCTGTCCTTCTATTCAATATATGCTTGTCCTTCCCAAAAAGTGAAAACAAAAGAGAGCACTCTCACAATAAGTGCTCTCTTTTGAAAAAAATAGGGGAACAGGTTGGAAACCGTTCAGTATCACTATATGATGATTCTCCCCAACTATAACTAATATATCCATTAAAAGCGTTTAATGTGTAATTTTTATATAACAAAGAAAAAAGCATCTGGTATAGATGCTTTCCTTATCTATACCTGCACAACTCTTTGGACATACAAAACCTAAAAAGAGTCTATTGAGATGCTGTCTGTTATCTTTTCTCTTTTTTGCATTTGCAATTATAATCAGTTATTGTGCATTCTGCCCTATTGTAATTGCAAAAAGCTAAAAAATCCGAAAAGACCGCGAGACTTTTTTGAAAAAACGATCTGCAGTCATATGATCTTTTCTTTTTTATTAGTAAAAGTTGATTGTATCCCCATCCCCTACTGACTCAGAGATACGACATAGATATTCCTCATTCCCTTAACTTTTACATATGTTTCATCAAATCTTCAGGAATTTCTTCTTAATCTAAAATGGATATTGATTAAATCTTTTTCCATAAATCAATGCTTACTTACTTTATTTTTTGCATATAAAAGGTTAAGAAGCTGCATATATTCATCTTCTTGTCCAATATCAAATCGTTTACCCTCAATCATTTTTCCATATACTTTTTTAGTCATAATTAAAGAATGTATCGCATCTGTTAATTGATATTCCCCCCCAACACCAGGTTGAAGCTTTTTTAATAATGGAAAGATATCCGGTGTGAAAACATATCTACCAATTACTGCGAGATTAGATGGAGGGTTTACTTTTGGTTTTTCAACAATATTTGTAACATCTATACAATCCTCTCTTACAATATTCCCTTCAATAATACCATACTTTTCTACACATTCATTTGGTACCCTATGAATGCCTATTACACTATTTTTCTTCTCTTTATAAATTTTAATTAACTGGCTTAAAGCGGTTTCTTTATCAGAAACTACAATATCATCTGGTAAAAGTACAGCAAAAGGTTCATTACCAATAAATGTTTCACCTAATTTTATCGCTTCACCAAGCCCTTTCGCATATGGCTGTCTTATATAATGAATTTGAATCTTAGGGACAATAAGCTCTTTTAACAGATGCGATTTTTTCTCTTTTTCCAAAAAAGCTTCCAATTCTAATGATTGATCAAAGTAATCAACTATTAAATCCTTTCTGCTAGAAAGTACAATTAATATTTGCTCAACACCCGACTTCACAGCCTCTTCCACAATATAGTGAATTGCCGGTTTATTACCTATAGGAAACATTTCTTTTGGAATTACCTTTGTAATTGGAAGGCTCCTAGTGCCATAACCAGCTGCTGGAATAATTGCTTTTTTAATCACTAATCTTCTCTCCTTCAATTGTTTATAACAATGTATTCAGCACCCTCTGTACCTGCGCATAATGAAATTAAAAGAGGCCTTTACCTTCTGCCTACTTTCATTGCTTATATGAATAGGCCCTTTTACTTGTCACCAATTTAACTTGTCCATCAATATACTGTTACAACTAGTACTAAGTTTAGAAAGGTGATTAGCATATGAAGATATGTATTATAGGCTCTGGTTATGTTGGTATTACATCAGCAGCAGTATTAGCAGACTTAGGTCATGATGTGATATGCGTAGATAAAGATCAAGATAAAATTTACTCTCTCCAAAAGGGAGAATGCCCCATTTATGAACCAGATTTAAAAGAACTTATTCATAAAAATCGAAAACGATTACAATTTAGTTGTGATATTGATAGCACTATTCGACAATCGCCCATTATTTTTATTGCTGTAGGGACTCCTTCTATATCAAGTGGAAAGACGGATTTAAAATATATCTATTCTGTTATCGATCTACTAGTTCCAGCTATAACATCATATAAAACTATTATTACCAAAAGTACAGTTCCACCAGGTACAAATCAGCAAATATGTGAAAAGCTTATTAAATCTGGTGTTTCATCATCCCTATTCAATATTGTTTCTAATCCTGAATTTCTTCGTGAAGGTTCTGCTGTTCGTGATATGCTCCACCCAGATAGAACTATTATAGGAACCCAAAAAGGTGACAAAAAGTCGTTAAAAATTATGCAGAATATATATAAAGGAATTAGTGCTCCTTTTGTTTGTACTGGTCTAAATGAAGCAGAGATGATTAAATATACATCCAATGCATTTTTAGCTACAAAAATATCATTTATAAATGAAATCGCTCGGATTTGTGATGCATATAACATTGACATTGTTGAGGTGGCAAAAGGAATTGGCCATGACTTTCGAATTAACCCTCATTTTCTTCAGGCGGGACTGGGATATGGAGGATCATGCTTCCCAAAAGATTTACATTCACTCATCTATACAGCAAGTGATAAACACGTAGCGGTTCCTATTTTACAAGCTGTACAATCCATTAACTCCACACAAATAGATCTCTATGTTGAAAAGATTCAAAAAGCTATAAAAAATCCCTTTTCAAAAAAAATAACGGTGTTAGGAATTGCATTTAAGCCAAATACGGATGATATTCGTAGCTCCCTTGCCGTAATACTTCTTGAAAAATTAATTCCTCATGGCTATGATCTACATGCTTATGACCCCAAAGCTCTTCTTCCTCCACATTTAAAAAGACAAGTTACACAGCATGATAACCTAGAAACTTCAATCACAAATTCCGATTGCATTATTATCGCAACGGAATGGGATGAATTTAAAACACTTAATTGGAAACAAGTCAAACAAGTTATGAAGGGACGCACAATCGTAGATGGACGCAATTGCATTGAAAAAGATGAAATAGAAAAATACGGATTACAATATATTGGAGTGGGGCGGTCATGAAAATACTTGTAACAGGAGCCGCTGGTTTCATTGGCTCACATTTGTGTCAAGCGTTACTTAAAAATAGTGCATATCATGTAGTGGGAATTGATCATTTCATCGGTCCTACTCCAGCCACTTTAAAGACAGATAATATACAATCTCTCGAATTGAATTCACGTTTTCAATTCATACAAGAAGATATTTTAAATATAGATTTATCAAAACTATTACAAGATATAGATGTGGTTTATCATCTAGCTGCTATTCCTGGTGTGAGAACAAGTTGGGGAAAAGATTTTCAGTCTTATGTTTCAAATAATATAATAGTTACACAGCAGTTGCTTGAATCCTGTAAACACATAAAATTAGATAAATTTATTCATATATCAACATCTTCTGTTTACGGTGAAAAATCTGGCGCAGTTTCTGAAGATTTATTACCTACCCCCCTATCTCCATACGGTGTTACCAAATTAAGTGGTGAACACTTATGTCATGTTTATCACAAAAATTTTCATATACCAATTGTTATTTTAAGGTATTTCACAGTTTATGGGCCAAGACAACGTCCTGATATGGCATTTCATAGATTAATTAAACAACTTTTAGAAGATAAACCTCTCACAATATTTGGTGATGGAACACAAACACGAGATTTCACCTATATTGATGACTGTATACGAGGAACGGTGGCAGCTTTAGAGACCAAAAAAAGTATAATAGGTGAAGTTATCAATATCGGTGGAAAGGAACAGGCTTCCATTTTAGACATCATTTCTATTTTAGAAAAAATATCAGGGAAATCAGCAACCAAAAAATTTCTAAAATCAGTTCCTGGGGAACCGAAGCAAACATGGGCAGATATATCTAAGGCCAATACATTACTGCAATATTCTCCAACAGTTTCTCTATCCGATGGGTTGGAAGCAGAATTTCATTATATAAAACAACTATACAAAGGAGATTAGTTTATGAAAATTGCATATATTTGTACAGAAAAATTACCATCTCCAGCAATTAAAGGTGGAGCAATTCAAATGATGATTGATGGGGTGTCCCCCTATATAAGTCAAGATTATGAACTTACTATTTTCTCTATTTCAGATCCAAGTCTTCCAAATCAAAAAACACAAGATAATGTCAATTACGTGTATTTACCTCAAAAAGAATATGAACAGCATGTTATAAGAACACTCCAAACCAATGCCTTTGATATTATACATGTCTTTAATCGCCCTAAAAATATACCTCTATATAAACAAGCTTCCCCACACAGTAAATTTGTATTAGGTCTTCATAACGATATGTTTGCTGAGCATAAACTATCCATTTATGAAGGCAATCTTATTCTTGAAATGGTTACCGCCATTGTGACCGTTAGCAACTATATTAAACAAACTGTGATTGAAAGATTTCCACAAGCTGAAGAAAAGATTTCTATTGTTTACTCTGGTGTAAATTTAAAACAATCCCCCTCCATCTGGACACCAACAGGACAAAAGATAAGAAATGCATATCGTACAAAATACGGTATCCAAGATAAAAAGGTAATTTTATTTGTTGGCCGATTATGCAAAAATAAAGGACCTGACTTACTCATTCATGCTATGAAGAAAATTATTCAAACACATAAGGATACGGTACTTGTAATTGTTGGTGGTAAATGGTTTAGTGATAACCGAGTAAATAAATATGTTAAAAGACTATATAAAATGGCTAGGCCAATTAAAGAACACGTAATTTTCACCAAATTTATTCCTGCAGATCAAATTCATAATATTTTTCTAATGGGGGATATATTTATATGTAGCTCACAATGGAACGAACCATTGGCACGTGTTCATTATGAAGCAATGGCTGCTGGAATCCCAATTATTACAACAAACCGTGGGGGAAATGCTGAAGTTATAACAGATGAATATAACGGCTGCCTAATAGAACAGTATAATAATCCAATGGAGTTTGTGAGACTTGTCTACGCTTTGCTATCCCAACGAGAATTTGCACAATGGATTGCTGAAAACGGAAGAAAGGTTGTAGAAGAAAACTTTACATTTAAACATACAGCCACAAAACTTGATCTGGTATATAAACAAGTCGCTGAATCTACAAATCAACCTTCTAAAAACTTATTACGCCCTCTCAAAATTCAAATCATTTAAACTACCATTATTATCCACTTTGTTTAGGGCCACAAAATTTAAACATAGAGCTAAATAGAATTAAATATTTTTGATACAAATACAATTTTCTTTCCGTACAAAATTTTTTATAGGATAAACTCGATGGAGTAAAAATGCTGCGCTAATCTTTTCCCCATTTCTTTAACCAGATGATTTAATATAACAAGGAAACAATTAAATACAAAATGATTAAAAATAATTGTTCTCGCAAATAAGATTTTTTATCCTTGATTCGGCCAAATGCAAATTTGTATACCTTATCGATTGATATGGATTGCCTCTCATTTCCTTGTGAAATTTCTCTACTATAAAATAAAAATATAGGCTAATGCCTACCTAGGGTCAACCTATTCCTATATTTAAAGGTTCACATTTTCACCTATTATATATGTAGAGAGCAAAAAACGCTTGGGGAAACCAAGCGTTTTTAAGTATCAATTATTTTATGCGTCTTCTTCTTCGCCCTCCTCGTCTTCTTCGTCTTCTTCGTCTTCTTCGTCTTCTTCGTCTTCTTCGTCTTCTTCTTCGCCCTCCTCGTCTTCTTCGTCTTCTTCTTCGTCTTCTTCGTCTTCTTCTTCGTCTTCTTCGTCTTCTTCGTCTTCTTCCTCGTCTTCGTCTTCTTCGTCTTCTTCGTCTTCTTCGTCTTCTTCGTCTTCTTCCTCGTCTTCTTCGTCTTCTTCGTCTTCTTCGTCTTCTTCGTCTTCTTCTTCGTCTTCTTCCTCTTCTTCTTCTTCGCCCTCCTCGTCTTCTTCGTCTTCTTCCTCTTCTTCTTCCTCTTCTTCGTCTTCTTCCTCTTCTTCGTCTTCTTCCTCGTCTTCGTCTTCTTCGTCTTCTTCCTCTTCTTCCTCTTCTTCCTCTTCTTCCTCTTTTTCGTCCTCTTCTTCGTCTGTAAAAGTAATTTCTGTTTCATCAACATATTGAATTTCAACCTCTACACCATTATGCGTGCCTGATTGTATTACTTCAGCTAGAGATTTTAGAACTTCTTGTAAATCATCACCAGGATTAACACTAAAGCCATTCTCAACATCTAGTTTTATTTTTGCTCTTTTCACATCAGCCATTTACCTAACTCCTTTCATATAGATTTATATATACTATGTTGAAAGAGTATAAAAAGATTAATATATTTGCGGAAGTTTCATTAATCGTTCTCCTTAGCATTATTTACCAATTTTGATACCCATGGACCTTTTAATGGATAATCAGGAGTAATAATAGTGACTTTTATTTTTGGCTTTTCTATTTGCGTTAAAACGATCTCATTTAATTCCTCACTTTGTTCTTCCAGCTCTATTACATCTTGAATCTCTTTATCTTGTACGTCATCAATCATTGTAGTTTTTGGTGGTAACTTCTCTTCTAAATCTAGCAATCCGATTTTGGGCAACTCCTCTAATTCCACTTCCTTAATAATCGCTAAATTCTCTAGCACCGAAGATTCATTTAGTACAATATTTTTTTGCTGCTCATACTCTGACAATTCCCATCCCATTGGCCCAGGTGGAGAAAATACAAATTTCTCTAAATCTAAAATAGGGATTACTATCTCTTCTTGTTCTGAACTCATTTTATTTCCCCCCACTATTGCTCTTGATTTCATGATAAATATCAGAAAAATCCCGTAAAAATTCTTCCTTAGAATCTTCAAGTGCAATAATATTTTGCAATGCCCAAATATACTTTTCGTCAGACCACGAACGCTTTTGTCCTAAATAGTATTTATGTGCAATTGAACAGAATAAGTGAGGAAACGATAAATCAGTCCAAAGAACACGAAATTGTTTTTCTGAAAAGGAATTTTCCGAATTATATGCACTCAACATATGAATAGCTAAATTAGTATCCCAAACTGACATTTTTTTCATTACTTTATTTAGAATAATACGTAGGTCCCTCACTGGTAAATCACTTGTAATAGAATGTAGCTCTTTCATAAACATAGCATCATCTATTTCTGTAAACCTCGCTAAGGTAAAATCTTGCTGACAAAAACTATTAGATGCAATAACTTCTTTTGTCCATTGGTCATAATATGGATCATTTAGTTCTTGTAGTGCTTTCTTTCCACGTGCTAACATCTTATCAACATACTCTAAAAACATAGTTGAAAATACATCATCTGGAAAGGAAAGTGCAATTCTTTTGTTTCCTTCTAACTCTTGTAATTTCCATCTATATAATTTATGCCATTTTCCTAATCTACTCCGAATTTTACTTTCTTTCATCGGAATATATCCTTCCGATGCTTGATGGAATTTACCTGCATATAATAGTACCTTCTCTAATTGTTCTTTATTATAATAAATGACTTCTTTCCCTTGATGCTTATCATATAGTACATACGCATACTCATTAGATCCAATACAAAAGCCCCCTCTTTTTGTTTTATGAATTTTTGTAATTGGCAATCCATTTTGAAGGAGATGTAAATGTGCTCCAGCAATAAATAGCATCCTTTTTGGGTGCATTTGTGCTTGTTTTAATATTTTTAATCCTTCTTCTGTTTCAACTTCCCACATTGTTCTCCCACTTCTGCTTGATTGTAATAAAATATTACTTATTTCAAATGGATAAAAGCTAAGGACCTTTTTTAAATGTTCACTCTCTAATCCAGTTGTTTCTTCCACCTTTAATCATCCCCTTCTTAAAATTTATAAGATTTCCCCATACACTTTCATTAAATCCTTAGCAACTCGGTTCCAATTAAATTCTTTTTCAACCTTACTACGTCCATATTTCCCTAACTGTTTTCTTTTATTTTCGTTATTTAAAAGATTAATTATCTTTTCTGCATATGCATCAGGGTTTTCAAAGTCATTGACAATATATCCATTTTTTCCTTCTTCAATTACTTCAGGATTACCACCTCGGTTACTCGTAATTATTGGTAAACCTGCTGCCATTGCTTCATAATGCACCCTAGCAAGGGGCTCTTGCCACTGTGAAGAGCAAACAAAAATATCTGACATAGCATAAAGTGTTGAAATATCCTTTGGCTTAACAAATTTAATAAAGACTACATGTTCTGGAAACATAGCGCCTAAGGTATATAAGTGTTTTACATAATTATTTACATTGTTATCTCCAAACCATTTTGAACCAATAAAGACCATTACAATGTCTGGATTTTCCTCAATTATTTTAGGAAGAGCTTGTAGCAAAATATGAGGACCTTTTACTTTACTCAAGCGTCCGACAAATAAAACTATTTTTTTATTTTGTAAATCCAACTGTTTTTGCACATGACTTTTAACTTTTGTTCCATTCACTGTCCACGAAGGATAGTACTCATTTACATCTACACCAGAATATACTGTTCTCGTCTTTGCTTTTGCAGCTTGAAAGCGCGAGGTAATTGTTCTTCCTATATAATCACTAACTGTTACAATTTTTGAAACAGCTGCAATACATGCTTCTCCCTCTTCATCACTTATCTTTTCATATGCAAACATTTCATTATGCACACTTAACACAAATTTCGTCTGTGGTGCTGCCTCACTTAAAATTGTAATCCAATTTGGACGATTGCATAAATGTACTACATCATATTTTTCCTGTTTCAAATGTTTAATAACATAATGGAGATATTCCTCTTCTGGAAACCGTATATACCTTACGCCTTTGTTTTTTTCTTCTGGTTTCAAATTTGGATCTGTTATAGAAATAACTGTCACATTTTTTCCATTTGAAGCAATAATGGAAGCAACAGAATCTATATAAATTTGAATAGCTCCACCTCGTACAGCTGGTACAGGTAGCTTTTCAGTCGAAATTATAGCTATTTTCATTAAAACGCCTCCCTGTTTCATAAAAATACAACCTTCTTCATATGTTACGAAAAAAACTTTGTGTTTGTGATTTATCGACCATTTTTTCATCCTTTATTATGAAAATTAGTCAATAGTACTTTTTCTTCTTAAAGGCAAATGGCTAGAACAAAAATGGTCATGTACCATACAGTAATAAGAGAGCATAAAAGGATGGTGATATATGTGGAGAATAACAATGAAGAAGCGGTGTATACATTATCGCCCGAAGAGGAACAAAAACTAGTAGAATTGGCAGCGACAATGATCCAGCATTGGGATATTCAAGCAACTACAATCGAATTAATACAAGGTGGACAACTGGCCTTAGTATGGAAAATTCAAACTGCAGATGGACCATTTTGCTTAAAGAGAATTCATCGCCCCGAAAAAAAAGCTCTATTTTCCATTCACGCTCAAGATTATCTAGCCAACAAAGGCATGCGTGTTCCAAGCATAATTCCAAGCAAATTGAATCAGTTGTATACAAAACACGGTCCATTTTTATTTGTTGTTTATGATTGGATTGAGGGAAGACCATTTGAGCTTACAATGCAAGAAGATCTTGAAATGATTATGAAAGGGTTAGCAGATTTCCATGTAGCCTCTATTGGCTATAAGCCCCCACCAGGAATACCTATATTTACCAAACTAGGACGTTGGCCCAATCATTACATTAAAAGATTTCAACAGATGGAGATTTGGAAAACTTTATCTGCAACTATGCCAGATGATCCATTTTCACAGCTATACTTGGCCGAAATTGATACGTTTATTTTAGAAGCAAAACAAACGCACCAAAGACTATTGGAATCTGAATATACTAAATGGACTGATGAATTACAAACATCCCCAAATTTATGTCATCAAGATTATGGAACAGGAAATTCCTTATTAGACCCAAGTAATCAAATTTGGGTAATTGATTTAGATACGGTTTCTTACGATTTACCTATTCGAGACTTGCGTAAAATGATTATTCCTCTATTAGATACAACTGGTGTTTGGAATGAAAACCAATTTAAAATTATGATTAACGCATATGAGTCAGTTTCTCCTTTAACAGCTGAGCAGAAGAAAATTATGTTTATTGATATGTTATTTCCATACGAATTGTATGATGTAATTCGCGAAAGATATGTTAGAAAGTCGCCTTTACTTGCTGATGAACTTGCTGGGGCTATGGAATATGAAAGGATTAAGTCAAAAGCTTTAAATATATTAATAGAGGAACTTTAATACGCAATACTAAGAGTTCTAGTGTAAAAATTACCATTATTATTAATAAAGAAAATAGTTTTATTGCATGCATCATTTTATAGTGACATAGAACTTATAAAGACGGTTCTGGTGCAAAAAGAAAATAAAGCGCATAGATTCCTAACGTTGTTCTTAACTCTTTCGGAAGAACAATCCACCCTAATTCATCTATTCTTCGTGTAACACCTGTTGACTTCATGTTAATACCATCCTTTTATTTTTAGTTACTACTCACATATGAACAAGCGGATTAAATGATGTTTTTCCGGTATCATCTGCATGCAATACTACAATTAAGCCTTTGTGTAACACATGGAACCAAATCACGCTATAAGCATTAGCGGACATTAAAAACGGCGAAAATGACTAAAATTATATAGATTTTTGGGTACACAAATGATTTTTGACCGCACGCTTCTCGTTTTTTGATTTCAGAATGTCCTATAAGTATCATTAGCGGACATCATAACACTCAAAATCGGTCTTTTATATCCACTAATATATGAAATGAATATTCGCTAATACTTAATGTAAGTTTTGGTTCCGTTGCTACACAGACAACTATATCCTATCTAATGACTGGGGTTGCAATGTCTAACACTAAAAGTATAACATCTGCTTATATTGTTTTAGTGATTTTATTTCCTCGTATTTCCAAGACTTTAACTTATTGGAGAACTTATCTATTTACGAAAACATCGCTCTTCCACTTTCCCTTCAAGGTGTCTCATCACGAAATATTGGACCAAAAGTAGAAAAAGTAGCTGATATGTTAGGTATCTCAACAATACTTCAAAAGTATCCATCTGAAGTATCTGGTGGACAGAAGCAACGTTCAGCAGCAGCACGTGCGTTAGTGCATGAGCCAGCAATTATTTTAGGGGATGAGCCAACAGGAGCGCTTGATTCTAAAAACGCAACAAGTTTACTTGATGCTATGACAAGCTTAAATAAAGAGCAAGGTGTATCAATTATGATGGTTACGCATGATCCTTACAGCGCAAGTTACTGTCAGCGTATTTTATTTATTCAAGATGGTGAGTTATATAAAGAAATTCATCGTGGTGGTACCCATGAAGAATTCTATAAAGAAATTTTAGACGTGCTTGCAAACTTAGGCACACAAAAAGCGTAAGGAATGAAGTTCAATCATGTTATTTAAACTTTCCATGTCAGGGCTAAAAAGTAAGTTACAAGATTATACTGTATTACTTTTGGGTCTTATTATATCTATTTCAATTTTTTATATGTTCCAAACCCTAGCGCAAAATAAAGCATTTCTTGAATCTAATACACAGATGCCTGCTATTGTATTTGCATTTCAAATTGGTTCCGTTTTACTAGCAATCATAACGTTCTTCTATATTTTATATGCAATTTCTTTCTTATTATCCCTTCGCCAAAAAGAGTTTGGGATGTATATGATGTTAGGAGCAAAAAAGCATAAAGTTACACTACTAATGTTTATTGAAACAATCGTATTAGGCTTAGCGTCTCTTGTGATTGGAATTACAATTGGTGTGGGACTTGCAGAAGGTATCGGTCAGTTATTGATGAAACAGTTGGAGTTGTCTGGTGAGGATTATCAAGCATTTTATATTCCATCTATGACTGTTACTTACATCTTCTTTTTTGCCTTATTTGTACTATCAGCCATCATGAATAGTATGAAATTGTCACGTATTTCTGTTTTGCAACTTGTACATGCAGATGCACAAACAGAGCGTGTCGCAGTAAAAGGTAAAATGACAGCTGTAGTTGCATTCCTTGGTTTGATTTTACTAGGTATTGGTTATGCATCACTGATCTATATATCACAGCTACAGGGAGATGATAGACTGACCACTCCTAAATTCATGGCTATTGGATTAATCGCAGCAACAGTTGGTACTTATATGTTATGTGGATCTCTTCTCCCCGTTATGATTAAAAAGGTAAATAGTAATAAAAAACATAGGGAAAAAGGGCTGAATGCCTTTACTTTTGCTCAATTAAACTTCCGTATTAACAGCCTAACCAATGTGATGGCAACGGTAGCAATCTTAATAGCTCTTGGAGCTGGTGGAATTGCTTGTGGTATGGCATTTAAAAACGATGTTCTAAAACAGACTGATAAAGGAACGATTTATGATTCGGTAGTTCATAATCCGACAGTGGAAGAAAAGAAATTGTTAGACGGTATTCCATTTAAAGAGAAACTTGAATACCACTACAAGGTGGACGATAGATATGTTTATTATATGAAAGAAGAGCTAGAGAATAATCGTCCTTTATTAAAAGATAGAAAAGATGAAAAGACAATCAAAGTTTCAGAAAAAATTCCCATGAATGCATTTGCATTGTCAAGACAATGGGGTAAAGATGATGGAAAACCAAAACAATGGAGCGATGCTTTCCAAACAATCCAACCAGAGTATATGTATCCGAATCATGAAGTGAAAATTGTCAATCAAAACATATATGATAATATGAAAGGTACAGAAAATACGGTGTTTATTGGAAAAACAGATGATTTTGGATCATACATAAAAGAATGGAAAAAACTTGATGAGTTGCAGGTAGCGAAATATATGAATGTGAAAGCGGAAGAACTGGATAGTAAGTATCAAACATATAATATGAATCATGCTCTTGCCAGCGGACTAATGTTTATGGGCTTCTTCGTTGGAATTGCGTTCTTAGCAATGATGGCAAGTTGTCTGATGTTTAAAGTTCTGTCTGGTGCATCCAAAGACCTCACACGTTATCAAATGCTTCGTAAAATCGGTGTTCGCCGAGAGTTATTAACACAATCGATTTATAAAGAGTTATTCTTTGTATTCTTAGTCCCAGCAATTGTAGGTATTGTTCACGTATTAGTTGGTATGAACATGTTCAGCCCTCTTTTAATTGATCCGTATTTCCGTATATGGTTACCACTTGTTATTTTTGTAGTGATTTACTTGACCTATTACTTCATTACGGTTCAATTATATAAAAAAATTGTACTTCCGAAAGAAGAGTAACGTAACTATGATTTATATGAAATGTCAATATCATCAGACTCCATGTATTGATCACTTTGAAGGAGGACAAAAAAGCTGGAAATAAGAAGTGGACTCGCACTATGGTTAAACAATTGGTTCTCGTGCAAAAAACTAAAATTGTATCATTTCTCTCAGAACAGATTATTTCAATAATCTGTTCTTTTTCGTTCGTAAAGACATGTGTAAGTAGGTTCATGCAAGGTCCTTCGCTAAAGAAAGAATAAGATCAAAAATAATTCTAATTATGCCCCTTTTAATTACTTTCACAAAAAGGTGCAATAAGAAAAAGCAACCTCTTCTTTTAAGAAAGATTGCTTTCTTGTAAATTATATTCGTATTCTTTGACTCTTCTATAAAATGTATTACTCTTCATTCCTACTCTTTGCATGACTTCTACTGCAGTAATTTTATGATTTTTCCATTCTTGATAAGTTTCTTTAAAATTAGCATCAATTACAACCTTTTGGCGGCCAAATTTAACTCCTTTTTGAAGTGCAATTGTAATTCCCTCTTTTTGTCTTTCATGGATTCTTTTTCTTTCATCCTCAGCCATATAACTTAATAATTGCAAAATTAAATCAGCTTTTCTTTTCTGAAACTTTCTTATGAAATTAAACTGATATAAACTTAGCTTGATGGTTGTGGGGTAGGCCTATATCTTCATCAACTTAAAAAATAAACGCCTGCAAAACGATAAAAGTGGACTTCGGTGCTAAAAACACAAAATCTTTATTTAGGGGGTACTTTAAAATCTTATGTAATGTAAATGTTATTACCATATTGTATGTGCATTCATGCCATTTCCAAGGATTAGAATAAATATTGGGAATAAAACTGGACCTACGGTAAGAAGTAGATTGAAAAATATAAGAATTCTATATAACCAGGGATAATGTGGTTCATTTTGATTTGCAAATACTATAATAACTAATGAAATTATATTTGTTACATATAAAATTAGCATTAGAAACCAATAATTTGCCATTATACTAAGACTCCATGCTCCTAATAATTCATGTATTATCCCAAAGGATATTCCTAATACTGCAAAAGAGAAGCAAATAACTGCAATTTTTTTCAAAAATTTAGTAAATGTTTTATCGTGAGAATTTTGAGAATATAAACTCATGATATTAAATAAAGATAAATATCCCATTATAATTCCCACTCCAGACAATAACAGGTCTCCATTTAACTTAAAAAAACAAAACAGCCCTGCTACAGAAAAAGCAAAGGAAATACATATTTTTTTAAAAACCGGATTCATTATACTTTCACACCCTCAAAAAATAAAAAATAAATTTATAATCACTTCGTTGCTGTTAAATTCAAATTACCATTGTGTACCTGCTATTCATTAAAATCATATTTCACATCTTATTATTATGTTTTAAGGATGTAAGAATGATAATTTCCTATAAAATTTAAGGAATACTATTTGGTATATGGTTTATGCATTCTTATCACGTAGGTAAAGAGACTTAAAAATCAAATAGAATTAATTATAATAAAGTTTACATTAACATAAGGTTAAAAGTATGTAAATATAATTAAATATGAATTAATTATATTTTAGGTTTAAAGAGGATTACGTATAGTGGTAGCACCCACATGCCCATCAAGCTAAGATTTTATAGTACCCCCAAGTAGAAGAACTTATACCAAGTATTAAAATCACTATTAGTAAAGGTAAGTTTTTAACCAATTTGAATCCCCCTTTAAATATAATATCTTTATATTATTATGTCACACACTAGTTTATGTAATTAATATAAGATGGTTATCTATGGGAATGTAACATCTTTCCTTAACAACAAATAAGACGCCACCAAGATCCATATAATGATTATTGTTTTAATCATTAACAAGTATATCTGTGGACCCTTTTTCTTTAATTTTAGGGCATCTAATCCTTCTGTTTCATAAGCTACTTTCCATTTTCGGAGTGTTTCGCAAGAAGGAATATTAAAAAAATCAGCTGTTTCTCTGAGAGATGTCCCCTTTTCATTTATATAATGAATTACATCTAGTTTATACACGAGAGAGTAAGTTGTATAGCGTTTTTCAAACGCCTTTTATCCTGAAAATTCAAACCGTGTAATTCATTGATAAAATTCTCTAGGATGAACCCCTATAGAATTAGCAATGGTTTTTCCGCCTTTAATACCTTCTAGATATAGTTTTACTGCTTCTATTTTGTCTTTTGAAGAAAAGTTAGCCATAAAAAATGCACCTCCAATTGTTAATTATGTATCTAACAATTTAGGTGCACTTCATACTGATAGTCTTTTTTAGGTAACTTTAGAGAATTTAATCATATTGTAAAAATATTATGGTTAACCCATTATCATTGTTCTCTTATAATCTTTATCATCAACCATTTAAAGTTTCTTTAAACTATTACATAACATATCTTTTTTTGTACCATGCTTTGTTGATGCATTTAATCTTCTTAGTTGTTGAAGATTTAGAATTCTCCCTTGGTGTAGGCATATCATTAGAACATCCTGCGATATTTAAACAAAATGTAGCCAATAAAAACAACAATATTATTTTATTCAAATAATCACTTCTAATTCTTTTTAGTTAACATTTTGTCATAAGATAAACTTCTCACTAATTTTACATTAGATTAAAAGTTAGAAACTATTCTTATAATCATAAATTGTTACATTTTTGTACAATAAGATAGTAATACCCCATCTAAAGACCTGCTTACTTCCCTAGTTCAATCTTCTTAAATTCTTCAGCATCATGAAATCCTAAATCGAACGAATACAACATTTTTAATGTTTCTGTGGCACCAATATATTTCAAAATACTCTCTATATCTTTGTATGATTGAAAATATAAAATTTTAGTTTTTGGTATTTTTCCATCAGTTTGTAACTTTTTCTTCTTAATGCCTAATTCTTCAAACATAAAATTATTTAAATGCTCCAAGATATCTGTGGATCCATGAATGCGAAAGCGTGGTCTAACATAAATTTTATTTTCAGGTCGTTTAACTTTTATCGTTCCAAGTTCATGCATACCGTTAATTATTTGTATTTTTCCTTGCTGAATCCCTTCTTTTTTTCCTTCATTACGAGCATGAGCAAACTTCGCAGCTTCATCCATCAACGCTTTCTCCCTTGCTTCATACGCTTGTCGGAAAGAAGAATCTTGACTCATACGTTCCCATTTATCCATCGCTTTTTTGTAAAATCGGGTCTTGGTTCATCGCAATATCCTCCAATGTTTGGGTTAATCTTTCATCTTCATTCGCTGGAAGTAATAACAACCAACGAATCTTCCCAGGGATTTACTTGTTCATTCCGCCACTGTTGCATGAGTTTTGGAATCTCCACAATATGAAATTCAATTCATCACTTAACTTCTTTTGTTGCTGTTGATTCCATAGGATTCCTGTTGTATGAAATGCTTCATATTCTGGAAACATCACAAAGTTTAATAAATTAATCGTAATGGTTTTGTGAAGAGAACTATATGGCATTCCCTTTTGTAGTTGGGATGTATATAACCTTCCCCAGTAATACAAACTTCTCTTAATCATGTCATGATTGTTATTCAGGTCGGGTAAGTCGGAGTCCTCGCGGACTCTTTCTCCCCTCAGAACCGGACTTGTCCGTTTCCAAACATCCGGCTCAAGCCTTCTTTTTATCCCAAACAGCTAGTCGTTCTTCATCCATCATACGCCATTCTATTACCTGGATTCTTTCTCGAGGCGTTAGTGAAATATGTTTGTTCACTTTCTTGTAAATATATGCTCTCTCTCGAAAGATAGGATGCTTTTGATGGAGTTGAATGTGACAAGATGTATGTAGAAGTTGAAGATTACCATATTCATTTGTTCCTCCGTACACTTTAGGAACTTTATGATGTATTTCTAGTGCTTCTCCGTTTTGTAGAGCCTCTTCACACATTGGACAGATATATTTCTGTTTCTTTGCAATCTTGATTCGAGTTAGCGTATTATTGTTCTCAAAATCTTTTTTATTTCGTTTGGCAAAATAATCAGAGAGTTCAGGATTATCCGGGCTGTTTTTGTATCTTATCCCAATATGCCTTACAATGGGGGTCCAAACCATTTTATAGATTTGATACTGTGTCTTTGGACAGGTAAGAACCCATTTATCATGTCCTCCATGCTTAGGTTTTCGAAAATATTGTTTTACAATCCATTTCCAACTTTTCTTTGGATGCAAATGTTTTACATGTCGTACAACATTTCCCCATATAAAGTAATCAATCGATGAAAACACCTTTTTCGATACTACATGTCTCCAGTAATACACATACCCCCGGATTATTGAATTTAGGTTTGTTAATAGCGTATAAACAGGTTTCCCTTTCAAGTTTTGGAAAGTTGTTTTAATTTTCTTCTTAGCTTTTTGAATGCTTGTTTTTGACGGTTTTATTAACAATTTATTCTTGTCTTGCACATATTGTTTAATATGAAAACCTAGAAAATCAAAACCCTCAGTAATGTGAGTAACATGGGTTTTATCTGTTGCTAATGTAATTCCGCGTTTCTCGAGATATGGTACTAACTCTCGATACAAGGATTCGGCTTCTTTTTTGGTTTGACAAGCGATGATAAAATCATCTGCGTAGCGAACCATTGCCTTTGTACATTTGACATGAATATTATAGATAGTACCTTGTCTTTTTGTGTTACTCTTACTGTATCTAATACCGAGTTCTTTCTCCATACCATGTAAGGCGATATTAGCCAAGAGAGGTGAAATCACTCCTCCTTGAGGAGAACCTGCTGTTGTAGGGTGAAACACTTGATTATCTACATACCCAGATGCTAACCATCTTCTAACAATTTCTTTTGCTGGGAAGTTTTGAATTTTCTCTAAGATGTGTTCATGATTGAGATTATCGAAACACCCTGCAAAATCCCCTTCAAATACCCAAACTTTTTTGCTTTTGGAGTTTAGTTTATTAAAGATATTCGCTATGGCATCATGCGCACTACGCTTTGGACGGAATCCGTACGAAATGGGTTCAAATTCTGCCTCCCACTCCGGCTCCAGGGCGTTTCTGACGATATTCTGCCAAATTCTATCCTTAACTGTCGGAATGCCCAACGGGCGTAATTTTCCATTTTTCTTCGGAATGTGTATGCGCTTTACTGCTCTCGGGCGATGTAATTTGATATTTTGGGAACTCATTTGATGAAACAATGCTCCCCTAGACCTAGGTGATAATATACGTTCTCCATCAATACCCGCTGTGCGCTTCCCACGGTTTATTTGTGTAACTCTTTTAATTGATAACAATAGATTCGCTTTGCTCCGAAGCATAAGACGTTGTAATTTTCTTACTCTTCTACTTTGGTTTTGTTGTTTGGCACGAAAAATTCGTTGTCGTAACTTCCTTACATACCTTTCGATTTCTTTCCATTGAATTGTAAACCAATCTGTAAGTGAAGGAATAGCCGACGCCTTGTGAGCTGTATCCATAACTAGATTCCTTCCTTTCGGCAGAAGTTTTTTTTCGCTTTTTTTCGTGTTGAAGACCTGTTGGAAGTCTGCACCCTTTCGGGTTGCATCATTAGTTTTTTTTCCCCTGGATGCTATTCGCACAGTTATGAGTTCCTGTTGTCTTTCGACCTTGCGACTTTCGCTTTTTCCAACATCCCATACCCTCTATAACGTCATTTTGCCTTACGACATCCTTACTGTACAACGTACAGATTATATAGGGCTTACCAAGTTCCACTTCTAATAGATACGATGAGGGAAGGTACCTTCTTCTACTCCGACGGATATGTAGGTTGTCTCTCAGTAGCATACAAAGTCCACTTTTCTAATCCGCAGTTCCAATGTATCAACGTCTTTCATTAGATTTGTAGTAACGAAGCTTAAGAAGATTCACTGTCGTTTACCTTTCTCATCTTTCCCTAGCACGGATTGAATGTACGTTCATCGCTTCCTTATGCATTCCCTCATGCAACCAACCCTGCCATTACTGGCAACGCTGTTTTGGGTGGAAATATTCTTGACAACTAGAATAGCGTATCCTTATGGATACGCACTATTATGAAGCGACTTCTTGTCGCGCCTGTATTTCTATATTTACTTTTATTCCTATATCTAATGTAGCGGAAATATCTAAAATCGATAATTTATCCTCTTCATGTTCTCAGTGCAAGTGTGGATCTTCCAGTTGTAACGAAACAATGGGCGATTCTAAAGAATCCTGTAATATAGCATTTAAAAAAGCAATGAGAATATCCTCATTTCCACTTGTACCAAATAATTGTTAAAAAGCAAAATCAATGCGTAAATTCACTAATTGTTGGTTGGACATGGGTTTTCCTCTCCCCATCTCATATAATGTTTTTCTTTCATTGTACATAAAAGAGTGATTCATATACAAATAAGCTCTTATATCTGTGGACATAAGAGCTTATTTGCTACCATACATAATTAACAGATTAGTTGGCTGTCATAGAAATTGAAAGATTGCCTACTGTAAGGAAACTCACATTTAGTATACAAAATACGAACAAAAATGCCAATATACAAATGTATTCAAGACATTATATGACATTTGAAAAGTTACTTCTAGATTTCTTTAAGAGCGTTTTTCATGAAACTTTACTTTTTACTTGTTTACGGGCTATCTTATGATAACGTCCATGCTTTACTACCTGTCTAGCATCAATTAACTCCTCTTCCATCATATCTGAAACCTCTACAACAATGGTATTCGTTAAAACTCTTACCACATATCCAGTTAATTGCAAGGAAGGATTCTTACGATAAGAAAATTGAACGCAATCACCAATTTTTACTTTTGCTGTATGTTTCATATAATAACCTCCTAAATTATAATTAATCATTCAGTAGATTTTTATGTTTTGTTTCTTCATACTGCTTAGCAAGTTTGTAAAACGAAGAACGTTTGATACCATATTTCTTCATGACTCCTACTGCTGTAATGCTACCAGACTTCCATTCTTTATAGGCTTCAATAAATTCGGCTGTAATTTCTACTGGGGGACGTCCTAACCGCTTACCTTGCCTTTTAGCTAGAGCAATGCCCTCCGCTTGTCGCTGTTTAATATCATGCCGTTCTTTTTCTGCAAAAGCAGATAAAATGGTAAGAGTTGCTTTCTGAATAGCACTTTGAATAACATCATTTGTACTCTTACCTGTGTAATTTACATTAATGAAGGGTTCTTTTATAAATTGTAAATTAATCTCATGCTTTTCATAGTATCTGAATTCCTCTAGGACATCATTCATGCTTCTTCCTAGTCTAGTTAAAGAATCAAATACAATGGTATCACCTGTACGAGCAAGACGTTTTAACATTTGATAATTTTCGCATTGCATATTTCTACCAGATTGTTTATCGATAAAAATATCTCGATTTTCTATCCCTAAATCTTTCATATTTCGAATTTGTCGTTCTTCATTTTGATCTTTACTGGAAACTCGTACATATCCAAATGTTTTGTGTTTCATTTCATACACCTCATCAATAATTATAACAATAATATCTGTAAATGTTCATAGAATATACAGACATCCGTAAAATTTAAAACTAACCTTTATAGACACACAAAATACTTCCCACATCTTCGAACATATATTAATAAAACCCCATTGATCTCATGTACACATACTGAGATTAATGGGGTTTATCAGTTTAACATTCTATATGTTTTGTAAAACTCATTTATTAAATAAAAAATCCCTTCACGATTTGTGAAGGGGTCAGTATACATTGAAAGGGTACTTCCATTTTAATATGTAAAAGAAAAAACTCGTATTGATAAAATTAACCTTTTTGTTTTTTGCCGTTTTTAATTCACTATAAAGAAAATGTAAAGATTAAATTCATCCTATATAGAGTTTTTGTGTTTCTCATTAGACATGTATATTTGATAAATCATAATTTTTATGCAATATTGCATAAAAAATACCTGTCGCTCCTGCTATAATTTTGAATGTAAACTGTTGCATCCAACATTTTATAATCTTCTATATTCATTAATATAGAGACCCTAATTGTAGGAAAAAGGAAAGAATATTGGTGGTTCTTCCCTTTTTCCTTATTTTTTATCTCTCTAATGATTCATTCTATAGTCTAAAATATTTTTATGAATGAAACCTGTTAAAATACAAAATTTTAGTTAGCAAACGAGAAATAAACACTTCATTATTATTTCTGCTATATTTAAAGGGCTTTTTTCTAATACAATAAGAAAAACCAAAAGAACTTGTAGAAATCACTACAAGTTCTTTTGGTTTTAAAGCGAATACACGGGACACATAAATTATCTCATTATTCATAACGGGGAAACCATATTGATTACGGCTTGATTTCATTATATAACAAATATTAACATCCAAAGTTTTAATGTTTGAAAATTATGTGAATTTATAATTAAAAATCCACCCTCCCTCTAAAAATTTATCGTTACAAGTTCTCTTAAGGTTTTTTTTCATAAGAAGTAATTAACTTTTAAACTCTTTCTAATATTCAAAACCACTATTTGTAATCCAATCCATATTTTATTGATACCAATCTAGTTACAGGTATGCTACAATCCATTTGAAATATTGCTTTTGGGAATGCAATTGCTATTATAATCGCAATTTATTTTCTGCAAACTGATTGGGTGTCAGCCCAAATTGCGGTTCTATTCCGCAGTCCTTAACAAATTGTTAAGGACTTTTTTTAGCATTTTCAAACAGAAGACTCCTTCCTCAAAAATGTGAAGGTGTGAAACACCAATTTTAGGTAGCGATGAGCGTCGGTTGGCATATAAAAGAATCCATGATAGTGCTTTTTCTAAATGAATATGTTACTCTTTAACGGCTGGTATTTATCATCGTAAGAAATCCAGTAACTTCATCAAAAAAATGCTCCTAGATTGATCTAGGAGCATTTTTTTGAAACATTATTTTTTATTTGCCTTTGATTCACTTTATTATAGTAACCGTGTTTTACTACTTGCCTAACATCATCTACTTCAAATCCCATTATCTCTGTAATATCTACAACAATTGTATTCTGTAGAACACTGACTACATATCCGGTTAATTCTAAATTAGGATTTTTACGATATAAAAATTGAACATAATCCCCAATTGTTACTTCTGTTTTATGCTCCATTTGGTACCCCCTGAATCATCCTTAATTATTCGTTAGGTTTCCCTTTTTTTACTTCTTTATACTGTTTAGCAAGTCTATAAAATGTAGAATATTTAATATCTTATTTCTCCATTGCTTCTACTACATTAATTGTATTGAAAAATTTTAGTTAGCAAATTAGAGATAAATACTTCATTATTATTTCTGCTATATTTAAAAATTTTTACTCTAAATACACTGAGGGGTATCACCAGTATTTTGGAAAATAACCACGCTAAGAGTATGCAAGATATTATACAGTTTTTCTACTAATTCACGAACAAAAGAGGACCCTAAAATCTTGTCAGGATAGTAATGTATAGAAAAATGCATAGACCCATAGCACAAAAAAGGGGGTTCCCTTATGAGAGTAGGGTTCCTCCTTTACTATTGCTACTGATAATGATGCGTTATGTTAACCAACCATGTATAGTGTATACAACCAAAAAGGCACAATACATAGCTCCTTCTAAATGGTATAATATGGTTAAAAACTTAGAGTATTTTGAAGAAGGGATAGGAACAAATGATTACTGAAACATCTTTACGTAAAAAAGAAAAACCATTAGGTGTACATACTCTCCTGCTTTATCTTGTCTTATTTTATATTGCTTGGTCATTAAAAGAACTTTGGTTAGTACAGTATATTCAATTATTTAACGATAACATTGCTGCCTTTTTGACTGCTTTTGTAAAAATATCAGTTTGGATTGTCCCTGTTTGGTTTTATATTAAATACTATCATTATCAGAACCCTATAAGTTACATGAAGCTAGATGTAAATCTTCGTCGGGGTGTTGTGTGGGGAATTCTTCTTTCTTTGTTAGTTGGTATACGTTTTACTATAGAGATTTATTTAATCGATCATCAATCCTTTCATTTCATTTTACCTCTGAATAGTTATTTAAATGTCTTCTTACTGGCAGGATTAACAGAGGAAATTGTATTCCGTGGTTTTATTCTAAATGAGTTACAAAAGCGTTTTTTGTTTTGGAGAGCTAATGGGATTACAGCTGTTCTTTTTCTAGTCGTTCATTATCCAGTTTGGCTTTATCGCGGGGAATTTTGGGATTTATGGTCTCATTGCTATGTATTATTACTTGGATTGATTTTTGGTTACGTGTATAAAAAGACTAACTCTTTATGGTCCGTCATTATCTTGCATTCATTTCATAATTTATTTGTGATTATAAGTTATTGAACAACTTCCGACTTCGAGAATTATGTAAATAAGCTGTCCATATGGACAGCTTATTATATTTTTGCTTAGCGTACATAATTCGCGTTTTGATGGAGCTACCCCATCACCATCAAGCTTAAGATGTTGAAGGTACCCCATTACTATCAAGCTAATATTTTAAAATGTCTCCAAAACGAAAATTTTCTTCGTTATGGGGAACTACCAATTTCTTAAGTTGATAGGCATGTGGCGGTCCCCTATTTAGAAAACGTTATTATCTTTCACCAGCACTTCTTGTTTAACAATTACATGAAAAAAAACTTCCAATGTATTGGCTCAGTTACTAATATGTAAACTATTACAACATCATAAAACCCTGTCAATATAAACAAGACGAGAGATGTTAAGATATATATTCCTGTATATCCTCCATTGTCCTCTGAAACATAATATGCAATCAATCCGAATACAAAAGACATCACTAGCAATGTCATTTGTAAAATATCAAGTACAATCGATATTCTCATTTCGGCGGGAGTAAAATTACTGCCAGCATCGGTAGCAGAATAGTTATAATCCCCATATGAAAATATTAATATCCAAGTAATAAAAAACAACATCATACAAAGTAATGCTATGGTGTTATATTTGTTTGAGTGCATTTCTTTTCCTCCTTGTATTTATGCTTAATATAACTAAAAAGGTGTTCTAAAGGTATAAACCTTCAAAACACCTCTGTATTATTTCAGCATTGAAAGCATTATTTTTTCCAGTTCCGTTTTGTTTACATTCCTATCAAACACTTTTTCTCTCTGATAATCTAAACTAACATTTATGATAACTATCTGATATGCACTATTGTTTCCTTTTGCGGGAACAATCATCTTCATACCTTGTAAATTAGAAATGGGATGATTAGCAGAATAAAACACTTGATTCCCTTCTAACTCATACTTCTTTATATCTTCCTCCCGATTAAAAAGATTATAAAATGGATCTTTACTCCCTTCAAGAATCTCAGATTGATAAATGGTATAACCATATTTCCCCTTTATATATTCTGATTTAATAACTAATTTTGGCGTTCTTTCAGGGAATGAATCCCCGAATTCTTTCTGCAACTTATACCCCTCAACTGTATAATTCGGTTTCTTAATTTGGAAATTAACATATTTTTGCGCTTCTTCTACGGTATATATTAAAGATTCATTCACCTTATC
This sequence comes from Bacillus sp. BR3(2024), assembly GCF_039134555.1. Taxonomy (NCBI): domain Bacteria; kingdom Bacillati; phylum Bacillota; class Bacilli; order Caryophanales; family Bacillaceae; genus Bacillus; species Bacillus sp. BR3(2024). Next base: position 386,536 of record NZ_CP152438.1, read on the forward strand.
TATAAATGGTTTTAATTGATTATAAAGCGCATTTAACCTTTCACGATCAGCTTGACTCAAACGCTCCTCCCTAAGTTCTTTTGTATCTCCGTCATAATCCTTAAAATTCTCATCTATCTTTCTTTTGACCATTGCTTTTTTCTGAATAGCACGAGTTTCCTTGAACAGTTGTACGTACTGTTCAAACTCCTCTTTTGTTAAACATTTTTCTGCCAAATACAAAAAGTCTGCATCTCTTTTATATGACTTCTCTACCATCCCCCACTCTTTTTCCGCATTTTCTGGTGTACCTAATATTGTTTCTACAGCATTTTGAAAAGCATCTTTAGATTTCTGCTGTTTTTCTACAACTTGTCCCTTCTGCCTTTCATCTCCTTCTACTGCATGTGCATTGAATAAGGAAATAGATGAAACAGCAACTATAGCAATAATTCCAAGAGCGGACCAGCGATAGGATTTCTTCTGGAATTTCTTAATCATAAGAATTCTCCTTTTTAGCGTTCGTTTATTTCTACTTAAATTAGCTAGATTCGGTGCTTGATAATAACTTGAATACTGTTCTAAAAGAGTAATAATTGTATGTCCATATGCAATTTGTTCCTCTGATTCTATAAAAGTGAGCGCAAATGCATCACAGGCTAGTTCTTGATCTTCTCGCATACATGAATAGGCATACCAAAGAATCGGATTAAACCAATTTAAAATGATTAAACTATACAAAACCCAATTTACAGCTATATCTCTTCGTTTCATATGAGATAGCTCATGGTAAAAAATATATTGTAGTTGTTGCTCATTCAATACTTCCATATGTCTGCTTGATAATAATACTCTCGGGCGAAAAAGCCCAAAAACAGTCGGACTTGAGATTTTCCCAGCCAACCGTAATGGAATTTGCTTCTTAATTCCCATAGATTGTTTACAGTTTTCAAAAATCTCAACAATTTTTTCATCCGTAATATTGGGTTGCTTTTTTATGTAAGAATATAATCGTCTATTCGTAATACAAGTTATCGTTGCTAGAATAGCAACTCCAAAAAGCCAAATATATAACGTAACTTTATAAACGGAAAGTGTAGTATCTTCTTTCTTTTTATTACTATCTATTTGGTCACTCTCTTTCATTACATTTACGGAGTTAGATTTGTAACTATCTCCTTTTGTAGTTACTGAATAATTCGTTTTATCTTCTGACACGCTTTTTTGTTGTATAGCTGGAGTAGTATCCTTTTGAAAAATCTCAGACACGCCAGAGCTATATGAAAGAAGAGAATAAATACTGTAGGAACTATCTGGTGACCATGGTAATAGAAGTCTTACAATTAAAATCATCCATAGCATGTACTGCCATCGCGGAGTTATCTTATTTCTAAGCAAGATTTTGACACATAAGATTAAGCCGACTAATATACTTGCCATAATGGATGTTTCTATCACCCAATCAAAAAATCGAGGTAGATAGACGTTTACAAACATAGCTATCATCATTATCTATCCTTCCTCTGATTTTCCTCAGACTTCTCATCCAGAATACGTTTGAGTTCGTTAATGTCTTCTGAAGATAGTTTTTCTTCCTTTAAGAAATTCACAAGTAAAGGTTTAAATGCCGCACCATAGAAACGTTTGAGGAGGGATTTTGTTTCTACTTGTAGATATCTATCTTGCGACACTAAAGGATAATAGGCATACATACGCCCTTTATCTTGCTGGTAAGAAACAGCCTCTTTTTGGACTAATCGATTAATAAGCGTTCGAATCGTTTTCGGTTTCCAGTCCATTGTTGCCTCTAGCGTTTCAATCACTTCATTCGCTGTTTGGGGATATTTTGACCAAAGAACCTTCATGATTTCCAATTCAGCTTCCGATATTTTAGGTAATTCTTTCATTGTATAAAATTCCACTCCTTGTATTACATTTGTAATCTATAATTAAATATTACAAATGTAATCCTTAATCGTCAACCATATTTTGGTTTTTTTAATACAGTTCCATAAAAATTTAGAATTTCACCCAAAAAAATAATGAAAATACGCTATTATTTTTGTAGAAATATATAGAAAGGATGGCGTTTTTTATGAATCTTTCGATTCAAGAAGAGTTTCATTTGTTCGCTCAAGAGCTACAGCGATATCTATCTCCACATATTCTTCAACAACTCGCACAAGAGACAGGTTTTGTAAAACGTAAAAGTAAGTATGGCGCACGAGATTTGGCTGCTTTATGTATCTGGATTAGTCAACATGTAGCAAGTGATTCCCTCACTCGATTATGTAGTCAACTTTATGCAAATACAGCTACACTCATGAGTCCAGAAGGACTTAATCAACGTTTTAACCGATGCGCTGTTTTATTTCTACAGCGTGTATTTTCCCTTTTAATCAAAAGCAAACTTAACGATTCTTCTCAAATCTCAAACCAATATACTTCTTATTTTCAACGTATACGTATTTTAGATGCTACTATTTTTCAAGTCCCTAATCATTTGGCTCCTATTTATCCTGGTTCAGGAGGATGTGCACAAACAGCCGGTATTAAAATTCAGCTAGAGTATGATTTACATAGTGGAAAATTCCTCAATTTTCAGATGGAACCAGGTAAAAATAATGATAAAACCTTTGGTACAGATTGTTTAGATACCTTACGCCCAGGAGATTTATGTATTCGAGATTTAGGATACTTTTCTCTAAAAGATTTAGACCAGATGGATCAACGGGGTGTATTCTATGTTTCACGGTTGAAATTAAATAATAGAGTATATGTAAAAAATGATTACCCAGAATTCTTTCGGGATGGGATAGTAAAAAAGCAATCCCTATATGTTTTACTTAACCTTGAAGATATTATGCATCAGATAAAACCAGGAGATACTTATGAAATTCGGAATGCCTATATTGGACAACAAAAATTACCCTCACGAGTTGTGATATACAGACTGACATCGACTCAAACTCATAAACGTAGGAAACAGCAAACCTATGTTGAAAAGAAAAAAGGAGTTACATACTCTGAAAAAAGTAAACGTTTAACAGAAATCAGTATTTATATTACCAACATCCATGGGAAATTGTTCCGATGGAACAGGTTCACGAGGTTTACTCTCTACGTTGGCAAATAGAGATTGTATTTAAAACATGGAAATCTCTTTTTGGTATCAATCATTGTCACAATATTAAGCGAGAGCGTCTAGAATGTCATCTTTATGGACAGTTAATCGCTATTTTTCTTTGTTCTTCCACTATGTTCAAAATGCGACAGCTGTTACTACAGAAAAAACAAAAAGAATTAAGTGAATATAAAGCAATTTATATGATTCAAGATCATCTGTACTTAGTATATGAAGCTATACAACAAGACACCCAAGAAGTATCAAAAGTTTTCCTTCGTCTGTTTGACCTCTTACAGAAAAACGGACGGAAATCCCATCGATATGAGAAAAAGACAGTCTTTGATATTTTAGGCGTTGTTTATCAGTGCACTGTATCCAATCTAAAGCAGAAAACTACATAATCTTTAAAATTACACCTTATCAAGGTTTATTTGGAATGCCTATTTTTAAAAACAAATAAACAAAATATCAAGCATGTAGACAACAAGAACGGAAGTTCATGGAATACCCAACCTTAGCTTGATGGGCATGTGAAGGTACCCCCAAACGAAAAATTTACTTATCTACATCTGCTCAGTTTATACAACTAGCGGTTTATTCTTTGATAGTTGTTGTACTTCTGTTTGAATATAAATAAAATAAGTCCCACTTATCCAAAAACACCCCTGATTTCCATTATGTATAGGAAATTAAGGGCATTTTTCAGTATATAAAACTTCAACATTAATAATAAGTCTTCTTTTAAAGTATAGATCGTTAAACAGATGAAAAACTTCGATTGTTATATTTCCCCTTATTTCTTAAATAAAGGTGCTATTTTATCAATTTGATTTGTCCAAATTCCACCTGTATAATCGTCAGGAAGGCGTTTTATATCTTCAGATGAGTCAAATCCACTTGAAAATCCAAACCCATTTCCTCCTACAACGATAACTCGAGTATCTGCTTTATCCATTCGATTAAGAAAACGATTTGGCCATCCCCAAAGCCAAGGAGCTACTTTGTCTGGTATATGTAACTCTCCATGCTTCAGGCTTGAAGGTATGTAGCCAGTCCACCCTAATACCATATAAGTAATAAGATCTTTTTTCATGGTCGCTTTTGACATTGTTCGTAAACTAGGGATGCGCTCTTTTATCGCAGCAATTGGTTTATCGCCACCATATATAGTTAGTTGATCAAGGCGTTTCGCTGGTAATTTCTTAAGGTGAGCAGCCAATTGGATTCCTTCATTTTTATCATCACTTTTAATATGAATAAGAAAAGAACGATCTGGAAAATGGTTAAGTACTTCATCAAGTGTTGGCATAAGATTAATCCCTTTACCACGAAACGGGAATGTTTTACCTCCATCAGCTGTATAACCGTAACCAATATCAAGTGCTTGTAATTCTTTTGTTGTAAAATCTCTTGTAACGCCTTTACCATTAGTACGGCAATCAAGCGTCCAGTCATGAAAAATAACAAAATTGTTATCTTTAGTTGGTTGAACATCAAACTCTACTAAATCAGCTCCAGCTTGAAATGCAGCTTCCATAGATGGAATTGTATTTTCTAAATAAGAATGTTCAGGTTTATTTATACGTTCTGCTGTACATGTATCGCTCTCAATCTCTTCCATGCTAAATGTTTGCGAAAGTCCTCGGTGAGCAAGAAGAAGAGGAGTTCCATCGTCCCTCTTAGCAAAAAAAGAACTGTTATTTACATAAACAAATACGAATAGGATAAGGATTATCCAAGTCGTTTTACGTTTCAATAACCTTTTTAGTTTGTTCATTGTATGCTCCTCTTAAATTTTGGTTGAAATGCCTTAAACAATTTTCAGCATTTAAATACTGGTAAATATTAAAGCCTATCTTATTTTTTCGCAATGGATATAATTGTTAATTAAAAGCTGGTACTATGATATAAAACGGGAGCAATAGAAATCAATTCAATAACCACCCAACCTTCAATAAGAGTAGTTTTGAAAGATTTCTATGAGAATTTAATATAAATGGGTATTTGTAATATCCTATTATTTAAGAATCAATTTACTATATGTATATAATTATCTGACAGCACCTTAATTACCTTATTGAAGGATTAGAGGCCGTCTAAATAAAACTGGATAATATATTAACATCATACCTACAAATGAGCAAACCAAATAAAAAATAGCCTCGTATTTTATTACTAGAGAAATATTATTATCAATCTTTTTTTCATCTCTTTTATATAACATTTTGAATAATACTCTATATAATAAATACCCAATAATTGCTCCCAGGGTGTTCATAGATAAATCATCAATATCTGTAATTCTATTATCTAGCAATTGACCTAACTCAATAGCCAATGAAAAACCGAATCCAGCATAGGCAGTACTTTTCATTCTTCTAAACTGCGGCCAAATAGTCGGCAATAAAAAACCTAATGGCATAAACAGTAAAATGTTTAAGACATAAGTAGTCATACCTTCAGAAGCAAATGGAATCAAGTTAATTTGATTTGCACGAATTAATGTTTCGTATCTACCTATGTCCCATATAGTCCCTATCTGCGTCACCTTATACACTAGTGAAAGGTAGAATAGAAAAACATACACCCATAGAAAATGCTGAATAGATATATTTTTTTTCGTTTTAAAATAAAATCCAATTTGAAACATTATACAAAAAATAATAGTAAAGAAATAAGTATATAAATAATTAATCAAAACTCCTGAATGCATTTAAAATCTCCTAACTTTACATTGTAATCTATAACTTTGTCATTTTAGAATATAATTCAAGAACGGGTGGTCATAATCACCCCACCCATATCTTTTACAGGTATTTCACAAAATTCTTACAATAGTATTTCAACGTCAATTGTCTTGCTTTGAAAAAGGGATAATATGACATCGTATATTCCCCCCCTCAATACTTGCTGAAATGCTCTCTTCTTCTTTTAAATAATCCAGGTATTCTTCCAAGGCTAAATTCATTTTTTGCATAATCGTACTTTGAGGCAAACCGGCATAGCGAATATGCCAAGGTTCATATTGAATACCTGTAACATCCGTTTTATCCGAGGGATAGCGTAAGATAAAGCCGTATTTCCAAGCATTTTTTTCTATCCACTTCCCTTCAGGTGCTCGGTCCATTTGCGTTAAGCCTGATCCTATATCAAGTGATAAACCTGAATTATGTTCACTATAACCTGCTGGTAAGGCATAATCAGCCCCCATCTCATGGTAAACTCCACTTTGCTCATCAAAGTCACATTAACCACTATTAATTAACAATTGATTAACGCCTTCCTTTACAACATTATTAATCATCTCTGAAAATTTTTTTACTATTTCTTTTGATAAATAAATATTTGTATTAAGCAACCCGTATCTGTTTATCAATTCATTATGTTTAGATAAATTTACGATATCTGATTTCACACTCTCTTAGCGCATAGGATATTTACTGTTAATTAAGAGCAGATTCCCTTGATAGATGTGTTCTTTTACAATCTCTTTCTTTTGAATAATTGAGGTAGTCCCTGTATTATCTATGTTATCTTTGTGATTTTGATCATATTTTTGAACCTCTACTTTATTCTGAAAAAACAATGCTTTATTCATGAAAGCAAAACCTAAGCAAAATAACAATAAAAAACACCACTTCTTCCTTTTCAGCTTCCTCCTTAAGTAAGTAACTTGATGATAATGAAACGCTGATTAAGCGCTGAAGATTTCGGATATGTAACTCTTAACGATTACTTTCTGCAAAGCGATGCTATATCTAGATGTGTATACTCTGTTCAGTGGTGTGTTGAGGAACATCCAAAACAGCCGATTGCTCATTTGACACAATTCGCTAAAAGGAAAAAAATATTTATGTCACTCTTTCTCTAAACATGTGAGCTATTTTAATCACGCATAAATTATCATATCTTTCTTTGACGAAACAAAAAAGCTCGTTCTTATGGTTTAAGTCTACCGCATAAGAACGAGCCATTTTTTAATATTAAATTGTTAATTTCCTAAGAAAAAGTAGAGATGACCTTAAGATTTTCTTAAGAAACAATGATTATTTTCTAAGAATTCCCTTTATCAACCAAGCCTTGGAAGGCTGGAAGCTCTACCGTGAACGTCGTAGAGTTATCATTACTTTCCGCGTAAATTTGTCCGCCATGCTGAACAATGATTTCTTTTGCAATCGCCAATCCAAGTCCCGCGCCGCCCGTATCAGAAGAACGGGCATCATCCAATCTGTAGAACTTTTCAAATATGGTAGCGAGTTTATCTTTCGGGATGTTTCCGACGTTCTCGAAAACGATGGATACCACATCCTCGGAGAGGCCCGCCGTAATGTCAATAACGCTGTCGTCTTCGCTGTATGCAGCGGCGTTTTTCAAAATATTGTTAAAGACCCTCGCTAGCTTATCAGGGTCACCAAATACGGTCAAATCTTCAGAAGCATGGAGTACCACCTGTTTCCCCTTCGCAGCAAGCTGGGGATAAAATTCATCAGTCATTTGCACTAGCATATAGTATAGGTCTATGTGCTTTTTCGTGAGCGTAATCGTTTGAAGGTTATATCGCGTAATCTCAAAAAACTCGTCGATTAGCTGTTCCAGGCGATACGCTTTGTCTAACGTGATATGCACGTACTTTGCCTTTTGCTCTCTTGGCATGTCTGGTGCCTCGTCAAGCAGGATCAGATAACCGATAACTGATGTAAGAGGCGTTTTAATATCGTGTGCCAAGTACATAACAACTTCATTTTTCCTTTGTTCGGCCACCTTTGCATCATGCTCTCGCTTTTCAAGGGTTCGCTTTAATGTGTTGAGCTTCTGTTCCATGAACTCCATTTCCGCAGAAAGCTCAATTTGTTTATCATCGTTCTGAATAAGTATATCAATACCGTTATTTATCTCTTCAAAGTATTTTACAAATTTTAAAAGCATAACTCGGCATAGAATCAGAATACTAATGGCAACCGCCACATAAATAAAAATTTCTATATTGTTCCGTATAGTATACTGATATATTATCATTGCGTCCCAACGCTCTAAATGATAACTGTTTTCCAAAAAACGTACGATCCACTCCCCCAGTGTCCCTTGGATAAATAGACGCACAAACAGCACAAATACAACTGCTGCCATGACAATCGTAAGGATATATTGGTAGAGTTTTTGTTTTAATTTTGAATAATCGATTTTTTTATTCTTATTTTTATTTTTCAATTTTATAGCCGATCCCCCATACCGTTTTTATATACTTCGGATTATCAACCGTGTCATTCATCTTTTCTCGCAGATGTCGGATATGCACGGTGATAGTGTTATTGCTCTTGCTGAAATATTCGTCACCCCATATCTCATGAAACAGCTGCTCAGAGCTAACCACATTCCCCTTGTTTTCACAGAGGATACGCAGGATTGAAAACTCGGTGGGAGTGAGAGATAACGGCTTCTCGTTCAGAGAACACTCATGCGTGCTTATATTAATGACAAGACCAGAGTGAACGATAACATTCTCGTTCTGTGCCGTTACTCCATTGTATTTTTTATATCGGCGTAACTGCGCCTTGACTCGCGCAATTAACTCTAGTGGGCGAAAGGGTTTTGTAATATAATCGTCCGCACCAATTGTTAGGCCTGTAATTTTATCTACTTCCGTATCTTTCGCCGTCAACATGATAATTGGATAGGTGTGCTTGTCCCTTATTTTTTGACAGATAGTGAGACCACTTACGTCGGGAAGCATGATATCCAATATCGCAAGGTCAAGCACATTCTTATCTATACATTCCAATGCTTCTTTGGCGGTATAGTATTTGAAAACCGTATAATTCTCATTTTTCAAATATAGCTCAAGCAAATCCGCAATTTCGCGTTCATCTTCCACAATAAGTACTTTATCACTCATGGTTACCAATCCTCCTCTATGGATGTGCTTTTTTTCAATTGGAATCTTTTCTGAATAACGAGCCTATCATACCTATTACACCAAGTAAAGTCATATTGCTGTATATAGACACAGTCGGTTACACAAAATAGATTTTCGGATTTACTCATTTATTAGGATTTAATTTTAAGCCAAGAATAAGAGATCCATCAGACTCAAAATTATTTACAATAGATAAAGCAAATGAGTATCCAAAACTAGAAGGAGGTCCCGTCCTATCCATATCAACCTAACAAAACAAGGTCCCTTCCTAAAATGAAAAAATATACTAATCTTTCTGTAGAATTATAGGAAAGGATGGAGTTTTATTATGGATTTTCCGATTCTTGAAGAACTTCAACTAATTGCTGAAGAATTACAACGACATATGTGTTCCTATGTTCTAGAGCACTTAGCTAAAGAAATGGGATTTGTTCATCGAAAGAGTAAATATTAAGCAAAGGAATTAGTTGCTTTATATGTAAGGCTTAGCCTACAGGTTGTAAGTACATCACTCACACAATTATGTAGCTGTCTTGAAGTATCTACAGTTGTTCTTATCAGCCATGAAGGGCTTAACCAACGATTTAATGCTTCCGCAGTACAAGTTTCTTGAACAAGTTCTAGCTAACCTTCTAACTCAAAGAATTCATTCAACACAAGAAATAATTCATCAATACACCACGACCTTTAAGCACATTCGGATTCTAGAGTCTACAACATTTCAGTTTCCAGATAAGTTTTCTTTACATTATCAAGGCGCGGGGGAAGTATCCATACGGCAGGAGTTAAAATTCAATTAGAGTATGACTTATTGAGTGGGAATTTCCTGCACGTTTATGTAGGAGAAGGAAGAGAAAATGATAAAACCTTTGGTTCAACAAGCCTACAAACCATTCGACCAAAAGACTTGTATATTAGAGATTTAGGCTATTTTGAATTACATGATTTACAGAATATCTGAAAGACACTCGTATACGAGTGTCTTTTCTTTATGCAAAAAAATATTTTCAAACAAAAAAACCTTTATAAAAGAACGCAAGTTCGTATATAATAAGAACAAACGTTCTTATTTGATTTAAGGAGGAATAACAGTGTATGACTATTCTATCTTACCGAATAGAATCATCTTATGTGTGGATTTACGAAGCTTTTACGCTTCAGTAAGTTGCATCAAAATGGGGTTAGATCCTATGTATACAAAATTGGCAGTAGTCGGTGATGTAAATAGAAACGGTTCAATTGTTCTAGCTGCCACTTCACCATTAAAAGCATTAGGTGTAAGAAAGATGGCCAGATTATACGAGATTCCTCGCAGAAAAGACATTCTTGTTGTAAATCCGATTATGGGAACATACATTAAATGCTCTAATTACATAACAAAGTTAGCTTTGCAGTACGTTCCTATTGAGGATTTTCACCAATATTCCATCGACGAGTTCTTCATGGACATTACGGATAGTATTCATTTGTTTGCTAATGATCCCTATGAGTTTGCGTTGAAATTTAAACGTGAAATATATGTGAAAACACGGATCGAATGCACAATAGGAATTGGCCCTAACCCTTTAATGAGCAAAGTAGCTTTAGATATTGAAGCAAAGAAGAATCAAAACGGCATTGCTTATTGGAAATATGAAGATGTCCCAACAAAATTATGGAGCATACGACCGCTTAATACATTTTGGGGTATTTCGTACAAAACGGAAGAAAAGTTGAATCGAAAAGGAATACATTCTATAGGAGATTTAGCCAATTACCCTCTTAAATACTTAAAACAGAGCTTCGGTAAGATTGGAGAAGAATTACACTTACATAGCTACGGAATTGACTTTAGTCGCATTTCAGAAAAATATGTTCCTGCCACAACTTCTGTTGGCAAAAGCCAAATACTCATGCGCGATTACACAATAGAGGAATTTCCGATTATTCTACTGGAACATATTGAAGAAGTTTGTTATCGGCTTAGAAGACAAAATAAACTTGCTCAAACCGTTCAATTTTCAGTTGGTTATAGCAAGAGTTATAACGGTGGTATTAGAAAAACACATACTTTAAGTCGTCCAACTAACCTAACAATGGATATTTATAAGATCTGTACATACTTTTTACATCAACAATATACTGGCGAACCCATTCGCAGCATAAACATATCCTTAACAAACCTCCTTCAAGAAGGAGAAGAACAAATTTCTCTTTTTGATAACATAACGCAGCGAGAACAAGAAGTAAAATTAACAAAAGTAATGGATGAAATACGCACAAGGTTTGGGAAAAACAGTATATTGCGGGGAATTTCCTACACGCATAGCGCCACAGCTAGATACAGAAATACACTAATAGGGGGACACAAATCATGAATAACGCTAATATGCCAAAAGGAAGAAAAATGGTCAAGTGGACTCCGTTCGCTGCATTAACATCTCAATTTGATGGGATACGTGAAATGATTAAGGAACAAAACAAAGTAAACCGTCCTATCTTAACAACTGAGGAAAAAGAACGAATTGAAAACATGTTATTATGTTCCTTAGTATCTGAAGAAGAAATAATGATTACATATTATGAGGATGGTTATTTACTCACTAGTTATATGACCGTTGTTGATATTGATCCTTCAAATAGCGCTGTTATATGTACGGATGCTTTTTATAATAAGATAAAACTACAATTTTCTAATATAATAGATGTAAAATAGAATGAATTAATGTAATCACGTTTGGATTATTAAAAAGGAGTGTAAAAATGCAAGGAAATCAGTTAAGAAAGAACGCCGCAGGAGCAATTATTCATAATAATATTAATAGATATCCCATTCTAAATATACCTATGATTATTAATAAGAAAGATGGGATCATTTATGAGGTGTTAAACACTGGTTTTCAAGCTAATGATGCAGTAGCAATGATAACAACGGATGGTTTTGCTACAACCAGGGTAAATGCACCGATTGTAACAGTAAAAAACAATGATGGTAGTCTTCAAATATACCGCTTACCATTAGAACTGGCATATTGGGTGCTTTCTTGTATGCATGCTGCTTCAGAAGGAAAAAATCCATTCCCTTGTAAAGTCGCTTTTGGAATTATAGATACAAAATTTTTTGCAGAATTCAAATGAAAAGGTCTGCTTATTCAGCGGCCCCCGCCAATTATAGTTTTATCCCTTTTTTGCGTTATCCTTCTTACATTTTAGATAGAAAGGATTTTATTATCTTGATAGCAATGTGGCTGTACCTCCTGTAGAAGTATTACAGGAATACCTTGTGTTTATAATAAATGAAGAGATGCTGGTAACATCTCTTCAAGTAACTGCTACCGTCAGGGTGGCGGTTATTATAAGCTATTTTTAAAAAAACCACTTTTGCACTTGCGACAGCGAGGAGTGATTTTTGTATTTATTATTTATACTATTCTATAGTACGAGCGCCTATATGAACTTTTCCCGTTCCCTTACTTTCACTAATAACTCTGATTTTATACTTACCTTTTTCACGGTAAACTGATTCCTTACCTGTTTGGCCCTTCTTTATATACCCTTCACTCACTACTTTGTCCTTCGAATTTTTTAGAAACCATCTCACATCACCAGTAGAGTTATTCTGGATGCTAATTCTCATTTCTGCGCCTTTTTTATGGTCAAGTGTTGGTGTTGTCGCTTCGCCATCTTTTAAGTCAAATTCTTTGCTAACCAACAAACCAGTTTCCTTTTTTTTACTTTTACTTGCTACTTTTACTGCTTTATTTTGTGAAATTTTCTCCGGTGTAATGCTTACATTTTCAGTGCTTGCAAATGATGAACTTGCTCCTACACTTGTTAAAGCTAAAGTGATTGCAGAAATAACTAACGTTTTTTTCATAATAAAAATCCTCCTTAATATTTTTAAATTTACACAAAGACATGATCAAATTTTATAAAATACTACATCAATTTAATAAACGAATATTATGGATTAATAAATAGAATTTTGCTTAGCGTACGAAATTCGTATTTTGTTGTTGATCCCCTTGAACAAATATAATAGTATTACAAAATAGTATATTATTTAGGCACAAAACATTGACTCCCTACCATAGTACATCTTTCAAAAGTAGGGATAGTGTTACCATTTTCGTCCCTCTCATAGACCATAACTGTTTTGTTCTTAGCATCAAAAACAATATCATATGCATTTGGGTATTTATTTCTAACCCAAATCTCCCCCGAATCAGCACTTGCAGGCATTGCAGAAATAAATAATGCTGATGTTAAACCTAGTACCCCAATTGTTTTTTTGAATTTTGATTTAAACATAAGATTAACCCCTTCCCTATTTGGTTTGACTATTTAATTTTCAGAAAAAATAGTACAATAAAAACATATCATTTTTTACAAATATTGTTAACCTATTAAATTTGATAAAATAATATTGTAATATTCTGTAATTTAAAATTAAAATTATGAAACTAGTAGTATTGATTCTTGAGAATCCCTCAGTATATAAGGGATATCGGCAGCATAAAAAAAACACGTTAAGCAAAAAACTAGCCCCTTCAAGAGATGCTAGTTTACGTAAAATTCGATATCTGAAGTTCTTTTAATCATTAGTTAATGAACATTCCATTTGTCGACTTTTAGTTTTAAATCCAAGCTTTTCATAGAATTGTATAGCATTTTCATTAAACTCTAAAACATTTAATTCTACACTTGTTACTTGTATTTCTTTGGCATACTCAAATGCTTTTTGAACCAATGTTTTTCCTATTCCTGTTCCTCGACATATTTTACTTACACCAATATTGCGGATAAAGAGAACTTTTCGCTCAAGTAATATTGGATTATTGGAGGGTTCTTTAATATCTAAGATCATGTATCCAAGAATTTCTTTATTATTATCCTCTACTACAAATACCTTTATGGTTGTATCATTAAGCCATGTTTCGTATGTATTTCGATCCAAAGAAGCTGAAGCATTAGCATATAAATCTGGTCTTCCTTCTATATGTAGCTGGTGAACTTGCTCTTTTAATTTTGATATACCTTTAAAATCTTGATCAGTTGCCATTCTCACTATAAACGGTAAAACTTCATTAGACATATTTAGTCCTCTCCCTTAATACTTTATTTTAAAATATATCCGTACTTCAGTAATTTAACAATGAATACTGTATACATGTAAAGTTAACATAACGTCCCATTATCGGTAGCGAAGAAAAAAGTGTCCTCTTACTCTCAGAAGGGGTACGGAAACGATTCGAGGTATGAGGGGCCACTATGAAAGAAAACCTAATTGATACGATAAAAACCGTAGAAATTAAATATTTCCACGGTTTTTATTTTTACCTAAGATCCTTTTAATTATTTTACAACAATATAGAACTTACCTGGCATTTCATTTTGTGCATCTTGAAATATTTTTAAAATTAAATCCGCATAAGGTCCTAACATTTTTTGAGTACTCTCGAAAAATTCCCATTCTATCGTTATAGGAAGACCTTTGAACTACCCCCACTTTCACTTCGTTTAGAAGTGAGGGATTCCTAAGTAAAGAGTTCTATCGAACTCTAATTGATTAGGCTAACCCCGCAGTCCTTGCGGTTAGAAGCTTTATCGCTTCATTCTTTAGATTGATACTTGCGTTAATATCCCTATCATGGTGTGTACAACAAGAAGGACAGTCCCATTCACGTAGGTTTAGATTTTTAACGTCTTTATTTTGATATCCACAACAAGAACATAATTGGCTGGAAGCAAATGTTTTCGATACGACAATGACTTGTTTGCCATACCATTTTGCTTTGTATTCTAACATGGATCGAAATTGTGACCAAGATACCTCACTAATTACTTTTGCTAACTTATGATTCTTTAACATATTCGATACTTGCAAATCCTCTATACCGATAACATCGTGGTTTTTGATGATTTCAGTTGAAATTTTGTCCAAGTAATCTTTTCTAGTATTTGATATGTATTCATGAATTCTAGCTACCTTTACTCGTTGTTTATTCCAGCGAGAAGATCCTTTCATTCTTCTAGAAAGAACACGCTGTGCTTTCGCCAACTTATCTTCTAATGATCGGAAAAACTTCGGATTTTCATAGTGTGTTCCATCTGACAAAATAGCGAAATCTTTTAGTCCTACATCTATTCCAATATAAGAATGTGTTTTCGGAAGTTCTTGTACTTCTATTTCAACTAATAGTGACACAAAATATCTACCAGAAGGGTTCCGTCTAACTGTAGCATTTACAATACGCCCCTCTACTTCGCGACTTTTGGCAAATCGAACAAGGCCTAGTTTCGGCAACTTTATTTTGTTCCCTACAACGGCAATGTTTTCGTTTGTTTGTTTTGTGGTATAAGATTGTACGTTGTTCTTCTTAGATTTAAAGCGCGGTGCGCTGTTTTGTTTTTTAAAAAAGCGTGTATAAGCATCCGCAAGGTTGCGAATAGACGACTGAATCGCAATACTATCCACTTCTTTGAGCCAAACAAGCTCTTTCTTCATGGCAGGTAGTTTGGCAGAGCATGTACCATAGGTCAAGCCTTTTCCTGTCTCTTTGTATGCTTGATCCCATAAGGATAGGAAATGATTGAATACAAAGCGAGAACACCCAATCGTTTTATTGATTAAAATTGCTTGTGCCTGATTTGGATAGATACGAAACTTATAGGCTTTATTCATCATTATTTGATTCACCTCCATTTCGGTATATGACTATTATATACCAAACATATATTCGGTGGATAGTGAAGTAACACTTTATGTATATCGAACAATTAAGATGGCTTCCTGCCATCCCTTGTTCGAAGCCAATTCATCTCCCACCTACTCACTGGGCTGTGCCCCTTCACGCTCCTTGAGGAAGGAGTCTTCTTGGCTAAAATGATAAATCCAGTTAAACAGTCCCACAAAGCATCTGCATTTTCCTGAAGCTACCCCTATAGGGGTTCAGCCGAGATACGTGTAAAAATGGGTCGCAGATACAATATTTACCAAACGGTGGTTATTGAGGGCTTTTGTAGCATCACCCGAAGTCACTCTGGCTCCAGCATCGAAATAGGTTAGATTGCTAAAGGTACCTCTATTGTTTCTCGTAGACGAAGCATACACTTCTCAAACATGCCCTTGTTGCCAAAGAAGAAAGTGCGGACACGTAACTACGTTTGTGTGTGCGGCTACGAAGAACACTGGGACATTCACGGTGCCCGCAACATTTTGGTAAAAGAACTGTACGGAAAGATGTGTCATATCCCGGAAGAAACGAAGAGAAAGTATTTGTGGATTGCGTAAGCAAAAAGTAGTAGACGGTGTGGTCCCACCCTTCTGCATGTGCAGAAGTTGCTTAGTCAAATGAAGAAAAGGAGTCCCTGCATAGGTGCAGAGAGGAGATGGAAAATCCGCTTCTCATGGGACCTTGTCTTTGTTGATGCTAAGAAATCCCCACTTCAAGCGGAAGCGAGTAAGTGGGGGAGGTTCATAGTGAATTATTTTTGTACTTAAATTACTTAATCTCTAAAATCATTGCTAGATCGATTGCATAATTCGTGCGAGTTCTTTTTCTAAAGCAGCGGGCTCGTTTGCATAATTGTAAATCCCTAAAAACTTCTCTATAGCCTCTGGATGGGAACTGATTAGCTTGTTGACAGCATCCTGTTGTTCAGATATGCGTTCATTCTTCGAAATTTGGCATCCCATGTGAAACCGAACCATAAACTCATCTTCTATTGCCTTTTGATATTCTTCAGACATTTGATTTGATTGATCGGATTGTCCCTTATATTTTGATAGAATATTGGATAATATACGTGCTCCACATATAGCATCATGGATACCCTGCGCCATGCCAGGATCTTTAAAACAAACTGCATCCCCAACCAACGCCCATCCTTTTCCCATTCCTTTATACCAGTAATTATCATATCCGAGAATGCCTTTGACCGGTTCTACTAGTTCTGCATTTTTCAAGCGCGCCCCAATTGTTGTATTCGGAAAGTTATCTGTAAAGAAATTGCGTAGACAGCTTTCCGGATTTAATTTCAACTGTTCTATCAATTCCTTATTTTCTAATGGGAAAATGCCGACAATTACATATAAATCATCATTCGTCGGAAAGAGAATGGCTGTGTTATCTTTTATCTTGTATACTTCAAATTTAGGGACATTATCGTGGCGAAATCCAGAGAAATACCCGAAATAGATGCCGACTGTTGCCGGAATACTTATTTTGAGTTCACTTTTTACCAGCTTGCGAATAATAGAGGATCGGCCGTCTGCCCCGACTACCAGGCGAGCTAAAAATTCTTGTTTCTCGTTGTCGCCGTCTAAACCTCTCACGCCTATCACTGTTTCGTCATCACGGATGACATCCGTCACACGAAATCCTTCTAAAACAGTTACATTCATTTGGGATTTGGCTTGTTCAAGTAGAATATGATCGAGATAAGTTCTTCTAATACAATAACAACTTTCCTCTCCGTAAACCTCAGGGATGAGACCTTCTATCACGGTATCCTCAAATTGAAATTTAATATCCCGTACCGGCGGTGCTTTTGTTTCCAATAACTTGTCCAGGACACCGGTTTCTCGAAGAAGAGCGACAGTATTATTGAAAAAGGTATGGGTTGATAATGTGTCCCTTGGAAAATTCGCTCGGTCCACTAACAACACATGGAAACCTGCCTTAGCAAGATAAATTGCAAGGGTAGAGCCAGCACATCTTGCACCGGTAATGATGACATCATACGTCCTATTCATCGTATCACTCCATTTTCAAGTATAATTATTAACTTGCTTATCCATTAGTAGAGTTCTAAAGTTAATGCCCCTACGAGTTAAAGTAATGGGGAAAATTGATAAGAATGCACTACATACATAAAGTATGGAAGCTAAAACGAAATAAGTACAGAAAATTCTCACCTGCTATACAATTAAAAAGAATTTGTGGTAAAAATCGGAATGATAATTTAAGTATTAAATAAAGGTCCGTTTACTTGTCTCGTGAAGAGTTAATAGATGTATATTCACAAAAATGGTTGTTAAAACATCGACTCCAAACTCCTTGTATAAAGTTATGGAAATCAAGTCCATTTGCTATGTTAAATGCGCTATAATTTTTGGGTAGTCGTCCTTATCATATGTTGAATGAATTATATCCAAATCGTTTTAGAGAGTGGGAATTAAAAAAAACGTCTACAGGATTCTGGACAAAAGAGAAGGGACTCCATTTAGCAGATGAGTTCAACATAAGATTCAATGTAGACTATTGATTATGTATCTTGTTTTTTATTAAATATCACGGTACGTGAAATTTTAAATATCTTTACTAAAAAAGCCCCTTGAAAGGAGCACTTATTTTACAAGATACTTTTCTATTTCTTTTATTAATAGTTCTGCACCTTCTGGGCTTAATGTGATCTTACCATTTGCTAATGCTATGTTACGATTTGACACTTCTCCTGTTAATACACAAACAGCACCAGGCTGATACTTCTGTAAAATGATGTCTTCCCCTTCTACAAAAATCTCTAATGGTGATTTTTCTTTAATCCCAAGCGTATTTCTAAGTTCCTTTGGAATTACTATACGCCCTAATTCATCCACTTTTCTAGTTACTCCGGTTGCTTTCATCCAGCATATTTCCCCTTTTCATTATCAATTTGTAACCAAGTTATTCTTTACTATTGTAACAGGCTTTCACCATACACGAGAAACATAATGAATCAAAAACAGAGCATAATTATAAGAAATTCTTTAAACCCTTGCTGAAAGGAAATACGACCTTCTTCCATTCTACACGCCCCCTTTTCTCTACAACTTTTAATATATTAAAATATAGAGGAAAGAAACCTACCAATTTCTTTCCTCGACGGTCACTCATGACTTTTGCTCTTTGTTTGCTTTTGCAAATGAAGAGCTTTTATTTTGCATACTTATATTTGCTTTCTAACATCGCATAACGCAATAGCTTTATCTTTGTTTCTTTTTTCAATGCTTTCCATTCCAATACAGCAATCTTCATTCTTCATTCCTCCATTACTTTGTTATTTATTTAGACTTATAAGTTCCATTTGTAGATTTTTTTAATTTCTTTATCACTAAACCCTTTATGGATAGCGAAAATTTCTGGAAAATCCGAGAGACACAAATCAATAATTGTATTATCAGTTGTTCTTATATAGGGGTAGCGCCACACGCCCATCAACTTAAGGATTTAGACTATTTTTGAAGTTAAAAGCACGTTACTATTTTCTTATGTTAATGAGAAAGGGTGACGTGCTTTTTATGAATATGAATCAAAAACAGGAATTATCTTTATTTGCTGAAGAGTTATATCGATATATGTCTCCCGCTACACTTAATCAATTAGCCATAGAAGCAGGCGGGATGAAACGAAAACGTAAGTGCCACGGGCACCATTTCTTATCTTTGTGTGTATGGCTAAATCAACAAGTCGCTACTACCTCTCTTACTCAACTATGTAGTCGATTAGAAACTTCAACAGGAGTTTTATTAAGTCCGGAAGGACTTAATCGGCGATTTAACTCGGCTTCTGTAGCCTTCTTTCGAACTGTATTTACTACACTTCTACAAGCTAAAATTGGAGGCGTATCTAAGATTTCTCATTCTCTTTCTTCCTACTTTGAGTGCATTCGCATCCTTGATTCTACAACCTTTCAAGTTCCAGATCGATTCGCATCTACTTATCCTGGTGCCAGAGGATGTAGTCATAAAGCTGGTGTGAAAATTCAACTAGAGTATGACTTGTTAAGTGGAGAATTTTCTGATGTGAAAATTGAACCAGGAAAACGAAGTGATCAGGCGTATGGTGCGACTCGAACAGGCATGATACAAAAGAATGAGCTGTATATTCATGACTTAGGATATTTTCGTCTACAAGACTTTAAGTCTATTCAAGACAAGCAGGGGTATTATTTATCTCGTCTTAAGTTACCAACTAAAATATATAGAAAAGAGTTCGAAACAGTGGTATTTAAAACAAAATCCTCTCAATTAAAACCGGTATATATACAAATTCATTTGGAAGACATTATGAAACAACTACAACCTGGCCAAGTGTATGAATTACACGATGTATATGTAGGGAGTAAAGACAAACTGCCTACTCGTATTGTAGTTTATAGGTGTACCGAGGAGCAAAAACAAAAACGCCTACGTGACCGAGCTATTCGCGAAAAGAAAAAAGGAATTACATATACAGAGCGCACGAAGCTTTTACAAGGTATTACGGTATATATGACAAACATTCCTACGGAATGGGTACCAAAAGAGAAAATCTATGATTTATATTCATTACGTTGGCAAATTGAGCTGTTATTTAAAATATGGAAATCTTGGTTTCAAATTCATCGTTGTAAATCTATTAAACAAGAGCGATTAGAATGTCATCTTTATGGGCAACTCATTAGTATTCTATTATGTTCTTCTACTATGTTTAAAATACGAGAACTCCTATTACGTAAGAAACAGAAAGAGCTAAGTGAATATAAAGCGATGTACATAATTAAGGATTATTTTTTACTTTTTTACCAAGCATTACACAAAAACACCCAAGAATTATCAAAGGTTCTCCTTCGTCTGTTTAACCTCCTACAGCACAACGGACGAAAATCTCATCGATACGAGAAAAAGACAGTCTTTGATATTTTGGGTGTTGTCTATGAGTATACCACTTCCATTCATCAGGTAGCATAATTATAGTGAAAAAATTGTAACCCGTCAGGGTTTATTTGATATGCCTACTTTTAGGATATCTATAAAAAATAATGAAAAACTAAATAGAAGTATCTGTCTTTGTATAAACATATACCTTAAGTTGATGGATGTGGGGTTAGATCCTATGTATACAAAATTGGCAGTAGTCGGTGATGTAAATAGAAACGGATCAATTGTTCTAGCTGCCACTCCACCATTAAAAGCATTGGGTGTAAAAAAGATGGCCAGATTATACGAGATTCCTCGCAGAAAAGACATTCTTGTTGTAAATCCGATTATGGGAACATACATTAAATGTTCTAATTACATAACAAAGTTAGCTTTACAGTACGTTCCTATTGAGGATTTTCACCAATATTCCATCGATGAATTCTTCATGGATATTACGGATAGTATTCATTTATTTGCTAACGATCCCTATGAGTTTGCGTTGAATTTTAAACGTGAAATATATGCGAAAACACGAATCGAATGCACAATAGGAATTGGCCCTAACCCTTTAATGAGCAAAGTAGCTTTAGATATTGAAGCAAAGAAGAATCAAAACGGCATTGCTTATTGGAAATATGAAGATGTCCCAACAAAATTATGGGGCATACGACCGCTTAATACATTTTGAGGCATTTCGTACAAAACGGAAGAAAAGTTGAATCGAAAAGGAATACATTCTATAGGAGATTTAGCCAATTACCCTCTTAAATACTTAAAACAGAGCTTCGGTAAGATTGGAGAAGAATTACACTTACACAGCTACGGAATTGACTTTAGTCGCATTTCAGAAAAATATGTTCCTGCCACAACTTCTGTTGGGAAAAGCCAAATACTCATGCGCGATTACACAATAGAGGAATTTCCGATTACTCTACTGGAACATATTGAAGAAGTTTGCTATCGGCTTAGAAAACAAAATAAACTTGCTCAAACCGTTCATTTTTCAGTCGGTTATAGCAAAAGTTATAACGGTGGTATTAGAAAAACACATACTTTAAGTCGCCCAACTAACCTAACAATGGATGTTTATAAGATCTGTACATACTTTTTACATCAACAATATACTGGCGAACCCATTCGCAGCATAAACATATCCTTAACAAACCTCCTTCAAGAAGGAGAAGAACAAATTTCTCTTTTTGATAACATAACGCAGCGAGAACAAGAAGTAAAATTAACAAAAGTAATGGATGAAATACGCACAAGGTTTGGGAAAAACAGTATATTGCGGGGAATTTCCTACACGCATAGCGCCACAGCTAGATACAGAAATACACTAATAGGGGGACACAAATCATGAATAACGCTAATATGCCAAAAGGAAGAAAAATGGTCAAGTGGACTCCGTTCGTTATCAAGACCTAAATTCAAAAAATATTTAAAATATCAAGCTTCTAACATATTGTATATGACTAATATGTTAGAAGCTTTAAAAACGAAAAAATTGAAATCTCTAAGTGAAAATGGACAATTTTTGTTTTAAGGTGTTATATGATTCTTAAATTGATGGGCCTTTAGTTTTAAACTAAGTTATACTCTCGACACTCTTCACAAAATAAATTCGTATCGTATTTATGTTCTATATAAACTTGATGCCATACCATAAATGCTAGTACTGTCCAAATTTTACGGCTATAGTCAGCTTTATCTGTACAATGTGCCTCCAGTAAGTTTAATACATATTCTTTATCAATTAAATGTTCGGTTTTACTTTCTTTAATAATGTTTAGAGCCCAGTCATGCATTTCATCTTTTAACCAATGACGGATTGGTACTGGAAAACCAAGTTTCTTACGATCTAATACATGATCGGGAACAATACCGCGTACAGCTTCACGTAAAATGGCCTTTGTAGTTCTATTGACAATTTTAAATTCTGTTGGGATTTTAGAAGCAACATCAAAGACTTCTTTATCTAGAAATGGAACACGTAATTCTAATGAGTGAGCGGTAGACATTTTATCCGCTTTTAATAAAATATCTCCACGTAACCATGTGTACATATCAATGTATTGCATTTTACTTACATCATCATAATCCTTAATTTCATTATATAATGGTTTGGTTACATCCTTATAGTTAACACTTTCACTGTAAGACTGCATTAACTTCATTTTCTCTTTTTCACGGAAGATCTTTGCATTACCATAGTAACGTTCTTCAATTGGTGTACATCCACGCTCTAGAAAACTCTTTCCCTTAAAACCTTCTTTAAGCGCTCCACTTAAAGCTTTTAAAACCGTTTTACCTGGGGTTGGGATGTATGAGAACATTTTTAAAGAGTTTGGCTCACGGTAAATATTATATCCTCCAAATAGCTCATCTGAACCTTCACCAGAAAGAACAACTGTTACATGTTTACGCGCTTCTTTTGCAACAAAGTATAATGGAACTGCTGCTGGATCTGCTAATGGGTCATCCATATGCCACATGATTTTTGGAAATTCATCCATAAATTCTTGTGGTTTCACCAACACACTATAGTTTTTTAAACCTAATTTTTCAGCAGTTTCTTTCGCTACATCTATTTCACTAAATCCACGGTGCTCAAAACCAACAGAGAATGTTAAGAGATTTGGATTTATTTCTTTTGCAATAGAAGCAATAATAGACGAATCAATTCCGCCAGATAAGAATGCGCCTACTGGAACATCACTGCGCATATGTACTTTTACAGAATCATATAATACATCACGAATTGCTTGAATGTGTTCCTCTTTTGGGGTATCTACAGCATTGAAATATGGTTTCCAGTAGCAATGAATTTCTATCGCTTTTCCAATTTCTTTTATGAAATAATGACCTGGTTCAATTTTGTTGATATTATTTGTTAATGTTTCTGGTTCTGGTCCATATTGGTATGTAAAATAATGTTGCAGGGAAGTTGGATTTATACCTTTATCCTGCATTACATGTAATATACTTTTCTTTTCAGATGCAAAGAAAGTCGTATCATCCTGTTCTGCAATATAAAGCGGTTTAATACCAAAATGATCACGCGCGCCAAATAATCTTTTCTCTTGACGGTCCCAAATAACAAAAGTATACATTCCACGAAGATGTTTTACACATTCTTCTTTTACATGAGCATATAATGCAACAATAACTTCCGTATCTGACTGAGTTGAAAAATTTGCCCCCTGTTTAATTAACATTTCACGTAATTCTATATAATTATAAATTTCACCATTGAACATAAGTATATAACGCTCATTTTCATATGTTAGCGGTTGATGTCCAGCATCCAAATCAATAATGCTTAAGCGTCTAAACCCAAATTGGACATGTTCGTCACGGAAATATCCTTGATCATCCGGACCGCGATGGTATAACAGATTTGTCATATTTTCAAATTGTATTTTCTCTGTTTCCGAATAACTTTTTGCAGTATTATACAGGCAACCTACATAACCACACATTTTTTTACCTACTTTCGATTTATTCATTTCCTAAAATCTCAATATTATGATCCGCTTCAATAAAGAAAATTACATTCTTTATTGAAGGCGTAGCAAACATTTAGTGCTTATAAATTAATATTTATCTCTAATAGAAATTCTAATAAATTTAGCTGAAAAAAATTAGTATTGATAAGTCTAACTAATTTAAAGCTTATTTAAATTATAAATCTATAATAGTATAGGGCAATGCCGATTTTTCTATCACTACCATAGATATGGTCTATAATTTTTCTACTGGTTATTTCAATTTTTATTATTCTTTAATTAATTTTCTAATCTGTTCTTTACTTTGTTCAGAAATAGGAAATCCTAATTTTATAATTTCATTTGTAAGCAATTCGATAAAATTTCTAGTGCCGAACCCAATAAATTTATCTCTACGCAAGATAAGGTTAACTTCCCTACTAACACTCGGATTTACTATTGGAATAGCTGATAAATCGTTATCTTCCGTAATATCCAATAGAGTTTTAGATACAACTGTTACTCCAAAATCACTTCTAACAAAATCGAATAATGATTCTATACTAGAGGTCTCAATAATTGGATACATATTTATTTTCCGTGCTATGCATGTATAGTCCAATAACTTTCTGCATTCATGATTATCTGGGAACAAAATTAATGGTAATTTATTTAATTCGGAGAACTGTATTTCTTTTTCATTAACTAATGAATGGTTTTTTGATAACACTAAAAATAGCTCATCAGTGTACAATGGTATTTTTATAATTTTTTCTTCTTCGAATACGTAATCAGAAGAATCAATTGTAACAGCAAAATTAACTTGATTCTGATTTATTAATTCTAGTATTTCATCTGAACTTATAATTTTCACTATTACTTCTGGATAATTTTTATGAAAATCTAAAAGTAAAGTGGAGACTAAGTTTGTTAGTTCGCCAGGTAAAGTGGCAATTGCAATTTTACCTCCTTTTATCTCCTTTAATTCACTGATTTCTTCTTTTACATTATCAAGTGCATTGAAAATAGTTTTACATTCCTTTGCTAAAATGTATCCCACATCTGTTATAGCGATTTTCTTTCCTAATCGATCAAATAACGGCATACCTATTTCATCCTCGAGAGCTTTAATTTGATGACTTAATGTAGGTTGTGTAATACCTAATTTATCAGCCGCTCGTGTAAAATGCAGTTCCTTACAAAGTGTTATAAAATACTCTAATTGTCTTAATTCCATATAAGAATAATCTCCTTACTTAGTTAATTGATTTCTCAAAATCCTTTAATTCTCCCTATACTTTATCATTTCGTTCATTCATAAAAAACGTAATTTCTCCTAATAAAATGTATTAGGAAAAATTACGTTCCTTATTTATGTTATGGTATACATACTTTAAGAAAAGATTATATAGTCTAATATAGAAAATAGACCGCTCATTCTATACTAAGTTCACTTTATTTGTAAATCGTAATACTTATTCTTCAACTTCTAAAGGTATATTATGACTATAAGTTTGATTAGAACTTTTAATCTGAAATCCTTCAAAGAAATCGATCGTTATACTGTCGTCAACAAAAGCTAAAGATGCTTTGTTTATATATAATGGTTTCCAGTTTGTTTGCATTTCTTCATAGCCAATACTTGATTTAATAAGTTTAACTCTCAGAACTCCATCTAATGGAAGTCCACATCCTCCCATTTCATATTGAAGGAATCGAAGGTGATTTGGATATTTAGCCTCTAAATTTTCGAATTGTTTCATAGCAGCTTCTGTAACAGTAATTTGAATTTGCATATTATTTCCCACCTTGTTTATTTTGGATTAAAAGATGAATATGTTACGAACTCCCACTGATTTGTGTTACAATTCATTGTTTGAATGGCTTCAACTAATTGAAATTGAATTAATCGCTGGGCTCCGGGAAATTGAGAAATAATACTTTCGTCAATATCCCAAATGATACTTGCTTTCCCAGTTAGTTGTAATGTATCACCAGTAGAAAAATCAAAGAACAATAGCCCTACATTAGGATTTTCAATAATGTTTCCGAGCGTATTGAATAGCATATTACCTGAGTAATCAGGAAAGACTATTTTTTGTTCACTTATAATGTGAATAAACCCTGGCATCCCACCTCGATGGGAAATATCCATTTTCCCATCTGAACTGGAACTCGCAATAATGAAAGTATCAGCTTGACTAATCAGTTCTTGCTGTTTTTCATTTAAAGCATACTGCTTATTAAATCGCTTAGTTCCACCAACAACTGTTTCGTTATAAGTGAAATTTCTCGCCTGAATGTATTTAGGGCAATTCCCAAATACTTGTTCAGTTTTAACTTCAAAACTTCCATCCGAAAATTTGTTTACAACCGAACCATTTATACGAATTCTTATCCTGGAAGCAAAGTCAATTACGATGATTCCAACTTCTTTATTGTGAAGAATATTTGTGAATAATGGATCACCTTCATTTATACCAACATTTATTTTAATTACATCGCAATCTACTGCTTGAATAATTCCTTCTTTTCCTGCTAAAAATGAACTCCACACTCTCCCTTTTTCATCCATAGAAGATATCATGAATGAGTTTTGTCCATTTAGAAACGCCATAAATTTTTTTGTCATTATTGGCTGAATCATTGTACTAGCAGTATTCGCTATTTTCTTTACACCAAGCCTATTGTGTACAGCACGTTCCCCAGAATGGAAAACATCCATATACATCTCTCCAATTTACTTATCAATAGGACGCATACTAATGGCTACTCTACAAAACACTATTATTTCGCCTCCTATGGAAACTTTTTCTAGCAAGGTTACTTGCTATTGTTTTTTTGTTATCTTGTAAAGCACCTTCATTCTAACTCTGACATTTCCTTTTATCAATTCTATCGTTTCTATAATTATCATAGATGTTATCTATCATTAAATTAGAACTTAAAAATCTGCACGTAAATTCATGTTATTGAATAATACTTCTTATTGCATAGATATAACTATCATTTATGCTGTATTCTTCTATATATAAAAAAGATATAGAGCTAATTATTACTGAGACTGTTAATAGTGAAACACACTTTAAGTAGACCATTGTCATTATTTATATCTTTTCATGGCCAGTACTACAATAACAACTTCGTTATCGATATTTTTTTGAACAATTCCCTTTATGTACCTATAAATATATAATTTCAAACATTTATCTAAAACTACAAAAGGAACAATTAATCATAGATAACATCTATTGATTATATAGAAATCATTGCATTGATAAATAATGGAGGCTTTATATAATTAATTTAAGCTCATGAGCTAGCAATAAGATTTAAAAATATCATTTATTTATAGGAGGACATTTTCATGCAAAAAACAGTTGCAGGTATAGTAATTCCGGATAGTAAGATAGCAGTAGAGGCGCAAGAAATACTTCGTGAATATGGTAATGACTTACTATGGAATCATTCGAATCGTGTTTACTTATTTGGTGCTCTTCAAGGTAAAAAAGCTGGGCTTAAGTATGACGAAGAGTTATTATATGTTAGCGCCCTCTTCCATGATCTTGGCCTTACAAAGAAATTCAGTAGTCCAGATAAACGTTTTGAGGTAGATGGTGCAAATGCTGCTCGTAGTTTTCTTCAACAACATGGTATGGATAATGAGTCAATTAGACTGGTTTGGGATGCGATTGCACTTCACACAACCATTGGGATTGCTGAATATAAAGAACCTCAAGTTTCATTAATTTATTCTGGAGTAGGCTACGATGTTATGGGAGATGGATATGACGAAATTTCAGAGGAGATTCGTGAACAAGTTGTATCTGCATTCCCCCGAGACAATTTCAAGCAAAAGATTCTTCCTGCTTTCCTTGAAGGTTTCGCTCATAAACCTGAAACTACTTTTGGAAATATTAAAGCAGATGTTTGCTCATTGCTTCTTCCAGGCTTTAAACGCAAAAACTTCTGCGATTGCGTTTTACATTCGCCTTGGAAAGAATAGCCATTAAGCTTATGAATAGTAGAAAAGGAAACTTCTATAAAATAGCTTGATTACGACCTCGTTTTCTTTTTATATGAAAATTAGAATGGACTGATTAATTTCTAATTTAAATGTAGATAAATATTATCCATAGAAATAAAAAAGCTTGCCATTAATGAAAATGGCAAGCTTTTTTAAGCAAATAATATCTAATAATTCACAAGAAATTAGAGAGACCAACTAACTAATTTTTGTTTAATAATCAGTAACTTTAATTAATAAAAAAACATAAAGAATGGCTACCTCAAAATGACATAATTAAAAATTATATAAGTGTTTTGATCATTATAAAATCCATTTGTTCTTCATCACCCATATAAAAAGAATGAACTCCAGTTTGGACAAAACCCATTTTCTTATAAAAGGCAATAGCATTTTCATTATTTTCCCATACACCTAACCAAATTTTCTTTTTATTATGTTCCATTGCAATTTCTATAGATTTATTTAGAAGATATTTACCAAGCCCATGTTTTTGAAACTCACCTTTTATATAAATTCTTTCGATTTCAAGTGATTCATCGCCCATTTCTTCAGACTGTGCATCATTAGTATTTACCTTTAAATATCCAGCAACTTCATTATTAAAATAAACAAAAAAGAATTGCGAAGCAACATTCGATAATTCTTTTTCCAATTGTTTTAAGTTAAATGCTTTTTCCAAATAAGCACTCATATTTTGAGATGAATTCTGATCCTTAAATGTCTCATTAAATGTTTCATAGCTAATTTCTTGAAGTGTATATAAATCCTCAAGGGTACCCTTTTTTATGTTTATAGTCATTTAAATATGTCACTCCTTTATACAATCAATAATTTCTCTTGTTTCCCTTTTTTACAAATTCCCAATCTTTTTCTATATTTTTTCTTATTTTTTGAAGAGAATTGAAAATGGTATCCACTTCTTTTTCAGAAAACCCTTCTAATGCAACGGTATTGGAATAATCATTTTCTCTCTTTATAAAAGGATAAATATTTTTTCCTTTCTCCGTTGGAAAAAGTTTTTTTATTTTTTTGTTATATTCATCATCTTTTTTTTCAATAAATCCATTTATTTCGAGTTTTTTGATAGCACGAGCTGCTGTTGTTCTATCCACTTTTATCATCTCAGATAACTTTTCTTGAATAATTCCTGGGTTTTCACATATTCGTACAAGGTACAAATACTGCCCTTTTGTAAGTTCATATTCTTTAAATTCTATATTACTTATAGAATCTAATGCCCTTGCTATCATTCCAATTTCACGGAGAATTTCCTTCATAGCTAACTCCTCATCGTATGTTTTTATTGCAAATGCAACATTTTAAGGTTACATTAAATATACATCTTTTTTATTGTAATTGCAACAAAAATAACGGTAAAGAGGTTGATTAAAATGAAATATGTGTTCTATGTATTAGGAATTTTAATATTAACCCTTGGTATTTCTTTCACTATACAATCAGACCTTGGAACTTCACCCTTTGATGCACTCTTGGTAGGATTGTCTTTAAATGTGGGGCTTACTGTGGGGAGTTGGGAAATAATAATAGCTTTATTATTGATATGCTGCAATTCATTTTTAAAAAGACAACGACCAGAAGTTATGGGGTTGTTAACAGCATTCATAACAGGTATTGGTATTGATATGTGGCTATTTTTATTACGCGATTTAATTACACCTAAAATATGGTACAGTAAAATGATTTGTTTTGGAATCGGCTTAGTTATTACAGGATTAGGAACTGCAACATATTTACACACAAATTTTGCACCGATTCCTATTGATCGCTTAACTTTAATCGTACAAGAATTAACTAGAACGAATATGTTTTTATCAAGAACGCTCATTTATCTAGTATTCTTGATAATGGCAATATTTTTACATGGACCAATTGGTGTTGGTACTGTAATCACTGTTTGTTTAGGTGGACTAATCCTTAATTACTTTATGCCATTTACTAAAAAATTATTAGACCCCTTAATAATAAAACCTAGTCCTTCATCAAATGATAATAGGAATAAAAAGCATTCAATATAGAATGCTTTTTATTCCTATTATTTTAAGTATATTCCTTCACAACATTTCCAATTTTACTTAACCTAAATTCAAACTTCCCTTTTTATACTATTTTACGCCATCCATGCTTTTTTTAACAGCTCCACACCGATTTGAATTTCTTCGAATGAAAGATTTCCAAAACCAAGTTTAATGATTGGGCTGTCAGTTGTATTTTTAACAAAATAACAAGAAGTAGGGTACACTTGAACACCATAATATGAAGCTTGTTTTATTAGCCATTTTTCTGAACGGTTCAGATATACCTTTACTAATACAAACAAACCAGATTTTTCACCAATGATGAAAATATTTTGATTGAATTGCTCCTTTAATACGGACACTAGGTGTTGCATTTTTCGTTTATAAACTAGACGCATACGTTTAATATGACGATTCCATTCTCCTTCTTCCATAAATTTAGCCATTGTGAGCTGACTAAAAATTGAAGTGGTACTCTCAAAATGAAGAAATTGATCCTTATAATCATTTATAAGTGTCTGGGGCAGTACCATATAACTCAAACGAATTCCTGGAAGAAACGACTTTGAGAAGTTTCCTAAATAAATGACTCTTGATGAATCAATTGAAGTTAGGGCTGGAAATGGCTGTTGCGTATAGCGAAATTCACTATCATAATCGTCTTCAATAATATACCCTTTCATCTTGTTAGCCCAATGAATTAGCATTTGACGTTGTTGGATAGACATACTTACTCCATATGGGCTGTGATGAGAAGGTGTTACATAAATTACTCTTGAGTTCGTTTGATCTAATTGTGAAAAATCAGCACCTGTTTCATAAACTGGTAAAGTTTCAATCCTAAAATGATGAAATTGAAAAGCTTTCCTAGCGCCATCATAACCCGGATCCTCTACTATAACACTTGAAAAATCATTCTTCAGAATATGTCCTAGGTTAACAAGCATTTGTTGGGTACTACTGCCTATAATAATCGCATCTTCATCTGCTTTCACCCCACGGGATTGAAGTAGATATGTGGAAATTTGTTTACGTAAACATACTTCACCAAAAGGTGACCCATATTTAAAACTATCTTCTAATGTTAATACTTGATTGGCAATCCTCCTCCAAATTTTCAAAGGAAAATGTGTTTGATCTACGGCACCCGCTCGGAAATCAATAGGGAGAGGTGTTACTGATTCTCTTTGTTTTTTAGTAAAAGGTTTTAACTTTTCTTGGAATAAGGGTGGCTCTAACTCATTTACAAAATAGCCTTTCCTTCCTTCCCCACAAATATATCCTTCAGCTACAAGTTGTTCATAAGCTGTTAATGTCGTATTACGACTTACTCGAAGGGAATCTGCGAGTTGACGAATGGAGGGTAACTGTTCATTAGGAAGTATATCTCTTCGTTCAATCAAATGTTTAAACTCTTCATAGATTTGTTTGTATTTAGGAGAGTCATTATTTAGAGAAAAAATGATATTTTTCATTCGCAACCCCTGACATGTTTATTTGTTTAAAATTGTACCTTTTGACATGTCTATTTATATAATACTATGTATTACAAATCAAGTTAATTGAGGAGGAGCCTAATTATGTATATTCCTAAATACTTTAAAGTCAAAGATATCGATGAAATTCGAGAATTTATTCAAATGAATCCATTTGGAACGATTGTAACAACAAAACAAGGTAAACCAATTGCTACTCATTTACCATTACAGTTAAATAAAGAAGATGATAATTACTATATAACGGGACACATGGCTTATGGGAACACTCAATGGAGAACATTCGAAACTAGTGAAGATGTATTAGTTATATACCAAGGACCACATGCTTATATCTCTTCTTCCTGGTATGAACAAGAAAATGTACCAACATGGAACTATCAAGCTGCACATGTATATGGTAAAGCCACTATTTTGAAGGAAGAAGAGTTAAAAAAAGATCTTACAATGTTACTACAGAAATACGAAAAACACCGTAAGAATCCAGTTTTATGGGACAATCTTTCGCCTCAGTTATTAGAGCAAGAATTAAAAGGCATTGTTGGATTTAAAATTAAAGTGCAAGAAATTCAAGCTGCATATAAATTAAGTCAGAATCGCAATGAAAAAGATTATCTTAACATCATTAATAAATTACAAGAAGAAAAGGATTTTGATTCTCAACGAATGGCAAAAGTAATGAAAAAGAAGGTTTAAAGTCTCAAAAGAGTACTATACTCGACTTCTGCTCACTTATACAGCATTCATTTATATGATGCAATTGTAGAGCAGTTTATAAAGATAGTTCTCTAAAATCGAAATATAATTGGGAAGGAATTAGAAAAATGAAAAACCCTTTTATCTCTTTTAGTGTAGCAATGGTCACACCATTTTCTACTAATGGTAATCTGTATTTAGAAGGTATACCATCATTAGTTGATTACTATAAAAAGCACAAAGTTCCTGCATTATTGATTAGTGGTACTACTGGTGAACAACACTCTATGACCGTTGAAGAACGTATGACTTTATTTCACAAAGTAAAAAAAGAAGCAAAAAATGATTTGATTATATATGGAGGAGTTGCAGCTGTTCAAACCAACGATGCAATAGCATTAGCAATTACCGCAGAAAAAGTAGGACTAGATGGCATTATGTTAGGATTTCCACCATATTTACGAATTAATCAACAAGAAGCATTTAACTATGTCTCAAAGATTTGTTCAGTAACCCATTTACCAATCATGATTTATAATAACCCTCCACGAACTGGGTTTGATTTACATGTTGAAACATTAATAAAACTAGTTGAAACATTCCCTCAAGTTGTAGCATTTAAAGAAGCTGGTGATGTGAGTAGTGTACCAATTGTGAAAAAGAAATTAGGACCGGAATTCATTATATTGTCAGGATCTGATACAAATATATTTGAGGATGCTGAACTTGGATATAACGGTATTACTAGTATTTTGGGAAATGTTTTTCCTGAAGAGATACATGATATTATTAAAAACTTACAAGCTGGTGATGAGGAAAAAGGGCAACACCAATTTTCAAAACTCTTGCCCTATATGCATTCGATTATAGAAATGGGAACACTTCGCACAATTAAATACCTATTAGAAAAGCGTAATATACAGGTTGGAATTTGCCGAGAACCCCTTTCAACATTAAGTATAGAGGAAAAGAAAATTATCGATAGTTTTTTTTCAGTCATTTTGAAGTAGCTTATTCTTATGAAATGAAGATAAGAAATAATTAATGTAAAATTCCTTTAAGAAATTAGAAGTATCAATTAACTAATCTTTGTTCAAAAATAAGCAAATTTAGGGCCTAATTACTAAAAAACGTTTTAAAAAACTCCTCTAACATATCAGAGGAGTTTTTAAATAAATTAATCACGAAACATTCACTTTTATTGACACTATAGCCTTTACTTTTATGATCATTAGCATTCATACTTACAAGTAACTTAGATACCTTCTTCTTAAACAATCTTGGCTCAAAATTCAAAGGATTACAGTTATTTAATTTCTCTTGAAATTGGTTTCTCATTTAAATTACTATGTTTTATTGAATAAACAAAATATACTATTACTCCAATGGTTATCCAAATGCAGAAGTACAACCATGTTCTTAATGGTAAATTAAACATCAAAAATACACAACTTGCAATTGAAATGATTGGCAATATAGGTACAAATGGTACCATAAAGCCGCGCTTTAAATTGGGATGAGTTTTACGAAGGATAATAACTGATACTCCCACCATTGAATACGTTACCAAACCACTAATATTAACTAAGTTCGCTAATTCTTTTAAATCAATAAACCCAGCTATAAAAGAACTTCCTATTCCCACCAAGCCTATTGTAAAAGTCGGTGCTCCAGTCCTCTTATTAATTTTCGCGAGTGATTTGGGTAACAGTCCATCACGACTCATTGCAAAGAATACTCGTGTTGCTGCATACATAGAAGAGAAAATAACAGCCATAAGACCAATGACAGCTCCTACAGCAATTACACCAGCGACTTTACCTTGTCCTACTACTTCCATTACATAAGCCATTGCTTCAGGTACATTTAATTCTTTATAGGAAACCATACCTGTCATAACAAGGCACACTATAACGTATATAAGTGTACATATGATTAACGATACAATAATACCAATGGGAAGATCGCGTTGTGGATCTTTTACTTCTTCTGCCGAAGTTGCTAATATATCAAACCCCATAAAAGTGAAGAATGCTGCTGCCCCACCAGCTAAAACTCCACTTACACCATATGGTGTAAACGGTACCCAGTTCTCTGGCTTTATATAGAATACACCAACTACAATAAATAATATAACCATTCCAATTTTAATTAGCACCATTATATTATTGATACGTTTACTTTCCTTTGTACCACGCGATAACATCCATGTAATGATTAATGTAATAACCATCGCTGGTAGATTCATCATACCACCTTGAGATGGAATCATTAACAGTGATTTTGGCATATCTAAACCCAATCCACTTATTAAGTTGTGAAAGTAACCTGTCCATCCACTAGCCACCGCTGCTGTCGCAAAAATATAGATCGAAAGTAGCATCCAACCTACTAAATGTGCAACTAATTCACCAATTGTTGCATAGGCATATGTATATACACTTCCTGAAACCGGAAGTATAGAAGCAATCTCTGCGTAACATAAAGCTATAAATCCACATACAATTGCTGCCAATACGAATGAAAAAACAACTGCTGGTCCAGCGTCTCTTGCTGCTACTAATCCTGCTAACACAAGAACTCCCGTTCCAATTATTGAACCTAATCCTAACATAACTAAATCAAATGAACCCAATGTTTTCATTAAGGTTTTACTCTTACTAGGCTCCAATAATTGTGTAACAGATTTCTTTTTAAATAACTTACTCATATCTTTTGTATCCCCTTTGAAAAATAAGGTGTGTTCTTCGAATGCTTATGGCATGCAAACATGTATATAGATATTGGCTAATTCAAAATTATTAAATTCACAATATATATTGTGAAAGTATGCAAAAAATCAAAGATATTTTTCTGTAGAAAATTATAGAAATCGATTCCATATCGGTATCTAAATTTATTATTTTATCCGTCTATTTGGAGGGAATATTTCACTATTGCTCTGTAAAACGATTGATATATCTTCTACTTCTTTTTTTAATCTTCTTCTGGGAATATTAAAGCTGAGCTTTTATCCCTTGTACTTTTTATTTCTTCATCTATTTCTCTAGTTTATCTGGAAATACTATAGAATCATGAGTGATTAAACTACTTTTAAATTCAAGACCAAGCAAGATTGCCTTTCAATCTGATAAAATCACATGCTCCTCAAGTAAAAAAATAAATACACCAAAATGAAAAAATTGTTTTTCCAAGTTAAAATGCATATTTTTTTAGGGATTTACAAGATTATTAAGACACGGAATATCAGTTCAATTCAAGTATGCTACGATATTAATTCAACATATATTTCAATCCTTCTCTTCTATCCCGCGGTTTTATAGTTATCTTTCGTACAATGGCTTGGCATTTAAACGTGATAATTGATTGAATACAGTATTTAGTTTTAAAACAAAAAACGCAAAACTATAATGGAAATAATACCTCCCAGTACGGTGCCCAATAAACTACGTGTTTTTATTGCAATAAAGAAAGTTGGTATGGCTGCAAAAAATTCAATATTACTTGTAAGTGATGTAATCTTTCCATCATGTATAAATATCTCTTGACCAATCAAAGCAGCTATAACAGAAATAGGGACATAATTTAACCATCGCATTGCCCATACCGGTAATTCGAAACGACTTAGTACCATAAGAGGAACGACCCTTGGAATAAATGTTACTATTGCTGACCCAAGAATAATTAAAAAAACTCCCCATCTTACTTCCATTTTTCCACCACCATTCCTATTGTTGAAGCAATTATTGTAGCAACAATAACCCCCATACTACTGGACAATATGAAAGAACTTCCTACAGCAATTGCAACTGCTATAATTGCGACAATGATATCTAGTTTGATTGTACTTCTTCCTAACATTGTTAAAATAAGAATCCCTATAAACATCGCTGGCAAGGCAAATCCTAAGCCGAATTCTTCAGGTTTGGAAATACACTGTGCCAAAAATGCTCCTGCTAAATTAGCTACAAGCCAGTTTATATAAGCTGTTATGTTAAGGCCATGCATCCATCTTTCACTGATTTGTTTTTTCTTTGCCGTCTCGCTAATGGCAACACCAAATGTCTCATCGGTAAGTAGAGAACCTACTAACATATTCCTAAATGGAGAAAGATGCCGAAAATAAGGTGCTAGTGCTGCACTAAGTAATATATGACGAAGATTAACAAAGAAAATCGTAATAATAATAGCAGTAAGAGAACTACTTGTTGCCATCATCCCTGCAGCGATAAATTGAGCAGAGCCAGCATAAAGGATTAAAGACATCAGAGCTATCTCAGCTATGCTAAGTCCCGCAGTCTTTTGAATAACACCTGCCGCTATTCCGATACTTAAATAACCCAGTAATGTAGGAATACAATCTTTTACTCCTTTGATAAAGCTATCTTCATCTCTCTGAGATGAATTCACTTGGACGTTCGACAGACTCATTTCATTCCCTCCTTATCCCTAAAAATTAGAAGCTAACACACTAACTACTATGAAAAAATGAAAGAAAATACGGTTCAATTTATTTGAACCGTTTTCCAGTGACAACATGAAATAGATTAGAATTGTTTTTCCAAAGAGCTTCCGTTTTCTCTGGACCAACTTCTTTAACTAATTCCGAGAACATAATGTCGTGTCGAATGTACTCCATTGCGATTAATACCAGGGCTGGATCTTCTGTTTTTATTGCCCATGCAGGTGTATTTGGAGAAAAATTTGCAATTAATACTTCTTCATTGTCCCGTGCGACAATCGTTAATCGACCATTCATACGTTCCTCAGCTACTTCGGGAGCCATATAATTATGATGAGTGGTTACACCCAGCTGCATATCAGATGCTCCAAAAAGAATAGAAAAAACATGGATTTCTTCATTTATACGTCTATCTATAGCACCTTTTATAGACGAGGCTTGTGGTTCCCAAATCGACAACCATATTTCTTCTTGTGCTTTATCTATTATGTCAATCATTTCAGCAACAACATGCTCATCACTGCTGATACGATGAATGACATCTACTTCTTGTTCACTTTCTAAAGCAGATAAATTCTTTTCAAGATAATCCATAGAATTTTCGAAATTGTTACGTAATCGACGGATTAACTCTTTAGCTGGCAATGGGGCATAGGTTATAGGATCAGAAGGTACTGTATAAACCGCACCTTTATCTATTAATTTTGCCACCACTTCGTAAATCGTTGAACGAGGTACACCTGACCTTTTACTTATTTCATATCCTGTTATCGGGTAATTTTTTAAAAGTCCTATATAGGCTTTACACTCATATTGCGAAAAGCCCCATTTTTGAAGTTCTTTATAAAGTTCTTCCATGATAACTCCTTTAGTAGTTAGTGTGTTACTTACTATAAAATATAAAAATTTATATGTCAATGCTATTTTTCAGTATAAATCTTAATTATACTGAAATCGCTCCTTAACAATTTACCTATTTTACGAAATAAATTTATTTTCATTCAACAAATATTTCTTTATTCCTAATAATAAATTAGTCCTCCAAGAAAATAATTAAATCCTTTTCTCATCCATTAATCTATTTACTCCTTTATATAAAATCATTAATATTATTAACCATTTTCATAAAACACATATAACACCCTAGATTTTTATAGTTTTAATAAACTACTGATATATGGATTTATTTCCCATCTCAAAAGGCACACCTTTAGATATAGTATATTCTATGCAGCTTAAACTACTTCAAAAGGTATCAAAATGTACTTAAGACCCACTTCATAAGTACACACACTTTTTGAGATGTGTTTGTTGAATGATTTTATGCTTATTGGATGTCCCTATCAGTTGGATACACCACAGAGAATCCCCTTGTTGTGCTGTTTATTGTTTTTAATATGTATTATGGTACATGAAATTTTACAATTAAGTTGTTCCTTTGTTTTTCTTTTAAAATTCTTATAGCATCCTATATAAATCTTATGGTATTATAGAGATAGAAAATTTGTTTCCATTGTTTATACTCTATTGTACGTAGCGTGAAGGACAAACCTTACGCCCTGTTAACTCGGGCGAGGTTTGTCCTTTTTTTTATTTTAAGGAGGAATTTACTATGAAAAAAGTCTACAAAATTGGAGCAGTTATCACAACTTTATGCGTTGCATGTATCGCGATCTTTACTTTAACTAAGAATGAATCAGTCAAAACAGAAACTATAACACCAGAAAAAACAATTGTATCTGCTGCAGATGTAAAAGGATTACCTGAAAATATAAAAGATATTTCAAAAGAAGAATTAAAGGAAAAAACACAATCCCATGAAGAGTTCATTGCGTATTACTATCAACCTACCTGTCATTTTTGTAAAAAAGCTGCACCAGATATCAATCGTATGTCAAAAAAGCATGATAGAACCATTTATCGTATTGATATCTCTACACCAGAAAATCAAAGTGCCTTTCAAGAGTTCGACATTCCAGGTACTCCAGTTGTTGTAGCTTATAACAGAGGTGAAGAAGTTGAACGTTTAGAAGGAGCTGTTTCAACTGCTACCTATGATGGATTCTTTGCAAGACGTAATTCGAGCGCTAGCTAGTATAGTGCTCGTTTTTCTTTGTAAGAAAGGAGAATTAACATGCAACAAAACGTCCGGATTCATTCGTTAGACATAATAAGAGGTATCGCCATACTATGTATCCTATTTGCGAATCTACCCACTATGACGGGACTAGATCCCTTTAATCAGGCAGGTTACACCGGTACAGATAAAACGATTCGTTTTTTAGTAGATTTGTTTATACAAGCAAAGTTCTACACTATTTTCGCATTCTTATTTGGAGTAGGATTTTATATCTTTATGAAAAATACAGAAGCAAAAGGATATCATATGTATAAGCTATTTACCCGGAGACTATGTATTTTACTAGTCTTCGGTTTACTCCATTTCACCTTTCTATGGTATGGAGATATTCTACATGCGTATGCTATAGCTGGATTTATTCTATTGTTCTTTTATAAGCGATCTACTAAGCTTATTTTTATAGCTGGTTGTAGTTTCCTAACGGTTAGTTATGTATTACATATTATTGTATTTTTACGAGCAAGTTCTTCTATTACTGAAGTACCAAATTACTATCAATATATGTTTACAGGTAACACTACCAATCAAACTGTAAATCTATTTATACATTATTCTCATCAAGTAAAAGCACGTCTTTTCTTTCTAATGACTCAGGAATTCCAGCAACTACTAATAGGAATTCCTGAATATATAGGCTTATTTTTAATAGGGTTATGGGCTGGTAAGAAAAATATTTTTAAAAGGGTACCGGAATTAATAAAGAAAATTAGATTTTTACAGTGGAGTTCGTTATGTATCTCATGCCTTCTCTCTTGTCCTATTCTCTACTACTTTATAAAAACAGATGTCTATTACTCTCAGGATGTACAACTATGGATTCTATTTGGAGGGAAAATGCTAGCTATATTCTATATTTGTACTCTACTGAGAGTTTGTGAGAATAAAAAATATATAGAATGCCTGCACCCCTTTATGAACGTTGGCCAGTATGCTTTAACGAATTACATCACTCAAAGCATAATTACGCTTGTCATTCTTTCGTGGTGCTTTAAAGATGTCTCACACGTATATTACTGGCAACTATGTATCTTTGGGCTTGTAATTATTTTTGTACAAATCATATTCAGCAAGATTTGGAGTAAATATTTCCGTTATGGTCCTATTGAGTGGGTATGGAGAAAAGGAGTTTACAAGAAATAGACTATTTTTTACCAGTTACATGCAATTAACTGAAAAAAATGTTAAAATATTATATGAAAGATTAAAGATATATTTGTGGTTGTAAAATGGTGTTATTAAAATTAAAGTGGTTCAAGTCAGAGAAAGGCACCTTGTGGTGTCTTTTCTTTATGCATAAAAAAGCCTTATCTTCCTATAAAAAAGATAAGACCTTTATATACTACCTATTATCCGATTCATCAATTTTATTATAAACACATTTAGCTTCTCCAAAAAGACCGCCAGTGTCCCATTCGCCACCATAATGAGCACATCCTAAAGGATCACGATCGTCTCGTATACTTGGATGTGTATTTGGTTTATTGTCATTATTTATAATACTACCAACAATAAATACCCCTCCGATTATAAATACCACAGCAACGATTAAGAGTGCTTTCCCATTAGGACCGGTAATAATGTCATTTACAACTTCTTTTGCTTCTTGCTGAGTTTCACCTTTTGAAAATAATGAAAGAATAATAGAGATTATAAATATGAAAAATAACACTATTATAAATACCATTACTTATGTACCTCCCTAATGCGTGCTATTAATTTCCTTATACGTTTTAAGCTAAGATATCTGAAATCATAATGATAATAAATATATCCCCCCGATTAAAAGTGCCGCAGCAACGATTCATATTATTATTCCATCAGGACTATTAAGAATTTCTTTTATATGTTTTTTTGCTATTTGCTTAGTTTCTCCACTTGAAAAGAGATAAACAATGGAATGGATAATTAGTAAGAAAAATGCCGTAACTAACTCTATCATGGTTTATGTACCTCCTAATATATATGAACTATTAATTAACCAATAATTGCCTTATACATTATATCAGCTAGGGTACACGGAAGTATAACAAATTATTTTTATAATTTAATGTATTAATCGATACGGCATTAATACAGGATAGTTCAAGTCGGAGGAAGGCACCCTAGGGTGTTTTTTTTATTTCATTTCGACATAATATGACAAAATAGTTGTGATTATATTTGTTATGATAGTTCAGGTAAATCTTACATTTTAAACGCTGGGGGATACATACTATGGACAAAAAACTATTAACAACACTTACTTGTTTCGCTTTATTTATGGGATTAGCAGCATGTTCATCTAACGAGACAGCAAGTACTTCCAAAGAATCTAAAGCTGAGCAAGAAGCACAAAAGGAAGCTGAGAAAGCGAAGAAAGCTGAAGAAAAAGGGACTTTGAAAAAGGAGAAAGCAGAAAAAGAGACGGCTGAAAAGCAACGCAAACAGCAAGAAGAGGCTACAAAAAAGGAACAACCAACAACTACTTCTGGTAACACTATTAAAGGCTTAAAAGACGAACTATCCATTGGTATGCCATTTAAAGATTATCTTGCTAAAAAGAAATCATTAAATGTAGAGAATCCCTTCAGTATTTCACTCGGAAAAGGTAATGTAGGTAGTGTTCTTCAAGCTCAAGATGGAGTATTAGTTGTATGTATTGATGGAGAAAAGATATTCGATTTAAAAACATTTAAAAATGTTGATGAAGCTAAAGAATACGAAAAGAGCTTAAAAGTAAAACAATAGATTCGATTCATATTTCTCAATCACCAATACCACTTAATATTGTAAAATATTATTTGGATGAAAGTCCAAATTCATATTATTAAAAGTAAAGTGGTTCGAGTCGGAGGAAGGCACCTTAGGGTGTTTTTTCTTCTGTACATTATATCCATTACGTGCTCATTGATTTTTTATGTACGTTTGATATAATTAGTGTAATAGTATTACATTAATACCTTGTGTATATAATAAAAGAAGAGATGCGCTAACATCTCTTCAAGTAACTGCTACCGCAAGGTGGTCGGTTGCTTAAACTTATTTTTTGCGTTTAGAACCGCCCTTTCGCTTGCCGGCATTTGGGGCGGTTCTTTTATTTCGTTTACTGCTAATCTTTTTCGCTAGCTCATTCGCATAAGCTGTTGCAAATACTGTAAGGAATACCTTAGCAGCGTCATACAATAAATTAAATAAAGAATCCATTCGGTCACCTCCTTTCTCTCTAGAATCAGAGAAAGGATAGCAACCTCCCGCCCTCACAATATACAGTTACATACAGTCTATCACACAATTTTATTAGAGGAAATATCATCGGGATAATCTCAAATTATATCGAGCTAAAAATAGAATATAGATTTGAACCATATTTATCAATGTGCGAAACAACTTAACATGGCAAAATTAATATTTGGATGGGAGTCCAATACATAGTATTAAAATTAAAGTGGTTCAAGTTGGAGGAAGGCACCTTAGGGTGTCTTTTCTTTATGCATAAAAAAGCCTCATCTTCCTATGGAAAAGATAAGGTCTATATATTATTTATTATCCGATTCATCAGTTAACATATTTGGCTTCTCCAAAAAGACCACCTGTGTCCCATTCTCCACCATAATACGCATACTTCCTAGATGAACCATTGTCTCGTGTACTTGGATATGATTTTAGTTTATAGTCATAAACCGAAACCATAAAAAGATAAATATATCCCCCCGATTAAAAGTGCCGCAGCAACGATTAATATTATTACTCCATCAGGACTATTAAAAATTTCTTTTATATTTTTTTTTGCTATTTGCTTAGTTTCTCCACTTGAAAAGAGATAAACAATGGAATAGAGAATTAATAAGAAAAATGCCGAAACTACCTCTAACATGGCTTATGTACCTCCTAATATATATGTACCTTTAATTATCCAGTAATTTTCTTGCACCTTGTATCAGCCTGAGTAACTGGAATGCTTAATTTAATAGAAGCCAAATGACAAAAATTACTCCTGTAACTGCTGCAGATCCAAAAAAACCTACCAACATTTTCCCCTCAGGACCATTAATAAGCTCTTTTAAAACTTCTTTTGCTATTCGCTGACCTTTACCACTTAAAACTATCGAAAGAATAAAGAATATTACCACTAATACAAATGAAGAAATTATTAGCTCCATGAATTATGTACCTCCCTAATATATGTGTGCTATTAATTAACCAATAATTGCCTTATATATTATATCAACTAGGGTACACGGAAGTATAACAAATTATTTTTATAATTCAATATATTAATCGATATGTTAAAAAAAGACACCGAATAATCCCTTAGCGTACGAAATTCGCGTTTTGTTTGCAAGACCCCTTATAGAACTAATTGGGTTAAAGATGAAAGAAATGAAAGTAAACTTTAATTTTGCTAGTTACAGTATTTTTATTATGGGATTTATTCTATATAAGTGCACTTATACAGAATAAATCCCTCTATTTACGCTTTTTCTATTCTAAAACCAAATACTCCATCTTTTACTTTTACTAAATGTTTTCCAGACCAAAAAGTATGTACTTTAAAATAGTACCAATCTCCATTTTTTCTTAAATATTCTTTAATCTCATAACCTTCTTGTATAAGGTATTCTTTAATTTCAT
The DNA here is from genome assembly GCF_039134555.1 of Bacillus sp. BR3(2024). Taxonomy (NCBI): domain Bacteria; kingdom Bacillati; phylum Bacillota; class Bacilli; order Caryophanales; family Bacillaceae; genus Bacillus; species Bacillus sp. BR3(2024). The sequence continues at coordinate 430,159 of NZ_CP152438.1, forward strand.
TTTCTTTATTCCCAATCACACTAATTTCCCCCTTTCAAATAATTAAATTAAACCTATTAAACAATAAATAAAAAAGTGCAAAATCCATCAACAGATTTCGCACCAAAAACAGATAAAAAATACAATCACTAGAAACATAGGAGAGTGTTTCACCACCATTATAAACCATATCCTCACATTTTTGATTGGTATTTTAAAAATTTGTAAATATTTATCATTTTATTTTGAACTTTCTTTTCATTTAAGTTATATGCAGAATGACAATAAAGTTGTTTAATTCACAACATAGTCATTAAAAAAATAATAAAGTTATTTGAAAATCTTTCTATCAAGTGGTCAAAAGGTATTTTCAACTTAGTACAGAACTATATCCTAATAGGTAGACATAAAATAGGTTGGATAAAATTGATATGAATAGGGAGAAAAATTCTAATGAATTGCTTAGTTGCAAAGGGTAGTATTTATTATGAAATCATAGGTAATGGCTTTCCGATATTAATAATGCATTCAATGGGTACAGACCATAAATCTATGAAAACTTGGATAGAGCCAATATTTGATAAGATTCAGGGTTTTCAGAGGATATATATAGATTTACCTGCTCACGGTCGAAGTTTAATTGACGAAAATTTCAACTCTTCAGATGATATGCTTTTAAATATTTTGAACTTTATTGATATGACAATTCCTAACCAAGCATTTTCCCTTATCGGTTTTTCATATGGAGGATATTTGGCACAAGGTGTTTTGCACCATAGGCATAAAAATATAAAGAGCATTTGTTTGCTGGCTACTTCACTTCATTTGAAAGATAGGAATCTTCCTAAAAAAATAGTTATTACAAAAGATGAAGATTTATTAACAGAATTGGATTCTGATATAAGAATGGCTTTTGAAACATTAATGAATTATCAAAATAAAGAGAACCTTAATTACTTTTTAAACGAAATCCAACCTGGACGATTATTAGCTAATAAAAATTTTTTAATGTCAAATTGGAGAGAAAAAGGGTATTTTCTTTCTGAAGAACCGCTTAATGATGTAGGTACACTTACACAACCTGTACTCATCATTCTAGGGAAACAAGATTCAATCTGTGGTTATAAAGATCACTTTTTTCTTCTAGAAAAATTTCCGAATGCTACGTTTTCCATTTTAGATGGTGCTGGTCATATGCTTCAAATAGAAAAACGTAAAATAGTACAAGAACTAATCAAAGACTGGCTAATTAGGAGCAATTCGGTTTGCAAATCAAGCAAGTAAATACAATCGATATCTTTTTCAACCCAATTTCCATATCTGTTTCCTGTCAGTTCATTTTGTTATTCTTCAACTAACAGGTGCTTTAGTTCAATAAGGATTAAATAACTTTATTATGAATTTTTGAGTGCAAATACAACTAAATGGATAGAAAGTGAACTACCCGCCACTTAACGCCCTAACGGACTGTTTGAAGTGGGGGCTTCTCGGTTAGTCGTTACTTTTGGTAGCTAACGAATTCGTCCTAAGACAGCCGAGCTAACTCCCTTGTTCCAAGGGTTATTTTATTGCTATCTATACTAACGCCAATAGGCGTATTGCTTCATTTTTGATATTGATAGCTGCGTTATAATCTCTATCGAGATTTACACCGCATATACAAGAATAGACTCGCTCAGACAATGACATATTTTTCACATTTCCACAACTGCTACATGTTTTTGTGGAAGGAAACCATTTGTCTATTTTCACTAGCTGTTTGCCTTGTTCATGTAGTTTATAAGCTAAGAAAGAAGTGAACATACCCCAAGCATTATCAGCGACGCTTTTTCCAAAATGAAGTGCTTGCGATATTCCCTTCATATTTAGATCTTCAATAGCTACAACATCAAAATGAGTAGCTAACTCTTTAGACTTATGATGAAGGAAGTTCTTACGTTGGTTTGCTACTTTTTCATGCAGCTTAGCTACACGGATACGTTGTTTATTCCAACGCCCTGAACCTTTTGTACGTCTTGATAATACTCGTTGAGCCTTTGCTAATCGGTCTAACATTTCACGATAGAACTTAGGATAATTGGCTCTCTCATCCTCAGAACTGACGTATAATTGATCCATCGCAAAGTCTAATCCAACAACTGTTTCTACTTCTTTTTGTACGATCTCTTTTTCGTATTCAGTCAAAATGGACACATAGTATTTACCAGTAGGTGTCATAGAAATCGTACATGACTTGATTATATGGCCTTGTGGTATTTCTCTATGCTGTTTGATACGTACCATTTTCAGTTTTGGCAATTTGATATGACCGTTAAGCAACATAATATTTCCGTTCACTACATTCGTTGTATAAGACTTTCTGTCTTTTTTGCTTTTGAATGTTGGGAAGTCATTTTGACCACGAAAGAAATTTTTATAGGCAGTTTGCAAGTTTAGTTGAGCATTTGCCAAAGCTAATGAATCAACTTCTTTTAGCCATTCAAATTCTGCTTTGTATTTTGCGGGAGTGGGAAGCTTTTGTTTCTTTAGTTGATTCTTATCATCTTTATGTTTTTCATACGCTTCTTTCCGTTCAGCTAACATTCTGTTATACACGAAACGTACACAACCGAAGGTTTTACGCATAAGATGTGCTTGGTCTTCTGTTGGGTACAAACGGAATTTATATGCTTTATTCTGCTTTGTCATATCATTTCACCTCACTTTTCACTTTGATTTTCAATATATGTTTTTACTACGTCTATTGGCGAACCACCAGTAGTTAGCAAGCAAAAACTTCTTGACCAAAACATCTCTTTCCAAAGTTTCTTTTTCACTTGTGGAAAGTCTCTTTTAATAAGTCGAGAACTTGCACTTTTATAAGCATTGATGAATTTTGTCATTTCTGTATTAGGGTGTGCCTTGAACAAAATATGAACGTGGTCTACATCATGATTCCATTCAACTAACGTGATGTTATAGTTTTCAGATAGTCGAACAAACATATCTTTTGCATAGTTTGACATATCATCATCAAACACATTTCTTCTGTATTTCACGACCAACACAAGGTGATAATATAACAAGAATACTGAATGGTTATTACTATCTAATTTCATTTATATACCAGCCCTTATAATTTATAAGACTGATTATATCAGAGGCAAAATAAAAAGGAAAACCTTTTGGCTATGCCAAACCGAAATTCATCTCCCACCTACCGTTGGGCTACGCCCTTCACACGCTTGAGGAAGGAGAATTCTTTCCGGAAATTCGTTAAACAACTTTAAAGAGCCTTAGTACAATAAAATGTGCAAATCTTATATATTTCATAACAAAATTCAATAACTTTATTATCTCTTTACATTATACTAAACTACAAAGAAACAACTCTCCTTTAGGCTGTCAATAATTATGCTAACAAAACACACACCAAAAAAACCAATTCCCGTGTAATAGAATTGGTTTTTTTGTGTAATTCAGTCAATACAGCAACTTGAACCCACATTTTCAAATGAAGTCTTATTAAGACTACCATAATTTTAAAATTCATAAACAAAAAAAACAAATCACTAGTAAGTTGGCGAATCCACTGCATTTTCATCAAGAAATCTGGAGTATAACAACAATTAAGTTCATACTAGTATGAACAACAAATGATACTAGTAACTTATTAGTACGCACATATACTACAGCAAGTACAAGCCCAATTAGAAAATATCCAAATATAAATGGAAAGTCAAAATGTATAATAGAAAAGAAAAATGAGCTTATTAGTATACCCCAGGTTTGTTTAAACCTTCGAGTTAAGATATTTATGGCCGCATAACGAAAAACAAACTCTTCTACTAAAGGTGCAAGAAGAATAATTGAAATAAGTGCCACAGGGGATATTGCTGCAGCAGAAACTGTACTAGACGTATTTGCTGATTGTGTAGTTAACTGAAATAAACTCTTATCTAGCAAACTACCAACCATCTGTGTAACAAATACTAATATAATCCCAACTAAAATCCATACGAATGAATTTCTTGATAATTTAGTCGATAACTTTGGATCATTTATTAATTATACATTATATATAAGAAATATGATTATCAATTTAAGTGAAAATCCAATTAGTTCCCAATGCACTAGAAGTTGTTGGATTGCTTGCTGTTGGTGTCCCTGAATATCATACCAGCCTGTCTTCGCTAGCAATTGTACCCACAAATTGTGCCATTATAAAATCAATCAAAATGATGAAACCCGATTTATATCTGGTATCACTACTCATATTCTGATTTCCATCCTTCACTTTCTTTATGCTATTTTTATACGCTACCCAAACAACATTTTTAATATTTATTTCTCAATATCTAGCATCTAGAATTAAGTCACCTTCATTGATACTATATTAGTAGACATTGTTTTCCTCTTATGCATTTTTGTAAAAGGGCCTGTTCTCTATTTTAGGTCCTCTTATTTTTTACTAGTAGACCATATTTCAAACACAAGGTATTTCAGTTTTATATTTAGTTATAAGAAATTTTAAGAACTATTATAAATTCTTTATTAATAGAGCAATCTATAATTAAAACTGAATTTGGACACAAATTAACCAGTTCCCAATACGTTAAGGAACTGGTTTTTTAATTTAATTTGTCTTATCAAATGGTTTATATTGAGTGGTTTTTGTCTATTCCCTTGAAAAGGGGGATAAGGAGTTGATCAAATGCCGAGCGAAACCCTCAGCGGATGGGCAAGGAGATCCTAAAAGAGAACCTACATTGTCTATTTCTTTTATCAAAAATTACTCATTGAAATAATTAGGAATGCATTATTTTTATTTAATAATTCTTAACTAATTTTCTTGAAGTACGAGTTCATTCTTATACCACTTAGCTTGAGTATTAAATAGTTCTGCATATTCACCTTTTAAATTTAATAATTCATTATGTGTTCCTTTTTCAATAAGTTTTCCATCTTTTAGTACTAAGACTAAATCAGCATTTACACAACTTCCTAAGCGATGCGTGACAAAAATTGCAGTTTTCCCTTCAGATATTTCATAAAATTTATCAATAACTTTTGCTTCACTAAGAGGATCTAAAGCTGCAGTAGGTTCATCCATAATAATAATCTCGCTCTCTTTATACATAGCCCTACTTAATGCTATTTTTTGCCACTCTCCTCCCGAAAGTTCTTTTCCATATAAAGTTGATCCAATTAAAGAATCGTATTCTATTTTATGTTTTTGTAATATAGAGTTAGCATTTGATAAATGAGTAACTTCTTGCAATTTATTTAGTTTTGTATTTTGTATATTAGTAAAAGAAATGTTTTCTAAGAAAGACATTTCATATTTATGGAAATCTTGAAATATTGCACTAACTGTTTTTAATCTTGCTTCATTGGTAACTGGCATATCATTATATAAAACTTCCCCCTCTGAAACATCGTATAGTCCAGTTAAACATTTAATTAATGTACTTTTTCCAGCACCATTTCTTCCAACTACAGCCACTTTACTCCCTGGTTTAATTTCAAAAGAAATATCATTAATTACATAAAAGTCTTGATGAGGATACTTGAAAGAAATATTGTTTACACTAATTTTAATATCTTTATATACATTAGAATTTTGATCTATATTATATTTTTTACTTTGCATTTCAAAATTCTTTTCTTTGAACTTAAAATACTCTGATATAAAAAGGGACTCACTATAGACACCGCTAACACCTGTTACTAATTGATTTGTAACACCTACTGATGTATTAAACATTTGTGTTAAAGCAACAAATTGCCCGATGTTAATTTTTTTATATATAACGTAAAAAATAAGCATACCAATAAATAAAGTATTACAAGTAAGTTGAAATACTGTCGATCCATACAGCCTATAATTTGATTTTTTTTCAAGTTTATACTGCTCGTTTGCACATTCCCAATAAAGCTTTTTCCATTCTTTTATAAGGTATGTACCATGATTGAAAATTTTGATTTCCTTTTGCACTTCTTTTGTTTTAAATAATCGTTCTAGGTACTCTAATTTCCGTATTTTTTGGATTTGCTGAAGAAATTGGTTATAACCTTTTTTGGCTACGTTTGTATTTACTGCAATTAATAATATTATAATTCCTAACATACATAAAACGAGAATCCAATGGAAATAAAGTAGTGATATCAAAAAACCTATAATTGTTACGCTAGACTGTACAACTTGTAATAAATTTCTAATCAGTTCACAACTCCGTTTTCCCATATGTAAAGTGGATTTCATCAATGTATTATAATTCTCAGAATCATCAAAGAAAATTAAGGATAGCTTAATTATCTTTTCAAAGTTGATATTATTAAAGTAATATTCAACTTGCTGTAACATGCGATAATTATATATCTTTTCAAAATGAAATATAGTTTTTTCAAGAAAAAAATACATGAGTTGTATACCTAAATATACAAATGGTTCTATAGGGAATCTTTCACCTTGAATACTATTAACTATGGAGTTAATTAAATTTTGCGAAATATAAATGTAAATTACTGGGGAAATCCCTGCGAAGATTGTAAAAGATACTATAGTGAATAAATATAGAGGGGCAATTTTATAAATTATTTTCACTATCTCTTTACAAATGAAAACTATTCTTGAAAATTTTTTGTAGGTTTTTAGAAACATTTTAATTCCCCCGTATTTCAAATCTTTATGTTCTAGCTATATCATTTATTTGGTGTATAATGGTTAATATTATTTATCGTTTTCCGACAGAAAACTCCTTCCTCAAAAATGTGAAGGTGTGAAACACCAATTTTAGGTGGGAGATGAATGTCGGTTGGCATAAGCCAACATATTTGCTATCATTTACTTGTACAGATTGCTCTTCGAAAACTGAAGATATGAGGTTGGTTGCAGAAAAACGTTGCAACCGTAAAATCTTCAACGTTCTATCGCCCCACGCTTCTCAAAATTGCGAAAACCAAGCTAAAGTAGGTAGTGTGGTGAGTTAGCGTACAAGATACTTATGTTCTCACCGTAGGGACTGCGGGTAGAGCCTGCTAAGATAACTGATGGATACATCGGTGTTCGCAGGAATCTCCCACTTCAAACAGTCCGTTAGGACGTTAATTGGTGAGTAGTTCAAATAAAACTACTTCCCTATCAATAAAAATTGATAGGGAAGTAAATAATTAGCAACATCCTACATAAACATCTTTATTTCCATCATCACACACATACTTTTTCCACTTTAACTGTCTTCCATTACCACAATCACCAGCACAAAACTCGAAAAGATATTGACATGGTGCCATCTTTTTCACCTCCTTTCAAAATTTAGTTTTTCATTTTCTGCAAACTACTGAATTATAAAATTACTAAATGTATTTTTCCTTATAATGACTGTTTACATTACACTTACCAGTAAAATCTATGGAAGTAAACTATTAACAACATCCTACATAAACATCTTTATTTCCATTATCACACGCATACTTTTTCCACTTTAACTGTTTTCCATTACCACAATCACCAGCACAAAACTCGAAAAGGTATTGACATGGCGCCATCTTTTTCACCTCCTTTCATAATTAAGTTTGTTATTTTCTGTAAAATAACAAACTATAAAAATACTAAGTATATTTCCCCTTATAATTAATGTTTAATTTGCACTTCCCGTTACAATCTATGGAAATAACCATTAACAACATCCTACTTGAACATCTTTATTTCCATCATCACACACATACTTTTTCCATTTTAACTGTCTTCCATTACCACAATCACCAGCACAAAACTCGAAAAGGTATTGACATGGCGCCATCTTTTTCACCTCCTTTCATAATTAAGTTTGTTATTTTCTGCAAACTACTGAATTATAAAACTACTAAATGTATTTTTCCTTGTAATCAATTTTTACATTACACATATTATTACAATCTATTTTTTATACAATTCCATGTCCTTCTCTTCTATTTGAATAACATCAATAAAAAGTGGATATGTAAAAATCTTTTGATTATTGCTATAGACCACATATTCGTATTTGCCACTCTCCATAACTGGAAATCTTATTTCTATTACGCCATCAATACCAGGAGTCATTCTGCTATCTCGAAGATTTTTTAATTTTGGTAGTTGACCACTGTAAACAATTTCCTCGTTAGAATTATATACAAGGATTTTGTTATTAATTTCCTCCAATTTATCTTCTTCAGAAAATTGAAATTTGAATAAAACTGATGTAATAACAGAAGCCGGAAGTATAGGAACAATAATTTTATTTAGGATATTATAAGCAGTATGCTTTTTTTCCTTTGGATCAAACGTTATATTTTCTGCTATTAAAATTTGACATGAAATATTATTCTTCATACTTTTCTCTCCTTATTCATACAAATTAACGAAAAGTAAGCGCTATCATTTTTGGATAATTTTTTACTATCTTTCTGATAATATACATATTCAGACTTTTTAAAATAACCTATACTGCTTTTCACATCTGTACTATCGATTACCATATGATTTCTCCAGTGCTTAACTTTTCTTTTGTATAGCCAAATCGGTGCTGTTAATATAACAACATATTTTTCATCAATTGTTTCTAGAAGTTTATCGATATTCTTAAAGTAATAATTATCATAGCTCAAAAAAAGAATATGATATTCCTTCATCTCGGGTATGTACAAACTATCAATTAAATTATCTATTTCAGATTTTTCTTGCACATGTAGCCGTTTGTTATAATAATGTGCATAAACAATAAGTATACATGCTATTAAACCACTAATTACTAACATCAGATTTATAGCCATAGTTTAATCTTTCCCTATCATTATTTTTTAAAGATATGAGATTGTACAATAGCACAGTATATACAATAAGTAGCCCTAAGAATAAACTTATTTCTAATGTTCGAAAAGAGAAAGGTAACAATACCTTTATTATTAATAATATTACGATGATTGAATTCCTTACAATTGGAGACCTATTCATAAACTGCATCTTACCAAAACAGCTACAACTTGTTTTCTCTAACTTATATAAATATTTTTTTCTGAGAATTAACAATATAAAACCGATCATTAAAGCAATAGTACCTAATTCCTTATATGGATAATATATATTTAATACAAACATGATAAAAATACAAAATTCTAAAATTAGTACCATATAACTAAAAAATAGTATGGATTTTAATGGTAAAATATTATATAAAATTAAATCACATTTTAAACCATGGATAGAATAACTTTTCATGTAGAAAGATGCAAAAAATATAAATGCTATACTCAAGTCGATACACGACGATAGAATATTAATTTGACTCACCTTCTAGGATAGAAAGAAATTCAACTGCATTTTCTATATCATCAATTACTCTCATAGCAGTTATCCTGTTATTTTCATCTATTAGACAAAAACTTGGCGTTTCCTGAAAGCCACCTTCATCAATCAATTCATCACCATAGGAGATTATATTAAATGCAAACCCAAAGTAATCTTTTATCTCTTCAATATCTTCAATAGATCCATCAGTTACTAATACAAACTCTCCTTTGTATGAATTTGCTATCTCTGATATTTTCGGAAGTAAATCAATACATTTCATACAACTTAAAGAAATTGCCCCTAGTAGCCAAGGACTCTTATTTGAAATATTCATTAAATTCTCAGGTAATATTTTACCCACTGTTAAATAATTCGTATTAGATTGAGGTGGCACTCTATGTTTTTGAAACATTTCTTTAAATCCCTTTATCATTCTGGAGTCCTCCTTAATATCATATAATACATTTAAATTTAGTTATAATATCTTCAAACATATTATCTTGATAGCCTATTTCTGCATATAACACTTGTCCTAGTTCATTGACAAAATACGTTCTAGGGACACCACTGACTTTAAATTCTTTCTTCATCTTATCTTTATTACATAAAGATACTAAAGCCCTACCTTCAAATATAGATTTGATATATTCAAAGTTTTCTAGGCTTGTATCGATTAAAATAAGAACATTTAATGATGAATCTTTAGTTAAGAATTTATTAAGCGCTTCCATTGAAGGTAAGCATCCTTCACATGACGTACTATAAAATAGAATTAAGAGATGTTTTTTCAGAATATCATGTAATTTGCACGTATTCATTGTATCTATATAAACATTTTCTATATATTCTCCTACATCTAAACTTTTAGGAAACCTAAAAAATTTCCTATGCCCTTCTAGAATTGAATCCATAATATCCTCCTTGTTTTTTATTTTCCATACAATTATTAAGCCCTTAAATTTCTGCTCTTTTCTACAATAATCCTTAAAATTTTTATCATATCTAACTAAGAAAAACTTTAACATATATTGCTTTTAATTGGAATATTTGTAAATTTTATAAAGTTTTTATGGAATATTCAGGGAATTGATCTATTTTTAAAGCTATACATTTTTAATAGCTGATACTGAGTACCTTATGGTTAATTCTGGGTTTTACTAAGAAAAACCATTTAAATAATGATTTCCAAATAATAACAACAAAAAAAGAATGCCTTTCTATTTAAAGAAAATGGCATTCTTTTTTAATTTTTGTTAAGAATATAAATCTATCATCTATTATTTTCTCAAGATATATCTCATTACAAAAATACTATATAGTAGATCAAAATCATACTTGCCTAATATGAATCATCAATACAATAAAATTCATCATAGCATGTACTATATAAGAAACTAATAATTGTTTTGATTGTTTATATACAAAGGCCAATACACAACCAATAAAAAAATAACCAAATATAAATGGGAAGTCAAAATGCATTATTGCAAAAAACAATGCACTAATTACAATACTCCCTACTTCTTTAAATTTCTTCATTAAGATATTCATAGTAGCATATCGGAATACCAGTTCCTCTACCAATGGAGCAAGAATTACAATTGATATAATTGCAATAGGTGAAATTGATGCAGCTACAACTGTACTAGATGTGTTTTCTGATTGCGTAGAAATTTGAAATAAACTTTTATCTAAAAAACTACCAATTATCTGTGCAAAGAAAACTAAAACAATTCCAACTAGAATCCATCCACATGAGGTTTTTGATAATTTAATTGATAACATAGATTTATAAACCCATTCCTTCTTATATATGGTAAAAATGATAATCAATATAAGTAGAAACCCAATTAGCTCCCAATGTACTAAAATCTGTTGAATCGCCTGCTCTTGATTCCCCTGAATATCATACCAACCAGTCTTAGCCAATAACTGCACACCTATTATTCCTATAAATTGATTCATAATAAAATAAATAAGAATAACATAAGCTGATTTATATATATTAGTAGCATTCAAATTATTATATTCATCCTTCTTCTTTTAGACATTTACCATCACCTAGAAATTCTTTTTCAAATTTGTACAATTATAAAGACATATATACAATATCATGTGGAACTTTTTAAATTATGAAAGCATCATATTTTTTATTACACTTCGAAAAGGTTTCTTTACGCTAAAGTAATTCTTTCCTTCACAGGAATTATCTCACAATCTACTTTTACTAATTTTCTACTAACAAATATCCATTACCCAAACAAAAACAAAACTTCTTTAAATTTTATAAAGGGTTGTGCTTTACATCCACAACCCTCGCTTTTCTCTTAATCCACAGGCACTTCTTCTTGACCATGTGGAATTTGTGCAATTGGTGTTACAATTTGTGCATATTTGTTTACCTGCACTTTAAATTGTCGTGGTTCTAAGAAGTTTACCTGTTGAATTAAAACTTCAATATGAAACGTATCTACTTTTTTCCCACGATCAATTTTGGTAATACGTGCATTGTAAAACTGATCCCCATTTAGGAAGTATCGTTGTACAGCTTCTGTAGCCAGCATACGCTCATTACTTGTCATTTTCATTGGTTCAATACCAAATCCATCCTTTGTAAACAAATACGGGACATCATAACTACTATTAGATATTTTTCGTAGTAAGTCCTCTACTGTTTTTGTTTTCGCGATATATTCCTCTTCTTTTGTATCAAATCCCTTTGGCTTATCTCCAAATATCTCTATTTCATCTTGGTTTACTTGCTCTTCCTCCTGTACTTGTAATTTCATTATATAACGATGAATAGTATTATAGGTAGCAACACCTACTACTATTACGATAATTCCTAATATGACCAAGTACTTACGAGGCATATTGGATAAAATCCTGATTATTTTCTTCATCTACTCTCATCCCTTATCAGTCTATAACATTACGTATTTGCGTCATATGTTGTCCTCTAGCAGTATAGTTTAGACCTGTAATTTGTACACCTTTATTATCACCAATATGAATCATTTTCTGATTTCCTAAATAAATTGATACATGGTTCGGATTTTCATAGAAAATTAAATCTCCTGGTTGTGCACGACCGATATCTGGCACCTGTTTTCCTTGTCCAATTTGAGCACCTGTCCAATCTCCTAGCTGGACACCTATACTGGTTTTAAATACATATTGTGTGAATCCAGAACAATCTGCACTACCTGCAGCTGGATTTCTAGCACCGGATACATAGCTCACTTTCCCTTGCCCAAGCCATTTTTTTGCTTCTTCTAATACTTTTTGTCGTTTAGCATTTGTCATTGTAGGAGCACCACCTGATGATAACCCTGGATCATCATTTTTCTTAAAGAATTTCATTGGATCCGTTGGCTGGTCATTAATACGAATTTGGAAATCTAAATGGACAGCGTATCCAAACATATTAAGAATACCACCGACATAGTTAGATCCCCCCATTTCCCCAATAATCTGTCCTTTTGTTACCATCGTTCCTGGTGCAACTAAGATTTTACTCAAATGTAAGTAACGAGATACAATGCCATTTCCATGGTCAACATAGACTCCTAAACCACCGTTGTTTACATTTCCTGTTTTATCCGTAACCATACCAGCTTCCATCGACCATACGGGGTCTCCTGGTTTTCCGGCGGTCATGGCCCCAATATCTACAGCATTATGCGGTTTGCTAGCATGAATTTCATCAAATGTACCTGTAATACGCCCGCTTTTCGTTGGCCATTTCCAACCTTTATCAGATATCCATTCGCCAGATACATCTGCTACACAACCTAAATCTTTGTAATATTTCAAAACTTTAGAAACGTAAGTATAATCCCCATAGCACGCTCCGACTTTAGTTCTAAAATTGTTTGGATCTTTGCACCCAGCTCTATTTTCATCAGCATGCTCCCTAGAAAACGCAATAGCTGTTTCTTCTGAATATCCACCTCTTGCTAATGCATAACTAATAAATCCAGGACCGTAATTATAACTCTGTAAGGCAAGTGCTATATCTCCATTTGCCTTTCCTAACACATCTTTAAATTCTTGTACGCCTGCTTCAATGGAAATATTCGGGTCTTTAATACACCCTATACGGGCACTTCCTTTTAGACCTACACAATATGAACTTAAGTTTCCATGACTCCCTTCTGCCGCTTGCATCGGGTCATTTCCCTCTCCTTGTGACTCCTGCATCATTTGAGCAGCCAAAATACCAACATATTGAGCAACACCATGTTTTTCTGCCATTTCTTTAATCTTAGGAAGATATCCTGTAACTTTTGCATTAAGGTTAACAGGCTCTCCGCCAGGACTCACATTACCTACACACATACCACCAATAAATCCACCAGTAGTAGGAGCAAGATGTCCATACATACCTTCTAACATCCCGGCTTCTAATATCTCACGCGCACGCTCTTTTTGACTTTTACTAAACTTTGCGAGTTCCATCGCTTTCTCTAGCCCATGAGAAGATGTTGTCACTTTTTTACTTCCACTCGCATTAATCTCATCTATTTTTTTCTTAAAATCTGTATCTCCTAATATCTTTTTTACATCTGGTCCGGAGTAATTTTCAGATTTTGTTTTTTGCATCTCCTTTTTCTTTTTTTCGCAAGGACCATTCGGTCCTGCCTCGCATACCTCTTTTTCCGTATATTCTTCATATTGGATATCCAAGAAATATGATATAGCATCGTGCGGATCTTTACCAGTCAAATCATTATCGTATCGCGCCATATCAAATGCGACAACCTCTTTCCAATCCACATTCAATGCCATTGAAACTTCCATATATTTTTTTACTTGTTCCTCTGTCTTACCTTCATCATCGGTAAAAGGTACAAAAGAGACTAAAATCACACACACAGCAATAATTACTCCCATAATTAAAGCGGCAGGTACTCCAACCGCTGCCACAACAGCACCCACAATTTTTAATATACCTGCTTTTAGCATTTTGGCAGCAGCTTTCGCTGCCGCCCTTCCTGCTTTTCCTGCCAATTTTGCCATCTTCCCGCGCGCTTGCATCCCTTTTTTCTTAATAAAGTGGGAAGCTACATCTTTTAAAGGATTACTTTTTTTCTGTTCATTTGGATCGTTAGGATTTTGACTCATAGACTTATCACACCATATTTTCCATTTTGAGAATTTCTTCCTCTTCGCTGTGCTAAGCGAGGGTTTGGCGCAAATGGAATCAGATTTTGTGGGTCATGTTCTGATAAATTTAAATGCGTCTCTGTACGAACAACTTCGTCCTGTGTATGTGTTACTAGGATTTCTTCTCTTGGCTTAATACTACTGTCCTTCACTTCACAGACTCTTTCAATCCTTTGGTTTGCTTGTAAGCGCGTATCTCCTTTTCCGAACGGCGAAATACGTGACACTGTACCGTCTGTTGTTGTCGCAACCATGTAACTACGATCTCTTTCTACAACCATTTGTACATTCTTATAGCCACCTTGGTCTAAATCAGACATATAGAAGTGACCATTGTCTACTTTGTGATTGACCGTAAGTGGTGGTTCATTAAATACCGGTTTCTGTTGTAACGGTCTTTGATTTTGGTTTCCTACTAATTGATTTGGATTTACATTGATTGAGCGATTGATATTGATTTTTCCACCACTTGAATCTTGTATATAAGCCGGAGATGCTTTCGCACCATTACGATACTGCGTTAATTGTCCATCTGAAATATTTAAGTCCTGATATACGACTTGTCCAGATCGTATACTGCTATCTCCACTACCATAACGAGATACAACTTGCGTCATACCACTAGCGTCTTTTGCTTCAATCCAAGATTTATTATTTGTCGTCACAAGACGTACGGCACCTTTTACAATCGATTGCGCGCCTGTATGATCTGTTGTTGTCGGTACCATCTGTTGAATTTCCTGAATCTCTTTTGCTTCTGTACGGACTGCACTGTTATACGGATTATGTTTACTTACCATACGTGCAGTTGCTTGATAAGCGCCCGCACCACCAATCACACCTGCAGCGTAACTTAAGCCTTTTGTCACATTATAGTGACGCTCTGCTGCATTCCCACCTAATGATGTATTAACAGCAGCAGTAGTCCCACTTATCACTCTTTGTACTGCATTCCCTCCGGATTGTTGTACAGCACTCGCGGCACTTAAGTATGCATTTGATACTGTATCAATGCGATCCGCAAGCATAAGGTGTTTCGCACCTTCCATTACACTCATGCCGAGTTTTGTACTTTGCTGTGTCATACGTCCCACTGCGGAAGTTGGGATAGACATTTTACCAGCACTTTGTGCAATGTTCGCTACACTTGTTGATGCATCTGCATAAGAGCGTTCAATTTCCGCAACGGAAAAACCTCCTGCACGTGCTATACTCGCTTGCGTTTGTGTCGCTGCATATACAGCTTTATTGATTGCGCCACCTGTCTCAACACCATGTGAACGAACACCTTGAATCGCACTAGTAATTCCAGAACCTACTTGTTGGCTTACCTTTCCAAGACTTGCATGGCTTTGTAAACCTTTTGTTAATTGCGAAGTAAAGGCATCTTTATTAATATAGGATTGATTATGTAGACTCTTACCACTCGTATCTTTTGCCTGTACGGGCATCGCTCCCGCTTGTATTGCCGCTTGTTGTGCAACTGCTTTAAATTCATTTCCTTTTTCATTTAGGTGCGACTGCCAAGCTTGCTCTTTTTGTGGTTGAGACATAGTTGGAGACAACTTTTTCATAAAGCTTGCCTGTTGTTCTGCTGCATAGCCCTGTTTAAAGGATTCTGTAGAGGCTTGTACTAGGTTCCCAACATTACTTACTTGTTTTGCTTGCTGACTTCCATTTCCACTTGTCAAACCGTGTGTTTTCACACCATTAACTGCCTTCTGAATACCTGCCGAACTGGATATACCCATAGCATTTAAACCAGGATCTTTTTGTAACTGTTGTGATAAATGAGAAGCGAAAGCTTCTTTATTCGCATAGTTTGTACCGTCTTTTTGCTGTACAATACCAGCTGATTCCGCCGCTTGTTGTGCATAATTTTTGAAGCCTTGTACTTTTTGATCTAAATGCTTATTCCATGCTGCTTCTTTTTCTTGTTGCGGCATATCTGCAGGGAATTGTTTCATAAATCCAGCCTTATGGTCTGCACTATACGCTTTCTTAAATGCAGCAGTAGAAGCACCGACAAGAGCACCGACTTGTCCCATATTTTGATGGCCACTTTCCAACGTTTCTCCTTTTACATCCTCGACTGCTTTTCCGACTTTTCCTAATGCAAGTCGGGAAGCAAACGCATCTTTATTCACATAGGACTTATCAAACAGATTATTTCCTTGTTTGTCCTTCGCATCAACTGGCATGGCTCCTGCTTTTGTTGCAGCTTGTTCTGCGTGGTTTCTAAATCCTTGTACTTTTGTGTTCAGATGGTCGTTCCAATGGTTCTCTTTCTCTTCTGCTGACATATTTTCTGGTAACTGACTCATAAACGTATCTTTATGGTCTGCCTCATAACCCTTTTGGAATGCATTCGTTGCAGCCTTTACTAAATCTCTAGCATTTCCATATGGTGTAGCGGCTTTCTTCATATTTTGTAAATCCTGTTTCCGCTGATTTGAGAAACGAGACATTTGATCACTATTTGTTTTCGCTACTTTTTTAGCAATCTCCGCATCGGACGCACCAGGGAATGCTTGTTTCAAGCGACTTGCCACTGCAGAATCCGGATTATCTGCTTTCCAATTTTCAAAGTCTTTTGTAGCTAAATCCTGTGCGATATCTTCATCGGTTAGTTCCGGATAAGATTCGCCATTTAGATTTGAATACGTGTCCGCACCCTTCTTTACACTGGAACCAATATGTTTTCCTAAGGCTACAGCCCCTTCGCCAACTGCAGCAGCAGATCTTCCAGTAACTGCACCAGTAAATCCGCCCGCTTTACTGCCAGCGAATGTCCCTATTGCCATTCCTTCTGGTCCAAGACCAGCTCCTGCTGTCATACCTGCAAGTCCACCAGCCGCTTTACCAATTGAACTTCCAATTTGACCAGCTTTTAACATACGAGCTGCACGAGATGTTGTACCAACATCTGTCCCTAAATTCGCTCCTAATGCATCTTTCGGGTTATCAGCATCTTCTTTTGTCTTTTCTTTATCCCCTTTATCATCAGGTTTTGCTTTTGAATTACGATAGTCATCACGAACACCTTTAACCAGTCCAGCCACACTTGCTAAAGCACCCATACCCATCATCGTACCTGCTCTATGAATACCACCTGATGCATTGGTACTAAGGCCAATAAAACTTTTCACAATCTCACCTATTGGGATAAACATAGCAAGTAAAATTAATTTGATTAACGGACTATTTGCTGCTCCAATTAAAGAAATAATGAGCCATAAGGTAATCGCATGAATTGCTTGTATGAACACCGCTCCTATAAATTCACGTATCCAATATAATGTCTGTTGTTTCTTTTGTGGAAATAGCCACATACCTACCATTAACGGACCAATTAACATTAAAACGTATAGTGACACCGCTCGCATTAAGTAGTAAAAGTTTGCCCAGACGATGAGACCAGCTTCTATAAATAAACCAAATATAATAAACATATAGTCATTTTCATGACCTTTCAAACCCAGCTCAGTAATGGTAAGTCCAGCCCCACCAAATCCAGGTTGTAGAAATTTAGTACCCTTATCTGGATCAAAATTCCCCCCACTTGCTACATTAACAGCGTCTCTAAACTCTATTATTATCCAAGAATTGATTTCAAATATGAGTGTATAGAAGTAATCGAGGTGCCAAAGAAAAATTGAAATGATCATCAAATCCTTCGCATACTCTATTAATGCTGTTCTATTATTAGGATTAATAGCTGTTGCCGAATATTTTGCCGCCGTAATAACTACACTGACAAGGACACAAAAAGCAACAAGCTTGAACATGGCAGGCATGCCTGTGTCTAATACTTTGGTTAAAGAATTACCTGAAAATAAGAAATCTAAGTTTGTCCCCTTTCCTTCTGTTCCCTCTCCTCCAAACACTAAAACTGGCAGCGGATCCAAAGTTGCATACACCGGACTAAGAAAAGCCTTTACTATAGCAATAATTAAGCCTCCGACCCACTCTACTATTTTCTCAAGCATAATTTCACCTTCCTTTTTAAGAGTACGCTATTATCCTGCGTACCCTTGTACTTTCTTCATATTGTTTAAAAGCTCTTGTAGTACCGCTTCATTCGATTCAATGAACATCATTTCTTTGTCAGATGGATCAGTTTGAATCCAAACCGAACTATCTCCTACTCGGAAAATCCCTTCTCCTTTTCCAGGGTTGTTGAGAATAATATCAAGCTCCCCAGCAGTTAAGTTAAAGTTCTCCTGGATCTTTTTCTTATCTATCTTATTTTGTTCTAAGAAGAAATAGGAGAAAGTAGATTGCAAGATACCACGAGCTTTTACATTTTCTAAAATACGAACGAAGTCCTGACTCGCCCAACACATACCAGCATTTCTTTTACGTGAACGACGTGCTACTTTTTCCAAGAAGTTAACCGTTTGTTCATAGTCGATAAACTGCCACATCTCATCCACATATAATACTTTTCGCTTGATAGCGTGTTCTGGACTCTTAATCCAATGCTCCCAAATATAGTTCAAGATAACGTGGAAAGCGATTGGTTTTAAGAATCCTTCTTCTAAATGACTAATATTAAAATTAACAACACGAGATTCATTTAACTGTGTTTCTACACCACGGCCAAAATGACTTTGTCCATCAAATAATGGTTTTGAACCATCGCGTAAGAATGGACGAATCGCAGCAATTAACTCTTCTGCTTTCACATCGTCTCGATGATGTTCTACTATGACATCGTAGATTTCTTTTAACTCTGGTTCTGGCTTTCTCACTTGAGACTGAATTAATTGTCCATCCACCTTCTTCACTTCATCCATATATAAAGATGAAGGGTGTGAGGTAATACCATGTTTATCAAACACTTCACGAATTGCATCTTCTAGCATTGTACGCTGGAATACATTTAATCCTGGTTGATCAAAGTCTTGTCCGCGAATAATAATGTCAAAGAATCCAAGTATTTCATTGATTTTCTCTAAAATCGGTACAAACCTTACATACTTCACGCCATCACGCTCTACAAGTTCTTTCTTATCATATTGTTCAAGTGCTTCTAGCTCTTCATCTTTATCCGTAATCTGAAGTTCTGTTACAGCAATTGCACAAGGGTTGATAATGATATTACTTTCAGGTGAAATATTTAAATTAATGCCACCTAGACGTTTTGTAATTTTTACGAATTCTCCTTCTGGATCGATAATCATTGCATGCGTATCTGCAAGTGACGTTTCACGGGCTAACTTCATTTTTAAAAGTAAACTTTTTCCGGAACCTGAGATCCCTGTTACACCAATGTTATAGTTTGGAGGACGATAATCTGCATTCCCGAATGAATTTAAAAATTCTACTTGCCCAGTAATTTTGTTCTTTCCTATTGGTATCCCACCATTAAACCTTCCAGAACCTGACACAAAAGGTGCAAATGTACATAACGCACGTCTATCGATATTTCGATAGGTATCTTGTAACGTATTTAGTGCTCCTAGCGGCATAACAGCTTTCAAACCACTCTTCACACGATTCCAAGTACTTGCTATCTTAAAGTGAGATGCTTGCATTTCATCTTCAATATACTCACATAAAACGTCCAATTCTTTCTTTGATTCTGCGTAAGCAACACCCATTGTACTCACCATATAGGAGTCGTTTTCATTGAACTGGATTTCATCCATTAAATTGTTTGTATCTTGAATTTTTGCATCTAAGTCTTTTTCTTGGTCAATGTTTCCTCGTGTACGTTGGAAAGAAAGATTGGAACGTAACATCGTCAGCTGCATATCTAATGATCGCATTGCTTTAGCTTTTGGTTCTTTATGAATATCGATCATGACATCCACTTCCCCAGCCGAAGTTAACATGTTGAGCCAATTGGTTTGCATCATACGCGGGTACCCATCACGTGGAATATAAAACGGACGAAAGAACGTATTACTTCCTAAAGATTGTTTAATGACCCCATAATCTTCTGCATCAATTTTCATTCCTTCTGGAGCAATAACATCAAACACTGTTGTTTGATTGTCTAATTGCGTCGGTATTTCCTCTTCTTCCAACTCTTCCTCCTCTAGCTCCAATTCGTCCCTCTCTTCTGCTTCTATTTTTTTCTTTTCCTTTTTCTTTTTTCCGAACAACTTCATGTTTACGCCACCCCGTTATTTGATTTTTCTGCCTTTTCTTCCGCTAGCACTTTCTTCATTAACTCTAGTTTTCTTTCATTCGTTTCCCCTGTTGAATAGAGGGAGAAATTCTCGTTTTCAATTAAATCCTGGAAACGAGCTTTTATAGCTTTACGACGGTTAAATGCTACATATAAAAGTTCTATTAATTTATCTTTCGTTAACATTTCTACATTAATTTTTGCTTTCGATAGTAGATTTCGAGATGCATTATAACGACGATATAGTTCGTTAAATGCCTTATCTACAATCTTTTCTTCTAACTCGTCCTCTGTATCAGCCGTAATCGTACTAATATCAACCTTGTATGGATAAATTAAATAACGTTTTTGTTCATATCGAGGTTGCGAACGTTGCCAGTACTCTAAATTATCAATAACTTCTTGACCATATAGAACCGTCTCTGGTGTAAGGTCCTTCGCACCTTTCATCGTTTCTGTCATTTTTCGTACAGGATCTGTTAAATCTACAAACTTACTTTGAATATATACTTTCGTATTAAACTCTAATGTGGTTAACCATGATTCAATTTTGATATCAATCGCTTCTTGTTCCATATTGGAAAGTAAATAATAGTTAACTGGATGTGCTTCCGCAATCAGGACAAATGTGTCATCATGATACCGAATCATATGATTATCAATTTCCTTAATGTCTTCTACAAAAATACGAAAGAAGTCAACATTATCCTCATCAATTTCCGATTCAGCAGACATATTTTTTTTATTTTTCTTTCCAGCTTTTTCAGTAGTGTGTTTCTCTACTCCACCTTGCTTTTTCCCTTTTTTCTTAGAACCAAACAGCGGTTTTCCATTCATTTTCCGATAAAAGAAAAATCCTACAATGGCTATCGCCGCAAAATATATCATTTCTAACATTTACAGATTCTCCTTTGCCCATGTAGTTGGCTCGTACCCTTTTCTCCACTTACCTTTTTCGGAGCGGCTACGCATTTTAATAATTAAATACTTATCTAGATACATGTGTTGTTTTTCTTTATATATAAACGCAAACGCTATTACACTTACTACCGTTGGTAATGCTAAAATTAAGCAAATAAAAAATGCTACTACTGCATCAATAGGTGCAAATAGTCGCCATAAAAATGGTACATATAAATAAAGGGATGCTCCGCCACCCAATAGATAAATCAATTGGCGCTTGCTCAGCACACCTAGTAGTGTTTTTTGTTCCGAAGTCATATCAACAGGAACGGTTACTTTTCTCATTCTTTTTCCTCCCTTGTATAAGAGAAGCTCTCCCCAAATCGAGGAGAGCTTGTACAAACTCTTATGTTAGATTGTCGTAACCCAAGCAGCGATATCGTACGCTTTGATCATTACAAAGCCTCCAATTGCTGCGCAAGCTAAACCAATCATAGCTTGTGTACGGTTTTCAGGATTCTTCCCTTGTGCACCAGATAGTTTAATAGCTGCAAATACAACGCAAGCTGCCACCCAAATTCCCCCAAAACCAATTAAGGTTTTCACCAAAGTGTTCATGCTTTTTTGAACGGTTTCAGCATTGGCACCACTACCACTACCACCAAGACCCTTCGTAAAGCTACTTTTTGCCAATAGGAAATCTCCTACTGATGTTGTCATAAGTTTTGCAGACAACCAATTCAACATAATTCCTGCACCTCCAGGTGTGTTTTTGCTCGCAAAACGCAAAAAGACCTCAATACACGCACACGTCCCCTAAGGACATGGCGCATATTGAGGTCTTCTCTTATATGCGAACTGATTAATTTTATATTTTTATTGTAAAATCTTATTACCTTTATATTATAGCAATACGATTTTAAAAAAACAAGTCCTTGTTTACACCTTTATTTCTACCCTCTTTGTTAGGATCGTACCATACTATAAGAATTTTAAAAATATTACCGTCCTTAAGACCTAGAGCATTCATTTCTTCTTTCAGTGAGCAACATAATTCTATTTTATCCATTTTGGAATTTTATCTCTAAGGGTATGCGCTTCTTTTTTCTTATTCATTTTAATCTCTCCAACAACTTATTATGCTCCTTAATAAGAGTATACTACCTATTAAGGAGTGTCTAAGCCTTGTGTTTATCAAACTATTCATTAGAAACAAAAAACAGGTAATTGTGCGTTTTTCACAAGTACCTGTTTTTCACTACTTCTATCTACTCTTTGTTTCTTAAAATTTCATTAACCTTTTCGACACTTAATTCAGTGGCTTCCGCTATCTTCTCTATAGGTACACCTACTTTAATTAAATTATGAATCATTTCTATTCTAGCTTCTTTTGCAGCTTTTTCTTCTGCCGTCTCTATTTCTGATATTCTATCTTTTATTGCCTTCTCTCTCGCCTCATATAAGCGTAAAAAGTCCTTATCACTACTTAAACGCTCCCAATCCTCTATTGCCTTTTTCAAAACTGGATCTTTTTCCATCGCGATTCCCTCCAGGATTGTAGTTAAATTCTCATCTTCATATGCAGGAAATAATAATAGCCAACGTGCTAATATATCCTCCCATGGATCCATTCGATCTTCTTGCCATTCTCGAATAACCTTTGGAATCTCAAGAAAGTGCAATTGCATATTCTCTGAAATTATGTGCACCGATTTTTTGTTCATGACTACACCGACATTATGAAAGTCCTCTTCTCCTGGAAACAGAATGAAATCCACTATATTAATACAAATAGTTGGTCTTAATTCTATATACTTCATCCCCTGAGTCATTTGAGAATAATACATGCCAGCCCAGTAGAACAAAGATCGCTCGATCATGTCTTTTTTGTCGCGAACCTGTATCTCTATATTTAATTTTATACCACTATTAAGGGTAGCTCGCAAATCTAAAATAGACAATTTATCATCCTTTTGTTCCCTTGGAAGATGTGGATCATCTAAATGCAAAGAAATAATTTCCTCATCTAAAGAGGATTGTAATACCGCATTAAGAAAACCAATGAGTATATCCTCGTTTCCTTCTACTCCAAACAAGCGCTTGAAAGCAAAATCAACTCGTAAATTTACTAGACTTTTTTTCATAGATGTATTCATATTCTCTTCTACCTTTCTTTTAGTGAATTTTTATCCTTTGTGGTAATTGGATATAAGAAAAAGATAGAATTAAAAATTCTATCTTTTTCAATCTACCTATTTATGAAAATACCAACCTACTTTTTAAATTTCACAACATCTGAAATACAGGTTTAAATCCCGCTTGCATTGCATCATCCAGCCCCTTACCTTGTGCTGGGTTCCATGCAGCTACGATTACGTTATAGCCCTCTGTCTTTAACTTTGTCGCAAAGTCTATAAGAGCTTTTCTTACTTTTTGATTCTCTACTAAATCGGCATCAAACGCTAAATAGACATTTTCTACACCCATATCCTTTAATACAGGCATAGTAATTCGCCAAGCATTTACACCAGGAATCGCAAGAACGGTTGTTCCTATTTCAGAAAGCTCCTCTTTATTAAATCTCTTTGAAAGCAAATCAGCAACCAGATCTGCTTTCATAGCTCCCTCTGTAATCATTACTGATTTAGTTTGATGAAGTGTACCAGAATTCCAATGTTTTAAATGAGAACTTGGTACCGCCACATGCACAGGAAGTGGATTTTCACTACCGCCTGCCCCAGTTCCATGATTTTTGTTTGCTGATGAGAGCCAGAGATATTTTTGCCCTTTATGTATCTTTACAACAATTTGTCCCTCTTGAAATGGAATCTCTACCTTTTTGCTCACTTCTAGTTCGCCTTCAAAGATACAATTACCATTTTTAGTTATCTTCACAACATTAGGCTGTTCGATTAATTCTGTTTGAACTCCAGTAGGTGCAGATTTCACATGAACGGAGTTTTTCACTTCATCCACACGAACTTGCCATCCAACAATTTGATTGTACTGATTCCGAAAAGGAATCAACATACCAGGAGAGCCTGACATCAAACGAAGAGAAAGTTGACCTTTCTTCATCTCATAGAAACCCGGGATCCCCTGCCAGCAATTTTTATTCCCCATCTGTTTAAATAGCTGCTCCCAAACAGTCGTATACGTATTATCCTCCTCTAACACAATTTGTTGTTTTAAGAAAGAACGATAATGACGTACTTGTATTTGTTCCTCGCTCATTTTTCTATCTCTTAATAAATGTGCATGATGATGCTCTTTTAATGATATGAACTCCATTAATTTACGATTAAACACATTTAATTCCTCATTACTTTTCTTATCATGAATCTGAATTTCATCCACCTCAGGCAATTGATATTTATCTTTTCCTTTTATGTAGTGAATGTAGCTTGGATTACCCGTGTTTTTTCCATAAATCCATTTACTTTCTACACGTGTACATGCTACCTTATCTTGCGAAACGTGCAGCATACAATTACCTGTATCATAACAAACTGGACAAGGTATACGATAAAACTCCCACCAGCTACCTCTCGGATAAGCACTTGTTAAACGAAACTGTCCTTTTTGAATGTTATAATTCATTTTTCCCCACTCCTTATATACTGTTTATTATATATGGGACTATTACTTCCGTTAAACTTTTTATAATTACATTAGGATATTACGTATAATCACCTAATGGATATACAAAAGGATACGCATTACAAACTAAATAATCATTTCTATGTTCTTGATCTTGCAAATCCGATTCCACGTATGCTTCAAATGCTCTAGCAAACATCTTGTGATTTGTAGACTAATACTTTTTGCTTCTCTTCTTATCTAACTAAATTGTTGTATCACAAAGTACACAGACACTTTCGCTCGATAAGACATTCCATCAAATTTTCCACCTATTTTTCATAAAAATAAGCCAACATTTGTGTAAATCTCTTGAATTCTTTGTCAATCTTACGTTCCATACGTGTCTTTATTGCTCCTGATAAAATAAAAGATAGAAATTCATAGTAATTCTTCACTACGGATTTCTGTCATTCCCTCTGACTACATATTTCCATATGGTTCTGTAAATTATTCATTACGATACGCTGACACCTGTTAAAGAGAATACACCCTCTTTTATCGGATTAAGTGCTTGTAATGCACGTAAACTTTGAATAGGACCATCTGGATGTGCAGAATAAAATAATGATACTTCATAACAGATAATCATAATTAAGTCCCCTAAATAAAAATTTTTTCCCAATGTGATAATGGGTTCTCCAATCAAACAGATTTGGAAACAACACAAAAAGGACTTCTTAAAGTCGATTAAAAATGTATATAGCAAAATAAGCTATATATACACTAATCGGCTCAAAGAAGCCCTTTCAGAATTAAAACAAGACTCAGCTTGCTTCTACAGCTCAACCACAACTCATAAAGTGTGAGAATAAACAGAATCAAATAAACAATAAATACAATTACATATTAATGAATTCACATAAAAATTTCAACAACTTTATATTTCCTTAAGATTTTTCGCTCCATTCTACTTTCCAGTGAATATTTTTGTAGAACCATAAGTTTCTCCCGTGTTAAATTGCAATTCTAAATCTTGCTCTCTTATACTAGCTCGTACATATCACACTAATTTCATCAGTCATCCCCTAATATTATTTAAAATTTATCATTGTTTTATATACTCTATTTCAGACTAACTCTTAGATAAATATAAGGTATGATTTCAATAATTTTTCACAGCATTTTCCCACATCATCTAAAAGCATCAACTTTTAGACAGTTGAAATTTATTTTCGTTCTTTGTGTTCGTTTGTTTTGTAAAATGTTAAATAAAATCGAAACTGCATCCTTCTAGTTAATAATTAGTAATTAAAAAAATAATAAAAAAGAGTGCTATTAAAATATGCACTCTTTCAAAAGACTTTACCAATCTCGATGGTCACCATGATCATGCTCACGATCGCGGTCATGATTACGTCTACGACGACACTCATCACAATCGCAGTCACGTCTACAATGACAGTCGTTAAAATCGTTTCTTCTTCGTCTACGGCCGCAACCGCAAAATACTAAATCATCCCAAAATCTATTACAATCTCGAGAATGTCCAAAATTATTATCCCATCCCATAGATATGATTCCCTCCTCTAAAATAGAATTCATCATATTCTATGACTAAAAGGTAGAAATAGTTTGTTTATTAGCCCATGTTTTAAACTAATAATATTTCAATTTGCAAGTCTATCTCACGCCTTATCTTTCCTTAACAGCAAACAAGACGCCACCCAGATCACGGCAGCGCCTACGATAATTGCTATACACTTAATCAAAATCATTATATCCTCACATTATTTATTTCTTTGTTTCCATACCCCATTCTCTTTACGATAAGTATTCTTCCCATTCATGAATCCAGCTGTATTACCAGGGATGCTATATTTCTTATTCTTAGTCTTTTTCTTCATCCTCTTTTCTTCTTGAACAGCCTGCAAATCTACCTTCCATTGTTTCAACAAATCCTTTTTACGTCGCATCGAATTTGTACCCCTCAGATTAAAATGAAAATCCATTAATCATATTATATATATTTATGTTTTATTTTCAATATAAAGAGAGCACCCTCGCTATTGGCGCTCTCAATGTGAATTGGGGTTTATTCTGAGCATTGAATAGGACACGAAGAACTCGTCCTATTACATTATATGCTTGTCCTTATCAGAATGTGCAAAAAAAGCACCCTCGCCCAGGCGCCAAAAGATACATATACTTTGAGGTAACTAACACGTTAGAAAAGACCCTTCCATATCATTGTATGATTATCGATTATCTTTATACCTAGATGACTCATTAAATACGTTTAATGTGTAATTTCTATATAACTATGAAAAAAGCAACCGTTATGGACGTTTTCCTCATCTTACCTACTCAACTACATAAAATAGCTATTTTGTTCACATTTTTGATACATTTATGAAACATTCATGTGTTATCTTCAGTAAGTTCTTTTCTTTTCATAAACCGTGTGGGTTATACCAACACAAGAAGCTCTAGATCCCTAAATCTAGAGCTTCTTCGTTTTAATAACTATTTTGTTCAACTGTGTATAGATAACTATATATTTAGGTTTTAAAATATTATTGTGATTCCCACGTGGTTTCACATACGACTTTTTTCTTCGATTATGGGGTTCTTACGTAATTTAAGGACCATTTTTTATTCAAATAAGGACTTTTTTAAAATTTATATGTACATATTTTTCAGCATATAATTAAATTATCAATATATTAGAGGCAATAATGATTTTGTAATATATTTGTTTCGGAATGAGTGCTGTTTTTAGCATACTAAAGAAATTTCGAAAGCCTCAGATAAACCGGTTCTTGGTTTTAGTTGATTCTTTAATTTTGCTTGGAGCTTTATTCCTAGTAGGTAGCATCTGCATCCCTCGTTTAACCCTTGAGTAAAAAGTAACGTTCTTACTGCCTTTCTTTCTCACTAATTCCAAATGCACTGCGTACACTTTTCCCTTCTTTGCTGTTTCATATGAATTCATACCATTTTTGACCTGTTTGAAGAAGGCCGACTGGCTTATTCCATTCCGTTCAGCTGGTGTTATCATCCTAGAATTAATGTCAGCTTTTATCTTTACATATTAAATAATATTCGGATAGGAGTCCTAATAAATATTATTAATATTAAGCGGGTTCACGTCAGAGGAAGGTACCTTAGGTTGTCTTTTTTTTATTTTCATTCGACATAATATGACAATATACGAATTAATAATTTGCTATTATTATCTAGAAATCTTACATTTATCTACAAATTATTATTGTATTTTTAATTTTTTAAATGTAAAATATTTCAATGTAAATACATACCATTTAGGGAGATGGAGAAAATTATGAAAAAATTATTAGCTTCAGCAACAGCGGTAACACTATTAACAGTGGGGTACAGTTCTTCTGCATTTGCAGCTAAGAGTCCTAATGATACAAAAAACTGTGGACATTTTAAAAGTCAACAAGATGCTCAAGCATTCTGGGATCAAAATGGATATGGTGTTGGGAATGATCCACATCGTTTAGATAATGATAAAGACGGCATTCCATGTGAAGATTATAAATATCCAAAGAGCACAAATACTACAACAGAAAATAAAGAAACTACTAATCCTCAAGAACAACCTAAACAAGAAAACAATAAACAAGAGAATTCAAAACAAAATAACCAAACAACAAATAATAAACAAGAACAAACTAAGCCTCAAACAACTGTAAAAGAAACAAAGAAAAATACTAATACAACTGTGAAAAAAGAAACGAAAAAACAAGGTGAGAAATTACCTAATACAGCATCAAACGGTGTTACAATGATGTTAGCAAGCTTAGGATTAGCATTAGCTGGATCTGTATTAATGTTCCGTCGTAAAAAGACAAACGCATAAAATAGTTCCTTAAAACGGCAGGAGAAATCCTGTCGTTTTCAAATGGAGTGATAAGAGTGAATAAAAAACAATGGATAGGCTTATGTTTAACTATTATTGGACTTACTATCTTTTCCTATTATTTTCTAGAATGGTATAGTGCTAGACAATCAGCAGAATCGTTAACAACTAACGAGGCTAAACAATATGAGACCTCCACACCTTCTAAAGAAAATGAAGCGCAAAATAGCAATCAAACAGAGACAGAGACGGAAACTTCATTACAACCTGAAGAATCTGTACAAATTCCCGCTTCAAAGGTAAACCATCAGTTAGGAGATAAAGTAGCGTATTTAATTATCCCTAAAATACAAAAGAAATACTCTGTATATTGGGGAGCTGATGATAAAGTACTAAAAAAGGGTGTAGGTATGTTTGTTAGTGACTTAACTACTACACCATCTAGAAATGGCCATACAGTTTTAAGTGGACATAGAGATACTGTTTTTACCGAGCTTGGTCAACTAAAGGAAAATGACCAACTTATTGTGGAATATGAAAATAAAACATATACATATACAATTAACAAGCATTGGATAACAGATTCAGAAGATCGAACAGTTATTGTAGAAAAAAGTGAGCCAACATTAACATTAACAACGTGTTATCCTTTTGACTATATAGGAGACGCTCCAGATCGGTACATAATTGAATCATCTCTACTTTCCATTCGGTGAGGATGAGAGTCCAAAAATTAAAGTGGTTTAAGTAGGAAGAAGGCACCTTTGGGTGTCTTTTTTTATGAGTAAGAAGTACTGCCAAGATGCGAGGAAAAATAGGTCATAAGACGGAATTTCAGCCTGAAAATTCTAAACTATCTTTTTTATTTCCTTTCGACATAATATGACAATATCTTTATATATAGTTTGTTATTATTAGCTTGGCAATCTTATATTTTACATAATTGGAGGAACAAACGTGGGAAAAATATTTAAATTTGGATGCCTAGGCATTATAGCTTTATTTGTAATCGGAATAATTGCTATGGTCGCTGGTGGTGGAGACTCAACAGAAAAAACTTCAACAGACACTAAAGCAGTATCAAAAGAAGGTGTATCTTCTGATGTAAAAATCGCTGTAGGATCTATGGAAACAGTAGATTCTGTGGGTAATGAATATACAAAAGAACAAGCACAAGGTGTCTTTAAAATTTTAGAAGTTACACTTACTAATAATCAAAAAGACGCTATTACTGTTGATGCTAATAGTTTTAAATTAGTAGATAACAAAGGTCGTGAATTCACATATTCAACACAAGGTCAAACATCTTTTGACTTAACTAATGGTGGGAAAACTGACTTCTTCTTAAAACAATTGAATCCCGGTCTAACACAGACAGGTAAAATTGTATTTGATATACCAAAAGATGCTGAAGGTCTTTTCTTAAAAGCTAGTGGCGGTATGACAGGTAAAGAAATTAAGTTAAAAGTAGAATAGGAAAAAGGCACTCGAAGGAGTGCCTTTTTTCTTAACAACTGGCATTACTTAATGCCGTAAAATAACACTTAAATAGGGGCCCAATACATATTATTAAAATTAAAGTGGATCAAGTCGGAGGAAAGCACCTTTTGGTGTCTTTTTTTCTACATTAAAAAGCCCACCTATTTCTTCCGTAGGCGAGCTAAATGTAATTTTGCACAATTAATTTATAGCAAAATCATTTGTAGCGAAAGTAATTAAATTTAACTTTGTAACCCTAATACCTTAATAATCTCAATTGTTTTATTATCTTTTATTTTAAAATAAAGCCTTTTCCCTATACGTTCACTAATTACAATATTTCCAAAGGCTAATTTACGCAAATGTTGTACAATCAAATCCTCTGTAATTCTTGTTTGCTTACTTAAATCAGAAACTGACAACGATCCATATGTAATCAATTTACAAACAATTGATAAACGAGTAGAATTCCCTAATAATCCTAAAACTTTTATATTTTCTGTATAGAAACTAAAATCCATATGAAAAGCATGTAACAGATCTTCCAACCTCCTAAAATAAGATGAATAACAACCAAAATATCTTAACATAAAAACAGTAAAAAACAACCTAAAATATCCCAATTATTCATTGAGAAAAATGATACTTGAATGGGAGACCAATACATATTCTTAGAATTAAAGTAATTCAAGTTGGAGGAAGGCACATTTAGTTGTCTTTTCTTTTGTACATTATCTCTATTACGTGCTCATTGATTTTCTATGTACGTTTGATACAATTACTGTAGTAGTATTACAGTAATTGCTTGCGTATATAATAAAAGAAGAGATGCGCTAACATTTCTTCTAATAACTGCTACCATCAGGGTGGTGGTTATATCATTTATTTTTTACGAAACCCACCCTTTTGCTTTGGACGGCGACGAGGAGTGGTTTTTTTGTTATCTTTTTCTAAAATTTTTTTCCTAAAAACATACGCAGAAACTTCACGTACAATGGCTTTCACAAATTCTTTTAGAAGCTTAAACAAAAACCCCATAGGTATATCACCCCCTTTCCTTCCAAATGGAAAGAAGGGATAACCAATCACCCTCACAATATACAGTTAATCCTCTTCTATCATACTAGTACAATCTCACCAATATAAAAAAGACCACCATTAGGCAGTCCTTTTTGGGTAGTTTTAGAGATGAAATTATAACATATTAATATATAAATTATAAATATTTTCCCAAAAGATACTATAAGTTTTTTATAATTATTGATTTCTCAATCTTCATTGTATGATAAATTTTCCTATAAGGATTAACAAATAACAGTAAAATTATCAATCCATTAGATTATTAGAAAAAACTGGTTATCCGTATAACTATTTGGTAAAATATAGATATTACTTAAGAAGATAAAGTTAATATAGATTAACTAAGTAATCCAAAAGAAATGTTTTATTACATAAAAAAAGGCTCCATTGCTGGAGCGCTCCAAAATAAACAAACGAATTAAAACAAGAAACAGACAATTTAATTATATAGATAAAATATAAATAAATCTATATATATGTAATATTGCATATAAAACTTTATTTATTGATGCTATAATAGACTTACTCGATGATTGTTATATTTTTTTATGGTTTTTAAGCAATACAATACCTTCTTAACACTAAGTGTACAAGTAAAAGAAGACATTTTAATCGATATCTTCTTTTTTTATAATAACAACACAATAAATTTCTTTATGAATTAGAGGAAACTCTAAAACAAGAAAAAGTATTGTTGTAATCAAAAACTGGGCATCAAACAAAAAGAATAAAAAACAGGTAATTGTTCGTAATCACAATTACCTGTTTTTTATCATTTATATTTACTCTTTATTTTTTAAAAATTTCATTAACCTCTCCTACACTTAATTCAGTGGCTTCCGCTATCTTCTCTATAGGTACACCTACTTTAATTAAATTGTGAATCATCTCTATTTTAGTTGCTATTCTAGCTTCTTTTGCAGCTTTTTCTTCTGTCGTCTCTATTTCTGATATTCTATCTTTTATTGCCTTCTCTCTCGCCTCATATAAGCGTAAACAGTCTTTATCACTACTTAAACGCTCCCAATCCTCCATTGCCTTTTTCAAAACTGGATCTTTTTCCATCGCGATTCCCTCCAGGATTGTAGTTAATTTCTCATCTTCATATGCAGGAAATAATAATAGCCAACGCGCTAATATATCCTTCCATGGATCCATTCGATTTTCTTGCCATTCTCGAATAACCTTTGGAATCCCAAGAAAATGCAATTGCCTATTCTCTGAAATTATGTGCTCCGATTTTTTGTTCATGACTACACCGACATTATGAAAGTCCTCTTCTCCTGGAAACAGAATGAAATCCACTATATTAATACAAATAGTTGGTCTTAATTCTGTATACTTCATCCCCTGAGTCATTTGAGAATAATACATGCCAGCCCAGTAGAACAAAGATCGCTCGATCATGTCTTTTTTGTCACGAACCTGTATCTCTATATTTAATTTTATACCACTATTAAGGATAGCTCGTAAATCTAAAATAGACAATTTATCATCCTTTTGTTCCCTTGGAAGATGTGGATCATCTAAATGCAAAGAAATAATTTCCTCATCTAAAGAGGATTGTAATACCGCATTAAGAAAACCAATGAGTATATCCTCGTTTCCTTCTACTCCAAACAAGCGCTTGAAAGCAAAATCAACTCATAAATTTACTAGATTTTTTTCATAGATGTATTCATATTCTCTTCTACCTTTCTTTTAGTGAATTTAAATCCTCTGTAGTAATTGAATATAAGAAAAAGATAGGATTACAAACTCTATCTTTTTAAATTTACCTTCAGAAAGTTTACTTTTTTCTGCACGCTTAACCACTTCTAGCACTCCATCATGATGCACAATCATTGCAAGATCATCTTTCTTAAAAAGACAATCCACATCTGCAGTTTTTACATGATAGCTGTGTAGAATCGGCTTCCATTTCTAGCAAATCACTGATTGCAGTAAAGCAATAACTTTTCCCTCTAAAGCATCTCTCCATTGAACTACCCCCACTTTCACTTCGTTTAGAAGTGAGGGATTCCTAAGTAAAGAGTTCTATCGAACTCTAATTGATTAGGCTAACCCCGCATTCCTTGCGGTTAGAAGCCTTATTGCTTCATTCTTTAGATTGATACTTGCGTTAATATCCCTATCATGGTTTGCACGACAAGAAGGACAGTCCCATTCACGTAGGTTTAGATTTTTAACGTCTTTATTTTGATATCCACAACAAGAACATAATTGGCTGGAAGCAAATGTTTTCGATACGACAATAACTTGTTTGCCATACCATTTTGCTTTGTATTCTAACATGGATCAAAATTGCGACCAAGATACCTCACTAATTGCTTTTGCTAACTTATGATTCTTTAACATATTCGATACTTGCAAATCCTCTATACCGATAACATCGTGGTTTTTGATGATTTCAGTTGAATTTTTTACTACCAACCATTAAAATATTTTATAATCGTTATATATAAACTTATTTTTAGGAGTAGATAGAATGCCAGTTACACTCGAACTTATTCTTTTCATTCTTATAGCAATTAGTGCTGTTGGCTATTTGATAAAAGAATCTCAAAAAACTAAGAAAAGAACCCTTGGAATTTCACTAGAACTTTTAGTTCTTTTCTGGTCAATCTGGAGAATATCGACTATCATAATCCAAATTTCAGAATATAATCTCTCGTGAATAAAATTCAATATTCCGTCAATAATGTATATGACATCAGATTTTCTCCTTGTTCCCGCTTGGAGAACCGAGCAGTTAGCTAATTTGGCTAGCTGCTTTGTTGTGTAAAACAAAGCATTTATAAAAAGCTTTCTCAACATCCAATCAATGGAAGTCAATTACCTTTTATGGTAATGTGTTGGTAATCCCATAAAGATCTATCGTTCCATTAACAGGACCCGTCCCCCTAATCGGGTCCTGTTAAATGTTCTCTATTAAAACAGTGTTTTTGTTCAACTATCATCTTCGCTTCTTCACATTCTACAATTCCATATGCAATATTACATATCCTATATGTTCAATTTATAAACATGTAATAATTGGTTTATAAAATATTTAAAACTAATATTGAAAGGAGAATACTAAATGTCTTTCTTTTCGTGGTCTCCTCTTATTTTCTTAGCAGTTGTTGCAATTATGATTTCTATTAAAAAGAATAAGAAACAATAGTTTTAAATAGTTACAATAATTTATTTCTAGGAGGTGTATTTATGTCATTTACAGTATGGAGTGCAATTTTTATGACTTTAATCGGCGCAATGTCCGGAGCAATCTTTGGTACAATTTCTTCTAAGAAGAGTAAAAATACCAACTAAAAACCTACTAATAAAAATGAATTTTTATTTTAGTGACAGCTGATACGATTTTAATATTTCAGCTGTCATTTTCCATTCAAATAACTATTTTGTTCACTTTTTTGATACATTTACGAAATATTTATATGTTATCTTCAGTAAGTTCTTTTCTTTTCATAACATTGTGTGAGTTATACCAACACAAGAGGCCCTAGATCCCTAAATCTAGGGATCCTTCGTTTAAATAACTATGTTGTTCGATTTGATGTATAGACAACTGTATATTTAGATGTTAAAATATTATTGTGATTCCCACTAGGTTTCACATACAACTTTTTTTCTGCGATTATGGGGTTCTTACGTAATAGTAAGGACCCTTTTTTTATTTAGTGCCCATAGCCAGTAAATCCGAGGCCCATATTTCTCCTTTCTGATTCCAATAATCCCAACGTTTCTACTAACGCTATGACGCCTACTGGTGCCTCGTTTAATCAAATGAGTTTCTGCCCTTTAAATGCGTCATAACGCTATTACGCTTCAAGAATTTGTCCACGGTACTTGTTGCGGTATAATCAAAACTTCCGACTACATCCTCCAATGTTAGTTGCTTCATGCCCCTAACCCCATTGGACGTGATTTGATTTTGTTCTTATCTGCCTGATCCATAATTAATGCAGCGATCTCTAGTTGATGCCTTCCTAACTCTTTTGCTATTTCAAGAATATCTTTATCCTCATCCCACATTTCTCTCAATTGAATCACTTCGCTTTCATCAAACACTAAATCCAACTCTTCTAAAGCAATATATAAGTTACGACGCGACTTCTTCATGTACTTTCCCTGCTGCAACGCCATTGTGTAATTCTCCTTTTCCAAATCCGTTCCAAGTCTTGGAATCCCATTTCCCCTCCAGTTGTAATTGATGAATTTCTCTTAACTCCGCCATAACGGCATGACGTCTTCTATCCACTTCTTCAGGACTGCGATTCCCTGCTTTGCAAATACTCGGAGGAAACGAATTATGCAAAACTCATTTTATATAAAGTAGTGGTTTTGGTTTATCATTGCCGTTGTCGTAATTGTTGTTGGCGGAAAAAACACTAAAGAAGAAGCTACAACAACTCCAACCGAACCAAAAAAAGAAATAAAACAAAAACAACCCAAACAAGATGTTCAAGTTCAACCAGAAAAGAAGGAACAGCCTAAACAAGATATTCAAACTCAACCAGAAAAGAAAGAACAACCTAAACAAGATATTCAAACTCAACCAGAAAAGAAAGAACAACCTAAACAAAATGTTCAACAATCTGCATCGGGATTCACAAATCCTATAAAAAATATTGATAAAACAGCTGCTATGAATGCCGTCAAAGAAAAAGCAAAGAAAGACTTCCCAGATGATTACATGACACAGAATTATTTAGCAGATGAACAATCTAAGGCGTTTGATTATCTAAATGGTATTGAACTCAAATCTCAGGAAGAAGTAAACGTTATGAAGAAAGTAATCAACGACTTCCCTAATAACTTCATGCCTACTAAGTATGTTTATGAAGAACAGATAAAAGCTATGAACAAGCAGTAATAAGATATTATGCTTTTCATTTTTTCGTAAACAAAATATGGATAAATACGTTAAAACAATATTCGGATGGAAGTCCAATACATATTATTAAAATTAAAGTGGTTCAAGTCGGAGGAAGGGACCTTGGGATGTCTTTTTTTGTTTATTGTTTTATTTATAAAGTGCTTGAATTCAAAAAAGACATAGAATAGAACTTAATATAATAATCCCAATAAACCGATAATATCAATAACCTTCTTATTTTCTACTCTACAATAAAGCTTTGTACCCTTGCGCTCGATAATTACCATATTACCCTTAGTTAGTTTTCGTAAATGTTGTAAAATCATAGGTTCCGAAATATGCGTCGCAGCGTTCAACTGGGAAACTGTCAAGGTCCCACTTACAATCAATTCACGTACAATTAATAAACGACTTAAACTGCCTAATAATTCTAAGATTTCAGCACCATTTTCATAATTACTAGAATTTATATTAAAATCGCCCAACATACTATTCATCTCCCTAATATTGATACAAATACTAGCTCAAATAGCTTAACATAAAAATCGGATGTATTATCCTAATAATTTCTATAAAAATGTAAAAATTTCAAGTTTTGATGGTTCAAGTCGAAGGTGGGCACCTTAGGGGGGATTTTTTTATGAAATTAGGGAAATTAGCATTAGTCGGAGCTTTAGCTTTAGGTGGTTTCACAGGTTTAGCAACATTGGACGCAAAGCCAGCGGCAGCAGCGGAAAATGTACAAGTAGCATCAACAACTTGGGGCGACCCAGCAACATTATTTGATTTAGCACAAATTGCTTGGAATTTCCCAGCTTATTTATCGGATGATGTTAAGCCTTCTTATAAAACTGGTGACTACTTCACAGTTAAAATGGGTTGGTACAACGGAGTAGATGGCAATCCAATGAAGATTTATCGTGTTCTCGATAATAACTCATTAGTTCGCTACAAAACTATGTATCCAATTCCAGTAAATAACGGCACTCTTAACGAAGCTGTATGGAGTACTGATATTAATTCAGTATACGAGCCAGGTCGTTACATTGCTGTTGTGAATATTGATGGCAATTTCTATCAAAGTAATATCTTTACAATCAACAAGTAATACGTTTCTGTCCTGAGTAAGACAGAATAAACTACTCTCTTTCATCTAAGACCTCACATAATTGAACTCATAAACTATTATATTCCTGAGGAGGAAACGGATTATGAAAAAATTATCGAAGGTAGTATTAGCAGGAGCTTTAGCTTTAGGTGGATTTACAGGTTTAGCGGCACTGGATGCAAAGCCAGCGGCAGCAGCGAAAAATGTACAGAAAGCACCGACGGTTGACAACTGGCCTTTCAAAACCCTCTATGAATTAGCAAAAGGTACGACTGCATTACCAGATTTTTGGATTAATCAGTTCAAACCTGCTTATTACACAGGTGATACATTAACATTTAGTACGAATTGGGTAGACCAAGCATCTGGGAACGCATTGAAAATTTATCGTGTATTAGATGATAAGGAATTGACGTTAGCTCGCTATCAAACACTTTATCCTAACAAAGATTGGAATGGAACTGAGTGGAGAGCTGCATATAGAACACCTATCACTTCTGTTTACGAGAATGGTAGCTATATTGCAGTTTTAGATGTTGATGGCACTTACTATCGTAGCCAGGTCTTCACAATCAATCAATAGTAATACCTTCCTAAGCAAGACGGTATAAACTGCTTACCTTCATCTTAGATACTACAGTGATGATTTCATACATAAAATACAATTATCAAGTCGGCGGAAGGCACCTTATGGCGTCTTTTTTTGGTACATTAAAAAGCCTCGCCATCCTATGGAGATGGTGAGGTGCTTATGTATATTATTCACTATCTTGTTTTCTCTAATACTTTCTTCTTGATTGAACATCTATTGCGTTGCAAACATTGCAAAAAGAATCATTACTACAATTACAAGTACGGAAAAAACATAGACCATACTACTAGTACCTTCCTTATTTTGCTTGTTCTCTTCTTTCATCCGTTGTACAGCATAAAAGAAATCACATATAGCAGAAAAAATTTCTAACAATATCTGCATAACTTATTTGCCTCCCCTTATAATATATGTGCAGTATTAATTAACTAATAATTTCCTTATATATTATATCAGCTAGGGTCCATGGAAGAATAACTAATTATTTTTATAAATTAATGTATTAATCAATATGGCATTAATACAGGATAGTCCAAGTTAGAGGAAGGCACCTTAGGGTGTTTTTTTTATAAAAAAGAACTCCTAAAACGCCTTAAATTAGTCAACTTCAATATTACTCTTTTTTATTAGTTTGTTTTAACTTAATATATTAATTTTAAGTTAAAAATTTGTTATAATTAGTAAATGATTATATTAATTAGATGGAGAGGATACAATATTATGGGTTATAAGTTTCGTAGAATTATCCAAGTTTCCCCGGGTGTGAAAATTAACTTTACATATACAGGTATGGGAGGGAACTCCATTCC
This sequence comes from Bacillus sp. BR3(2024), assembly GCF_039134555.1. NCBI lineage: Bacteria > Bacillati > Bacillota > Bacilli > Caryophanales > Bacillaceae > Bacillus > Bacillus sp. BR3(2024). The sequence continues at coordinate 469,053 of NZ_CP152438.1, forward strand.
ACCTGAATCAAGAACAACAACTTATATACCTGGAACTGGAATCTCGTATATGCCACGAATATCTGAGTCAAACAACTATTATATACAACGAGGGTATCAAGGACCAAACACTTCCTATCCCACTATGGATGAACAAGATTACAATACGGTAAATGCATTTGAGCCAGTAAAAGAAACCCAAACTTACCTTGTTACTGCTTTTCGTAAAAAGGATAATCAAGTAAACTCTGTAGGTAGAAAACTAATGAAACCACTTTCCATAATTGCAGGCGTTTTTGCGGGCCTATTCTTACTTATGATGCTTGTTATACCTGCTCTATTCCTGGCAGCCATGTCTTTCCTATGTTATAAAAATATAAAAACACCATTTGCGGTTGTATGCCCAGAATGTGATGCTGAGAATTTATTCATTTTTGAGGAAGAGAAGATTGCTTGTCGTAAATGTGAGAGCACTCTTATAATCCAAAAATAAAAGGTTCTTGAATACACTCCCCAAAAATGAATTGTGGTATTGAATTTCAAGATGGCCCTTGAAGGCTCCAGCTCTCTTTTTTATTTCCTTTCGACAATATAAAGATAAATAGTTTGTTATTATATTTAAGGATTTATTTATATTAGGAGGAATGAACAACTATGTTTAAAAGATTAGCAGTATTACTTATTGGAGCTCTATTATTATTTGGTTTATCAGCTTGTGACAGCGTTAAATCAATGACAAGTAATGTCACGGTTGGTAAGGTAATTGAAGAATTTAAAGCTGCAGGATTAGAAGCTGACAATCCTAGTGACCTACCAGAAAAAGAATTTGGAAATACTAGAAAAGAAGCAAAGCGCATTCTTGTTCCAGCATTAGGTGAAGATAGTGGTGGTAGAATATTTGAGTTTAAAAACAAAGAAGATCTTGAAAAAGCTAAGAAATACTATGACGATTTAGGTAATGGTAATCAAATGCTATTCTCTCATACTTACGCAAAAGGTAACTTCCTTATACAAATGAATGGTGATATGGAAGATGCACAATTTAACAAATATAAAGAAGTTATGGACAAAGTAATTAAGTAAGTTAAATAATCCGCTTTCATTTATATGAAAGCATGTTAGAATTATCTTTGGATTAGCGTCCAATACATATTATTAAAATTAAGATGGTTCAAGTCGCAGGAAGGCACCTTTGGGTGTCTTTTTTTTATTTATCTTCGACAGTGAAAATCATACATTACACATTTATGATGAGATTTCTAACATCACAAGCGGAACAAATGCAATTAATAGAATCGGTAAATATCCAATAATTAAAATGTACGAATTATAAAATTTAAAAGACTATAAAAATGCAAAAGTACTTATTTATTTACCTGAGTCACATAAAGATTTTGGTTTAGTATCTTACGGTTATCATGCAGAAATAGATGCTTTCGATTTCGGACTTGATATTAGTGATGTAACAAAATATCAAGCATTTATAGAACTCGCTAAAAATCATGTATAGTTCACGAAACTGTTAGAAGAAATAGCAAGAAAAAAAGACAAAAGTATTATAACTTTTGTCTTTTTATTTTAAGGTTATCCATTCGTAACTTTCCCATTCTTTAGGCTTCTTATCATACTTTAAACGGCCAGTCGTACAGAATGAAGCAATTATCCATTGAATAAAGTTCATCTTGGCATATGGATCTATACAATCTTCTAACTTCTTTAGCTGATAGCCTGTACTATTTTTCTGCCAAATTGTATATAAACGAAAATGAGTTGTCGTTACAAGTCTAGCTTTTGTTGTAACTTGCCATTTAGAAATTTTCGTTAAATCCTCTTTGACTTTTCTCTCATACTCTTGTTTTATCACTTTATAAGTCTTATCTTTATTAATTAATCCATTAGAGATTGTAAAAGGCATTTGATGCACCTCATAAACTGTTCCTTCTTCATCTCCTAAAATATTTGATTCTACTAGAAACATATTTTTTAGTTTTAATTGTTCTGTTAATTCTTTCCCGCTCCGATAAAATGGCTTCTTAATCTTCTGCAACAAGATAACCTGCACAATTAATCCTATCAGTAAAGGATATGTTAATACAAACAATATATTAATAAACATGTTTAAAATAAGAACGCCTATTAGCGCAAAAATTGTAAAGTAAATATAGGTTTCCCTTTGATGAATGATTCTACTGTTCAAGCCAAGATACCTCCATTTTGATAGATAGTGAACACAATATAAATCGTCGCCCCTAGTAAAATAGAACAAGCCCCAGGAAAGCTCTGTATTAGCTTTATTTCTTTCTTAGGCAGTTTCACACCAAATATAGACGCAGCATGCTCCAATTGGTCTTTAATCGCTCCTACAAACCCTAAAATTTTAATTAATCGATAAACACTAGCAATCCAAAAGAATAGTAAATGGAAAGCTGTTAATGTAATCGCGGTAAGTATAGCCGATTCTTCTACTACATTGCTAACATATAGAGCTGCCACCACAAGCATTTTCGTATCACCGGGTGAAGAAAATTTAAATGTCTCTAACAATAAGCCACATACTAAGGCCATAGTTAGTACAATTACAATCTCTTTTCCCGTTCGTATTCCAGTAAAATACGTGATACCTAAACCTACTATTAAAAAAATGAAATGCCATATATTTTTTGTTTTTCTATACTTTAAGTCGGTAAATACATTAAGTACCATATAACTTAGAAATAATCCCATGATATACAGGCTCATTTTCTTTACTCCCCTCTTAATTTCATATAAAAATACTGTGTAAAAAAGGAACCACTTTTAGAGTAGCCCCCTCGTTTATTTTTATATTTATTTTTTGTTCCAAGAATCAACATCTGCATTGCTTGATGCTTTTGTGAATCGAGCTAGAATTGTATCATAACCACCTTGGATTGCTTTCCATACGAACGGGCCAATTACTAATACAATAATCACCGCTAACGCGATTAACATACCGTTTTCTGATGATAATTGTGATTCTTCGTTTTTTAACCAATTCTTCATTTTTGCTAACATTACATTTTATCTCCCTTATATACAAATTTTAAAAATCTATTAAAATAAGAATTTACCTATCAAAATCTTCTCTTACTTATTCCAAGAACTTACGTCTGCATTGCTTGATGCTTTTGTGAATCGTGCCAGGATTGTATCATAACCACCTTGGATTGCCTTCCATACAAATGGGCCAATTACTAATACGATAATTACTGCCAGAGCGATTAACATACCGTTTTCTGATGATAACTGTGAATCCTCATTTTTTAACCAGTTCTTCATTTTGGATAACATATTTAAATTCCCCTTATCTATTTATTTGAGCTATACGTTACAAACATCATTAATCTAAAACCTTTATTACTTATTCCAAGAATTTACATCAGCATTATTTGATGCTTTTGTGAATCGAGCTAGAATCGTATCATAACCACCTTGGATTGCTTTCCATACAAACGGGCCAATCACTAATACGATAATGACCGCCAAGGCGATTAACATACCGTTTTCTGATGATAATTGTGATTCTTCGTTTTTTAACCAATTCTTCATTTTTGTTAACATGTGTATTACTCCTTTTCCTATTCCATTTTTAATAATGTCTTCTATAAACTTGCAAATCCTTGCATTAAAGATTGAATAACAATCACCATCGGATAAATCACAATACAACCAATAACAGCCACGTTAAATTTATTCATTTCCATTGGCTTATTTTGAATGAGACGGTTATAGTTCTCATGTTTTAACTCGCGCATCATTTTAATTTGTGCGTCCATAATGCGAAGACTCTGTACCTTGTCCGTTTTTTGCGCTTGTTGCAATGCAATCGTAAAGGTATTTACTTCTGGACTATTTAAGGCTGCTGCAAAGTTTCGAAATGGTTGATCCGATCCTGCATACATTTCTAATTCCGCTGTAAGTGTAGATACATACGGACGAAGATGTCTTCCAGCATATATCTCTGCCTTTTTTACTGCTTCTAATGTTGTATGTGTTTTTAACAACTGCAGCATAGGAATTAGATACTCTGGTAATTCGAACTTCCTAGCTTCTATCGCCTGCTTAATTCTTCGCTTTAATAGATAATCAGGATAGAAATAAAGCAGCGGTGAAATCAAAACACCCAATTTAAATAAGTAGTAATCATGGAACACCGTGCATATCAAGAAAACAGAGGTGAAAATGATGGGATATGCTACCTTCATTTTTAAATATTCTTCTGGTTTCGTATCCAGGCCAGCTTCTTCTAATTTTTTCTGAATCTGCTCTTTCTTTTCTTCTGTCAGATACTTATGTGATAACGACTGGAAGGGAGCGAGCATCATTTGATTTAAATTCTTCTTTTCAATTCGTTTTGCATTTTCTACATAGTTCGTAAGTAAGCTACCGCTGTCTTTTTTACTTTGTAGAAAGGTAGAGAATACCCAATACATGACAACGAATACCACTACAGCTAAAATCGTAGCCACCTTATTCCCCTCTTTCTGTTGGGTTATAATTTGCAATCTTTTCTACACGGGTTGCTAAGAAAAAGACAATGAACATATTTACCGCTAACGCGATTTTCCCCATCATAGAACCTGCTAAAAATCCATATGCTTCTTTTGACATCAACATAATAACAATTGGCATGGCGATAACGATTAAGCAGTTCTGTACAAAAGCACGTTGTGCTTGCGACAAACTAGAACGCAATCTTGCCAGGTATAGTTTTTGTTTTTCAAAATCTTCCGCAATATCTAGTAGGACTTGTACTGAATTTGTTCCACCTTCTCGACTGCACACTTCCAACATTTCATGGAAGAAAACCAATTCTCTAAAGTTAAACGTTTCATTGAATCCTCTAAATGCACGATGCATTGTGGTTCCACCTTCTAATAAAAGAGAAACTTTTTCTATTTCTTCTTGAATGCTTTCATGCATCATTGGTTTCACCTGAACTAACACCCGTTTTGCATTGTTACTAATTTGAAGTGCATTTGCTACAGCTTTCATATAGATAGAAAGACGATCAATGACAACCAAATAGTAACGTTTTTTTCTTCGATAGAGAAGAAACCTTGGAACTAAAAACCCAGATAAAACGGTAATCAGCGTAAAAAGATCTCTACCAAAAGAAAAATAGAATACTGCTGCAATACTCATCCCAGAAAGAATCGTATATATCCAGTACATACTCTTTGTCAATTTCCATTCGTACTTTTGAGCTTCTTGGATAACGGATTGTGGTAGATACATTCGTATCCCTTTAATATTTCTTAATTCCAAGCGCCTTTCTTCTTTCTCGTTTTCTTGTACAAATTGAGAGAGAGCAGAACCCTTAGATTTTGTAAAAAGTAAAACGAGCAATCCAACACTAATAAAGATTAAAAATATACATCCATAAGCCAATAAACTATGCATACTGCACCTCCTGTTGTGAAAGGAATGGCGCATAAAGAGCTGGATTTACAGTAGAAGAACGGAATTTCTTCTCCATTTCAGCTGACATTTTTGCTGTAATGATATGATCTCCATGAATCTTTCCTACTCTCTCATTCATTTCATCGTATTCCTCACCCGACGGAATAAATTGAGAAAGCTGATTGAACTGTATATCATCTTGATAATCCAACAATTCAATCATCTCTGTAATATAACGATTTCCATCATCTTTCTTTTCCAAAAAGACAATTACATCAAATGTCTGTGAAATCAATTCATATAAATACTGGGCATCAATATTCGCACCACTTTGCAGACACATAAGCATTAAACGCCTAACTGCTTCTTTTGCACTTCTTGCATGGACAGAGGTGAAACCAGGATGTCCTGTTTGGAAAAAGTTAATCATTTTTAACGCTTCTTTCCCCCTCGATTCCCCTACAATTAATCGCTTTGGCCCTTGACGTAAAGCATTTGTTAACAATCTATCAAAGTCGATTGCATTTTCTTCTACTTCCGATGCCCTACACTGCATCGGAACAAAATGATGTTCTGGAAAAATGCGATGCAAATATAATTCAGGGTTATCTTCTACTACAAGAGTACGTTCTTTTTTCTTTCCTTTCGGAATGTGAGAAGCAAGATATTTCATAAACTCTGATTTCCCTGTACCCGTGGCTCCAGCAACTAAAATATTCATTTTGGCTTTCACAGATGCAGCCAAAAAGTTCAACATTTCTTTCGATGCTTGATTGGTAGATAACATACGCTCTTCAGAAGCACGAAGGTGATCCGCATTCTTACGAATCGTTATCGTTGTTCCGAGTCCCCCAAGTTCATCTAACGCAATATTGATACGTATATACGGAAATACGCAGTCCACATATGGCTTTGCTGTATTCAATGACTCTGATGTACTGTTTACCATCTTATAAGCTAGAGCTTTCACTTCTTCTTCCGTCTCAAATCGGTAAGGAAATGTACATTCTCCCTCTCCAATTTTTTCGTAAATAATTTCTTTTGTACCATTGATATAAATATCGGTTACATCCTTATCTTCTTTTAAAGGTTCTATAATCCCAAATCCAACAATTTCGTCACACACCATATTTAGTAACTGTTCAGAAGGTACATCTGAAACAACGACTTGATTGCTTAGTAAAAAGCTTTTAATAATTTGCTCCACAGCTGTTCTCTTCTCTTTATTCATAAAGGATTCACTTAAGATATCACGATGTTCCTTTACTAAAAATGCACGAATTTCATCTGTAATATCTTTAATTTGTTGAGCTGTAGTTGTTCCTAACTTTCGAGCTGATTTGGAACGAATCATATAACCAAAGTGATATAAATCCACTCGATTTCGCTTTAAGGCAACTTGTTTTTCCTGTAAATAGCCCCACATATTACATGCCTCCTTTTTAATTTCGTAAACCAAAGAGACCCTTTTTCATAGAGGATTGCTGGGATGGAACATTAAGACCAGCTGCTTCCATAATGTGATGGACCTTAGCATTAATTTGCGGGGAACCAAATTGCATCCCCCATTCATAACTCGTACGATCTCTGTCATACGGAATTGTCACCGCAATCTTTTGGGAAGAAAGCTTTTCAATATCTTCTACATAGTCCTCATCTCCCATATTTAAAACATGAATCATACAAGGCAATGTTAGCTTTGCTTCTTCTATTAGTTGTAATTCTCTTTTAATTGCTAGCGCACCACGAGGGTTGCCATTTAGCACATGAACAACAAGGTCTGATTTGTATAGGATTGGATAACTCAGTATCTCGGATAATTCAGTTGGTACCGATAGAATGATATAGTCATATTCTGTTTCTACAAGTGATTCGAAAAATGTCGTTACAAACAATTCTTTGTTTTGAATTTCAGGGAATTGAGCTAAGCTATAGCCTGATGGAAATACTAGAAAATCCATTTTATCGTGCAATTTTTGCATCAACCTTGGATTCACTTTTTTCTCTAGTAAATCTTGCTTTGTGCAAATATACTGCAAGAGATCGTATTCATTTTCTTTTCTTACAAGCCCTAGCATATTTTTACTCTCATGGCTAAGACCTGTTCCAACCGCGAAGTTTGGCCTTACTTGGTCCGCTTCTACATAAAGCACCTTTTTCCCTAAATGAGCTAACTCATTTGCCATCGCAATACTTAACGTACTTTTTCCTACGTTTTCGTTTGTCGCATAAAAGGCAACCATTCTTACTTGCCGGTCCATCTTAAAAGCCCCTTCCTTATTTGGATTCGTTCAGATACTGTGCAACATATTCTTTTACATTTTTAGATATGGGATTGGTTGAATGCTTCTCTACATAGTCTAAGATATTTTTCTGGTCAGATATTTGCGAGAATCCTTCTGCTGGTTCTAATTCTTTCCCTGTGTGTTCTATCTTTTGCCCAACTGCAACAGGGATTACATCTCCAATTGTTTTTGCACGATTTAAGTATTGAAGTTGTTCAGGTGAAACAGCCAGTGTATATAATCGCGTTATCTTTGGCTTTTGTTTTCCTTCTTGTTCCTCTTTTGATTCTTTCTTTTCTAGCACGAAGGCATCTTCTGTATTGCTATCTTTTGCAGCAGTCACACGTACACGTTGGAAAAGACCTCCGAATACAACCTTCTCATTGTCTCCTTCTTTTACAACCTGTTTGAAATACAAGTCCACATACGTTTTCGGAATAATACTATTGCCTGAACTTGTTTCCAAATCAACGAGTAACGGAAAGGCAACTTCTCCATCTTTCAAATTTAAAATGGCAGAGTCCGGTAACTCTTCTTTCTTTACTACTTTGTTTTTAAAGAGATAGCTATTCTCTGTAATGGGCTGCCCATCATTTGTCCACTTACCTACAACTTCTTTTTTATTTGCACGTAATGCATTGGGGGGAATCGCATCACCAGGTAATGTTCGTTCCACTAGCATGTCTTCTTTAATCTCAGTATGCGCAGGTATATCCTTTGCGGCTACAACAATCTTTGTTGGTTTCACTGCATTTTCGACTGCGAAATGATTGTATCCATAGATACCCGCTACTGTTGCAGCAGCTAAACCTACAGCAGCAATCTGCTTCTTTTGAAACTTAGATGGCTTCAATGTTTGTATTCCTCCTTATGTAGCCTTTAAACGCAAAAAAAGGACACACCTATGGCATAATGCGCCTTAGGTGTGTCCTTTTAGCTAATCTAAAGTCTATATGAAAATGTTGGATTTATTTTCTTTAATATTACAATTTCAATATTATGATATATATAGTTTCATGTCAATCATTTCTAAAAAATATCTGTTTTTTCTATTTCAATACACGTAATCGATAAATTAAAAAGCCTCCAAAAGCTCTGTTATAATAAGGTTTCTAACCTATTAAGCATCCCGAAAATATGTTGTAATTAATCTAACGCAACCGACTATTCCTATGTGGTCGGTTGCTATTCTTTCTTTTTCATTTTATGGAAAAAAAGTGCTCGCATGGAAATACTTTTCACGACAGTTGATGAAAGAGACAAAATTATTATTAAAAGGAAATCAATTTTGTTCCTGTTTCAAAATACTTTGCAGGAGCATAACTTTTCCCATTCCGATCCTGAAATTCGTTTCCAATGTATAGCGATACAATAATTGCGACAGTCCCCATAATAATTACACGTCTAACACGTTGTTTTTTCTTTTTATCCACTCTAATTTCCCCTTTCTATGAAAAAAAGGCACATCCCATTAAGGGATGTGCCTTTGGTTTATCCATTCAGCTACTAGTTTAAGATGGATATATTATTGTGTCGATTCAACCTATTATACAATACTACTTAACTATTTTCTATTCTTCATATAGTACCAGTTTGATAAATCAGTAATAATATGTTCCTTTCCAACCCAGTTCCATCCTGGTGTTTGTACAGGAAATGGAAGATCTGCAAGCACCCTTCTCTTTTTAAAGTCATCGTATGCGACCCCTTTAATTTCTACCTCACTTGTCAAGCACAAGCTCATTTCATTTATACCTGCTGGTTTTGTTTCAACATTGAACGCATATTTCCCATCTTTCGTTTTTAATGGTGCATACCATTTGCGTTGGCCATCAATAATTTTTTCTTGACCATCCCAATATAGAGACTTAGTTGGTCTTTTGATATCAAAAACATGTCCTGTTATTTCAGACATATACATATTTTTAGGTTGGAATTTTGATGCTAATCCAGTATTAGAAACAGCCTCTAAATCTTGTGTTGTTTTTAGCCCTTCATCTGCAAATGGATATTGTGCCGTTGCTGCTGTAAATACACCAGGATAATTTTCATTCCACTGATTTTTATATGTTCCATTTACTTGATACGAAAAGCCATAGCCACTATGAAGCTTAGAAGGTGATAGATCATCAATACTTCCATTTAATGTTTCATAGAACATTTCTCCCACTGTGTCCTCTTTTGATACACGTTCACTTACTGTTTCTACCACACCTTTTACACTATTCGTTACACCGCACATCCCTTTTTCATGAGATGGTGCATAGATAGCTGTTTTAATAGGATTGTTTTTGTATGTAGTTTCTTCTATGTCTAGGCGATTACTAGCAGGATTGATTTCTGCTTGAATTGTTCCTTTCCCCCTATGCTGCCAGTCAAGATTTAAGGTTGTCTTTTCTCCCTCTGTTAATCTTACCTTTTGTGATGCAACTTGTTGTCCGTTATGTTTTAACACAACTACTGTTTCAGGATTTGTATATTTTTCCTCTAATACGTCTAACTTTTTAATTTTATTCTTCTCTTTTTCTAGTTTCTGCCTTGCATTATCTAGCCTACTTGCCGCACTATCTAGTTTATTTTCTTCCCAAGAGCAGTCTCTATCGTAATAGTGATGGTTCCCTTCTGCATCTATCTCATGAATTGGATTACGACGGCAATAACTAAGACTAGACTGCGCACTATCTCTATCAGATTCAGAACTATTTACTTCTTGCTGAGACATATTAATATTGTTGTTTACCTTAGCTCTATATTGATCACGTTCTGGTTTAAAATTATCACGTGATACATCTACTCTTGTTTTGATATTCTTTCCTTCTCTTGCGGTTTCGCCTTCGATTCTGTCACTAGAGAAATCAATTTTATATTTAAAGTTATCTTCATCGCCTGGATCTGGGTTAGGTGTTACTTCTGTACCACAGTTATCATCTATAGTGAAATCAACAGTTTTCTCGTTTGATTCCCTCTGAACAGCATCAAGTACTTTAATTCTCGCAGTATATCGGCCACACATTTGTGGCTGCCACTTTAATTCTTCTGACTTAAATTGCCCTGCATCACCTTCATTTGGTTTTTGATTATCTTTTTGCGGAGTTGAACGCAGGTAATTTTCTTGATGATACACGGTTTCGCCATCTTTTGTAATATCTAACATCCATTTAACTCGGTTACGTTCTCCAGCAGCTTTTTGATAAGGGTTTACTGTCGTTCCATTAGGATCTCGGTCATTGTAACCTTTATTTTTACTTACATACTCAAAACCTTTAAACGTAAATTTAACAGGCACATCATTTTTTCCCCTCGTAGCCTTTAAATCTTTTATTTCAGGTTTACTTGTACGTACATACCATAAGCTATACCTATTCACACCTTCTACACCACCAGCCCCTGCATATCCACCAGAAAGATATGCTATATCCCTAATCCAAAAGAAACTTCCAAAATCATTCCTATTCGCAACTGAATTAATAATATGCTTCTTTATATTGGTTAAAACAAAATCAGGATTACCCCAATATTTATCTTGAATTACAGATGAATTTACACGCTCAAATTCTGTTACCATGCGATCCCCAACCTGAATCGATGACTTAAAATAACCTTCATTAGATATCCGAATATACGGTTCTGAAGTATCTTCCCCTTGTACTAAATTTTCTTTTGGATTCCCCCAATTAAAAGAACCATTATAAATCGCTGGATAATGTACATCTCCTTTATATAATGTTTTTGCTGGTTCATAACCACTACCAGGACGGAAATATTTACCTGGCATTTGTAATTCTAACGACTTTAAATAGGTCTCATTATTCCCATCAAAAAAAGGTACATCATCATTTTTAGCACTTACTACTGTTGGTATTGCTAATAAAACAGAAGTACAGGCAAATAAAATTTTTCTTTTCACATTCATATTTTTTCCTCCTAAATATAAAAAAGGACGCACCTGTACCGTTGGGATGGTACGTAAGGTGTGTCCTTTACGTTAAATTTATTAATTTGTTTATTTAGTTATTTAATACTACTTACTATTAAATCACTTTACTGGCTCTAATTCAATATACATTGTATGAATTGCTGTAGAATTTCCAATTCGAACTTTATAATTACCTTTGTAATAAATCTTAGTAGTTTGAGCTTCTACAGTTTCTTGAATTTCTGTATCCAAGTTCAATCCACTTAAGAATGTAACCCACTGTTTAGTCATTTCCACTGTAGCATCATTGTTGTCTAAGAACAGTAATTTAGTCCCTGTAGAATATGGTGAAACTACAAATTGTGCTCCAATTGAACCTGGAGGAAGAAACATATTTTCATCAACAAAAGCTACATCTCCACCAATTTCATTGTATTTTAAATTAGTATTGTACTTGCTATTAATACCTTTTAAAATCGTTTGAGCTTCTGGCGAAACTTGTTTAGCAATCATTGGATCTTTTAACCAATCTGGATAAACCTCTAATTTATCAGATACTAGACTTTCGTCTAATCCCTCTGGAATATTAGTCTCTGGTTTTGTCTCTGGTTTTGTCTCTGGCTTTGTCTCTGGTTTTGTCTCTGGTTTTGTCTCTGGTTTTGTCTCTGGTTTTGTCTCTGGTTTTGTTTCTGGTTTTGTTTCTGGTTTTGTCTCTGGTTTTGTCTCTGGTTTTGTTTCTGGTTTTGTCTCTGGTTTTGTCTCTGGTTTTGTCTCTGGTTTTATCTCTGGTTTTGTCTCTGGTTTTGTCTCTGGTTTTGTCTCTGGTTTCGTCTCTGGTTTTGTCTCTGGTTTCGTCTCTGGTTTTGTCTCTGGTTTTGTTTCTGGTTTTGTTTCTTTTTCAACTGCATTAATAGAGTTATATAAGAACTGACTATACGCTTCACGTGTTACAAACATTTTTGGAGAATACATATTACCTCCAGTACCAATTGTAACCCCATTTTCCTCTAATGCACTAATTGCACCGTAAGACCAAGAATTTTTATCAACATCTGCAAATTTTGTTGTTTTCGTTGCCTTAAATTTAAAAGCATTGGTAAGTACTTGTGCCATTTGTTCACGAGTTAAAATATCATCTGGACCATACTTCCCATCACCAAATCCATTCACAAGTCCTGCTTTAGCAAGTGCTAAGATTTCTTTTTCAAACAAATGTCCTTTAATATCAGTAAACGGATTTTTGAAGCTAACATCTGCATCTGCTGGTTTTACGTACATATAAATCATACGAGCAACTTGCCCACGAGTTACATTGTCACCAAAACCAAAGATATTATTTCCGTATCCTTGCACTACTTTACGATTTGTTAAATCATAAATTGCTTTTGTAGACCAGTGATTTGCTGGAACATCATTGAATTTTAGTGAATCTGTGTTATCAGCAGCTTTCGCTGTAAATGCTCCTACTCCTAATAGTGAAGTACCCATAATTGTTAGTGCTGTTGCTGTTTTTAAAAATTTGTTTGCCATTGTTTGTTCCTCCAAATATATTAGTTTTTTCATAGATTCCTTTATTGTACTGAATTTAAATATAAAATCCACATAATTTAACATATAAATTTATGAATTAATGTTTTTTTTATAACCGCTGTTCTATAAAGAAAATATTACCATATAGAAATGAGCTTGTAGAGCATTCGTATATTTTTATTTTTAAATGTATTTTTCTAGCAAAAAAACTACACTGAAAAGTATAGTTTTTTACCTCTTTTTATACATATTGATATTTTCAACGGTAATAAATTTGTCCCATTCCATCTTTGTTAGCCCATATCGGTGCTTTCACACTATCTATCCCTATCATTTTAAAAATAAAGAAGTGATGTTCAGCTTTTATCTTAAAATTCAATGGCTGATTATGATCTACGCGCCCTTTTGTATATTCATATTTCCATCCATCCATATTCTGCTCTTTCATTTTCTTTTCTATATCAGGGATTAGATTTACTTTTTTTCCTTCATACGTGTAATGAAAACCACCTGTTTTTTCTGCTAACTCTACTGTACTAGAAGCAAAATCATGTGCCTTTATTAACTGCATTCCATACAGTACACCTTCTGGTATAAGAGTTATCAATAGTAAAGAAAGCGTTAGAAAAAGCGCTGTTGTTACTGTATTTTGCATTTCTTACACACCTACTTTTTCTTATTTATTTCACGTTTCCTCCAGCTTTCTTGTTGTCAGAATCTGCTTCATAAATAAATATGTGTTTTGCGTTACTCTTAATGCTGCCTTTCTTTTCATCAAATTGTTTAGTATAACTAGCAGCTTCGGTTTCTCCTTCAACCGCAATCATTGCAGGTTGCTCTTGTACACCATGTACAGAAAACTCTCGTTTTGATGCCGGATCCTTAAATGTTGCATTTTGGTTATAAGACTTTTCAAATTCTTTCTTTGCGATTTCTGGTTCAATAGCAATTTCTTCTTGCGCTCGTAAAACACCTACTTTTACGGATTTATCCATTGCTGTACTTCCAGCACGTTCTAGTGCAGACTTATTATCTGTGTGTGTCGTATCTCCAATAATCATATCTGTCATTAAGAATAAACAGCCGACAAATAATAATAATGAGGCGGCACCTATAATAAATTTTTGCATTCCTCTTCACACTCCATTAACTTTCAGACTTTCGAATTCGAAATCCACTTAAAATGGAACTTTTCTTTTGGTTCAACAATTGGTTTGGTAGCAGCAACTCTGCTATTTCCTTCATTATTCCTTCTAACTCTTTATAATAGTTCCGACTAGATAGTAACGTACTACTATTTAATTGAGATTCAAATACATCTTCTATCTCATATGGTGGTAAAGCAGTTAATACCTTATCTCCAAAACATTCTTCTACTACTTCATGCTTTAAAAGTGCAGGAGAAAACTTATTCCCAATGATTCTCGTTTTCTCTAAATCTAAGTAAGAAACGAGCTTTCTCTCTTTTGGTGTAAGAGGATGCGCTATCTTTAGCAATTGATGCAGATCTGGTTCCGCTACAAAGAATATGTAATCTGCCATTTCACAGATCTCATGGTATAAATCCTTATCCCAATCGCTCCCTGCATCAATAATAGATATAGATGCTTCTTGGTTGGCCAATAAAACCTTAATAAAATGGTCGAAGTCCTGCTCTGTTTCGTTTTTCAGCTCTTGGTCAACTATAGGATTCTTTACAATATAATTTATTCTTCCTTGCTTCCATTTTGGAATTAATAATATATCAGATTCCTTCTGTAGCATCTCTTTATATCGCTGCAACATAAATTCACTTCGATAATTTTCTGGTGCTTCTGTATATCCCTTTAATAAAGGATACGTATATCCATCATCATATAGATTCTCTATATAATTCACATCAATCTGTAGTTCATTTAAGTAAGCTGCTAAAAGATGTGAAACAAAAGTTGCACCACTTCTCCTGTTCATGCTGGCCACAACAATTGTTCTTCTCGGAATAGCAATACCGATTTGTTTTTCATATACCGGCTCAAAAGCAAATTTATACTGTTTTTTTATAATAGGTGCTTTTGGCATCTCATCTGGAACAGACTTACGCTTTTGTTTGTTTTTAAATAGTTTGTTGGAATTAGAGGCAGGTTCACTGTTGCCGCCTTCCCCTAATTCACTTGATGCTTCCTCTTCTTCCTCATCAACAGGAACCTCAGGCAACTTTGTTTGTTGTGGTGCCTGACTTGCCCCTACAATTTCCGCTACATTTTTAATATCCGACTCCTGTAGCAGCTGCGGGATGACTTTATTATCAATATCAATTTTACGAGAGTTAAAAATGTCATAGATACCTAGATAAATCAGTTTCGCTAAAAACTCATCATCATTTTCACGCTCTGTAAATACTACAATTCGAATATCCTTCTGAAAGCGAATGTCTCTTAACTTCTGTAAGATAATTAATTCCCGCTTATCTTCGTGTCCCGCATCAATATTTAATCGTTTGTCATTAATACATAGAATGTTGGGTTTTTCCGTATCCAGAATTTCATCTAAATACTTGATGTGCATGACATCACTATCAGCTACTTCAAATCCCGCACCAATAAAATCCTCACGTAAATATGCCGTATACACAGAATCACTAATAGCTAATACAATCTTTTTCACTATAAAAAACTCCTCTTTGATAGAAAATCGTTTTAAAGTAATAGCATGTTTTCAAAAGGCACTTTTGTTGCGTTTTGTATTTTTGTTAATAGTTCGGTGAGAAGTGATTCTATTTCAAATCCCTCCAAATTACATGGCATATTATCAATAAGGTTATATTTGACTCTAACCTCTAAACGATCCTCGATTTCTTCTAACGGTACCGAACTAAATAAACTTTGTTCATATATAAATCCATCCCGAAGATTTTTTTGTATTTCTGTCTTGTCTTTGTAAACAATGGTTACTTGTGCTAATTCAATAAAAGGGTTATCTAAAGTTACTTTCGTATTCCAGTTTAGACTCCAGATTTCACAGCGGCCGTCTGCATGCACAACATTAGCAGCTACAGATGGAGTAATTGTAAATAAACGATCTACTGGAACATTTGTAAAAGTAGTTGTTTTTCCTTCTACTACTTTCAGTCCTCTTTCCTCACGTTCATGCTCAAGTGCAATTTCCGCACCAAACAATGCAATTTCACAAAATACTTGCTCCATTATGGGTTTAATGCCTTCATACGTTCGAACAGCAAATACACTAAACTCTTGTGTTTCATCCGTTCGAACTAATTCATAAATGCTAAATTCCGCTGCATTTACAATTGCAAAAGGAATATCTTGTACAAAATTAGGATTTGTAAATAGAGAATCCGGAATCACTGTCTCTGGATGTTTGAAAAACTCTAAACCAAGCTGATATCCTTTTAAAAATGCATTCTTAGCAGCAGCTGGGAATAATGTTTCAAATCTTTTGAGACTGCTTTTAAATTGCTTCTCTTCGACCTCGTTATTAAATTCTCTATCTTGTAAAATGTTTACACGATCAGCAAGCAGTAAAAAATAGTAGTTAATAAGAGAATTAATTCTCTCCTCAAAAACTTGATTATCTTTACAATATTTATCAAATCTTCTTTTGCTTTCACTAATAATTTCATTCATTCTTTAATACTCTCCTTATCATTTTCTAGTTATTAAATAAAAAAAAAGACACACCAATGGCAGGTATATGCCCTCGGTGTGTCCGTTTAGCAAGAATTGAATATCTCTCGATTCATATATTAATTTTAAACAATGAAACTTATGTATAAGATTATCTCTATAAAATCTAAATGTCAATACTACTTCGCAATTATTAATTAAACTCACAAAAATAATGCTTCTAATTGATTAACCTTTTTCTTTTTTTGCATATGTCATTTAACCACCTAATTCAGGTAACACTATTAGTATATCTAAGTACAGGATTTTCATACCAAAATTTCGATTTATATTTACAACTAAATTTCAAAAGTAAAAAACATTCATTTGATATATTCCTTGCCTTAGAGAACTTTAGATATAAAACAATCTTTATAGTACTCATAACATAACTAACAGCAAACGACTAATACATATTAATGTTATGTAAACAATCAAGCGGTATAAACACGTTCATTGATATTAACACATCAACTGACATTGACATGAAATCCTATATCGAGAGATAAATATAAGTTAAACTAACCCAGCCAGTTCATACCTAAGCCAACTTACTAATTACATATTTCGCAAACAAAGATTAAAAAATAGCTTTTGGATTCCTATTTTAGTTATTAGACAAAAAGGACGCTAATGATGAATATACATCCATAACATGTTTTTCTTGTACGAATTAAAATAACTTTTAGTTTGCGCATGCTTAAAATTGAATGACGCACAAAATCATTTCTATTATAGCTAAATTTCAAAACCATTTCTTTCACTCAAATACTATAAAAACTGCAATCTATAATTATAGATTGCAAAGATATTACCTGTACTTTTTTATCATAAAAAAACTCATGCTTATAGTATGCCCAACTAAATAAGTCATATACCTGAACATTACAACTGCTATTTATAACTAAATTTCAAATATGCTACACCATTCTTTTTATAAACCTCCTTGATCAAGAAGGTTTCAAAGAAAATCTATCTCTATTTAATTTATTAACACAAGAAGTACATAACCCATATATGTTAATGTCATATAAACAATCATACGACACTAATACTCCTAATTGAAATTGACATATCAATTAACATTGATATAAAACGGAATAAAAACGTGTAGATGTTAATTTCATATCGATATTTTACATATTATAGCAATTCGATGGCACTCAGATGTGAATTAACGTAAAACCATTTGGTAGATCTACATTTATTATTATTAGTTAATAGGATGTAACAACTAGCAAACCAGCGCACGCTATATTTTATTACCAATTACTTTTATTAACTTTTTAAGGAGGTTTAAGTCATAAACACCCATTAGAATAACTAGCATCTCTAAGTCAAAATGGTAGTTTCTATCTCTGATCAACATGACATTAACAATTAGGATGATTCGTCCTTAGTTTGAATAGTTTTTGTTAATGTTATATTAATCTCGTAGCGATTTCTTATTTCATGTCAATGTTATCTTTATGGATATTCGGAGTATAGTTATCTAATTTTGGTTAACATATCAACCTCATCGTTTTATTTATGATCTTATTATTATATACAAGCATGTACTAGAGATCGGATATCTACAAAAAACACCATCAGGATTATTCTAGAATTCTAAGTCAAACTTTAGTATCTTAAAAACTCCCTTAAAATTACCCCTAAAAATCCTTCGTTTGCGATTCGCATTTCATGTTAAAAGGTAATCTTTTTAGATCAACATGTAAACATAGGGTTAATATACCTATTATAGTTAACAAAACATTAACAATAGGCGCTTATGTGTTGTTAGAAGAGTGTTTTAGTATTGGTTTCATGTTAATGTCACCTTTTATATCAATGTCAATTCGCAAGCTCAGTTTGTTCTTAAATACCGATAAAGTTCATTTTGTTGATACTGACTATACAAATTTCTATCATGACATGCAATATACAACTTAAATTGTACATTCTATACTAAATTAATATACATAAGTAGATCCGTAGCAAGTAAATGGGGAGTAGGAACGAATCTTTTCAAAGTATTATGAATGTGCTCCTATATCCTTAAATACCGTTTTGTTTATTGAACAATACTAAATCTATATTAATATTATTTACTTTTTACTAGTTTTTATACGTGATAATTACATTTTGGACGTTAGTATGTGTATTTTCCGTTATATACCTGGATTATATCCTTATAACTTATTTACAAAATAGCTTTATTTCCTTATCATTAATATTAAGTAGCCTAATTTGTTAATCTCATAGCAACTATCAGTAGTGCTACTAACATAATATATATATTCCCATTAACAAAACATTACCAATTGTATATTTCGAATTGGTAATAAAGTTACTAATTCAACCGAATTTTATACTAAACGTTAATGTTTTGTTAACAAGTATATGTTTACATGTTAATTTCATATTTCATGTAATTCACTGGATTGGTAGGGATTTTTACAAATATTATCGAAATACTAGCTAACATGTTAATTTCAGCTAACATGTTAATTATAATTAGTTGTTTATGAGTTGATTTTTGAGGAGGTAGTTACAATGATTGAGCAAAAAAATGAAAAACAAGACCATCAAATTAACGATGATGATATATTAGATGATAATGTTTTCGAAAAAGCATGGCGGATAACAGAATTCTCAAAACTAGTAGGACGTCATCATAATACAGTTTATAATTGGTTCAATATCCTAGAAGAAAAGGGACTTCATGAAACTTTAAGAACTCAAAATACAAATGAAAAACTCTATAATGCTTTAGACCTTGAAATTGCTCTATTTATAAAGCAGAAAAGGGATGAGAAATGGTCTTTAGATGCAATTATTGACCTTTTACCACACCAGTTTGATTTAAGACCAGTGTCACCAGAACATCAAACAAATGAGGTATCCACTGAATTAAACCTTCAAGCTACTGCAGAAATTATTGAAAAAATGGTAACTAAACAGTTAGAAGAAAAAATAAAACATATTGAATCTCATTATGAAGAGAAGGTAGAGAGTATATTAAAGCAGTTACCACAACCAGAAGATGTAGAAACGCTAAAATTACGCCAACGCCAAGATAGGCTTGATAATTTTATTATTGAGCATAGAGCACGCCAGGAATTAAGAAAACAAGCAGAGAGCTTATGGAATAATAAACCTGAGGAAGAGCGTACTAGAAAAGCAGGCTGGTTTAAAAAAGAGGAAGATTTGAGTAAAAAACAACTCTTCATAGAGCAGTACATACAAGATAATATTATTGAGCATATAAAATCTCTTATGAATTCAGTAGAATAATAAAAAAGTCTGGAACTTAGTCCAGACTTTTTTATTATTTTGTAGTACCAAACATTTTATCTGGATCTAAAAAATCTGCTAGATCTTCATCTTCATTTGCTCCAGCATTATTGTTTTCTTCGTCACTACCCATATCGATAAAATCTCCAAATGCAAAACCTAAATCCTCATCCTCATCTATACTTTCAATCGTACTAATTTGAGACTTTTTATACTGAATTTGGCTTTGTCTTTCTTTAAACTCATTAAATTCTTCAACTAAACCTTTAGATAATCTCGATGGTAATGCATCAGTTTTATAGAACGTATATACACTTCCTAAGAAATCATTCTTACTCACCAAATATCCATTAAAGACTGTGCCATTTATAGGTAAATTATTTGAAACTTCTACCTTAGCGTCATCCATAAAGGAATCATTAATATTCTTTTGCTCATCTAGGATAGCAAGCATACCAAAATGATGTACTTTTGATGCTTCAACTGAACCATCATCGTTCTTCTTCATCAAATCAATTGGGGGATGGAAAGAGCTTCCTCTTAATGATTCTTGAAACATTTCTATAATTGCATGGCTATTTTCTATTTGATTCATATTACGTGAAACCTTATTAATTACTAAACAGCCCGTTTTCTCAAGTAAAATACGTTTAAAGTCTTGAGAATCCAGTATTACAGATGTACCAGATCCATTAGCAGCGGTATTTAACTCATGAATAATTTCACTAATACGTTGATTTGCATAATCTCGTGAATTAGCGACACCTTTTTTCTCATTTTCATTTAATTCCTTAAATTCATCGTAAAAATGCTGGTTATCAGCAAATACTACAAATGCTACACCTTTTGATTTATCATTTGCTAATTTCCAAATTTCCTGTGAAAATTTATTTACTTGTCGTAATACATCAGGCCCATCCGCTCGGACGGGAAGAGTTACAACAATCCCCATTTTAATAAAGTCTTTGCGCTCAATAGCATTTTCAAAGGCTATTCTTGCAAACTTTGCCTGATTCGCCTTAATTTCAGCCATTGGATATAGCTGCGCAACCTTTTGTAATTCTTGTCTGATTACTGGCTTGTTATGAAAAGCCGAAAATTCTTCAATGGCCTTAATGATTGTAGAAGTTCCAGTTCCTCCACCTAAACCTGCAAAAAATAAAACAAGTTCATCCGTAGGTCTTACACGTTCAGTAATAAATTCTTTTAGCTTTTCTTTTGCTTCCTCATTTGAATCAAGGACTTTTACTGCACGCTCAGGGTTCTTACCTAAACCACCTAATTTCAGTGAAACTTGATTACTTTTTGGTACATTTTTTAATTCAGCTAGATCGCCATCATTACTATTTAGTGCTAAGCAATTATATACTGCTGTGCCATCTGTATGTGTATATTCCGCAAATTTATCTACCATTCTAGTACCAGCTTGACCAAAACCGACCATCGTCATTTTAACTGCCACTTCATTCTTTAAGAAGTTTTTTGCCATTATTTTATCTCTCCTTATTTATCTTTTTTCTTTTCCCTAATTCAATCAGTACTTGTTGCCCTCTATAAGTTGAGATCAAAAATTTATATGGGTGCATGGTTTTTTCATAGATTAAAGACATTGATGATAGCGTACTCACACTTATTTCCGCTGAACGTCTAGATATATTTGTACGTTCAACCTCTAATGAATAGGATTTTCCCTTTTTTTTCTTTACTCTCCTATCAATAACTACATTTTCCACTATTTCATTAATAGATATGCCCCTCATGTACTTCGTCTCTTGAAATTGTTTATTTACTATGTTTCCTATGTATAGAAATACACTATAGAGTATCTCATCTTGTTCAAGTATATCAGCAAACATGTTTACTACTTCATCCGCAAACTTGATTGTTTGATATTTTTCACTTAAAACTTCGTTCAAGTTGTCCCCCCCTTAAAACACTGGTTAATTATTCCTAGAAACATAGTACATCATTACACGTCGTATATCAAGTCATTATAAATAAAACTTATATACAGCACTTATATATAAGACTTATAAACACAAAATTAGAATTAATCCATATTTTATAAGGGTTTAAATGTACGACGTATATATAATGCGTATACATGTTATATCAATCTTAAATTTCATGTGATTTACATTTCAACAAAGACTATTAAAAAATCCAGATTAAAACTTTAAACAATCGATTAAAAACCGCCTATTTTTTCAACATAAAAATTCAAGAAAAACTTATACATCGTGTATATAAGTTTTATATATACGATGTATAAAAAAATACTTTTATATCAATATTAAAACAAAAATCTTCTTATCAAATTTACATAAAAGTTGTATATAAGACTCTTATATACAACTTTTATGTAAATCGTATTTGTACAGCTTACATAATCCAGCTTAAATTTTTTCAATTTTCTAATATTTCATATTGGTCGTGTGTATTTATATTACTAGGGAGATTTCAAGACGTTCTTATAGCAATTCACACTAGGGTTTTCTTTATTACCTAGCTGTTTTAACAGGTTTTATCACTTATAATACCGCTCATTGTTAATGTTATGTTAATGCACTGTTCTTCACTTAGTACTTGTTAGTTCACATTATTATATATGTTATAAGAAAAATTATCCTCTGTTCCTCATTTGAATTCAATTCCTTGTCAATTTCATTCATTCCTTGAAAGCCAGTAGAAGAGGTTGTTAATTTCATATGAACAGCATCAATCCCCTCAATATTCAACATATAAAAAAGAGAATACTAAGATAAATCAAATTTGACATTCTAAAAGTAGTAGGCTAACAACCACATCACTACTATAAAAAAGAAACATGTGTTCAAACTAGATTATTAAAAGTGAGATCTCATCTTATTAACATCAAAGTGATACTTACATTACAATATAAACTTTTGTAACGTAGTAGGAATGATGATAGCAATTATAACCTTACATAAAATTAACAATTGGTTAATTTTATCATTTCAGTTAGGATTACTCCTTCTTAACGAAGCAAAAGGGGAAGTAGTTCAAGTGACTAAAACCTATATGTTAAGTACCTGTAGACATATTTCTAACTTATTTTTGATTTGGTAGAAACAATTAATAATATTTGTCTAAGTGAATTTATAATTCTATGCAATAAAAAACAACTAAAAGAAACAGTTGTAATTTTAAATCGAGACAATACCATGATTTAGAAATAACGCTTCATCACATATAAAATGTTGAATTTCGAGTTAAAGATAGAGAAAATTACTCTTTATTATCAATAAGCCTTTTTATAATTCTTGAATAATTTTAATCAATTAAAATGGTATTTTTACTATCTAATAAATGTTAGGACGTCATAACATTATTTTACAAATGGAATTTCATTATAACTATTGTTAGGTGTTTAGTAGTAGCTCGTCCTAACAAAACAAAGGATTTAATAGAGCCTTATAAATCAATAATTTATAAGAGATTTATAAGAGTAGTTATCATCTCAACTTCGATGTACAAAATGAGGTATCTCTAAAGATTAGAATCTCTTATTCATTTTTTCTTGTTTTACAACTAAAACATCAATGTAATAGTATATGAAAAATAACAAGTATTTAATTTAAGTTTAATTCAATATAAGAGGTGTATGCATTGTCCGGAAAAGTGTATAAATATAGAAGATCAGGTACCAAAAAACATTTTCACTTAAAAGAGGCTGACATATTTGTCTTTACAGTTTTATATTACAAAAGAGCACTTACAACAAGACAAATCACTCAGTTATATAGTGCATTTGAGGGAAGAGAATATTCAGAAGCTAGCATATTTACAAAGCTTGACCGTTACTCACAATATGGAGCCATGCTAACTAAAAAAATAGATAAAAAGGCTGACAGTATTACGAAACGTGCTTTATTTTCCTTAAAAGAAAAAACAATTGAATTCTTAATGGAAATAGGAAGAATTTCTAAAAAAAGTTCAAAACGACGTTACTCAAGAGCAACTTCTTTTCACACAATGTGTTCACGCGAGGTCATGATCCGTACTCTTTTAGCGACTACAAAGAAGACACAAACGAATGAAATATTATATAAATTAGATATTCGTTCTTTTTACCAGAAAAAAAATGTGAAAATTGAGGACAACCAATTGGCCTTGATTCCTGATGAACATATTTCATATCAAAATAAAAATATCCATATTGAGATGGATATGTGTAAAGAAACCAATTCTACCTTAGTTGAAAAAGTAGAGAAGTACATAGAATATACAAAGAAAACAAATGAAGATGTAACGGTTGTCTTTGTTATGTACGACAAATCAATGTTCCTTGCAGAAGATGCAGAACCGCCATACGTACGTATGAAAAATCTATTATTTTCTATGCGGAAGTATCATGAACTATTAATGAATATACCAAATCTAAATGTACACATTTGCTCATTGAAAGATGCTGGAGATGTTATTTCAGATATCATTCTAGGAACAGATGATAATCAAAACTTGGAACAAGATATTCTTTTTCCTTTATCCCAACGTACAGTAGGAGATGTCAATTGGCGTTACACATTTGTCGAAAAAATTCAAACGTTTAAAGAATCAATAGATGGTGGCCTTCGACGAACATACAGGAGAGATAAAGATTCTATTCAAGATTTCTTTTTTATTTTTGGAAATGAAAATGATTACCGAATGATTGCAAGATTAGATGATATCGTGTTTTCAAGAAGGGAAGGAGATGAAGGCGTTCCGCTTGTAGTTATCTATCCTAAACGTGAAAATCCTAGAGATATTCTACTGATGGACACTTATGCTAATGTACTACTTCTATCCATACAAAATACAAATATAGCAACCGATGAACAGATCATGGTACATGCTGCAAATAACGTTAATCCAAAAAGACGTAAACTTGTAGAATTATATTAATCTTTTATTTTTTATATACTTTTATACAATTTTATTGATTTTTATTATTTAAGGTGATAGAATAACATTTGAACTAAACACTCAAAACTACAATCAAATCAGAACATATGAAATTAAGGCAAGCGACACACGCTGTTTTTACAGTGGGTGTCGCTTGCCTTTTTTGTATGGAGAAAGGTGGAAGTGGAAAATGACAATGAACTTACAATTTGCAACAACTACTGGGGGAGTGCTCTCAGCAAGAGAAGCACTTAAAACTCCAGAACTAGTCCTTAAACATATTACAGAAGGGGGAGCTAAATTTTGCGTTTCCCTACAAGATATCAAAATCCCAGGAAAGCCTAATTATTATTGGTACGATGTAATAATTGAAACTGCAACGAATAACAAACTAGAGATAAATATTGCGGTACTTTCTCAAGAAGAATATAACCAATTGTGTGAAGGAGATAGTATTGACTTATATTTAAAACAAACTGAAGATGCAGCGAAGTTCTTTCTAAAAAAATCAAAGGAACAATTCAAGCCAGAACTTCACAATCGTTTTACATTACACCATAAAGCTCAACTATGTCTTTAAAAAGTAGGTGAACCTTTATGGAGACATCTAAGCAAAGATTACCATTATACACTACAATTGCCTTAATTAGCGGATTTATCCTTTCATTTGGATTTGGTGTAGCAAACTACATACAGTTACTCTACTATGCATTTGAACCACCGTCTTATCCTATAGAAATTACATATGTACCACTATTTTTAATGTTCTTCTCTTTGCTACTAGGAGAATTTAGTTTTAGGTTCTACAGCCGTATACCAGCTTTACAATTTCAAAATGGCAAGTTATTAATTTTAATTGCTTCTCATATTGCAGTAGATATTCAGTTTTTATGGTTTGCAACTACTCCTATCCATGCGAAAGTTATTCCTTATCTTATGAATAAAGCAAAACATGTTAATTTTGGTGAATATCAAGCAATAGGGGATGTATTAACAGGAAATTTCCATACACTCACCATGATATTTGTATTCTTACCGACCGTATTTATGATTTTGTTTACTCTTTGGTACAGTGGCCATATTATCCGTTACAGAGAAGAAATCTTAAAGTGGGTACAAAAATACGAATATAAAAATCATAAGTTGCAAAAGTGGTTTAATAGCCAAGAGGAACAAATATATCCTGATGTTGATATAGGTCCTCATATTAAGCACAAAGAAATGATTCGAATCAAGGGGAAAGATAGAACCCTAAATGGAATTATTATTGGTCCTATTGGTTCTGGTAAGACATCTAGTTTAATTATTCCAATGATTAATCAAGATTTACACTGGATGGTACGTTTTATAAATAAGTTTGAAAATACGTATAAAAAGAATAATTATGATACAGAAGAAGTAAAAGGAACATTTTTAAATGGGATAACTGTTATTGAACCGAGTAATGATTTATGTCAAAAGGTATTTAAGTTAGTACAAGCACACAAGATTCCTGAAAGTTCAATTTATTATATTGATCCCACAAACCCTGATACCAAAAACATTAATATTTTACGTGGACCAGTTGATAAAGTAGCCGAGGTTTTTGCAATGGTTATCCAGGGTCTATCGGAATCTAATAATGCATTCTTTGAACAAGCACAACGGAACCACCTTAAGCAACATATTTATTTATTAAAACTACATAACCCACAAAAAGATGTGACCTTTGATGACTTAATAGATATGTACGACGATGTAGAACGTGTACACCGTATGCACAAACTATTAAAAGTACAGGTAGAAAAATTATATGATTTTGTTCAAAGTGGTGTTGCTTCACGTGATCAAAAAAACGAATATAAGATTATAAAAGGTATCGATGAATGGTTCGGTGCGACACGTTTCTCTATAAATAGTTAATAACTATGAAATGAGAAGACTATCTAGATTAACACAGATAGTAATAACTGATTTAACGAGTGAGTGGAATGAAAGCCTTCATGTTGAGCTGAAACACTCCCAATAATACTCCTACATGCAGAGAAAGTTGATAGACTGCACTGTATGAAGCTAGGTAAAGACGCATGAAGAAAGTCTAAGTACATGACAACATGTATATGGCAATTGATAATGCGGTTGGCTATAAACTAATCATGGTGAGAATGACCAACTGGTCTGACGAAGATACGAATGTACGGGTCTAAAATTCGAATACAGTGAAAACTGTATCCCTTGTATGGGGTAAGTCAACGAAAAGTAAGAATCGAACCTATGAAATTCGTACTATGTAACAATGAACATAGAGAACTTACAGGCCTATAGTATCCACCTAAAATTAGATGTACAGCTAGTTAAATCGGAACGTGGGAAGCGAGAGACAACTATTTAAACCACTATCTTGGGGTTGGTTCATATAAGGTATAAAGCCGAAATTGATTTACTCTCGTGAAAGCAGGGGTACAGTACCGATGAAATTATGGAAACATAGTGGAGGGATAACCCCGAGTCATTAAAGAAATTAAGCAATAGTAACCAAATGAAGTTCATAAGGTCGAGTATGATGATGGGACTTTCCAAAAGGAAGGAGCAATATATCCATCGATGAACGCTACACTGAGAAACAGCGAGTACTACGGTATGCAATCCACCTTTGACACGCTATATGAGCGCAGTAAATATAACTGCACAAAAGGAATAGGATTATATGAAATTATAACATCAAAAGAAAATATACTACTCGCATACCGCAATATCAAAGCCAATACAGGCTCAAAGACAAAAGGTACAGATGGAATAACCATAGATAATTACAAAATGAAAAATGTAGAAAACTTCATAAAGGACATTAGAACAGCTTTAAATGATTATAAACCTCAAAAAGTAAGAAGGGTAGCGATACCTAAAGAAAACGGTAAAACAAGGCCTTTAGGTATTCCTACAATGAGAGACAGACTACTCCAACAAATGTTTAAACAAGTTCTCGAACCAATATGTGAAGCAAAATTCTACAATCATTCCTATGGATTTAGACCTAATCGAGCGACAAAACATGCAATAGCTAGATGTCAATCTCTTATAAATAAAGGGAATAAACATCATATAGTAGATGTAGATATAAAAGGATTCTTTGACAATGTAAATCACACCAAGCTAATAAAACAGCTATACAACATTGGAATAAAAGATAACAGGGTGCTAAGCATTATTTCAAAGATGCTTAAATCACCGATAGAAGGCGTAGGTATACCTTCAAAAGGAACACCGCAAGGTGGTATTTTATCACCACTACTATCAAACGTTGTACTGAATGATCTAGACTGGTGGATCTCGAACCAATGGGAAAACATGAATACGAAACACAAGTACACAAGCCTTCACAAATATAGAGCACTGAAGTCTACCAAGCTAAAAGAAATGTTTATCGTACGATATGCAGATGACTTTAAAATCTTTACAGATTCTCACGAATCTGCAAAGAAGATATTCCATGCAGTCAAAGAATACCTTGAAAATCACCTACAGCTTAATATATCAAGAGAAAAGTCAAAGATAACAAATATTACAAAGGGTAAATCAGAATTTCTAGGATTCAACTTAAAAGCAGTTAAAAAGAAGAATAAATTTGTTGCTAATACTCATGTTTCAAGTAAACAAATAAAAACTATTTTAGCTAAAACCAAAAAGTTAATCAAAGAAATTCAACATAAACCAACTGTAATATCTGTCAACAAATATAATCAATATATATTAGGAATTAAAAACTACTACCGAACAGCTACGCATGTAAATTATAATTTTCGCCTAATAGCCTATCGTCTATCACGAACCTTATATAATCGACTTAAAAACCATGTATTTGAAAAACCAATAAACCCTTCGGTTTTATATAAACGACTTCATAAAAACAACTATAAAACATACAAAATAATGGGAGTCTATTTATACCCAATAGCAGATATTCGAACTGAAAATGCAATGAATTTCAGTCAAAACATCTGTAATTACACCACGGAGGGAAGAAAAAATCACAAGAGAATTAAACAAAGTGTAGAACACGAAATCAATAAAATGATGTTCACACAAAGAAATGACAACTTGGAGTACGAGGATAATCGAATCTCTAGGTACTCTATGCAGTTAGGGAAATGCTCAATTTTAGGAACATTCCTAGAAGCTGAAGAGGTACATTGTCATCATGTAACCCCCAGAAAATTAGGAGGAAAAGATGATTTTAAAAACCTTGTGATTGTTCATAAATTAGTTCATACACTTATACATGCTACAAAGAAAGAGACGATTGTTAAATATAAAAACTTACTTCAATTGGATGGAAAACAATTGAGAAAACTCAATATGTTTCGTCAGAAATGTAATTTGGATATTATTGATTAGTTAATTTAATGATGGAACGCCGTATGCGGTGAAAATCGCACGTACGGTGTGGAGCAGGGGAAAAGGTGGAGATTGCCTCAAAACCTTACCTATTGCTATATAATACCATTCGTGAAAAAACGGGTTTCCAAGGGGAACCGGCCGTTTATAAATCTGGAAAATATCGTGGAAAACCAATGCATTATGACCGGGAAGAAGAATATGTAAAAGGTTTGCGTAACATCTTAAAAGATTTAGCCTCAAATGTTTTAATACGACGTGTTTTATTTGGAAAATCAGATTTTGATTTTGATGTTCACCTAGAGCAAGGTGGTATTTTACTAGTAAATACAGCCAAAGGAGAACTTGCAGATCTTTCTAATGTACTAGGAAAATTCGTATTACTAAGTATGCAAAATGCTGTATTCCGAAGAGAACCAAATATTTCACCATACCATCATATTATTGTGGATGAATTCCCTGATTATGTTGTACGCCCGTTCAAAGAGTTCCCTGCACAATCTCGTAAATATAAAGTCATTCTGACAATTGCAAGTCAAACACTATCTCAATTAGCTTTGGATTTCACAGAGCAGTATATGTTTACTTTACTAGGTTCGTTCCGTAACAAGATGATATTTGGTGATGTAACACCATATGATGCGAAAATTTTCTCTGACATGTTTGGTGAAACAGAGGAATTTAAAGAATCCGAATCCGAACAAGGGATTTCTCCTATGCAAGAGAATCCCGTTAGTCGCTTAGGTTCGACATTTCAAAAATTAAAAGAAGTCGTTATGTCACCAGGAGATATCATGGCACAAGGTGCCTTCATTTGTGCTGCGCGTATTGTACAAGACAATCATGTGCAACCTGTACAACAAATTACTAGTAACTTTGTACCCAAAGAGGAGTTTGCTCAAGCAATCATTCAAGTAGAGATCAAGTCTGGACAATATTGGGAAACTGAACGTCTTCGACTCATTGAAGAATCTATCGCAAAATCAAATCCTATGAAACATGTAGATGCAAATAATATAAAACAGATAGAATCATTTCCACCTATGCATGGTGATAAAATAGAACAAAATAATTCCATAGAAACAAACACAGTAGAAAATGTAACTTTTCCTGATTATTTTAAGGATGTCAGTCAACAGGGAAATGTTATTGAAGAAACTGAAAATAAGTTGTATGAAGAAATTAAGGCATTCGTTATTGAATCACAACAAATCTCACCCTCTCTTTTGCAAAGAAAATTCAGAATCAGCCATATAAAGGCTGTAAAATTTATTGAGAAGTTAGAACACAATCACATTGTGAGCACTTACACCGGGAATAACCCTCGTAAAGTTTTAATTTCTAACAATAATAATACGTTGATATTATCAAAGGATTCTCAAATCAATACTACTCCTTCATCTAATACAGATTTAGATAATACGACTTCACGAGAAAATAGCATTCCAAACGAAAAATCAGAAGCAAAGCAAGAGGAAACAGGCTTCTTTAAAGACATCCTATATGATGATGTAGTAGCCTTTGTTAAGGAATCAGGGAATTCTTCTATACATGCACTACAGAACGCATTTAAAATTGATTATACACGTGCTTCAAGATTACAAGATGCCCTACAACGGAATGGCGAGCTGCCGAATATAACAAAAGAGACACATAGGGAAATAGTAGGTCCTAAAAAAAATATGGAGCTAGCAGAACGGAAGAAAGAGGTATCTAATATTATGTTGGAACCAAAAAGGGATATAAATTACCCAATTCATTTAGGAATTCCTGTAGAAACTGATCCATTGCAAAAAAAGCTTCTAACAGAGGGACTTATAACCACAGTATTAGAGGAAACAAAAACAGATATGAAAACTAATTTGAAACCAGCTACAAAAACAGTTAATCCCACTAAAGAAAATAAACTTGATGAAGAGGTTGCAAAAGTTTACGAATCTATTAGCATTACTGTTCATCAAAACTTAGAAAAGAATATGGTAGAGAACACTAGAAATAATGAAGAGCAGCATGAAGATAAACATATGGACTATAAAGAACGCAAAAAAGACTTAAAAGCCAAACAAAAGAATACGTATAACAATACAAATTCACTACTTAATAAAAACCAGCAACAAAAGAAAAATACATCTAATGTAATGAGTAAGGAATTAGATGATTTTTTTGATTAATACCTATAGAAACCTAGAATAACTTTTTATTCAAGATTATATTTTT
Organism: Bacillus sp. BR3(2024); assembly: GCF_039134555.1. Lineage (NCBI taxonomy): Bacteria > Bacillati > Bacillota > Bacilli > Caryophanales > Bacillaceae > Bacillus > Bacillus sp. BR3(2024). The sequence continues at coordinate 500,621 of NZ_CP152438.1, forward strand.
AGGGAAAATCTAGCTTAAATTAGGAGGAAAGGTTAGATATAGTATTTTAACTTTTCCCTTTTCAAAAAATAATACTTGCACAAATTACATAAAAACGTTATATTTTAATTAATAATTATACAAATAAAACATGACTTACGTGAAGGACACACCTTACGTACCATTCCAACGGTACAGGTGTGTCCTTTTTTACGTTCTAGGAGGAAAATATAATGGTTGAAGATAAGGTAAATACTCATATTACAAAAGAACTAGGGATGGCATTTGAACCGGATAACACGCTAGAGGACATCTTTATAGAATCAACTTTCAATCAATTTGAAAGAATACGTGAACATGAATTAGAAGAATTAGCTCGTATGAAACGTGAACGTACTGTAGGGAAAGGCTTAATTACCATAGTATCTGAAAAATTATTCCCAACTAAAAACGGGACATCTGAGCGGATACAAGTGCTCACAATGCAAATTGGTACTCATACGACAGCATATTGTCCACTTACAGAGGCAGGTATAAATATTCCTAAAAATCCTCAATGGCTGATAGGTAAAACAAAACCCGTTATTATTGAGCATTTCCAAAGAACTGAGGAAGGGAACTTTGCTGTTGTATCTATCACTGCAGGAGAACTTGCACTGCAAAGAAAATTATATGAAGAAATAGTAGAGCAAGAGGGGAATAAAGTATACACAGGAACAGTTTCTGGACATATTCCATCTGCACAAACTATTCTGGTTGAAGTTCATGGTGTAACAGTAGGAGTAAGATACTCGCAATGGTCTCATTCATTCGTTCGTTCGGCGGATATTATTATTGGTGATGTTGTAGAGCTTATCATCGATAAAGTAGTGGAAAAGGATGGGCGCTATGAGTTTAGAGGAAATAAAAAGAAACTAGAAACGGATCCAATGGAAAAACTATTAGAATTAAACAAACGACGTGACCGCTTTGTAGGTAAAATTGTAGGTGTAGATGCTATTGCTGGGATTTTCGTAGAAGTTGCACCAGGTATTCAGTTTAAAGGACTAAAGGGTCGTAATCTGGCAAATCCAACTGTGGATGACGCAGTAAACCAAACAATTGTTACATGTGAGCTGCTTAATATTGATGCTAAAAATAGAAGAGGAACTGTACGTATCCTAAATTATCCGCAAGGCCAAAGTAAAAAATCTAATTCGTCAATTTACCAATTTTAATGGATGATTATGCGTACAATAGAGAAACAAATGTCTACTTATATTCCTTCTATTCCTCATTTATCAAGTGAGGATATACAAGGACTTCAAATATATCGGATACATGATTTGGATAAAACCTATGTATTCCACTCTTATGACGAATTAGTTAAGTTTAAGCAGCTTTTAACAGAGGAACAATATGCTATACTCAATTTTATTGGTGTTCATACATCCGTTCGGTTTAATCATTTATTATATCTATTCAAGAATAAATTTTCGCGTAAGAAAATTAACAATGCACTTCAAGGATTACTTTACTATCAATTTATCGAAAAATGGCAAGTAGAAATTTTTGATATGGAAATCTTTGAAGAAACATATACCTTATCCAATAATGGATTTAAACTACTAAAATACTGGCAAGGAAATATGTTCTTCTTTGCCCCAGAGCGTCTTGACAATCATGGTAAATATGTTCACCTGCGTTATTGGCATGACATAGACCTACTTTGTCATTTACGCTACGCTCCTTCATTTTTAGGTCATATTATGCATCCATCTATTAGTAAAGGGGTTTTTACCCCTTCTTTAAGTTTTATAGTAAATGGAGGAAAAGAACGTAAATTTAACTTTGTTGTATACTCCACCTTATTATCTGATCAAAAGGATCGATTAAAACGAATAATTGCTAGATGGCAGACTTTTGTAGAGTCAGGAAAAGATGTTATTATGCAGGACTTAGGGAATAACCCTACAATCTTAGTTATTTATGTTTCTACTAAAAAACAAGCAAAGCAAATTAATAATGAACTATTACTTGATTTAATTCCTGGTAAAGTATTGTTATGCATAGGGGAATCTTTACATTTTCAAGGATTACAACACGCTTTTTATCAACCTCTTGCAGAAGGGGAGATCAAACAATTAGATACAAAGCTATTTATAGAAAACTAAGCCACCTTACAAGCTTTCGCTTCAAGGGTGGCTTGTTTATTTTATACTTAGCTTGGAATATTCAAAAAAACTTAACAAAATTAATAATCCTGTATCTACCTCTATACAAAGCAAGGATTTTGCGAAATAATATTCTTTGACACCTGTTAATAAAATAACATTATATACAAATATAGTTATTTCATTGGAGGAATATACAAGAAAGGAGTACTATATTGCTACGTATACAAAGAGGGTACATGTACGATCCTGATAATAATGAGGTAATAGTAAATGAAATTTTCTATGATGGTACATCAGAAAAAAAGTTAGGCAGTAAAATGGGGATTTTTGAGCCAGTTAAAGTACCTATTGCTATTTTTGAAAAGGTCCAGGAAAACGAAAGTATGACCTATATGGAAAATGTTGAAGTAGAAGAAAAAAATATTAAGGAAATACTTTGTTATTTAGTTCAAAATCAAAAGCCTGAAAAACTATATTTTGAAATACAGTACATGAAGTAATACCAGGGCCTGAATATAAGAGGGGATTTATAGCAGGGGAATCAGGGGCATTATTATACAATACATGTGGGATCTGCATATAAACTTCCTTCTTATCCCTGTTCTATTGAAAACAATTGAATATAATATAAAAATGGTTTAATATAAATTTATATTTATTGTTTAATTGATTCCGTCTATTCCCACGCCCTATGTGTTGTGGTTGAGTTTTAGAAACAAGTTATATTTTTGTTTCAATTATGAAAGGGCTTCTTTGAGCCGATTAGTGTATATATAGCTTATTTTGCTATGCGCATTTTAATCGACTTGAAGAAGTCCTTTTTGTGTTGTCTTCAAGTTAGGAATCATTTATACATAAACCTTTAGGACTAAAAATATGCTAAATGAGAAAGCACAAATTTTGTGCTTTTTGTTTAATTTAGGGGAGAGATTATATGAATTTTTACAGAGTATAGCATAAAAAAATATGGATAAAACACACATATTTCGTGATTTTTATTTAGAAAAGAGGATATTTATGATGAAATATGAACATGCAATTACTTTAGATAAGCCAACATTATCAATAGGGGAAATCATTTAAAACTTTCAAAAGAAAAAATTAATTAACACGTTAAATGTTATGAACTTACTATCTATAAAATCAAACCTTTATATTATTGCAAATCACAAAATTTTACTATTAGGTAAGATAATAAGAATCAATTCATAATGGCATTCGAAAGAGAAGAACAAGGGAATCTAAATATGTAAAGTACTTGTTGCAATGCTAAAAGCACAAGGAATTAGAATATGAAACTTGAGAGGAGTTATATAATATGATTACAGTTAATCGAGGATACATGTATGATCCAGATGATAATGAAGTCTTAATTACCGAAATTTACTATGAAGCTGCTACAGATACTAAACTAGGAAGTAAAATGAATAACTTATCTTACTCAGCCATTCCTAATGAGATTAAAGAAAAAATAGAAGCAACTGCTTCATTATCCTATGTGGAAAGCATTGAGATGTCTCAGCCATTAGCTGTCGTATATCAAAATGAAATTAACATGTATGGAAAACCAGAAAAATTATACTTTGAGTATACAAACATTTAAAAAGAAAAAAGACATTGAACAGTTGGTTTCAATGTCTTTTTTCCTTTTAAACTATAGAGAAACAAAGGTTAAGGCTTTGTTTGGCATCCTATAGTGTTTTAGGTGTGTTATACTTATATTTATAAATTATAATATTCAGTAGAATGTTAGGTTTGTTTGCTACTATTCGATATATATAACTGGAGGAAGAATTATGGTTTTTTTTAAAAAGGCAGTATGTGGTATTTGTGATACAAAGGTTGGTTTAAATCGTTATAAAATACTAAAATCTGATGCATGGCTATGCCCAGATTGCTTTCATAAAGCAGGTGGCTTGGGTGTTGTAAGTGTAAGTACGGACACTATCGAAGAATTGAAAGCTACAATCGATGCAAGGGTAGCAAAACTTGCTGAGGATCCATTGTCATGCGCTGAAGGAATGTATCAATTCTGTATAGATAATAAATTCGGTTCTGGCTTTAATGAAAAGTGGGGTGTAAAACACTTCAAGGTATTAGAAGATAACTTGATGAATGGCGAAAAAATTCATATGACTTATATCGGAATGCACGATTATCAATCTACAACAAAGCATGATGGTTATTATGCCTACGCCATAACTAATAAACGCATTATGTTCGGACAAAAAACAATGACTGGTGAAAAATTCAAAGCAGTAGATCATGAAAAGATAAATGATATATCTTTTGAAATAGGGATGTGGTTAGGCTTTCTAACAATTGATACTCCGCAAGAAAAGATCAAAGTTGCGTTAGATAAAGATTCAGCAAAATCCATTAATAATCATATCCATCAAGTTCTAGATGCTTTAAAAAGCAAACCTACTGAAGCTCAACCACAAGAAGTATCTGCTCCAATATCAACAGCAGACGAATTAAAGAAATTCAAAGAGCTGTGCGATATGGGTGTTATTACAGAAGATGAGTTTAACGCCAAAAAGAAGCAGTTACTTGGTATATAAATACAAGATAAACAAGGCAAGTATATTAAAGGGAAAAAGACATTGAACATATTTGTTCAATGTCTTTTTTATTACACTGCAGAGAAGCATGTATAATATACTTAAACGTCAATATAATTCTATTTTCCGAGGGGTGATTTGGATTAACGAGGAAGTACAAAGAGAGCTAAACCTATTAGTACAAAAAATTTGTGAAACCGTATCTTCTGTCCAAAAAATTATCCTTTTTGGCTCTCATGCTTATGGCACACCAAATAAAGATAGTGATTTTGATCTTTGTATTATTGTGGATGGTGTAGGATCAAGAAAAAGAGAAGTGATTAATCTTATCAATTGGGGTATTTACGATGTGATGGAAACACCAGTTGATATTTTAGTATATGGACCTGAAGAGTTTCAAGAACGTGCTAACCGTAATGTAACCATGGAATACAAAATTGCACTAGGGGGGCAAGTTTTATATGAAAAATACTGAGGATCTAGAAGAGTGGCTATTCATTGCAAAATCTAATTTAGATTCTGCTAGGTACTTAGCTCACATGAAACCTTTCCCTGCCTCAGTTATTTGTTACCATAGTCAACAATGTGTTGGGAAACCTCTAAAAGAATTTCTTACACTAAACGGTAGAACAGCCCCTAAAATTCATAACCTTTTAATTCTGCACAAATCTTGTCGTAAATTAGTTGAGGAGTTCTCATTGATTTTAGAACAATACGTGAAACTGAATGGTTATGTTACAGACATTCGTTATCCGTATTTTGAAGCACTTACTGTCCAAGATGGATTAATGGCTCAATATGCTCAAAAAGTAATGAGTTTCTATAATGAAAAATTAAACAAGCTAAATATACATGAAATTGTAATTGATTAAAAATAGAGGATATACATAAGAGAGGGTTCCTATAGCAAGGGACTCTCTTTTTCTATGTAGAAAAGAAGAGGCATGTTTTATAATGATGAATACTTATAGAGAAATTAAAGAGGAAATGAAAAAAGTCTATTTATCTCGAGATTGTTGTTTTGTAGGTTACAGTGGGGAAAAGATAGTCCGTTGACACTATTATGTAATACAATTGCTGAGATTCTGCTAGAGAACCGTACAAAACCTATTGATATCTTGGCTTCCTAGGTTGGAGTAGAAATACTTCTATGATTGCTGATATCTCACTGACATTACAAAATATCTAGGCTAATACAGATATATAAGCAGCTAATCGCTTGTTTATACACTTCTAAACCTCTCGTGATAATAGTAATTAAGAGCCTTACCTAATAAGACAAATAATGAATGTATTTCGCATTTGCTGCGCCAAGATACGTCTATTCAACCCTTCACGTTTTAATTCAAGTCGTATCATCTTTTGTATTGCAACCTCAGACAAAGCCTTTGGCGCATCTTTTTCGTAAACTCAACGATATGTTCCCTGATTAAAATTAAATGCTATAAACAAAGGATTATCTGTATACCGTCTAAGCCTTACATGTTCAGGAATAGTTGTATAGTATTTGTAAAGATGCTTTGTATCTTCCTTGGTTAAGGAAACAGACCTAGTTACTCCATTTTCTCCTGGAACAATTAAAGAGCAAGCTGTATATGGCTCATATTAAGCGATACAAGCCCTTGTAAGGACAACCCATAGTTTACTACTAAATTTATTATAGAAGCGTTTCTATCCATAATAAGAGGGCGATATTCAACGTGTCTTTCTGTTAATCCTTTTGTTGAAAGGGTAGTTTGTTTTAATAGTTTTTCTTCTGCTTCGGTAATAAAATCCTTATCACTTAGTGAATGATCAGGAATTAATGAGAAGTGAAAATCATCTACTGAAGTATCTATCGCTAAAGACATGTTCAATTTATTTAAGAACGGCCATATTCTGTGCCTTGTTTTCTAGCGCATAGAAATACTCCTAATAATTTTCTTTAGGTAGTTCACTTCATGATTTGATATCTAGGAGCTTCTCATTTGCTCTTAGTCACTTATAAAAACCAGTAATATCGTAATTATAACGTTCAATCCTAGATTGTTTACGTCCATTTTCTGCTAAATAAGCAGAAAACGCTTCTAATACTACTTCTATACTAATACCCTTGTTCATTATAATCACCTAAATTCTTATCATATATTATAACAAAAAATAAGTGAAAGACCTGCTACCGCCCTTTGCTACGCTCGGTTGCTGGCATATCAAAAAGGAAAACGGACAAACAACCCTTTTCCTTTTTGATATGTTGTTTTTTATTTTCAATGAAAAAAAGACAAATCTCGTCCTAATAAGGATTCGTAGATTTGTCTTTTTACATGGGAGTAATGATATGTTTAATTACCATTATTATAACGGATTTTACAAATTTTTTCAATTAGGTCTGACATCTTATTAACAATCATATTAGTAATAATAAAATCTAGTATAAATATATATCTTATATATTAAAAAGAAATAAAGACAAAACTTTTATAGGCTATCAAAAATGGGGAAGAGATCTACTCTCACAGGGAAAAATTTAATATTAGAACGTAAAAAATCATAAATAGTAGAAAATGTATCCCTAGATTTAATAATTATTAGACTTTCAATTCTACAAAAAAGCAGAAAGAAAATTATATGTTTCTACATGAAATCGGAAAAAAATTGATACAAATCATATTATATTTATTCAACCTTTAAAACAGAGTATTTTTTCTTTATTTTGGTAAATAGGGAAGCGTCTGGGTTTTGGTTATCCACATTTTGTTCAGAGAGTGTAGCTATTCGTTAACATAAATCACTATTTACACATAACTCACATTATTATTGATGATTTTTATTAGATATATACAACAACACTAGTAGTTACAATGATGTCAGAAAAATACTATTCACATTCGAGTATATTTGTCCTCATATCCACTGTTTTTATTAATATCCTTCTGATTTATTGTAGATATAAAATTGGATATTTTACTACACATAAAGAATACTTAATGTGTAGTGTGGAGATTCTACTATAGGTAGAAGAGGGTTTATATAGAAATGCATAAAAAAAGACTCCATTTTACATGAAGTCCTTCTAGTTTTGTATTTATAAATAGATTAGTAAAAAAAGGGCGGAATAAACCAAACACGAATAGCCCTCCACTTTCGATTTTTTCAAAAATAGAGAGCTTGTTGCTATTATTTTATTTCCATTGCGGTTAGCACCTGATCTGGAGCTGTTATTGTTACACCGGCACGTACTAAACGTTCGAAGGTACGCATAAATTCTAGTAAATTAAACTGCTTTGGTAGCTCAATCACACGAAGTTTTTCTTGTGGCAGCTTATCAATTGCCTCGATAAACCATTCACGTACATCACTTGGAATCGTGCGTTCTTTATGGCCACGAACTTTTAGTTTTTCACGCATTTCAATTTCTAAAGCGATATATGCATGGAGATTAACGCCCTGATCATATGCATATTTTCTAAATAACGTTTCTTCCTGGTATTTTAAATAATTAAGGTGATAAGATTCTTCCGTTATTGGTACCGCAAACTTCTGCTTCAGTAGTGCATGTACATTTCTAAACATCTTCTTAATGTTATGAAGAGAGTACATAGAATAATGTAGACCAAAATTAAAGACAGCTTGCTCACGGTCACTATTTCTCTCTTTTGGTATGTGCTGCGCAATAAGAGGATAGATACCTTCTTTCGCTGCTGTATCAAGAATTTGATATTGAGATGTCTGATGCAATAGTTTTTTCAATGTATATACAATTTTCGTTGGATATCCTTCTTTTCGATCAACCATATCACGAAGCCCACGAATGACACTGCGAATTTGACGATGACAAGTATGCTTTAAGACATGAATGAACTTATTCATGTCTGCAGACAGTTCACCGATATTCATTTCTTGTAGAAGTGATTCAATAAATTTCGCTTTACGAGCATAGGTAGCTCTTGGTGTAAACGGATCCCTGTATTGTTCCTCTCCAGATTCTTTCGTACATAAAAAGTCTGAATGGATAGACAGATATAATGTCGTATATCGTTTTGTATGCTTTACACCTTTTTGCATTTTGCAAATTTTGAATAGGGGACTACCCGTACATGGTAATGTAATTGTTAATTCATCGATAACCGCACGGATTTGATGCGGATATTTTTTATGTAAGAAACGATACATCCCGCCGAAGTGGGTTTTATTGCCTCTTTCGTCATGCTTATCTAATGAACGCTTTAACGTTGTTTCTGTATGTTGTTGCATTGCGATATCTAAGAATAGCTTCTTAGCCGCTACAGATAGCTTAAAGAAAGCTTTTGTAAATACAACAGGACTAATATATACGTACGAATTTGCTTTTTCTGTTTCCTCATTCAGAAAATGAGTGAGTTTAATTGTGTAACGACCATCAATTCCATTTTCAATGGAGATAATGTTATGTAAGCTTAACTTTTTCAAAGCAATATAGAATTGAGAGTGTTGGATATAAGCAAATTCTTCTTTATATTGCTTATAATCTTCCCAAATCATATGTATGGTTACATTTGGAATGACACCATTAGTAAAGCATTTCTTATGTAGATATAAAAATACTTCGAGATCAGCATTCGTAATGCCGTATAATTTGTGCTTTCTTCCAGTTTTTTCTGCAAGTGCAGACATTGCTCGACGTGAAAAAGATGGTTTGGCTTTTTCGACAAATCCGTCCACATCAGCAATACGATCTTCGTATGTCATGTGCTGTAGAATATCTTCTAAATAAGTATCTTTATAACTGTAGTACTTCTCCTCAAATGCTTCTACAAGCTTTTGCCAAGATTTGAGTGTTACTAAAACTGCGTTTGTTGATGCACCATTTAAGCTACGTTGATTACGTACCACAAATGATTTCCCCATCTTTTTCACCTCCGTTCTACAAATTCAGAAATATATGTAAAAATACTATAAAATATACCAATTTTGATTATAGCAAATCGAATTTTGTAAAAATGTGCCCTTTAAGAGAGAATTTCAAAAAAGGCAACACCTCATGGGCCTTAGAGCGACAAGGGATAGAAAAAATTTTTAAAATTTTTTTTGGTACGCGACTTGGGAAGGAATGTTGCTCTTTTCTTGTATGATGCTATTTAATGAGAAAAGGAGAAATCCTTTAATATCAATACTTTATTGATATTTCAATTGATTTTTGGTACGCAACTTGGGAAAGGTGTTGCTTCTTTTTCAGGAAAATGGGTACGCGACTTGGGAAAGAATTTTTGTGTAATATATAAATTACTTGTGATTTAACATCTTAAATCACCTGATATAACAGCATTTATGGCTGATTTCACTAATAAGATAGGTACGCGACTTGGGAAAAATGTTGCTTCTTTAGAAAAATAAGTACGCAAGATGGGAAGAATGTTGCTTCTTTTTTACATGAAATTAAATAATTTAAATGTTTGGTGTTGCTTCTTTAGAGAAATAAGTACGCAACACGGGAAAAATGTTGCTTATTCTAGTGAAATAGTACGTAATTTGAGAATGATGTTGCTTGTTTTGAACTAAGGGTACGCAAGATGGGAAAGATGTTGCATGTTTTACTTCCATTTAGTGAAAAGGGTTTACAAACTAATAAAAACTAAGTGTATTGTTGCTATTACAAATACGAAAGTTAATTCTTGAATATTAGTTTCCATTAGGACTAATTATTTTTAAATCCTTTCATGTTAAATTACATAGTTTGAATATTCAATTAAATATTTATAAATAAATTAAAATGTTAGAAAATACAGATATTATGGTATTATTATTTATGTAATATTCATTCCAAAAAGGGGGATTTTTCATGTTTAAGAAAGTAATAATTGGAACATTAGCAACTGGAATTATGTTATCTGGTGCTGGAGGAGTATTTGCGGAAACACCTACTGATACAGGTGTAAAATTAAAAACAATTGATAATAAAAAAAGTTTTGTTAAGAAAAAAGAAACCCAAGACTTTCCTGGTTACAAATCAAAAGGGGAAATACCCACTGTAAAAGAGTGGAATGGAGTGACTTGGTATTTAAAAGGAGCAACTGAAGTAAGTAAAAATTCATGGACAGGACATTATGAAGGGTGGCGAACAAGTAATAATTAAGAAACTTTAATTTATTACTCAAAAATAGGCAAAAAGACAGCAATAAATCAGCTGTCTTTTTGCCTATTTTTGATACCCATAACATTCTATTTTTTAAGCATCCATGTATGTCCGCAATTCATACAACCATTGACAATAATTTTTCTACCAATAAATCCACTGAATAAAGTTATTGTTGCCCCTAGGAGCATAATAAATCCAGCAATAAATATGGCTATACCACGAAGTAGAGAACTTATAGGAATTAGAAATAGAAGCTAATCCAGCTATAAGTGGAGCTAACATAAGAAACAGAATTAAAAACACGTTTATTACCAACTAATTGATCCGATTTACATTTCCTACAAACAATCCGTCGTCTTGTTATCTTTTCTTTTTGTACTGTCATGTTCAATCATCCTTATAAACTTTAAATTCAAATAAACTAATTATAGGATGTATTAATTACAATAAGATACAAATATTATTAAAACAAGCAAAATAACCCTAAACATAGGTCCTTTTGCTTATTTTTCAATGTAAACTTTTTATTATTAGTTTATATTCAAATCCCCATATTTCCTTTGAAAGAGAAACCGAGGCTATAAAAGCACTAAATAAAACCGTCACATACAAAATAATTAATGGTTGTATTTCTATGTATGCTATCTTTTTACGACATTAAAATATATTAGAATTAACATAGTATGAATGATTAGTAGCAATTGATATAATTGTATTAGAAGCAATTAGGAGGATTATTAGTGGAGAAGTTAAAAATACTATTTCAAAACACCTTATATATAGCTTACCCTCTTTTAACTGGAGTTGAGGGAAGTGAAAAGGTTTTAAATAAATGGCAACAATTCTATCAAGATGTAGAAAGAGATCTACAGGAAATTTACAACTCAACTTATTCATCACAGACTTTCGAAAGGCTAGTAAAATGGGTTTCTAAAAAGGAATCTTTAGGATTATCAGCGATAGACATTCTTCCAAAACTAGAAAATCATAGGGAAGAAATTTTTGAATGTCTAAGAGATGACTTATATATGGAGTTTGGAATTAAACTGCCTATTATCGCAAAAGAATTACCTTTATATTCAGAGGCTAAGAGTGATTATATAGAACGAAGTAATGCAGGGTTTATGTACCATTTATCAGACACTATTGCTAAGAATAAGTTTACAGATGACCAAGATAAGAATGTACGGATTGCTCAATTACAGGATAAACAAAATAGTCTAGTGGTAGTATCGTCACACGATGATGGTGATATGAAATTACAAAGGGAAGAATTAAAAAGATGGAATACACTGATTGATTCTACTTTTTTAACAAGGGTAATGGATGATTTGACGGCGGACTGCCTCGACATTGTAACTGAACTTTGGGTAAAGAGTGCGGAAAATGATAAGACTATTGTACCTGTACATTACGAACAAGTATTAGATATGTGTAATATGAAACAAATCAAAAATGGTAAGGCTTATTATCGAAAAGAAGACAGATTAAAGATTATGGAGCGATTAGCTGCTCTTGCTAGTATTTTTATTTATGTCAATGAAGATAATGAGATCGTGATATTAAATGAAGAAGATCCAAATGAAAGCCTAGCTTATAAAAAGCAAAGAATTCGAAGGTTATTTGTAATGGATGAAATTATCATTGCAAAAGATATTGATACGGATAAAACATTAGGAATAGAGAGTATGAACGTTACACCAGGAAGCTTTTTATCAAAATATCTCTATGGCTCTGAAAAACTAACAGGTTTATTATCAAAAAAAGCCCTAGAGTATAACAGCAAGCAACAGAGATATCACAAAAGATTAACCAGATATCTAAGTTGGCGTTGGCGCATTCAACAATCCTATCAACATTTAACACATTCTTATAGTATTGGTGGTCCTAAAGGGTTATTACAAGTAATGGAGATAAGTACGAATAGAAAACCAAGTCTAATAAGACAAGTTTTTGAAAAGACATTAGATGATCTTATGAGGGACCAAGTAATTCAAGAGTGGAAATACTCTCCCGAAATTGATGAAGAAAAATGTAAGGGGAAAAACTGGTTTGAAAACTACTGGTTAAAATTGAAAGTAATAATTTCTCCTACAAATGAACTTGTTAAATTACAACAAGAGTTGATTACTAAGAAAAGTAAGCAGCACGCACCATTGATCATTGAGATGGAAGAAAAGCCACCGGTAATTGAAGAGCAGCCAATAAGTATAGTAAATCAAGAAACCCCTAATAGTATTGAGTTTTATATTGAAAAGATGAACACGTATAAAGAGAAGAATAATAAAAGTATTCGTGAGTTAGCGAAAGAAATAGATATTTCGTATTCAACACTTTCAAGGATGTTATCCGGTAAAAGAAAACGATTAAATGATGATACGAAAAATAAGCTAGATAAGTGGATAGAAAGACAGGTAGTAGTTAATCTGCTGTAAACAATGATTTAAAAATAAATATATATAAACAAAAGGACTTAATCAAAGTAATGATTGATATTATCCTCTTTAGGTAGTGTAAAAAAGACAATCAGGTAAAATGAACATGCGAACAGAAAAAGGGGTTAAGAAAGGATACGGACTATGTGGAAGACTTTTATCAGTAATGTTTCAACAAATTTTCAATTTAAAGTTCCTGCAACTAAAGATGAAATATCCCAAATCAAAGAAAGACTTAATGTTGAATTACCTAATGACTTATCCAGTCTATTAAATGAAACAAATGGAGTGTTGGATGAATACGATTGTCTTTTCATTTGGTCAATTGAACAAATTCTTAAAGAGAACCTGAATTTACGAAGTTTTAACGATTTTAAAGATTTGTATATGCCTTTTAATTGTCTGTTGTTTTTTGCAGATGGAGGAAATGGTGACTTATTTGGGTATGCAATATTAAATGGAGTCATACAAAAAGATGATGTATATGTTTGGAATCATGAAAACGATAGCAGAACGTGGGTTGCCCCATCATTAAAAACATTTATTGAATGGTGGAATAATGGTACTATTACTGTTTAATTGCACTGTTTAATTGCACTTTCTAATTAAGTTAACGGGGGTTTTTATTTAATAGCAGATAAAAGAGAACACATATTGTATATGACTAATATGTGTTCTCTTTTATTTTTAAAGCTTTTTATAATTTAGGTCTTGATAACGTTTTGGAAAACTTATGGTTCTTTTTGTTTGCGGCAAAGTTATGCTCCTGGATTTGAAGAATATTTTTAATGTCGTTTTTTAAATAAAATGACATTGCTTATAAAAGAGGCGTAATGTTTTGAATAAAGTCTCGACGTTTTGTCCCTTAGGATCTGTTTATCTAAAGGGATATTTTTATAGTTCCAAAAAAATCTGAACGGAAAGGCCAATTAAGGAATTGTGAAGTAGCAATAAAGTTATTTCATTTTTAGTATGAGTTCTTTCTTAGAAAGACCTTCGTCACTATATTATTTAGATTAATTTGGTTGTATTCTCCAGTTCGAACAAATTTAAAAAAATAGTTGTAATTCATCTTGAATTGAAAGATAGATAAAAAACATCTTATTTTCTAGTTAAATTTTAGAAATGATAACTTTTTACACTTTTGGAGTAAAAACTCTTAAGTTTATAGGGATGTACGGTGACTGCCTTGTATGTTATTCAAGGATAGTACTTTATATAAGTATGCAATTGTACATATTCATATAAAGTACATAATACATAAAATCCCATAAAGTTATACCAAAAACATTTTTCATATGGACTTTATTAAGATTCAGTAATACCAACAAATTTTATCTTTGATTATAGCAGTGAAATGGTATCAATTCCTGAAGTGATACTATTATGAAAACTTTTTTAATATAATTAGGAAAAAACAAAAGATTTAATGTCAGAATAATCAAACATAATATATACGATTTTCTAGTTTACTTATGAAAAATATAGTGATTAAAATGGGGGGAAGTAAGGACCTTATATTCTATTAAAAATAAAGAAAAAAACGAGATCCACTTACTCTTTTGAAAAATTTTTTATCCTCAAGTGTGTGTGAAGAAATCCTAACGTTAGGTTGTACAACATTTACGATCAAAACTTGTAAAAAACAATAGTGAAGAGGTGTAAGGAATGAAGAATAAAATTATGACAGGATTTTTAATAACATCAATTGCTACCGGGGCGACTATTCCTATCAATACTCTCGCAACGCCAATCGTTCAAGCAGAAACAAAACAAGATAATATAGATATTTCCTCAGCGTTACGAAAAATAGGTGCACACTCCAAATTAACACAAACCTTTATCGATGGAGCCTTAGCAAGTCCGAATGTACAACTTGTAGAAGTTCCATCTTTAAATACAACTCAATTTCTAATTAAACAAGATATGAAAGAGTGGTCATCTGAACTTTATCCCAAATTAATTCTATTAAATTCAAAAAGTAAAGGATTTGTAACTAAATTTAATAGTTATTATCCAACATTAAAAGGATTTGTAGATAATAAGGAAGATAAAGAAGGGTTTACAGATAGACTGGAAGTCCTTCAAGACATGACCATAACAAACCAAGAAAGTGTGCAACGTCAAATTAATGAGTTAACAGATCTAAAACTACAGTTAGATAAAAAGGTGAAAAATCTTGATACTGATGTGGCAAAAGCACAGAGTGTCCTTAATTCAGAGGGAACAGGAAAAATAGATAAGTTAAAAAATGAAATGCTAGATACAAAAAAATCAATTCAAAATGATTTACAGCAAATAGCATTATTACCAGGAGCCTTAAATGAACAAGGGCTAAAGGTATTCCAAGAAATTTATAGTCTATCGAAAGATATCATTGAACCGGCTGCTCAAACAGCAGTAGTAGCGTATAACAAAGGAAAAGAAATAAACAATGCTATTGTAGACGCAGAGAAGAAAGCAGAGCAAGAAGCAAAAGAAAAGGGAAAATCAGCTATAGAAATTGAGGCTGCAAAAAAAGAAGCACGTGAAGCAATAGAGAAAAGTAAAAAAGGTGAAATCGCTGCAGCTGCAGTTACAAAAACGAAAGAGTATGATCTTATGAAAGTGATTGATCCTGAAAAAATAAAAAAAACATATAATACTTTTGCTGAAATTAATAAACTAACAGCAGAGCAACGTGCATATTTAAATGATTTAGAGAAACAAAATCAAAAATTATATGACTTAACAACTAAATTAACTGTAGCGGATTTACAAAAATCAATGATTCTTTTCATGCAAAATGATTTGCATACATTTGCTAACCAAGTAGATGGAGAAATTGAGCTAATGAAACGTTACAAAGAGGATTTGGATCTAATAAATAATAGTATTACAAAATTATCGACTGAAGTTGATGCCAATAACACTCAGTCTCAAAAAGATACATTAAGACGATTAAAAATTGTAACAACTCAACTCGAAGAACAAGTTTATAAATTCTAATATTAAGAACATAGGTTTATCAAAAAGATTATATTGCAACTGAAAATAAGGAGGAGATCAAATGATGAAATTTCCATTTAAGGTTATAACTTTAGCCACTTTAGCAACGGTTATAACTGCTACGAATGGTAGTACTATTCATGCACTTGCACAAGAACAGACAGCTCAGGAACAGAAAATAGAAAATTATGCGTTAGGACCTGAAGGATTAAAGAAAGCATTGGCTGAAACAGGCTCTCATATTCTTGTAATGGATTTATACGCCAAAACTATGATTAAGCAACCGAATGTAAATTTATCCAACATTGATTTAGGTTCCGCGGGAGGAGAATTAATCAAAAATATTCACCTAAATCAGGAACTGTCACGAATCAATGCAAATTACTGGTTAGATACAGCGAAGCCAAACATTCAAAAAACAGCGCGTAATATTGTAAATTATGATGAGCAATTTCAAAACTATTACGACACACTAGTAGACACTGTAAAAAAGAAAGATAAGGTGAGCCTCAAAGAAGGAATAGGGGATTTAATCAATACAATTCATATAAATTCAAATGATGTTACGGAAGTCATTAAGATGTTAGAGGCTTTTAAAACAAAGTTGTATACAAATACTGTAGATTTTAAAAATAATGTTGGTGGTCCAGATGGACAGGGCGGATTAACGGCTATATTAGCGGGAAAACAAGCACTAGTCCCACAGCTTCAGGCCGAAATTGAGAATTTACGTTCTACACAGAAATCACATTTTGATAATGTATTAGCCTGGTCAATTGGTGGTGGATTAGGAGCTGCTATTTTAGTTATTGGAACGATTGCAGGAGCGGTAGTAATTGTTGTGACGGGTGGTACAGCTACACCAGCTGTTGTTGGTGGTCTTACAGCTCTAGGAGCCGCTGGTATCGGTTTAGGAACAGCAGCTGGTGTCGAGGCATCTAATCATATGAATTCTTATAATGAAATTTCGAATAAAATCGGAGAATTAAGTATGAAAGCTGATCTGGCTAATCAAGCGGTTATTTCACTTACTAATACCAAGGACACTCTAACATATTTGTATCAGACAGTGGACCAAGCAATCATGTCTCTAACAAGTATTCAGCAACAATGGAATAAAATGGGGGCTAATTATAAAGATTTATATGATAATATCGATCAAATGCAAGAACATAAACTTTCGTTAATACCTGACGATTTAAAAGCTGCTAAACAAAGTTGGAATGATATTCATAAGGACGCAGAATTCATTTCCAAAGACATTGCTTTTAAACAAGAAAAGACAAACTAAAAATTAATATATATTCATAGGAGGAATTAAAGTGAATAATAATTTTCCTTATAAACTACTTGCTGTATCGACGTTTTTAACCCTGACAACAACTACTGTAGTTTCACCAGTAGCTGCTTTTGCAAGTGAAAGTAAAATAGAACAAACCAGTACGGAAGATATATCTCTTTCTGTAAACAGTGAAAAGATGAAAAAAGCTTTGCAAGATGCTGGGGTATTTGCAAAATCCATGAATGATTACTCTTATTTGTTAATTAATAATCCAGATGTTAACTTTGAAGGAATTGATATTAAAGGATATACAAATCTACCTAGTCAAATTGCACAAGATCAAAAGAATGCAAGAGAGCATGCTACAAAATGGGATGCGCACATAAAAAAACAACTTTTAGATACCCTTACAGGAATTGTAGAGTATGATACCACATTTGACAATTATTACGATACATTAGTAGAAGCAATTAATGAAGGAGATGCAGATACATTAAAAGAAGGCATTACAGATTTACAAGGTGAGATTAAACAAAACCAAGCATATACACAGAATTTAATACAAGAACTAGCTAAGTTAAGAGATAGTATTGGAGAAGATGTCCGAGCATTTGGAGGTCATAAAGATATCTTGCAATCGATTTTAAAAAATCAAGCATCTGGAATAGATGAAGATGAAAAACGCCTAAATGATGTTTTAGAGCAAATAAGACATTTTAAACAAGTAGAATCGGATGGAATAATAACTGTATCATATCCCTCAATCCCTACATGGATTGCTGGAGGTGTAATGATAGGGGTAGCAAGAAATAATTTAGGTACGTTAGAGCCGTTATTAGCGCAATTACGGCAAACGGTAGACTATAAAATAACATTAAATCGTGTAGTTGGGGTTGCGTATAATAATATTGCTGAAATGCAAAATGCAATTGGATCAGCTATTAATGCTCTTACCTATATGTCAGCACAATGGCATGATTTAGATTCTCAATATTCAGGAGTACTTAATCATATTGATAAAGCATCCCAAAAGGCAGATCAAAATAAATTTAAATTTTTAAAACCTAACCTGAATGCAGCAAAAGATAGTTGGAAAACATTAAGAGCAGATGCATTTACATTAAAAGAAGGAATAAAAACATTAAAAATGGATCCTGTTTCTTCGAAAAAATAGGGAAGTATACTAAAAAGGTGGAGTTGTATCAAGAGCTTCACCTTTTTTTATTGTAGTTGAGTTGTAAGAGCAAGTTTCATCTTGTTTCAATTATGAAAGGGCTTATTTGAGCCGATTAGTGTATATATAGCTTATTTTGCTATGTACATATTTAATCGACTTGAAGAAGTTCTTTTTGTGTTGCCTTCAAGTTAGGAATCACTTGTATATAGAACATCCGAGGCTAATAGTACACTAAATGAAAAAAGCACATAATTTGTGCTCGTTTTTCTCATGAAACAATAGGGGTTTATTTAAAGGAAACGATCTATGATTGCAATTGTATGGAATATCTAAACATTCAAAAGTTAAATACATCCGAACAAATTAAATTTATGCATAATGGACAAATGGTATTAAGAACATTACAAGACATATGTAATGAGAGAAAATTTACTATCATCGCTTGTACCGTAGTAAAGATATTAAAATAAATAGGCACGAGGGCTTATATTTAGATATTACAACTAAAAAATAATGTGAGTAACTAGCACAGCTATTAAGCTTTTTTCATTTAGAAAAATACTATGGACATTATTAAAGATCATTATTATTAAATTTTTTTGATTAGATCTGACATTGTATTAACACTCATACTACTAATAATAAAATCTATTATAAATATATATCTTATATATTAAAAAGAAATAAAGATAAAACTATTATAGGTTATCAAAAATAGGGGGAAACTCTACTCCCACAAGGGAAAATTTGATGTTAGAACGTAAAAAATCATAAATAGTAAAAAATGTATCCGTAGATTCAATAATTATAAGACTTTCAATTCTACAAAAAAGCAGAAAGAAAATCATATGTTTCTACATGAAATCGGAAAGAAATTGATACAAATTACTTTATATTTATCCAACTATGGAAATAGGCTTCATTTTCTTTATTTTGGTAAATAAGCAGTATTTAACGTTCAATTATCCACATTTTATTCAGAAAATGTAGTTATTTGTTAACATAACTCACTATTTACACATAACTCACATTATTATTGATGATTTTTATTAGATATATACAACAACACTAGTAGTTACAATGATGTCAGAAAAATACTATTCACATTCGAGTATATTTGTCCTCATATCCACTGTTTTTATAATTTTATTTTTGATTTTTTGTAGGTATTATGAGATAGGTTTTATTACATTAGAAGAATACTCCCTAGTACTATGTGGAGAGTTATATAGTGCTAGAAGAGAATTTGTATAGAAGTGCATAAAAAAAGACTTCATTTTACATGAAGTCCTTCTGATTTTGTATTTATAAATAGAGTAGTAGAAAAGGAGTATGAATGAAACAACTACGAATAGCCCTCTACTTTCGATTTTTTCAAAAATAGAGAGCTCATTACTATTATTTTATTTCCATTGCGGTTAGCACCTGATCTGGAGTTGTTATTGTTATTCCAGCACGTACTAAACGTTCGAAGGTACGCATAAACTCTAGTAAATTAAACTGCTTTGGTAGTTCAATAACACGAAGTTTTTCTTGTGGCAGCTTATCAATTGCCTCGATAAACCATTCACGTACATCACTTGGAATCGTGCGTTCTTTATGGCCACGAACTTTTAGTTTTTCACGCATTTCAATTTCTAAAGCGATATATGCATGGAGATTAACGCCCTGATCATATGCATATTTTCTAAATAACGTTTCTTCCTGGTATTTTAGATAATTACGGTGATAAGACTCTTCCGTCACTGGTACCGCAAACTTCTGCTTCAGTAGTGCATGTACATTTCTAAACATCTTCTTAATGTTATGAAGAGAATACATAGAATAATGTAGACCAAAATTAAAGACAGCTTGCTCACGGTCACTATTTCTCTCTTTTGGTATATGCTGCGCAATAAGAGGGTAGATACCTTCTTTTGCCGCTGTATCGAGAATTTGATATTGAGATGTTTGATGCAATAGTTTCTTCAATGTATATACAATTTTCGTTGGATATCCTTCTTTTCGATCAACCATGTCACGTAGTCCGCGGATTACACTGCGAATTTGACGATGACAAGTATGCTTTAATACATGAATGAATTTATTCATGTCTGCAGACAATTCACCAATATTCATCTCTTGTAGGACTGCTTCGATAAATTTCGCTTTTCGAGCATAGGTAACTTTTGGTGTAAATGGATCCCTATGTTGTTCTTCTTCAGCTTCTTTCGAACATAAGAAGTCTGAATGGATAGACAGATATAATGTTGTATATCGTTTTGTATGCTTTACACCTTTTTGCATTTTGCAAATTTTGAATAGGGGATTCCCCGTACATGGTAATGCAGTTGTTAATTCCTCGATAACCGCACGAATCTGATGCGGATATTTTTTATGTAAGAAACGATACATCCCACCGAAGTGAGTTTTGTTTCCTCTTTCGTCCTGCTTGTCCAAAGAACGCTTTAATGTTGTTTCCGTATGTTGTTGCATCGCAATGTCTAAGAATAATTTCTTAGCTGCTACAGATAGTTTAAAGAAAGCCTTTGTAAATACAACAGGACTAATATATACGTATGGATTTGCTTTTTCTGTTTCCTCGTTCATAAAATGAGTTAGTTTGATTGTATATCGGCTATCTAAGCCATTTTCAATAGAGATAATGTTATGTAAGCTTAACTTTTTCAAAGCGATATAGAATTGAGAATGCTGAATGTATGCAAGCTCTTCTTTATATTGCTTGTAATCTTCCCACATCATATGTATGGTTACATTGGGAATAACACCATTTGTATAGCATTTCTTATGTAGATATAAGAACACTTCAAGATCAGCATTCGTGATGCCGTATAATCTATGCTTTCTTCCAGTTTTTTCTGCAAGTGCAGACATTGCGCGACGTGAAAAAGATGGTTTAGCTTTTTCAACAAAGCCTTCTACGTCAGCAATGCGATCTTCGTATGTCATGTGCTGTAGAATATCTTCTAAATAAGTATCTTTATAACTGTAGTACTTCTCTTCAAATGCTTCCACAAGCTTTTGCCAAGATTTGAGTGTTACTAAAACTGCGTTTGTTGTTTCCCCATTTAAGCTACGTTGATTACGTATCACAAATGATTTCCCCATCTTTTTCACCTCCGTTCTACAAATTCAGAAATATATGCCAAAATACTATAAAATATACCAATTTTGATTATAGCAAATCGAAAATTGATGAAAGGTGCTCCTTTAAGAAGAAAAATAGCAACTTGCAACACCTTATAAAGCTAGTTGTATCAAGGGATAAGAGAATTTCATGAATTTTTTTTGTGTTAAGGATACCGCAAACGTGTTGCATGTTGGATGATAAGTGTATGAGTACGTAAGAAATCCTCTAAACCCTTGATATATATGGATTTAGAGGGAATACGCTAAGTGATTTAGGGTGAGGATACCGCAAACGTGTTGCAAGTTAGTGAACGCAATCATTAAAAATGAATTGTAATAATTATCTTTGATATAAAAGGATTTGTTGGCATTTATAGAATGAAAGTAGGGAAAGGATACCGCAAACAGTGTTGCATCTTGTGAGGGAAATAAGGGCATGCATACCGCAAACGTGTTGCATGTTGGGTGATATGTATAAAAGTAAATGGAAAAGTACCTAAACCCTTGATATATAAAGGATTAGAGTGGAAATAGTAGGGTATTTAGGGAAAGGATACCGCAAACATGTTGCATCTTATGTATGTAACTTACTCAAAATATGAGAAAAATAGCTTAAAAACTTTAAAATGACATGATTTTTTTAAAATTACTTAGTTGAGAAATAAATTATACTGTTGCAAGTTGAAAGAAATAGGGAAAGGATACCGCAAACATGTTGCAAGTTGATTGAAAATAGGGAAAAGAAAGAGCAACCGTGTTGCAAGTTGAGAAATATAAGGCAAACAAAGCGCAAAAGAAGTGTAGGAAGTAGAAATAGGGAAAAGAAAGAGCAACTGTGTTGCAAGTTGAAGAATTAAGGAAAACAAGGCGCAAAAGAAGTGTAGGAAGTAGAAATAGGGAAAAGAAAGAGCAACCGTGTTGCAAGTTGAGAAATATAAGGCAAACAAAGCGCAAAAGAAGTGTAGGAAGTAGAAATAGGGAAAAGAAAGAGCAACCGTGTTGCAAGTTGAGAAATATAAGGCAAACAAAGCGCAAAAGAAGTGTAGGAAGTAGAAATAGGGAAAAGAAAGAGTAACCATGTTGCAAGTTGAAGAATTAAGGAAAGCAAGGTGCAAAAGAAATGTAGGAAGTAGAAATAGGGAAAAGAAAGAGCAACCGTGTTGCAAGTTAAAGAGTTAAGGAAAGCAAAGCGCAAAAAGTGTGCAAGTTGAAAGAAATAGGTAAGAGAAAGAGCAACCTGTTGCAAGTTGAAGAATTAAGGAAAGCAAGGCGCAAAAGAGATGTAGGAAGTAGAAATAGGGAAAAGAAAGAGCAGCATGTTGCAAGTTGAGAAATATAAGGCAAACAAAGCGCAAAAGAAGTGTAGGAAGTAGAAATAGGGAAAAGAAAGAGCAACCATGTTGCAAGTTAAAGAGTTAAGGCAAACAAAGCGCAAAGGGAATGTAAGTAGAAATAGGTAAGAGGAAGAACAACCTGTTGCAAGTTGAGAAATATAAGGCAAACAAAGCGCAAAGGGAATGTAAGTAGAAATAGGTAAGAGAAAGAGCAACTGTTGCAAGTTGAGGAGTTAAGGAAAGCAAGGCGCAAAAGAAATGCAGTAAGTAGAAATAGGGAAAGAAAGAAACAAAAATTTGTAAATATCTGTTACAATAAATTAAATATAATAGTGGTTAAGATTTTTATACTGAGAATTATTTTATTGTGATCCATGGTTTAGGGAGGAAAAGAAAGTGGATAACCTATTACAAATGTTTCGAGATGCGTTGTTAATCTCTGAGCCAATTTATAAAACTAACGAGCAAGTATGGAATAAGTGGAATGCATACTTTAAAGATGTTGAAAACAATAATAATAAAGTACTCACATCACCCCATGCTTCTCCATCATTTACTGCATTAGTATCTTGGTTAGAGAAAAAGCAAGAGTCCGGAATTACATTAGTACAAATTTATGCCAAAATTGATTCCTATAAGGAAGAAATATATAAAGAAATTGAAGGATTTATAGACAAAGAATTTCAAAATGTAGCATCTTCAAGTTCCATAATAGTAGAAAATGATCAAAGTATAGAAGAGACAAGCATAGTAAACCATGAGGATTATTATGAGGTAAATAACTCTGCTGTTTATTATAAGCTAAGAGATGGGATTGCAAAAAATCAATTTGAAGAGGACGAATTGAGTAAAGTTTTACAATATCCTATTGAAACAAAATCTTCTACTGGTGTAGCTCAGCTTTCTTCACACAAAGATGAAGACTTAAGACTTACCAATATAGAAGAAGCAGCTCGATGGAATACCCTTGTAGATGACGTAATGAGTAATATGGATGATTTAACGGCAGATTGCTTAGATGCAATCACAATACAGTGGATCAATGAAGCAAAATCTCCAGATGATTTTATCGACTTTTCTTATGAACAAGTTTTAGAAATGTGTAACATTCCAAAAACAGTTGTTAAAAATAAAGAATACTATAGAGCGGAAGATAAAATTAAGATAGCAAAGAGAATTGCAGCTTTAGCAAGTATTTTTATCTATTTAAATGATGATAATGAAGTCGTTGTATTAAATGACCGTGATGATGATGGAGAACGTTTAGAATTAAAGCGTGAAGTTATCAAAAGATTATTTGTATTAGATTCAGTTGTTTTATGGAGACATAGTGTTACTAATGAATACATGGGCATTGAATCTTGTCGTATTAAGCCGGGTAGCTTTTTAACTAATTATTTGTATGGATCAAATAATACAACAGCCCTATTGTCTAAAAAAGCACTTGAATACAATAGTTATAGACACAAATATCATAAAAGATTAATTCGATACTTAACATGGCAATGGAGAATTAGACAAATGTATTCATCATTGAAAAAGCCATATTCTATAGGTGGAGACAAAGGACTACTAGCAGTAATGGATATCCCAAAAGATTGGAAGCCGAATCGTATTAGAGAACAGTTAGAAAATGTTCTAATGGATTTAGAAAATGAAAAAGTAATCTCTCATTGGGAGTATAGTGATCCACTGGATGAACAACAAATTGGGAAACGTAATTGGTTTAAAAATTATTACACTAACTTAGGAATAACGATTTTACCACCTGAAGAAATGCTACAGTCAATGGATAGGGTAATAGGAAAGAAGAGTATAGAGGAACCACAAGAGCAGTTACCCGAAGTAACAGTTGTTAAAGAAATAAAGAAGACTGTAGAATCAGTCGAACAAATAGAGAAAAAGATCCGTGACCAAATACTGAAAGTACACAATGAAAAAAAGGTAAGCATTCGTGAAATAGCAGATGAAATGAGTATTTCTCCATCGACATTATCTAGATTTTGTAATTATAAAACAAAACGTTTATCTAAAAAGGCGTTAGAAAAGTTAACGAAATGGTGTGAAAGACAAGAAATATTAGAAAAGATGTAACATAGACTAAATATTTCTTTTAATAATATTCAAATTAAAAATACACATACATTATGTATGTGTATTTTACTTATTATTACTAATAAGAGTCTGAATTTTCTTTATTTATGGCGGTTTTGGCAGGTGAAGATCCTACCGAAAAGTCATTATAGTTATGCTGTTTAATCCACTGCAATTAAATTTCTTGTCTTATCGATATGGTTCAGTAACATACGATACTCTTCTTCATACATAGTTATACGTTGTAGAAGAGATTGATTCTCTGTTTCTAAATCTTCAATTTGATTTTGTAACTTTGTCAATTCATTCACATCTTTATAAGTTTGTAGAAAGAGAATAATATCATCTAATGTAATAGACAAAGAGTTTTTTTCTATTTGTGATGGGGAGAAGGGAATGTTGTTTCCCATTTTTCGGTCTTGTTTTGCTTGTTGTATTTCTTCTTGGTATTGTTTTCTCACATATGAATTCCAACGAAATCCACAAGCTGCAGGTGTTCTAGCTAGTAGTTTTGCTACTTCTTTGAATGCAGCTAACTGTGTTCCACCGTTACGAATATTCTGAAGTACTGTTGATGCGAGAAGTAAATCGTTATCATCAGTCCAGGAATCTTGTCTTGAGATTACCACGTTTTAACCCCCCTTATATGTTTTATATTATATATATGCAATTACTCAAAATGATAGAAGTTCAATTTCTCTTGAAATAATTGGGAGTCAGTTGGTAGAAGTATGTATGACTTTACATGCAAAATTGCATTTAAGGTTGACTATTCCATGAGGTGTAACTATACTAGTTACAGTAATGCGACTGAATTAATAAAGTTGTTGGTATGAATTGGTTGTATTAATGATGTATAAACAAATATTAAAGAATGAATGGAGTTGAAAATATAGTCCTACATATAAAACGTTTGTATAAAAAGAAATTAGGTAATATACATTTTTTTATAAGTATATATAAATAAAAAAGAGGTGTGCGTTTTGAAAATTTTTAAGGGAATTCTAGTTTCTTCAATTGCATTAACAGCATTTAATGGGGTGGGCGGACTACTCCCAAATGAAAAATCAGAAGTTGCTTATGCAGCTACTTACAATTATTCAAATAAGCAATTGAATTCTACTGTACATAAGCAAGTTACTAAACAATTAATTTTGAAATTTAAAAATGAAGCGAATTTACCATATCAGGATGGAATAGAAAAATTCATTAAAGAAGAAAAACAAGATCCTGAATTAATTGGAATTTTAGCTGAATATCCAAATGTAACTATAAATCGACTTTTTAATTCTTTAAATCCTAAAGAAATTAAAAATCTTGGTAAAGAAATAAAAGATTCCGATCAAATTTCTTCTAATTTGTTAAACTATTATATTGTAGAAACTCAAGATGATATTGATGTACAAGCATTACTTACAAAAATTGAAAAATCATCTCTTGTTGAAACGGCGTATTTACAGGAAGAAGAGGCGCCACCAGCAGAGCGTTTGCCAAATTTATCTGTTAATCCATATGATGAGCCTAGACTTACAAGACAAGGTTACCTTGAACCAGCACCATTAGGGATTAATGCACCTTATGCCTGGAGCATAAAAGGTGGAGATGGAAAAGGAACTACTTTCGTAGATATGGAGTATGGGTGGTTATTTAATCATGAGGATTTAGTGAATCAAAAGATTGAATTAATATCTGGACAGAATAAAAGCGAGCACCATGATCATGGTACCTCAGTCTTAGGAATTGTTTCGGCAGAGGATAATAACATAGGTGGAATTGGAATCGCACCGAAAGCTAAGGTAAAGGTTGTATCCCAGATTAGGGATAACGGAAATTATAATACAGCTGATGCTATTTTAAGTGCGGTTAACAATATGCAAGCTGGAGATATTCTTTTACTAGAGGCACAAGCAACTTACGATGGATATGGAGATAAGAACTATTTTCCTGTGGAAGTAAAACCAGACATATTTGATGCAATTCGTATGGGAACAAATAAGGGAATTATTATTATTGAAGCAGGTGCAAACGGCGGAAATGACTTGGATCAATTTAGAGACCGTAATGGTAAACAAGTTTTAAATCGTAATAGTCCTGATTTTAAAGATTCAGGGGCAATTATGGTTGGGGCAGCTTCTGCAAGGGTTCCTCATAAGCGTTCATATTTCTCTAATTATGGTAGTAGAGTGGATGTGTATGGATGGGGGAATGCAGTAGATACTACAGATGCTAAACCAAGTGAATTTATAACAAATCTATATACATCTAGTTTTGCTGGAACATCTAGTGCATCGCCTATTATTGCTGGTGCTGCAGCATCAATTCAAGGAATTGCAAAAAATAATCAGGGGAGAGTATATACACCAAGACAGCTTAGGGCTATTTTAAGTGATTCTAGCACCGGAACGAAATCCAATGATCCAACTTCTGATAAAATTGGTGTTTTACCTGACTTAAAAGCTATTTTATCTAAACTTGGTTTTTCACCAAACTTAGGTAATGATTCTTCCATTGTATTTCCTGAGGAACAAGAAATAAATAAAGGAAATAAGGGAAATGAAGGATCTACTATTACATTCCCGAAAGAAGATACCGCTAATAGTGAAGAGGACTCTAGCATTATTTTCCCAGAATAATAGAAATACCTCCTATTAAGCATGGGGCAAAATAGTTTACTCAATAAGAACAAAGGATATGAATTCAATAGAAATATGAATTTATATCCTTTTTATTTTAAGCTGTTTTTAATACCTTACAAAAACGTAATGTTAGCGTAATGGAAATGAATTTTGGCAGCCAATAGATTAGGATATAATTTTTGTGAGAAAAGATATGAGGTGAATAATATGAAACGAATAGTGTTTATGTGTAGCGTTTTTGTGATGTTTACTGTGTTGTTATCCGGGTGTAATTTAAATCGTCTTGGTACAGATACATATTATGTGCAAATTACCAAGGATGGTGAAAAATTAAAAGAGAAAAATGTAAATGGAGATACGACTTACGAATATAAATTACTTGGATTTGATAAGGATGGTAAAGAGAAAGAAATGGAGTTTACAGCGTTAAAAAACCTTCGTAAAGAAGCGTTTTTACGTATATATTACTCTGAGAAAAAAGGTGTGAAATCTTGGGAAGAAGTTAAAAAAGACGAACTCCCTACAAAGGTAAAAGAAAAATTAAAGGTGGATTAATATCTTTGTTAGAGCAATATATCCTCAAACTATTAGAATGATATTGTGAAATAGGCTAAAGTTGTTTAGAGTTGTTAAAGTAAGAGGCTGACAGTTATTGTCAGTCTTTTACTTTTGCACGAAGAAAATATAAAAGGCATTTAACAGACAAACGTTGGATTATTAACAATTATTTATGATCCAAAGCCACAATATATCTACCCCTGAACTATAATAATTTTAGGTCAGAAATAAGCTTCTGATTTTGTGAGGAGTTAAGTACTAAAAAAGCTTAATTTTGTTTACGTATTTATAGTCGTTTAAAGGATTTATGATTGGTTATGATATAATAAAATTCAAGTACAATAAGGGGGATTAATTAAATGATTTTTCAAAGCATGATAACAGCTATTATAGAAAAATTACAAGAGACGGTGAATCCCTATTGGATAATTGTGTTTGGATCAACGGCTGAGAACAGAGAACGAGAAGATAGTGATATTGATATAGCTTATGTAAGTGACACAACATTGGGGAACTATGAACGTTTTTTATTAGCACAGGAGTTAGCTAACATTGTTCAGAGAGATGTTGATTTAGTTGATTTATCCGAAGCTTCTACAGTTTTTCAAGCTCAGATTATACATACAGGAAAGACAATATTTTGTTCGGATGAAAAACGTAAGGTTATTTTTGAAATGAAAACCTTAAAAATGTATTCAAAATTGAATGAAGAACGACAGGTAGTATTTGATGATATAAAGAAAAGAGGTTCTATATATGAAGAATGAGGTTATTTTAAATAAAATTTCTACAATAGAGCGTTGTATAAAAAGAATCCAAGATGTGTATGGAAATGATCCTGAAAATTTAGAGGACTTTACAAAACAAGATTCAATAATATTGAATATACAAAGAGCTTGTGAAGCGAGTATTGATTTAGCAATGCATATTGTTGCTGGGAAAAAATTAGGACTACCCCAATCTAGTCGAGAGGCTTTTGATTTATTGGTTACAGCAGGATTACTTAGCGCTGATCTAGCAAATAAGTTAAAGGCGATGGTTGGATTTCGTAATATTGCTGTTCATGATTATCAAAGTGTAAATTTAGATATTGTTCGTCAAATTATTGAAAAACATTTAACTGATTTTAAACTATTTACAAAAGAAGTAATGGGGATATTGGAATTTTAGGCAAAAGAGCAGAATAATAGGGCTAAGAAAGAAAGTAATTCTATGATTCCCAAACCAGCTATTGAAACAATCACTTAATTTCGTAAGAAGAAACGTGGTCATAAGATGAATTTGTTTATGTTGTAGTGAGGCTTTGCATGAGATGTGTGTAGATAAATAGTAGGGAAAATATCCATATACAATTTTATCAACAAATAAGTAAATATTTTCAAAACTAATTTTTATACATATAATGTATACCCAAAACAAAAAAGTTTCCAAAAGGAAACTTTTTTGTTTTGGGTAAATTTATAGCGTTTAATTAATATACAGTTTTTGAAAAAAATGATGACTCATGTCAAATTATCTTCATTTACACGAACATGAACGTAGTATAAAAATGAAGCATATCCAAAATAATTAAAGGGGCTGAAAAAATGATTAAAAAACTTATTATTAGTTCTATTGCTTTAGGTGCAACAATAGGAGTGAGCAAACCTACATTTGCTGCTACAATACATTCTCCATCACAGTTTAAAGAAACTCGAAATGTTCATGTGCAATCCCTATATTCTCCATGGCAGTATTTAGGGCAAACTTCAAGGGAACTTCAAATTAAAAGTAAGGATCCAAAAGTACTAGCTTTTGAACTAGCAAAAGAAGCACCATTTTACGAAGAAGAATTAGTAGACATATGTTCTGAAATTCTAGATGCAAATGTAGATGTTGTATATTGGACAAGTAAGGAATGGGTTAGATTTGAAGAAGGAAATTATGAATTTAAACATGAAATTAAAATTTTTAGAGATAAAGAACGTCAGCAATTAATTACGACACTAGAATCTTAGTTCTTTTACAAAAAAGAAGCTATCTTTAGTATGCTATTCTCCCCTCATAGTAAATAGGAAAAAGAAAACACATTAACCTATTTATTATGGAGGGGATTTTTCTATGGGGTAAATTAGAATTACTTGCTATACAAAATGAAAGGAAAAGGGAGTGGGTTTATACTTAAAAGAAGATATAAAACTGTTAAGAAAGAAATAGACATTTATTATCCAATTGTAAGACGTTAAATGAAATGATTCGAAACTTTAGGTACTAAAGAACTAGAAGAAGAACGTGGGAAAGCAAAAGGGTTATGTTTAGGTAGAATGAAACCTAAAGGTTCGGGTACTAAGACTAAACGATTGGA
This sequence comes from Bacillus sp. BR3(2024), assembly GCF_039134555.1. Taxonomy (NCBI): domain Bacteria; kingdom Bacillati; phylum Bacillota; class Bacilli; order Caryophanales; family Bacillaceae; genus Bacillus; species Bacillus sp. BR3(2024). The sequence continues at coordinate 531,391 of NZ_CP152438.1, forward strand.
AGAAGAGGATGGGATGTTAGAAAAATGAAGGAAAGTATGTTGCGAAAGTAAAACTTTTAGGATAATGCACATAAAAAAGACTTCTTCAGCTATCTTAAGTCCGCAAATATATACAATGTTATAATCATCAAAGATTTCAAGAGAAATTAAATAACCTGAGTCCATACAAATATAGACTCAGGTGGCTTAGCTGCGCTTTGAAAATCCTGTCTACCTGAAAGGGCCTTCTCTTTTTATTCTTCAAATAAACAAACTGAAAAAAGATTATTTAGAAGTATTAGTGAATTAACCTCTCTTTAATTCTTATTTCGTGTCTCTTACCTTTAACAAGTACAAACATAACTCATTAATCTATAGCATCTTTAAAATATTTATAAATTTGATGCTATAAAAGCAATAGAATTATGTAATAAGTGAATCAAAAAAACAACCCAAAAAGCAGACATGGTAACCTGATATTTTTCATTCTTTTTTGTATATACCCAATAAGCATAGTTATATAAAAGTCCAATTATCGTTGTACCAACTATATAAGTGATTCCATATGGATGATTTAATCCAAATATAATTGAAGCTATTAAAATGATAAGGTAATCGCGATTTTTAATGTAAGGAATCCAACTTAATAGCCAAAATAAAAATACTTGAAAAATTACTGTTTCATATATAGGTGCCGCTAATACCCCTAATAAAACTTGAAGAATAAGGGGTGCTTCTGTTATTGGGTTTTTTTGTATTTCAGGTAAGAATAGATCTAATGGTATTACGAATAAAAATGATCCTAATAAAATAAGAAAAACAAAAGAAATGGTAGGCAAAGCAAACATAAATCTATTCATTTTTTTTAGCATATATATTTCTCCTATAATCTTTTATTACATCTATACAAAAAGTAATAAATAATTGAGTCTCTTTTTGTTTGATATGCTTTCGTCTACTGTTGATGAAAATCGTTCTTTAATTGGATTCTTGGCTTATATGTAGGTATAGCGATAAAGTAGGGATGTTTTAACACTATATTGTTAACATCAAAATATTAAAGAGCTAAGTGAGATATTAAGGTCATACCAATTTTATGATGAATACAATATCAAGCCCGTTAAGGAAATATGCTGTATAGGGCACGCTTGTACTAATTATTTTACTATATGAATATTTAAGTGCATATAGTTTTGGAGGAGTATGTATTTTTGCATTTTTTAATACAAAAGTTTTTTATTAAAAATTTACTTACTGCGCTAACTCATATGAATTTAAGACAATTGAAGGGTAAAGGCCAAAAGAGTCCAAGTTTAGATTGTACAGGTAAATATTATAATGTTATAGAAAAATAAGGAAAAAAGTTATAAAATAGGAGATTGAATTAAACTTTCAGATTTTATTGTTCTGCAAGATAAAAATAACTAAAGATGAGGCTCTTAAAAATTCTTATCTTTAGTTAAAACTAACAATATTATAAAAAATCTTCGCTGAAGGTACTGCAACAAATCTAATTTGAAAATCTTTAGGAGATAAATATGGAATTTTAAATATTCTTAGTCGTCTATTAAACATTATAGCAATTATTATAGACAAATCCTTTAATATCATCGATTTAGAAGAAATCAGTACAAATAGAAAAGGTGAAGTGGTAGAAGTATTACGTCTTCCTTTTAATAGATTTCCAGGAGCAGCTGGACATATAAAAAATGCAATTGTAAATGAAAAAAATTGGAACGTTTGGTTGAACGATTAGTATGCTATTTTAAAGTTTAAATTAATAACAGAAAGAGAACCTTTTAATATGTTACTACTTTGTTTTTGTATTGTTGAAAATAAGAAAGGAGAAATCAATGAAAAAATATTGGCATAAGCTATCGTTGCTTCAAAAAAATGTATTACTAACGGTATTAGTAATTCTAACGCTTGTAGGAAGTATGGGGTTGTTAAGTTTTAACATGTTTCAAAATAGTATGATGTCTATATTTGAAAGGCAGTCTTTTGAAACAGGAGAGACAATAATAAATCAATTAGATCTAGAAATAGTAAGAGATGTAGCAAAAGACCCCACAGCTCAAAGAGTGAAGAAAGAAAAATTGACGGAGCAATTAGATAAATCTATAAAAGATATGAAAAGTGTTGGACAAACATATGTTACAGGAGCCAAGCTAAGTGAAAAAGCTGAATTACAAATAGTAGCTCTGGATACAGAATTAGCAAATACTGTTTCTGTAAAACCAGGTGAATACTATGAGCAGCCTACTTATTGGATGAAAACATATGATAAAGTAATACAAACAAAACAGGCACAAATGACAGAAGTGTATGAAGATGAATTAGGGTTCTGGGTAACAATTTTAGAGCCAGTTACAGATGAAAATAAAAATATAATTGCAATTGTTGCAGCGGATTTGGAAGCTTCTATTATTCCTCTTACAAAGAAAAACTTTATGATACAAGGTTTACTATTTATTATAATTTCATTAACTATCGCAATTACAATTCAAATATTTATCTCACGAAACTCTCTATTGCCTTTAAAGGATTTACAAGAAGGGTTACGTAAAGTTGGTGAAGGGGATTTAAGTATTAAATTGAATGAAAGATCTGATGATATAGGGATAACTAATATATATTTTAATAACACTATTCAAAAGTTTAATAGGATTATAGATAAAGTAAGGCAGACTGCTGAACAGGTTTCGACATCTTCACAGGAATTGTCGGTAAGTACAAAAGAGAATAGCATAGCCTTTAAAGAAATTGCAAGTGCTATTACAGGATTAAATTTAGGAGCACATTCTCATGAATATGTAGTGCAAAAATGTTTAGAGATTATTCAAGAAATGGAAAGTAAGATGAAAGAAATTAAAGGAGCTGCAAAACAAGTTGGCAATGCTTTGGAAGACATGGAACAGCATTCTGTAGAGGGAAAAGATTTGATTAAGCAAATCGTGAATCAAATGAAAAGAATCCAAGATACAGTTCAGGATGTACCTTCTAGTATTTATGCATTCGAAGCACGATCTAAGGAAATTCATGAAATTCTTACTGTAATTACAACCATTTCTAATCAAACAAATTCATTAGCTTTAAATGCTTCTACTGAATCCTCATGTGCTGGAGAGATGGGGGAAGAATTTTCAGGTGTTGCGGACGAGGTACGTATATTAGCGGAAAGAACCGAGGCATCTGCAAGGGATATAGCTAAATTAATTGGTGAAACCCAGGCTGAAGCAGAGAGAGCTGTAAGATCCATACAGAAGAGTTCAAAGGAAGTAGAATTAGGAATAACACTTGTTCAAAGTAGTGGTGCATTCTTTGAAAAGATTTCAGAATCTGCACAATCTGTTACAAATCAAATTAAAGCGACTTCGAATCATTCAAGTGACATTCTAAAAAATAATCAAACTATTGTTCAGTTTATAAATGAATTATCACACATTGCAAATACATATGTGAATAGCAGTAGTAATGTGGGGACAAGTATGAAAGAGCAAGAACTATATGTACAAGATATTGCAGAGTTAGCAAATTCTTTAAATTGGCTCTCGCAAGAGTTACAGGGGTTAATAGGGGAATTTAAAAGTAAGTAGGATAGAAGAAGGTAAAGGTATAGGGTATGACCTATACCTTTATTTATTCCCACATAAGGGATGAAAGCTTAGGTATATATGTAAAATAGCTAAACGAAAAATTTTTTTGCATATTTTGTTGGAAATAGAGCATGATATTACCAAATTCAACGGAGGTGTTTAAAAAATGCAAATTCGCGAAAATAATAATTCAAACGAAATCTTAATAGCAGCTGCAGCAAGTGCAATTGAACAAATGAAATATGAAATTGCTCAGGAGTTTGGTGTTACACTTGGACCGGATTCAACTGCACGAGCAAATGGTTCAGTAGGTGGAGAAATTACAAAACGTTTAGTTCGTATGGCGCAAGAGCAGCTATCTGGTCAATATAAAATTCACTAAAACTAAAGGTATATCCCATTGAAGGGATATACCTTTTTAATTTGTTTGTAAAGACGATCGTTACATTTTTTATTATTGGTTAAGTTTAGAAACAGCAAATTTAGCTGTAAAATTCATCTTCTTCATGTACGTAGAATTTACACCTGCTTGAAATTGTACAGAAATATTACCGTCTTTTTGCGCTTTAAATACGCGACCATATGGGGAATTAGCATTGAATGTGCCAATTACTTGATTATCCGCATCAAAGACCGTATAAGAAATTGGGAACCCTGAATTTTGTACAAAGACTGTAAGTTCGTCCCCTTTTTTAAGATTAAATGATTCTTTTTGAGACACTTCATAGGAACTCATAGAGTAGTATTTTGTGACTTCTTGAATTTCTAAATTCGTAGTAGCTGCACTCGCTTTTGATGCCTCAGCCCCTGGTAAGTTCATACCTGATAATACTGCAATTCCTAGTGCCCCTGCTAAAATCAATTTTTTCATAATAGTATTTCCTCCTTTAATATATTGTGAGATTTGAAACGAAAGTGAAAATTTCAACCCCTGAAACCATTATAGTTACAATGAGAATTATTTTCAATAAGGGTTAGTATGTAATTTTGCATATATAAAGTATTAACATAAGGTAATCAGTCAAGTTTTGAAGTATTCTTAACAGAAGGGAAGGAAAAAATTAAAAAATCATGAATGATATTGTAACCGAACTATATATCTTTTGAGCATATTCCGTCTGCATCAAGTGAATATATTATTAATTTTATTTTTATTTGTTTTTTATTATAAAACATTTTAAGGTTGATAAAGTTTCATTTAATGGAATTATTAAACAAAAATGATAAATTATATGTTATGATGAAAAGGCAATAAAGTACATCATCCTGACTTTATTGTGTATGTTTAGCCTATGTATGTCGTTTGTATTAGAAATAAGAAGTCTCCTTAAAAAGAGACTTCTTATTTTTTGTATGGAGGGGTTATTATAGATGATGGATTATTATCAATTTTTTTTAATTACCATGGCAGGCATTGCCTTATTTTTTTATATACAACATGCTGGAAAACCAACGAAAAGAAACAAATGGAAGTTTTTAATTATAGTATTTTTATTTTATCTTTTGAATTATTTATTTCTTAAATTTTTATAAATAAATATAGGAGGGGATACGTATTGAATTCTAAAATATAAGAAAAAGGAAGGGATAATCCTTCCTTTCATCATCCAGTATGCCCATGTGAATATTTAATAACATTTATGGTACTTTGAGAGCCTGTTGAAGAATTTGATCCAAAAGTTACTGTTACAACAATTAAAATACCTAGTAAGCTAACCGCTAATTTTTTCATTTTAATGCTCCTTTTTTAAAGTTTTTTTCACTGGCTTTACTAGCTTCATAAAAATAATAGCTGGCTTTTTTATGATTATTTTCTTTGTAAAATTGGGTTGCTAACTTTTCAGTATATTCATTTATATACTCATATAGTTCTTCTCGTTCAAAATAAGAAATTCCTTCTAAAACAGCTTTTTCTAAATCATTAGCACAGCTATGTAGATTTATTTTTTCTAAAATATTAAAGTGATGAATATAACCTTTAATTCCCAATTGAGTAGAGAGTTGAAGGCCCTTTTTTATTAATTCTTGAGCAATTTCATGTTCTCCTAATTTATAATGCTCTCTAGCTTCAATGAATACAGCTTTATAATCGCTGGGTAGTTTCTGATTAACTTCGGATAAATATCGTAATGCTACTTCAGATAGATTCTGCGTAGCGTACATAAACCCTAGATTGTGACGGACAATTAAAATATTGTATTCTAAATTTTCTTTTTGGAATGTATCCATAGCAGAGATAAAGTGTTCCTCAGCTAATTCCCATTCTTTTAAATGAGTGCATGCTAATCCATATAAGTTATTACAGAAGGCAACTTTTAATTCATATCCAGGATGCTTTGAAAATATATCTTTCGCCTTCATTACATGATTAATACATAAAATTGATCTATGTGTATGACAATAGAAAATGGCTAACTCATAATGGAATTCAGCATGTTCAATCTCATCAGGTATGGTTTCTAACAAGTATTCGGCTTTATCGTAATGTATTTTTGCAAGGCTATGATTGCCAGTAACATTGGAATGAATGGCTTTAAAGAAGTGATAATAGTATGAAAGGAAATCGTCTGTAGGAGTTTTGTAAGCATCACTTTGTTTAAAGCTATCTTTAGAAATACTTAAGCTATCAATTAAATATTGATGTCTAAAATCTAGTAGTGAGTAGTATAATAATATCGTTTGATTTTCTTCTATATTATGGATTTTGTTTTCAATTTCTTGTTTAAGTAATTGAGCGGCGTCTACATGCCTAGCCCTAATTTCTTGATACCATTCATTTAATAAATGAGTTATTTGCTCGTTCCCCTGTATATGAACATTCATTGTTCAATTTCATCCTCTCCAAAGATATTATTCAGCAATTAGTATCATATCAAAATTTTACTCTATTAAAATATGTTCTAACTCATTTTTCAATATAAAACAGAAAATTCGGAAATAAGAAAGGTTAAATGTATATAAACAAATCCAGTAGAGAGAATATATTATTTAGGATAATTTACAATAACTTTAACAGTAAGTATAATGAAAAATTTGTACTTCAAGTAGAAGGGGGTTATGGGACCCCATTAGCTAAATTACTTTTATAAAGGTGTTCACAGGAAATGGAAAAAATTTAATGAATGAATTACAGAAGAGATTATTTATAAGATAACATGGCTTGGTCCTAATGGAGAGAAGGTTAAAATCGTTCGAATATATATAATTTGCGTATTACTTGCACAAAGCGATAAAACAAATAGTAAATAATAGTCTATAGGTTGTATGTACAGTCGAAAATTATGTTGATTGTAGAGGAGAAACACATGAAGTTTTTTGAGGTTTGTTTGGGTTAATTACTACTTGAAAAAAGGAACAGCTAGCAAAAGCTAACTGCTCTATTCATGGAAATAGGATTATATACAGTATTGACGGAACATTTATTTTAAATTCAATTTATCTAAAGTAAACATCTCAACTGAATTGAACTACTCACCACTTAACGTCCTAACGGACTGTTTGAAGTGGGAGATTCCTGCGAACACCGATGTATCCATCAGTTATCTTAGCAGGCTCTACCCGCAGTCCCTACGGTGAGAATATAAGTATCTTGTACGCTGACTCACCACACTACCTACTTTAGCTTGGTTTTCGCAATTTTGAGAAGCGTGGGGCGATAGAACGTTGAAGAGCAATCTGTACAAGTAAATGATAGCAAATATGTTGGCTTATGCTAATCGACATTCATCTCCCACCTAAAATTGGTGTTTCACACCTTCACATTTTTGAGGAAGGAGTCTTCTGTCGGAAAACAATAAAGGCTGGACCTAATACAGAACCTAACTAACCTAATACATTAAAAGAGGTATATGTTAAGTTTTATAATTTAGAAGATAGCAAACGTCAAAATACCAAATACTAAGCATCCAAAATGTTTGTAAAGATTTAATCGTTTTTCTATAATCAATTACAAGCTTTTTTTGCTGTTTGTATGATTACATTCACTAACTGGTTTAGTAGCATGTCCTTGTTTATCTGTACACCAAGATTGAGATTGAAATGCCAGAAACATACCTACCCATCTCTTTTCTTCTTCAAATTGAATAAGGATGCCGCCATCTTGCCAAATTCCATCGTCACCTTTCCAATTAGAGCTATTGCCTTGATTCATATGAATATCATGAATACCTCTACCTGGTGAAAAACCAAAATATTTATCCTTATTTTTTTCATTTTTGAATTTTTCCCCGTAAGCGTATACAGTAGCATTCTTCTCTTTAGCTTCATTAATATATCGATTCACTTTCTCATTTAAATCATTATCTGGTCCATTTTCTGTTGCAGGAAGGGGAATCATTTTTGTTGGATCAAACAGGTTACCACGAACATAATCTAATGCAATGTCTTGGTTATCGTTGGTGACTTGTGTAAATCCTTCTTCTAATGTTGGAATAATTGTGATTTGTTCTGAGTTGAAATCTTCACTTACATAGTATAAAACCTCTGAGGGACTATCTTGAGAGGCAACGTTGATGGCAATTCGATAATCATTACCAGCAGCTTTAATATGTACTTCGTAATGAGGTGTACGATCCTTTGAATTTACGGGTCTCACATCAAAAACTTTACCTTTTAATACTCCATATTTAAACAAGGGCATGACTTTTAAAACCTCCAGTTTAATTTAATATCGTTGTAAAGTTATGATTTGTTAATGATATCTATTTTATGTATTAATTGAGAGTGATTTTAAATTGGTAGTTTATGAAAATATTCTTATATATCTATAAATGTTTCTTATGTATAGTTTAGTTTTTTAGATAAATAATACATTTGATTTGTGTTTTATTATATAAAAAGGAGATGATTTATATGGATATCGGTAAAATAAATGTAGAAGAATTACAAAGAAAGCTAGCTGAGGCTAATGCAACCTGGGAAGCAGAAGAAACACATTTATCATTACTTACAAGTCAAGAACAACAAAATTGGTTAGGGCTTACACCTCCAACGAATGCACCAAGTATTACGGAAATTGAACAAAAGATACCTTCCATTTTAGAATCCATCCAAACTGAGACTTTAGGAGCAGTAAATTTACCTCCTGTCTTTGACTTGCGAAATATAAATGGGAAAAATTTTGTAACATCAATAAAAAATCAAAAAGATTGTGGCTCATGCGTTTCTTTTGGAACAATAGCCACTGTAGAAGCGAGCTTACGCATGCAACACAATGATCCAAATCTTCAAGTCGATTTTAGTGAGGCTCATTTGTTTTTCTGTCATGGACAAGCTGAAGGTAGAAATTGTAGTACTGGATGGTGGCCTCCAAGTGCTTATGAGGCTTTAAAAACCAAAGGAGTTGTTGATGAATCTTGCTATCCATATGATGAAGGGCTAACAAAAAAAGATTGTAGTGGATTATGTACGGATTCAAATAATCGCCTTACAAAAATTAAAAATTATACAGAATTGACGGGGAACCCTGCAAAAATTAAGGAGTGGTTATCTACTAAAGGACCAGTAAGCGCAGCTATAATTGTTTACCAAGATTTTTTAAGTTATAGAAAAGGCGTATACAAACATGTCACAGGTAATCAGGTTGGAGGACATTGTATATCGATAGTTGGCTATGATGATAGCCAAGGCTGCTGGATCTGTAAAAATAGTTGGAACAACACTTGGGGTGAACAAGGTTTCTTCCGTATAGCATATGGAGAATGTGGAATAGATCATTGGTGTAACCATGGTGTGGATGCTATTTAAGACCTTTATATTACGAGGAGAATACTTATAAATAGTTAAATGCAGCTATATTGGATTATTTTGTTGCCAATTGAAGTGAGAAAGTATTATACAAGTACGTTTTTAGTCATAGGATAATTATAATACATTTAAGTTATATACATCCATCCAAAACGTATCTTAGTTATTAGTGAGGATGGATGTATATAGCAAGGAGGTGTTGAATTATGATATTAACCAAACAAGATTCTGGACGTACTGTTACTATGAGTATAGGAGATACTTTTTCTATACAATTAAAGGAAAATCCAACAACAGGATATCGATGGGCATTAGAAGAAATAGAAGATATTAAATTAGTACAAGATGATTTTAAGTCAAGTAATAATGGTATAGGTTCATCTGGTTTAAGAATTTTTCAACTTCGTACCACTAAGGATGGGGTATATGAGATTTATATAAAAAATTGGCAAGAATGGTCAGGGGAAGCCTCAATTGTTGATCGGTTTTATATTACAATTCATGTATCTTAAGTATAAATGAATTGTATATTTCTATATTGAATTGTGTTTCAATCACTTATGTTAATCAGTATAATTTTTTATTTAGTATTGAAAATAAACTGTCAGAAATGGCGGTCTCATTCGAATTCTTTCACTACATAATACTGTCAGTACTTGTCTCAACAATCTTGTAGCTTTTAACGTCTATTATTTTGTCGGCCCTTTAAAACGTAATTAATATAAAACCAATCCCCTCGTTATGAAAAGGAGAAATCATCTTCATAGTACAACTCTATAACAAATTTATTTCGAAAGAAATAAGTGTCACTAACAACCGCTGTTATATCATGAATATTACGTATTACATTGTTAAATTTTGCATAGAGAACAGGAACAGTTCCAGTTCTCTATATGATGTAAATATTACTTTCCAATGGGATAAGATGAGATCTTTGGTTATTAATTCAATGGCTTGTTTAAGCACAACTTTATCCCAATTGATTCGTACTCAACATTCAAAAGGGTGAGATTTAATAATTAGTATATTGCTGTTCCTCTTTAAGGAAATAATTCCATAGTTTCAGCACCTAACACGTGGGGAAATTCTTTATATAGCACCATGATTGGGTTTATGCTTTTTTCTATTTGTTATAAGAAGTTCTAAGAATCTTTCACACCTGTAAGTTTTATTTATCTTTTTACCTACTTACCATAAGATAGATGGAGATATGTACAAAGATCATTGTAAATAGATAAAACTCATTTATTTCTAGACTAATCTATTCTGGATCCACAGGTATATTAGTAGTCTATAAAGCTAAAGGTTAGATATAGAAAGGGAGTCATATCTCAATGCTTCAAATGAAAGTATTACATTGAAGATAAGGAGTACAATGATTAACTATTTAAAAGCAGAAAAGGAGAAAGGCGAACGATAGGAAAAAGTATGATTATAATATTGATAATAATAACCCTATTATGTAATATATAGTTATATTGTTAGTTTATTTGATTCCGTTTATTCCCACACCTTATGTGTTGTGGTAGAGGTGTAGAAACAAGTTTTGTTCTTGTTTTGATTTTGAAAGGGCTTCTTTGAGCCGATTAGTGTATATAGCTTATTTTGCTATGCACAATTAATCGACTTAAAGAAGTCCTTTTTTGTTTAAGTGAATATATGTAGAAGAGATTGAGTCAGAGAGAAAGATCGTTGTTTAGAAGAAATGTGTAATAAAGGATAGAGCATATAACAAAAAGAGTTATATGAAATTATAGTAAGTTAAATCTCTTATAGAGATTTCAAAAATACTGAAGTAATAAACGCAGTTAAAGGGAAAGGTCTCAAATTTTTAAAGGGACACAATAATGTATCTATATGTATCTATAGAAGAGGAGAATAAAAATTGAAACCAACTAGAGAAAAGTACGTAATTAATGGGGAGTATACAATAGAACGTAAGCTTTTACATAATGAAATCATTAAATTATTTCTAAATGATCAACCGCAGCAAGAGCAAGAACCTGAGGCTATATTACTTGGTGGTGGTTCTGCTGCTGGAAAAAGCTCAATTGGAGAGTTAGTAAGTAAGGGATATAAACATCAGAAACAAAACATGGTTTGGATAGATCCTGATAAGATCAAAGAAAAAATACCAGAATATCAAGAGTTAATAAAATCCGGAAATATTGAGTTAATGAAACAAGCAGCTTTTTTAGTTCATGATGAAAGTAGTGATATTACCATGAAACTTTTAAAAATCTGCATGAAAAGAAAAATAAACTTTATGTATGATGGTACAATGAAAAATGAAGTAAAATACAAAAAGTTAATTCAACAATTAAGACTAGCAGGTTTTAGTATTAAAGCAATTATTGTAGATGTTCCAATAAAGGTTGCCTTAGAGCGATCCAATTTGCGTTTTAAAGTAACAGGAAGATTGGTACCCCAAAATATAATTGAAGAAAGCCATATGAAAGTAGCGACTACTTTTTCTAAAATTAAAGATTTAATAGATTGCTATACTTTATATGATAATACCGGGAAGGAACCAGAAGTTTTTGCTTTTAAAGAATCAAAACGAGTAAAAGAAATTATTGTTGATGAATATCGAAATAATCAATTTATCGAGAAATCAGCTCTTGTTTTTTAGTGAATATATATCTTATAAATTTTATAAGATGATTAATAGATATTATCCTGACATTTTATTATATTATTGATATAATAAATACAGGAGGCGATATAAATGGAACTTAAAGACCTTATGAATTATATTGAAGAAAACAAAGAAGAACATTTTCATGATTTAATCGCTAAAAATGAACGGGAAATTGTAAAAAAAGAAGAAGAAGAGAAATAAAAAATTTAAAATAGAAGAGTTGGCCTTTTGGGTCAACTCTTTTGTTTTTATAAATGGATATAAAGTTGGATTTCTCAATTGTTGAGTAAAAGGAATTGCAGAATTTTTCTGTAGAGAAGGTTGTTTGGTATTGAAAATGAAACAGACAATTTGCTAATCATAGGAGAGTTTTTTAGTATTATATTAAATAGAAAATAGCGTAATGAGTTAACGCTTTAGGAGAGAGTATATGAATCATTTTATTGTTATGCAGGGGCATACATATCAAGAGGAAAAAGGATTAGAAATCATTTGGTCACCTAAAAAGGATAGAGGCGGTAATGTACCACATTCATGGAAAAGAATGATGGATGTAAAAGAGGGGGATCGAATTTTTCATTATGTAAAAGGGAATATTGTAGCAGTTAGTATAGCTGAAGAAGATTGTAAGGAATCGAATAAACCATCGATTATGAAAAGCCATGATCAATGGAATGATGAAGGCTATTTGGTATCTTTAAAATATCATGAGTTAGAAAAACCAATTAATATACGTGAGAAATTTGAAGAGATATCGCACCTGTTGCCAATTAAATATTCACCTTTTCAATCAGATGCAAAGGGAAACCAAGGTTATTTATATCCATGTAATGAAGAATTAGCCCTTAAATTAATGGAACTAATTGGTGATTCAAACATTTATAAAATCAATGATGAGCAATTAGAGTTGGCAGTTGATCCGGTAAGAAGGACAGAAAATAATACATTAATTCCGGTTATAGCTGAGACGGAATCCGAAGTAAAAGCGAAAATCCGAATTGGACAGCAAAAATTTAGAGAGGAATTAATGGAGATTTGGAACGGAAAATGTGCATTATGCGGAATAAATTTACCAGAATTGTTAAGAGCAAGTCATTCTAAGCCATGGAAAGATAGTACAAGTATGGAACGCTTAGATCCGTATAACGGTGTACTACTGTGCTGTAATCATGATGCTCTTTATGATAAAGGTTTTATCACATTTGATGGCCAGGGACGACTGCATATTTCCTCATTAATAGTGGAAACAGATTATTTGAAATTTGGATTAATACCAAAAGCTAAGATAGGAATTCAACCGGAGAATAAATTATACTTTAAGTGGCATAAGAGGAATATTTTTAAAGGAAAATAGTATAATTTTTAACTTCAAGGACAGGAAGAACATAAGAGAGACGAATTGTGTTATCCAGTAAAGGGGAATGGTACATGTATAACTGTAATCAATGTGGAACAGAAATGATTATGCAATTACCTGTGAATGCTTAGTCATTCAAGAATCCCATCCGTTACACCGTAAGGTATAGGACTTGCGGCTTTAGCCGTGGGAGTGTCAAAAGACAATTAGAGGACTATATGAAGGGAATTCGATCAAAATTAAATGTTAAATATGAAGATAATTATATTTGAATTAAGGTTAATTAGATGGAATTCCAGATGTAATGAATTTTGTTTTAAAGAGATAATAAGTAATTGAGAGGAGATTAATAGTGATGGAAGATTTGCAAAAGGCAGTAATAAAATTTCGAGATGAGAGAAATTGGGGGCAATTTCATAATGCGAAGGATCTAGCAATTTCCTTAAATTTAGAAGCATCAGAGTTACTTGAGACTTTCCAATGGAAGTCTAGTGAAGAAGCAACAGAGACGAAAATGCAGGAAATAAAAGAAGAAATGGCCGATGTAATGATTTATTTACTTATGCTAAGTGATAAATTAGATATCGATCTAGAAGAAGTAGTACATGCTAAGTTGGAAAAGAATGCAGAGAAATATCCTGTAGAAAAAGCATTTGGAAGTAATAAAAAATATAACGAACTGTAAAGCGATAATCGTTTTACAGTTTTTTAAAATGGTTATGAGAAAGCAGATGGTTGAGATCATGATTTGGATGTACGGATTGTATTTCAAAAGTATGAAATACACACATCCTTAAGTATTCTTAAAATTAAAAAGTAGGGAGTTATTCAAATGCTATCATTTGCAGCAAAATTATCTTCATTTTACATAATTAAAAAGAAGCGAAAAGAGTTTGAGCAAGGTTATATTAGAGACCCTAAAATAGATGGAATACCAGTAGTTTATATTCAACGAGATAAAAAGAATTTATATGTAGGTAAATCCACAGATATTTATGGCCGTTTCATTGCACATTTAAATGATGAAGATAAAACATTCAAGGAAGTTATTGTGATAAAGAGTGATTTATTTAATGAAAGCTCAATTAAACATATTGAAACATTATTAATTGAATATTTATTAGCGGATGAAAAATTTAACTTACTAAATAAAGTCAGAGGACAAAAAATTCATTCCTATAATGGAATTGAAAATGTTGAAAATATGTTTGGAGAAATTTGGGCTCAGTTAATGAAAGAAGGTATAGCTAGTGAGAATTTAGGTGAGATACATAATAAATTTATTTATAAATATTCACCATTTAAAGAGTTATCGGCAAATCAAATTGAGGTTTGCAAAGACATTTTTAATACGATGATTACTACATCAAATAGTCGACATTTGATTACAGGGGACCCGGGTACCGGTAAAACAATTGTATTAACAAACATCTTATATGCGCTTGCTTATGACAGTGAAACTGGTAAAGCGAGAGAGGGATTGAATTATGAGGATATAGCACTTGTTGTTCCACAAAATCACTCATTAAATTTATATAAGAGCTTGATGAACAAACTAGGTCTACAAAGTATTACAGTATTGTCACCTTCACAATTTATTAAGCAGGCAAAAAGTAGGGGCGCAAAATATAAATATGTTTTTGTGGACGAAGCTCATCGTCTGAAACAATATTTTGGTAAACAAGCACGTGATTTAAAACATTTAGTCACCGATAATGGTTATACAACTGAGTTGGAGTTAATAGAAACATTTGCGTACCATTTAACAATAGTTTATGATCCATACCAAACAATTCGACCAGCAGATATAGATACAGATGCATTCCAGAAACTTATAAAGAATTATAGAAAGCATCTTTTACATAAACAATTTCGTTTAAAGTCTGGAGATCAATATTTAGCATGGCTTCGTAAATATTTACAAATAGCAAATAATGTTGGAGTGTATGAAGAAGGGTTATTGCGGGGCTATGACTTTAAGGTAATGGGCTCTATTACAGAATTAAATGAATCTATGAAAATGTTAAATGAAAAACATGAATTATGTCGTGTAGTCGCAGGTTATTCTTGGGAATGGATTACACAAAAGGATAAAAATCACTATGATATAAAAGATCCCGTTACAGGTGAGACATTCAAATGGAACTCAAAGGTAAAAGGTTGGATTAACTTTGAGAATAGTATAGAGGAAATAGGATGTATACATACTACACAAGGTGCGGATTTAAATTATGTTGGAGTGATTTTAGGAGCTGAAATTGATTGTGATTACGCAGGTGAAGAAAAGGGAGACTATGATTTAAATAAGGCTAAGATTGTAGTGAATCCAAAAGAATATAAAGATCGAAACGGTCTTCCAATTAAGGGAACAGATATAAATAATGAGGAGTTAACATCCTATATTAAACGTATTTATTATGTATTATTATCTCGCGGAATAAATGGATGTTATGTCTATGCAGTAAATCAAAATATGCAAAGATATTTAAAGGAGATAGCAAAAGTAAGTCAATAATTATGAAAAGGGGTTACCTTTAATGTGGTAGTCCCTGCCAATTAGATAGCATTTAATAAGTATTTAAAGAGCCTTACTACACATAAATTGTAGTAAGGCTCTTATTATCTCTATAGAAATAAGGATTAGAAAATAACTTATCCCCTCGGAAGAAAAAAGACTTTATTTTAACTTCCCTATTGATAGGTTAACACGATAATTCCCATATTTTAATAGTCGACCTAGAAAGTTATCCAATTCTTCATTAGAAGAAAAATGTGTTTTTAATAAATAACATCCTTCACCACTTACACGATGTACTTCAGATATTTCTTCTTCTTTTTGAAAGAAATCCATAAATTCTTGATGATTAGCTGATGTGACAAACAAAGTAACAAATGCAGTCACGGTTTGTCCTAGTTTGATTCGGTTTATAGCGATTGTATATTGTTCAATAATCCCTAAATCCTCTAATCTCCTAATTCGATTTCCTACAGCCTGCCCAGTCATATGTATTTTTTGACCTAGTTCTTTCCATTGTATTCTTGAGTTTTCTCCTAATAATTTCAGTATCTCAAAATCTGTTTGATCAATAATATAAACCAATCCTTTCATCGTGAAAGTAGAAAAGCAGAAAGTGTTTCGCCAACTTATTCAGCTTATCGATACAATTCACTATACTAAGTTTATCCTCTTACATCGCATTGTTTATTAGTTATATTTACTTATAACACAGAGGACGCAACAAAAAAATACATCTAGATTTAAAGGAGGTTACAAATATGTTATTACAAGATATTTTATCGTTCAATGAAAAATTTGTAGAAAATAAGAAATACGCCCCCCGTGAAGCAACAAAAATGCCTAAGAAACGTATGGTTGTTGTTTCTTGCATGGATGCTCGTTTAATTGAGCTACTTCCAAAAGCTTTAGATATACACGATGGAGATGCAAAAGTTATCAGAAATGCAGGTGGTAAGATTGCTTCTCCTTTCGATAGTGTTATGCAAAGTGTTGTAGCATCAGTATATGATCTAAATGCAGATGAAATCTTTCTTATCGGACACCATAGATGTGGTGCAAGCCAAACTAATCCCAAAGGAACACTTCAAAAAATATTAGATCGTGGAGTAGCTTCACCAGAAATTTTAGCAGCAATTGAATATGCTGGTGTTGACCTTGAAAAATGGCTATTTGGATTCGATGATATCTGTGATTCGACTCAAGCTAATGTTGATTTAGTAAGAAATCATCCACTTATTCCAAAAGATGTTCCTGTACATGGTTTAGTTATTGATCCTCACACAGGTAAATTAGATGTAGTAGTTGATGGATATAAAACATTAAATGGTATGAAACATTAATCATTACTTAAATGAAGGGAAGTTATTAAATATGAATAGACAAGAAGCTACGCAAAAAATTATGGAAGCAAAAATCGCAAAAGGTTTAACATGGGAAGAAATTTCAAAAGTAAGTGAAAACTCTGAGACTTGGGTTGTAACAGCATTATTAGGGCAGGCTACAATGACACGTCCGGAGGCAGAAAAAATCGGTAAACTATTAGAATTAGATGAAGAAGTAGTTCAGGCATTAACAGTAGTTCCACTTAGAGGTCAAGTAATGCAAATGCCTCCTACAGACCCAATCTTATATCGATTATATGAAATGATGTTACAATACGCCCCAACTCTTAGAGAATTAATATTAGAAAAAGCTGGAGAAGGTGTAATGAGTGCAATCAACTTCAATCTAGGTGTGGATACACAAGAAGATCCAAAAGGTGGCGATCCTCGTATCGTTATTACACTAAACGGGAAATTCTTACCGTTCCGTACTTGGTAATTAATTAAAAATCTATCTATATAATTAAAATGATTTTATAGAGTTACAAAATCCATCCTTTTTAATTTAACTGTATAGAAAGGATGGATTTTTACTATGAGATTCTTTTTCGATAAAGGAGAATAATATGAATAAAAAATACTTTAATACAAGCTTTAATATTCTACAGTGGTTTGTTTTTTTATTAGCAAATGCAATTGCATTGCCTATCATTATTGGTGGCATATTCCATTTATCAGTAGAAGATATTTCAACATTAATGCAGCGAACTTTTTTAGTCGTGGGAATAAGTTCATTTATACAAGCATGGTTTGGGCATCGCTATCCCATAGCGGATGGTCCAGCCGGTTCATGGGTAAGTATATTTGTCATACTGGGACAAGTTGCTATGTATCAGGGACAAAGTGCAAAAGACGTGTTGCAACTTTTAGAAGGTGGGTTAATTATTGCAGGTATATTACTCTTCGTTCTTGGTATAACAGGGCTTGTTCATCGAATTTTACGTTTATTTACTCCTTTAGTTACAGGGACATTTCTTTTAATTTTAGCACTTCAACTTAGTGGTGTGTTACTAAAAGGAATGATGGGATTACAAGGATCTGCAACTCATCCTGATTATCCAACAGCTATTATTGCGCTCTTTGTTTTTGCCCTTATTACTTTCTTATCAATTAAAGGGACAGGATGGATGAAAAGGTACGCTGTGTTACTTGGAATTTCATGTGGTTGGCTTTTGTATACTCTTTTAGGAGAATCATCTTATATGCTTACACATACAACGCTAGTTAAGTTACCAGAGATATTTGCTTGGGGCACACCTAGATTGGATATTGGAATGACCCTAACTGCAACTTTATTTACATTTCTTTTAGTTGCAAATACAATTGCTGCTATTTCAGCTGTAAAACAAGTAGCTCCCTTATCTAAAGAAAATGAAAAGCAAACATTGAACCGTGGTGTATGGGTCGGAGGTATATCACATATTATCTCGTCGTTGTTTTCTACAATTGGTATTGTACCATTACCTGCATCAGCAGGATTTATTCAATTAACAGGACAAAGAAAGTTGAAGTCGTTCCTTATAGCAAGTCTTATATTAGCAGGAATTTCTTTTGTTCCCTCAATCGTAAGCTTTATATCCTTGCTTCCAGGCCCTATTGCAAATGCTGCACTTTTAGCAACATTTGTCCAAGTAATAGGCATTTCATTTCAATCGATTTTAAGCGAAGAATTAAATCAACGCCGATTAACTATATTAGGAATTACATTATTAATCAGTTTAGGAATAATGTTTCTTCCAGAAAGCGCATTTAGTGGCATTCCTTCTTCCTTACAATATGTTTTAAGGAATGGATTGCTCGTGGGTACCGTGATTGTCATTCTATTGGAACAGTTTTGGAAAGAATAAAGTATTTATATGCTTTTTTATTTGGAAGAAAATAAAGAATGAAAATCAGCATTTGGAAATATTTTAAAATATCTTGATATAAACCTATGTATTTTGTAATATATAGGTATATTGTTAGTTTATTTGATTCCGTTCATTCCCACACCTTATGTGTTGTGGTTGAGTTGTAGAAGTAAGTTTTTTTCTTACTTTAATTTTGAAAGGGCTTCTTTGAGCCGATTAGTGTAATTAGCTTATTTTGCTATGCACAATTAATCGACTTGAGGAGGCCTTTTTTGTTTAGGTTTAAACAGGTATAAATATATATTTCTGTATAAAACAACAGATTAAGATAGGAAGTTTATATAGGGGGAGAAGAATACATATGAGTAATTGATTTGTTTATCAGGGAAATTGGAGGGATATGTAGTTTTTTTACGTTAAATGTATACACGGATACATGAAACTGTGATTGTAAAATAGATACATAATAGATTTACGAATCGCAGCAAAAATAATTATATAGAAGTTTTGTAGACGACATAAATGTACTCATTATAAGAAGGATGAATAGAATTTTACTGTGAATTTTTAAAAAAACGTATCAATTGATACGTTTTTTGTTGTAATTCTAGTAAATATGAGGTACGATTTGAAAGGGGAAAGAATTTTAATGCATATTAGCTTTCAAAATAGGGAGACAAAAAAGCACACTAATTTTACAATCGGGGAGATTGAGCAGTACATATTAGAGTTTAAAAAATTAATTAAAAATAATCGATTTACGGTTTCTCGAAATGAAAAAAGGAAAGAGAATAGTGAATTTTTAGAGGCTAATAATATTAACGCTAGTAAAGTGAAAGAGATTCTTCTTAATATAGGAGTACGTGATTTTTGTTATGCAGTTGATAATAAAAATCCAAATTTTGCTCATGAAAAATTGTATATCTTTTGTCCACAATATGAGTTAGATAATTGGGGACAAAAGAAGTCGGTAGATATATATATTAAGATGAATCTAATTGAAAATAAGGACAGGAACAAATACATGATAGTTGTTTCTTTCCATAAAAGGAATAAACCAGTCACTTATCTTTTTAGGTAAAGATAAGTGACTAATGGTTTTAAAATGAGGGAGGATTTTTATGTTGGTTTTATGTGAGTTTTGTCGAGATATGGTAAAGTATTCTACTAAAGATGTTCAAAAAGTGACAGTCATTAGAGGGAAGCAATATCATTACGTAGGTAAAGAAGCAAATTGCGAGGAGTGTAAATCTGAAATATTTGTTCATAACATTCATGATTATAATTTAGAACAATTAGATCATGCCTATAGACAACAGGAACAGTTAGTTACTATTTCTGAAATAAGAGAGGTTTTAGAAAAATATAAGATTGGAAAACGTCCATTGTCTTTACTTTTAGGTTGGGGAGAAGTTACCCTAACAAGGTATGTAAATGGAGATATTCCGACAAAGCAGTACTCGGATATATTGAAAAGATTAGGTAGAGATCAATGTTTTATGCTAGATATTTTGGAAAGAAATAAAGATTTAATTACTCAAAAAGCATATAGAGTCTCTAAAGAAGCAATCGCAAAGCTACAGGAAAATGATGATATTCCTTCTACGCAGACTACGAAAATTGAGGAAGTTGCTAACTATTTGCTATATAAAAATGATGATATTACTCCTTTAGCTCTTCAAAAGCTGTTATACTATGCGCAAGGATTTTGTAAGGTGTTTACTGGGACATATTTATTTGAAGATGATTGTGAAGTAGGAAGTCATGGCCCGGTATATCGAGTTATTTTTAATAAATATAAAGTATATCAGTACGACAATCTTGAAGTTAATTATGATAGTACAAATCAATTAACTCAAATAGAAAAGGAAATATTAGACTGTGTAATCAATACTTTAGGTTGTTATAGTGGGAAGAGTTTAGAAAAAATGATTCTATTTGACTTACCACGGGAAGTTGCGCATCTAGAATTAGAAGATAATGATCCCGGTAAACCTATTATGGAAAAAGAAGAGATAGATAATTGCTTTAATACAATGAAACAGGCATATAATTTAGTTACAATTTCTGATATAAAGAAATATGGCATAAAAGCATTTGAAAATATAAACAATTCAATGTTGTAACTATATCATTTTTAATATGATTGATATATACATTTTATTTACTGTTAATCAGACCTCTGTAAAGGTATTAAAAGATAGTACTAATTACAGAATATTAGGAGTGCAGAATATAAACACTTTTAACACGATGTAAATGTGCATATTAAATAAAAAGTAAAGAGAATTGATACATTATATGGTAAAATGATATATGTGAATACGCCTTATGAAGTAAATTTTATGCTTTGGACCTTTAGCTCAGCTGGTTAGAGCAAACGGCTCATAACCGTTCGGTCGTAGGTTCGAGTCCTACAAGGTCCACTTATAAACAAGGAGAAAGCACTCAAATGAGTGCTTTCTCCTTGTTTATAATAAATAAAGGGGATTGTGACATGAAAATAATTGATTTAGAGACAGAAAGAAAAAAGAAGGGGAAATTAATGGTAACTATTCCAATTATAGAACTAATATATGGAGAAAAAGGGGAAATTGAATTTAAAGTAGTGGGAAAAAAAGTTGTTCCACAATCCATGTTAGAGATGTATAAAATCTAGAAATTTAGACGAGTTATGTTTTAAGCTGAATAAAAATAAAGGGATGCCCTAGATATATAGTACTAGGACATCTCTTTTTGTTTTAACGAGATTTAATTTATTATGATTTGTAGGGTACTTATTGCATGTATATACTTATTACTTAATCCTAACCTACATCGTTTTAAAATTAGGCTATCGTATTAATTTGTAAGAAAGGATGAACGTGGTCCAGCAAGACATGCATCTATACGATCTACTTGACCTTTTGTAAACATAACCATAGTATCATCATCAACGTAATCCATATAGTTCATAAACATATCGCCATCAGGTCCATTGTCACAAGAAGTATGTGGAAATGTTATTACAGGACGACCAGGTGCACCTTGTGAACTACCAACATTATCTCCTCCTTGATTAGGCGTATCATCAACTCGATCAGTGCCATTGCATGCATTTGCATCATCACCCCAAATATGGAATAAATTGAACCAATGGCCAATTTCATGAGTAGCTGTACGTCCTAAATGGAAAGGTTTTGCAGCAGTACCTGTAGTACCAAATGCAGTGTATGTGATAACAACACCATCTGTTTTAGGTGGCCCACCAGGGAATTGCGCGTATCCTAAAAGGCCGTCCTCTAATTGACATACCCATAAATTTAAATATTTGTCAGTTGGCCATGCATCTGCTCCATCTGTACTTTGTGATTTGACAGAATTATCATCTGCTGAAAAAGCTTGTTTAGTTGTATGGGTACGAGTAATACCATTTGTTTGATTTCCGTCAGGGTCTTTTGTAGCAAGAAAGAATTCAACTCTAGCATCACTTACAGAATCTTTAAATGCAGAAGGTACATTTGCTACATCAGAGTTCGTTGCTCGAAAATCACGATTTAAAACATCAATTTGACTATTAACTTGTTTCTCAGAGATGTTTTGTTCCTCAGTATTCCATACAACATGAACTACTACAGGAATTTTGACAACTGGTCTTTCTGATGATGCTAAGCGTGCATTATTTAGAAATTCATTCGTTATACTTTCAATTTTAACACGTGCATTTTTATATTCTTCAGATTCATTTAGTAATTTATGATGAAGCTCAATAGTTGCGCATCTACGCACAGTAGGTGTATTTGTTCTTTCTGATGAGTTAGTTTGATTTTGCATTTTAATTTCTCCTTTTTAGTTGATATTGTGTAAGTTTCAGTCATTGTTTCAGGTAATGTTTGATTCGAAAATTATTGTGTAAGCGTTTATTGTTTTTTATTTTTAATAAATTCTTCAGTCATTTTCTCAATTTTTTCTCGTTCTTTTCGATATTCTTCAGATTCCTTCAATAATTTTTCATGCATACTCATAGTTCCACAATTACGTCTGGTAGGGGGAGTTTGTTTAGAATCGTTTGTTGAGTTATTGAAACTTTCTTGATGGGTAAAGTTGTTCATGAGAATTCTCTCTTTCATTCTAAATTTGTAACTTGGGAAGCAATAAAAGCTAAATTCATTCGTAAAATATCGAGAGCAAGCGGATAATGGATATGCTCAAGAGTATCGTTTGCGGTATGGTCATTAGGATTCAAAGAGTCTTCGCCCTCTATTGTTAAAACAGCAGGGATCCCCTTATTAAGAAAAGATACATGGTCGCTATCAAATGGATTTAGAGATACCTTAACATCGAGATTTGTATATAAAGATGCTACATTTTTCAATCCATTAATGAGCTTTTCAGATAAGGGTGAACCTTCAATTAATACTGCTGGTGTGGAAGTGTTTAATTTTCCTATCATATCCATATTAATAACTGCTCGAATGCGATTTTTATCTGGAGTAGTTAGGTTCTCAACATATTGTTTACTACCTAATAATCCTTGTTCTTCTCCTCCAAAAAGGATAAAGCGCAGATCATGTTGTACGGGAATATCTTTGAATACACGAGCAATTTCCAAAACTCCTGCACTACCACTGCCATTATCATCGGCCCCAGGAGCATTAGATGAAGGCCCTCCACTATGGTTAACAGAATCAAGATGTGCAGTAATAATAATTAAGTGTTTCTCTTCATCAGGATTTGTGCCCATTTTATTTGCGATAACATTTTGGCTATTTTCATTGTTTACGCGTATTGTTTCGCTACTAGTTGTATATCCCATTTCATTTAATATCTCACGAGTCCATGTTGCGGCTTCTTCATAAAAAGAGCTAGTAGAAAACCTTGTTGGATATGAAACTAAATGGGTTAAATATGATTGGAACTGATTTTCGCTTACTTGATTGACTAGTGATTGTATAGAATTTACAGTTGTAGAATGATTACGAAAACTGCCGGAAACAAGTAATTCGTTTTCAGGATCATTAGTACTATCAGGGAAAATAGGTGTTTTCATTCTTATAGTTTCACCACCTTAATTATATTTTTGCTTAGAAAGCAGTATTTCAAATATAACTTGTGAACGCACTCATTTGTTTATACAAGTATTAACTGGAAAATTTGCATCTAACATGGTTAATTATTTTTTGATATATATATGAAATTACATGAAATTTTTGGATATAAATAACATTTGGAAGTGTTGTTTAAATCTTAGATAATCCTCAAAATTTTCAGGGTTAGAGAAATATAAATATCTTATTTTAAAAATGTATTAGAATAAAAAAAGAATATTAGATTTTTGTAATGTAAAGAACGAGAATTTTAAAAACTAATTTGATAAAGATATTGAGTTGTATTAATTTTATAATAATTAAACGAAGTACAGTTATAGATGGCTGGAGAGTTTCTAAAAACCAACTTTTGATCTTATGTGGAACGATTACAAGAAATGAAAAAAGGAGTAGTTCATATTATAAGATTATTTATAGACTAATTATGCTCCATAAGACGATTAAATGCTGCATTTGCTTGAATCATACCAGCACCGGTATCTGAGTCCCAACCAGGTTCCTCTAAGTTTTTTTGCTGTATCCATTAGCAATTTTTTAGCTTTATTCTGTGTTAAATCAGGATTAGCTTGTTTAAGAAGCGCAACAACTCCAGCAGCAACCGGACAAGCAGCGGAAGTACCAGTATCGTTGTGATGATAACCAGTAAAGTGAGTAGGTGCACAGAAATCAGGTTAATGTTCATCAAAATTAGCTGGACCCTAAGCGCTATATCCTGCGCGAACATCATTAATATTAGCAGCACTTACTGTCATTACTAATGGATGTCCATTAATTCCATTTATACTCTTTCCGGGGCCATTCGTTCTACAATAATTAGGATTTCTACTTCCACAAGGATCTCCACAGTTACCGGCTGAAAATAATACTAATATGCCTGTTTGAGTTATCAGTGACCTCTGGAACTGCGCCTATCCCCCCCATGAGTTGGAAAGTATTTGAGGAGTCCCATTGCGACGAAGCTGTTGAATTGCCCAATCATAAGCTTCAATTACTACATCTAGAAAAGATTCTTCTATTCTTTCTTTTTCGAAGATACGAATATCGAAAAGTTTTGCGTTTGGTGCAATACCAAGTGTATCAGTAGATGTCATATTTCCATGACATGCTTTTTTATCTGTATAAGTTCCCCATTCTTCTGGGAACCCTCCAATCACTCGTTTAACTAAAGGAAGTGTCCGATTATTCGGATTTTTTAGTTCTGCAGCTGATAAATTTTCTTCTTCGGCATAATAAAAGGCATTCCTTATGGAGTGCTTTTATTACGTGAATAATTGTAATAGTACTTCCGGTCAGTCCGGTAGCACCAATAGTACCCGTTGAACCTGTGTGACCAGAAGGGAATTGAAAAGGTTGCATAGGTGGAAGCGTGGGTCCAATCGAATCGGGATTAAGTACTGCAAAAGATAAAAACTTGTCCAATATAATTCACCTCTAAAAGTTCTTATTATTAATAGAAAATACAATGATAGAGCAAAGTGAAATGGACAAGCGATTTTATTTTGAAAATTACACCAAATAGTTATTTAACTAAAAGAAACCCCATTTATCTCTGGGGTTTCTAAGGGGAATCGGTAAGTAATGGCATTCGACTAATTGTTTTAACCTTACTAGAAGCTCTCGAGTTGTACAGTGCTAGGCATTTACAAAGTTTTCAATATCCTCCAGTACAGAAATTGTGACAATGACGTCTAAAGGGGATGCTGAATTGACGTGAAGATGGAATTCTACTCCACCCGAACTACCTGGTCCACCTTCGGGATCATGCGGGCCGATATTTGTTACAAAGACATTAGCTTCACCTAAGTGGGGGCGACCAGCAGAACCAAAAACCCCTCCGGAGAATCGCCATTCTGCAGCAGTGATTACAACTGCAGAGTTTTGTCTAATAGGGGGCCAGTTAAAGTTTCTCCGTACTCTGCCTTGTACGCCTCGGTAGAGAACACGAATTGAGCGAGCCATGCTCTATTCCTCCTTTATTCGTTAGGGTCTTGTCAACATTTCGGAATTTTTGTTCTAAAATGCTTGATGCAGTTACTTTCTTTTTATGTCAAGGTTTGTATACTTCAAAGCAAATGTTCCCTAAATGTTATTTGTTCCCTAACTATTCATTAAAAAATGTACTCTTAAAATCATATTTAATATATGAACCGATAAGAACTATTATTTAGAGAAATACCAGTGTATTTAACATCAGTCACAAAACAAATGGAAAGCACTGTGAAATCTAGTGTGTTAGCAATGAAATGCAATTATTAGGAAGGCTTTTATTCAGGATATTTTTCTTCCAACAATCCTGTCGGGCATCCTTTTAGTTTTTACCGTTGGCTACCGATTCAAAATCATTATGATGCATTTCAATTAAAAACAGATTTGGAGAGACACGGCATTCGGGTTTTTCATTCCGAGCGTTTTATTACCGCACAAACCATGTCTAATCAGTATTTACGAGTTGCTCTATCCTCTACAAACTCATTAGAAGAGTTGAAAATAGGGCTAGAAATACTAAAACAATATCTTGCTAGTTTAAAAAGAATACAGCAGACATTTACTTAAAATAAAGGAAAATGCTATTTAACAGTAAAAATGTAGTAAAAACTCTTCTATAGGCAAGAAGAGTTTTTTTGTGAGTCTATAGCGTTCTGGGGAGAATTAGTATTTTTATCATTAAAAACAATAAATAAATATATATAAATATAATGAATTCGTGTTATTATGATTACGTTGGAAAATAAAGTATATTTTCATTCGTAATCATAATTAGGAGAAGAAGGGGAAATAGCATGAAAATGAAAAAAATGATTTTAACAGGTGTAGTACTTGCAGCAACAACTTTAACATCTTTATCAAATGTACAGGCAGATACAACATTTAAAGATGTTCCAGCAAATCACTGGTCTACAAAAGCAATTTATGATTTAACAAATCGTAAAGTAGTGCAAGGGTACGGAAATAATATCTTTGGCTTTGGTGACAATGTAACTCGTGGGCAAGTTGCTCGAATGATTTATATGTACCTAAAACCAGCAGATGCAGATGCTAGCTTCAAAAATCCGTTTACTGATATTAAAGGACATTTGTTTGAAAAAGAAATCTTAGCACTTGCTAAAGCAGGATTTGTAAATGGATTTGGTGATGGAAAGTATGGTCCAGATGATATTTTAACTCGTGAACAAATGGCACAAGCACTTACAAATGCTTTTAAATTTAAGGCAACGAAAACAACAAAATTTGCAGATGTTGATAAAAATTCTTGGTCTTACGGTGCAATTAGTGCATTAGAGGAAAATGGGGTTACAATTGGTACTGGAGGTAATATGTATTCTCCAAAAATGTTTGTAACACGTGAAGCGTATAGTCAGTTCTTATATAACTCTATTAATGCAGTTGAAAAAGAAACAAAACCAGAGCCAAAGCCAGAGACAAAACCAGAGACAAAACCAGGGGTAACGCCAATAGGTATTCCCAATGCGTTAGTGACAGATGATTTTTTCTTTGATAGATATTCAATTGAAATTTCATCTGTAAGAGAGCGATCTATTTCTAAACAAGGTCAAAATCTTGTTACTGAAGTAAATAAGAAGTATAATGCGAATTTCAGATATAGATATGTAGCATCAGAAATTGATCTATATACTCCTAATTTGCCAAGAATGATTGACTCTCATGGTTCATTTTCGTTTGTTGGGAAGGATGAAGATAACTTCTATTTCATGTTTGTCGTTGACAAATCAACTGTTGAGTTAGCGAAAAACTGGATGCATATGATAAATCCGAATTTCACTCTTGATAAAGAGATTGATAGATTAGTAAATCCAAATCCAGAATTAAAAAAAGAAATTGATAGTTTTGTAAAAAATGATAAGGATTATATCAATCGTTTTGAAAAAGATAATCATAGCGTAGAATTAAATGTAAGTCCTCTACAGTGGGTAAAACCTGGGGAGTCTGTAGTTACTCTACATCCAGATTACTATGTATTAGGAATTTCTGTACAAGGAAAGTAATATTTAAGTAGTGTATTGATTTTCGTACAGTGAAGGATAGACAATATTAGGGCCTATTGATTTTTTGAAACAGACCTACTGTTATTGAAGTGCACCCCAATTGTTAGACACATAATTAACAATTAGAGGTGCATTTTTTTATTTGCTTTAACTGTATAGATTTTTTAAACAATAGATACTATTTCATTTCTTTTGCTTTAAAGATGGAGCACTCTCTTTTTCTCGTCAGCGTTTGAACCAACAATTAAAACATCTTAATTCCTTTAGCAAGGCTTGTAAAATTCCAAAAGTTCAACAGGAATATTATTTTTGTATGCTATACATGCTTTTGTATCACCACGCTGAATGGTCTTTTGGTCAATTAACAAAAGCGCAGCAAACGTATTTGCCTCTATCTCTAATTTATCAACGGAAAAGAATGTATTCTTACGCAGAAAAGGTGTATTTGCATGAGTATGTAGAACCGCGTGTCCTAATTCATGGGCACAAACAGTTCTCTGCATAGATGGAGATAAATTAGTATTAATAACAATGAAACGATTTCTTTTTTCATATTTATAAAAACCATTTATTTCTTCATGTAAATCCCATGTTAGTACATGTATTTTTAAGTAATCTGCAAGCTCATAGGGGTTTTTCGTGTTGTATTTGGTGCAAAGTTGTTGGACTAGATCTCTAATGACGAATTTCAATGTTTTCCCTCCTAAGCTTGCATCAGTTATCGTCTGGATTACGATATTTCTTAGGCACGTATTTTTTATTGATTACTTTTGTTTGTTTTACAATGTACTCCATCGCATCTAATAATGACTCTACCGCTTCTTGACTCATAGGTTCACCAGAGAACATTAAGCCATCTTCGCCTTGTAGATCTTTCTTTATTTCTTCCATTCTTTTTGCTATATCTTTCTCATCTTTTGGCGTTACTTGTTCGTTTGGTTCGCCTGTAACAGATCGACCAAGTAAATAGTCAGCTGAAACTGAAAAGCAATCAGCTAATTTAGTTAAAACATCATGTGGAGGGAACCTCTCTTCTGATTCGTAGTAACCTATCATTCTTTGGGATACGCCGATTTTTTCTGCCAGTTGTTTTTGAGTTAAATTCTCTTTTTTTCGTAAGGATTTTATTCTAAGTCCTATCACATCGTTCACCTCTCTAATTGAACTAATTGTTCTCTTTGAATTCATTTTAGCACAAAAAGTTCTTTTATGCATTGACAAAGAACAATTAGTTCTTTAATCTGTATTTAGAACTAATTGTTCTTATGGAGGTGTGATAATGGGAAATAAAATGTACGATCCGAAAAAAAACTTATATAAAGAAATTGCTAGCTATTGCGGAGTAACTGAACGCTATATTCGAATGATTGATCAAAAAGAAAGAACGCCATCAATGGAGACAGCTAGGAAGATTGCACAGTTTTTTGATAAGAGTGTAGATGATATTTTTTTTAGTAATAAATCGAACTTTAAGTTCTTTTTAACCGCACTTTGGTTTAAAAAGTGTGGAAAGTAGATTTTGTCATGGAGAAGTTAAGAGTTGCAATAAGTAAGTAAAAAAGGTTTGAAAATATGAGAGGTAGATAATATGGGGATTTTCCGAGTAAAAAAAGATAATAATTATTCCGTTATTAATAATACCGGTCTAAAGGATAAGAGGCTTTCTTGGAAGGCGAAAGGAATATTAGCTTACATACTTACACTTCCAGATGATTGGGTGTTTTATAGAGAAGAATTATCGCAACATGCAAAAGACGGTATTAATAGCTTAAGAGCTGGAATGCAGGAATTAAAAGAGTACGGATATATTAGAAGATTTCCTGTTAGAGATGAAAAAAACAAAATTGTTAGATGGGAGACAATTATTTACGAAATCCCAGTGGATGATTATCCACCAGTGGAAAACCCACCTGCTGGAAAACCTGTTGCTGGTAACCTACCGGTGGATAATCACAAGCTACTAAATACTAATATACAAAGTACGAAAGAACTAAATACTAATATACAAAATATAAATCATATTCATGATAATAAACAAAGTTTACTCTCAAAAAACTTAACAAATGAAGATTTTAAAATAAGTCATCAATTTTTGATGAAGAATAGAATTTCATTAAGTGAAATAGCAATTATAGAGCTTGGTGCATTTTGTGAATCACTAGGTAGTGAACTAATTGGGGAAGCAGTAAATAGATCAATTGATGAAAATGTACCAAAGTGGAGATATGTACGTGGGATTCTTAAAAATTGGGAAGCCAAAAAGGTAAAAACACTCAAGGATGTAGCTATGCTAGATGCACAGTTTGATCTTGGTAAGAATAAAAAACAATTTGGGTCAGGGAATACCAATCGAAATGAAATGGTACCAGAATGGTTACATGAAAAAGAAGATATTCCAGAAGAGCAGCCTATAAAAAATAATGAGTTAACTATTGAAGAAGAGCGTGAGAGATTAAAAACTTTATTAAAAAAATATAAATCATAATTAATATTTATAAATTTTATTAAATTGATAATAAAGGTTAGCTTATCTTTGGTGTTGAACTACTCACCACTTAACGTCCTAACGGACTGTTTAATGATAGCAAATATGTTGGCTTATGCCAACCGACATTTATCTCCTACCTAAAATTGGTGTTTCACACCTTCACATTTTTGAGGAAGGAGTCTTCTGTCGGAAAACGATAAAAATAAAAGCAGGATTTAAATAAAGAAAAGTAGGGGGATTATTATATGTTTGACTGGCTCAAAGATTATCAGAAACTAGAAGAAGAAATTGCATATTTAGAATATAACTTAGACAAATCAAAAGCAGAATTAAAGCGCTGGACTAGTGGGGACTTACAAAATGTACGATTAACTGCTGAATCCGAAGGGGCTAAAGTAGAAGATCGGATTGAAGCGATTGAATATGAATTAGGACATAAGATCAATGAAGTATTTGATTTAAAGATTTTAATTAATAAGTTTACAGGATTAGATCATCAAATTCTCAAAATGAAGTATGTTGATGGAATGACTTTAGAACAAATAGCGTTTGAATTACATTATAGTACAGGCTATATTCGCCGAAAACATGCTGAAATAAGAAAGATTGTCAAGTTTGTAGATGGGTTTTAATGTTACCTTTTTGTAGGATACATGCAGTGTACAGAAAGTATTGAAAAAGTGATTTATAGTAGTAATATAAGATTTCGACGAAAGGGCAACTATTTTTATGGTTGCTCTTTTTGTTGTGAAAGAAGGTGGGCAACATGAAGTAATTTTAAAAAATTTTTTCATTTAAGTGTTAGATGTACTTAGTAGATTAAGAGTTTTATAGAAAAAAATAATAGGAAAATAAGGAGAGATTTAGTAATGAGTATATTAGCTGCTTCAGTTAAAACAAAAAATCTGCCACAGCAAGTGTTACGTTGGCAATCAATGGTAGAAAGCGAATGTTCTGCACAAGGTGTACCTGAGTTAGTTCCTTACGTGCTTGGAATTATTATGGTGGAGAGTGGAGGAAACTCTGAGACAACACCTGATATTATGCAGTCTAGTGAATCACAAGGTTGGGCGATGAATACAATTAAAAATCCTAAAGATTCAATTTATTATGGAGTAAAGCATCTAAAAGGAGCTTTTGATGATGCAAAGAAAAATGGTATTACAGATTTAAGTGCCATTGTTCAATCGTATAATTTTGGACGAGCTTACCTTCGCTGGTTAGCTTCTAACAATAAACAGCATTCATTACCGGTGGCAGATCTGTATTCTAAAACAGTTGTTGCTCCATCACTTGGAAATACGACTGGTGTTATGGTGAAATATAGTCAACCTATTGCTGTTGCATATAATGGTGGCTATCGATATAAAAATGGAGGGAATTTCTTCTACTCTGAAATTGTTAAACAATATGTAGATTTTGATGAAGCTGGTAATAACAATAAACCAATACAACCGGTGGGCTTGGGGATTGCTGTAAATAAATATCCGAATAACGGTGGTATTAATCTATATAGCCAACCACAAGGTGGACATTTTACAAGAGTAATTTATGATAAAACACCGTACCTTATTATAGATGCAGCATGGTTTGAAAATCCTATGATTTGTCTCGGAAACGAGGCATGGGCTGCTCTGGAACATTTCGATGTGCAATGGTTCAGTGCTTATTCAAAATATCCACCAGGTGGCGGTATT
Source organism: Bacillus sp. BR3(2024) (assembly GCF_039134555.1). Classification (NCBI taxonomy): domain Bacteria; kingdom Bacillati; phylum Bacillota; class Bacilli; order Caryophanales; family Bacillaceae; genus Bacillus; species Bacillus sp. BR3(2024). The sequence continues at coordinate 563,735 of NZ_CP152438.1, forward strand.
AACACGTATGATGGTCCTAACGGAAATTATACAGGTTTTGTAGATGGGTCTGTTCCATATAGACTTTTAGGACGAAAAGATGGTTATTTGGCGATTGGAAATAATGCATGGGTAAAAGAAGAACATTTTGATGTTAGATAATAACGGGGAGCTTTTCGTTCGGTTAATCTTAAGATTTGAAAAGCTAAAATACATCCAAAAAATAATAAATATAGACAGTGAACGAAGGTGCTCATTCAAGCACCTTTTTTATATTGTGTAAAAATAGAAAGGAAGACTAATATGGCAAAATTTATTTATCCTACAGATACAACAAGAGTAACAAGTGGTTTTAGAGGAAGTAGACCAGATCATCATGGGGTAGACCTTGCTGAAGCGGGCTATCATCCGATTTATGCAGCAGCTAGCGGGCAGGTTAGCCGTTCTTATCTTTCATCTAGTTATGGTGAATGTATTATGATTGTGCATACTATTGATGGAGTTACATGGGAAACTGTATACGCTCATATGCGTAGTGGTTCTCGAACAGTAAAAGTAGGCGATTATGTTACACAAGGACAAACTATTGGGGTTATGGGGAACACAGGGGAGTCTAGTGGCCAACACTTACATTTTGAATTGCATAAAGGGCGCTGGGATGCTAGTAAGAGTAATGCTGTGAATCCACTAGATTATTTGGGGAAAGGTGACAGTGGCAACAATACTGATAAACCGATACAACCAGTAGGTCTTGGAATTGCTGTAAATAAATATCCAAATAATGGGGGTGTTAATCTATATAGCCAACCACAAGGTGGACATTTTACGAGAGTAATTTATGATAAAACACCGTACCTTATCATAGATGCAGCATGGTTTGAAAATCCTATGATTTGTCTCGGAAACGAGGCATGGGCTGCTCTGGAACATTTCGATGTGCAATGGTTCAGTGCTTATTCAAAATATCCACCAGGTGGCGGTATTAATACGTATGATGGTCCTAACGGAAATTATACAGGTTTTGTAGATGGGTCTGTTCCGTATAGACTTTTAGGACGAAAAGATGGTTACCTGGGTATTGGAAATAATGCATGGGTAAAAGAAGAACATTTTAATGTGAGATAGTATTTTGAAATCTATAAATATCAAATTAAATGGAAGAAGCAGTGTGATACTTTTTTATGAATTCGTTTAAAACGATGGTGTAGGAGTGTAGAGAGGAATTAAAGGAAGAGCAACTGATAAACAGTTGCTCTTTTTCTTTTTTAGCAGGTGAAGACAAGGAATTTATTAGAGAAAATGCTGGCCGTATGGAGATTAGGTTACTAGATGTACTAAATAATGCAGTGAGAATTTTAAGTAATAAAAACGAGAGAATAAAAAGGAGATGTTCAGTAATGGAGATTAGAAAAAAATTAGTGGATTCAAGTAAATATGCTATAAAATGTCCCAATGCAATGAAGCCAGAATTCATCACAGTACATAATACGTACAATGATGCATCAGCTGAAAATGAAATTTCTTATATGATTGGAAATAATAATGCAGTTTCGTTCCATGTTGCAGTAGATGACAAAGAAGCAGTACAAGGTATTCCGTTTGATCGTAATGCTTGGCATGCTGGTGATGGTAACGGAAATGGTAATCGTAAATCCATCGGAGTGGAAATTTGCTATTCTTTAAGCGGTGGGGATAGATATTATAAGGCGGAAGATAATGCAGCAATTGTTATAGCTCAGTTAATGAAACAATTCAACATTCCAATTAGTAATGTACGTACACATAAATCGTGGAGTGGGAAACATTGTCCACACCGTATGCTTGACGAGGGAAGATTGGATCAATTCATTGAGAAGGTAAATAAAGCATTTAACAACAATAATAATAAACCAATACAGCCAGTAGGTCTGGGGATTGCTGTAAATAAATATCCGAATAATGGAGGGATTAATCTATATAGCCAACCGCAAGGAGGATATTTTACGAGGGTAATTTATGATAAAACACCGTATCTTATTATAGATGCAGCGTGGTATGAAAATCCTATGATTTGTCTAGGAAACGAGGCATGGGCTGCTCTGGAACATTTCGAAGTACAATGGTTCAGTGCTTATTCAAAATATCCACCAGGCGGTGGTATTAACACATATGATGGTCCTAACGGGAATTATACAGGTTTTGTAGATGGATCTATTCCATATAGAGTTTTTGGACGACTAAATGGTTATATTGATATTGGAAATAATACATGGGTAAAAGAAGAAAATTTTGATGTGAGATAAGATTAAAGAATTAGAGTCACCAAAGAAATGATCATTCAAGATTTTAGATTAGTAATTTATATATTGGTTTGCCAAAGGTGATATGATTTAAATAAAAATCAGTAATGGTGAGCTTGTCTTATTAACGCCATGGAATGGTACATGTAAGTAGCTTTTTATTCCTGAAGTATAAGCAGTAAATAAACGATTGATCAAGTTAATAAAGACATTGTATTAACAAAAAAGAATAAAATTATAGAGTAGAAGGTATAAAAAGACGATTTCTAAAGTGCAATTAACAACTGAAGAATTAACAAAAATAACAACTGAGAAGAAAGAGAAAACATAGGCTGGTTTGTTTTCGGTTGTTTACAAGGAGAAATAACAAAATAACAAATCAAACTCCAATCCAAACACAGAATACAAATTCAGGAAACAATCAATTACAGAACCAAATTATTAATCAAATTAAACCATACCAGCCCTAGAGAAGTTAGTTATGCAATTCATTCAAAATCCGGCTCCAAATAAAGATATGACACCAGGTAATGATATATAATTTATGAAAGTTAATAACTTTGTAAATATTTTATTGAATGCAGGAAATTTTATTGAAGTATATGTATACAGCTGATAAACAAAAAAATAATGAGATGTAAAGCAAAGCGTATGTAATGTAGGCTTTTTTATGTTGAATTAAATAAGAAGTGGGAAAGAGGTGGCAAAATGGATAGTTTACAAGAGGTGAAAGGTGATATTCAGGAAATAAGGCAAGATATTAAGGATATACGATTAGAGATTAGAAGTTTAGAAATGCGGACGACAGGTAATGAAAAGGACATTATTAATATTAATAAGCAATTAGACAAAATCAGTGCTAATACAACTTGGATCCTACGCCTTATTATTGGTGGACTAATTGGAGCTGCTCTTACCTTCTTTTTGAAAGGAGGAGGTATGTAATGATTGAAATTACGGCAATGATTGGAGTTGTTGTAGGAATTTCTCAAATTGTAAAAACAACGGGACTGCAAACAAAATATATTCCGTTATTTAATTTAACACTTGGCATTACGCTAGGTGTTTTATTTTTGTCTCAAGATATTAAAGTGAATTTATTTCAAGGAATGATTATTGGATTGTCAGCTAGTGGATTATTTGACCATACAAAGATTGTAAAAAAGGATGCCGATAGAAAATGAAAAAGAAATACAAGCATATTTTATCCATAGTTGTTGCAATGATTTTAGTAGTATCAATTGGAACAAACGCACTTGCTGATAAAACGCTACTTATTCCTGATTTACCAAAACAACCATACCGTTATGGTGTTGGAGCTTATGAAGGTGTTGTGGCACATTCTACAGCTACCCCAGAGGCGCCAGCAATTAATATTCAAAAATATGAGTCTCGTACATGGCGTTCAGCGTTTGTTCACTACGCAGTGGATTGGGATGGAAAAATTCAAATTGCATCTACAAAACATCAGGCATGGGGGGCAGGTCCAGCAGCAAATGCTAGATTTGTTCATGTTGAATTGTGTGAGACAAGTGATCCATTGAAATTTAAACGTTCATATGAAAAATATATAGAATTAATTGGGGAAATCTTGCGAGAACGAAATATTCATCCCTCTAAAGGATTATGGACACATAGGGATATTACTTATAAATTAGGTGGGACAGACCATGAAGATCCACTGGATTATCTTCGTAGTCATGGCGTATCTGAGGCTAAGTTTCGAGCAGACGTGTTAAAGGTTTATAACGGGAGCACGATTACAGTGGATACCAAACCACAAAAAATAAATGAAATATCTGGTACAGTAGAGTCGAATGGTATTGCATATATTGAAGGATACAATGTAAATCTCCGCTCTGGACCATCAACAGAAAATAGTGTTATTCGTAAGCTACAAAAAGGTGAGGATTATAAAGTATGGGGTAAATTAGGAAACTGGTTACTTCTTGGTGGTAACCAATGGATTTATTATGATTCCTCATATATTCGTTGCCAAGGCAATGAACCTGCTACAGTAATTGGTAAAAAAGTTATTTCAAAAGTAAATAATTTACGCTTCTATGATTCTCCATCTTGGCAGGATAAAGATGTTGCTGGTATTGTAAATATGGGTTTAGGATTTATTATTGATGCAAAGGTAATTGTAAATAATTCACCACAATATAGAGTGCATAATAGTAAAGGTAAAACATATTATATAACAGCAAACGAAGCCTATGTGTATGTGAAGTGAAAGAGAGGATCTGCTCTACTATGGGGCGATCCTCTTTTTTTTATTATGTATAAATTAGGTTTAATGGTGAAAAGAGGAGGCTATGAATGATATTTATTTGGAAAAATATTCTTGATAGAAACATAATATAGTGTTATATTTAAATTTAATGATGTAATATTGGAAATGAATTTGTATATGATATAGATTTACTTAAAGATGTCAATTTTGAGAAAACAGAAGGTAAGGTATTAGGTAAAGAGATATAGTTTTTATAGGGGCTTTAATCCTGTATTATAATTTAGGAGAAATATATTAAGTAAGGAGTTTTTTTATGCCGAAATGGGCTAAGTGGATTGCCATGTTTGTTATTTTTCTCTGTAGTATTTTAATTATCGACGCTCTTGTTGGTAGCAAAAAAGGTATAAAAGCCATTACAGCAGCAGTTGAGGAATTAACCGCAGATAAAAAAAATATAGGAAATCAAAAAGAAGTAAAGCAAAGAGCCGAAACAAGTGATTACAAACATTTAGACAAGCAGCATTATGCATGGGTAATGGACGATTATTTAAAGGATCTATCTGATGTGGCGACCCAATTTAGCATGTTAGAGGCTGATGCAGAAATTAAGGGTACTATAAACAAATCATGGGTTTCAGATGTAGGCGATGTTTTCTATAAAATGTCTTATCTCATCTCAAGTATACGATATGTAGAACCCCCAACAGAATTAAAGGGTCTACATTCATCTATTTTAAAGGCGATGGATAACTTGCAATTTGTTATAGACAACTATGGAGATGCTGCGAGCCAAACAGATTTAGCGAAATTAGGTAAATGTTTAAAATCATTAAGAGTTGCTAGGAATACAATAGACGAGGCGCGTAGCGAATTATCTACTTATGAATAATTATCATAAAAACCAATTAGTAGTACATAACATTCTCAAAAGTATATATGAAGTTTAACGTTTTCTTTGCGGTTAAGGAAACAGTAATCTCAAAGGTTTCAATTCTAATGCTTGGTACATGAAAGAGGATAACAAGAAAGGAATGGAAGGCGAAATATCAAAGCTGTTGAGTTCATGGACAAGGCTGACATGAAGAAAGCGATATTTTAAAAGAAAATGAGGGAATACGAGGAAATAAAATCATTAAAATGATATAAATAGATTTTATGCTTTTAGTATTTGACAATGCAACCACAGTCATTAGAGAGGATATAGTAGTCTGGGTAATAACAAAACCAAAACTTACGTTAAGTATTAGCGGACTTGAACTACTCACCACTTAACGTCCTAACGGACGTTTGAAGTGGGAGATTCCTGCGAACACCGATGTATCCACCAGTTATCTTAGCAGGCTCTACCCGCAGTCCCTACGGTGAGAACATAAGTATCTTGTACGCTGACTCACCACACTATCTACTTTAGCTTGGTTTTCGCAATTTTGAGAAGCGTGGGGCGATAGAACGTTGAAGATTTTACGGTTGCAACGTTTTTCTGCAACCAACCTCATATCTTCAGTTTTCGAAGAGCAATCTGTACAAGTAAATGATAGCAAATATGTTGGCTTATGCCAACCGACATTCATCTTCCACCTAAAATTGGTGTTTCACACCTTCACATTTTTGAGGAAGGAGTCTTCTGTCGGAAAACGATAAAAGACTGATTTTGAATGTTATGATGTCCACTAATGCTTATAGCGTGATTTGGTTCTATTGCTATACAAAGGCCATCATCACCATACTGAATAAAGTGAATAAAATATAGATTTGATTTATAAGTCGGAGGAGGGCACCTTAGGGTGTCTTTTTATTTTGGATTTTTTTAGAAAATATTTGAAATATAATACAACGAATTATATTATTGTTTGTATATGATTTTAAATAATTCTGAAATTTGACAGGGGGAAATAACAATGAAATTAGGAAAATTAGCATTAATTGGAGCGTTAACATTTAGTGGGTTTACTGCAGTAGAAATGAGTAAGCCTACCTCGCAAGCAGCTGCAGCTTACTCAGATCCACTTAATGATGATTGGGGATTCAAAACCATTATGGATTTACAAAATTCAGAGGAAAGTACATACCAACCTGATTGGAAGATTGGGAATTTAATAACTGGTGATACATTTTACTTAACACAGCACTTTGGTAGGGAACATTTTGGTGCGCAAATGAAAATTTACAAAATCCACACAAATGGTACCCTAGAACGATTCCAAACAATAGAACCAGAATTTATTCCTGGAACAGAAATTTGGCAAACACCTATCACAGATAGCTATACAAGTGGTAATTATGTCGCTGTAATTAAATATCGTGGTGAATTCACGTATTCAAATCAATTTACAATCAATTAAGGATGTAAACACATTAGAAAAAGGCACCTTAGGTGTCTTTTTTATGCATAAAAAATCCTCATCTTCCTATAGAAAAGATAAGGCCTTTATATATTATTTATTATCCGATTCATCAGTTTTATTATAAACACATTTAGCTTCTCCAAAAAGACCACCGGTGTCCCATTCTCCACCATAATGAGCACACTTTAAAGGTGTACGATCGTTTCGCATACTTGGATTTTCAGGTGATTTATAGCCATCATTTACAATACTACCAACAATAAATATCCCTCCAATTACAAATACCACAGCAACGATTAATAGTATCTTCCCATTAGGACCAGTAACAATGTCGTTTACAACTTCTTTTGCTTCTTGTTGAGTTTCACCTTTTGAAAATAATGAAAGAATAATAGATATGATAAATATGAAAAATAGCACAATTATAAATATCATTATTTATGCCTCCCTACTATTTGTATACTTTTAATTTCCTTATACGTTTTAAGCTAAGGTATTTGAAATCATAATGATAATAAATATATCCCTCCGATTAAAAGTGCCGCAGCAACAATTAATATTATTACTCCATCCGGACTATTAAGAATTTCTTTTATATGTTTTTTTGCTATTTGCTTAGTTTCTCCACTTGAAAAGAGATAAACAATGGAATGGAGAATTAGTAAGAAAAATGCTGTAATTTACTCTAACATGGCTTATGTACCTCCTAATATATATGTACCTTTAATTATCCAGTAATTTTCTTGCACCTTGTATCAGCCTGAGTAACCGGAATGCTTAGATCAATAAAAGCCAAATGATAAAAATTACTCCTATAACTGCTAAAGTTCCAAAAAAACCTACCAACATTTTCCCCTCAGGACCATTAATAAGCTCTTTTAAAACTTCTTTTGCTATTCGCTGACCTTTACCACTTAAAACTATCGAAAGAATAAAGAATATTACTACTAATACAAATGAAGAAATTATTAACTCCATGACTTATGTACCTCCCTAATATATGTGCGTTATTAATTAACCAATAATTTCCTTATGCATTATATCAGCTAAGGTACATAAAGATATAGCTAATTATTTATATAAATTATTTTATTGATCGGCATCGCATTACTATAGGATTGCTCAAGTCGGAAGAAGGCACCTTAGGGTGTCTTTTCTTTTGTCCATTACTCATTGATTTTTTATGTTCATTTGTTATAATTATTACTACAGTAGTATTACAGTAATACCTTGGGTATATAATAAAAGAAGAGATGCTCGATACATCTCTTCTGGTAACTGTTGCCGTAAGGCGGGTAGTTACTAAATAAAGTTAGTTTCTTTTTCTAGAACTTCCCTTTTGCTTCCGACGGCGTAGGGAGGTTCTTTTACGTTTTTTGCTAATATTATTCACCAGTTTGTTTCCATAACCGGTAACAAGAATTGTCAAAAATACTTTCAACAAATCCTGTAGCAAAGAAAGTAAATATTCCATCATAGGAGTCACCTCCTTTCCCTCTACATAAAAAAAGAGAAAGGATAGCAACCAACCACCCTACGTCATACAGTTAAATCTATTTTATCATAATAGTACAATCTTACCAATATAAACAAGACCACCATTATTGATAGTCTTTTTAGGTAGATTTAGAACAATTAATTACAACATGTTTATAGTGTGATTAATATATAATAATTTCGCCTTATGACCTTTATCATAAACTGAACTATTACATGGGATATATTTTTTGTACCACGCTTTGTTAATGCATTTAACCTTCGTAGGTGTTGAAGGTTTAGAATTATTGTTTAGTATAGTCATATCATTAGAACATCCTGCGGTATTTAGACAGAATGTAACTAATAAACACGATAGTAATAATTTATTCATATAATCACTTCTAATTCTTTATTAGTTAACATTTTTTCATGAAATACGTTCTTTACTAATTTTACATTACATTAAAGTTCAGGAAATATTCTTCTACTCATAAATTGTTACATTTGCTCTAGGGGAACTCTATTAATAATAAAAGTCATTCTAGTCGAAGAAAGGCATCTTATTACTGATAAAGGTAAAACTGTTAGTTATCTAATTCTCCCAGTAATTATGTATTTGAAGTATGTAATACAGGAACTAATAGCAGAAAATGAACTGAAAGGTGCATAAATAGGGGTAATCTGGAAATAGATCGTTTGATTATTTATTGTACTATAGTTTTTCTGCAAAAAAAAGGTATTTGCAGAGACTAGATTATTAAAATTACAATGTAGGGAGCTGGGGAGGGAGTTAAAACAGGGTGATAAAAAAAGAGTTTTAGAAAATATACATGTGACAATTTTGAGTGTCATAGTTGTATTAATGTTGTTTTGTATATTAAGTTAAAATACTATAATAAATTTTATTTCTTCAATTTATAAAGAAATTTCACCTTCATTAGCTAATAATGTAGGGTCAATCCATATGGAAAATATGTTTAAACCTTTCCCTGAACATGGCCATGTTTAAAAGATTGATATAAACATGGAAAAAAACGTCTTGAATTGGGCGTTTTTTTAAGTTTATACTTTCAAATTCAAGAAGTCTAAACCTAGTGTGATTAAAATGAAAACATCCTCATAAAACTTAGTTTTAGTCATTGGTTTAATATGAATTATATTTATAATAATATAAAATGTTAGCAGGTAATAAATGAATTCCCTACACTCAGTATCAAACGTCTAATTCTTGTAGTAGAGTTAACTTCTCATGCTCATCAAGTTAACAAAATAAAATCCTATCTAAAATGAAATAATGCATATGTAGGTACAGTTGGCTTTAATTTAATTGTAATTAATATTATAATAAATAAATATAAAATGAAACACTATGGGTGAATGAATATGAAATGTGTATACGTTTGTAATAGCTGTTTGTGACAAATTCATATTAAATTTATCAAAAAGAAAGAGGAAAATGAGTGATGAAAATCAGTTCAAGCATAAATAACAGGCTTTATCCTTTAAATACTAGAGTTTTAAAGGGAACAGGTCCAAGTACTACAGCTTCACATTTGGTGAACAATAATCAAAAATACATTTCTGAAAATAAGACTGGGAATAATCAACTTTCTGAAAAAAATATAGAACAATATATTAATAACAAATATAATTCAATTAACTCACAAGGTCTCTCTATATTTGAATTTCTTAAAATGTTATTGGATAAAGGTGTACCTATGTCGATAATAACAGAAATATTAGTGGGATTTCTAGAGGGGCACAATAAGAAGATTGAAGAATCGGAGAAAGAAGTAGAAAAAGGATTAGAGAAAGGATTAGAAGAAGGAATAGAAGAAGGAATAGTGAATGCTCAAAAACAATAATAATTTTTAGTGAAGAGTAGTTCTATGAAAACATAGAGAATAAATTTTATGATCTTGTTTTCGGGGTATAACTTTTCTTGATATATAAGTTATAAAAATTTTAATTTCTATTCATCTATTTTTTGATTTAATAAAAATACAAATGAGACGCCACTGTTTAGCAGCATCTCATTTAGCTATATTATTTTTTCTAAATTAACTCATTATTAGCTAGCAGAATGAATTCTTTTAATAATACAACGCCTTCTTCCACTTTAACTTCTATTTTCCAGTACTTAAATGAGATAGTCTTCTATTATGAGAATCTACTCCCAAATTTTTAATTTCCATCAATTTTTGAAAATAAAGCAATTTGTAATCCTATCTTAAAAACCTCAGCCATTACTTTTATTTAACTATATATAATTCCTTAGATTTTTGATAAGTATCCAAATAGAATGTTTGAAGAGACATTAAGACTGATATTTTTAGCCATAACATTTCAATTAATATAAAAAGAATTTATCTTTTATATTTTATTTGTATTTTTTTAAAGTGCCTTCATAATTAGCAACGATAGAATACAGAGTACTATTTTGAGAAACTAGATAGAGTATTCCTTGATAAGTGCCATCATCATATGAAAAAGATTTAGGTATTTTTATTACATTTGGACCGAAAGGGGAGTTCGGGAATATTTTAACACAGTTTTTTACGTATTCATTTGTTTCTACATTCTGCGTTACATTTTTACAGTTTCCGAAGTATTGATCATGTTCATCAGCATGTGATGAGATTCCTCCTATAACTAATCCACCTAATGTTAATGCACTTACCACAAATTTTTTAAACATATAATATAATCCTCCTTTTTTAAATTGAATATCACATTTTATTCTACATTTTTATCTCATTGTTAATTTATAGTTCTTACGATACCCTGTGGGTAATAAACCATAAATTCAATTATTTTGCGTTTAACTATAAAAAGAAAGCAAAAACTCTCGTATCATAATTGTTGGCGAGACAAATCACAAGAGGAGTTTTCGCTATGTCGCATCTACTAGGGGTCACCATATCAAAAAAGAAAATTGTACGTTTAGATACAAAATAAATACAATTTAACCGATACCCTGTATGTTAAGAAACAGGGTATCAATCCCCAAAAACATATTTAATAGTATCTTTTTTAGAATCGCTCAAGTAATATTTTATTAGAGTCGAATTTCTTAGTTTTACAAATACAATTTATATTTGGAAGCCATTCTTTTTCATGGGTTATTTCCAATGTTAAATAGTTAATTGATAATTTTTTTCCACTAGATGCCAAAGGGTGTTTTAAAGAATAATTAATAATTTCAGTGCAAATAAGATTGGCTATTAAACTAATGTATGGACCTATGGCAGTAGTAATTGTTTTAGATTCTAACTCTAATAATTTTTCTTTTTTTAAGGAATTTTTTCCTAATAAATCGTGATAAAAACATTCTAAACAAGGTGTCTGATTAGGAATGCTAGTTAAAATTTGACCTGTCACACACCCTAATCCACCTGCTATAAGAGGAATATTCCTTATCTGTGAAAATAAATTAGACCATAATTGAATATATATAGGGGGGGAATCTGCTGCACAAACTAAGATATCAATGTCCTCAGGGAATATCTCTAATAAATCTTCTACACTATTTATGCGTTTTGTGAAGCCTTTTATAGAAATCTCGTCATTGAAATCTTTGATATTATTTATAGCTGATTTCACTTTATATTCACCTATATTAGATAATTTATATAAAAATTGCCTATTCAAATTTTTATATTCAATTTTATCAGGATCTACTACATAAATAGTATTTACCCCTAATCCTGCCAATTGTAACAATAAATTACTTCCCAGTCCCCCAAGACCAATAATCCCAATTTTTAATTCTTGTAATTCTTTTAAAATGTTCCCTGCTGAATTATCCATAGAAGAAAAGTTTGAAAAGAAATGAAGATTTGTTAAATGTCGATTATTATCTATAATAGGATTAGGTAAGCACTGTTCTATATGACCGTAATTATTTAATTCTTTGATAGTATCCCATACATCTTGTTTGGTTAATGAAGGGAATTTAGAGTGTAATATTTTAAAAATTTCTGTCACGCTCTTATTTCCATCTAATAAATTAAGAAGTTCTTTAAGAAAACCATCGCTATCTTTCAATACACTCATAAAATTTCGATCTTTGCCAATAATAATTTCTGTATCACTTATATAAGTGACAGGATGTATATCTTTTATTTTATAAAACATGATAAAAACCACCTCAATATATAAGATTTAAAAAAGGTGCTTTAAGAATTAAATTCTAAAACACCTTTTTTAAATCTTATGTTCCTCCAGTAGTACCTCCAAAAATCCAATCCCAAATACCTGATCTTTGATCAATTCTTTCAATATCGATTTTATTCATGTGAACTATTCACCTGCCTTTATGTAAATAATACCATTTTTTACTTTATCTTTCAATAGAGAATTTTCTATATATTTTTATAATTTAAAAATATATAGATTGAATATAAGCATTCAATCATTAGAAGATAAGTTGGCGAAAGCACAGCGTGTTCTTTTTAGAAGAATGAAAGGATCTTCTTGCTGGAATAAACAACGAGTAAAGGTAGCTAGAATTTATGAATACATATCAAATGCTAGAAAAGATTACTTGGACAAAATTTCAACTGAAATCATCAAAAACTACGATGTTATCGGTATAGAGGATTTGCAAGTATCGAATATGTTAAAGAATCATAAGTTGGCAAAAGCAATTAGTGAGGTATCTTGGTCGCAATTTCGATTAATATTAGAATACAAAGCAAACTGGTATGGCAAACAAGTCATTGTCGTATCGAAAACATTTACTTCCAGCCAATTATGTTCTTGTTGTGGATATCAAAATAAAGACGTTAAAAATCTAAACCTACGTGAATGGGACTGTCCTTCTTGTTGTACACACCATGATAGGGATATTAACGCAAGTATCAATCTAAAGCATGAAGCGATAAGGCTTGTAACCGCAAGGACTGCGGGGTTAGCCTAATCAATTAGAGTTCGATAGAACTCTTTACTTAGGAATCCCTCACTTCTAAACGAAGTGAAAGTGGGGGTAGTTCAATAGGAAATGTCATATGTTTACTAAAAAAGTTGAAAGTATAAAATAAATTTGAAGTAAACTAGAGAATTTTGATAAGCGCTTTAAGCAATTAATGAAAAATGCCTCCTGTATAAATACAGGAGGCATTTTTTGTTTTTCTTCAATTCAAATATCTCGTACTTTAAAAACCGTATAAATTAGGTAATTAAAATTTAAATATACTAAAGAGAAAAAATCCTAAAAAAACTAAAATTTACATATTTTCCAAATTAAATATGTAATTAAATGTAAAAGTATAATATAATTATTACTAGTTTCTTACAAAACAATTCAAACTTTTGAAAGGAGGAATGTTGTATAAGTGAATATTTAATCTTGTTAATAATATAGCTTTTATCTTTAGGACACTCTCTACCATCTGTTTTCTGATTATTTGAAAGTTTTAACTAACCACCATAGAGCACCAATCATAACTATAATTTCAAATACAATCAATGCTGTATTAGCTTTCTTTTTTTTGAACTCTTTTAGTAAATTGAGTAAAGCGACTATAAATAAAATTATAAAAAATAAGACCAAAAGTATATTCATTAAGAAACCTCCTGAAATTTCAATATTTTAACTTTATTATACATTAAATTAATACATATAATACATAAAATTTATATATATAATTATATAGATAAAAGGGGATTTAAGGTTATTGTAAGGTAAATGAAAGTTACTTGAAAGAATCTCAGTTTAATATAAAAGTATAACTTAACACAGGAGGGATGAAATAATGTTAAAGAAACTGGGAATAGGTTTAGTAACTTCCTTAATTTTGTTGAGTACAAATGGTATTGCTGATGCATCTACTAACAGCGTACATGTAAAAAATGAAATGATATCTAAGAGCACAAAAAAGTGCAGTGACTGTTGGCGTGTTGGTCAATCTAGGGTTGAGGAAGGAGTTGCAGCAAAGCATACAACAATAGATGGAGAAAAAGTTGTCAAATATACAGTACAGGGCAATGGAAAGGTTAGAATGGATGTCATTGGTAAAGGATTTGCTGAAATTAAAGTAACTAGGGAGAATGGGAAAAGTGTATATTATCAGTTTGAGGTAATTTAATTAGTAATCAAATATAGGTTTTCATTTTAGAACGTTGCCTTCCTATAATTAGGAAGGCTTTTATCATTTTAGCCAAGAAGACTCCTTCCTCAAGGAACGCGAAGTGAGTAGGTGGGAGATGAATTGGCTTCGAACAAGGGATGGCAAGAAGCCATCTTAATTGTTCGACATACATAAAGTGTTACTTCACTATCTATCGAATGTACGTTTGGTATATAATAGTCATATACCGAAATGGAGGTGAATCAAATGATAATTAATAAGGCCTATAAGTTTCGTATCTATCCAAATCAAGCACAAGCAATTCTAATTAACAAAACGATAGGTTGTTCTCGCTTTGTATTCAATCATTTCCTATCCCTATGGGATCACGCATATAAAGAAACTGGGAAAGGTTTAACATATGGTACATGCTCTGCCAAACTTCCTGCCATGAAGAAAGAATTTGTTTGGCTAAAAGAAGTGGATAGTATTGCGATTCAGTCGTCTGTTCGCAACCTTGCGGATGCGTATACACGCTTTTTCAAAAAACAAAACAGCGCACCGCACTTTAAATCTAAGAAGAACAACGTACAATCTTATACCACAAAACAAACAAATGAAAACATTGCCGTTGTAGGGAACAAAATAAAGTTGCCAAAACTAGGCCTTGTTCGATTTGCCAAAAGTCGCAAAGTAGAGGGGCGTATTGTCAATGCTACAGTTAGACGGAACCCTTCTGGTAGATATTTTGTGTCACTATTAGTTGAA
This sequence comes from Bacillus sp. BR3(2024), assembly GCF_039134555.1. Classification (NCBI taxonomy): domain Bacteria; kingdom Bacillati; phylum Bacillota; class Bacilli; order Caryophanales; family Bacillaceae; genus Bacillus; species Bacillus sp. BR3(2024). The sequence continues at coordinate 578,892 of NZ_CP152438.1, forward strand.
ACAGAAGTACAAGAACTTCCGAAAACAGATTCTTACATTGGAATAGATGTAGGACTAAAAGATTTCGCTATTTTGTCAGATGGAACCCACTATGAAAATCCGAAGTTTTTCCGATCATTAGAAGATAAGTTGGCGAAAGCACAGCGTGTGCTTTCTAGAAGAATGAAAGGATCTTCTCGCTGGAATAAACAACGAGTAAAGGTAGCTAGAATTCATGAATACATATCAAATACTAGAAAAGATTACTTGGACAAAATTTCAACTGAAATCATCAAAAACCACGATGTTATCGGTATAGAGGATTTGCAAGTATCGAATATGTTAAAGAATCATAAGTTAGCAAAAGTAATTAGTGAGGTATCTTGGTCACAATTTCGATCCATGTTAGAATACAAAGCAAAATGGTATGGCAAACAAGTCATTGTCGTATCGAAAACATTTGCTTCCAGCCAATTATGTTCTTGTTGTGGATATCAAAATAAAGACGTTAAAAATCTAAACCTACGTGAATGGGACTGTCCTTCTTGTTGTACACACCATGATAGGGATATTAACGCAAGTATCAATCTAAAGAATGAAGCGATAAGGCTTCTAACCGCAAGGACTGTGGGGTTAGCCTAATCAATTAGAGTTCGTTAGAACTCTTTACTTAGGAATCCCTCACTTCTAAACGAAGTGAAAGTGGGGGTAGTTCAATATTACATAAATAGGATAAAATAATAGTTCGCTAAATTGGCTAGGAACATAACTAAAAATGTCAGAGGAAATTTAGTAAATTGTTTCACATGAATCATCTTCTCTTGTTTGGATTAATACATATTAAAGTTTATTCTTTGCTTTTCTTTTATAAGAAAAAATAATGTATTTTTTCATTTTATTTTAAGGAGTATTTTGTTTGCTTAGCTTGATAGCAATGTGGTGTCCCACTTATCATTATGACATTTGCACTGGCTATGGCTAAAAATGAATATAATAAGATTTTCTATAATTTAGATAGATGAGATGAATAGGTAGTTTAATTAGTTGACTATTTGAGCTGCATATTGTTCTAAATTTGCGAGTGGCTCCCAAAAAGAAGGAATCGTGGACGTACCACATGATAAAGTGAGAAGCTTTAAAATGTTTACCTTCGTCTAAATACAAGTTATACATACATATATTGATCTTATTAAGGTATATATTACACATAATATTATGTTAAAGGTGGCGAATTGTATCATGAAAGATTTTGTTCTCGAAAAAGAAAACATTATTCGTAAATATGGTGAATGGACCGCTTATGATATTAAATTAACGGATACTCTATATACAAGAGATATTCGACAACCAAATCCTGCATTAAAAAAAATTGTGACAATGATTCAAGATATCACACAATGTGATTTTAAAAATCTTCGAATCTTAGATTTAGCTTGTTTAGAGGGGCATTACGCTATTGAGTTTGCTATGCAAGGAGCAACTGTTGTAGGGATAGAAGGAAGAGAATCAAACATACAAAAAGCTATATTCGCTAAAGATTTATTAAGGTTGGAAAACTTAACCTTTTATCAAGATGATGTAAGAAATTTAAGTGCTGAAAAATATGGTCATTTTGATATTGTTTTATGCTCTGGTATTTTATATCATTTAGACTGCTCAGATGTATTCCCCTTTTTAGAAAAAGTGTATGAAGTATGCAAAAGGTTTGTAATAATTGATACTCATATCACTTCTACTCCTAATGTATCAGTACTTTATAAAACTTATGAATATAAGGGACACACAATGCTAGAACACTCTGCTAATTCATCAATAGAAGAACGTTTAAAATCAAAATGGGCATCATTAGATAACGTTACTAGTTTTTGGATGACAAAATCCTCTCTATACAATTTTTTAACGCGAACAGGTTTCTCTTCTATAAATGAATCCAGAAGTTTAGTTCAAGAAGATAGGATTACTGTTGTAGCTTTTAAGAAATATCCTATAGAAATTAAAAGCTCTCCTGAAACAGAAAAATACATTGAACCCGATTATTTAGAATGCTAAAAATAACACTATATGTCATTCAAGTTAAAATCGTAAAGTATCCCTAAACAAAATTATCATTTCTCCAAAACCTAATTATATAAATGCAACCCTTTGTTTCCGTTTTGGGATACTATAAAGTTGTAGATAGTGATGGAATAGCACCGCATTACTATCAACTTAAAGAAATACTTCCGAAAATAAAAAATGAAAAAAATAATAAAAAAGCTTATCATTACGTGTTAAAAGATAAGCTTTTTTATTTTAGGGTAATTACAAGTATTGAAATTCTTTTAATACTCTCATAATAAACTTAAAGATGCTCTTTTCGACCTTGTAAAATTAACCCTTCACTATTTAAAAGCTGTGATATACCAAATAGCAACAACATTTCCATTTTTATCGAGTACTCTGCCTTCAGCTGCTCCTTCTTCATATGCTGTTACTACACCAGTTTTAGGGTTTACATAAATTTTATTTTCGCTAAATAAGACATATTTGTATTGTTTTCCGCTTGGCGTCATTGACCAAGGTTTCCCCACTTTAATGTGCATAAATTCACCTTGCACGTCAGATACTTGATAAACCGATTTTTTTGATTCTTGATTGTTTACTGCTGCGAGAGTTTTAGTAGTAGCAAAAGTTCCTAAACCTCCAATTCCAATGGTAGCTGCTAACGCAATTCCAACAAGTTTTTTCATGTGATAATGCCTCCTTCTTTAATTCATATCTGTATATTAAACGGTTAGTCTTTCATGTCACTTTCATTTACCTTACAATAACCTTAAATAGATTTTTTGAAAATTCTGACCGATGCGAGGGAGAGTATGAAAAAAAATATATTAATTGTTGATGATGACAAAGATATTATTGATCTTTTAAAGCTTTTTTTAGAAATGGAAAATTTTTTTGTTGTAGAGGCTTCAAATGGGGAAGTTGCCTTAAAGTGTCTAGAAGAAAATCATATTGATTTAGCTATTGTTGATATTATGATGCCTAAAATGGATGGTTATCAATTAATTAAAAAGATTCGTGAGACGTTACAATTACCAATACTTATATTGTCAGCTAAATCTCAAGAAGTAGATAAAATTATAGGTTTAGGGATTGGAGCAGATGACTTCATTACAAAGCCATTTAGTGCTTTAGAAATTATAGCTAGAGTTCAAGCTCACCTTAGAAGGTCCTATGAATTTAATGATAAGGCTGTAGAAGGTAAGGAGAAGCAAATTCATATGGGTGATTTAGTATTAGATCATCATTCTTGTACACTCTATAAATCAAGCGAAACCATTACTCTCAGTGCTACGGAATATAAAATCTTAACACTTTTTATGGAGGAACCAGGGAGAATATTTACTAAAAAACAAATTTTTGAAAGTGTATGGTCTGATTATTACTGTGCAGATGATAATACGATTATGGTTCATATTAGTAGACTACGAGAGAAATTAGAGGATTCTCCTAAGAATCCAGTTTATATAAAAACGATCCGGGGGCTTGGATATAGATTTGCTAGGAAGGAAGAACTTTATGAAAAATAAAGTTTTATATATCTTAATTAAAAATTACGTTATATTTGCACTAGCAATAGGTTTCACTGTGATAATTTTATTTATATTTTTGATGTACCAAACAGAGAAGCAACTAGGAAAGCTAAATAATTTAAAAGCAAGTGAAGTAGTGCGTGAAAACTTTGAAACTATTAATTCAGAATCAATAGAAACATTTGGCGGTTGGATAGAAATTCTTAATGAAAATTTACAAGTTATCTATACCAAGGGGGAAAAGAAGGATAAGCTTTTATCATATTCACAAAGAGAATTTGCTACTTTATTTTTTGATAATGATAAGCTTCCTTATTATTCATCTGTAGCAACATTTGTAACGAAAAAAGGTGAAACATTATATTGCCTTGTTAAGGTTCCTAAAAAAGCAATAAAGTATGAATATACGTTTTCTGATAAAAATGAGGAATACGTATATGTTTTTTATAAGATATTACTTTCTACAATCGTTTTATTTTTTGTATTTTTCTCTATGAATGTATATATATTTAGTAGGCAAATTGCTAGAAAAATAACCAGACCATTGGATAAACTAGCAACTGGATTTGAGGAAATTGCTAGTGGGAAATATGATAAAAGGTTAAACTATGAAACATATTTTGAGTTAATGCAAATACAGCATTTATTTAATGTTATGTCGGAAAAACTCGATAAAATAGAGAAAGAGAAGAAGAGGTTAGAAGAAACCAAGCAGAAGATGCTTGTAGATTTGTCTCATGATTTAAGGACACCAATTACAACCGTTCAAGGTTATGTTGAAGCATTACAACTAGGGATCATTACAGAAAAAGGTGAAAGAGAAAGAACTTTGAATGTAATATATAATAAGATTCGAATCATTGCGGTATTAACTGAAGATATTTTTGAACTGTCTAAATTAGAGCATTCTGATTACCCTTTTGAAGTACATCCAACTGATGTATCTGAGTTTATTCGTGAATTGCTTGTAGAATATTATGATTTATTCCAAGCGAAGCGCTTAATCCTTCAATATCAAATACCCTCTAAAGAAGTGATTGCTCCAATTAACAACAGGTTACTATACCGTGCTATCTCTAATATAATATCTAATGCTCTACAGTATAATACGGCAGGTACGACCGTGTTTGTATCGTTAATTGAGGATGAAAGCAAAGTATATATAAACATTATAGATAATGGAATTGGAATACCTGAGGATATGAAACAAAGTATTTTTGATGCATTTGTTCGAGTAGATGATTCTCGAGAAAATAATGGGGGATCAGGTCTTGGATTAACTATCGCTAAGCATATAGTAGAAAAACATGGAGGGAGCATAAATTTAGATAGTACAAAGAAAAAAACACATTTCTGTATTTCTTTACCTAAATGCAGTGTGTAAATATCTTATGAAAAGTGTTAGTAAGTTAAATGGTTGAATAAAGAGCAAACGCACGATTTAGTTCCTTTAAACTTAACTCTGGTTCATATAAAATTGTATAAACATAGCAACTTAAAACTGCTCTTCTTTTTGTTAAACTTCGTAACTTTATCAGAAATCTATATTAGCATTTATGTATATGAAGTAAGCATAAAAGGAGATACCATATGAAAATAACAAAAATAACATGTAGTATGATGTTTAGTTTAATACTATTAACATCATGTGATATATCGGATAAAGAAATTAAACAAAAAGCTCAAAGTTATACAAAATCGCAGTATGGTTTTTCTGTTAAACTAAATGAAGTTGAAATACCGGGGAATTATAAAGATTTACTGGGGCCAGATGTACGGATAGCTCATGTACAGCAAGTAAATGAACCGTATTTGCAGTTTCAGCTAGCTTTGGATGGACGAATCTCTCCAAAAGTAGATAGTGATAATTATAAAATCAAAAAAGAAGCGAATGATTTAAAAGAAAAGTTCAATACATATTATGCTGGAAAAGAGAATAACGATATACTCACGTTTGAACAAATGTATACGGGAAATATTGTTTTTGATAAAAAGGAAGAAGCAGAAAAAGAAAAGAAAAATGTAAAGAAATATGTTACGGCAGTTTTTAGAAGTAATATATTTTTGGATGTAAACAATCCTGTGCATATGGAAAAATTAGCAGAGCTGGCAAGAAGTATTCAAGAATTTAATAAGATAAATGGAAATAATAAGAGTAGTGTGGAAGATATAACGATTCAGTTGCCAAATGCGGATAAGGAGCTACTACAGAGCATTGCAGTAGATTATATATTAACAGCTGATGATGCAAAAAAAGCTCTTGAGAGAAAAGAGCATTATATGGAAGCTTTACTGCTTATAAAATAAAAAAGGGGCTCATTTCGATTTCTTGTTTTATCATTTTAGTCAAGGTGATTCTTTTAAAACCTCGTATAAGTAATCAGTACGATAAAATGGGAGACATTAGTCATTGCTTATCGATGGTAAAGTAGACGTATATAATTTAATAAAGAACCCATGCAACAATACAAATAATAATTTATATGTGAACGTAAAAAACACCAAGATGGCCCTGGAGAGGAGAGAGGCAGTCTTGGTATTTTATAGTTAAGATTACGATTTTTTAAGTAATTTTCATATTCTGTTCACCACACTAACATCAAGTCCTTTAATTCAATCGTTTTAAGTTCGCAAGTGTATTCTTCATCTTCCACATATCGGTGGGTAATCTTTGTATAAACTGATCTTATCTCTAAATCAGAATTGTTACCCCATCACCATCAAGTTAAAGTTTTTTAGGTCCCAAAAATGAAAAATATGCTATTCCATTTGTAGAATTATAGGAAGGTTGGCGTATTTTTCTTTTTGTTTTGCTAACTTGATGTTAATGTGGTGTAACCTTAAGTATTTAAAAATTAAAAAAGTCCCTTAATCATGTTAAAGGGAACTTGCTCACGCAAATGATCTGTAAATCAATTCATTTTTGATATACAGATCATTTGTATGATAATTTTTATAAATAATTGCTAAATAGTGAATTTACATAAATGCTTTTAGAAGTTCTTGAATTAATGGGATTGCTCCACCTATAAATTTTAAAACTGCCATTGCGATTTCCATATTATTCGCTCCTCTTTTTTCTTATTAAGATGTGGTGAATCTTTATAGTTTTATTATAGTAAGCGTTTACAATTGTAACAATACATTTATTTATGCAATATTGCATATTTATACATTAGGCCTCTATTAGCCATTTTTTAATGTTACCATAGCAAGGTAAGAGTCTATAAGGGTTCTTCTTAATAGGAGGAAATATGGAAAGAGTGCAAGCGATTTACAGTAATCAAAAATTTAAGAGTTGGGTTAAACAGGTATTAGCTGTAGGAGGAGTAATAGGGTGCTGCTATTTGGTGTTATATGTTTTCTGTTTCTTAGTTATTACGTAAATATTATACAACTAAACTAGTAGAGTCTTGCCTAGAGAGGTAAGGCTCTTTTATTGTAGTACCTGGAGATGAGCAAACTACATACAATACCTCTCAGGTTTTTCAGATCACTTTGTATAGTTCCTTGTTTAGAACACTAATTCCTAGCATTGAAAACAGAATTCTATTGATAAAAAATATGTTTGTACTAGATACAGATTAAAAAGACAAGCATAAATTATATTAGATTTTGGAAAAATCTTATTGACTTGGAAAAGGATTTAAATCTTACTTATAGATTTGATTCCTTTTCATATACTATAATCCTTATATTGCTACGTAAACATAATACAGTAATAATGATTTAAAAGCAAGAATTTTAGTAGCGGTACGTTACACATCCATCAATTTAAGAGATTTCTTCAGGTAAGCTAATAAGAAGTTATTACAGAACATTGCAGTAGATTTTGCTTGCATTAACCGCTGAGGATACAAAAAAGGCTCTTGAAAGAAAAGGGGAATATATGAAAGCTCTACAGCTTACAAGGTGAAAAAGAGACTCATTTTAAAACTGTTTTAACATTTTATTCTTATTAAGGAACAAAATAGAAAGTGAAGGGTAGTAGTTTACAATTAATGAGGGATAAGCAAAAATAATTGTTAACAATATTAAGTGCAGCATCTTAATTGTAAAATCTTTTATTTTTCTGCAAGTACAATCCCTGTTAAATAAAAAATACATCTCTATAGAGATGTATTTTTTATTGTTTTTCTATTTTAGGGTGTTAAAAAATTTTTAAGTTAATGGATGTGGAGTCTCGCCACATAATAAAAAGGTAGGAATATATTTAATATATTTCTACCCTTGATTTTATTGAGTTTAGCATCTATGATCTAAATATCACAGAAGGTAGTTTTCTTTTATACTTCTATATCTTTCCCTTCTGCTACCACTGTATCTCGCCACAACACAAGTAGTTTTCTAAATTCAGAGGTCTCAATTTTACATTGGTTATTTGGAGCACTCATAAATAAGTTAATAGCACTGGTGTAATTAGGTTCAATGTAGACTGCTGCTACGTTCCCTTCTATTTCATATTGCGGAACTTTTTGGTCTACTACATTATCTAAAATTTGTATATACTCATCTGCTTCATCATCTAAAATATCTTCCAAGAAATGAGAAATTATAGAAATTTCTTTTGGCAAACGTATTCTTAATCCGCCAAGTCCATCACGATAAAATTCGTATGTATATTTCATTTTTTACCTCCTAGTATAAACAGGATATGCTGTTATTATCTCATTATTTTGTATAATCATTTCTACTTTAAATCCGTGGGATGTTTGTCCTACATATCTAACTGTATCGACTTGAATCTTATTATCGTATGCTTCTTTGATAGAATCAAGTACCTGTACTCTATCCCAATCCTTAGGGAAAAATGAAGAAAGCGCATTTTTTGTTTCACCGTCTACTTTTATTTTTGCTCTATATACTCCCGCAGAATTTGGTGCATGGGTAATTCTAACTATTTCTCCTCCACCCATCATACTTTCATGGTGATATCCAACAGCTTTTAGTCCCCACCATTTTTGTTTTAGTTCCCCGTGAAAAAGGTGCTCCATAAGTGATGAATCAAAACTATACGGAACATTGCCACCATTAGTTCTGCTACTATTAATTCTTCCACTACTAGCAAATTGATAGGTAGAGAGTTTTTCTTCAGCTTGTTTAAAGTCTGGTGTGTCAAATCTAGATCGCAAACCATCTCCACCAGCAAAAGCAAATCGATCTTTTAATGGTAAGTGGCTTGAAATATAAGGTGTATCACCTGAAAATTTTGTTAACTTTACAGAGTCTCCAAGGGAAGTTACTTTTCCAATTTGGCCTGCTCCTTTATCTCCAAGCCATCCTAAACCAAACTCCATAAAAATATTTGTTCCCCATTGTGTACGACTTTCAGCATCGCCATGCCAAAATTCATTCATAAAAGTGTCTGAAAAAGTATTTATCATGGTATATGCGGTTTCTATAGGATGACCTGCAGCATATTTTAGGTTTTCCTTTGTCACTGTATCGTCTAACGAATTGTATGTCTCTACTAAATCGCCAATAAATTTTCCGGATCCATTCCAAACCCCTTTTATAAACTTTTCTAGTATATTTTTTTCAGAAGAACTACTTAATAGTATACCAGATTCGATTAGATTATTTGTTTTTATACTATTATCTAATCGAATATTATTGTCTAGATATTCATGAATAGAATCTGCCCATTCCATATTTATTCTTTGTGTACTAAATGTACCGCTTGCAGGGCTAAAGCCTTTTCCACTTTGAACTTCAGCAAGGCCTGCAGCGATACTAGCCGCTAATTGAATCGCGGTAGCATAGTTATTACTAGATGTTTGATTAAATTCATATAGATGTTCTAACTTTTCCTGGATTTTACGGCGCATCTCAATAAATAGGTTAACCATTGCATCCATATCCGGTAGTGGCATAATTTGTTTTGTAACTTCAATACTTGCTATCATTCGGTCAATCTCTCGGATTTGTTCTAATAGTTCTTGTTCAACTATATCTGTTGAGGCGACTCTTGATTGAAACTCAGCAGGAAAAGATTCATTTTGATGGAGTAATTCTTCACATAGGTAAATAATCCCCTGTGCTAAAGGAAGAAACGTTTCTGCAAAATACATTTTCGCACTATCATAAGTCTGACCCTGTAGGACAGAATCACCAACAAAACTGTCGATAGACTGGATTACTTGCTCCATACTTTGTATAGTAGCAGTACAAAAAGCATACATAGTGTTTGTTTGGGATTGTACCTCTCCAAGATACATATTTAAACTCATAAATTGGCCTCCCTAGCAAGTTTTTGTTTTTGATGAGTGAGGTCATTTTCTAGATTGTATAATTTTTGTTTCTCTTGAATTAATGTTTCCTTTTGTTCTTCTAATTTATAAGAAAGGCTTCTTTCAATTTGTTGAGTTTCTAATTGTATATTGGTAAAAAAGCGAAAGAGTTCTTTATCACCATGCCATGTTTCTAAAATACGATGAAAAAAGCGATGGCTGCGTATTTTTAATTCTTGAAAGTCTGCTTCTGCTTGTTCTTGTGTTTGTATTGCGCGTTGATTTTGGTATTGTTCCTCGGATAGATTCATTAGATTTTGACTCAAGACCTTCATTTTTTGTTCTATTTCTTGATTCATTTTTTCCGCCTACCTTTTTGCTTATATATAAGTTAACAGAAGGGATAAAGGAAAAATTCTTAAAAAAGCTAAAAATTCTTCTGTAATTCGTTGTCCATTCGTTCAAACTCTGTTGCTACAGACTGTATATTGTCAATGGATTGCTGAAAGGCAGAAAGAAATTGTCTAGTTAATTCTAATGCTTGCTGGTTTGCTTCCTGCGCTTTGGAATTCACGATTAAAGTTGTACGTGTTGCGTGCGTTATTGATTTACCTGTTGCATTTTGAATTGCGTCAGAAGCTGCTCTCATTTGAGTAGCAATTTGTTCAGCTTTTTGAACATTACTTTGAAAGATTGCCATTATAATATAACTCCTTACTTCAATATGTTTTTTAATAGTAAAAAGAAAGGGCTATGTATTTTATTATGTTTAATATTAAATTAGCAGTATTTTCATATGTTTTAAAACATAGCCTTATATTAATTGATTGATCCATAAAATGGAATGCGATATTAATTATACCAATAAATCACTAGATTTACTTAGGCGAATTTTAGCTTTCATACAAAATCATTCATTTTATAATAAAGCACATTATATTGTAGCCTAGAAGGATAGTAGAGCTGTGGAAATACAAAAATTAATGAAAGAGTTTGAAATAGCCCCTAACTCTGCTGTTGCAGCAATTCAGAAAATCAGAATAGCGTTATGGGTTATTGGAGAGCAGTATAAAAATAAATCAACCAAGGAATGGAACTTGAGTAAATAACATAGCATATAGGAGGAAAAGCATGAAGATTTGGCAATAAAACTTTCTGATTTATGGGGAGAAATTTTTATTGAATGTGTAGAAGGGGGATAAACAAAGTGACTGTCCTATGTTTGGGGAGAAACTGGTACCTTGATGGTTAGTGAAAGGGCAAAAGAATTATTAAAGTCTATATTAGGTGCTAATGTTGAATTCTTACTTTTTGTAAGCAAATCAATTAGTGAGGAATATTATTTAGTTCATGTTTTGAATGTACTAGATGCAATTGATAGTAATAAATTAATTTTTTAAAAAAACTGATTACAGGTTTAATAATAGGATGTGAAAAGTTCACATTTGATTGTAATGTTGTTCAAAATGAAATAATTTTTAAGGTTTATATAAATGGAAAAAACTATCCTACGGCTGTTTTTATTTCTGCCGCGTTGAAAGTTCTTATTGAACAAAGTGATTTGAAAGATTTTGAATTTATTGAGGTATGGGATTCAGAGGCGGGTGCGTAAAGAAATTTAATAAAATCAGATTATTGATGTAAATTCATACCCTAAAAAGTAATAAATAAAAATATAAGAGGCTTCTGTATTTGCATAAGCCTTTTCTTAGGTTTAAGCGCAGAAAGCTTGAAGGATATGAATGATACCAATATAAATTATGAATTTAATGTAAGCTATAGAGAAATGATTGAGGCAGGAGTTGATCAGAAAACTGCTAGAAAGGTATTGGTAGATGCTTATAAATATTTTGATAGTTTGGGGGGATGAAAAATGATATATTTATCCAATGTTTCTGGTTTAATAAAAAATAATCCAGCAAATGATATTGAAATTCAAGAAATAGAAGATGTAATGAAAGTTGAATTACCAAATGTACATAAAGATTTATTGAAATATACAAATGGTTTTTCTATAGGTGGAGGATTAATAATTTATGGTACTGATGATATTATAGAACGAAATGAGACTTGGGAAGTAACAGAATATGCAAATGGTTATGTTGCTATTGGTGATGATGGTAGTGGCAATGTTTTTTTAATGTCGCAAGGTGCAGATGTACGAGAAGTAAGGGCTGTTGATTCTGGTGATATGAATCCAAATCATGCCACTGTAGTTACATTAGATTTTATTGAGTGGGTAAATACGGGTTGTTTGAATCAAAAAATACAGAAAATAAAAGAAGAAATCCCTGATACGTGTAATATAGTGTTAATAGAAATTCCTAATGGGGGATTAAAAGATTTAGTAAAGATAAAAAGTGTACTCGCACTTGATATTTCAACAGGGGAACTATTAAAAGGATCGAAAAACCTTCCTTTTACATTAGTAAAAGGGGCTCCATATGGTAAAGCAAAAAAAATAATTGAAAAATTAGGATCTATTGGTTTAGCACTAAATACAATACCAATGGATAAAAATAATTAATGTTAAACATAATTTGAAATTCATTTTTAAATGCCTGATATTAATTTAATAATTTATAAAAAACGAACTAACATTTTAAAGGTTAGTTTGTTTTTTATTTTTTTACAAGAATTAAATAAGGAATTTGAAACAAAACAGTGTTACATGGAATAGGAAGAGATTTATCAGAAGGTAATTTACGATTAAATGAACCCAAGAAACAACTAACTAAATAAATGGTAATAATAAAGGAGAATATATATGAAGATTTGGCAATTAAAAAGCTCGACTGATGATTATGAAACCTTTCAATTATTGAACTATGAAGAGGATAAAAAATATTTTAAAACTAGTTTTAATTCTATGGTGAGTTTGTCAGATTCATGGACGCCTAAGTTTATTGAGGTAACAGATGAAGGGAAATCAAGCGATTCTCCTATTTTTTGGGGAAAGTCTGGTGTACAAATAATTAGTGAAAAAGCCAAGAATGTTTTAGAGCCTACAGTAGGAGATAATATTGAATTTTTACCATTAATTCATAAACAAACAAACAAAAAATACTATGCTATGCATGTTTTAAGGGTGTTGGAAGCACTTGATACTAATAAAACAATCTTTGATAAGTTAAGTTCAGGTTTAATAATAGGATGTAAAAAATTTGTATTTATTCCTTATGTTGTCCAGCACGAACTGATTTTTAAATTGAATGTAAATGGGAAGGTACATCCTAACTATCTTTTAGTATCAGATCAATTCAAAAATGCAATTTTAGAGAGTGAATTAAAAGGTTTTCAATTTACTGAAGTGTGGGATTCAGAAGAGGGTGCGTAAAGAAATCTAATTTAATTAGATTAGTAATGTGAATCCATATCTAATAGAGTAAAAAATAAAGCATTAAATTCAAGAAACTTACACTATTGAAAAGAAAGTTAACTATTAAATCTACCATATGCATAAGTCGATTATAAGATCAGGGAAATTCAAATATATGTAAATATTTTACATTTTTGTAAAAGACATTCATTGACACTTGTGTATATAAGTAACTATACTCGTTACATCAAATTGAATGCGTGTTAATAGGATTTCATTATTATTACAAACATGTAAATATAAAAATAGAAAATCTCAATTTGATAAATACAATGGCAGAGGTGTTTATTTTAATGAAGCACAAATTAATTGCAACAGGTATCCTTGCAGGAGCTATATTATCCTATTCTTCTAATATTTTAGCAGATACTCATAAATTCCCTGATGTTCCTACATGGGCTGATAAATCCGTTAACTATTTAGTTGATAAACAGGTATTAAATGGTTATCCAGATGGAACTTTTGGTTCAAATGATTCCTTAGACAGAGCTTCGGCTACAAAGATTATGACAAAAGTTTTAGGGATACAAATTGACCCTAATGCAAAACCATCTTTTACAGATTCACAAAATCACTGGGCTACTCCTTATATTGCTGCTGCTGAAAAAGCTGGGATTGTTAAAGGTGAAGGTAATGGAATCTTCAATCCATCCGGAAAAGTAACTCGCGCTGCTATGGCTACGATGCTAGTAAATGCATATAAACTACAAAGCACACCAAATCATAATGATCAGGTTAGATTTGAAGATTTAAAAGGGCATTGGGGAGAAAAATATGCCAATATTTTAATAGATTTAAAAATCTCTAATGGTACCGAGAACGGTTGGCAACCAAATAGATTTATAACACGTGCTGAAGCTGCTCAACTTACTGCAAAAACAGATATGTTACAACAAAATTTAAACGATGAAAAAGAGGTTATTACTGCTACCTCATATGAAGATTTAAATTTAACAGTGGCTTCGAAAATTACAGCTCAAGAGATTGATAGTTTTATTGCGAAATATCACTCGGATAGTCCTTTAGTTGGACATGGGCAAGATTTTATTAATGCGCAAAATCAATATGGCGTGAGTGCTCATTATTTAGCGGCGCATGCGATTTTAGAATCTGGATACGGAAAATCAGAAATCGCATATCAAAAACATAATCTATTTGGTCTACGTGCATATGATGGAGATCCGTTTAAATATGCGAAATATTTACCAAGCTATGGCGATAGCATTGCTTATAACGCTAATTATGTACGAGAAAGATATTTAGAAGAAAGTGGTATGTATTATAACGGCCCAACATTAACTGGCATGAACGTGAAATATGCATCAGATAAAGGCTGGGCTAAGAAAATTGCAGGTATTATGGAACGTATTAAACCGTTTCATGTAGAAGACTATACATATGCCAAAAAATTACCAAAGAATCCTGAAACATTAGATGTCGACGCGTTATCTAATGAAATTCCATATAAAATGTATGCAGACGGTTCAAGCTCAAATGTTGTATCATCAGCTACTTACTATCAGGTACCTTATCCATTTAATTTGAAAATTAAAAGTAGACCAGAGGTAGCTATCGAGGAGAATGAAGTTGGTACAGTAACTCCTGGAACAACCATCTTTATTTATCGTGAAGATCCGAATGGATGGGTAGAATTCTCTTTTGAAGCTAATGGAGAAAAATATTGGACATTAAAAAATAAATTAAGTATGTAATTAAAAAGATCTATTTCACTAGTTTTAATCACATATAATTGAGAGACAAGTTTTTTACTTTCTTAAAATAAAGTTATGTATACAAGAAAAGTTAGAGAATTATTTTCTCTAACTTTTCTTAGCTAGTATTTGAAATTAAAAAGATGGTGGAGTTACTCCAAATATAACAGTGACTTTGTTTAAAGAAGTGTTTTCCCACTTATGCTTTGCATAAGGTGGGATTTTAACACTATCACCTGTATTGAGAAGTAAAACCTCATCATTTAGATATAGTTTTACTTGCCCTTCCATAATAAAAGCTATTTCTTCCCCTTTATGTGCCACAGGCTCCATAGATGAAGCAGTTTGAGGTAACAGATTCATTAAAGCCAATTCTAGTGCTCCATCTAAATTAGGAGATAATAACTCATACGAAACATTGCCGCTTTCCGGAAAAGTTATTTTTTTCCTTTGGTTAGCTCTTACAACTAATTCTTCTGTATTGGTATCCTCTAAGAAAAAATTAAACAATGGAATATTTAATGCTACAGAAATTAATTTTAGTGTTTGTAATGAAGGATTTGTGATTCCTTTTTCAATCTGACTTAACATAGAAGGTGTTATATCAGCTAACTCTGCTAAACGCTTACTGGTTAATCCGGAACCTTTTCTAAATTCCCTAATTTTGTGACCAACATTAATATCGTTCATATATGTAATCCCCTTTAAATAAGTAAATAAAATTAAATTATGATTAATTTTATTTACTTATACTTAATATATTGTTAATATATACTTAATTATAATAAATTATGATTAACTTTAAAACATCATATGTACATATGGCAGCAGCTGCGAAAAAGTGGGGAAAAGATATACTTAGAAACAAAGGGGCTACTATTTTTGAATATACAGCGGGGTATAGTAAAGCAGTAGAAGAAGGAAGAACATAAGTTAATAAGAATCAAATGTGCTATTTTATTAACGATGAAAAATCAAAGCATTTATTTTAAGGTAATGCAGTAGTTGCTACACGTCTGAATAATTGATATACAAATAAAAGTTGATGGATCGCATCCTCTATTTGTATATCTACCATGTGGAGTAGGATTTGGTGGAGTTTCGTTTAGTTTGAAAATTATGGGATGGGATCATGTAGATGTAATTTTTGCTGGTCCTACCCATTCTCCGTATATGCTAATAGGTATGATGACCGGATTATATGATGGTATTTCCATACAAGGTTTTTAATGAAAAGGATTCTAATAAGTAAAGGACAACTTAAGAGTAGACTTCAATGCTGTATTGTAAAATTTTTAAGGAAGTGAAAATAGTATGAAATCAGCTTTAAATAGTATTATGATCTCCTCGATTTTTGCAGTAGGAGGGATCCTTTCGCTTTTGTTTAATTTAATGGGGGATCAAGATTGGATCTGGAATTGGGTAGGGCTATTACTGGCATATCTATCTTTGGGCATTTTAATCGGTTTATATAATAAAACTGTGGATCACAAAACATTCCCTAAAATACTAAAAAGAACTTTGTTTATTTCCTTTAATGTTACTATATTAGGGATAATCATAGGGGTAACATACCAACTATTAGGAAAGTGGAATCTTACTATAATGATGTATTATTGGTTGATAATTTTATTACTACATTTAATTACTGTAATAACTTTATTCATCCTAGTATTGGAAAACAGTAATAGTAAAAATTATAGCCCACTATATAATTTTATTATACTTTTAAACATTTTCCTTACCTTAGGACCAGTATTATTTCCGGTAGTTTTAACTATTATAGGAAATGCCATGAACGCTAGTGCAGGGCACTAATTTTCACCTATATAGATTATTAAAATGATTAGTCCAAAATTGAGATTGGTTAAGTTAAAAAACTTAATAAGCTAATAGAATAATAAAACTAAACGACTTAAAGTGGAATGATTTGATAGAAAGAAGATTATAATATGAAAATTAAGCTTAAGAAAAAAAGAATTATAAGTGTATTGTTGGCTATTACATTAGTAGCAATAGGGTATTACATGTTTCAATCTATTACAAATCCTAAGCTGGTAAATGCGGAAGAGGGAAACAGTGTTCAACAAGTGAGCAGTTTACCTAAAAATGAATTAAAAAAATCGATACCTAATCGTTTTGATGGTAAAGAAAGAAAAGTTGCATATTTAACTTTTGATGATGGACCAGGAAAATATACAGCTAACCTATTAGATGTATTAAAGAAAAATGATGTAAAAGCAACATTCTTTTTAATTGGCGATAATGTGAAAAGGTTCCCAGATTTAGTGAAACGAGAGCATGTGGAAAACCATTATGTAGGCATGCATAGTATGACACATGATTTTAAAAAGTTATACACCAATCAGGAATATGTTAAGGAAATGAAAGAAGATCAATCTTTAATTAGAAATGTTATTGGAAACTCACCGAAATTAACACGCCCACCATATGGATCAATGCCTGGTTTAAATGAATCACTTCGAAATGAAATGGTCGGACATGATTTAAAAGTATGGGATTGGACAATTGATTCTTTGGATTGGAAATACAATAAATTACCTGTGGATGTAGCGGCCGCAAAAATTGTTCAAAATGTCTTAGCAGGTGCAACGTCTTCAAAAGAAATTGTTTTAATGCACGATATTCATCCACAATCTGTCGCGGCAGTTCCAGCAATTATAAAAGGATTAAAAGAAAAAGGGTATGAATTTGAAGCTTATGATGAGAATAATCATTTTCCAATAAACTTCTGGCATGATAACCGAATATAAAAAGATATGTATGAGTTAAAAGACAATTAGAGTGGAATAAGCAATTCATATAGGGTTTAAATATTTATAAGAGCGTGTTTAGATAGATGAAAACACGCTCCTTTTACTACACTATTTTTTCGTTCATTCCTACATAAGCGTTGGATATTTCGTGTGTTTGTCTAGAGTGAAAAGAGCTCATAAAAACCGCCATTATTCACGTTCTTCTTCATATAATTGCACCGCACTTATTTTTGGGTTGTTAAAACTAGTTTTTAAGAAGCATATGTTTTAGCAACTGCAGAAATTCTGTATCACTTTTATCATCTTTTATATAATCCTGTTCGTAGTTAAAAATCATTCGTACTAACATAAAAGCTGTAAGCGGTAATGGTACCTTATGCAAAGCTCCTTGCTGATAACCTTTTTCGAGTAAATTACTTATCATGTTAATTGCTTCTTCTTCAGATTGTTTAAAACAAGTTGTAATTTCAGGTGAATGGTACTCTTTATATTCTTGAAAGAGTGTAGAAACAAATGGATCTTGATGATATTCTAGGCTGATATAATGAAGAATTTTTTGTATTCGAAGTAAAACATCTTTTTCTTCTTTATATAAATTAAATAATTGTGAGCGCTTAAGCTGAATATGACGTATATAGCAGTCGCATAATATTTCAGTTTTATCTGTATAGTAATAATAAATAGTACCTTTACCAACTTTAGCTGTCTTTGCAATTTCATCAACTGTTGTGTTACGGACACCACGCGTAGAGAACAGTATTGTGGCAGATTGAATGATTTTCATCTTTTTATTTTCTTTTTCTAATTTGATCATTGTCTACACCCTATCCTTGAAATATTTAGCGAAGTTTTCTTTCATTACATTCTCTATCATTCTACTTGTCATTTTTTTTAGCTTAATAGAAAGGCCCCTAGTTGCTTCTTATAGAATAACATACACCATTCTTATTTCTAGTATATAACTATAATAGAATGCAACTTTATAACCTAGGGATAAAGTTGAAAGTTTGAGGTAATAATTTTTATAATCGAACGATGGGAATTCAAGTGAAAGGGGACAGTGATTTCTTTCTTGAGTGAATTATTTGATTTTTTATTCAATTCATTTTATTATATAAACATGACTAAAAGATGTTTTTAGTCGGATTTTTTTACGGAAAACCGACTGATATTGAATTTTAGTCGGTTTCTATACTATTTGAGAGAAGGTAGACACTATGTGTGGAATTGCAGGGTGGATAGACTGGTCTAAAGACCTGTCTCATGAACAAGAAACGTTAAAAAAAATGACAGATGCTATCATTCACCGAGGACCTGATGCAGAGGGGCATTGGTTTTCAAAACGAGCGGCATTAGGTCATCGACGTCTCATCGTCATTGATCCTGAAGGTGGCCTTCAACCTATGCTGTATAAAGATGGAAATGATACGATTGGCCTTACGTTCAATGGAGAAATTTATAACTATCAAGAATTACGTAAAGAACTTGAGGAGAAAGGTCATGAATTTCAGACCAAGTCAGATACAGAGGTATTACTACATGCTTACTTAGAGTGGCAAGAAGATTGTGTTCAACACTTGAATGGGATTTTTGCTTTTGGTATTTGGGATGAAAGATTTGGGAAATTGATGCTTGGTCGTGACCATCTAGGCGTGAAGCCTTTATTTTTCGCTCAAAGGGGAAGCGCAATTCTCTTTGGTTCAGAGTTAAAAGTTTTACTTTCGCATCCACTTGTAGATGCTGAGGTAGATAAAGAGGGACTTTCTGAAATATTCTGCCTTGGACCAACACGTACTCCTGGTCATGCTATTTTCAAGGATATACATGAAGTGCGTGCTGGCCATTATATGACGTTTACCTCTAATGGCTCGACTACGACACAGTATTGGAAACTTGAAAGTAAAAAACATGTAGATGATATTGATACAACAGTCGAGACAATCCGCTCCATTTTACAAGATACAGTTAAACGGCAGTTAATTGCTGATAAACCAGTGGTATCTATGCTTTCCGGAGGTTTAGATTCCAGTGGTTTAACAGGTTTAGCAGGAAATGAATTTGGGAAAAAAGGGGAACGCCTTCATACATATTCCCTGAATTTCATCAATGATGAAAAAGACTTTGAGCAAGACTTCCTTCGTTTTGATCGTGATGAACCTTGGGTGAAACGTGTGGCTGAATATGTAGGAACAAAGCATCATTCTATAGAGTTAGGATCAGATAGTTTAATAGAGTATTTATTAACTCCAATGCGAGCGCGTGATCTACCTGGAGTTGGAGAACTAGAAACGTCTCTTTATTTGCTATTTAAGGAAATGAAAAAAGACGCAACAGTTGCACTTTCAGGCGAATCCGCAGATGAAGTATTCTCAGGATATCCATGGTTCCATCAAGAGAAGTTTCTAGATGCAGAGATATTCCCTTGGAGTGTTAATTTATGGTATAGTACAGAAATTTTATCAGAGGATTTTAAAGCTAAGATTAGCCCTGAAAAATATCAAAAACAAAAATTTGAAGATGCGGTTGCTGAGGTTCCCTTTTTAGAAGGTGAAAGTGATCTACAAATGAAGCAACGTCAAATGTCTTACATGTTTATTACACGTTTCTTGCCATTTATGCTAGAACGAAAAGATCGCACAAGTATGATGAATGGCTTTGAAGTACGAGTTCCATTTTGTGATTACCGGCTTGTAGAATACTTATGGAATGTCCCATTCGAAATGAAAAGCATAGACAATATTGAAAAAGGTATTTTACGTAGAGCTTTTGAAAATGTACTTCCAGAGGATGTACGTTATCGTAAAAAAAGTGCATATCCAAGCACTAAGGATGCCTCTTATCTACAAGGTATTAGTGATTGGATGTTACATGTGTTGAACAATCCTGAATCACCTATTTTGCCATTAATTAATGTAGAAAGAGTTCGTGCTATTGCAGAAGGAAAAGACGAAGTAATTTCAGGTAATGATGCAAGAGGTATAATAGATTATTTACTTCAAGTTAATAGTTGGCTTCAGGAATATAATATTAAATTAGTATGGTAGATGTAATTTTCAAATAAAGAGAATAGCTGAAACATTAATGACCTAAGTGAACCGCATCTCCAATGTATTAGATAGTTATCTAATAATTGGAGATGCGGTTTTATTATCTTGATTTGCAATAACGCTAACCCTTTAAGGTTGCCTTTCTATTTTTTAGAATTGTTTTAGTAAATCAAAATTAAAATTCTGTATACATCTTTTGTACTAGTAGAACTAAGTCTAAAAGTATGTACAATTACACCATTTGACTAATGGGTAAACTTTACAACCTGTTATATACTAGTATTGTGTCTTGCCTTTATAGGTGCAGTACACAGCCGGTGATTGGCTAGTGGATGTCCTTCCATTTTGCCAGTGCCGGTTTTTTGTTGGATAATAGAGAAAATGAAGTTTTTATAAGGAAAGAAGGGGTTGTTTTGAAAGATGTAAATTCTATCTTTATGAGAGAAAAGATTGCTAGTTCTTATCTTTATTTTATTTCTTTTCTTGGTTTGGTTACTATAACTATATCTTTACTTGAAATTAAAATCCCTTCTCATCCAACAATACTAATAGTGTTGTTACTATTTATGGGGATTGCTGAGTATTTTCCTGTAAGATTTTGGAGAGGAACTAGCTCGCTTACCTTTCCGATAATTTACGCTATGAGTTGGCAGTTTGGAATCCATATAACTATTGTTGCTATTGTACTCGTCACGCTAATTATTCACCTGCATCGTCGTTCACCGATACAAAGAATGTTATTTAATAGTACTCAGCATGCACTTAGTTTGTTCTTGGCCGAATGGTTTTCAGACAAATGTATGTCCTTAATAGTTAATAAGATAGGTATGTCAGTTCTGTATGAGAATTTAATATCTTTGTTATTATTTTGCGTGATTTTTTGTTTTTTCAACAATCGCTTTTACGATTTGTTAATGATACTCCTTCCGCAGCCATATTCAATCTATCAGTGGTATAAAAAAACTGTAACGGTATTTCTTTGCGAAACTTTTGGTTTCTCTTATGCGGCACTAATGCACGTATTAATTAGTACATATAGTGTGGAAGTAAACGAGATTACAGTACTGTTTTTCTTTTTTCCACTTGTAGCAACTTCCATTATTAGTTCTTTTTCTGTACGGATAAGGATGGAGAAGGAACGATTATATGAGCTATTTCTTATTACGACCGAAATTAGTCGAGGATTAACCGGAGGAAACTTGAAGCATATTAAACAAGCACTTAAAGGTTTTTTTGGTATACAAGCATATGTAATATGGACAAAAGATGATGGTAACTGGAATATTCTGTTGAAAGATGGAAAAGTAAAATCCGATATTTCTGATCATTTAGAAAATTTTCGAGCGTTTGAGGAACTTTCTAAGAATATTGTATTTAATGATTGGAAAATTGGTACGGCTCCTGGAGATGAAATATTTGATAGTGTCATACGCTCACTTGTATATTTTCCTCTTATTGTAAATGGTGAACTAGTCGGGATGTTTGTTGCAGGGAAGAGTAGAAATGCGGGTTTCTTCCCAGAAGATGTACAGTCGTTGGCTACATTTTCTAACCAATTAGCTAATGTAGTTAAAACAAGGATATTGATTTCTGAACAAGAAAAAAGAATGATTCTAGAAGAAAGAAATAGAATCGCCCGAGAAATTCACGATGGTATTGCGCAAACATTAGCCGGGGTGATATTCCAACTAGAATCCGCGCAGAAAAAATACCGTGATAAACCAATAGATATGCAGCAAGTAGTGGAGAAAAGCATAAAAGATTTAAGAGGAAGCCTAGGAGAAGTTCGCTATTCTATTTATGCTTTAAAACCATATCCGACACAACAATTAGGCCTTAAGCAGGCAATAGCAAGTAAAATAAAATCTTTAAAACAAGAATATGAACTAGATATTACATATCATGAAAGAGGTCATGCACGTGCGCTTAGCTTTTCGAAAGAAAGAGTTATTTTTGATACATTGCAAGAGAGTTTGCAAAACATTGTAAAACATGCACAAGCAAAAAAGGCTGATGTTTTACTCAGTTATCAAAGTGAGCACGTGCTTTTAAGAGTTAAGGATAATGGAGTTGGTTTTTCACTGTTTGAGTCTATGGTGAAAACAAAGAATGAGCCACATTATGGTATATTACATATGAATGAGCAAGCTGAACAATTAGGGGCTACTTTACAGATTGATAGTTCCGTAGGGAAAGGGACAGAAATTACACTGTTAATTCCAGATTCACAAACAAGGGGTGCGTAAAATGATTAAAATATTAGTAGTAGATGATCATGCTTTTTTACGGGATGCAATTCGGAGCATACTAGAGGATGAATCTGATATGAAAGTGGTTGGAGAAGCTAGCTCTGGGGATGGAGTATTGGGAAAAGTAGAAGAATGCGGACCAGATTGTATTTTGATGGATATTAACCTTCCAGGGAAAAATGGGATTGAAGCTACAGAGTTAGTGAAAAAAAAATATCCGAATTGCCGAGTACTTGTGTTTACAATGTATGAGCATGATGAGTATTTAATGGATGCACTCCAGGCCGGTGCTGATGGTTATTTATTAAAGGATTCATCATCGGAGCAGGTAGTGGCAGCAATTCGAATGTTATATCGAGGCGATTCCGTTATTCATCCACGTATGACTAAAAAATTAATTACATATCATCAGCAAAAAATGAAAGTAGAATCAAATGAAAATGAACTGACGGAACGTGAAAAGGAAATTCTCTTTGAACTAGTAAAAGGACTTAGTAATAAAGAAATTGCTGAAGTTCTATATATTAGTGATAAAACCGTTAAAATTCACATCAATAAAATTTTTAAAAAACTAAATGTGAAAAGTCGATCGCAAGCAGTGATTTATGCAGTTCGAAATCAATTGGTTCCGTTGGATTAAATAAGAGATTTTTCAAAGAACTATCATGTTGCTTTATTCTGTATCACAAGGAATAAAGGACAAGATAGTTCTTTTGTACTATGTAGGCATAGAATCCTTAGAGAAAAGATACTCCTTTTGTTCAATTTTCAGAATAATCAAAATGTGAAATAATCAAAATAGAATTACATTTTAACCTTGTTAATAATTCATTTTGTGAAAATCCTTTGTTGGAAATAAATGATGGGGGGCTCTTATAGAAAGAGAAAAGTAAGTGATTAGTTACATGAGGTATGGGGATGGGAGTAGTGTTGGAAATCTTTCATGATACACAAGATTAAGATTAATAGAGTTTCCAATGCTAAATGGGAAGTTAAGAATCAATTTGTTTCAAAAAATAATATTAATAATGGGGAGATGCAATATGAAACGAGGGAAATTTGGAAAGATTCTTATTGGAACGTTAACAGCTGGAATGCTATTGTCTCAAGGAATTCCATATAACGTCTTAGCTGAAGAGGTAAATACATCTACTTTAACTGGAATTGATGATGCAAATGCTATCTTGAAAGGTCTTACAAAGGAACAACGTAATGCCTTAAAAACGTTAGATACAAAACCAGGTTTTGTTATTTCGCCAGGTATCAATACAGCAAGTCCTAATAATGTGAATGTAATTATAGAGTTTAAGCAAGCGCCTAGCAAAATCGAGGTATTAAAACAAGCGGCTAAAGGGAAAAAGGTAGCTCTTTCAAATGCGGAACAAAAGGTAGAAGCATCACATAAAGGGTTTAAAGCAGAGCTTGAACAGCTTCAAAAGAATAAAGAGAAAGCGACAAATTTAAAATCTGCAAAAATAACAAGAGAATATAAGAATGCTTTTAATGGTGTAGCGATTTCGTTACCCGCAAACATGATTGAAGACTTAGTTCGTACCGGTATCGTTAAGCGCGTATGGGAAGATCATGAGGTTAAAATAGATTTGCCTAAAGAAACAGCTAAGACTGCGGTTGAACCAAAAATGGCAGATAGTGTACCGCAAATTGGTGTGGACAAGCTGCATGATGAAAAAATAACAGGTAAAGGAATTAAGGTAGGTGTACTAGACACCGGTATTGATTACAACCACCCGGATTTGAAAGATGCATATAAAGGATATCGTGCAAAGCAAGGTGAGGATCCAAGCAAAATAGATCCGAACTCAATAAAAGGATGGGACTTTGTTAATAATGATGCTGATCCAATGGAGACAACGTATAAGGATTGGCAAAATTCTGGAGGATATCCTGAGATTTATGAGGGGAGTGCATATTATACATCCCATGGTACGCATGTAGCTGGGACAATTGCTGCAGATAAACAGAATAGTGTGGATTATGCAGTGAAGGGTGTTGCTCCAGATGTAGATTTATATTCCTATCGCGTATTAGGTCCATATGGAAGTGGACAAACAAGCGGTATTCTTGCTGCGATTGATAAAGCAGTGAAAGACGATATGGATGTTATCAATTTATCACTAGGAGCGTCTATTAATGATCCTTTATATCCTACTTCTGTCGCAGTGAATAATGCGATGTTAGCTGGTGTTGTTACAGTAGTAGCAGCTGGTAATAGTGGTCCGGAAGAAGGAACCATTGGATCACCTAGTGCAGCGGCACTTCCAATTACAGTGGGAGCCAGTGACGCTGCAATGACAATCCCAACGTTTTCTGCAGATGCAGGTGATTTACATGTGGATAAGATGATGCTACTTGGAAAAAGCTTTACTGATAAGATTGAAGATTTGAAAGGTCAATCCGTATCAGTTGTATATGCAGGGCTTGGGAAATCAGGTGATTTTACAGGGAAAGATGTAAAAGGGAAGTTAGCTCTTATCCAACGCGGTGAGATTACATTTGATGAAAAAATTAAAAATGCTAAGGAAGCAGGCGCAAAGGCGGTAATCGTATATAACAATGTAGATGGTGAAATTACAAGTTACCTTGGGGAAAATACTTCATCTATTCCATCGTTCCGCTTAACAAAAGTAGATGGTGAGAAATTACAAGCAAAAGCTGTACAAGGAGATGTGTCGTTAGTATTTGGGGAACTAAGTAATATAAAAACAGAGGGAGATCGCTTAGCTGATTTCAGCTCCCGTGGTCCTGCAACTAAAACAGATGATATTAAGCCAGATATTGTAGCACCAGGTGTGTCTATTTTCTCAACTGTTCCTGAATATATTAATGATCCAAAGGATGGAGAAAATTATCCGGTTGCGTATGGACGTATGTCAGGTACTTCTATGGCAACTCCTCATACTGCAGGGGTAGCGGCACTCATTTTACAAGAACATCCAAACTATAGTCCATTTGAAGTAAAAGAAGCACTTATGAATACCGCAGTTGACTTAAAAGAGGAGCGTTCTGTATTTGAGGTGGGCTCAGGACGAATTGATGCATATCGTGCAGTTCATGCAGATACATCTATCGAGGTTATCGATAAAACATCAAACGTTGTAGATGATGAAGAAGTAGAAATTGAAGAAAAAACAGGTTCTATTGCATTTGGATATAAAAATCAACTAGAAACTGGGCCTATTAAAGATAGTCGAAAAGTCTTAATTAAGAACAGCAGTAAAACAGATGGGAAAGAGTTTAAATTAGAAGTAGAGTTTTCACCTACAAGTGTAGGTGTGCAAGATGCAGCGAAGAATGGTGTGAAGCTAAACGTACCAGAGTTTATTAAAGTAGCTCCTGGTACATCAGAGGAAATTAGCTCTGAAATTATCATTCCAGGAAACGCTGAATTTGGTAGATATGAGGGATATATTCATATTACAAATAAAAACAATGAAAAAGAAGTATATCAAGTACCATTTGCAGTTAAATTCACCGAAAAAGGGATTGCGTCTGTAGATTTACTGAGGGATGCAATGGCAACAGATGCTTCTAAATTCCATCCGTTTATGGAAAGACCAAGTTCGCCGTTGACATTTAAATTGAATAGTCCTCTTGAAACCATTGATGCAGTTGTGAAGGACCGAAAGACTGGGAAGGCATTAGGAGTCGTTGGTACACTTAATGCAAGTAGTCTAACACCGAATGTTGAATATATGATGTTTTCTGGTATGGGAGGGTATGTACTTCCATTTACAGGAGATCCAGCTCATCCAATTGCGGATAAACCTGTTATGTTGCCTGATGGAGATTACGAATTGAACTTTGTTGGATATGATAAACAAGGAAAATCTTATACAAAAGGCGATAGCATTATCATTGATAATATAATACCTGAAATGAAATTTAAGGATGTACAACCTGGTATACACGAAGTCAATGATTCTATGTTTAAAGAAGAAGACGGCCAGCGGGCTTTATGGGTGCATGGTAATATTTATGATTCTACAGTAGATGCATTAAAGGCAAAAGGCTTGCAGTATGATCAAAAAGCGAATCAAATTGTATATTATCAAAACTCAGCCTTTCCATCAGGTTGGCTGAATACAATTCAAGCAAATGGTGATTTTAAATTTGGAGTACTTCCAGAGGAAATAAACGAGCCGTTAAATCTAAAATTATTTGGATATGATCTTGCAACTGCAGGGAATATGGCAACTGGATATAAAGATTACGTCTTTGTAAAGGAAGGGACAGAATACGCTGTTCCAAGTTATGACAAAGAGAAAATCAAATTAGGAGAAAAAATTACGTTAACTTTGAATCTCAATAATGTAAAACAGCTTATGTCAGGTACATTTGAAATTCCTTATTACAAGCAGCTATTTAAATTTACAGATGTGAAACCAAATCCAGCACTTACGGAATATGTAAAACAACATGGACTGAATCTTAAATTAGAAGATCCAAAGGTAAATGAAGAAGGAGCTTGGGAAAACAAGGTGAAAGTTGGCGCGTCATTGGAAGGAAAAGAATTTAAAGGATTAGATGGTGATACACCATTTTTAGATGTTACATTCGAGATGACGAACGATGAATACTTTAATGATTTAACTGCATTTGGAGTAGATAAGTTCTCTTATACAAAAGCTGGTGCATCAGAAGGCATTGAGATTCCTGCGTTTAAAGATAAATCTTTTGCTATTGTTTCGAAACATTCAACGGTTACAGGATATATTGGCCCGGAAGCTTTCTTGAATGAAGAGGGGTATTTAGGTAAGAAAGACTATACAAAACTAGGAGCAAAAGTGTACGCAGTTGGCAAGGATGGAAAGAAATATACAGGAACGATTGGTGATAACGGGCAATTTGAAATTCATAGTGTCCCAGTAAGCGATAAAGAATATGATATTTTCGTAGAAATGCCAGGTCATTTAAATAGTAAATTAACAACAAAAATAGGGAAAATGCAAGACGGAGAATTAGTGGGACAAAACTTTAGAGCTGACATGGATGATAACCTTGCAGGTGATGTAAACGGCGATAAAATGGTAGATATTCAAGATGCTAGAATAGCAGCTCTGTCATATGAAAAAGGAAAAGTGTCTGTTAAAGATGGTGACGTGAATCAAGATGGTGTTGTAAACGAAACTGATATTCGTTTTATTGAGAAAAACTTCTTGAAAAAGGGTCCAGATGCTAAAGAAAATCAGAAACCGAAAGAAAATGTAGGGCCAGTGACGTTAGAGAAAATTTTACGCTCTATTGGTTTAGAACCAAAAAAATAAGTAGGAAAACTTCTAGAGTAAATAAAGTAATCAGACAATGAATAGTAAATGAAATGGGATTGGGTAACAAATGACCGGTAATGATTTACGGTAACATTACCGGTCATTTTAAAAGTAATAGTTGTTTGGGTGCATGAAATAGCTAGTTTAAAGTGAGTTCGCTTTCATTATGTGACAAGGTGGTTGCTTAATTAGTATTGTTTGTGGGATGGAAATAAGTTTTGTAATTTGACCTTTAAAAATAGGGGGACTTGTGAAATGAGTATGAAGAAAAAACTTGGTATGGGTGTTATAACTGCAGCGCTTGGCTTATCCTTAATTGGCGGGGGAACATATGCATATTTTAGTGATAAGGAAGTATCACAAAATACGTTTGCAGCGGGTACTTTAGATTTGAGTGTGAATCCTGAAGTTGTTATTAATGTGGACAATTTGAAACCAGGCGATGAAATGGAGCGCGGTTTTCAATTAGTTAACAAAGGAACCTTAGCAATAGGAGATGTGAAACTCCTGACAGATTACAGTGTAATCGATGCGAAAGGGGATAATGGAAATGCTGATTTTGGTGATCATATCCGTGTTGATTTCTTGTGGAATTTGGATAAAAATGAGGTTCCAATTTGGTCTACTACATTATCTGAATTAAAGGTAGCTACGCAAAATGGAAGTATTCCGGATCTTGTACAAAAAGGTGTGGTAGACCGAGAAGGAAATGGACTTGCTCCTGGTGATGATGATACATTTTATGTAATGTTTACATTCGTAGATAGCGGTGAAGACCAAAATGTATTTCAGGGAGATGCATTGAAATTAAATTGGACGTTTAATTCCATGCAAGCAAGCGGTGAAGAAAAGTAAGCGTAGTAATTTGCATACTATATGTTTGAGACGTATAGTATACGAATGATGATACTTTTTTATCCATAAAGAAAAGACACCCTAAGGTGCCATCCTCTCACTTGAACCATCTTAAAATTAAGATGGTTCAAGTGAAAAGAAGTATAAAGTATTAATAGGGATGCAAATTTCAAAATAAAAAATACGTTAAGTAAACTTTTATTCGAAAATTCACATTAAGTAATAATGTTTAAAAATTAAGTTTATAAAAAATAATAAGATGTTTATAAATGTAAAGCCTACGGGAACTTTTCCTGTGGGCTTTTTAAGGAGTTTTTACGAAATTATGAGTGTTTTTTATTTTGTATTTCAATAAGTTTATCTGATATCATTTTTGTATAATATTCTTTTTCTGTTAGTTCAAATATAAATAATGCTTTTTTCCAGTTATAAACAACATCGTCTACATTGTGTTGTTTAATCTTTAATAAAAACCGACCTTTTAAATAGAATAGTTCACCTAATAGGTATAAAGTATTTAGATTAATTGCTAATTTGATGCCCTTATCAATGTATTTTATTGCCTCTTCATGTTGATATGTGAAGGCCAAAGAT
Organism: Bacillus sp. BR3(2024); assembly: GCF_039134555.1. Taxonomy (NCBI): domain Bacteria; kingdom Bacillati; phylum Bacillota; class Bacilli; order Caryophanales; family Bacillaceae; genus Bacillus; species Bacillus sp. BR3(2024). The sequence continues at coordinate 608,577 of NZ_CP152438.1, forward strand.
TTTGCTAAATTTAAAATGATTTTTAGTTTAATTTCTTTATCTCTAGGAAAATTTAACTTATTAAAATTAGTTAAACATCTTCTTAATATAGTAATACTTTTTTCATATTCTTTATTTTCTCCATGAAATATAGCCATTGTCTGCATAATATCTATTTCTCTTTCTGATAAAAAATCAGAATTGGTTAAAGTTAGTTTTAATGCATGATTTAAAAGAGTTAAAGCAGTTTTGGTTGATCTATTTACCTCAAATATAGCAATTGCTTCATGCCATATTAGAAATTGTTTCTCTTCATTTGTTTGAAAGTTATTTAAGTTTTTCTCCTTTTTTACTATTTCATAAAGTTCTTTATATTGTTTTTGTTTTAAGCAATCTTTTATTACATATTTTACATTTTCTACATATTTAATTTTTTTGTTTTGAGTTAGTGCAAATATATGATTTGGATCAATACCAAGTCTTTCAGATAATTGATATAACAATATGCTAGATGGATAAATCACACCTTTTTCGATCTTGCTAATTTGACTTTGTGAACATATTCCATGACATAATTCGGATTGTGATATATTTTTTTTAATTCTAAGTTCTTTAATGGTAATACCCAAATCGTTAAATTCCATTTTTTCACCTACTATTTAGCACTGTATTAGTATAAGAGTTTTCTCTAACTTTTAATGTAATGTAAAATTAATATATTTACAATTGTTATTTGTTTTAAAGGAATTACCGTTTCCATAGGATGGGTGAGGCTTTTATTATGTACAAAAAAAGACACCCCTAAGGTGCCTTCCTCCGACTTGAACCACGTTCATTTAGTATAAACTTATCCGTATTATACCTTTGTTATACGTGTAAACACACCCTATAAAACAGAATCGTCTATATACACCAGATTGTTAGTTTACAAAGTACAAGAGATTTGAGATCAGTATTAGAGTGACGCGACACCTTCTATAATGATTGGTATGTTACGCCTTTCAAAAGAATCTGCTTTATAGAATGTATCCACGTTTATTATTTTACTATATATAAAATTCATTCGGTGTATTTTTTTCAGATATGTATAATTGCATAAAGTTGATGGGAAAATCAGAGTATAATTTGGATTGTGTAATAAAGATAAGGCCCACCTACGGAAATAGGTGGGTTTTTGTTGGGTATTACTATCTCATTGCACACAAGGGAATTTCTATTAAAATCATAGCATATTTTTATAGTTCTTATATTGAGAAATAAAGAAAAGACACCCAAATAAGAGTGTCTTTTCCCTTAGTATTTTAGCAGAAGCAACTGCATCCAATAATGATTAAAAGTATAAAGAGTACAACGAGTAAAGCAAAAACGTACTATTCTACATTATCTGAATTAAAGGTAGCTACGCAAAATGGAAGTATTCCTGACCTTGTAAAGAAAGGTATTGTAGATCGAGAAGGAAATGGATTTACTCCAGGTGATGATGATACATTTTATGTAATGTTCACATTCGTAGATAGCGGTGAAGACCATAATGTATTTCAGGGGAGATGCATTGAAATTACATTGGGCGTTTAATTCCATGCAAGCAAGCGGTGAAGAAAAGTAAGTGTAATAATTTGTATACTCTATGTTTAAAACTGTAACAAGAAGCATAAGATGGCCGTTTTGATCAACTTATTCCTTTTTAGTTTGCGGCCAACGTATGCTTCTAATATGTATACAACAAAAATAACAACTAGCGCCTCGTAAGAGGTGCTAGTTGACGTGAAATTCGTTATTGATACTGAAAAAGGATCTTTTTTTTAAAAAAATCTGGCCCATTTCTATATTAAGTGTAGTTTTTTCTATACTTAATTAATTTTCTATACTGAAATAAATTATTTGTTAAATTTTTTTATCTACCACCAAATCCAGGTTGCATAGGGGCAACTTGGGGGAACATGACCCCACCACCAGCACCACCAGGTGAAAGTTGAGAAGCTGCAACTGGCGCTAATCCAAGACTAACATTTCCACCAACTACATTAGGGAATACAATTGTAACCACTTCGTTCCCCATTTGATTAAAAGCTACTCTAAAAATAAAAACACGCGTTCCTGCTTGAAGTTGTTGACCATTAGGTAAAATAACAGACTGAGGAAGAATATGAAACTGACCTACTAAATTTACAAATGATTGTTGTCTAGGATTATTTGTATAATCATATGCGTATTCATCATAATTTTGTTGATACATAAACTTTCAGCTTCTTTCTATTTTAACGAATTTCCCGAAAGAATTCTCCTTCCTCAAGCGTGTGAAGGGCGTAGCCCAACGGTAGGTGGGAGATGAATTTCGGTTTGGCGTAGCCAAAAGGTTTTCCTTTTTATTTTGCCTCTGATATAATCAGTCTTATAAATTATAAGGGCTGGTATATAAATGAAATTAGATAGTAATAACCATTCAGTATTCTTGTTATATTATCACCTTGTGTTGGTCGTGAAATACAGAAGAAATGTGTTTGATGATGATATGTCAAACTATGCAAAAGATATGTTTGTTCGACTATCTGAAAACTATAACATCACGTTAGTTGAATGGAATCATGATGTAGACCACGTTCATATTTTGTTCAAGGCACACCCTAATACAGAAATGACAAAATTCATCAATGCTTATAAAAGTGCAAGTTCTCGACTTATTAAAAGAGACTTTCCACAAGTGAAAAAGAAACTTTGGAAAGAGATGTTTTGGTCAAGAAGTTTTTGCTTGCTAACTACTGGTGGTTCGCCAATAGACGTAGTAAAAACATATATTGAAAATCAAAGTGAAAAGTGAGGTGAAATGATATGACAAAGCAGAATAAAGCATATAAATTCCGTTTGTACCCAACAGAAGACCAAGCACATCTTATGCGTAAAACCTTCGGTTGTGTACGTTTCGTGTATAACAGAATGTTAGCTGAACGGAAAGAAGCGTATGAAAAACATAAAGATGATAAGAATCAACTAAAGAAACAAAAGCTTCCCACTCCCGCAAAATACAAAGCAGAATTTGAATGGCTAAAAGAAGTTGATTCATTAGCTTTGGCAAATGCTCAACTAAACTTGCAAACTGCCTATAAAAATTTCTTTCGTGGTCAAAATGACTTCCCAACATTCAAAAGCAAAAAAGACAGAAAGTCTTATACAACGAATGTAGTGAACGGAAATATTATGTTGCTTAACGGTCATATCAAATTGCCAAAACTGAAAATGGTACGTATCAAACAGCATAGAGAAATACCACAAGGCCATATAATCAAGTCATGTACGATTTCTATGACACCTACTGGTAAATACTATGTGTCCATTTTGACTGAATACGAAAAAGAGATCGTACAAAAAGAAGTAGAAACAGTTGTTGGATTAGACTTTGCGATGGATCAATTATACGTCAGTTCTGAGGATGAGAGAGCCAATTATCCTAAGTTCTATCGTGAAATGTTAGACCGATTAGCAAAGGCTCAACGAGTATTATCAAGACGTACAAAAGGTTCAGGGCGTTGGAATAAACAACGTATCCGTGTAGCTAAGCTGCATGAAAAAGTAGCAAACCAACGTAAGAACTTCCTTCATCATAAGTCTAAAGAGTTAGCTACTCATTTTGATGTTGTAGCTATTGAAGATCTAAATATGAAGGGAATATCGCAAGCACTTCATTTTGGAAAAAGCGTCGCTGATAATGCTTGGGGTATGTTCACTTCTTTCTTAGCTTATAAACTACATGAACAAGGCAAACAGCTAGTGAAAATAGACAAATGGTTTCCTTCCACAAAAACATGTAGCAGTTGTGGAAATGTGAAAAATATGTCATTGTCTGAGCGAGTCTATTCTTGTATATGCGGTGTAAATCTCGATAGAGATTATAACGCAGCTATCAATATCAAAAATGAAGCAATACGCCTATTGGCGTTAGTATAGATAGCAATAAAATAACCCTTGGAACAAGGGAGTTAGCTCGGCTGTCTTAGGACGAATTCGTTAGCTACCAAAAGTAACGACTAACCGAGAAACCCCCACTTCAAACAGTCCGTTAGGGCGTTAAGTGGCGGGTAGTTCACGAGTTCAACTATTTGTACTAGCTATTCTATAGGAGTGAGGTTTAAAGCAGGAAAATAAATTTTGGTATTATGTGTAATGAATTCTTATTTTTCATGAACAGATAAACCACTTTGTAGGATAGCTGTAATAATAAAACTACTATTTTATGGGGGGCATTTCCGAATGATCTATTATCATCAATTTAATATTTTTTAAGTTTCCCAAAAACTGAAGTGATTACTAAAGTCTTTATAAGGAAATAGAAAGCTTTTTAATTCTTGACTAATATCTTCTAGATTCCCATATATATTATCTGCGGCTAAATTAATTTCCTCATTAAAATTATATAGCTGTTCATCTACATAACTGAATTCCTCACAGCAATTATTATGTATCAAATTAGATATAAATGGTTTTATTTTCAATACATTTTCTTCATTTAGGATAAATTTATCCCATAACAGCCCCAGTATTATTTTTACGGGTAATTTTTTATCATATGTTCCTTTTACGTTTTTTAATTTAGGTACGATGTCAACCAACTTATCATTACTAGATAGAGAAACTTCTATAATTTCAATAGAAGGGCTATCTAATGTTTCAATTGTCTGATCAGCCCAATCAATTATTTCAGTTTTTGAAAATAAACCAATTTGTAACCCTATACTCAGAACCTCAGCTATTATTTTTATATTATCCATATATAAAACTCCTTAGATTTTCTGATAATTATACATCGCAGTAACCTAAATTTCAAAAGGTTGTTGCTAGTATGCAGTAACTAAAGGGATTTTTAAACCTAGGATATCTCCACATTGTTAGCAAGATAAAAAACAAAATCTCTCCTAAAACGAAAAAAAGATGAACAAAATAATAAAAAAGGCTCATTTCTATTTCTTTTTTAGATTCCATTCCTTAGTAAAAGAACTTAATAGATGAAAAGGTTAGATTGCACAATTAATTGGGAGATACGTACAAGTAACTTTGAATCTCTTGAACAAATAGTTCTAATTTATCATATACAGAAACAGACATAAAAAAACATCCTTTCCTATGATTCTACAGAAAGAATGGCCTGTTTTAATATTTGTAGGATAGTTTTAAATACAAAAATATAGAATTGTGCAACTTATACATGACTTAATGTAAAATATATGTTGCATTTATGTTATTAATAATTTAATATATAAAATATAAGATTTATGGTATGAAGTTATGTTTACAAGTGAGGTGTATTTAATGTCTTTAAGTAAAGTGAAGATTGCAAGGGTTGAAAAAGGTCTGACCCAACAAGGGTTGGTCGATATTGTAAATGTTACACGACATAACATTAGTATTATTGAAAGTAATAATTATAACCCTTCTTTAAAACTTTGCATTCATACAGCTAAAACACTAGATAAAAGTTTAGATAAATTATTTTGGGAGGAATTTTAAAATGGAAAAACTAAAAAAATGGTTTTCACTCAGTACACACCCAGATGAAAGAATTCAACAAGTCGAAATGAAAATTTGGGCTCAATCTGGAATTATTGTCCTACTTATAGCTTTTGTTGATTTTGTAATAAGAGGAGCATATCTACACCGTCCATTTTTAGAATGGGCTGCTTCATTAGCCATTATAATTTGTTATATGATATTCGTTTTTATTAAATCGATTCTAACTGGTGTCTATGAAACGGATATTAATAATAAAGAACAATTAAAAGAAAAATTAAAAGAAAAAATGAGTAATACCTTTATTTTTTGTTTTGTCGCAATAGGTGCTACCACATACAAATATAACTTACCTGAAGATTTCGTTGGATGGTTATCAGTAATAGCAAGATTTATTATACTTTTCGCTTTCCTATTTGGTATTCAATATCTTATTACAGTATTAGCATGGAAGAAATCAAATAAAATTTAATAAGTATAGACAAAAAAGCTTATCTTTTAGCACTTAATGATAAGCTTTTTATTATTTTTTCATCTTTTTTCGTTTGGGTGTACAATGAATTTCTTAGCTTGATAGCGATGGGATAGAACCACATCGCCATTAAGCGGAAGTTTTATAATACTCCAGAACAAAATTTCGTGCTAACTTGTAACAAAAAAACATGTGAAATTGCCCATAGATAACTATCTTATAGTAATTACATAAACTAGTGTGTGATATGATAATATAAAGATATTACATTTAAAGGGGGATTCAAATTGGTTAAAAACTTACCTTTACTAATAGTGATTTTACTACTTGGTATAAGTTCTTCTACGTTAAGTACGAATGGATACTTTTCTCCAGTTATAGAAGGGGCTTTAATGATTATAAGTATTATTTTAAACATTGCTGCAGTGATAGGTTTATCACTACACGTTCTTGTATACCAACCTATGAAAAGATATGAAACAAATTTAAAAGAGACATTTAAATAAAATAATTATATTCGAGGTAACAACCCATCGTTATTGGGCTAAAAAATGTATCCATAAAAAGAAAAAATACGCTATTCTTTCTGTAGAATCATAGGAAAGGATGGCGTTTTTTAAATTTTATACATACTTTGTGGTAGCCTCAAGTAGGAGGATTTAGCACAGGCAAACAATAATATTTTTTGTCTAGAAAGGAGAATGTTTTTTGAAATACACATTAAGAAAAAAATTAAGGGTGTTTTTTATAGGATTACTAGTACTAGTAATAATCACTTCTATTTTCGTTTATTACAAGTTTTTAACACCTTCAGCAGATATTCAACAATACAAGGAGTATTATGCTCCAAAAACAACACAAAAAGTATTGAATCAAGGTGAGGTAAAGGTCACATTTTTAGGAACATCATCTTTACTATTTGATGATGGAAATACACAATTAATGATTGATGGTTTTATTTCTAGGCCATCCTTACCAAAAATGTTGTTCAGCAATATAAAAACAGATGAAGATACTGTGGATAAAGCTTTTAATCAAATAGGGGTTGATAATAATAAACTTAAGGGATTATTTATTGCACATACACATTATGATCATGCGTTTGATTTAGCTTATATAGCTAAACGAACTGGAACACATGTATATGGTTCAGAATCAGCAATTAACATAGGTATTGGTGGTGATATAAATAAGAACCAGATGTCTGTATATGAAGTAAATAAGGCTATGAAGTTTGGTGATTTTACTGTTACTGTCCTTCAATCGAAACATTCACCAACCTTTGATGAAGGAGAAAAAATAAAAAAGCCACTTAAACAGCCTGCTAAAGCCCTAGATTATCATGAAGATTCTTCTTATGATTACTTGATTACGTATAATAATAAAACTTTCCTTGTTAAACCAAGTGCTAACTATATAGAAGGGGCATTAGATGATATTCGAGCTGATGTCTTGTTTTTAGGAATAGGGGTATTAGGAAAGCAGGAAAGTACTTTCCAAAATACGTATTACGAGCAAACTGTACGAAAAGTACAACCGAAGCTTGTTATTCCAATACATTGGGACGATTTCAACAAACCATTGACAGATACTCTTGAAGCAATGCCTAAATATGCGGACAATACCAAAAATGGATTAGATTTTATAATTCAAAGGACAAAAGCAGATAAAATTGATTTTCAAATACTTCAAGGTTTTAGAAGTATTTACTTCTAAAAAAGGGATCCACCACACCTCTATCAAATTAAGGAACATAAAAAACGATAATAATGAACTTCTGCGCTAAAAAAAGACACAAAATTTTCGTTTAGGGGGTAATCTGTTCTGTTAGCTTGATGGATGTGTGGCGGTACCCTATCACTATCGATTTAAAAGAATGACTGCCACGTTTTATGCAAATATTAATTTGTTTTGATTGAAAATAGATTATAAAATTAATATTTAAATATAAAGAATTTGAATATTAATATGTTATCATTTAAATAATTCAAATATGTAGTACAAAGTCAATATTTGTAGCTGAGTTCGTTTATACATATGAAAGAATTAAATTATGAAAAGGCGGTATTTATTATGAAAGCAATTAAATTAGTAGGTTTAACAATTGCAGCAGGTTTATTATTGGCAGCGTGTGGTACTGAAGAAGCGAAAATAGAGCAAGATTTGAAGAAAGAGGAACAAAAAGAAAAAGTTAAAGCATTTCAGGCAGAAAAGCAGCAAGAAGATAGGAAAGTAACTGTGCAACAATCGACGGATACGTCAAAACAGCATGAAAATGTAGTAAAAGAAACAGTTAAAGAAGAACAAAAAGCAGAGTCAACGCCTGTTGAACAACCGAAAGTCAGCGGGTTAAATGAGGCGCAAGCAAAAGAAAAAGTGGAACAATCGATGACAGCACAAGGCCAGGGAGCGCGTAATAAAGATGTGAAATTAAGCCAATTAGGCATCGGAACAGCAAAGGACGGAATAAAGGTGGCTGCACAGGCGCAAGACGTCCATATTGAAGCAAAAGACAGTCTAACTCGAATTGTTGTTATTGTTCCAGCTGGAACAACGAAAGAACGAGCGCAACAAGTAGGCGACATAGCAGCGCGTCAGGTGGCAAGTTTTGGGGCAATGGGATTAAATGTAGATTTGAAAGTACCATCAAAAGACTATTTAGGGGAATATTGGGAAAATTTCTCTGGTGATATCGGTATCTATGACAGTAACAAAAAACAATTAGTACGTGGATATATTTCCAAGTTAAATCCAACAAAAATTAAATGGTAAGAAAAACAAGGTCCCTACACAATGTGTGGGGATTTTTCCATAAAGAAAAGACACCCTAAGGTGCCTTTTCTAATAGTTTTTTAGCAGAAGCAACTGCACCCAATAATGATTAATAGTATAAAGAGTACAACGAGTAAAGCAAAGCCTCCAGCAAAACCGCAGCCTTCGCCGCAACTACCACCATATCCCATAATAATAGTTCCTCCTTTAGATAAGAGAATAAAACTAGGGTTCATTCCACGGATGTTAATGGGTTCAATTTACCTTATGTTTTTATGTGTGAATTGAGCAGGTCCTTTTGAAAATAAGGGAGAGATCATTTAATGTGCTTCCCCGGAATATTGATTACCCATTTTCTAAAAAACAAACAATTTAATTATATCAATAATAAGATTATTTAATATAATGTATTAATCCTAACAGAAGGGAGGATTAGCCATGCAATTAGTTTGTTTTAAATTAGTAAATGGTCAATACTTTTTAGTTGTAGAAGGTATCGAGATTCCTGCGCCAATTCCAGCGTTTGCTGCAGCTTTATTAATTGGTTTAGGAGTAATCCCACTTTGTTCTTAATTTAAAGAATTCCAAACAGCTTTACCTTTCAATTGATAAACCCTTAAGCATATGAATGCTTGGGGGTTTTTTATATTAAAAAAGAAAAGACGCCATAAGGCGTCCCCACAAATAGGTAGATAAGACTTTAGTTTTCCAATCTAAAGAAATTTTGTATCAGCTCTTTGAAAGTATATCATAATATCTGATTGATTTATTATGCATTATTACATACTTTTCTCAAACTCTCTAGTTTCTACTAGATAAAATAGAATCCTAATATTACTAAAAATCAAATAAATATTTCTAAAAAACCTAAATATTTATAAGGGTAATAAAAGTGATACATTTAAGGTGCAAATTATAAAAAATATTAAAGGGGGAATAAAGCAGTATTAAAAAAACTATTATAAGCGGTGGGCATTTATACAGGTTATATGAACTTGAATTTTGTTAAAAAGATACTCATTTAAGTGTACTTTTTCTGACTTGGACTAACGTAATTTTAATAATATGAATGATGAAGGCAGATCCCAATAGGGGCATAATGAAATGAAATACCCACAGTGCTTTAGGTATTCTATTATGCAGTGAAATCTTATTATTTAAATGAATTATTTTACTGGATTCAAAGGATTGAAAAACGTATTTGAAATTTAAATACCTTTGCAGAGATAATAAAGGTATTTAATTAAAGCACCTGTTGGCTAAAGTGAGTTTTTCAACAGATTACTAATTTAGGGTGAACTCTTTAATATAATGATACCGGGGCATTTGTCTATTGGGTTTTCAGAAGGATTTAAAATCGTATATCTAAAAAATATAAACATATATATTTTAAGAGAACTGAGCTTGAAAGTATAACGATAAATGTGCTGGATTTACTGACACATTGATAATCGGAAAAACAAACTATTTAAGACCGGTGCTATTAGATACTACAATACTACTGGTTACGTTAATTATTTTTCACTTGTAATAGGGAGGATTGTAGTGTTTTGAAATGTATCTGTTTTTGTTTCCCTATATGAACTATTATATCAACGGGCTCCTTACTAAAATAATGAAGAATCATCATTTGTTTATTCTGATTTCTGGAAAAGTTTTAATAGATTCATGTTGAACAAACATACTTTTTAGAAAGAGGGGAGATTATTGATGGATAATCAATTACTATATCAACAGCAAAAAAGAGAAAAGGCACTTGTGATTGGAGCTGGTATTGCAGGCTTACTTACTGCACGCGTGCTTTCCAGTTATTTTGAGACAGTGATAGTTGTTGAAAAAGATGAGTTACCTCAAAAACCATCTGAACGTCCAGGTACACCACAAGACTTTCATCCTCATCGTGTATTACCACGTGGAGAAATAATTATGAACCGTTTCTTTCCTGGATATGTTGATGATTTGTTAAATCAAGGGGCTCATAATGTCAAGAATGATAAAATGATTCGATTTTCTCCGTATGGGGCACTGGAACTAGTTATAGAACGAAAAGGTGCAGCAAGCAGTCGAGCATTGTTAGAATGGACAATCCGCCAACGTGTGCAAGAAATTCCTAATGTACATTTTTATTCAAAGCAAGCGGTGACAGGCCTTTTAGCTTCGTCTGATCACAAGCGTGTTATTGGAATTCAAATTCAAGAACGAGACGAATTAAAAACAAAGCGAACTGTGTTAACCGATTTGGTAGTTGACACATGTGGTCGTCAATCTAAACTCAATAAATGGCTTACATCTATGGGATATGATGTTCCAGAACCAGAACGTTTAAAGGTGAATTTTGGATATAGCACGAGATATTATAAAGTACCTTCACATATCAAAGAGAAATTGAGTGCAATTTCTGAAGGAGATCCTGCTAAAAACGTTGGTGCTGTAGGGTTATTATATATTGAAGATAACATAGCTCAAGCGCTACTATTTGTTGCTGGAGGTACGCACTATCCACCAACCAATTCAAAAGAATATGAAAAAGAACTGGACTCTTTAGTTACCCCTATGATGAGGGAGTTAATTAAAGAGTTAGAACCAATTAGTGTCCCAAGAGGATTTAGAGCGCAGGAGTCAATTCGTCAACATTTTGAACAAATGGAAAATTGGCCATCTGGATTATTAGTGTTAGGTGATGCTTTTTGTAACTTTGATCCCATTTATGGACAGGGGATGACCGTAGCTGCCATTGAAGCTGAAATGTTAGATGCTTGTTTAAAAGAACATTCTACTCATAAACCTGGATTCGAACGCAAGGTGCTGCAACGTATGCAACAGGCTATTGAGCCGGCATGGTGGCTGAGTTCAATTGCGGATTTACGTTGGAAAGGTGTTGAACATGTAGGAGTTGTTCCACTAAAAGGTGTGAAATTTGCACAGAAATATTTTGATTTATACCTTAAACAAGCTGTAAAGCAAGCAAATGAGGGTAATTCATCCATGCTCCAAAAATATATAATGATGAATGGGCTAGTTTATTCGCCACATGAAATCCTTAACTCAGATGTGTTAAGGATGTTAATCAATGAAGATGAGTCTTCAGAAGAGAATGAGCTTTTGAATGAACTTGGAGAAGTAGATAAGAAACCAATGCAAGAAAGAATACATGAACTAATCCCTTCATTCACATTAGCTTTTGAGAATAGCGATCCAAATTTGTTCTCATCCATTTCAATTTCTAATGTCAAATGAGGAAAAGAAACATTGCTCTAATTAGGGCAATGTTTCTTTTATTAGCTAAGCAGTATTTAATCAACTACTTTTTCAATTGTTGGCATTATAGCGATTGGTGGTAAAGAGTAAGTCCAAGCAGCAGCGTATACGTTTAATTTTTCACCTAATTTGTAGTTTTCACCATTGGATACAGGTACTCTTAAAATTTTATTTTGGGAAACTAGCTCCCACCAATTATTCTGATAATAAAGTGCTTCTTCTTTCGTAAAAGTATCAGCAACAATTAAGTAATTATCGTCTGCTGAAATAACATAGCCCGTGAAAGGTATTTGTATTCGTACCTGTTCCTCCTTAATTGGAGAAGTGTTATTGGCAGTATCCGCAGAAGCAGGTGTTAAGCCAAAAGTAAATCCGCACCCTAATGTTAATGTTGTAATTACTGTTAATAATTTTTGTTTTTTTGAAAACATAATAGAAAGCCTCCTTAAATTTTATTACCACACCAACACCTTTCTAGTCATTTAGATATAAAGCCTTTTTGAATTCAAATATTTAACAATTTTGTCATAAATAAAACAAAAATGTATGTGATATGTATTTTTTTAGAGTGATTTATGATATAATTCACTAGGTGAAGTATTTTCGTGGTTCATCTTTATATAGTTTCTTACCCAACTTACTCTGTAAAATATTATTGGTGAAGAGAGAATGTTTTCTCTCTTCTTTTTTTTATTTGACGTTAATAATATCGATAATAAAGGATGTTTAATATTTTTTAGGCTACTTTGTTATTGGTAGTGAGTTTTGGTACTTATAATAAAATGTAGAGGACAAAAGTTTGCAGGAGGATAGTCAGCTAATCATCTTTTTACGATTCCAAAGTCTTCGTAAATCTTTATATGCTGTGTCAATAAACAAAAAGGTTTGTATTTATCATTAGTTATGATTTGATCTCGTCTACAATATAAAATTTTTGCCTTCAGAAGCATCTTCTTCAATAAGAGAAACATAATCATTAATCTTTAAAGTTCCTCCAGAATGATTAAATATAGTAGCATGCTCTTTTATGTGGTGGATGGGGCAATTATCATGATACGATTACTTTAAATAATTAACATATACAAAGGAGAGTAAATATGCCTATCTATAACAAATTAGTAAGAGATAATATTTTAGAAATTATCAAAGCCGAGGGTCTAAGCTACAACGCAAGAATACTCACACCTGATGAGTTACTAATGGAAATAAAAACAAAAATGATAGAGGAAGCACATGAGTTTAAGGAAGCTGTTGAGAAAAAGGAAGCTGTTGAAGAACTTGCAGATATTTTAGAATTAATTCATGCTTCATTGGGAGCTTATGGAGTAAAGCTTGAAGAGCTGGAAGCGATTCGTAAGGAGAAAAAAGAAAAGCGAGGTGGTTTTGAGAAAGCTATCTACCTTATTGATGTACAGGACTAATAATTACTAAGGGGGCATTGCATGAATAATTTCCTTGAGAATGACCAAACATTAGAATCTAAATTTCGATCTGTTTACTTGTTTGGAAGAAATGTAGCTACATATAAATTTGCTTTTGCAAAGACACTATTAGAGCTAGGGAATAGTAATAATAGTTTTGTAAGCCTTGAGGAGTTGTCGCCGATATTTGCTAAGTATATGTTAGAGCATATTGGGAATGGAAAAAGGCAAATTACTAGTGCATCATCCAAGTTTATTAATGCGCTAGAATTGTATAATAAACAGAAAATTACATGGGAACAGTTGTTGCAAGTTACTGAAAAAGTAGGCTTCAATAATGTAATAGATGCTTTTCATAACATTCCTAATGGGGAGCTTAATACAGTGTTCTATGAAAAGTCTGTTCAGGGAAAAACGTTAGGTATCACATTAACTGATAGTATTTATATCTTGAATGAAAGTGAACAAAGAGCGAATTTGTTCAATGAGATTGAAGGTAGATGGAACTTAGTAGAAAGTGCTTGGACGGAAAGAAATCCAAAGTTAGAAGTTAGATTCGATGGGGAGCTTGAGCAATTCTTCTTTTTGAAGTCTATTACACCAGAGAGGTATTTACACTCTCACGAACGTGTAAATTTAACGTCTGTAAGAAAACCGCTAAATGGGTATCAAAAAGGAAAATGTTTTTATTGTTATAAAAGTATTTCTATTGAGAGTGGTCAACCAAATACCTGTGATGTAGATCATTTTATACCGCTCTCTGTTCAATATTTATCCACGGTGGATATGGATTTAAATGGTGTATGGAATCTTGTATTAACTTGTCAAGAATGTAATAGGGGAGAACACAATGGCAAATTTGCTAGAGTACCACATGAATCTTTGTTAGAACGCTTATATAAGCGTAATGAATATCTAATTGAAAGTAATCATCCGCTTAAAGAAACAATCATCATGAAAACAGGAAAGAATAGTAAGCTAAGAGCAGAATTTTTAAAAGCAACTTTTAATTATGCTTCTTCTATTAAAGGTTCTGAATGGGTGCCTAAAAAATACTACGATATTGGATTTTAGGATAGATGAATACATTAACTTCTAAGATTTATAAATGTAGACAACCTGCATTTATAAATCTTAATTGAAAGAATGGATTAATGAATCTTCAAGAGATTTGTAAGGTGAAGCTCAGTTAGATGAAATGTATGGGCGATTAAGAAAGTGGTAATGAACAAATTATCTAAATAGTTCTTTATATCTCTATAACCTATATATAATAAATGATTATATCTTTAAAAAAGGTGGATAGTATTATTAGAACAAATACCAAATTTGACTAACGACTAGAGGGATCTATAATGCATTTGTATTTTGGGCAAGTAAAGCAATTATTTAGATTAACTCCAAATGAAATAAAGGATTTATTAATAGAAGGATTAAAGTCAAATGCTTTTGCTAAAGAAGAGTTTAGTGAGCAAGAAGTGGACACTTGGGGAATTTCTGTCCAAAAACTTGTGCAGCGACTTAATGAAGGAGATCTTGGAGAAATATCAATCGTATTAGAATATTTTATTCCTGGAAATCTATTAAGACTTGATGCGGTTTTAATTGGCTATACTTCTCAATCGCAATTACATGTAATGATTGTTGAATTAAAGGAATGGGGAAAAATCATTGGTTCACCCGATCCACACCATGTTGATATTGGTGTAAGTCGGCAACCAATCCGACAGCATCCAGCAGCACAGTTAAATCACTATGTAACGTCTCTGAGATGTTATCATAGTGAACTTCAAAAGAAAAATTCTATTCAATTAAGTACAATGAGTTATTTACCGAACTTAACTGAAAAAAATCGGCTATTTGAGCCACCCCATACCATTTATGAAGCAAACTATTTGAGATGTTGTTTTGGCAAAGATGAAGAGAAAAAATTATGCTCGTTCTTAAAAGAATCATTTGTGAACAAACCTGTTGCAAAGCAGGACAATGAGTTATTTACTAATGGTATCTATTCAATGAGTGAAGCTAGTCTTGCAGGTATTTCTAAAGCATTACAAGGAGAGCGATTTGTAGCACTTTTAGATGAACAACGAGATGTGAAAATTAAAGCGATGGAGCTTATTAAACTTGCTTTTCAAAACAACCATAAGCTAGTGCTAGTCATTCAAGGTAATGCAGGCACAGGTAAGACAATATTAGGTTTAGAACTCATTCGACAATACATAAAAAGGTATCCGCTCACTTATTTTGGTACAATTCCTCAAACACTTAGAACAGTTATTGATGGACTAAATAAAGATCATGCTATGGAACATGGATTAGATGAACCAGCTAAATTGCCAACTGTTAACGCAATATTAAAGTTAAGAAATACAGGAGATATTGTTGTAATAGATGAGTCACATCGATTAACAGATGTTCAAGATGTAATGAACAATCTATGTTCAAGATTCCAAATTATTGTTCTACTACAGGATGATAATCAACGTATAAAAATTACTGAACAAGGCACAGTCGATAATATTCGTAGAGCTTTAGGGTATACTCCCGAAATACTTTCACTGCAAACTCAGCAACGAGCAAAAAATAGCGGTACATTCATTCAGAATGTAGATGAATTTTTAACAGGAGACTTATCTAAGAGTGTAGATTTGAAAAAATATGATTTACAAGTATTTGATTCATTACATGACATTGATACTGTACTTAAAGATAAAATGACACAAGGATATAGTGTAAAATGGCTGGCTCCGTTTTGTTGGGATTGGAAGAAGAAAATTGATGATATTCGTATTTGGGATGGACAGACCCAATTTGTAAAAGCATGGAATCCGACGTTAGCTGCGCAATATGAATGGTATAAACAAACAGCTGTTAATCATTTAGAGCAAGTAGGATGTATTTATACGGCTCAAGGCTTGGAGTTTGATTATGTAGGTCTAATCTTTTGGGATGATCTATATTACGATTCTACAAGTAAGCTATGGAAAGTCACATTAAAGGATAATTACGACAATTCGTTTATAAATGAAATAGCAAGAGCTTATGGTGGTACATTTAATAAATATAATAGAACAGTCATTTATAATGGACAACAATATCAAATCGATAATTTTGTAGAAAATGTGAACGCAACAAATGTTGTAAGTGAATTAGTAATGAACATATACAGAGTGCTTTTATCTAGAGGTAAAAAAGGTTTGTATATTTGGTTTAAAGATGTAAAAACAAAATTGTATTTTATGCAGCAATTTAGTCAAAGAAATTAATGGATTATGGTGTAAAAATGAATGAAGTTAAAGAATTAACAGAGGAAGTTATCTTTTAGCATTGATATTATAGGTTGTATCCTTTGCATTATAATGCTTATTATAAGTCTTGTTAATTTTAGAACATGGGTGCATCCTTTTCTATTCTTTATCTGCGGACTAATTTTCTTCATTAATACAGTATATACCCGTAAAGGAAAAGGGCGTAATTAAAATAAAATTGTATCCGTATAACCAAAAAAAGCTATTCTTTTTGTAGAAATATACAGAGAGGATGGCATTTTTTATAAATTTTTTGTTTCAAGATGAACTCCAATGATTTGCTGAGGGATTATATCAATATTTTCCTCCTTCACTTTTAGAACAGCTTGCTAGAGGGGGAGATTTTGCGATGTTATCTGATTATATAAAGATAGCTCATGAGATAGCTAAAAAAGCACATGGTGGACAAGTAGATAAAGCGGGTGTGGACTGTATCAAACATCCTGAGGCAGTTGCTAGCTTTGTAAATACGGCCGAAGAGAAAGCTACTGCTTATTTACATGATGTTCTTGAAGATACTGAGATAACAACTGTTGATTTGTTAAATGCTGGTATACCTCATAACGTAGTTGAGGCAGTGCAGGTACTGACAAAAGAGAAATACACGTCTTATTTTGAGTATCTGAGCAGAGTGAAAGGAAATTCTCTTGCCCGTACTGTCAAACTCGCAGACTTAAAACATAATTCTGATCGCTCAAGACTTGCTAGGAGAACAGATAAAGACCTAAAACGATTAAAGAAGTATCTTAAAGCGATTCAGTTTTTAGGGGAATAAAAGAAATAGCAACTTCTTTAGTTGTAATTTCCTAGAATACTAATTGTATAAAGAAATTACTTCGTGCAAAAGTTTTAAATAATTTAGTTCGCCTTCCCAAGTTCTATCTGCTTCATGTTCTCTTCTTTTTTACCCTCTAATTATCTAAAAAGTTAAATAATATCATTTTAGGATGCGATAGAGTCAGAAGACGTATCCTTAAAAATAGTTTAAACTGTTGATACGTCAATATTATTAGAAAGATAGGTGATTATATGATTCGTGAAGCTGAGCCAAAGGACAGTAATGTAATTGGAAATCTATATAAGAAATTAGCACCCCATAGTAAAAACATTAAGATTTTACCAGAAAGAATTGAGCAAATAAGAAAGGATTCTAATAATTTTTTGTTTGTTTATGAGGAAAATTGTAACGTTATAGGAAGTATTTTTATGACTTTTTGTCTGGACCCTGGATATCAATTTAGACCATATACCGTTTTAGAGTATGTGGTTGTAAATGAAGATTTTCGAGGCAAAGGAATAGGGAGGAAATTATTGGAGCATGTAGAGCAGATGTCAATTGCAAGGGAATCTACAAGAATTATCTTATTAAGTAGTGCAACTAGAACAGAAGCACATAAATTTTTCGATAAAAATGGTTATAATGGAACTATAAGTAAGGGGTTTAAGAAGTATATACCTATTAATTAAGTTTAATGAATAAGAATCATTCGTAGTTATATGGATTTGAGGAGATGATTTTTTCTACATCATTTGTGATATAATACGCTCCCAAAACACTTTTCATTTTTGGAATAAATACACGTGTATATTTTCAATTTCATATATAAGTACGGAAAAGTTGTAGTTTTAATTGAAACTACAACTTTTAATTTTAATTTCACTTTTATAGGAGAGGGGAGATGAAGTGAGCTGGAATAAAATTGTTTTAGTACATTTGCTTTATTTTAAAAGTAGTTTGAGGGAAGAGGGTAATTTGATAAATACACTATGTTGTTCATTTCCTTCTTGATTCATACCTGCTTGATAAGATGTAAAGCCTTTATACGTTTTTCTTTTCCATTGCCATAAGCCATTACTTTGATCGAATTCACCATAGTAATGATTGTAATCCAGTTTGTTCCCAGTGTTTTTATTAAAATTATTGTTAATAAAAATACGGCTATTACCTGCATAGATTTGGTTATTGGTAATTACATTGTTCCGGGTATCGTAATTTAATTCGATTTGGCCACTCTCTTGATCTTTTGTATCATTTTTATAAATCACATTGTTCGTAATCGTATTATTTTCAGCATATCCTTGCTGACTATCATATCCACCAATTGCAATGCCACTCATGATATTATTGGATATTGTATTGTCCCTAACAGTAATACGGCTTGCGCTTTTTCCTGCATGTTCGCTAGCTACTTCAATACCGAGATCATTTTCATAGCTTTGATTTTGCTCAAGGATAATTTGCTTTCCACCATCCACATAAATACCATCAGCTGAATATTCATTATAACTAGTATTATTGATGGATGAATTGTGATGGACAATGTTATTACGAACAACTCCATTTCGTGCCTGATCTAAAGCAGCTACTGGAGATACGCCTTCATGTCCAATCAGTACAATTCCAATATTGTTGTTATCATGCACTTTGTTATTGGTAACTTCAAAAGAATCTACATTTCCATTCACAGCAATTGCTTCACTAAGCCCTAATTTTAAATTTGCTACTTCGTTATTATCGATGACAATATGATTTAAATTATTTTGAGCACTAGATGAAGTACCGTATACAGCAATACCGTGTGCATTTCCATCCTTAACATTTGCTTCAATGTGGTGAATATAATTATTTTTAATATCGATGTAACTTCCTGTTCCAGTGATATAAATACCAATAGGGGTTTCGTTAACTTTCGTTGACTTTAAGTTGCGAAATTCTAATCCCTTTACTTGAATATAATTTTTGTCTTCTATTGTAAATAATCCATCATCTTCTAATTTGACCTTAGAACCATCGAGAATGACTTTTTCATCCTGGTAATTTTGAAAAGTAATGGGTGCGCCTGAGGCACCAGAACGAGCGACACGAACCTTTTGGTTATAAACTCCGCCTCTTATGTAGATTGTACTTCCTTCTTTTGCGACATTAGCAGCTTTTTGAATGGTAGCGAAAGGTTGATCTAATGTACCGGGATTGAGATCGTTTCCTGTTGGAGATACATAGTAATTTGTAACAGAAATTCCATTGCTATTGGATTGTGCAAAGGTAGAGGTAGGGAGTGTGAAAATTAACATATTGAAAGAAAGTATAAAGATAAAAAGCGATTTTTTTAATGAGGGAAATATTGTTTGATATTTCATCATGATCCTCCTTCTTTATTAAGCATTCCTTCTCAACTATATAGTTAAAACTGACGATTTATATCTTGTTTCAATAAAAAAAGACCCGGGATTGAATTCCAGGTCAAAAGACATCAACCACCATGGTCTCCGTCTGCCATCATACTTTGAACGACTTTTACTACGTGACTATCTGTTTGAGAGGTAATTCCCAATGTAAACATTAAAGCAGTAGCAATACTCATCACTTTAATTAGCTTTTTCATTTTAAAGCTCCTTTCGCATCGGCTTTTTTCTTAGCTTGCATTGCTTTATAGAAGTATGTACCTGCTTTGGCATGCTGGCCTTGTTCAAAAATCTTTTCTGCTAAAGCATTACAACATTCATAGATATACTCATATAAATCTTCTCGTTCAAAGTATTCAATTCCTGCAAGAACGGTAGCTTCTAATTTCTCGGCAGGGACATTATTATTAATGTCTCTTAAAATTTTAAACCGATGCTGATATTCTTCATTGTTTAGTTCTGTACAGAGTTGTAATCCTCTTTCAAATAAAGTATTAGCAGTTTCTTGGTTTCCTAGTTTAGAGTGTTCCCTGCCCTCGATGAAAAGGGCTTTATAGTGGTTAGGTTTCTTCTCGGATACTTCAGAGAGGTAGCGAATAGCTAATTCAGACATATTTTGCCCTGCATATAATAAACCTAAATTATGACGAACCATTATAGTGAATTTTTCTTCTCCAATTTTTTGGAACAGATCCATTGCTTTTACAAGATGTTCTTCCGCTAATGCCCATTCTCTTAAATTGGTACATGCCATGCCTAAAAGGTTTTCACAGAATCCAATATTTCGTTCATGGCCTTCATGTTTAGAGAATATTTCTTTAGCTATGTTAACATACTTAATTGATTGGAGTGATTCGTAAATATCGTAATGGAAAGCACCAATTTTATAGTAAAATTCAGCCTGCTCAATTTCATCAGATACCTCATTTAAAAGTTCTTCTGCTTTATCATAATGATCTCTTGCTATTGAATAGCTTCCTACAGTACTTGCATGAATTGCTTTAAAGAAGTGATAGTAGTAGGTTAATATATTATCATTTGGAATTTGAAAAGATTCTACTTTATCAAAGCATTCCTTTGAAATATTTAAATTGTCTACTATGTATTTATAACGAAAATCTAATAGAGAGTAATATAAGTGCAAACTCTGATCCGAGACATCTTTCATTCTATTATCGATTTCTTCTTTTAGTTGGTGAGCATTATCAATGCGTCTCGCACGGATTTCAATATACCAATCATTTAACATATTAGTGACTACTTCATATTCTTTGACTAAAGTATCCATAGTAACCTCCTCATCCTATTGCAGTATATGTATTAATAATAACAGAATTTGGATATATTTTATCTAAAAATATAGAAAATTACAACTAATAAAGGCGCTATAAGTAAATTTATGTCTAAAATTATATATTTTTAGAGATTATTGGAGTTTATATAAAAGGAAAAAGAAACATAAATAAGAAATATATATTATGGAGATTTAATAGATATTAGTTTATAAGATTTCCTGCTATATAAGAATATATGTTGAATAAATGGATTTTTTAGGGAATTTAAAATCTCATAAACTATACTTGTCTTTCTCACTTATTTTTTCTCACTTTGGGGGTGTTTTTTATAGAATGCGTTAAGTGCTATAAAGGTTTTAGTGATGAGTATTTATATTGTCCTTTCTGCGGATTTAAATCTAATTCAAGAGAAAAGGGGAATAATGTGATTAACGCTGGAACGGGTAATGTAAATATCGGATTGGGTATTAATAGTAAGCAAGATATTTATATTGATAATCGTAATCTATCTAATCAGGAAGAAATAGTTGTAGAGTATGAAGATAGATTGGATAGGGAAGTCCTTGGAGGAGTGAAGGGTTATAGAAAAAGGTTTGAAATTTCAGGGGTTTTATCTATAGTTTCTGCTGTTGTTACTATTGTGGGGTATTTTTTTAGTAATAGTGACTATAAGATGTTTTTATTTATGATAACATTCGGTCTAGTTCTATATGCAATGGATCAAAAAAGTAAGTATCAAGACTTAAATAAAGAAGGCATAGTTTATAGAAATAAAAACCCTATTCTCTGTGAAGAAGACAGTAAGGTATATAAAGTGAGTAAATACGGTTCTTGTCCAATCTGTAAAGGAAGAGTTAACATCTATCATGATAAAAAGATTGATAGAAAGCTAGGGCAGTGTGTTAATAATAAGGACCATTTATATACTTATGATCATACTACAAATATTGGGTTTCCCTATGTATACTTTCAAATATATGATAAGAGATAATTATAATATCTAAAGGGGGCTTTTAATTTGATAAGCCTCTTTTTAATCCTGCTATTTCAACAATAGATAGGATTTAAATATACTAAAGTAAGTAGTTTAATTATGTATTAACAAATGAATAGTTCATGAATATGTCTAGTTTAAAGCGAGCAAGTAATTGGTCCTATGTTTTTCACTATGCACCTATGATTAAATAATTTAGGATTATCAATTTTTGTTTAGTAAATATTCAAGTTTGTTTAAATCTATCTATTAAAAAGAAATTTGCTATACAGATCAATTGCTATTTTATTGTTATAATCGTCTGAATATTTTATTTTATGCTAAAATAAGGGTATTATATGTTAGTTTATCTGTAATTATATTAGAAGTTATAGAGGTAATTTTTTTATCCACTGTAGGAGGAGTTAACATGTTGCTAAGTAACAATGATATAAAAAGAGAGTTAATTAAAGCTAAAAATTTGGCAATATTTCCTTTGAAATTAGAGAATGTTAAAGGAAGTTCAATAAATCTTACTGCTAGTAGACACGCATGGAGGGTTTCTGATAAAAAATCTGCTGTTGTTAATAATAAAATAATAATCCCTCCTAATGATACTGTATGTATATTTGGGGAGGAGGCTATATGGGTATCTAGACGTATAGGAGGTACATATCATCCTAGAGTATCTCTAGTTTCCAAAGGATTAGGTCATATTTCAACTACATTAGATCCTCAGTGGTATGGGCTTTCTCTAGTAGCGGTCTCCAATCCTACTTCATCTCAAATAGAAATAAGAGTTGGAGAATCTTTTGTTTCTATAATGTTATACTATTTGAAAAATCCAGCGCCCAAAGGAATTATAGAAAATCAAGCTAGTCGTCCCGACATATCTAGAGGTTTTATTTTATCAGATGAAGAGGATTCATACCTTCAAGAGCAATGGCATAGAACCCATCAAGGTATTGTAGATAAAATGTTAAGCTCAGACAGTTATAAAGACCTTGTTAAGGATAAAACAAAATTCAGAAGGGGGTTAACAAATTGGTTAAGTCATCCCCTTGCGAGTAGTATAATAGGGGGACTTATAACTACAATAATAGGAGGAATAATTATTTTTTATCTTGGAATGAACTGATTTTTGAAAGCCTTATCATAGTGTTTTTTTGTAAAACTCATATAAGAATGACATTAGTTAAAATTTGCATGTAAATTTAACCAATACTAGATACATATATAAATTTACTTTTAAAAAACTTTGCAGGAGGCACACAAAGAAATGTCAAGGGAAGTTTTATTTTACCTTTGAATGATTGGTTAAAAAGGATGTTAGAAAAGCATCCTTTTTTTATTTGTTAACACTTTATTTATGGATAATATTGAAAAATATAGTATAATTTTAGGGGAGTATTAGTTTTTCTTAGAAATTAATTGAACTTTTTATAATTTTTTTGTATACGATACACAATAAGTTTTAGAAATGGAAGTGATGAAATGAGGGCAGTTCATTTATCGGATTTTCACATATCAAAGAATAATTTAGACGAATTAAAAAGCTATATAATTAAACCTTTAATTAATGATTTAAAAACTTTACATAATGAGAAACCAATTGAATTTATTTTCTTTACAGGAGATTTAATAGACAAAGGTGGATGTAGTTTTAGTTCTATTGAGGATGCTTTTAGAACCTTTGAATTAGAAGTAATTGAGTATATTACAAAAGAGTTAGATATACCTAAAGAGAGATTTATTATTAATCCTGGGAACCATGATATTTTGAGGGGTGCAGATAATAAATATCAAGAAATGGGGTTAAAACAATATTTTCATGATTTAAATTCAATTCATGAATTTTTAAAGGATGAAAACCAGTATATAGAAAATACTAAAAGAGTTAAGGCATATAATAATTTTGAAAAAAATTTATATAAAGATTTAGAAAATGTCACTGTTAATTATTTTGAAACAGTACATAAATATACTATAGATAATAACGCTATTGGAATAGTTTCTTTAAATTCTTCTTGGCGCTGTTATGACGATAATGATAGAGAGAATTTATTAATTGGTGAAAAGCAAATAGTAGATTCTTTAAAGTTAATAGAAGATGCCGATGTGAAAATAGCACTTGTACATCATCCTATTAACGAGCTTTCAAAAGTTGAACAAAGAATTATTAGAGCACGTTTAAATTCCAATTTTGATCTTGTTTTATTTGGACATGTTCACACTGCAGATACTTATCAATTTTCTGATATGACTGGAACTTCAATAACTTCTATCTCTCCTTCAGCGTGGACTGATAATCGTTATAATACGGAATATCAATATTTAAATGGGTATGTATTAGTTGATTACGAATATACAAATAGTTGTACTTTTACATATCGTTGTTATTCAAGTGAGAGGAATAGTTTTGTTTTGAATACCCAACTAGGAAGGGAAGAAGGAAGGACTGTATTTTCTTGTCCCAGTAGAACTTCATTAGAGGAATTTAAAAAAAAAGAACAAATTATTCGAATGCTCGAAGGGGTTTACACTGATACTGTAAATGAACACTTATTAACTTATGAAACGGATACAATAGCACCCAAAAAGTTAAATGATCTATTTGTAATGCCACAGATTGTGCAAAAGAGTGAGGATGTCGTGGACGAGGGTGTTTCAAAAATTTCTGAGAATGTGTTTTCAATGAAAGATATTTGTAACAGTTCAGAGAGCATACTATTGGTTGGAGTAAAAGAAGCTGGAAAAACAATTCTTTTAGATAAAATCATGATAGAATACTTGAATAAATTTAATGAATACAGAAAAATCCCCGTTTATCTGGATTTTGAGGAAATAAGCGGAAGTAGTGTGGACACTCTAATCTCTCGTTTTACAAATATACCAATACGTGAAATAAGAGATGGGATTATTGATATGAATGATATAGTTCTATTGATTGATAATATTCAATTTGAAAACAAAAATGTTTCTTCTTTAAATAAATTAGAGCGTTTTATTTTAAATAACCCAAAGATAAAATTAATAGTGACATGTACGTCAAATGGGGAAGGGGAGCTCCCTTTATCAGCAATTGGTAATTCAATTTTGCAATATTTTTGTAAAACGTACATCAAACAATTCAATACAAAAGATATAAAAAATTTAATGAATAAATGGTTCATTAATCGATCGGAAGTTGCATCTAAAAAAGAATATTTAGAGAAAGTAATTAATACGTTTAATGCTTTAAATATTCCAAGAACTCCTTTGGCTGTATCTATGTTCCTATGGATTATTGAAAAACAGGAGAATTATAAACCTGTAAATAATGCACAGATGTTGGAGAATTTTTTAGAAAGATTATTTTCTAAAGCTGATATACATGAGGTATATTCGGGTGATTTTGGATATAAGAATAAGGAATCATTATTAGCTGATATAGCTTATGAAATGTATTCTAAAAAAAATATTCGTTATAGATTGGGCTATGGGGATTTAAGAGCATATATTGAATGTAATTTAAAAGAGAAAATGTTTGATTTTGATGCTGATACAATATTACAGCACTTTTTAAATAAAGGAATTTTCACATGTGAAAAAGAGGATGCAATAAAATATGTTAGATTTAAATTCTCTTGTTTTTTTCAATTTTATTTAATGAAGAATATAGATTCCAATTCGCAGTTTAAAGACTATATTTTTCAGGATCTAAATTATTTAAACTTCGTAGATGAATTAGATTATTATACAGGTTTAAATATGAATAAAACCGAATTAGTGGAAAAAATAGTTAATAACATGAATGAGGAATATTCAGACTTAAAGAATAAAGTGTTGAATTTTGGAATAGATACTTTCTTTGAAACTAAACATACAATTGTTAGTAAATTAACCCCGGATAGGGTGGAAAGCATAACCACGGAAATAAAGCAAAATGATGATTATTATGAAACTAAAGATAGGGAGTTGGAGAATCATACAAGTAGGAATATTGAAGTTAAATTAGAATCTTTAAATCCAGTACAAAAATTAGAACGACATTGGGTTTTAGCAGCAAAAGTGTTAAAAAATAGTGAAGAAATCAGAAAAAAAGATTTTAAAGTTAACGCATTAAAAGACATTACTCTATCGGCAACATTATTTGCAACACTATACAAGTTATTTTTAATAAAAAAGAGAAGTGAAGATGAAGAGGAGTATATTACAGAAGAGCAAAACATTTTGATTTACAAATTATTACCATTAATACATCAGGTAATACTAACTGAGACCGTTGGAACTGGAAAGTTATTAGTTGCTTTAGAGAATATTATTGATGATAAGGAATTTAAAGAAAAGTCAGAATTAGAGCAATTTACATTTGTATTTTTATATGCAGATTTAAAAGGGAAAAGGAAATTTAAGTATATAGATCGTCTGCTAGATAATCTTAAGACAAGCTATATAAAAGATATGATTTTCTTCAAAATAATTGAATACTATCATCGTTTTGATATAACTGCCGATGAGGAAAAAAAATTATTGAATTATATTGGAGATTTGACAGTTTCAAAGAGTCCATCTTCAAATATAAGAGTAAATCAAAAAACAAAGTCATCTATAATTACAAAAGTAGAAAAAGAAAAAATACAGCAAAAAATGTTAATGGCCAATTAATGAATGCTGGAAATTAAGAGTGCTAAGCTATACAGGAGATATAATTCTATTAATGTATACTAATGGATAATAGATATATTATGAAAATGAGAGAATATTTGGCATTTATTCATCAAGTAAGCAACAGTGATAAGAATTTTATAACGCGGCCTTTCCTAATATTATATTAGAGAAAGGTTGTATTATTTTTTATAATATCCCAATTAATTAAATTGTGATTTAGCATAGGAATACATGACTTTATTATTTTATATTTTGTTTAGAATAAATAAAATTGGGATTTTAACAGTGTATTTTTTGTTTGAAATCCTTAAAATAAATTGTTATATATCATATAATCAGTTTGTTTTAATTTAATAAAATAGTTAGTGTAATTACTTAATGGTTATTTACAGAATAATATGTCAACACGGATTTCTCACCAATGCTAATATAAAAAATTGATGCTTCTTTCAAATCTCAACTATAAATAATAAAAATCAACAAAAATTTTTTCAGGATTATTATGCATTTATAACTTTTTTCCTCTCAATAATAAATACAATTTCAATTTGGTATTTTTCTAATTAAAGAATATTTTTCTCTTCTCCTTATTAAAACTACTGTATGTTTCTTTCAAAATCTAATTTTCAAAAGTGGAACATTCTATTTGTATAATGAAAAAATCACTTGGATTCTTTACGGTGTTGTAAGTAATTAAAAAGATAGACAGGTATTTATTAAATTGATATATTAAAGAAAAAAGTTGGGGGATATTGGTATATAATGAGCAATCAATTAATTTTATTAAATGAGGTTTTAAAAGAATATGGTGAATCAGGTGGTTTCAATGATTTGTCTGTAGCGTTTGAGCATTTTGCAACTGAGCAAATTTTTAAAAATTATGATATTGGTATCGATGAAGTTGAAGCAGGACTAAGTAGTGGTTCTAAAGATGGAGGGGTAGATGGGGTATTCCTATTTTTGAATGAAGACCTTATTTTTGATTTTGATCAGGTTAATATTCAGAATAATAAAAATGAATTTGATATATATTTAATACAGTTCAAAAATACTAGTCAAATTGAAGAATTGGTTTTAGATCGATTTAATGGTAATGTAGATTTAATTTTTGATCTTGAACAAAATAGAGATACATTACTTAATTACTTTAATGAAGAATTTGTTGAGAAAATTCTATTAATACATCAGATATGGAGAAAGATAGGACATAAGAGCCCAACAATTAATGTGAATTTTATACATGCATGCAAAGGAAATAAAACTAAAACATTGGGTCCAGATAATGAAAATAAACAATATATAAATAAAATCAAGATATTAGAAAATAAGGTATTAAAGATGGGAGGGAAAAATTTCAAATATAATTATGAAGTTTTAGATGCAGAATGGTTATTAGAGGCAAGTCAAAAACAAAGAGATTACTCTTTAGAATTAAAACTCAATGAGAGTCCTATAGGAATAGATTATTTAAATGAAAAACAAACCGGATACATGGCCTCTGTAAATATCGGAGATTATTATAAGTTTTTATGTGAGGAAGATGGCTCATTAAGAAAATATTTATTTGAATCTAATATAAGGGATTATCAAAATAAAACAGCAGTTAATAACTTGATTACACATACATTAAATAAAGAAGAAAAATATGACTTTTGGTGGTTAAATAATGGAGTTACTATTATTGCAAGTAAAAGTAGCTTAGTAGGAAAAACTATGGATTTACAAAATGTTCAAATAGTTAATGGCTTACAAACCTCTCATACAATATACAATGTACTTAAAAATAAAGAAATAAAAGAAGATCCAAGATCGTTAATGTTGAAGATTATTGTGACAGAAGACAAAGAAACAATGGATGCTATTATTAAAGCAACAAATTCACAAAATCCCGTATCAGCTTCTTCTCTTAGAGCATCAGATAAAGTGCAACGACAAATTGAAGAATACTTACTTAAAAATGGTTATTATTATGATAGAAGAAAAAATTATTATAAAAACCAAGGGAAACCGAGAAAACTTATTATTTCAATTTCTTATATGTCGCAATGTCTAATGTCGCTCTTGCATAAAGATCCTTCTAAAGCACGATCTAATCCGACTACACTTCTCAAAAATAAAAAGGATTATCAAAAGCTTTTTAGTGAAGGGAGACAGTTAGAGGTATATTTTAAATCCGTGGGTATTATGAAAATTGTTGAACAAAAATTAAAAGATTTTTCATTTGAAGATACAATTGAAGAACAAATCAAGAATAATTTTAGATTTCATGTAGGGAGAATATTAGTATCATATTTACTAAATAAAGAAAAGTATAATGATAAGCATTTTTTAAATTTACAAATTGAATGTATTACGGACGAAAAAATTGCTGATTCTATTAAGTTACTTAAGGCTATTATTAACAGTTATCAAAAGCAAACGGGAAAAAGTGATTTAATTAACATATCTAAAACGACAGATTTCAGCGAGTATATTTCTAAAAATATTCTTACAGTAATTGAAGAATTACAAAAGGAAGGAGTGGTTTAAGAAACCACTCCTTTTTTATTTAAATTTTATTCTGATGGATAGCGAAGAATAAAATTTGTGTATGGCGTTTATACATGAGAATCCAGTATCAAATTTTGAATTGTGTAATAAGGTAAAACACAACAGTGAAATTATTAAATAAATATCATTTAGATCGACTATACAACAAATGAATATCCAATTGAATTTAATTATTTTCTTAAAGAACAAATAATAATAAAAACAGAGGGATATAATAAGTTGTGAACGAGTGTTAGAATAGTACGTTTTTTGTTTACCCAAGAAATATCAAATTAAGTATGGTAGGGTCTACATGGATATTTGAAGCACAGTATATAGTTTATTAAATAATCTTGTAGTCTATGCTCTTTTTGGTAGTCTTATTTTCCCATTTTTAATGGGGATTTTTCAAGATCTATATGTTAACCTGTGCCATATGGTTATAAAACATAAATCAGGCTCTATTCTAGATTCAAAAACATAGTTTCTATATCTATAATTCAATTTGGAAAGGAAAGTTTTTTACTTCACTGGATTGTCTACAAGTTGTGTGCTTGAACATAACTTGCTCATATAAAAAACATAGTTTATACGTTTTATGAGAACCATGTTAAAGTGGCTGTGAGAAAAAGCAATTTGTTTATGATTGTGCAACTGTAATGGCATTTCTATGAACAATGAATGTTTTATTTAAGTATTATATAGAATTGGAAATTAATACGGTTCTATATAAAGGTTTAGTGGAGTGTTAAACAGCAATAAATATTCACTAAAATAGTTTAAATAGGATTCAATATGTACTCTTCAAATAAACTATAGTCAATGGATAAGGCGTTTTTCTCTAATTCCCTATACTTTTTTTGTAAGTCCTCGTTCCATCTATTTTCGTTATTTAAAAACTGTTTAATCATCCTAAATGTTGAGCTGTTCTTTATAAGGGTACTTAAAACGCCTGCATATGCCGCTGTTTCTATTCCTTCATTTAAAATCGATTCAGTATCACTTGCTATTTTAGTTAATCTCCGGGATGTTGGTTGAGTTTTATAATCTAAAATATTTTGATAAACGTTCTCTAATAATTTATTAATAGCTTCAGATAATTGGTATCTCATTAAAGCCACTTTGGATGAATCATTTAGGTTTAGTTCTTGTATTGTATTTTCACCAGCTAGCGAAATCGGTCGCAATCTATATAAATCTAGTATCATATGCTCATTCGGATTCATTATAGAGGGATTAACAAAAGGATTAAGTTTTGTATCGAAAGTACCTTTATTACTATTACAACGTTTACAGCTAGGTAATAGATTATCCCATGCTATAACTTCATCTGGATAAGCATTTTTATGATGAAAATGCTCGACTTCTATGTAGTTAGATTCTTTATTTAACATGCATTCACAATATACGCATTTATTATGGGAACTTTGCAAAAGTGCCTTTTTTATATATTCTTTATTCCAAACAGATTTTTTACTTTTTTTATATTCTTCTGTAAGTTCTCTTTGCATCTTTGAGGTTAGTTTTATAGGACAGCTCACTTTTTTAATTTTTATCATATTTCTTACTCCTTGTGGAAGCAATCTGAATTCCTAGAATTTTACCTAAATGGTTATTTGGATGAAGTAGTTTATTAAACTTTTCTAGCTTAATAGATGCTTTTTCGACGTCAAGTAAATCTATAGAATTTTCTATAGATTTAAGTAATTCATTGTATAAGTCAGAATGGGTATTTTGAAGGCCCATTACATCTGCTAAAATTTCTTCTATTGACCATCCCTGATATCCATAAATTGTATTGGAGTTACTTCTATAAGCATAACACGAACCATGGTTATTTTTAATTGCTATAACCTCATTGGCTTTTGTAACTTGCACTATATGGGGACTATGTGTAGTTGCTATTATTTGTGCGTTTGGTACCATCCACCTTAGTATTTCAAGTACCTTTTTTTGCCATTCAGGGTGTAAGTGTAAATCTATTTCATCAATTAAAATCACACCATCATATTCTTGAATAGGTCGATTAAAGCCAGCTTCAGTCTTAGCTTTTTTTATTATTTCTAAAAATATAGATAAACAAGATAAATATCCAGCAGATAAATAGCTTAAAGGCATCTCTCCATCGTATGTTTTTACCAATATTTCAGCATCTATTTGTCTGGGGATATAGGACATCTTATACTTTTTATTATTTTTATCTGTATTTTCTTCATTTAGTATTACTCGGCTAAATTGAATTTTAGGATCTAGTCTTCGAAAACATTCAATTGACATTTGTATATCTGCATATTCGTATGGCGATAAATGTTCTTTCATAAACATTTTATAAAACCATCTTTGTATGTTACTTAGTTTATTACCATAAAAGGTGCTTACTTGAGTTCTATGTATATTAAAATATAAGAAGTTAGTAGAAATTTTTTTATTAGCCCTTGTTGTATGGGAGTCATCTAAGTAAAATTCATTATAAAAATTATTTTGTTTGTTATACCCATATATAAAATAAAAGCTTTTATCAACATTTAGATTTTTCTTCAAGCTATTATTTTTTTTGTTTTTCAGTGCAGAAGCAATACACTCTAAAATAGTGGTTTTACCTATACCATTTTGACCACATATAATATTAATTCCTGGTTCAAATGAGATTTTTAAATTTTTTATGCCATTTACACCAAATATATCAAGTCCTTCAATTTTAAGCATACAGTTCACTTCGTTTCTCTATAATAGTATTTCTCTAATTTTACATTATTTATATATTTTTGTGGGGAATTTTAGCAATATTTATTTTTCCTCAGCTATTAACCTAAAGTAAATATCTGTACATCCAACTAATACAGTATAGATTGAAGTATTTACATCTACATTATAGTATCCTTTACGAAAATGCTTCCCTCTACAAACCAAACACTTCTCAAATTGTTTACTTATATATATTTTGGGAATGGGTCTTTATGAATAAATAAACGTGGACAGATACTAATGTGCTACATATAATTTATGGATATTTTCACCAAATAAATACCAACAAATCTTCTTGAAGAATACTTCTCTTTGGTTGAAGAAAAGAACAACACCACTTGTTAGCAAAACTTAAATAACAATAAAAATCCTTCCAACTAGGTAAGGGCTTTTGGTATTTAATTTTTGATTGTTAAACAAAGTACAGGGAAACCGAATTATAACTGCAAAGATTTATAAATTCATTAAAGGGCTAGTTCTTGATGCCATTTCTATAATACTCCCCTTGCGTTGAATTGAGAGTCGTTACAAACTATGTTTAGTAAGAACATTGAACTATTTATTTTTTTAATTATAATAAAATAATATATAAATATATAATTTTAACAAAATTCATTTCAAAAGGGTGGTAATTCAAATTGAATTTAGGACTAATTGTTGGTATTCTGCTAATACTTGTTTTTGTATGGGTTATAATATCAGGGATTCGTAACGGAGACGCTACTATCTCACAAATGTTTGGAAGTGTAATTTGTATTTTTGTATTAATTTGGCTAACTAAAGGTTGCGTACCTATATCAAAAGAATCGTATGAAGAACAAATTGTATCTAATGTTGAAGGCTTCCAACATGATGCTATACAATTTCAAAAAGCTATTGAAAACTCCTTTAACTACTATGAAAAGGGTAATGTAGTGTATTCGAAAGAAGAAGCAAATACTATATTAACAGATATACTTAATATTCAGGACACTGTAAAAAATCTAGAAGAATCACAAAGAGAAATCAAAAAGATGAAAATACCTGATGAATACAATTCCGCCCATACAGATTTGGAAATAGCTACGCGTTACCTTGTATTAGCAGCAAAAGCTATTAGTTTGTTTAAAGAAACAAACGACCCTGAAGCTCTAAATAAGGCACATGAGTACCTTAATCAGTACAGTGCCAACATAGAAACCGCAGTTATTGAGTTTAAAAAAGTAAATGATATAGATATTATTAAAAAATAACACATATTAAAACGATTATGTTCTCTAATTTGTGGGCGGAAAATACAAGGAAGGGAAAAAGATATACTTTATTGAAGACTTAATGTGTTATAAATAGTTTAAATTGTTACCCTGGGACTAGGAATATAACCCAAGACAAGATCAGTTGGTAGCATAATTTTTAATGTGTAGGTTAATGTAGAAAGAGAAGAGGGAATATAAAGAGATAAATTTCTAAATTGTATCTAATATCTCAAAAAGCTTTTTAATAGTCTTATCAGTTTCTGAAATAATAAAGGATACGAATTTTGTTCGTATCCTTTATTGTTATTTGTAAGTTTAGTTTTGAATTGAATCTTTTTGATTTTAGAGAATTTATTTATATTACTATTTCAAGTAATATGAAATGTATTTTATTCGGCATGTGTTTGCATATATTGAATGTTTACGTATTTAATTGGTTATTTAATATGATCTGATAATTTAGATATTCTTTTAATAATTGGAGGTCTCCAATTATATAAAATTCTTTTTTAGCGCGTGTGATTGCAACATTTAAAATATTTGGTTCTTTACACGCCCATTCTGCAGCGGTTTTCTTCGTATGATCTGTACCTGTAATGAAGAAAACAACTTCTGCTTCTTTCCCTTGAAATGTATGAACGGTTCCAATATTTTCACTTACCCATTTTGTATACCAATCATTTTCCTGTTGTGCAATATTTATTAAAAGTTTTCGATGTGCTTCGGCATCTTCATCAATACCGTCATGACGTAATTCTCGTTTTAAGGTGTTTAGTAGTATTGTCCAACAATTGCCTTTTCTTTTTAAGTATTTTATTGTTTCATTTTTAACAGCCGTAAAAGGCGTAATAATGTAGATGGAAGGTGGTTTTAATTTTTTATCTGCAATTAATGTTAAAAGGTTTTCAAATTCCTCTAATCGTAGCTGTGGGCTGTAAGAAATGAATTGTTTGAATAATTCATGGAGAGACAGTACGTCTATCTCTGTTGAAGTTTCTGGCTGTGCCATAAAGTGTTCATAAAACAATTCTTTTAATACCATTGCTGGTTCGTTTCCAGCAAGTTCCCACATTTTCATTAATAACTGGTATTGAATCCTTTGTTTCCAATACACTTCTAATTTTTGTTCAAGCTCTACTGCTTGTTCTTTAACAAATTGCTGAGTACTAACCTTCCCTTTAACATCATACCACTCACTTTTTCCTATTCCTTCGTTTCCTAATACCATTTTCCCACCGTAAGCTAATTCATTGGCCATTGAAAACATAGGCTCTAAACAGCGACGATGTACCCAAAGGGGCATACCAATCCATCGATTATCTTGGACAAAAGAACCTTTATGATTGCTGCGATCTGCTACAGATTGAACAGAACACTTGATACCTAATATGTCTTCCTCAAGGTTATAAATTTTACGTAGATCTTCTAACATCGTATTGTCTGTTGTAACCACAGGCTCGATTTGCAGCGGATCACCTACAACCATTACCTTTTGTGAGCGCCATAAAGCACCAACTGCTTGTGAAGGTACAGCTTGACCAGCTTCATCAATCATTAAATAGGGTATAAAGTCTTTGTCAATACCGCGATACATCGATGCAAAGCTTGCAAAAGTTGTACTCACAACAGGGAAGAAACAGTGGACAGTATGCCACATTATATGAAGCTTTTCAAGCGATTCCTTTTGGTTTAAATCTAATGTGTTTTTCTTTTCTAATATAGATAATGCTGCACGTAATTTTTCACCATGAATGAGAATAAAGTGATTTAATACATGAATTGCCTTTATAAATAATTCTGAGCGCTTAATGTTTAAATTATCTGTTTGAAATAATACACTTTGCTGACGTTTTTCGTAATTTGAAGCGGTCCAAAAGTCATCTGTCGACTGTAGTAGTGTTTCATCTGCTTCTTTACGTCCTGCCATCATTTGTAAGATGGCATATTTCTCTGCTTCTACCTCATTTTTTAATTGAATGAATTCATCACAAATTGTTTTCCAATTTTCTTTTGCTTCATCACGTGCTGCTTTTGCTTTATTCCATTCAGACATGACACTCAATTTTCGATTTAGTAATTGTTGTGCTGCTTTTTTAATATTAGAACTGTTACCAAGCGCTACTGAAAATAGTCCCCAGCTATCCTGACTAATCATTTTTTTTGCTGTTTTTGGGGCGTATTGATAAGTCATTAATTCTTCTAAAAAGCATCCATCAACTTTCTTTTGTTGAGGTAATTCTTTTGAAATATTTTCAACTGCGCCATTATTACTTGATGCAACGACTATTGCATGTTTTGTAATGGATGGTGCAATTTCATAAATAAAACGTTCTACTTCTTCATTTTCTTTAAATAGATGCGGAATTTTTTCTTTAAGGCTCGTTTTCTTTATCATGTCATTAACGTTGTCTCTAAATCGAGTCATTGCATCTGCTTTTTTTACAACAATCTCTGCAAATATATCTTGTAATAGTGTTGTTTTGCCTGTACCTGGTGGACCATTTACCGAACTGACAGGAGTATTTGATACGAAAAATTCATTTACGGCTACCTGTTGCATTAATGATAATCGATGCTTAATTGGCGAAGGCCATCTTCCTAAGGGAAGGCAATCAGGATGTAGAATATATTCGATATATTCACGGTTTTCATTAATATCTTGCCGGTTTGTTGCAGGTGTTAGAAATGTTGCTAGTGTGTCGTTTAAATCATTTTTCGCGTACAGTAAGTCCTCTGTAAAGAAGCTATTAAATTTCATATTTTCTTCATCTTGTTCTTGTTTTAAGATACACTCTAATACATAAATTTCTGATCGTGGTAAAGTTCCAAAAAATTGTTTGAACTGTTTGTTGAATTCATCTAACCATTGATCATTGAAGAGACCGCCATTAATTGCATTTGCTTGTGTATTTAAAAGGTATTTATGCTCATTATACAATTGCATAAAGTCTACATCCTGTAATTCACCATGCTCTTCCATTAATTTGATATAGAGCTGTAAATAGGGAATAAAAAGTGATTCATCAATGTATTTACCATCTTTATCAATTTCTACATAATAGCTAAAGCAGATCGTAAAAGAGGGGTTAATAATCTCTTCTTTCACTTTGTGTAAATAGCGTTGATACTGAGTTAATTCATGTTCGTAATATACATTGCCATAAAAACCAAAGCGCTTCTGAATTTGCTCTGATTTTAATTCAAGTTGCTGCCAAATTTGTGGAAACTCTATCGTTTCCGCATCTTTGAATAGTGAAAACTTTTTTACATAACTGTCTTTTTTTAAATATTTTTTTGCTATAGGCTCTTTTAAATATTTCGTTTGAATTTGTCCTGGTGCTAATGTTTCCAAGTGCCACCATGCTTCAATTATTTCTTCTGGTTTACTCATAACTACAATCCTTTATTTGTATTTGTTAAATATATTATATAAATAAATAGTGTTTTTTGGAAAGATATTAGTAATAATTTACTTGCAAATATAAAGAAGAATATTGGTTTTGATTCTAATAACACAGAAAATCAAAAGAATGTGTTCCATATGAATTTATCAAAAATCAAATTTTGAATGGTTCGGCCAGAACCGAGAAAACTTATTCAGTTGTACGAAAAGCATTGGAAATAGTTGGTCCAGAGTTACATCAGCATTTGTTCATAAGGAATGGATATATACCAGCGATATACAGAGGAGAAGTAAATTCAATTTTGTACATCCCATCAATCATACTTGTTTGATTCACTAAGTAAAAGAAATAATGTTATGATTTTATAGATAGAGGATGGAGGTAATTTTAGTGGCATATACTTTACATACTAGGATTATTAATTCTTTTTTAGAGCAAGGAGGAAAAATAAATCAAGTTCAAATTACTGTTGACGAAGTAGACAATACTTTTCCTAGGAAGAAATTAATCAATCAATGAAGTATCAAAACAGATGGATGTAAATGTCTTTACTGCTACTATAGAAGAATTAATTGATAATTTAGAAGGGGAATTTCCAAGTGCATCTATTAAAGTTGTAGATGAAAATAAATCTTTTAT
Source organism: Bacillus sp. BR3(2024) (assembly GCF_039134555.1). Lineage (NCBI taxonomy): Bacteria > Bacillati > Bacillota > Bacilli > Caryophanales > Bacillaceae > Bacillus > Bacillus sp. BR3(2024). The sequence continues at coordinate 645,942 of NZ_CP152438.1, forward strand.
ATTAAATGAAAACAGTGAAAATATACTCACTAGTAAAGATTATATAGTGAGATTTAAATTTTTAAGTAGACAAATACTAATGTGATATGTAGTGTTTACGAATTATCGTAGGGCATTTCTATAATAATGTTAGCAGGTAGTGTTTTGTGTAATATACATTGAACTTTTTTGTTTATAGATAGGTTTATTGTGGGAAAATTATCAATAAAATGGTAGTATTTATATAAAGAGTAATATCCCTTCATTAGTATGAATTATAAATGAGAAATTGAAACCTTTAATCATAGGAGAATGATATGGTGGAAGCAAAAGACAAATATGAACTCTTTACAAAAGTAAAGGGGATTTTGGAAACAGAAGGATTTAAGGTATCGAATAGTAATGAAATAAATTATGGTTTGCAATTCCAGGTGAAGTTTAATGGAATTGATGGATTAATTCGTATTTATCAAAGTAAAAAGGGAACCAGATTAGATCTTTCTCAAATAAAGGATAGTCATTTATTGAATGTTTTACAGAAGCACCTATTAATTGAAGAAAAACAATTACAGAAAAAAACAAAAACAAACAAAAGTTTAAGCGAGGATCAATTTGATATCCATTCTTTTCGTGAACTAATAGGGACTGATGAATCAGGAAAGGGAGATTATTTTGGACCTTTGGTTGTAGCTGGTGCATACATAAATGATCAATCATCTAACCTTTTAAGGGAAATAGGGGTTACCGACAGTAAAAAAATTTCTGACAAACAAATACAGCAGATTGCTCCCAAAATAAAAAGAATATGTCCATATTCTGTTGTAGTCATTGGGAATGAAAAATATAATGAATTACAGAAAAAAATGGGCAATTTAAATAAATTATTGGCTTGGGGACATGCTAGAGTAATTGAGAACTTGCTAGGTAAAGTGGATTGCCATCAGGTATTGTCAGATCAATTTGGTGATGAAGAGTTGATAAAAAAAGCCTTATTAGATAAAGGTAAAAAAATCAAACTATACCAAAGAACAAAAGCTGAAGAAAATATAGCTGTAGCTGCAGCTAGTATTCTAGCACGCTATGAGTATATAAAACGATTAGAGACAATGTCTTTGAACTATAATTTACAATTTCCAAAAGGTGCTTCTACTAAAACTATTCAAATTGCAAAAGAGTTTTTGATTAAGTATGGAGAGAAAGAATTAAGTAAAGTTTCTAAATTGCATTTTAAAACCACTGAACAAGTAAAGGGGTAATAGGTGATTAAATGAAATCATTTATTCAACAAAAACAAAAGGCAAATGATTTAAGGAAGGCTGGGCAGTATAATGAAGCCCTTACCATATATGAGGAGTTATGGGGAATTTCAAATGATCATTTTGTAGGAGCAGGTTTATTACATTGCTTAAGAAAACAAAAAGAGTATGAAATAGCTCTTGAATATATCTCTCAATTAAAAAGTGAATATCTAGAGCTTGATTGGTTCAAAAATGAAGTTATTTGGACTTATATTGAGGGAGACTTACTTCAGGGGCGTGGCAAGGATCCTATGGGAGAAACACTGAATGCTGCAAAAAGGATTTTAGATTTAAATCCTAATGATATTGCGTTGCAAAAAGTAGTGTTTCAAGTTCTAAAAGTGGCGAAAGAAGCAAATAAGTGGAATGTAATAAAAGTATGGATAGAGAAAGTGAATCCAGATCAAATTTCAAACGAACCGATTCAAACTCCAAGAGGGGCAGTGGGGTGGACTAAAAAATCTCTGTGGTATTACTATAAAATCAATAGTTTGTTAAAGAGTGGACAACATCCTATAGTAATAGAGATGACAAATACAATAAAAGGTATGTTCCCTCAACCACAAGAGAGGTTTTTTATTCGCCTTCAAGCACTGTCTTATTATCAATTAGGAGATTTCTCTAAAGCTGAAGAAATTTATTCTAAACTTTGTAGACATGAAAAAACTGATTGGTGGTTGCTTTATGAATATGCAAAAGCTATAAAGAGCCAAGGGAACTACCATAGAGCATTAGAGTTAATGTATAGGGCAGTGGCTACCGGGAGGAAATGGGAAGCTATGGTCACTCTTATTTATGATATTGGACTTGTATGTAAAGAGTTGGATAAGAAAGAAGAAGCCTTTTATCATATACTGCTTACAAAATTAATAAGAGAGCAAAATCAATGGAATGTAAGTGGGACTATAACTAATTTATTGGAAATTCTTTCGCAAGATTCAGGTGTATCTTGCGAGAATCAATCTTTTAAACTAGTTTTAAATCAATGTAGAAAGTATTGGTTTAATCATACAAATAAAACTGGACCAAAAAAGAAAATTAGGAAGGCACTTAAGGGAAAAGTTTTGATATGTAATAATAATGCTCCTTTTTGTTTTATAAAAAAAGAAGACGAATCATTCTTTTGTTTTAAATCAGATATTCCTGGTGAAATAATTGAAAATCAAGAAGTTCAATTTGATGCAATTGAATCCTATGATAAAAAGAAAAAAAGGGATTCATGGAAGGCAATAAACATCTCTTTGATATGAGCGCACTAGTGTATATTTAAGTATTTTGGGGTGAAGGATAATGAGTAAACCGAAGAAAAAGAATATATTCAAATCGTTACTGTTGGATAGAGAACAGCTTAGTGAATGGATAAATCAAATAGCAAGAGAGGCATTTACAAATTATAGTGTATCTAATTTGGAGTTAGTTGGTAAGAGTCAAAATCAATATCGATGCATTGTGGTTGGGGATGATAAAGAAATTTATCTTGATTTTTATTACAATGGAGATGGAACAACCACAATTCAGCCAAATTGTGGTGCTAATCCTGATGTTGGGCGAGAAATGGCTGTGAAAATGTTAAATTTTATACAGTTTAAAAATAGTGACATGACAAGTATGTCATATTCAGTACGCCCTTTAGAAAAGGGAGATTTTGATATTATTGTTGAATATTTAACGGGATTAGAGGATTGTAAGCTACTAGATAGTAACAGAAATGATACAAATAAATATCATTTGTTTAAGTTTCGAAGTAAGATTGGCGATAAACTGACCCTAACTTATTTTGATAATCAGAGGTTACAACTTCAGGGAAAACCAGCATTTTTATATCAAGAAGTCACATGTATGCTGGCATCATATTTTCCATTTGATGAAATGGTTAAATCCCAAGCAGAGTTTTTTAGTGTTGATCTAAGCCCGAAGGAAATTAGGGATGAAATGAAGGAGTTATTACCAAATGCATATGCATCTTTGGATGAAACGCTAAAGTCAATATTATCTTCTTCATTAGCATTACAGAAAATAGATATTCCTTTGGAAGATTATTCTTGTTTTGCATTTCCAGCACTTCGAACTCTTGAAGGGTATTTAAAGGGCATTTTCAGAGGACAGGGAATTATTGTTGGCAAAGAAGGTTTTTACTTCTTCGATAAAGTAGGAGGAAAGTATGTATTAAATGTAGAAAAGTGTGGCATAAAGTGTAATAATGTAGTAATCCAGTGTATTGAACATTTGTATAACTATTATAATAGACAACGACATGGTCTGTTTCATGCAAGTGGTATTGGAGTAGGAAGTAGAATTCTTGCTGATAAGCGTTTAGCAGAAACAATTATTTCTGATGTTGTATCATTGATTGAGACTTCTCATAATGATATAATGAGGTCGTTTGTGAATTGATTTTTTCTAAGTAAAGGTGATGACTATGAAAAGTTATGAAATCCAAAAAGTTCATAATTCTCAAGCTTACTCGTATGTGGTTTATTCAACATCGTACATTAATCCATTAGATGAGATTGATTATATCCAGCAAGAATTTGGTAATCAGTTTGAAGGTAAGGTATTGTTCGATTTGCTTCTATCTAATGGTATTTCTCCAAACCGGTTTTTAGAAGTGGAGTTTGATGGTTATCAATTTGTGGATTCCTCATTTAGAGCTTTGGAGAATGTAGATGTATTGATTAGAGAAACATCGGGTACGTTTTATCGTAATCGCCCTGACTACCTAGCTAACAGTATCCTGCCTAATGCTCAACAATTTTTAATTACAAAGGGAAAAGTTTTGTAATTACAGTTTAAATAAATGAAAACACACTACTTAAATTAAAGTAGTGTGTTTTTATTTTAGCTATAAAATGTATGGGAGTTGCAAAAAATATTAAATCATAAACATCCTTCGATAATGCTACGATATACCGGAATTACGGTAGAATAAATTGAAGACAAATCAAAAACAAATCAAAAACGTTTAAATTATAGTTTGTAGTGCTTTGTCTGTTTATGAAAGTGACCATCGCAAGTATCTTGGTAATTTTGTACCGCTATAGTTACGGTTTGTGGTTCGTTGGTTTGATTAAGCGCGGACACTTGGATGAAATCGGTGTGTGCATTACGGAATAAAGGGCCGGATGTGAACGTATGATAGCGTGGATGGCAGTTACATTCGCAGTTGCATTTCTGGTGGTTACGTTTCTTCCGATAGCAATTTTTAGACCGATCGTAATAGTAGTTTGACATATTATTACGTACCTCCTTTTAGTACATGCTATGCGGAGGGGAGAGGATTGGGTCATGCGGCAGTGGATTTAAGAGGAAAGATGAATAGAGGTGAATAAGAAAACCGCCTATTACGGGCGGTCGCATTTTTAAATAGCTCGATTTCTTTTTATTTTTGCCTTTATGTATTTTATATCTTTAATAGTCTTATGAATCATCATAGGTATTAGAATGATCATTATAATACAATAGAATACATTCCAAGCGGTACCAATATATGTATCGTTTAGTCCTTTTATATTTAGCCAGTAATCCACTACCATCCCACCGAATAAAAGTGATAAACATAACGTGCTGGCATCTTTTTCTTTATTCCCAAGAAACATAATGAAAAACAAGAAAAAGAGAGCAATAGGTGTATTGATATCATCAAAAATCATCATAGCACTCGCCACCTTTCAAATAAGAATATTGATACTAATTACATTCTATTATACGCAGGAGATTCCCAGTATTCTGTAACGACTTTAGGTATATTTTTATAATCAAAGTGATCGAATGTAATTTTATTAAAGTCATCACGAGTTATTTGTATTTTCATAAACGGATCACTAGATTTATTGTCATTTGTATCAGTCAGTTCATTCACTTTAATTAATATATTAGAATATAATTATAATAAATAAAAGGATATTATGGGAGTGTGAATTGTTTTTTTTATGGACAAATTTGTAAGAAATAATGCGAGATAACAAAATTTTATACTTCGAATAGCTTGAATTTAGACTTCCTATCTCTCCACATGGTTCTCGACGTCAGAAAAATTCCATCAAAAAGCTGGCCTTATTCAGCATTCTACTCATCTTCTATTATAGTCATGAATAATTCCCTAATATCGTTTTTAAAAAATAATCGGATACTTTGGCTAGTGTTTCAATATTGATCTTTTTAATATCTCCATTGCTCATTCCATTTACTGTAGAAGGATTCATTACTTTTAGTATTTGAACCAGCTTGTTTTGATTGATCTTATCCTCTATTAATACATTTTTTAATTTAAATTTTATTCTCTTCATTAACCTTGGCGACTAAATCATTGTATAAAAATAACGCTCTATCCGTTGATAGAACGCCATTTAATTGTATCGGTATGACCTCGGAGAGGATCGAACTCATGGCCTTCATCCTGTCAAGGTGTCAATGGAAGTCGGCATTATTTACGGATACCGCCATATCAACGTTTGTGGTTAAATAGTTATACATCCGTCTTGTTTTCTATAATTTATTAAAGCGTATAGTACCGTCACACTGCAAGATCTAAGACCGTTAAACTGTCATTTTAGGATCCTTCACATTCATTGATTATAACGAAGTTGCAGGACTGGCTACGTATATAGTACATGTATAGAATATTTATGAACGTCGTTATAAGATTACTAAACCCCTAGCATTTTTCCTGCCGTATTCATCATAAACTCGACAGTTGACCGATTAAATACATGTTGGTTAACTGCTACTTGAAATAGGTCAAACCATTCTGTTTCTATCACATCTAAAGGTCTTTTGGCTACTAATCTCCAATTTCCTAGCTGATTTCGTTGATACCATGCAAATCGGATTTCTTCGCGGTTTCTTCGTTTTGAATAAACCCGTTCTATCGCGTGTAACGAATTTCCATCCTTGATACAGCCTTTAGCATAAATATCATAATTTCCATCTTTTTTAATCTCAATCTTGTACACAATCTCAGTCAATGAGACTAAGTAATTTTTACAAACAGCGTATACATGTTCAATAAATTCTCCAGGAAATACATTTGTTTGAAGTGCTTTTTCGAATAGTTCACACCACTTATCTTCTACAATAGTTAACGGGCTTGGTGTAATCCTCCAATTTCCTTTATTAGTTAGGTGATAATAAGAAAAACGGATTTCAGTTCGATTGTTTTCTTCAGTCACCTCGATGAGTTCAATCGCTTTTAAAAAATCGCCATCTCTGATATTAGCTTGCTCAAGTAATTTTCGATAATTTGTTACTGCTTTCATTTTTACACCTCCTCATCTTCTCTTATAGTAACATATTCACATGGAATATTATGGTTTGAATAAATGGTATTCTTGTGGTTATTCATAAATATAGAAAATATTCTTGGTAGTTTATATGAGAAAAAGATAAAAATTTATTTTTACCTACAGAAGAACTCCAGTTGCTAAATTTGAGGGTGATTGTCAAAAAATCAATGTGTAAAAAATACATCTAGGAAGAACCGTGGTGGAAGAATATAAATAATCTGTAAGATGAAAGATTAATGGAATACCTTTATGGAGTACTCCTGCACAACTTCGTTGGAATAAGGAGTGTTTTATGGAACGTTTTAAAAGTAATGTTACCAATACCAAAAGGAGGGTTTTATTTGTAGAATAAATTCGAATACCTAAAATGTTACTGTAATTTTTATATACTGTACCCTTTTTATGAAGTACTTCATTGGATTTTACAAAACAAACAAACTTAATATGTGCATTGTAGCGGTTATTCTTGATAAGAAATGATAAGGGTTTTATGAAAAATTTGTACAAAACAAACACAACTTAATAACTTTAATCGCTTGATGTAAAAGGAGTTGAAGGATTGTCATTGGAATACACTGTCTAAAGTAGTACTACATTAGAGTATGAAATGTTTCAATAGTTATTTTGTTGTTGACAAAAAATCATTACTATTTGAGATTTTTTGGAAGTAAACTTAAACAATAATATTTTACTTCTAACTTATAGAACACATAAATGTGTATGTATCAATTGTAGTATTGCATTCTTTTTATGTGATACCACATTCGAACTTACAAAACATATGAAATGAGTTAGCGTTTTTACATATAAGAGTTTCACTAGGTAGGGAGAAGTGATTGGTTTGCCAACAAATGATAACTACACACTATTACACTTTATATTAAAATTTTTAGGGGCTAATAAGCGTTATGCAGTATCATGCCAGTTGAATGCGAAAAAATATAAATGAAACAGTAGCGTTTTAATTGCTAAGTATTTTTATTCATTAGGTTCAGAATAGATAAAATTATGGTGTATTATGCGACCTATAGTCAGACAAATCATTTAAATTTAATAAAGTAACAACTGGTTAAGCATTTTAACTGAGGTGAAATGAGACCAGATGATCAAGTTGAGATAAAATTAGATCAAATGATCAAGTTGAGATAAAATTAGATCAAATGATCAAGTTGAGATAAAATTAGATCAAATGATCAAGTTGAGATAAAATTAGATCAAATGATCAAGTTGAAATGAAATTAGATCAAATGATCAAGTTGAGATAAAATTAGATCAAATGATCAAGTTGAGGTAAAACTAGATCAAATGATCAAGTTGAGATAAAATTAGATCAAATGATCAAGTTGAGATAAAATTAGATCAAATGATCAAGTTGAGATAAAATTAGATCAAATGATCAAGTTGAGATAAAATTAGATCAAATGATCAAGTTGAGATAAAATTAGATCAAATGATCAAGTTGAAGTAAAATTAGATCAAATGATCTAATTAAAGTGTAATTAGCTGATTTAATTGGGGTGAACTATAATGTAATTTTTAAATGAAATAAATATGAATTAATTTCGCTAGGGAATTAATATGTTAAAGATCTCTTATGTGTTATAAATATTTTGACCAATTTTAAAGTAGATTATCATAACATTTAATTAGAGGTTTTGAAAGTTAAGCTGTTTAGTAAAAAATACAACGGAGGTAAGTCATGAAACAACCAGTGTCTGTTTTTATTATGGACGTTACTAATTCAACTTCAGCAGGAGAGGAAGTAACCACGTATTTGAAAGAATGGGAACACGATATAAATAGTTGGGGTAATCAAAATATAATAATAAAAGCAAAACACAGAATGGGAGATGAAATCTTGCTTGTAAGTAATCATTATGCGACTGCATATATTATTGCTTTTTATATGCAGTTAATTTGGAGATTTCAGGAACAAAAACCATATTTCGGTATATCTTTTGGGCATATTGAAGGTGATTTAGAAGCAATCGATATTGAGTGGTGGAATCATTCTTTAGTGAAAAAAGCTAGAATAGCAAATGAAAAGATTAAAAATAAGACAAGTAGGGATACATCTATTGTTTTTAATATAGGTGAAGAAGTTGTTAATTATAAAAGTGGAAATCATTATAAAAATACTATAAATTTGTTTGCATTAATGCAAAGTAAATTGTTAGGTAAGCAAACTGTTAACCAAAAATTGATTTGTTCTTTATATGCAATATTTGGAGAACAGAAAAGAATTGCACATGAATTAAGTAGAACATCAGCAACTATTTCTAGCCACTTTAAAAAAGGAGAAAGTGAAATGGTCTTTACAATATTTAAGCAATTACAAGAGTTACTAATTATTTTGGAAACAATTAATAAAGAAGAAGACAAAGAAGAAGTCTCATTAATTGTAGAAGAAGTTAATACAGTAATTAGAGCATATATTAAAAGTCATTTAAATAGGTTTTATCCCCAACTAGCTACAGAAACTAAATAAATTAGGTCAATATATACGATATATATGGGAGAGGAATGTATTTAAAATGATTTTGTTAGCGTTAATTATTGCACATCTAATAGCAGATTTTTATTGTCAGACAGATAAAATGGTTCAAGATAAACGCAAATATTTAAAACTTCATTTAATTCATCATGCAATAGTAACGTATTTTATATTGTTAATTTTATTCACAATTAAAAATGGAATGTTTTTGCAGATGTTGTTCCAAGTGATATTACCGACATTATGCGTAGTAGTGATAGCTTTTCTAATAGATATGATAAAAATAAGCCGTGTAAAAGGAACAGTGCAAAAAATGCATGCAACTACTAAGCAGTATATTGTGTTGTTAATTTTTGGTTTGTTTTTAACTATATTTGCGTTAAGACGTAGCATCTGTATAGAGATGTTATTAGAACCACTATTACTAATAATATGGATAGTAATTCTGCATTTTATAATAGATATTATAAAAATAGAATTAACAGGTAGAATTAAAGAACTACACATAAAAAACTCATGGGAGTTAGGTCTTTTTTTAGTTGATCAAATCCTACATATCTTATCGCTTTTATTTATTTATTATTTTATATTTGATATCGATTTATCGAGTTTAATTAATAAAATGTTGATTTTGTTCCATTTAATACCGGGTGATAAACCTATTATTTCACCAATAGATATTATTATGTTTTTAATTATTATGTTAATAATTACAACTACAGTAAGCGGACATATAATTAGATTATTACTTGGAGTATTACCTAATCATCTTGCATTGTTCGAGGGGAAATATGCTTTTAAAGATCCCTTTAATAAAGACGGGATTTTCAAGGATGATAATTCAAAAGCTAGCATGTCGGAAGAATACACTTACTTGGTAGTCAAAGGACAGAATTTTTCAAGAGGAAAAATAATTGGTTACATTGAACGGATATTGGTTATTGTATTAGTAATTAATAGTCAATACACTGCTCTAACATTTGTTCTTACAGCTAAATCACTCGCGCGTTTTAAACAAATGGATGATAGGGATTGGGCGGAGTATTTTTTATTAGGTACTCTTGTTTCAATTGTGTTAGGGGTAGTATATGGAATTATTACAAGCTTTGTATTGAAATAAAAATAACCAAATTTTATTTAGTATTATTGTTAGAGTAAGGTTAGGTATTATAATTTAAGATATTATAAGTGAAAAAGCACTGTATTTTAAAGGTAGAAAATATTTTCTGCCCCGAAAGTGCTGTTTCATCAACTTGAATAACCTGCTATACATAAGAAAACTCCTTGATTATCAAGGAGTTTCTTTATTATGATCCCGAATGGATTCGAAACGGCGACCTCCACCCTGTCAAGGTGGAGGTCTTTTAAATAATCTAGTCTTCTCTTTGTATTATAAACTCCCAAAACTTTTTTAATTCCTCACGTTTTTGAGGAGTCGCATTGTTTATATCTTTAAACCATTGATAAAGGTCAGGATCTTTTATGTCTATAGCTTTTCTTATTTCAGTCATACCGAGGAGGTAATCAATTGATACTTCAAAGAAAGTAGCTAATTTTATCAATGTATTATAATCGGGTTCACGATTTCCTTGTTCGTACATTGCATATGTAGTTCGGGCAATTCCTAGTTGTTTTGCCATGTCTTCTTGACGCAGTTTGTGTTCTTTTCGAAGAGTGTGTAGTCTTGTGCCAAACATTTGCTACCTCCTTTTAGATGTTTTCTATATCAATTATAACGTCACAATATGTAACATTTAATAAAATACACGAAATGTGTAAAAAGTATTGAATTTATAATTAATTTCATGTAATGTGATTATTGGATACACATTTTGTGACAATAAAAGGAGGGGAATAATGAGGTTATGGTTATTGGAAAAACGCAAATATACAGAGAAAACACAGGATTATATTGCATATAAGGCAAAAATATCTAGAAGTATGTATGCAATGATTGAAAGTGGTGAAAGAAATCCAAGTGTTCCTGTCGCAAAGAATATAGCTAAGGTACTAAATTTTGATTGGACTCTTTTTTTTGAAGATTAATGTCACGTTTTGTGTAATTATAAACAAGATAAGTTATGTTTCTATATTGTTTTCCTAAAATGAAATAACTTATTAATTAATTTCAAGAAAATATTAGATAAGGGAAGTGTTTAAATATGAACATGAAAACATTTGAAATGCGTGAAAAACGCTTAGCGGAACTATTAGGTGCAAAGGTACTATGGGAATTTATAAGTGCCGTAACGGAGGAAATTGAAAAGCAGGAATTAGAGTCTACACCAGGTTTATTAGAAGATCTATTCATACATGTGAAAGAAACCATTCAAATTCAAAATATGAATCAACGCATAACAAAAGCCCCTGTAAAAACAGAGGCTGATGGTATAAATAAAGATACATTATTTATGGAAGCATATGTAGAATTAATCAATCATAAGTTTGTTATTTCTGAATTAGCTGTAGAGCTTTCATCTGTTCTAAAAGAATTAAATTGTTTTGTTCAATCATCTTTGCCACAGCTTCAAAATGAGCTTGATTCTCAAGTACCTCAATCTGCTTCTCTTTAGGGAGTGATTGAAGTATTCTTTACACTCATATATGTTATTGCCGGAGTCTTGGGTTAATTTATTATATAGTATGGGTAGGAAAGGGATTCGATAGTTTACAATGAATTATATTTTGCCATTTGCTGGCGTCTGATACAAATAAGACAGTAATTTTCGGAAGTAGTGTGATGTCGTTGTATATAGTGTGGGAAACTTTAAACAATCGATTTCGTCAATAAGGATGAGATCAATCCTAAATTCATCTGTTTTTTTAAATGAATTCGTCCAACTATTTCCATAATTATCTCTTATTGCTAGATAACCATCTTTTGACATTTGAAGGCTGAAGCATGTATGAATAATCATGTCATAAAACATTATTTGTTTAGCGATTTAATTTTTAAATTTAAAAGAAAGCTAAAATTTGTTGAAGGGAAGCCATTAACAAATTATAAGTTATAAATTTGAATAGTTGCTACAGTGATATAATCCCATATGGTATAATTTTCTATAAAAATATTGGAAAGGGTTTAAGCGATGGGACAATTTCAAAGTAATTTTCAAACAGCAGAACAAATCGCAACGCAAATGAGGAATGCTTCTGATACTATCCAGAGTGCGATAAATCGTTCTATTACGAAGGCGAATCGTACTACGTTAAATGTTAATTCCAAAGCACAAGAAGCAAATCAGCAAGCTTTAGATTTAACGAAACAATTTTTTGCCGCCTTTCAACAGACAGTCGATAATATTCATTCGGTAGCTAACGAATTTGAGAGAATGGATAACGAACTTCAAAATACTTTTCGCTAATGTGACCACCTTCGTAAAGGTAAAACGATAGGAGGAAAAAGATGAGTCAAGATATTGAAAACCAAATCAAACAATTAAATCAAAAGTTACGAAGTGTATTTGAAGAACAGGACCGAAATCAATGCGCGATTCAAACTCAAGAGAAAGCAGAAGAGGACTTTTATGAATGGAAAAATCAGAATCGTCGTTTGTTTAACCGAATTTTAGAAAATTGGCATGGAGATAGAGAATTATCTCATTTTTTTACAAATATCTGTCAAGAAGCACAACACATTGAGCGGAAACTTACATTTAAATTCGAAAACAAAAAAGAAGCGTTACTTAAAGAAAGACGAGATCTTAGTGATTTAGAAAATGAGCTTTCCTATCAGCAACAACAATTAGCGAGGGAGGTCAATGCATGAGTTTAAATATGTATTTGGGAGAAGTACAGAACCAGACTCAAAGCATGAATGCTGTATGTACGGCTACCATTCAAGGGATGGAACAAGCCATTCAGTCGATTGACTCTTTTGCAGGTGATACTGTTTTACAAGGCCAAACTTACGAAAGTGCAAGAACATTCTTTGTCCAAACCTTTCGCCCTTTGGCTCAAGGAATTATTTTTTTATGTGAAGAGTTAATTCGTCAAAATAATGCTTTTCCCAATGATTTCGAATCACAAGTAGCTTCAACTGATGTCATTGAACAAGAGTTGCTAGAACAAATTCGAGAAATTGACCGAATGAAAGCAAGTATGGAAGCCATCAGTCAAGCTATGCCAATGCCGGGTATGGAAGCTATGGCGAATCTTTTTACTCTCATGAGGCAAAAACTTCAAAAAAAGCTAGATCATCTACATGAATTTAATCAAACATCTAGAAATAACTATAGTACAGCAATTCAATTAGCTGCTAGCATTGCTACAGGCCTTGCAGAAGTACAGAGTGGGAAAGGATTCAGTCCTGCAAGCGGCACATTTAGTACGAGAGAATTAAATATGGAATGGCTAACACCTATTCAAGAAATTATGTATGAACAAGCTATTCAAGATCAAATCGAGGAAATGGATTTAATAGAAAAACAAGTGGCTTTAAAGGCTCAGGAAGATAATAGATCATGGTATGAAAAAACAGCTATTGGTGCTTGGGAATATTTAAATGGTGTTATTGAATTTTTTCAAGGTGCTGGCAGTGCAGCAGCGGAAAACTTTATTGGACTTAAAACGCCTGATAATGATAAATTAGAAAGCAAGATGACTTATCAAGCTGGAAGGCTTACTGGAAATGCTTTATCGATGGTAGGATCTGTTATAGAAATTTTTGAAGGTATTTCACTTATAGGTGCCTCTAATTTCTTAACCTTCGTGGCGGGAGTAGGAACCGGCGGATTGGCATCACCAATTGTTCTTCCGTTAAATGGAGTTGCTACAGTAGCTGGTGTTGGTGTGGTTGGACATGGTGGATTTGTTTTACATAAATCAATTCAAAATGCTAAGGATACTCTTCAAAAATTCCAGTCTTCTTCAAATGGATCTGCTAGTACTATAAAAAAATCGTCACCTAAAAAAGTTAAAAGTTTAAGAGAACAATATTTAGGAAAGACACCTGGAAAGAAATCAAGAACTGGCCGTGAAGTAATAGAAAAAATGAAAAATGAAAATCCACCAAGAATTAGGACAACACGTGCCGGTAAAATGCAATTTAAGGCAAGTGATGGAGTGTGGTATGATCTTAGTAAATCAGATATGGCTCATCTAACCGATGCTGTCTCGTGGTGGAATAGTATTGGTAGGCATTATGGAGCAAAGTCTAAGGAAGTTAGAAAATGGATGCTAGATTCTGTTAATTATGAATTGGATCATTTTAGTTTAAATAGATCAGCAGGCGCTAAATTAGGTGAGAGATATTTGCCACCAACTAAAAAATAATTGGAGGTAAAGGGAATTGGAACTAGAACTAGATGACAAAATATACAATCAAATTGTACAACTATGTGAAGAGGGAGATCTTCTATTTGAAGTAGAACAATTTGATCAAGCACTGGAGAAATATTTAGTGGCTTTAGATATGGTGCCAGCACCAAAGACGGATTGGGAAGCAAGTACTTGGTTATATACAGTAATAGGCGACACTTATCTTATTAAAGATGACTATGAAATGGCAAAAAGTAATTTTTATAATGCTTTAAACTGTCCAGACGGTATTTCGAATCCATTGATTTTATTGAGACTTGGAGAGAGCTTGTTCGAATGTGGAGAACGTGAAAAAGCTAAGGAATATTTATTAAAAGCATACATGCTAGAAGGTTACAAGATATTTTTTGAAGAAGATGATAAATATTTTGACTTGATTAAAGACATTATTTAAGGAGGAGCAATATGGCTATATTACAATCACCTTTAAAAGAGAAATTCGAAAGTCTCGTTAATCAGAGTAATGATGAATTTGATAAAGGTAATCATAATGAGTCTATTACATTATTAGAAGAGGCTTGGAGTGTATTGCCTAATCCGAAAGGTATTTATAATGAAAGTTATGATTTAGTGAATGATATTATTGATACTTGTTTTATTGTAAAGGATTTTAAGACAGCAAAAAAATGGTCAGATAAAATGTTTTTAACCGGATTTATGCGTATTGATACAGGGGAAAAAGAATTTATTTCAGGAAAAGTTGCGTATGAATTGGGTGATTTAGAAATTGCAAAAGAGTTTTTTAACTTTGCTAACAAAAAATCAGAAGGAAGATGTTTTGAAGATGAGGATGTTAAGTATCTTAAATTCTTCAAAAGTTAAGAGTATAGGCTAGGTGGTAGATAGCTAAACATTTTATGTGTGACGAAGATGAAGAATAATTGAAATATAGGCGTGAACCTCGGTTCACGTCTTTTTTGCATTTTTTTTCAGTTTCTCCGTTACAAAATCGACTTAGGGTGGGATTTAATAGTGTGAGAGACGAGTAGTAGCTGGCCATCTTTCTACCGGCGCCTCTTCCAAGATATACGAAAAGAAGTTTTGAAGCTTTTTTGAAATTAACGTTACGAAGCAATTCAGGGGTCGGATTTATACATAGGAAAAAGAATTCAATAACAATTGGAGGTAGTTACTATTGAAAAATCAATATCGTTAACTGTAAGTGACAGCGCTTCGCTGATACGCAAGAATGTGTCTATAAGAGATTCATAATAACGCAATCTTGAAAATTACTATACCCTCGTTTATTTTAAGCATCAAGTAAACGTCGTAATTCATCAACTGTAAGTACAGCAATCTCCTCTTGTGGTTCGTTTACGTTTTTTATTTGCTTCATAGAATTATGCTCAATCAATTCTTCATCAACTAAAAAGCGGAACATCACTCGTAATGTCTTCAGCCGTGTATTAATCGTTGAAGGGGAGAGACCAACTGTTTTACAATCATCAGGTTTGTAATGATGGTCTTCAAACTGTGTTTTCTCGTTCTTCATAAATACTATGTAATAGAAAAAACGCCTCCTATTTCGTTTTTGAAAATGAAATTGGAGGCGTATAACTAACCGTTGCAGCCGACCTCCACCCTGCGTCAAGTCAATGTTAAGTCAACAGAAAATAAAAACCGCATTAAACATTAATTTGACACGGTTTCTACAACTATGACCCCGGAGAGGCTCTCCTAGTTAAATTATGAGGTGAACGTTGATTTAAATGCATTTTTACTGATTTATATAAACAAAATTCTACTGAAATGGTAATGATTATTGTAAGTACTGTGACCATTTGTGGCCACAAAATTATGTTCTTAGCTGTCTGTATAACGGTAAGGGGAATGAGGAGACTCATTCCTTTATTGATGTATAGGGGGGATTTTCACAATCGGGGGAGGACTTGTGGAGAGAATAGGTATAGGTTGGTTCAGACACATGGTATGGAAATGTTGAGTATCCGAGAAAGAAATATGAGAGTGTGGAAGCTGAAAAAGAAAATTGATGATAAAGAGAATGAATTAACAAACATCAAGAGAAAGGTTAAAGAAGGCATGGATGCTGAGCGAAAGAAACTTGACAATAGAAGGACAGGGTTCTAAGAGGTTTTAAACCTTGTTGATAATAAGAATTAATTAACATCAGAAGTTGATAAGCTAGGAATAGATGTTGAGGCTAAGAAAGTCGAGATTAATATGATTTACATTCTAATAAAAAACAATTAAACTGTATAAATGAATTAATTAATGAATAACAGACACAAAAAGGAGAATTATCGTGAAAACAAAAAAATGGACAATTTGGGGAATCATCTTTTACATTCATTCAGCAGTATTACTTTTCTTAGGGTTCGATAGACTCGGAGGATATCAAAATTCTGAAACATATACCGATTCAAATAAATATGCCTACGTAGGCGGAGATGCGTATAATTATATTATCAATACAAATGTACTTACAGGTTTCTTTGTACTTAGTGCGTCATTCTTTGTAGCAGGTACGATGTTAATAGCAACTGGTTCAATTCTAAGGGCTATCAAGGAAAAGTAAGTGAAGAACAAATACTTGAACCGTCAATAACACTATATAATTAAAAATGAACTTCCTTAGGGAGGTCTTTTTTTTATCTTTACTTTTGTTTCTACGAAGCAGGACATGACTTACAGGATAGTGCAGATTCAACTCTCTGCTCATTATAAGGAGAAGAATGGAGTCTCTAGAATTGTTTGCTAAAGGGGCTAAGCTAAGAGTGTTTTTAATAAAATCAATATTTCATTAGCACTTGATATGCAATTTAAATGTAACGTTTCTTTTGTTAATAGTAATGTTACTGTTAACAAAAGAAACGTTACCATTCGCTACTTTTACAAAACAAACGAACTTAATGTATCTATCATGATGGCTTTCATTGATAAGAAGTAATAAGGGTTACACAGTATGTTTTACGAAGTATTTATAGGATACTTATGGAACGATGCAAAGGCACATTACCAAATACAATCATTTTCGTTACTTTTATAAAACTAACTCGAAAACAAAAATGTTACTTTAAATTTATATAGAATGACAAAACTCACATTATATAATGTGAGTTTTACTTAATAAATAAACAATTTTAATTTAGGACTTAACTTGATGATATTTCAACACCTGTGTAATCTTGAAATGCTTTTATTGCGTTTTGTCTAAAGTGAACAACAACATGATCTCTAACAAAATGACCTGGTCGATCTTCATGGCCTGCATCTATAGTAACGTTTAGGCCAATTGTCCCATTTTTCTGTACCTCAAGGTTAAATATAAATGTTACTGTTCCGGTAGGGTGTAATTCGTTCCAGACATTATCTACAAAAACACCACCTGGATATATCCATCTTTCACCATGTGTTGAACTGGTATATTTATATGTTACTTTTAGATTATTTGCATACCAAAAATTTTGGCCATTAGGAAGTGTGATTTTTTCAAATTCCCCTTCATGGTTAACAAAACTTTCAATAGTTGCTGAGCCTCGAGCTTTAATTTTATTCCCTACCTCAGAGCGTGTGATAGGGTCGCGACTGGTATTATCCTGGTAAGTCATAAGTGGTTGTTCAACGGACTTATTAACCAATTGGGAATTCAACTTTTCAACTAAAGTATCTAATTCTGCCATAACGCAATCCCTCCTTTAGATTATAACTTTAGTTTGTACAGTCAATAAGAAAACTATGCAACATGTTAATGTGCCAAAAAAAGGAAAGGTGATCTAAAAAAACAATTCTGTGCTCTAATAATTGTTAAATTATAGGTATAATTAGTTGATGAAAAGTGCTGTCTGATAAAAGTGATTTATGAGTCTAATTTGCAGTATTTTAAATAAAGATTAAGTAAAAATATAATGCAGAAATTTTTTGCCCCAAAATTATTGTTTCATCATTAGGAGTAAACTATTATACATAAGAAATCCCTTGAATATTAAGGGGTTTCAGTATGATCCCGACTGGCCTCGAACCAGCGACCTCCACCCTATCAAGGTGGAGGCCTTTTAGCTAATTTAGTTTTACTTTTGTATTAAAAACTCCCAAAACTTCTTTAATTCCTCCTGCTTTTGAGGAGAGGCACTTTTAATAGCTTTAAACCACTGTTCTAATTCTGTATCAGTTACCTTAATATTATCTCTTGTAATGAATCCTATTTCTTCTAATAAGGATTTTGTGCTTATATTCATGGCATTTGATATCTTTTCTATTACTAAAAGTGTAGGTTCTACAGGTTTTCCAGTTCTTGAATCTACACCTTTTTCAAGTTTGTCTATATAAGTATGACTAACATCACATTTTTGAGCAAACTCGCGTAAGGATAGTTTATTTGTTAAACGATAATTTTTTATAATTTCACCAAGAGTTTTCTTCATATATAATCCTCCTAGTACAATTGTAAACAATAATTTACAAAAAGAAACTAAAATAGAGAAAAAACATGTAAAACATTGTTGACGATTAAGTAAACTATGGTTTACAATTGTTTTGTAATCATATGAATACAAAAGTGGAGAGGAGTAGAGCAATGAATAAGATAGCTGAATTAAGGAAAGAAAAACTAATATCACAAGAAAAGTTAGCGGCACAAGTTGGTTTATCGCGCACTTATATTTCTGAGATAGAGAATAATAAAAAACAACCTAACGTTAGGTTAGCTATAAAAATAGCAAAATTTTTAGGAACAAGCGTGGAATCTATTTTTAGCCCCTCTTGTAAACTATAGTTTACGATGATAGAGGTAGAGAATTTGATTGCCAATATAGCTGTTCCATCATAATTTAGATAGTCCAATTAATAGTAAAAAATACAGAAGAGGAAGTGTTCAATATGAATATGAAAACATTTGAAATGCGTGAAAAACGCTTAGCAGAACTACTAGGTGCAAAAGTATTATGGGAATTTATAAGTGCTGTCACAGAGGAAATTGAAAAACAAGAATTAGAGTCTACACCAGGTTTATTAGAAGATCTATTTATACATGTGAAAGAAACCATTCAAATTCAAAATATGAATCAACGTATAACAAAAGCCCCTATAAAAACAGAGGCTGATGGTATAAATAAAGATACATTATTTATGGAAGCATATGTAGAATTAATCAATCATAAGTTTGTTATTTCTGAATTAGCTGTAGAGCTTTCATCTGTTCTAAAAGAATTAAAT